>CAWKGV010000001.1:0-369808 GCA_963849305.1 uncultured Pseudomonadota bacterium
CGGCACCGTGCAGCAGAGCAACACCTGCCCCTCGCCGACGCTCGCCACCGGCTCCTCCAGATAGTCCACCGCGCCGGCGGCGAGTGGCGTCACGCAGGTGCCGCAAATGCCGGAGCGGCAGCCGAACATCGGTGCCAGTCCGGCGGCTTCCGCGAGTTCAAGCAGCGTTCCGCTTTCGTGCGTCCAGACCGCGTCGATGCCGGAACTGGCGAAGCGCACTGGGATCTCGTCATTTCTCGACGTCTCCGCGGGCTCGTGCTTCAGCACGATCGCCGGGCCGAAGGATTCGTAGCGGATGCGCTCACGCGCCACGCCGCTGCCGAGCAGTCCGTCATGCATCGCCTGCATGAAGCCCACCGGTCCGCATAGATAAAAATCCGCCTCGCCCACCGGCACCAGCTGCTTCACCAGATCAATCCCGACATGCCCCTCGCTGTCGTGCGTAACCCTCGACCGGTCCTCGGCACCCGGCCGGCTGTAGCGGACATGCAGGCGCAGCCAGGGATGTTGTGCCGCCAATCGCCGGAGATGCGCGCTGAAAGCGTGTGCGCGGCCATTGCGTACGCCATGGATGAAATGCACCGGACGCACGCGCCCGGTGCGTTCCACCTCCGACACCAGCGCGTTCACCATTGCGATCATCGGCGTTAGGCCGACGCCGGCCGAGATCAACGCCACCGGACGGTCGCTGGTCCGGTCCAGCACGAACTTGCCGCGCGGGCGCATCGCCTCTAGCCGCGTGCCAGGACGGACATGCCGGTGGAAATAATTGGAAACCAGCGCCCCGGCAGCGTCGCGCTTGATCGAAAGGCGGTAGTGTTCCCCGCTGCGATCGGAGATGGTGTAGGTCCGCAGCACCGGCTGCGTTTCGCCCGGAAGGCTCAGGCGGATCGGCAGGAACTGCCCCGGCTCCCACCGCGGCAGCGCCGCGCCATCAGCACGGCGCAGGTAGAAGGACATGACGCCTCTGCTTTCCTCCTCGACCCGCGTGACCTCCATCTCGGCATAGACATCACCCGCGCGGTTCGGCTCGGTCAGGCCGGCCAGCGCATCAACTACCAGCTTCTGGAAATGCACCGGCAGATGCTCGGCCGTGATCAGGAACCGCCCCTTCTCCGGCAGGCCCGACAAAAGCCCGGTCTGCACGGCATCGGTCAGCGCGTCGTCTTCCTCGCCGACCTTGCGGTTGAACGCAATCAACTCCTCGGTGAATTCCTTGGTCACGCCGGGGGCGAAATACTGCTCGGAAAATCCCTTCGTACCGTTCGGGCCGTTGGGCATCCACACATCAACCGACAGGTTGGGAAAGCCGGGATTGATGTTGATCGTGAAGTTCGGCCACAGCAGATGGTACTGCGCCTGCTCCAACCTGCCGCGGGCGTCATAGGTCTTAATCTGGCTGCGACCCTCCAAGCGCCGATTGCCGCACGTGGCCGATTTGGCTCAAATACCATTGGTGCTCGATCAGCCGGTAGTTCTCCGGCTTCACGTCTATCGCGGCACTGAAGCCGGGATGCGCCACCGCGCAATGGTAGCATTCCAGGTAGTTCTCCAGCATGGTCTTCCAGTTGGCACCGGCCGTCCACTCCTCGCGGCTATGGAGCTGCAATGTGGCAAGATCGATGCCGCTGTCCGCGATCACATCAAGCAGGCCGGTGAAGGTATCCGCCATCGACCGCGCGTCGGGATTGAGATTGACGAACACGAACGGCCCCAGCGCCTCGACCCGGATCGGCAGCAGCGGATAATTCTCGATGCGGAAATCCGGCTCACCTTCCGAGCGCGGCGCGCCCTTCAGACAGCCGGACAGATCGTAGGTCCAGGCGTGATAGGCGCATTGCATCGCACGCGCGTTGCCGCGCCCCTTCATCACCAGGTGGCGCCGATGGCGGCAGACATTGACGAAACCGGCCAACCCGCTCTCGTTGCGCAACACCACTACCGGCACATCGCCGGCGAGGCCGGTGATGTAATCGCCCTGATTACCAAGCTCGCACAGCGGGCCGATATACTGCCAGGTGCGGCGGAAGATCCGCTGCACCTCCTGGGCAGTTATCGCGGGATCGGTGTACCACGAGGGGGGCAGCGATTTGCCGCGCTCGACCGCCTGTAGAAGTTTCGCGTGATTCACCGCGTCGCCACTCATGGCCAGTGCCTCCCCCTGATGTTCCATCGCCCGGTCAGTCGGCGACTCGTCCCTCCACCGCTGTCAATTGTTCAGGCTGCGTTCCCGCCAGCATCAGCGGCACGCACAGCAGCAGCGCGATACAGACAATCAGCAGTGTATGCAGGAAACCGGCATACGCGGCGAACGCCGCAGCCAAGGTCGATGTACCAATCATGCCCACCGAGCAGCGCACCGGGCACCGAGCCGCCGGTGCTGCCCAACAGCGCATAGCCCATCATCTCCACCCGCCGTCCGGAATAATACTCGGCGACGAGCGCCAGTCCTGCAAGGTGGCCACACCGGACAGCACGACGCCCGCGTGCCGGCAAGCGCCGGACAGGCTGCTGTGGGCGGTTGCTGCTGCAAGCCCCAACGGCGATGCGGAGGATCAATCCCCGCCGGCGGTCACCTCACATCACGCCGGCGACAGCACGTGGATGACGCGGTTGGCGATCATGTCCTTGGTCTTGGCGCCGTAGCTCGCCATATGCGGCGAACCGGCATGGGCCTTCAGCGCCTCCGGGCTGTCCCATTTCTCGATCACCAGGAACGTCTCCGGACCGAACCGGGTCTGGAAACCCCCGATGCCCTCGGCATCGACCGCCGGGCCGTATTCGATGCAGCCTGGCTCGGCGTGAACGGCCGGCATGTTGGCCCGGAACTCCTTGAGGATCGTCTCCCTCATGCCAGGCTTGGCGGTAATGATGGCAACGACGTGGATCACGGTGTCTCCTCCCTATGGTTCGGTCGTGCTGCGCCAGCCGCTCCGGCCCGCGGTCATGCCGCCGTCGATCACCAGTTCCGAGCCGGTCATGTGGCCGGAAGCGTCGGAGGCCAGGAACAGCACGCCATTGGCGATGTCCTGCGGCTGGCCCGCCTGGCCGGTCGGCACCATGGCGGCGGCGATCGCCTTGGCATCGAGCGGCGCGTTCGCCCCGGGCGGCATCTTGCCCCAGATCGGGGTTTCGATCACGCCCGGATGCACCGAGTTGACCCGGATGTTGCTGCCGGCGCATTCGAGCGCCGCCGATTTGGCGAACAGCCGCACCGCGCCCTTGGTGGCGCTGTAGCAGGCAAGGCCCGCCGAGCCGCGCAACCCGGCCACGGACGACATGATGATGATCGAGCCACCGCCAGCCCGGCTCATCGCGGGGATGGCATGTTTCACCGCCAGGAACACCCCATCGACGTTCACCGCCATTTGCCGGCGCCAATCGCCTAAACTCATCCCGACGATCGGCCCCATCACCGCGATTCCCGCGTTCGCTACCAGGATGTCGAGCCGGCCGAATTGATCCTCAACGACGCGGATCACCGCGGGCCAGCCCGCCTCGTCGGTCACATCGTGGCGGACATACTGGCCGTCGATCTCCTCAGCGAGACGCTGCCCCGCTTCGTCGTCCAAATCGGTAACCAATACCTGCGCACCCTCGCGGGCGAGCGTGCGCGCGCAGGCCGCGCCGATGCCACTGGCGCCGCCGGTCACGATGGCGGCTTTGCCCTCCAACTGTCCCATTCTATACCCCCTTGTTCTGATCTTGGCGGGACGCGCGGGCACTCCGCAAGTGTGCCGGCAGCCGGGGTTACCGACACCGCGCCTACAGGTCACCTTCAGTTGATCGGCTGCTCCGGGCGTGCTTGCGCGTCGTTTCCAAATTCGGCAGGCGCTCGGCGGTCGAGCGCCGAGGGATCAGCCGTGCCCGCACTCATCGCCTGTCCGCATTGCGCCACCATCCAAACGATGCCGCCGCCGCCCGAGCGCGGACACATCGAATGCCTGCGCTGTGGCGACATCCTTGAGCACACCACCGGGCGCAGCATCGATGCCGCGCTGGCCTGTTCGCTCACCGCGCTGGTGCTGCTGTTTCCCGCCAACATGCTGACCATCATGACCGTCCGCGCGCCGGCCGGCTTGGTGGCGACCACGCACCTGTTCTCGGGCATCGTTACCATCTGGTCCCAGGATTGGCCGCTCTTGGCTACCGTACCTTGGGCTCCAGGGCGTGATCCTGCCGTTCCTCCGCTTCGGTCTGCTGTCGGCGGCGCTCACGGCGATCAAGCTTGATGTCAGGCAGCCCTGGGTCGCACCGACCTTCCGGTACGCGGAGCTACTCGATCATTGGGCGATGGCGGACGTGTTTCTATTGGGTGCGGCGGTCGGCTACGGCCGGGTGGTATCGCTGATCCCGGTGCGTATCGACGTGGGCGGATACTGCTTCATCGGCGCGGCCTTCATGACCATGCTCACTCGTGCTTGTCTCGATCGCCGCGCGGTATGGCGGTGCATCGCGGGGCCGGCACACTCCGCCGCACCCGATGCGATCGGCTGCACGGAATGCGATCTCGTCCTGCCCGGCTCCATGGTCGGCGAGCGCTGCCCCCGCTGCACCGCCCGCCTGCACCGGCGCAAGCCGTTTTCGATCCCTTACACCGTGGCGCTGGTCGTCGCGGCCTGGGCGCTGCTGCCGGTCTCGAACTATTTTCCGATGAGCGCGCTTTACAAAACCGGGACCGCCCACCCGCACACGATCATCGCCGGTGTGATGCTGCTGTTCCAAAACGGGTTCGCCCCGCTTGGCGTCCTCATCCTCTGCGTCAGCATCGGTATTCCCGTGTTCAAGCTCTGCAGCCTGACCTGGTTCCTGATCTCCGTCTGGCACCGATCGGCGAACCGGCTCAAACGCAAGACCCGGGTCTATCGGATCGTCCACGAAATCGGCCGCTGGTCGAACATGGATCCGTTCACCATCGTGATCTTCACCCCGATGGTGCAGTTCGGCCAGCTCGCGCATATCGACGTCGGCGGCGGCTCGATCGCCTTTCTGGCGGTTGTGGTCATCTCGATGATCGCCGCCCGCACCTTCGATCCGCGCCTGATATGGGATGCGGCCGAGCACGCGCGGCCCGCCGCCCTGGACCGCGGTTCGCCAAGAGGGCAAAACAGCCTCGTGCCGGTGGCCTCTGGCAGCACCCAAGCTTGAACTCGAGGGCGAAGACAGACATCCGGGGAAGACCAATCACGGCAACGCAGGGAGATCGTGAAATGGCGAACGACACAGATAAGACCGCGGAGGCCCAGCATGCGCCCGGCTCCGCTCCGCGCGCCCCCAGCCCCGCCGAACTGCGGCCACTCCCGACCGAAAGCCTGACCACCGAAGCACTCGCCGCGGGTCTGCGGCAGTTCGCGGAGGCGCTTGCCCACGATCCGCTGCTCCGTTCCGTCGATCAACTGTGGAACGCCAATCCGTTCCATGACGTGGTGCCGGTGGACTGGGGTGAGATCGCCCACGCACTGCGCGTTCTCTGGCTGCGGTCGATGCGCGATCCCGCCAAGGCGATCGGCGCGACGACGGAGTTGAACCTGAAGCTATGGTCAGCCGCGACCGACGTCTGGGCCGAAGCCGGTCAGCGTTGGCTGGGACTGGTCCAAGCCGGGTCGGGGCAGCCCGCCGCGAGTTCGCCCGACAAACGCTTCGCCTCGCCGGCATGGCAGGGCAATCCGATTTACCGCACATTGCAGGAGCTGTACCTGCTCGCCTCGGACTGGCTGTTGCAGCAAGGCGAGTCAGCGGACCTCGATGAGCCCAGCCGCCAGAAAATCAACTTCCACCTGCGCCAATTCGTCGATGCGATGAGCCCGGCACTGTCGCTGATCGCCAACCCGGACGCGCAGCGACGCGCGCTGGAAACCGGGGGCGCCAGCCTGGCGGAAGGCGCGCGCAATCTCATGCAGGACTTGCACGAAGGCCGGCTCAGCATGGTCGATACCACGGCGTTCGCGCCAGGCCGCAACCTGGCGCTCACCCCGGGGATGGTCGTCCATCGCAGCAAGCTGATCGAGCTGATCCAGTATCAACCGACGACCGAGACGGTACATGCGGTGCCGTTGCTGATCCTTCCGCCCTGGATCAACAAGTACTACATCCTGGACATGCAGCCGAAGAACAGCATGGTGCGGTTCTTGGCGAACCAGGGCTTCACCGTGTTCGTTGTGTCCTGGAAAAACCCCGATGCCTCGATGGAGGACACCACGATCGAGGACTACCTGGACTGCGGCCTGCTCGAAGCGAGTGACGTGGTGCGCGCGATCACGGGTCGCGAGACCCTCAACGTCATGGGCTATTGCATCGGCGGCACGCTCCTGGCGATGGGGCTGGCCTGGCTGGCGGCGAAGCGCGACAACCGGTTCGCGTCGGCGACATTCATGGTCTCGTTGCAGGACTTCACCCGCGTCGGCGATACCGCGGTGTTCCTGGGCGAGCCGGGCATCGACTATGTCGAGCAGCAGATGATGGAACGCGGCTATCTCGACAGCCGCGAGATGTCGAACATGTTCAATTTGCTGCGGTCCAACGACCTGATTTGGTCGAACGTGGTGAACAACTATCTGCTGGGCAACAAGCCGCCGGCGTTCGACCTGCTCTATTGGAACAGCGATGGCACGCGGATGGCACGTACCGCGCATAGTTGGTACCTGCGCAATACCTATGTCGAGAACAACCTGATCGTGCCGAACAAGGTCCACGTGAAGGGCGAGGCGCTCGACCTGGGCCGGATCGCGCTGGATGCCTACGCGGTCGGAGCGGAGAAGGACCACATCGTGCCATGGGACGCCGCCTGGCGCGTCACTCAGTTGCTTGGTGGCAAGGTGCGCTTCGTGCTGGCCTCCAGCGGGCATATCGCCGGCATCATCAATCCGCCAGGGGGCAAGGGCGTGTATTGGGCGGTGGAGGGCGACCAGAAACCCGGAACGCCGGAGGCGTGGCGTCAGGCGGCCACGCGCCATGATGGGAGCTGGTGGACGGATTGGGCGGCTTGGCTCGCCGCTCACTCGGGCGAGCAGACCAAGCCGCCCGCGATGGGCAGCGTCGCGCACCCTCCGCTGGAGGCCGCCCCCGGCAGCTACGTCCTGCAACACTGAAGTCGAGGCCCGAACCACGGAGGTCGCCGATGAAGGGCGAACCGAAGGTCATCGAGTATCTGAACCAGGCACTGCGTCACGAGCTGACCGCGGTCAATCAATACTGGCTGCACTACAGGATGCTCGCGAACTGGGGGTTCTACCGTCTTGCGGAAAAATGGCGCGA
This sequence comes from uncultured Pseudomonadota bacterium, assembly GCA_963849305.1. Classification (GTDB taxonomy): domain Bacteria; phylum Pseudomonadota; class Alphaproteobacteria; order Acetobacterales; family Acetobacteraceae; genus CAWKGV01. Next base: position 7,255 of record CAWKGV010000001.1, read on the forward strand.
GGAATTGATCGAGGAAATGCGCCATGCCGACCGTCTGATCGATCGCATCCTGTTCCTGGATGGCCGGCCGAACATGCAGACCCTGGATCGGCTCCGCATCGGCCAGGACGTCCGCAACGTGCTGGAGTGCGATCTCGCGGCCGAGCTTCAGGCGCGTGCCTTGTATCAGGAGGCCGCGGAGTACAGTCATTCCGGCAGGGACTATCCCTCGCGCGATCTGTTCGAAGAGCTGATGGCGGCCGAAGAGAAGCACATCGATTTCCTCGAAACGCAGATGGAAACCGTGCAGCGCATCGGGCTGGAACTTTATAGTCAAGCCCATATTGGCGACATCGAGAAGCAGGGCTAGGAACACCGCCCGGTGCAAGCCGGTCGGCTGGCGTGCCGGGGCCGATGATGATGAGCACTATGTCTACGCTGTGGCCTTATGAAGGGATACGGTCGGATGACGGTTAGCTAACGTTGCGTCAGTTGACGCCTGACACGAGAAAGCCGTCACCCGTAACCACATCGCTCGCATCTAACTTTTTCTCGTTCCATTCTCTTTCCCACGGCTGGCAAGTAGCCGCCATATTCTGACAAGCCGGAGCCCTTTCAACGTGCTTGCCCGAGAGGTACTGCGCTTACACATGCTTCAGAGAGAACATAGGTCCCGGTCCCGCTTGAATTGGCGACCTTGCAAAGCCCCTCAGATAGCGCTCTTCGTCGCATGTATTCGCCCCGATCAATTCTGAGCTTTCTCGCTTCCTGTAGATCGCCCGCTTCTTTGGCCACAGGGTCAAGCCTAGGATTGAAGGTGGGCACTGGCACAATCGTCGACGCGACCATTATCAGCGCCCCGAGTTCGACCAAGAACGCGTCCAAGCAGCGCGATCCCGAGATGCATCAGACCAGAAAGGGCCAGCAGTGGTATTTTGGCATGAAGGCGCATCTCGGGGTGGATAGCAAAACCAAGCTGATCCATTCCGTGGTTGCCACCGCGGCGAATGTGCATGATGCGGCGGTGCTTGGTGATCTGCTGCACGGCGAGGAAACGCGGGTGTGGGGTGACCAGGCCTATCGCGGCCAACGCGAGGTGATCCGCGAGCATGCGCCGCACGCGCAAGACTTCACCAACCGGCGCTATCGGCATCGTGGCGTGGTCGATGAGGCGGAGAAGGCACGCAACCGCACCAAATCGACGGTGCGAGCCAAGGTCGAGCACAGCATCGGCGTGATCAAGCGTGTGTTTGGCTTTGTGAAAGTGCGCTATCGTGGGCTGGACAAGAACGCCCACCGGCTGTTCGGACTAAGACCAACCCGTAGTTAGTCAACTCATTTGAGGACAAAAAGCGAACGTTCTCCGGTGACACGACCATCATATCGTCTGCCAGCCTGTCCGACACATTCATCTCCCTTAAGAAGGACCGAATCTCCTCTGTCGGTACTGCTGTAGGCCCTTTGCACGTCCTCGACACTAACCTCAGCTTTGGGTGTCTCAAAATATGGGCGATGTATGCCGACTCGACCGTAAATGAGTCGATGTGTGGCACCTGCAAGAATTAGCACACAAGCACTCACGCAAGCTTGGTCGGCACCCACGGCTATTGGTGCATCCATGGAGCGAAGCAGCCGGCCAATCTCAATTGCCGCATTCACACTGCCGCCTGGGCTATCAATGTGAATCGACCACCAATCACTCTGGTCGCCCTCGCGTTTCATCATTTGATCGCGGTCAGCTAATGCTTTCTTTACATCGTCGAAGGTGGTTGCCGTAATCTGGCCCTCGATGCTGATGTCGAAGGAACAGACCTTTTCGGCTCCTGTTTTCGAGCACGATGAAGTGCTTTTCACGTCGTCTGCCCAACTCGGTCCTGCAGTGAGCGCGACAACCATTGGCACGATGAAGAGAATCGACCGCATACTGTTTCCCTGGGTTCCCTGGTCACGCAGATGGCAGATCCTCAATCTTCAACGCATAGCGGTCAGGCACGCGTATGGCCTGCCTAATCGAAATGTTATGACCAGATAATCGCACGATTTCTCGAACCGCGTCGCGCGTTTCCCTGGAAGCGACGCATCCGACGACAACTGAGGTCAGAGCGCCGTTCGGGAGCCGGAGCAGATTGTCTCTTGTGATCAGGCTATCGCGATTTAATGCCACAGATTCTTCTTGGGCGATAAGACGATATTCATCCTCATAACTCCAGTCTTGGGCCTTTGCGAGCAACGGCAGTAGAACCGTATGAAGATCGTCGTCGGCTGGATCGAGAGATGGGTATGTTTCGAAGTAAATGACCTTCAAAGCACTGCTAAGGACATCATTATCGCACCTGAATTCAAGACAAATTCCTGTATGATTCCCAGCGTAGTGAGACCACATTAGGGTATCCGCTGGTTTTGTTGTCAGGCAGTTGACCCGATATCTCTTCTGAATCTCGCTCTCGAGTTCCGATCATTCCCCGGATGCAGTGTTCTAGAAATCCCCGATCTTCACGCAGCTTGGCCACGCGCTTCCCGCGCTCACCTTCTGAGAGGTGCAGGTTATGTTTCTTATCAACTCGCTCGAGCCATTTCACCTGACGTTCGTAGAACGCCGGTTCATCGAGTTGGGTTAGATCAAAGCATGGCCTACAGTCCCACGGGTCATTGAAGCCCTTCGTGTCAGAGAGATATATGCTGCTGCTCGACAATAGCTGCCGAAGCCGGTCAGCATCGAAGCGCTGGTAGTGGAATAGGTGTCTCAAGCGGCTCATTCCAGCCCCGTCGTTGTCCTCATCCGCCTGCTCCCGGCCTCTCGCAATTCCCCGATCGACCTGCGGAACTTACCGAGGAACCGGCACGAAGGGGGCCGACCAACCGACCCCAGCGCTTTTATCTTGCCGTCCAGTTTCTCTCCTTCCGGTTCTGCGCTGCACGACGCTATACCGCGATCAGTCTGGGTCGGGTAAACGTGGGACCCCCGAGCGCCTTTGCGAATGTCCGATCAAATTCGTCGATGATATTAATGTCATTGTGTCATCCATCGTTGCTTTCGGGCGGTTCATTATCGGCGAAAGTTGGACAGCAAGGGAAAAGCTTGGCTGTCCGGTCCGCCTATGTGATTGAGATGGTTGAGGTTTCAGCAACCTGCAAAGGAGGTCCTGCCAGCCGTTTCTCCCAGAAGGCTAACGATATCAAGGAACAAAGCGCCATCCGTCCCCCGGCTGGCTATTTTGCTTGATAGAGTTGCTTCAGTCTGATAACCCTATGCCGTGACGGAGCCGCGCGACCCCACTCTCGATGTGCTGCTCGACCTCGATGGGCAGGTGCTCGTGGTGGACCCGGAGGGCGGCCACTGGGTTCGCTTCGTGGTGACGCGGGCGCCGGTGTCGCCGGAGAAGCCACACGGCATCGACTACTCGCTGACGCTGCACGGGCCGGATGGCGAGCGGCTGGTCGGCTTCGACAACGCCCATCCCGTGGCAAGGCAGAGGCGCGGCGAGCCGCAGGATCATCGCCACCGGCTGCGGACGAGCAGGCCTTACGATTACCAGGACGCGGCGACCTTGCTTGCCGATTTCTGGGAGACGGTGGACGCGGTGTTGCGCGAGAGAGGAGTGATCCCATGACGACCCTGAAAGTGGGCATCGCCAGCTACGAGGACATGAAGGCCCGCACCATGGCGGTGGCGCGTGGCGAACAGCGCGTTGCACCCGATGAGCCGAAAGTCTGGTTCACCTCGACGGAATCCTTCGCCAAGGTTCTCTCGGCGGGCAACCGCGAGCTGCTGCGCGTCATCGCCGAGAAGGCGCCCGGCTCGCTCGACGAGCTGGCCCGGATCACCGGCAAGGCCAAGTCCAACCTCTCCCGCACGCTGAGGACCATGGAAGGCTATGGCCTGGTCCGCCTGGAACGGGGCGAGCGGGGCCGGATCACGCCCAAGATTATGCACGACCGGGTGGAACTCGATCTGCCGCTCACGCTGTCGCGGAAGGCAAGCTGAGCCATGACCGCTTGGGCGCGAGCAAGCCGGACCGCCGCCAGCGAGTTCGCGAGCAAGATCGTCGAAGTCGAGCGTTCCCCGACGCAACCGCCGCAATGCGGGTCAACGGCGGCGGCTACCGTCGCGATCACCTGCGCGCGCTCGCACAGCGCGTCGAGGTCGCGGACGGCGAGGTTCGCATTATGGGATCGAAGGGCGATTTGCTGAGGACGCTTGCAGCCTCCTCGGGCGCAAAATCGGCTACGCTCGGCGTTCGCAGTTCTGTTCCGGAATGGCGTCCCCGAGAGGATTCGAACCTCCGACCCCAAGATTAGGAATCTTGTGCTCTATCCTGCTGAGCTACGGGGACGCGGCCAGCAAACGTGTCGGATACGAAGTGGCTCGTCAACCGCCCAAGCCCCCGCCTCGCGACCACCTCTGTTCAACTGAAGGTTAGCCAGCTCGCTCCATCTCGGCTGGCCAGCCGAACCACCCTGAACCGCTCATGATTGTCGGCCAAGTTCACTTATGCTGCTGCCCTCGCTCGATCGCCGCTCGAATGAGTTGGTGCGCCGCCTCCGCATCGCCCCAACCGATGATCTTGACCCACTTGCCTGGCTCCAGATCTTTGTAATGTTCGAAGAAGTGCCGGATCTGCTCCAGGGTGATGTTGGGCAGATCGGTGTAGTTCAGCACGCGAATATAGCGCTGCGTCAGCCTCGGGGATGGCACGGCGACGATCTTCTCGTCGCCGCCGCTTTCGTCCTCCATCTTCAACACGCCGACCGGCCGGACATTGATGACCGCGCCCGGCACGATCGGCCGCGTGTTCGCGACCAGCACGTCGATCGGATCGCCGTCGTCCGAAAGCGTGTGCGGCACGAAGCCATAGTTTCCCGGATACCGCATCGGCGTATAGAGAAAGCGGTCAACGACCAGTGTGCCGGCCTCCTTGTCCATCTCGTATTTGATCGGCTCGCCTCCAATCGCGACCTCAACCACGACATTGACGTCTTCCGGGGGGTTCTGGCCGATAGCTATGGCATCGAGGCGCATGAGACGTCTCCACATACGAGTGTAGCGGCGGGTCGTAACGAGACCGGCATCAGAGAGTTCGCCTGCCTGACGGCATCACTAGCCGGCCTGCGCATTTTGCGGCAAGGTTCAACCGAACAGCCCACGCGGCGCAGGCTTCTGACGCGAGTAGTCCCGGGCACAGAACCCGCCGCCCATATATCGTTCCGCCACCGGATCGCCGCTAACCTTGCCCAAAAGCTGGCCGGCGAACGCATCGGCGCTGTCCTCGGGCGCCCAGCCGATCGCCGCCCGCGCATCGTCGCGCCACCAGGTCATGCGCGCGTTGTCCGAGGCGCCCCAGATCACGCTGCATCCCACCCGCTCGGCCAGAACGCAGCGCGTCACCAGCGCCGCCCAATCGGGGTAGGAAAGCCAGGTGGCCAGCATCCGCGCGTCGGTCGGCTCGGGGAAGCAGGAGCCGATGCGAATGAAGACGCTCTCCACCCCGTGCTTGAACCAATAGAGCCGGCCCATCAGCTCGCCATAGGCTTTGGAGAGCCCATAGAACCCGTCCGGCAGGAACTGCGCGTCGGCGCCGATCGTCTCGGACCGCTCATGAAAGCCGATCGCGTGGTTGGAGGAGGCGAACACCACCCGCGCCCGCTCTCGGCGCGCCGCCTCATAGACATGATAAAGCCCTCGGATGTTCGGGCCGAGCACCTCCTCGAACGGCCGTTCGACCGACACTCCCCCGAGATGCACGATCGCGCCGCACCCCTCCGCGAGCCTCATAATGGCCACGCCGTCGTTGAGGTCCGCGCGGGTGAACTCGACGCCGGCCGGAAGGTCCGGAAACGGCGCGATATCCGTCAGCCGCAGCGCCCAGCCCTCGGCGCCGAGCGCCTTGGCGAGCGCGCGCCCCAAATTCCCGGAGGCGCCGGTGACGAGCACCGGCTTGGCGGGCTTGTCGCTCATTGTGCATCCTTCCCTCTTGGCGACCTGTGTTGGCCGCGGAGACATCATGCGCACGATCGAGGACCACGCCCAGGCCCTAGCCGACGGCCGCACCACCAGTCGCGCACTGGTGGAACAGTGCCTGGAACGCATCGCCGACCCGGACGGCGAGGGCGGCCAAGCCTTCGTGACGGTGTACGCCGAGCAAGCACGCGCGATGGCCCAGGCAACCGACGCGCTCCGCCGTGCCGGGCGCGCTCCCGGCCGTTACGCCGGCATCCCGGTCAGCCTCAAGGACTTGCTGGATGTCGCGGGCGAGCCGACGCCGGCCGGCTCCCGCGCGCTCGCCCATGCGTCGCCGGCCACCACCCACGCCCCGGTGGTTGCCCGCCTGCTGGCCAACGGCTTGGTCCCGATCGGGCGGACGAACATGACCGAATTCGCGTTCTCCGGCCTCGGCATCAACCCGCACCACGGCACGCCGCGCAGCCCGTGGGACCGTGCCTCGGGCCGCATTCCAGGCGGCAGCTCCTCGGGCGCCGCCGTTTCGGTCGCCGACGACATGGCGGCGGCGGCGCTCGGCACCGACACCGGCGGCTCCTGCCGCATTCCCGCCGCGTTCTGCGGCGTGGTCGGCTACAAGCCCACCGCGCGCCGGGTTCCCCTCTCGGGCGTGCTGCCGCTGGCGCCGAGCCTGGACTCGGTCGGCCCGCTCGCACCCTCGGTCGCGTGCTGCGCCATCGTTGATGCGGTCCTGGCAGGCGTGCAGCCCGCCCCGCCGGTCCCGGCCGAACCCGCCGGGCTCCGGCTCGCCGTGCCGGAGAATGTCGTCCTCGACGGCCTCGACCCCGCCGTGGCCACCGCCTTCGACCGTGCCTTAAGCGCGCTCTCCAAGGCTGGCGCCCGGATTGCCCGCGCGCGTTTCCCCGAGTTCGAGGACGCCCTGCGGGTGAACGCGAAAGGCGGCTTCGCTGCCGCCGAGGCCTATGCTTGGCATCGCCCGCTGCTGGCGGAGAAGGCCGCGCTGTATGACCCACGCATCCGCGTCCGGATCGAACGCGGCGAGCGGATGAGCGCGGCGGATTATGTGCAGTTGCGCCAGGTCCGCGCCCGATTGATCGCCAGCTTCGACGCGCGCACGTTCGGTTTCGACGCCCTCGTAATGCCGACCGCGCCGATCCTGCCGGCACGCATCGGCGACCTCGACGACGAGCGCGAATACAACCGAGTGAACCTGCTCACGCTGCGCAACGCCGCGTTCGGCAACTTCCTCGACCGCTGCGCGATCGGCCTGCCATGCCATCGTTCCGGCGAACCCCCGGTCGGCCTCATGCTGATGGGCGAGACGATGGGCGACGCCAGATTGTTCGCCGTGGCGGCGGCGGTCGAAGCGGCGATTGCGGCATGGCGCGACTGACAAGCTGCGGTGTCATCGTGACCGATGGGGCGAGGGTGCTGCTCGGCCACGCCACCCGTTCGCCGCGTTGGGATATCCCGAAGGGATTGGCCGAACCAGGCGAGGCATTGCGCATTGCGGCGGCGCGGGAACTCCAGGAAGAGACCGGGGTTGAGGCACTAGCGGCGGACCTCGCCGAGCTTGGGGTCCACCGTTATCTGAGCGGCAAGGACTTGGCACTCTTCGCCTGGCGCCCACCGGCCATGCCCGATCCGGCGGTGCTGCGCTGCTCATCCTGGTTCACCGCGCCGGATGGGGCGCTTCTGCCGGAGTTCGATCGGTTCGGGGTGTTCGAGTGGGCCGACGCGCTCGGGCGCGTGGGGAAGAACCTGGCACGCGTGCTGCGTGAAAGCGGGTTCGGAATGTGAGGACCGCCGGACGGCCGGTTGACGAGCCGAATTTTTAAGGCACCGGGCAGGGTTTATATCTGTTCACGGCCGGAAACGAGCGCTTCATTGGTTCCGGCCCAAAACGACGGATGGAGAAGAGGGTGATTCCAGGCCTGTGCAGCTACGACCGCCCCGCGACCGTTACCGACGCGGTCAAGCTGCTGGCATGACTCGGCGATGGCGGTGGTTGGGTAGGCGGCGGCCCTCCCTATCGTCATCCTCGGCGAATGCCGAGGATCCATGACTTGCTTCGGCGCCGGCGAGAAAGTCATGAATGGTCGGCATTCGCCGACCATGACGAGGAGAGGTCGATCTAAGGACACTCTGAAAAAGCCGCTCTCGACACGGTCACGGAACAGCCTGTAGGGCGGGTTCTGCGGATTTCGTGCGGGGCCGATATGCGGCAAGCAACTCTGGCGAGCGTCAACTTCGAGCGCTACAGCAAAACCACGCGTCGCGCCGCGTTCCTTGCCGAGATGGACCGCGTTGTGCCGTGGCAGGACCTCTGCCGGCTGATCGAGCCGGTCTATCCGAAGCCAGGCCACGGCCGTCCGCCGATCGGCCTTGAGCGCATGGTGCGCATTTACTTCCTGCAGCTCTGGTTCAACCTCTCGGATCCGGCGGTGGAGGAGGCGCTGTATGATTCAGCCTCGATGCGGCAGTTCGCCGGCATCGATCTCGGTCGGGAGCCGGCACCGGACGAGACCACGGTGTGCAAATTCCGCCACCTGCTGGAGAAGCACGAACTCGGCAAGCGGATACTCGAGACTGTCAATGAACATCTCGAGAACCGAGGATTGAAGGTGGGCACTGGCACAATCGTCGACGCGACCATTATCAGCGCCCCGAGTTCGACCAAGAACGCGTCCAAGCAGCGCGATCCCGAGATGCATCAGACCAGAAAGGGCCAGCAGTGGTATTTTGGCATGAAGGCGCATCTCGGGGTGGATAGCAAAACCAAGCTGATCCATTCCGTGGTTGCCACCGCGGCGAATGTGCATGATGCGGCGGTGCTTGGTGATCTGCTGCACGGCGAGGAAACGCGGGTGTGGGGTGACCAGGCCTATCGCGGCCAACGCGAGGTGATCCGCGAGCATGCGCCGCACGCGCAAGACTTCACCAACCGGCGCTATCGGCATCGTGGCGTGGTCGATGAGGCGGAGAAGGCACGCAACCGCACCAAATCGACGGTGCGAGCCAAGGTCGAGCACAGCATCGGCGTGATCAAGCGTGTGTTTGGCTTTGTGAAAGTGCGCTATCGTGGGCTGGACAAGAACGCCCACCGGCTGTTCGTGACTTGTGGACTGGCTAACCTTCATCTCGCTCGCAAGGTGCTGGTGCGCGCCTGACGGGAGATCTGCGCCCAAAATGGCGCCCTGCCGCCGGCGAGGGAGGCCAAATCGTCGTAAAAACCCAACTCCAAGCGCAATTTGGTTGCTGTCGTTCCTTTTCTCGACCGAGCCGGCCCGGTTACTCCTTGATCAGAGTGTCCCTAAGGGACATTGATAGTACGCCTATGGGAGCACTGCTCAATAATCCGGTTGCATTGATGCTGGTCGCTCCTGCCGCGGCCGGACTGGTGATCGGTGGGCTGCTCCGGCTAACGGCATCCTCGCTACCCGCGAGCCTCTCGGCGCCGGCCGTATTCCTGGTGGCTTACGTGTCAACCTACCAGCAGGTGCCAAGCTTTCCGCCGCTCGGTTCAGTCAACAAGATCTTCTACGTCGCGGCATTCGGAACGGCGCTCGGCCTCTTGCTCGATGTCGCCACTCGGATGCTGGGCCAGCGCCTTCCGTGGGCGCTGGCGTTGCGACGGGGCATCGAGATCGCCGCGCCGTTCGCCATCGCCGTTTGGATCGGCTACCCGCGCTTCAGCGATCCGGACGCCGGACTCCTGCTGACCGTGCTTGGCCTCGCGGTCGGTGGCATCGCTGTGCTTTGGCGGCTGGCTACGGTCGGTTCGGCCGACAAGACGGATGGCGGCGAGATGGTTGCAACGGCGTTGCTCGCCGCGCTCGCCCTTGGCTTCGCGCCGATTGCTCTGTTTGGGGCCTCCTCGACCAGCTTTGGCCTTTGCCTCGGGCTGGCGGCGGGGCTCGCCGTAGCCGCTCTTGTCTCCCTCGCGGCACCACGTGGCTTCGGCGAGAGCGCTGTCCTGGGGGCGGGCGGCGGATTGCTGTCGGTCGTGGATACGGTGGCGCTGATCACGCGACAGGTGGACTATGCGGCGCTTGCGGTCTTGCTCGCGGTCCTATTCGCCGGCCAGGTCGGCGCCCGGTTCGTGCTGCCTCAAGGCCGGTTCGATCGCCGCATCCGCCGCGTGCTGATCGGGCTGATGGCGGCATCGCCGATCCCGGTTATCGTGGCGATCCTGATCCTCCGCCATCCCAACCCACTCGGAACCTGAACCCGCTCGGAACCTGAAGGAGATTGCCATGCGCCGGAAAGTGCTCGCCGCCTGCGTCGTCGCCGCGACCATTGGCTTCGCCGGCATATCGCGGGCCGCGAATTATAAGATCGATCCGAACCATACACACGTGCTGTTCCTTGTCGATCACCTCGGCTTTTCCAAGATGATCGGGCTCTTTACCGAGATCGCGGGCACGCTGGCATTCGATCCGGCCAATGTCGCGGCTAGCAAGCTCACCGTAGCGATCAAGACGGCGAGCTTGCAAACTCAGTTCACGCCTCGCGACAACGACCTAAAAGGTGCCGACTGGTTCGACGTCACCGAATTCCCTGAGATGAAGTTTGTCGGCACAAGCTTCTCCAAGAAGGCCGCCACGGCCGGCACGATGGCGGATACCCTCAGCATCCTCGCTCCGCCTCAGCAGGGTTCCATCGCCGACCGGACCGGCACCATGACCGGCAATCTCACCCTTCACGGCGTCACCAGGCCGGTAACTCTCGACGTTACGTTCAACAAGGTCGGAGTGCGGTCGAGCGACCACGTCAACGCCGCCGGTTTCTCCGCTATCGGCAAGCTCAGGAGATCAGACTTCGGAATGAAGACCTTCCTGCCGTATATCGGCGACGAGATCGACATCGTGATCGAGACCGAGGCAATTCAATAACCGGAAGCCATGACCCTCGCCCGCGACCAGATCGCCGAGCGCCTCGCCGGGGCCGGCTACATCCCCGCGGGCTATGCCGACATCGATATGGACCCGTCGATCGTCGCCGTCGCGCTGGCGGCGAAGAGCAGCGCCGAGACGCTGAAGAAAGCTCGCTGGGAAGCGGGCTCGGAAACATGCGTCGTGAGATCTCCGGTCCCCCGGTTGCGCCGACGACACCCACGACTTGGCTCAGCGCTTGTCGTACTCGTCGTGGCGGCGCCACCAGATGCCGGTCTCGTTGCGTCCCTTGGGGGCGCGGTCGAGCCACTGGTACATGCCCCAGAGGCCGTCCAGTCCGCGCGCGTAGGTGGAATAGGTGTGGTAGACGGCGCCGTCCTCGAGCACGAACGCGCTCATGCCCGGCCTCTCGCGCGAGTACGTCGGCGCGTCGGTTCCGCATGTGGCCGCGAACTGGACGACCGGCTCCGGGACAGGTGCCGCGTCCATCGCGTGGCCGCCGCGCCGGTAGTTGTATTCGACGCCCCCCTCGCGCTGTTGCTCCTCGGTGAACGAGACGTTGAAGTCGAAGTTGAAGTCACCGCCGAGCGAGGACGCCCAGGGAAACGTCCACCCCATCCGCCGCTTGTACGCCTGCAGCTTCGCGAGCGGCGCCCGTGACACCGCCGAAAGCATGACGTCGTGGTTCGCCAGGTGGACGGCGAAGCGGTCGAACCCGTCCGCGATCGCCGAGCAGGACGGACACCCCGCCGTGTAGTCGGGCCCGAACATGAAATGGTAGACGAGGAGCTGCGAGTGCCCTTTGAACAGGTCTGCCAGCGAGGCGCTCCCTTCATCGGTCTCGAATCGGTACTCCTTGTCGACCCGGACCCAGGGCAGCTCCTGCCGCCGCCGCGCCAGTTCGTCGCCGCGCCGCGTGAGCTCCTTCTCCGCCTCGAGCAGCTCGAGCCGCGCTGTCAGCCACTCTTCACGTGTCCCGGTCGTGTGTCTCGTCATCCCCTTCTCTCCGTTCGTCGGGTGTCGTGGGATAGAGCTAGCGTCGGGGTCTCGAATTGCGGGAGTGACAAGTGTGGCGGGATTTCGATGGACTTGCTGATCACGGCCGCGGCGCGCGCGTTCGCGGCCGTGATAGCCGCTCACGCATCCGGCAGGGTGAAGACGGTGCAGGGCGCCGCGATGCCGCGCAGCACGTGTTCGCCCAGCGGTACCAGCGGCGCGGTGGTCTCGGCGGCGGCCGCGCCCGAGATCAACACCGACCGACCGAGCGGCCGGCATAGCCCCTCCAGCCGGCTGACCAGGTTGACCGCGGGGCCGATGGCGGTGAAATCCAGCCGATCGGCCGCGCCGATGTTGCCCCACAGCATCTCGCCGAGATGCAGCGCCGCGCCGAAGGGCAGCGGCGGCAGGCCCTGCGCCTGTCGCACCGCATCGAGATGGGCCATGCCGGCGCGGGCGGCGGCGACGGCGCGCAGCGCCGCCTCGCAGGCTTCGGCCGGCGCGCCGATGACCGGGAAAATCGCCAGCACGCCGTCGCCGATGAACTTCAGCACCTCGCCCCCGAAGGCGTGCACCGCCCCGGCGACGCGGTCGAACCAGGCGTCGAGGGCGGCAATCATCGCTTCGGGCTCGGTCGCCTCGGACAGGGCGGTGAAGCCGCGCAGATCGGCACAGAGCAGCGCGGCGCGGATGGTCTCTCCGGTGCCGCGGCGCGACGCGCCGGCCCGCACCCGGTCGGCACTGCGCCGGCCGAGATAGGCCTCGAGCAGCGCTACCAGCGCCGCCCGCGCGGCCAGGGCGGCTAAGGGCGCCACGACGAAGCGCGCGGCCTGGCGCAGCCGGTCGGCCTCCGCGGGTCCGAACGGCCGGGTTCCGGCCCAGCCCAGCACCGGACTGTCCGGCGCCGGGCCAACCGTGTCCTCCTGCACCGGGCCAAGTTCGGCCAGCCAGTAGCACCCGGCTTGGCTGAGCGGACCGCCGGCGAAGCCCAGCGCCTCGATCACCGCCCCGGTCTCCGCTCGCCAAAGCCAGGTGCGGCGGGCGATGATCGGATGCGGCACCGCAAGCGTCAGGGCGCCGCCGGCCAGCGGCAGGCCGTCGGCCAGCAGCCGGCCGCCGAGCTCGGCCAGGAACCGGTCAGGGCCGGACGAGGCGCCGGCCTCGTCCACCAGCCAGGCGAGAGGTGCGGGCAGATCCATGCCGCGATCATGCGGCCACGGCCCTTGGCCTGTCATCCGCGCCGCGGCGATGCGCAGCCGGCCCGGCTGGTCTATCCTGGCCCCGATCCCAACGCCGGTGGCTCACGGACGACGATATCGAGAGCGGAAGGCAGTCACTCCCCGCCAGTGCGGCCGTGCCAGGGGTCCGGGCCCGGGTCGCGCCCGGCTGCAACCTCGGCTAGCCGGCCGAGGTAATGGGTCCAGCCTTCCGCATGGCTGGCGCATTGCTCGGCATTAGGCAGGCCGGTGTGGGTCAGGCGCAGCAGCGTTCCGTCCGGCTGCTCGACCAGGTCGATCTCGATTAGGCTCGACCCCGGCGGCACCTCCTCGCTGCCGTCCCAGCCGAAGCTGTAGGCGAGGCGGTGCACCGGCACCACCTCGCGGAAGGAGCCGCGGGCGACGCGAGCCCCGGTGACATTGACCAGATAGAGCCCGCCGGACTGCGGCTCGACCTGCGCCTCCGTTCCCATCCAGCGCAGGATCTTCTCCGGATCGGTCAGGAGGGCAAACAGCGCGGCGGGGGGTGCCGGGATGTGCGTCTCGCGGCGGACGACGAGGGCCTCTTGCATCGGTCTCCTCCATGGTTGCGGCGGCTGGAGCATTCGCGAACTGGGCCGCGCTCCGGCTTGTCGTTCGCTTCGCTCTCGACATGACGTGGCGGTTGGTAGTTGTGAGCTAAACTTAGCGCCGGGCATTGAACGGTGGGAGTGACAAAGGTGGCAGGAGTCCGATGGACTGATCACGGCCGCGGCGCGTGCGCTCGCGGCGGGTGATCCCCTCGGCGCACTAAACCGAGTCGTCCTGCGCGACGACGCGTCCGCGCTCGCGCTCCGAGGCATCGCGATGGCGCGGTGTTGTTTGGCGAACGCCTGATCACGACCGGTGGGCACCGCTTCGCCGGCTGGAGATCAGCTTTAGCCAAGGTGCCGAATGGACGGCACTCATCAGCATGTACATCGGGACCATTCCGCTCAGCGGCGACGCATCATGCGCGGCAGAGCACAGCGCATCCAGCCGGCCACCACCAACGCTGGTCAGCAGCGCCATGATTGCGAAGGTCGGCGTGGCCGCGAGGCATAGCCAGTCGGCCGCGCCGTGGGCGGCTACATTGCCGTCTCCAGCCGGGCCGCCTGCGATTTTACCCCGGGTAGCAATCATCGTGATGGATCCGAACATCCACTTTCGTGCCGACCGAACAGGGAGACGTGCAGATATCATTCGCCACCTTTATGAACGGACCGCGCTCAGTGCCCGCCGGTTCCCAGGTCGCCCGAATACCCGGCCTTCAGGCGAGACCACTGGGCGGTGGGACTATCTTGGGCGATCCAAGTCCATCTCTCATGGCGTCGTTCCTCGTTCTCTCCCTTTGCTACGCAGGCTTTGGGTCCTCTGCGTCGCGCTTCCGGAAGGCGGCCTCTCCGCCGTCGGACACCTCGACCCACTTCGAGTTGGGGGAGACCTCGGCGTCGTAGTTGTCGTGCCAGTTCCACCACTTGTACGGCGGGCTCTGGGGGTAACCCTCCGGCGAGTCCTCCCAAGTCTCCTGACGACCGAGCGGGGTGATGTCGAGGTAGCTCCAGGTGGTTCCCATCGCCTCGTCGCCGCGCCAGTTGATGAAGTAGGTGCGAAACACGCGCTCTCCGTCGCGGAAGAACACGTTGTGGCCGTGCCACTCGTCCACGCCGAAGTCCGCATCGAAGCTGTCGGTGATGGTGTACCAGGGCATCTCCCAGCCCATCCGCGCCTTCAGCCGCGCGATGTCCGCCTGCGGCGCTCGCGAGGCGTATCCGAGCGTGGTGTCCCGGGCGTTCAGATGGGCGAGGTGAGCGACCTGATCCGCGCCGAGGGAGCAACCGCGGCAGGCGTGCTCGGGCCATCCGAACACCCCGGGCTCGAAGAAAGCGCGATAGACGATCAGCTGCCGGCGGCCCTCGAACAGGTCGAGCAGGCTTGCCTTGCCGTTGGGCCCTTCGAATGCGTACGCCTTCTCGACGGCCATCCACGGCATCCGCCGGCGTTCGGCGGCAAGGGCGTCCCCGGCCCGCATATGGGCCTTTTCCTTCACGAGCATCTGCTGGCGCGCAGCTTCCCAGGCCTCCCGCGACACGATCGTAGGTGTGTTCATACCGAGATGTCCTTCGTGATGCATGTCGCTCGCTTTGTTCCTGTCCATGTGTCTCTCCCGTTCCCACTAGGGCTGGCGCGCGCCGGCATAGATCAGCTTCGCACCTCTCCTCAAAGCTTCGTCGACCAACGCCTTTCCGAGGCCGCGATTGGCCCCAGTCACCAAAACTGTTGAATCTGCGATCTCCATGGCCGTCTCCGCCTGTGCTTCGTCATCTCTCTTGTTTCCTTCCTGCGGTGATCGGTCATCGACCTCTCACACTCTCTTCCTCCGGTCGGCACGTCTCAGCTTGGCCGTCGGTACGGCCGGGGCGCAATTAGGCACATACGTGTACCTGGGCTTATTAGCTGGCGTCGGCTGTTCGGATGCGAGTTGGCTCATAGCTCCCCGTCCTCTTCCGGAAGGTGCACGTCAGCACTCACCTCTCTCCGGTGTCGTTTTGCCCAGCGGCACATACCTTCGAGCGGAGCGATGATTGTCCTTCCCAGTGGGGTCAAGGAATACTCGACAGCAATGGTCTTCGATCTCGTTACGCGCCTGCCGATCAATCCTGTGGATTCGAGACTGCGAAGAGTTCTCGTAAGCATCCGCTGGGAGACGCTTCCGAGATGCCGGCGCAGCTCCCCGTGTCGATGAGGTTTCTCTTTCAGCGAAAACAGGATCTTGGGGGTCCATATGCCGATAAAGATCGGGGCGGGCATGTTCGGTCCGTGCATCGTCTTCATAGTGTCAACGTAAGTCGCGGTGGTCGTCAGTCATGAAATAGACTTAGCGCCGGGCATCGAACGGTGGGAGTGACAAGTGTGGCGGGATTCCGATGGACTCGCTGATCACGGCCGCGGCGCGTGCGCTCGCGGCGGGTGATCCAATCGGCGCACTGAACCGCGTCGCCTTGCGCGACGACGCGCCTGCGCTGGCACTTCGCGGCATCGCGATGGCGCAGCTCGGCGATCTCGTTCGAGCGAAGGCTCTCGTGCGACGTGCGGCGCGCGCCTTCGGCCCGAGAGAGGCCGTGGCCCGCGCGAGGTGCGTCGTCGCCGAGGCCGAGATCGCGCTCGTCTCGCGCGATCTGGGCTGGCCGGCGAAGGCGCTCGACGCGGCGCGGGCGACGCTCGAAGCGCACGGCGATCGGGTGAACGCGGCGCATGCGCGGTATCTCGCGGTCCGCCGCCTGCTCCTGATCGGGTGCCTCGACGAGGCCGAGCGTACGCTCGCCGAGCTCGACCCCGCGCCCTTCCCGCCCGCCTTGAAGGCCGCCCACGAGCTGGTGGTTGCGGGGATCGCGATGCGACGCCTCCGGATGCAGACGGCGCGCGCTGCGCTCGTTCGGGCCGAGCGCGCCGCGCGCCGCGCCCGTATCCCTGCGCTGACGGCGGAAGTCGAAAGCGCATCCCTCGTCCTGAACACGCCCGCTGCGCGCCTGATTGCGCATGGCGACGAGCGATTCCTCTTGCTCGATGAGGTTGAGGCGTTACTGGCGTCGAAGGCGCTCGTCGTGGACGCGTGCCGTCATGTCGTGCGTGACGCGCGCACGGTGGTCTCGCTGGCGACGCGCCCTGTATTGTTCGCGCTGGCACGCGCGCTGGGCGAAGCGTGGCCCGGAGACGTGCCGAGGGACACGCTCGTTGCACGCGCCTTCCGGGCGAAGCACGCCGATGAGTCGCATCGCGCACGGTTGCGGGTCGAAGTCGGGCGGCTTCGCGCGGTGCTGCGGACGCTGGCGGGCGTGAGCGCGACGAAGCGAGGGTTTGCGCTGGCGCCGCGCCGCGCACGCGAGATCGTCGTGCTGGCGCGGCCCGTCGAAGAGGAGCATGCGGCGGTGCTCGCCTTCCTCGCCGACGGTGAGTCGTGGTCGAGCTCGGCCCTGGCGCTTGCGCTTGGAACGAGCCAGCGCACCGTGCAGCGGGCGCTCGACCCGCTCGCGGCAGCAGGCAAGGTGCAGTCGTTTGGTCGCGGGCGAGCGCGCCGTTGGGTGACCCCGCCCGTGCCGGGATTCACGACGACGTTGTTACTCCCGGCTCCACTGCCGGGTGGCTAGCGCTCCGACGCGGAGGTTGTGACAGGCAATGTGGGTCACGGCCGTTTCGTCGAGCAGTGCACCGGCGCCGACGCGGACGGGAACTGGCCGGTCTTCCGCTCCGTCGCTCCCAGCCCCCGCGAACAGCACGGCACGCGTGCCACTTGAAGCATCACGCAAGGTCGCGTAAATATGCGAATATGGTTTTATGGGACAGGACAATACGCAATGAAGACCACGGTCGAACTGCCGGATGCAATCTACCGCCAGGGCAAGGCGGAAGCTGCGCTGCGCGGTCGCAAGCTGAAGGATCTGATCGAAGAGGGACTCCGTCTTGTCCTCGACGCGCCGCCCCGTATGGCAAGTCGTCGGGATCTGGCCGGGCTGATGCAACACGCACGCGGCGTGGTTGAGTCCGGCATTCCTGATCTCGCTTCGAATCCGGAGCACCTCCAGCGCTTCGGGCGCGATGCGAGCCATCGTTGACACGGGGCCGCTGGTCGCTTTCTTTGAGCGATCGGAACGATACCACCGCTGGACCGCCGATCGGATTCAGGAGCTTGAAGCACCGCTGCTGGTTTGTGAGCCGGTTCTGACTGAAACAATCTATCTGCTCGCGCGTTTCCGAGGGCCAGGACGCCTTGTTCGGTCTTCTCCAAAATGGCGCGCTCGCGGTGGCATTTCGGCTGGACGAGCATATCGGGATGCTGCACAGACAGCTGCGAAAATATCGAGACGCCCCGATGTCGCTGGCAGATGCCTGTGTCGTTCGCATGGCGGAAATACATGACGATCATTTTGTCCTGACCCTGGATTCCGATTTTACGGTCTACAGGAAACATGGGCGGGTCCCGCTCACGCTCATGCACCCGGCCGCCATTCCCGGTTGACCGCGCCTGGAGGCAGAAGGCTGCTCCTGGAGCGTGGCCGCCGATGCACAAGCGAGCGACGCACGGCCAAACGTAAGCGTTTGGTGTGACCCGTCTGGCGGCGTGCGGCGCGGTCAGAGATGTTGCTGCTTCGGGAGCCTCCTTCTGGAGTGTTCCAGAAGGAGGCTGAATGACCGAGGCGGAGATCGTCACGCGCCGGCGGAAGTGGACGGGGGAAGAGAAGGCGGCTCTGCTCGCTGAGGTGGAGGCGGAAGGTGGCCGCGTTGCGATGGTCGCGCGGCGTCATGGGCTATCGGAGAGCCTGCTCTACAACTGGCGATCGGTGGCGAAGGCGGCCATGCCGCCGCACAGGGCGGAGCCGATGGAGTTCAGGCCGATTGGCGTGATCGGTCGGACAAATGAAGCGCCGCCGGCACTGCTGGTGGCACCTGAGCCGCGGTTGCCGACAGGCGAGCAGCGGGAAGAACGCACCAGCAAGATCGAGATCGCGCTTCCCAATGGCGTGCGGGTGAAGGTCGGTGCATCCGTCAGTGAGAAGGCTCTGTCGCGGGTATTACGTGCCGTGAAGGGCGCGGTGTGATCAGCCTCGCACCTGGCACCAAGGTATTCCTCGCCTGCCGTCCGGTTGATCTGCGCAACGGGTTCGATGGCCTGGCAGCCAAGGCACAGCAGATCATCGGCGCCGACCCGTTCAGTGGTCACCTGTTCCTGTACCGCGGCAAGCGCGGTGACTATTTGAAGGCGCTGTACTGGGACGGCAGCGGTCTGTGCCTGTTCGCCAAGCGGTTGGAGAAGGGCCGCTTCGTATGGCCGCCGATTGTTGATGGCGCGATGACGCTGACGCCGGCGCAATTGGCGCTGCTGATCGAGGCGATGGACTGGCGCAGAACGGTAGCATCGCCGTTGCCGGCGCGGCCAGTGCTGGTCTGACAAGGCAGCGATTTATTGTTGATGATGGTCGGCGAATTGCCGCACCTGCCAAGGCTATCTTATGTCGCTCGCCATGGCTGACCTGCCCGCCGATCCCGAGGCGTTGCGCGCGTTTGCGCTGGCCTGTCAGGCCGAGCTGAAGGCGGCCGAACTTTCGGTTCAGCTGCGAACACTGGAGATCGAGAAGCTGAAGTTCCAGATCGCCAAACTGCGACGCATGCAGTTTGGCCGTTCGTCGGAACGGATCACCCGGCAGATCGAGCAGCTCGCCCTGCAGCTTGAAGAGCTGGAGACCAGCGAGGCCGAGGATATCGTCAAGGCGGCGGCGGAACATCGGCCGCCGCCGCTGCGCCAGCGTGCGACGCCGAAGCGCAAGCCGTTGCCCGAGCACCTGCTGCGGCAGGAGATCGTTCATCAACCTGCGGCTGATGGCGCCTGCGTCTGCCCGGACTGCGGTGGTGGCATGGCGAAGCTCGGCGAGGACGTGACCGAGGTGCTGGACTATGTGCCTGGCCGCTTCCAGGTGATCCGGCATATCCGGCCCAAATACGCCTGCAAGGCGTGCGATGCGATCACCCAGGCACCTGCGCCCGCGATGCCGACACCGCGTGGTCGTGCCACACCGGCGATGCTCGCGCATCTGCTGGTGTCGAAATACTGCGATCACCTGCCGCTCTACCGGCAGAGCGACATCTATGCTCGCGACGGGGTCGATCTCGACCGATCCACGCTGTGCGACTGGGTCGGTCAGGCGGCATGGCTGCTGGCGCCGATTGTCGAGGGGATCAGACGACACGTGTTCGCTGCGGAGAAGATCCACGGCGATGACACCACCGTGCCAGTGCTGTCGCCAGGTCTCGGCCGAACCAGACCGGGCGGCTCTGGGTGTATGTGCGCGACGATCGACCATTCTGCGGCACGGCGCCGCCGGCGGCCGCCTACTTCTACAGTCCCGATCGTGGTGGCGCGCATCCGGCCGGGCATTTGGCAGAGTTCACCGGCTTCCTTCAGGCCGATGGCTACGCTGGCTTCGAGGCACTCTACGATCAGCGCGCCACCGATCGGAGCCTTCGCACGAACCAGGCGATCACCGAGGTCGCCTGCTGGGCGCATTGCCGGCGCAAGTTCTTCGATGTCTGGAACGGCAAGAAGTCTCCGGTCGCCAAGCAGGCGATCGAGCGCATTGCCACCTTCTACGCCATCGAGGCCAAAGCGCGCTTCGCGCCGACCGATGAGCGGCTGATGCACCGGGCCGATGCCGCGCCGCTGCTCGCCGCGTTCTTCAATTGGGCAGGCAAGGTCGTCACCAGGCTATCGGCCAAGTCAGAGCTGGCCGAGGCATTCCGCTATACGCTGAAGCGGCAGGAGGCATTGTCGCGCTTCCTCACCGACGCAAGGCTCGAGATCGACAACAACATCGCCGAGAACGCCATGCGCGGAATTGCGCTCGGACGGAAGAATTACCTGTTCGCCGGATCAGATGCCGGTGGCGAGCGCGCCGCCGCCATCTACTCCATCCTGCAGACCGTCAAGCTCAATGAGATCAACCCGGAAGCGTATCTGCGCAACACCCTCGACCAGATCGCCAATGGGCACCCGATCAGCCAGATCAACGAACTAATGCCGTGGACGCCCTCAACACCGCCCTGATCCAACGGTCGTCACCAAACGCTTACGGCCAAACAAGCACCAGCCCAAACGGCTGGGCCGCGTCATCGCCCGCC
The DNA here is from genome assembly GCA_963849305.1 of uncultured Pseudomonadota bacterium. Taxonomy (GTDB): domain Bacteria; phylum Pseudomonadota; class Alphaproteobacteria; order Acetobacterales; family Acetobacteraceae; genus CAWKGV01. The sequence goes on from CAWKGV010000001.1 coordinate 27,990, forward strand.
ACGACATGGGCGAGCGCGATGCGCATGTCGGAGAACGCGGCGCCGGCTGGCCGGCGTGAGCGCGACGAAGCGAGGCTTTGCGCTGGCGCCGCGCCGCGCACGCGAGGTCGTTGTGCTGGCGCCGCTCAGCAGCATGCGGCGGTGCTCGCCTGCCTCGCCGACGGTGAGTCGTGGTCGAGCTCGGCCCTGGCGCTGGCGCTTGGCGCCAGCCAGCGCACCGTGCAGCGGGCGCTCGACCAGCTTGCGGCAGCCGGCAAGGTGCAGTCGTTCGGTCGCGGGCGAGCGCGTCGTTGGCTAAGCCTGCCTGTGCCGGGATTCACGACGACCTTGTTGCTCGCGGCTCCATTGCGGGTGAGTAGTGCCTCCACACAGGGGTTCTCGTCGCCGTAGCGCGGGGCAAGCCGGTCCAGCAGGTCCGGCACCGTGCGCTTCTGCCCGACGCGGCCGGAGCTGCCGATCAGGCCGTTGGTGAACGCGGTGGGTGCCAAGCACCATTGCGTCGCGCGGCCAAGTGTTCAGGTGGGCGGGCAAGGCGGCGAGCGCGGCTTCGGCGTCGCCCGTCCACAATTTGCCGCGAAGCATGCGCCCTCCCTTCCTGTGCTCGCATCGTGGCCCCCATTTCCAGCGTCAACTCTTAAGCTTTCGCTGGTTCGCTTGAAGGTCCTCGTATTCTGCATGCGCGTCCCAGTTTGTTGCGATCGCCCTGAGCAACGCCGCGGTGCGTGGCCATGCTGCTGTCTTCTCCGCATATTCGCGGTTTTGCGCCGCGAATCCGCGCTCCTCGGCCCCACCGCCATAAAGCGATTTCCAGTGCGCCCCACGCATATTGAACCGTTCCGTCTGAATGCCGCGCTCAACGGAATCCGACGATAACCGTTCGATCTCGTCGCGCACGACACGATGGGGCCACGCGCCGTCCCCATCTTGGATGGCGTGGGCGAGAATGTGCCCAATATACGTGTCCGTCACCTCCGAGCGGTCCGACAAAGTGGCGAATTCACGAAGGCGATCGATCCATCGTGCGAGACTTGCCCTGTCAATATCATCCGGCGATTGACCGGGCACATTCCCGAACTTTGAGAGCAACGAATAGCTCATCTGCGCTTTCGCGCGATCGGCCTCGCTCGGTTCTGTATCCGACGCCGCCTCGCTTTTGCCTCGAAATACCAAGCAGAGAAGATGATGATAAAATTCCGGGTCGGACGCCATCACCTTGTGAAGGCGGAGGGGTCTATTGCCGTATTCAAGCGCTTTAAGGAACACAAATTCCCTTTTCGCTACGTCGAAATCGGAGGCGTCCGCGCGGCGGTCCAGCTCCGTGAATGCGTTCTCCAACTCCCAACTTGTGTCCAGTTGGGCTTCTCTGCGTTTCAATTCTTCCGCAACGCCGTCGAGAATTCTATAGATCAGCTCAGTTGGAATATCCTTGAGCCGGTTGAACGCCGTTCGAAGGGCCGCTTGACCACACCCAACTTTGAGCATGCTGAGCACGGCTCGTAGGAGCTCACGCCTGGGTCCCTTTAACCAGTGCGGTCCCACATTTTTCCAATAAGCCTCTGAGACCTCTTCACCGAGACGCCTTGCGAAGTGCCACGTCGAGGTTTGGTGGGGCCATGCCAACAAGAGGCGCGCCATCAACTCAGCGTTCCATCCATTGGAACGCATCGCGCTTGCGAACCATGCCTCCGATTCCTTCTCGCCAGCGACATCCCGGTGAAGAAGTGCAAGGCCAACAGGAAGATTTCGACGTTGGGTCGGCGCGGACGGAGGTTACCAACAGGTCTTCGATCAGGTCGCGTGAAGCCCCGATCGTGCTCAGTGCTTGCACAACCAAGTGGGGAAGTTTGACCTCCAACCCCAGCCTCAGGTACCGGCTTCTAAACCATGATTGTTCAAGAGGCCCTGCAGGGCGTCGACGCGCCGCTTATCGGCATCGTTCTGGCTGGTATGCGCGTCGAGCATCCAGGCGTCGAACAGCCACGCGACTGCCGGAATTGGATCAGACGGCGCATAACGCTCCATCATGTTGCGAAGCGGCGCAAGTTGATCGGCCGGTAACGCCCACGCAGCAGTTGCAAATTTTTCGTGCTTCAGCACTTCATTGCGGATCTTCGCCCACAACGGTTGGCATTCATCCTCGCCCAGACCAGCCAGTGCTGCTTCTAGCGCCTCAAAGGCCATAGCTCGGTCTTGTGGGGCGAAGTTAGAAGTCGAGGGGATGAGCTCGATCCATCGGGACACATCGTGGCCAGCGAGACGAATAGCACGGCGCACCACGGCGGATTGATTGTCCCACAGCTCCTGATAAGTCACGGGCGGCCGTTCTGATGCCCCTGCCTCCCTCAACCTTGGTCGTGCCGTTGGGGTAGAGGTTCCGTAAGCCGTGGGAAGCAGCATACAGATTAATCGCCACCCTATCGCTGGCAATCCCTTAGCGATCTCGTCTAACGCCGCTATTCGCTGCTTGGGTGGAGCGTTTGTATTAGGACCCCATAAAATGAAAATCTCCCGCAGGCTATTGATTGGCCGATTGCTGATTCGGCCGCCCGAATCAATGGCAGCCAGTCGGGCGAGAATTTTCACGGCCCGATCAAAATACTCGGGGTCCCAAGCAAGGGTCTCCAAAGCCCATAGCAGCCCAGTGTGGTAGGCGACGGGTGACAGAAATCCTTCAACTTCGACTAACAGCGGGCGGATAGCTTCTCCGTTACCCTCGAGCATATGCTCGAGGGCTGCCAACAAAGGGTTGGGGGCTGCCTCCGCCAACAACGGAAGCTCATTCCGCAGACTCGCAAGTAGTCGGTGGTTCGTTCTCAAACCTGGCAGAGATTCAACCAACTCGTCGGCGAACCTTTGGCCGGCACCAATGCCTAGCGTTAGTCCAGCCTGCTTTTCCCAGACGGCAATCAGCAGAAGCGTCGTGGCCAAGCCGTCCCGCAACCATTCGCTATATCCTGTAGGCGGATTGGATATTCGCAAGATCTCCTGAGGGTTTGGCTCAGGCTCGATTCGACCAAAAACAGTAGACATGGCCGAACGCAGTAAATTGAGATGGTCTTCTCCAATAAGCTCGCCAATGTGAACGAAAGCGTCAATTGGAGCGCGAACCTTCCAAACGGTTCCTTCTCTTTCCAAAGGAGGATCCAACTCATTTAGGAAGGCCCGAAGCTCCCTTTCATACTTGAGATAATCATCTGTTTCAGCTATGTCCTGAACGACGCTGATATCGAGCTCATTGCTGGTATCCCACCCACCCGAAAGAATTGCAGCAAGGATAACAGTGCGTTTTGGCATCCAAGCCGGCGGTTCGCAACGGCCCCCGGGAATTTGCCTCATCAACACGGCCAAGCTACGCCCGCAGCCACGAGCAAGCGTTATCGCCTTGGCCTCCGGAATGACCATAGTTTTCATGGCCATTCCCATCATTTGACCGCTTGGACGGTTCAGCGCTTGGGTCGAACCAGTGCGCTGGTACCTGCCGAGCGGAACTAACGTCGGGCCCCGATTTGCAAATTGACCCGGCGCATCAGCAGCATCACCACGGAGTAGATATATTAAGTTCGGCTCTGTCAGAAGCATCCGACCGGCCGTCATATTGTCGACGACAATGGTTCTTGCCTCAAGAAAGAGCCGAACCTCCGGCTTTGCCTTCCGTATTGCGGCGATAGCGAACGCGATGACTTCATCGGACAGGTCGGCGGAAAACGAGATGCGGTCAGGTCCGCCCAGCAGTCCTTTGATGAGCTGCTCGCTTTGGTCGTGTCTTTCGCAAATCAGAACATCTTCAGTCAGCGGTGGGCTAAAGAAGTTCCGAAAATGCTCCCAAAATTCGTCGGTGCTGCGTGCGCCATCCATGGGAGCGGAGCCAATGGTGTTCCTTGCGTGCCAGGCCGACACCGCTTGGCAAGTTTCTAGCCACGACTCCAATTTAAGTCCGTCGACGTAATGTACTGCCTTCCACGCGAACAGTTTCGAGCTTCGCTCTTCCCAATCTTCCAGCTTGTTCTGCCGATCAGAGCTATCCCAGGTCCATGGGGAGACAAAAACGAACTCGGTGTCCTTTCGGAGATCCTCTGGCACCATAATACGGGACACACGCTCAAATTCCTCAGAAGCTTTCCGCTTATAATCTTGATCGGTTCCAAACTCCCAATACGATCGTCCCCCGGGAACGTTCAGACCACTGGCAGTTGTTTCCAAATGCCCATCGAAGCCTCGCACTTGCCCTTTGTCACCGTTCGGAAATCTGAATGAGGTTATGTCGGGACAGGACGCGCGGATTAGGTCGCCAACTATTTTCGGCAGATCTCCGCGCGAGGTGGTTAGGCGAGCCCACTCCTCTAGGCGATTAGCTGTGATCCACTTCATGACCTTGGGTGCTTCGGAACCGAGAACAGAAATCTATTTTGGGGGACGATGGGATCGTTGCTGAACCGGATACTCAGCCCCGATCAGCCAACCAAACCATAGCAGTCCGTTCCCGATGCACCAATCATTGAGTGCCTCTGCCACCAGACCCCGCACCCAGCCTGTGCCACGTGGCGAACTTTCCACGAGTTGCCTATCCGCATCAGGCGGCAGCTCTCTCCCGCTCCCTAGCCCTGACCACCTGCGCCAGCATCGCCGCCGCATTCCTGTGCAGGCTCAACGCCCACGCCTCCTCGCCGATCTGCGCGGCCGCCAGCGCCTTCCGCGTCCAGTCCACCCCGAACGCGCTGCCCTCCGCCCCACACACGATCCGCTCGCGCCGTACACGCCACCGCCGCCTAGATCGCACGCGGGCCGAACGAGTTGCAATCCAGATACATCTTCGCCTTCCGGAAGCGTCGACGGCAGCTCTCCTCCGGCGTGTCGAGCAGGCCGCGGTGATCCATGCGCTCGATCTCATCGAGAATGTTGCCCACAGGTTATGCACCACGACCGTGACGTCGGGGTATGGCGCGAGCATGTCGGTAAGGCACAGCGTCACCGTCACCAATGGCAGCAGGCTCGCCTGCTTGTCCAGCGTGCCCTTGCGGCGGCGCCCATGGTAGGCCGCTGGATGAGCATTACCGGTATGCCGGTTCCAGGGTCCGATGGATGAGCGGCAGAACGGTCCATCCGCGCCGTTGACCGCCCCTCCCCCAGTGCTACCTCTGAAACGGAGACCTGGAACTCCCCCTATGGCACGCGCCCAGACCCACGAACCCGAGACCCCCATGACCCGGGAGGAGTTCCTGGCCTGGGTGGAGCAGCAGCCTTCCGGCCGCTTTGAGCGCATCGACGGCATCGTGGTCGCGATGGCGCCCGAGCGGGCCTCGCACAACCTGCGCAAGGGCTCGGCGCGCGATGCCTTGCGACGCGCCGTAAGAGAGGCGGGACTGACGTCCTGCGAGGTCTTCGGCGACGGCATGACGGTTCAGGTCGAAAACAGCGATTTCGAGCCCGATGCGCTCCTGCGTTGCGGACCACTTCTGCCGGGTGACTCCACCAAAGTCTCCGACCCTCTGGTGCTGGTCGAAGTGCTGTCCCCGGACAGTGGCACAAGGGATCGGGCCACCAAGCTGCGTGCCTACTTCAAGCTGCCGTCGGTGCAGCATTACCTGATTGTCTGGCCTGAGGAGCAGCGTATCGTTCGCCACTCGCGCATGCCGAACGAACAGATTGCCGCACAGGTTTTCGTGTCCGGCGAAATCAGGCTCGATCCTCCGGGGATCACGATGAGTGTCGAGGAGTTCTACGTGGACTGAGCGGCGGGAGCCGGCGCCGCCCGCGGTATCAGTCAGGATGAACGCATGAATCGATCAGCGGCCGAAATCCTCCGTGAGTATGGACCCTTTCCGGGTGTCGACAGCGTGCATGGGGTCACGTTTGACGGTCAGCACGTCTGGTTTGCGTCCGGAGACAAGCTGAACGCCTTCGATCCGGCAAGCGGGAAGGCGGTGCGCTCGATCGCTGTCGCCGCGCATGCGGGAACGGCCTTCGACGGCCAGCACCTGTTTCAGCTCGCCGAGGATCGCATCCAGAAGATCGATCCCCGAACCGGCCGTGTGCTCGCCACCATCCCGGCGCCCGGCGGCGGCGGTTGCTCGGGGCTCGCATGGGCCGAAGGGACGCTCTGGGTGGGGCAGTATCGGGACCGGAAGATCCATCAAGTCGATCCCCAAACCGGGGCGATTCTTCGCACCATCGAATCCAACCGCTTCGTCACCGGGGTCTCCTGGATCGACGGCGAGCTCTGGCACGGCACCTGGGAAGGTGACGAGAGCGATTTGCGGCGAGTCGATCCTCGAACCGGAGAGGTCCTGGAAAGGCTCGAGATGCCGCCTGGAGTGGACGTGTCGGGGCTCGAGTCCGATGGCGCCGAGCAGTTCTTCTGCGGAGGCGGAAGCAGCGGGAAGGTGAGAACCGTCCGCCGACCCAGGCGAGGCTCCGCGGCGGGCAGCGGCGCCGGGACCCAAGTCGACCCCGCGAGCAAGTAGTCGGAGCGGCCCTCGCGGGCGGCAAGCCGCTCGTCCGCCAGGACGCGCGCGATCGCGGTGCCGCCCGTGGCCAGCGCGACGAGGCACCGATCGGTGCCCACCGATATGTGCTGAATGAAACCACACTACCGCACACGCGGATGGGCCGACCGCCACACCTTCAGCAGCGCGACCTCATCGACATGCGTGTATCGCTGCGTGGTGGACAGGCTCGCGTGCCCGAGCAGCTCCTGGATCGAACGCAAATCAGCGCCGCCGGCCAGCAGATGGGTGGCGAAGGAATGGCGCAGCGCGTGGGGCGTGGCGTGCTCGGGCAGGCCGCTGCGCCGCCGGAAGCCGCGCATCGTTCGCTGCGCCACCGCCGGGTCGAGCCGCCCGCCGCGCGCCCCGAGAAAGAGCGGGCTCTCGGGCCGCCGGTCCGGGTGACGCGCCAGCCACTGGGCGATCGCCGCCCGAACCACTGGCAGCACCGGCACGACCCGTTGTTTGCCCCCCTTCCCCCGGACCACCAGCCCATGATCCGAACCGGGCAGCGGCGCATCACGCACGTCGAGCGCCAGCGCCTCCGCGATGCGCAGGCCGCAGCCATACAGCAAAGTGAACAGCGCCGTGTCGCGCGCCTGGATCGCGGCGCTGTCGCTCTCCTCGCCGATGTCCCGCGCGACCGCGCGCGCCGCCGCCTCCGGCAAGGCGCGTGGTGCCGGCCGGCGGCTCCGGGGCGTCGCGACCAGCCGGATCGCCGCGTTCTCGCACCCATGCCGGCGCGCCAGGAAACGGAAGAAGCTGCGCACCGCCGCGAGTTGCCGCGCGCGGGTCGCCGCCGCGAGCCCAGCCGCGTGGCGCTCGGCCAGCCAGGCGCGAATGTCCGCCGGCCGCAGGGCCGCCAGTGCCTCCAGATCCGGCTCGGCGCCGAGATGCCGCGTCAGGAAGCCGAGAAAACCCGCGAGATCGGCGCCGTACGCCTCCGCCGTCAGTGGCGAGGCACGCCGCTCGGAGCCGAGCCAGGCCAGGAACTCCTGCCGGGCTGCCTCGCCCGTGGGCCCTGCTGGCGGCATCTCAGTGGGCACCTCAGCGTCCGAGCGCCGCGCCCAAGGCGCGCCCCAGAAACGCCAGCGCGCCGCGCCCCTGCGCGGGATCGAGCGCCAGCGCGTCGCGCGTGACCAAAGCGAGCAGGGCCGGCCGGCCGGGCCAGGGCACGCGCACCAACGCGTCGTGCCGGGCCAGCCGCGCCGCCTCGGCATGGAGCAAGGCCGCATCCTCCGGCAGATGGCGGAACACGACATCGCGTCCGTCCAGCAGCCCCGCCACCGCGCCCGCCGGCAGCCCGCGAACCGCCGGCACCGGCTCCCCCGAGGGATCGTCCTCGACGCAAAGCGAGGCGGCATCCACTGCCAGGATCCCGGGAAGCGCATGGGCCACGCACTCGGGAATATTGTGCGAGCGGATCAGCACCAGCACCGCGTCCTGCACCCGCCCGGCAAGCCCGGCCGCCGCGCGCCCGGCCGCCAGCACCCCGTCCGCGCGCGCCGCCATCGCCGCCGCGTGGGCGCGCTCGGCGCCGACCATCGCCACCATATGATCAGCCAACGCCTCGCCGTGCAGGCGCGCGGGCGGGGTCAGCACCCGGTACAGATCCGGATGCTCGGCCAGCCAGGACGGGCGGGCACGCAGAAACGCCTCGACGAGCGCGGAGGTCGCGTCCTCGTCCTTGGCCTGGGCCAGCGTCATGCGGGCGATCAGGCGATCTGCTGGCCGGTCTTGGCCCAATCGGCCAGGAACGCCGTTAAGCCCTTGTCAGTCAATGGATGGCTGAACAACTGGCGCAGCACCGCCGGCGGCACGGTCACCACATGGGCGCCGAGCTTCGCCGCCTCGACCACGTGCATCGGGTTGCGCACGCTCGCCACCAGCACCTCGGTCTTGAAGTTGGGATAGTTGCGGTAGATGGTCACCACATCGCTGATCAGCGTCATCCCGTTCTCGCCCACGTCATCAAGCCGGCCGATGAAGGGGCTGACGAAGCTGGCACCCGCCTTGGCCGCGAGGATCGCCTGCGCCGCCGAGAAGCACAGCGTCACATTCACCATCGTGCCGTCGTCGGCGAGCTTGCGGCAGGCCCGCAGCCCGTCCGGAGTCAGCGGCACCTTGATCGCGACGTTGCGTGCTATCTCACGCAGCACGTGGGCCTCGGCCAGCATCCCCTTGTAATCGGTCGCGGCCACTTCGGCGCTGACCGGGCCGGGGATGATGTCGCAGATCTCGGCGATGATATCGCGCATCTTCTTGCCGGTCTTGGACACCAGCGTCGGGTTGGTGGTCACGCCGTCCAGCAGGCCGCTTTCGGCCAGGGACTTGATCTCCGCCACATCGGCGGTATCGACAAAGAACTTCATGCGAACTCTCCGATTCCCAGTTGCGCCCTTGCCCCAGGACGGGGTCAAGGCTGACGGGACCATGCAATCCGATATACCCGATATAGGTCTCGCCCTGGGGGATCGAAAGCGAGGGGACCGCGACCCGGCGGATCCAAGGCGCGTCCCGGTGCTGCTGCCCTACCCGTTTCCCGGTCCGTTCGATTATCACCTGCCGGCAGGGCTGGAGGCGTATCCGGGCGATGTGGTGCTGGCACCGCTCAACCGGCGCGAGGTGGTGGGCGTGGTCTGGGATGACCAGCCCGGCGAGCCCGCGCCCGAGGGCAAGCTCAAGCCGCTCTCGGCGGTGCTCGACACGCCGCCGATGCGCCCCGCGCTGCGCCGGTTCGTCGATTGGATGGCGGCCTACACGCTGGCCCCGCCGGGGGAGGTCATGGCGATGGCGCTGCGCGTGGTGGGCCACGAGCCGCTCCGGCCCGCGATCGGCTGGCGGCGGACGGGCGCGGAGCCGCCGGCCCGGCTGACCGAGGCGCGCCGGCTGGTGCTGGAGGCGCTGGCCGCCGCCGAACCAAGCAGCACGACCGACCTCGCCCGCGCCGCCGGGGTCAGCGCGGCGGTGGTGCGCCGCATGGCGCAGGCCGGCCTGCTGGAACCCGTGCCGCTCGCCCCTGCCCGTCCCTTCGCCCGGCCCGACCCGGATCATCCCGGCCCGGCCCTCTCGCCCGACCAGGCGCACGCCGCTTCGGCATTGCGGGCGGCGGTCGCGGCGCGCGGGTTCTCGATCACGCTGCTCGACGGCGTGACCGGGTCGGGCAAGACCGAGGTCTATCTGGAGGCGGTCGCCGAATGCCTGCGCGCGGGCCGCCAGGCCCTGGTGCTGCTGCCCGAGATCGCGCTTTCCTCGCAATGGCTGGAGCGGTTCGAGCGCCGCTTCGCCGTGGCACCCGCCGCCTGGCACTCTGATCTTTCCTCGCGCACGCGGCGGATCACCTGGGGCGAGGTGGCGGCGGGCGCGGCCCCGGTGATCGTGGGCGCGCGCTCGGCGTTGTTCCTGCCGTTCCCCAATCTCGGCCTGGTGGTGGTGGACGAGGAGCACGAGACCGCGTTCAAGCAGGAAGACGGCGTGGTGTATCACGCCCGCGACATGGCGGTGGTGCGCGCCCGGCTGGAGGGCGCGCCGGCGGTGCTGGTCTCGGCCACGCCCAGCTTGGAGACGGTGGCCAATGTCGAGGCGGGGCGCTACCGGCGCATCACTCTGCCCAAGCGGCACGCGGGGGCCAGCTTGCCGGCGGTGCGAGCGATCGACTTGCGCGCGGCGCCCCCCGAGCGGGGCCGGTTCCTGGCCCCGGAGCTGATCGAGGCGGTGCGCGACACGCTCGACCGGCGCGAACAGGCGATGCTGTTCCTGAACCGGCGCGGTTATGCGCCGCTCACCCTTTGCCGCGCCTGCGGCCATCGCATGGACTGCCCGAACTGCACCGCCTGGCTGGTGGAGCACCGCGTCCGCCGCCTGCTGCAATGCCACCATTGCGGCCACGCCATCCCGATCCCGGACGCCTGCCCGGCCTGCGGCGCGGCCCACAGCCTCACCCCGGTCGGCCCCGGGGTGGAGCGGATCACCGAGGAAGCCGCGCTGCTGTTCCCCGAGGCGCGCCGGCTGGTCATGGCCTCCGATACGCTGCCCGGTCCGCACGCGGCGGCCGAGGCGGCGCGCGCCATCGCCGCGCGCGAGGTGGACCTGGTGATCGGCACCCAGATCGTCGCCAAGGGCTGGCATTTCCCGCATCTGACCCTGGTTGGGGTGGTGGACGCCGATCTCGGGCTCGCGGGCGGGGATCTGCGCGCCGCCGAGCGCACCGTACAGCTTCTGCATCAGGTTTCCGGGCGGGCCGGGCGGGCCGAGGCACCGGGGCGGGTGCTGTTGCAGACCTTCAGCCCGGAGCACCCGGTCATGCAAGCCTTGGTCGAGGGCGATCTGGCCGGCTTCATCGCCCGCGAGTCCGCCGAGCGCCGGGCGGGGCATTGGCCGCCATACGGGCGGCTGGCCGCGCTGATCGTCAGCGCCGAGACCGCTTATGCAGCCGATCACCTCGCCCGCGAACTGGGCCGCGCCGCGCCCGGCGGGCCGGGGGTCACGGTGCTGGGACCGGCCCCGGCGCCGCTTTCCATCCTGCGCGGGCGGCACCGGCGCCGGCTGTTGCTAAAGACGCGCCGCGAGGTGGCGGTGCAGCCGGTCCTACGCGCCTGGCTCGCCAAGGTGCCCGTTCCGCGCGGGGCTCGGGTCGAGGTGGATGTCGATCCGGTTTCCTTCCTGTGACGGCCCGCCCGCAGGCGATCGCCCTGGCGAGTTGATTTCTCAGAAATACGGGACTAACAGAATTCGCTACAAAAAAGGTTGGAGGAAATCGATGTTCGCGAATAACAAACGTGAAGACCCTAAGCTGCGACGCTCCGGGCCGCATTTGGTGCTTGGCGCGATTTTCGTGCTCGGTCTAGCGGCTGCGCACGGCGTGGCGGTGGCCGCCGATGTCGGGCCGTTCAATGTTGCCCTGCCAACGGTGACCGGGCCGATCCCCTCCACCGCGGACAACTTCGCGGCCACGATCGACGGGTTCGACGTCATGCCGCCGGTTCCGTCGGGCTATGTCGAGGAGGAGTACTTCTTCTCCGGTACGGGCAACCTCTACGAATACACGCCCACCGGGATCGAGATCGTGACGCCCTGCCCCGCCAGTGCGACGCTCGGCTGCACGAACATCCCGTACACGACCCGGATGATCGTGAAGCGCCCGGCAGATGCTAGCGGCTTCAGCGGCACCGTCGTGGTCGAGCCCTTGAACCCGAGTGCCAACTACGACATAGCCGCCGTGTGGGACCGCTCGCTCGGCTACTTCGTCCGCCGCGGCGATATCTTCGTGGGCTGGACCTCGAAATCCGTGGTCGTGAATACGTTGCAAGCCTGGAACCCCACGCGCTACGCCGACTTGAACTGGCCGTACGCGCCGTTCACGCCGGGCGGGAACAGCGGCGTCTATGACGGCATCACGTTCGACATCGCCGCGCAGATCGGCGCGCTTTTCAAGGCTAACGGGCCGGGCAGTCCCCTCCAGGGATACAATGTCAAGCATGTGATCGAAGCAGGCTTCTCCCAGGACGGCAGCTTTACCTTCACCCAGGCCGACATCTTCCACAATCTTGAGATGATGCCGAACGGCGGGACGATCTATGACGGCTATGTTCCGGGAGGAACCACGGGACCGAGCGACATCAATTTCGGCCTGACCCCCGCCGGCGCGTTGCCGGCCGGCGATCCGCGCCACCAGATGCAGCCACGCAACGTTCCCGTGGTTCACATCAACACCGAGACTGAAATCGCGCTCGGCGCCCCGACCGCCCCGGCCGGTCTCGCTTATCGCCGTCCGGACAGCGATGCGCCCGATGATCGCTATCGCCTTTGGGAAGTTCCAGGCGCTAGTCACGTCTCCAACGATTTCAGCGCCCCCGTGATCACCTTGCAACTGGGCCAGGCGGAGATCTCGAAGATACCGGTGTCCGACCTTCCGCCGCTCGGATGCACTCACATGGAGTACGTCAACGGGCCGGTGACAGGCGTTCCGGGCGTCGTGGACCCGAACACCTTCCCCTTCGCCTACGTCGCCAACGCGGCATTCGCCGATCTGAAGCAGTGGATAGACTTCTCGCTTCCCCCGCCGCGGGCGGATCGGATCGAGCTTACGAACACGACGCCGGCGCAGATCGCACGCGACCAATTCGGCAATGCGCTGGGCGGGGTTCGGACACCCTATCTCGACGTGCCGACCGCCACCCATGTTCCGACCGATAGCGCGGCTGAGACCACCGCGCTGTCGGGCTTCTGCGTTCTCTACGGCTACGACGTGCCGTTCGACGAGTCCGAGCTGGACTCGCTTTACCGCAATCACTTCGACTACGTTTATCGCTTCGCGGCTGATGGCTTACAGGTCGTGCTGCGGCGATTCTGGCTCGAACCTGATGCCCAAGCGGCCGTCGCGACGGCGTTACAAGCTCAGGTTCCGTAACGCGAACCGGAACCGCGCGGAACGTCGTGCCGTCATGGCCGTGCTCGTCACGGCCATCCACGACTTTCGTGCCGGCAAGACAGTCGTAGATGCTCGCGACAAGCGCGAGCATGACGTCGACTAAGCGGCGGCTGCTTGCCGGTTGCCCAGGGGCCGTGCCCAGCCGTACGGGTCGGGCGCGGTGCCGTACTGTATGCCGACGATCGCGTCATACAGTCGCTGCGTCAGCTCGCCGGTCTTGCCGCCATTGATGATCCGGCGCTCGCCCTTGTAGCCGAGTTCGCCCACCGGCGAGACCACCGCCGCCGTGCCGGTTCCCCACATCTCCTTCAACGACCCGTCCGCCGCCGCCGCGAGAACATCCTCGATCGCCGCCTGTCGCTCGGAAACACGCAAGCCCCAGTCGCGCATCAACCGGAGCGCCGAATCGCGGGTGATGCCCGCGAGGATGGACCCGGTCAGCGGCGGCGTGATCACCTCGTCGTTGATGCGCAGCATAATGTTCATCGTGCCCACCTCGTCGAGGTAGCGATGGTGCACGCCGTCGAGCCACAGCACCTGCGTGTATCCGGCCTTCTGCGCCTCCTCGGCACCGTATAGGCTGGCCGCGTAGTTGGCCGCCGTCTTCGCCTCCCCGAGCCCTCCCTGCACCGCCCGCACATAGGTGTCGGAGACCAGGATCTTCACCGGGTTCATACCTTCCGGGTAGTAGGCGCCCACCGGGCAGAGGATGACGTAATAGGCGTAGCTGTCCGACGGATGCACGCCGAGGAACTTCTCGGTCGCGATGATGGTGGGGCGGATATAAAGCGAGGTGCCCGCGCGTGACGGCACCCAGCGCTGGTCCACCTCGATCAGCGCGCGGAAGCTCTCCTCGACGATCTCCGTGTCGATCGCCGGGATGCACAGCCGTTCGCTGGAGCGGTTCAGCCGAGCGGCATGGTCGGGGGCGCGGAAGATGCGGATGCGCCCGTCGGGGCCGCGAAACGCCTTCAGCCCGTCGAACACCGCCTGGCCGTAATGCAGCACGCAGGTCGCGGGATCGAGCACGAAGGGCTGGTAGGGCGTGATCCGCGGATCGTGCCATCCCCGGTCGGCGTGGTAGTCCATGACGAACATGTGGTCGGTGAACACCCGGCCGAAGCGCAAGGTCTCATCGGCCGGCGGCTGTTTTGGGGCCGTTGTCCGGGTGATCGGGAACTCGGTCATCGGGTCTTCTCCGGAGCGTGTCTCATCGACCCCTCCTCGGCTCCCCCTCCCCTTGCGGGAGGGGCCGGGGGAGGGGTCGCTTCGTGCTGGAAACCAAGCCGTCGGGGCGCGGTCCTGGTCGTGGCGTTTTTAGCCATTAGGCTTGTTTGTTCGGGCGACACGACCCTCGGCATCCGCCGATCATACCTAGCCCGGGGCATGGTGCCAGAGTCTCGGACGTCGCTACCTAACGTGCCCCGCTCCGAATTGCGGGATCACGTTGTTGCTCCCAAACCGTCTCCTCTGTCCACCCCAGCTCCGCGAACTCTGCCGCGCGTAGCGGTGCCTCCCCGGCCGAGAAGAACTCGTCGAGCTGGGGCGGAGGAACCGGTGTGCCACTCATCATGGCATGCGCCTGCCCACGGTGATGTATCTGATGCTGGAACAGATGAAGTAGCAATCGGTCCATCCGCTCCTGCTGAATATGAGTGCCGCGATTCACCTCGACGATGCGCTCCAGGCCACGCACGTCCAAGCTTTCCACCACAGCGATCAGGCGCCGATCCACATCGGCCTGGGCCGGTCGTAGGGCCTCCACAGTCTTACAAGGCTCCGGATCTGCCCAGGCTGCCGGCCCGAGCGCTCCGCCCTCCATCGCGTCTACGTAAAAGAGGTCGACGATCAGGATATGGTTCAGCGTGGCCCGTAGGCTCGGAAAGAAGGCAGGCCGGGGCGCGGTGAATTCCGATTGTGCCAGCCGACCGCAGGCGGCGAGCAAACGGTGGTTCGCCCAACCGTTGTTGTAGGCCATCGTGCGGTAGCACAGGGTAGCATTAGACATTAGCGCTGCTGGGCCGACCTCGCGACCTAGCCCCTTGTCCTGCGATTGAGCGCCACCAGCACGGTGGGGCCACTCCTGCGAGCAGCCTACAGTTCGGTGCATAAGTCAAGAAAAACGCAGCGGCGCCGGATGGGGCGCGGCTGTCGAACAGACGATCACCTTTGCCAATGAGGTGACAGCAAGAGGTGTAGTTTTGCACGTTCGCCCGATCACGCTGCGAACATTGTCAGCGGATAGCAGGTTGTTGCCGTGAAGCGGGAGGGACGTGCCCTCCCGCTCGCATATCGGACGTCGTTATCCGGATGACGTTACTGCGTTGACGCGCGCTTCTCCAAACCGGTAATCGTCCCGCTCCAATGGATGGTCGCGTTGCCGGCGCTGAACTCGCCCTTGAACGTGCCATGGCCATGGACGTTCGCGAAGCGACCCGTGCCGCCGTTAAAATCAATGGTGCCCTCGCTAGTGTCCTTCGGCGCCATGGTTTTCTCGTCCATGGTGAAGGTAGCTTTGCCGACCGTGGAGCTGGTCAGAGTGCCGTCGGCATTCCTCCAGAATAGGGAACCCTTGTCCTCGCTTCGCCCATCAGGTCGACCTCCGATGACAAGGCGACGGTCTCCTGCACCGCGTCAAACCAACTGGGCGAGGTCACGGCTCCAACAATTTTCTCGATGCCGAAGCCGCGAGTGGGGTCGCCCGCCTCTGGGATGAAGTGTGACTCCACTTGAGTGACAAATGACGTGCCGGAGACCTGCATTTCGTCCGCCCTGGCCGGACTTGCCACCGCGAGGGCGCCGGCAAACGCGAGCGCTGTCGTGTAAGCAATCGACTTCATCATCGTTTCCTCCTATTTCGATGACGCTGGTACCGGGGGTGCGGACAAGTCAGATGAAATTTGTAGCCCTGGGTTACATTAGGCGCCCAGAGGGCGCCAGCCGCTGGAATGAATAAAACCGCCTCGTGAGCTGGCTCTATTGTGGATCGATCTCAACGAGCGCAGGCAATGCGGAGACCGAGCCTTCCGTCTGCAGCGTTGGGTGTCGGCCACGCGGTGCCAGCACGCCGGCTGTGCGCGGGGTGGCGACGCTGTGCCACATCGTCGGCGTCAGCGTCAGCGGCTTCTAAGCCTGGCTGCGCGCGATCCCCTTCGTTCAGACCCGGGCCGAGGCGGAAGCCGATCTGCACGGGCTGCCGTTCCGTGCATATCTCAAGCAGACCGTGTGGAAACGCGCTCACCGGCGTTGCGCGGCCCGCTCCGACCGGTCGCATGGGTGTTTGGCAAGAGTTCCGGAGCAACGCAGCCAAATCATCTCATGAACCAGTGCCTACAATTTGCAACGCAAGATCCGTTCCGGTTTGAGGGCAAGATGCGGGCAGGTTCTCAACCCCGCACCGTCATCATCAGCTCGGTAAAGCCGACGATGTTGAGCACCCGCCTGAGATTGTAGGCGAGCGCCGTCAAGCTGAACTCGCCGCGAACCTTCTCTAGGCTGCGCACTCAGGAACGCGCCTTGGTTCATCCATTGTTTGATCGTGCCGAAGGGATGCTCCACCGCCTCGCGGCGGTGCTCGAGAGCCTCTGGGCGCCTCTCCAGCCGGGCGTGCATCCGGTCGAGCACGGCCTCGTTCTCCAGGCGGGACGCGGAACGAAAGCTGTTGTTGGTGCATCGCGAACGGATGGGGCAATCCCGACACGCCTGCTTGTTGGCATAGTTGATCTTCTTGAGCCCGCGCAGGGCCGATGACGAATAGGGCCGCAGGCGCTGGCCCCCCCGGGCAGAGAACAGTGTCGCTTTCCGGGTCGTATTCGAACTCATCTTTCCGGAACAGGCCCGCCCTGACCGATGGACCTCGTTGAGGCCGCGGCACATACGGCTCCATCCCGGCCTTCTCGCAGGCCTCGATGTCCTCGATCTTGAAATACCCGCGGTCAGCCACGACCGCGATCCGCTCCACACCGAGAACCTCTCTTGCCGGCTCCGCCGTCGCGGTCAGCAGGCCCATATCGAGGGCTTGGTTCGTGACCTGTTGCTCGACGATCAGCTTGTGCTTGGTGTCCACCGCGACCTGGACGTTGTAGCCGACCGCAACGTGCGTGTGCGCCGCCATGGCCCGGCTGTCCGGGTCGGTGAGCGAGATCTGATCCTCGCCGGTGCGGTCGAGTTGCGCCAGCATGTCCTGACATCGCGCACGGCGTCTGCCGCAACAACCAGATCACCTCGACATGGCGGTGCGTCTCGGCCTCCAGCCGTCGACTGGACCGGATTCGGTTGAGGTACCCGTAGATGTAGAGCTTCAGCAGATCACTGGGCGCATAGCCTGGCCGCCCGGTTTCCTGCGGCCGAACACGGCCGAAGCCTGCAGCCGCGAGGTCAAGCCCGTCGACAAAAGCCTCGATGAACCGAACCGGGTTCTCCGGGCCAACATAGTCGTCCCGCCGATTCCGGCAGCAGCAAGATCTGAGAGCGGGCTTGGCCGATAAGGTGCGTCATCCACCGATTCTACCGCCCGACCCACCGAGTCGGAATCCGTTGCGCTTCAGTTTTCACACGGTCTGCAAGACTTTTGCAACGCCGCCCCGGCCCCGCCGCATCAATGACTTACCTCTTGCAGAAATCCGGTGCGAATGTCCGCTCTGGGTCCGAACTCAGCGCTTCCCGGCCTTTCCGGTCCGTTCACGTCTAGCGTATGTAGAACGTCCTGTGCAGTGACCCCGTATTGCACGAACGTTACATTGGATACGCGCTCAATCCCAGATCAAAGTCCGGCGACGCCTATGACATGGGAAAGTCGCAGTCCACTCTCCAAATCTCGACCAGGCAAATCATGGGTCAGGGCCTAGCGACGCCAACTGCGCGACTCACGGCAGCGCCGGCCGCCACGCATCTTCCATCCCGCGCACCCGCGGCAGCAGGATCATCTCCCACGGGCTCGGCATCGGCCCCACCGGCACATGCACCACCGCCGGCTCGGCGCGCGCGAACGCCTCGCGCAACACAAGCTCCAGCGCCTCCGGCGTCGCCGCGCGGTAGCCAGCGGCGCCGAAGCTCCGGGAGAACGCCACGAAATCCGGGTTGGCGAGGTCGCAGGCGATCAGCCGATTGCCGTACTGCTCCTCCTGGATGCGCCGGACATTGCCGAACGCGCCGTCGTCGAACACCACCGCCACCACCGGCAGCTTGTGGCGCACCGCCGTCGCCAGTTCCGCCGCCTGATACATGAACCCGCCGTCGCCCGCGACCGCGACCACCTTGCGCCCGGGCAGCGCCGCCTGCGCGCCGAGCGCCGCGCCATAGGCCCAGCCGAGATTGTCCTGATACCCCGGCGAGAGATACAGGCGCGGCGCCGGGACCGGCCAGGCGAGCCGGCTCGCGAACCCCACCTGGGTCACGTCCTCGACGAAGATCCCGTCCTCAGGCAGCGCCGCCCGGATCGCGCGCATGAAGCCCATCTGCGGCTCCAACCGCGCCATCCGCTGCTCAAACGCGCCGCGCGCCGCTTGCAGTTCCGCGTCGCGCCGGGGCCGCGAGCCGCCCGCCCCGCGCAAGGCCGCGATCACCGCCCGCAGGGCCTCGGCGGCGTCGGCCACCAGCGCGCAAGCCGGGCGACGGAAGCGGTCCGGCTCCACGGGGTCGATGTCGATGCGTACCACCGGGAGTCTATCGTCCACCCCCCAGACGCTCTGCTGCCAGTAGAGCCTGGTCCCGACCGCCAGCACCGCGTCGGCCTCGCCCCAGAACCGGTGGCCCTCGGTGAACGAGACCGCGAGCCGGTGCGCGGTCGGGATCACGCCGCGCCCGCGCCGGAAAGTCGAGACCGGTGCCTCCAGCAGTTCGGCGATCTCGCGCATCTCCACTCCGGCGCCGAGCGCCCCGCCACCGGCCACGATCAGCGGCCGGCGGGCGTTGCCGAGGATTTCGGCGGCGCGCGTTACCGCCGCCGCATCGAGCGGCGGCGCCAGGCGCGGCAGCGGGTCCGAGATCGCGGCCGGGCCGCGCCTTCCCCATACGTCAATCGCGCACTCCACCGCCGCCGGCCCCGGCCGGCCGGAGCACGCCGCCTGGAGCGCCCGCGCCACCGCCTCGCCCGCCTCGTGCGGGGCGCGGATGCGGGCCGCGTGCTTGGTGACGTGGCGCAGCAACCCGAGCTGGTCCGGGATCTCGTGCAGATGCCCGTGGCCGTGGTCGATAGCGAAAGAGGGGATCTGCCCGGCGATGGCGAGCACCGGCACGCCCATGCCATAGGCGGTCAGCAGCGCCGCCGTGGTATTGAGCAAGCCCGGCCCGGGCACGACCGCGAAAGCCTGCGGCCGCCCGGTCGCCAAAGCCGCCCCAAGCGCCATGTACGCCGCGCCCTGTTCGTGCCGCGGATGGATCACGCGCATCCGCGTCTGCGCCGCCTGCGCGGCATCGAACAGGTGATCGTTATGCACGCCCGGCAGCGCGTACAGCGTGTCGATACCGTGGCGGAGCAGGCTCGCGATGGTTGCTTGCGCGGTCGTCATGCGGTCCATACGCCCCGCCCCCGCCTCAGCAGTGCTGCCCGTTACGCAACATATCGCTGGCTTCCACCGCGCCGCGCGCCTCCACGATCTTGGCGTTGCCCCGCGTCACCTTGAAGCGCGTGTCCGTGCCCTCGCGCCAGAACCGGATGTCGAGCACGTGCTTGCCCACCCGCAGGTCGATCAGCTCGATATCGGGCAGCCAGTCCGGCAGACAGGGATCGACATAGAGCTTGTCGCACGGCGCGTCCGGCTGGATGCCGAGCAAGGCCTGGATCAGCATGAAGGCCGACCCGGCCGCCCAGGCCTGCGGCACGTTGGCGCCCAAGTACTGCACCGGAAATGCGCCGTCGGCCCGCTGCACGCCGGCGTACAGCTCGGGGATCTGGCTCATCTGGAAGTGGCTGGCGGCGGCGCAGATGTCGGCCGCCACCGACGCTACCGCCCCGGTGAGCCCGTAGCGCTTGAAACCGTCGGCGATGATGCCGTTGTCGTGCGGCCAGACCGAGCCGCACTGGTAGGAATAGGGGTTGAACGCGATATGCTGGGCCGAAAGCGTGCGGATGCCCCAGCCGCTGTTCATGTCGGGCGCCATTAGTCGGCGCATCACCCGCTCGGCCCGATCCGTTGGCACAATGCCGGAGAACAGGCAATGCCCGGGATTCGAGGCGACGCTCAAGACAGGCCGCTTCCATCCGTCCAGCGCATAGGCGTAGAAGCCGGTCGCCTCATCCCAGAACGTCTCGTTGAAGCGATCGAACAGCGTCTGCGCCTTGCGGCGCAGTTCGGCCGCGCGTTCGCCTTTGCCGAAGGCGTCGAAGATCTCGGCCATGCGCAGCCAGGCATCGTACACGTAGCCCTGCAACTCGCACAACGCTTTCGGCCCCTGGACCAGCGTGCCGTCGGTGTAGCGGACGGCATCGCCCGCGTCCTTCCAGGCCAGGTTCTCGTACCCCGCCGGCGAGCGGGTCTGGTACTCCTGAAACCCGTCGCCGTCGCGGTCGCCCCAATTGTCGATCCAGTCGAGGCAGGCCTCGGCATGGCCGAGATGCCGTTCCACCAGCGCGCGGTCGCCGGTCGCGCGCCAGGCGGCATGGAGCACGATCAGATAAAGCGGTGTCGCGTCCGCGGTGCCGTAATAGGGCGTGTGCGGGATCAGCTTGAAATGCGCCAGCTCGCCGTAGCGCAGCTCGTGCAGGATCTTCCCGGGCTCGGCGTCGCGATAGTCGTCGCGCTCCTTGGCCTGCCAGCGGCCCAGCACATCGAGCGTGCCGCGCGCGAACTCGGGATAGATCAGGATGTTCTGCAACGACACGATCAGGCTGTCGCGGCCGAACGGGGCGAGGAACCACGGCAGCCCGGCGGCGGGCACGAATACCATGTGGTCCGTGCCCTCGAGCGGCAGGCGCAGCGCCGCCATGTCGTCTACCGCCTGGTTGTAGAACCGATGGAACTCGTCGTTGGAGGTGCGTATCTTCAGCACCCGCCGCCGCCATTCTCGGCGCTCCTCGGCATAATGCGACTGCTCGGACTTGTCGGCGCAGTCGCGCGGCGCTTGGAACCGGCGCTCGCCGTCGTCGAGTTCGTAGAGCAGGCAGGAATGCCAGGTCTTGCCCGGCGCCACATCGACCTCGAAGCTGAGCCGGCCGTTGGCATAGACCGGCTCGGAGTCGTTGTTCGCGGCGCTGATCGCGAGCGAGCGCACGAAATCGCGGTTGCGATAAGTGGTGCGCAGCCGATGATGCGCGCTGGACCATTCGGTGACGATCCGGCCGCGGCGGACGATGTTGCCCTTCTTGACCTCGAAGATGTCGGCGAAGTCGGAGCGGATCGTGATCTCCAGGTTGAAGCGCACCGGCTTCAACCCGAAATTCGTGATGTCTAGATCCTCGTGGACGCCGCCGGTGATGGCCCGGCTGATCTGCAACGACAGCGTGTGTTCGTCGATCGGCCCCTCCTCGGTGATGAACTTGCCGTTGGTCAAGAACATCCGCGCGCTGTCATAGGTGATGGCGCCGCCATTCAGCAGGTTCCAGTCCTCGCCGTTGGCTTGAACGTCCCACACGTTGATCATCCGCGTGTCGAAGAAATACAGGCCCTTGTCGGTCGGAAACTTGATCTGCCCGTCGGGCTCGCTGACCAGCACCGACCGGCCCTGATGGATCGAGATCTGGGGCGGACCAACCTGGACCTTGAACGCCATTCATGCTCTCCCACGCGTGCGGGCTGGACCATACAGAATTGGTCCGCGTCCGTCGCGCGGGCCGTTTGGGTCAGGCCAGCGCCTTGCGCATGAACACGCGCGCGAAGCCCGCCTGTTCGCCGCGAGCGTATTCGCTCCAGCCGAGTCGGCGATACCACGACTGGTTCTCGACCATGAGCGCGTGGGTGTGGAGCCGGAGTTCGGGCAGCCCCCGGCGCGCCGCCTCGGCCTCGGCGAAGGCGAGCAGGCGCCGGCCAATGCCGCCGCCCTGGCGCGCCGGCGCCACGGCGACGTTGTCGAGCAGGAGGTGGTCCGGCGCCGGGATCAGCACCAGCAGTCCGCAGATCCCACCCTGCTCGGGCCAACCGCTCTCGGCCAGCACCCAAACCCGGCCCGCGGCGATCCGCGCGCCATAGTCGTCGCGCATCGGGGCGGGCGGCTTGCCGATGCGGGTCAGGTATTTGGCGTAGGCATCGGCGACGATGCGCTCGACCGCCGGGCGGTCGGCCGGAGTAGCGAGGCGGATGGCCATGCGCCGGAGCTTAGCATGACGTACCTGTTCGGCCGTGCTAGGGATCGCGTATGATCGCGCCGGCCCGCGCCCGCATGACCTCCGACGAGTTCCTGGCCTGGAGCATGGATCGGGCGGACAGCTTATGCGCGGGACGATGCGGAAACGATCACGACGCGCCTCGTTGGCGACGAGCCGGTCCAGTTGGACCGGCCGGGTATCGAGCTAACGGGGACTTTTCGATAGCTATTGCGGCTGCGAGGACTTCCCGGGGGAGCCGCCCTTTGGATGCCACGATCCGGTAGCCACGACCTTTCCGGAGGATTCGCCCAGCGCGAGAGCGTGGCGGTGCGCAGGGGTGCCGGGGATGACCGCCGACCTCGGTGCCGCGTCAGACGGCGAACCGACCGGGTTACTCACCGACGTATTGGTGACGGCCCCAGTCGCGGCCAGCGCGGCTCCCGAACCCAGCGCCATGGTGGCGGCGATGACGATTGCCATGGTACGCATGACCGACCTCCGATAAACCTGAGACGACGCTCTAGTGCTCGTAAGGATACAAGGTTTCCGGCAATCTGCCGTGAGCGCCTGGAGGTTGTGCGCCGCACACTTGGTTCCTTGCGGCTGCCGGTCGAACGGCGCACCGTGCGGCACCATTCCCCGAGTTGGGAGGCGATGACATGACCGCAGTCGCTGCGATCCTGCAACACAAGGGGCGCGAGGTTATCACCATCAACCCCAGCGCCACGATCACCGAGGTCGCGGAGGTACTGGCCGACAAAGGCATCGGTGCCGCCCTGGTGGTGGACAGCCTGGGCCAGTTGCTCGGAATCGTGAGCGAGCGCGACATCGTCCGCGGCCTGCGCGCCAACGGCGCGCGCACGCTGTCGATGACGGCCGGGCAATTGATGACGCGCGCCCTGCAAACCGCCACGCCTGAGACGACGGTGGCCGAGACGATGCGCATGATGACCATTAGCCGGTTCCGGCACATCCCCGTGCTGGAGCGTGGGGAGCTGGTCGGCCTGATCAGCATCGGCGACGTGGTCAAGGCGCGCATCATGGAGCAGGAGACCGAGGTGGATAGCCTGAAGGCGTACATCTCCGGCTCGGCTTAGCGCCAACTCCCCTTCCCTTTGCGGGAGAGGGCCGGGCGAGAGGTCGCGCAAAATCAGAGTATCGGGGCGTCGGTATAACCGACCAACACCGCTCGCAGACTACTTCCCCGACGCTGGAGCCGGTTGGGCTGCCGCCCCGCTTTGCTGGCCCGGAGTGCCCACCGCCGCGCTGCCGGCCTGCTGGCCGATCGCGAGCTGCGCTGTCGCCTTCTCGGCCGCCACCTCCTGCGGCGACACCTTGCCGTACTGATTGCCCCAATGGTCGCGGATGTAGCTCGCCACGGCGGCGATCTGCGCGTCGGACAGCCTCCCGGCGAATGATGGCATCGCGCCGCTGCCGATCAGGATCAGGCCAGCCACTTGCGGCGCGCGGGCCAGGAACGTGTTCTCGCGCAGCTTCGGCCCGACGCCACCTTCGCCCATCAGTCCGTGGCACACCGCGCATCCCGCATCCACGAACACGAGCTGCCCCTCGCTCCGCTGATTCGAGCCGGTTCCTTGGCTCGCAGGTTTCGCTGCAGGGCTCGCCGGGGCCGCTGTTCCGGTCGCCGGCTGTCCGCCTGCTTGCGCGCCCTTCAGGGTCGCCTTCACCGCGGCCACGTCCTGCGCCGATATCGACCCGTAATGGTTACCCCAGCTCTCGCGGACATGTTTGGCCACGGCGGCGATCTGCGCGTCGGTCAGCTTGCCGCCGAATGCCGGCATCTCCCCGGCCCCGCGCAGGATCAAGCCGATCACCGTTTGCGGCAAGGCGAGGATCGGGTTGCCAACGAGTTTCGGACCGACGCCGCCCTCGCCCATCAGGCCATGACAGACCGCGCAGCCCTCATCGACGAAGACACGTCGCCCTTCATTCTGAGCCATACACGGGAAGCTCGTCAGCGCGACGCAGAACAGTGCTATGATCCCCGCTTTACGGTCGCTCATGGCGCTCACCGCTTGCCGGACGTTTGCCCGGTCCCGGATGTCGCCGCCCCACCGCCGTGGGTCGTCCCCTGGCTTTGGGCGCTGCTCCCGCTCCCTCCGCCCTGGTATGGCGGCGAGCCGTCGTTTGCCTGCAAGAACTGGATTTCCGGGGACACCAGCTCGCCCTGTTTGTCGCCCTGAAGCGAGGGCTGATAGAAATCTGGCGGATAGGTGCCGCCGAGCGACTGGATGTAAGCAACGATCTGCCAAATATCGCGCGCCGGCAGCGCCGCTCCCCACGCCGGCATCCCTTTCGGACGTCCCGCGAAGATCGACTTGAAGATCGCCGCCGGCGTGCCGCCATACCGCCAATACTTGTCGGTCAGGTTCGGCCCCATGTTGCCCTTGGCGTCGAAGCCATGGCAATCGGCGCAGTTCAGGGCAACGAACAGCCGCTTCCCCTCTGCGACCGACACCGCAACGCCCGCTTGATTGCTGTGGTCGGGATTGTGGATTTGGCTGGCGAGCGTGCTCTCCGCACCACCGGCGATATCGCCCAGCGGCACGCCCGCCATCTGACCTTCAGAGGGCAACCCCGCCTGCGACAACGGCGGGGAGTTAGCCGTTTGGGAATGCGCGCCACGTGTCATCAAGGCCAGGAGTGCGACTACCGGCAACGCGCCCAGCGCGAAAACCCGCATGTTCATTGGTCAAGGCTTTCCCGACATGGTTTCGTTCGCTTGTGCCGCGCTTCCGGTTGCTTGCAGGGTAATCATTCCGGACCCGCTGCTCGGCGACTTTCCGCCGATCGAGAACACGTACAATGTGTCGCCTCGCGCCGGAAAACCCTTCTGGGCCTTCTCCGTCATTGCCGCGCCGCCAACCCCGGAGGCGATCGCGATATACTGGCGCTTGTCGGGGCCGAGATAGGTCATTGGCTGGCCGACGATGCCGGAACTGAGCTTCTGCGACCACAGCACTTTGCCGCTGCGTGCGTCCACCGCGCGGAACCAGCCATCCGCAGTCCCGTAAAACGCCACGTCGCCCGCGGTCGCCAGGGTGCCGCTATAGGCCAGGAATTGCTCCTTGATCGACCACACCTTCTTCCCTTTGGCCGGGTCCCAGGCCATGAACTCGCCCCAGTTGCCGCCGGGCGCGGCGTAGCGCGTCATGTCCATGCCGTCATAGGGCGTGCCAGGAATGTAAGTGGCCGGCTTGTCGGTCACGTTCATGCAGATGTGCTGGATGCCGGAATAGACAAGGCCGGTGCGCGGCGAGAACGCCGCGGGCTGCCAGTCCTTGCCACCGATATCCGGCGGACAGACATCCTTCAGCTCCACGTTCGGCTTCGGCTCCTTCGCCGGGTTCACCTTGGGCATACCGGTCTTCATGTCGAAGCCGGTGGTCCAGGTCTGGTAGGTGAAGGGAGCGGCCACCAGCACCTCGCCGTTCGTGCGGTCGATCGTGTAGCCGTAGGCGTTGCGGTCGAAATGAACCAACACCTTGCGCTTCTTGCCGTTGATCGGCAGGTCGATCAGGAGATCCTCGTTGATGCCGTCGTAGTCCCACTGATCGTGCGGGGTGAACTGATACGCCCATTTGGCCATCCCGGTATCGGGATCGCGGGCGAACACCGTGCTGGTCCAGAGATTGTAGCCCGGTCGCTGGGCGGGCACGCGCGGGCCGGGATTGCTGGTGCCGTAGTAGATAAGCTTGAGATTCGGATCGTACGACACGAAACCCCAAACCGAGCCCGCGCCGTGCCTCCACATGTCGGTGGGCCAGGTGGACACGCCGAGGTCCTTGCCCTGCATCCACGCGTATTTCGGCTTGAAATCGGCCCCGATCTTCACGAGCTTGTCCGGCCCGGTGCTATACGCGCGCCACAGTTCCTTGCCGGTATCGACGTCGAGCGCGGCGATCCAGCCGATCACCCCCATTTCGCCGCCGGCGTTGCCCACGAACACCTTGTTGCCGACCACCAACGGCGCCATCGTCATGGTCGCGCCGTTCTCGACATTGCCCAACTTGATCCGCCACACTTCCTTGCCGGTCTTGGCATCGACCGCGACAGTGTGATCGTCGAGCAGATTGTAGATCAGCTTGCCGTTGGCGTAGGCCCAACCCCGGATCACCGCATCGCAGCACGCCTTGCCGATGGCGACCGGCGTCGGGTCGGGCGCATAACTCCACTTGATCGGCGTGCCCGGCTTCGACAGATCGAGCGCGTAGGCGACATCGGGGAACGGCGAGACGAGGTACATCGTATCGCCGATCACCAGCGGCGCGCCTTCGTGGCCGTAGAACGCGCCATCGGAGAACGACCAGGCCATGCGGAGCTGGTCCACGTTCTTGGTGGTGATCTGATTGAGCGGGCTGTAGCGGGTATTCGCGTAATCGCGCGCCTGGCTCGGCCATTCCCCGGCCGGCGGATTGGGCGCGAAATTCGCCGTCGCCCCCGTGATCGACTTGCCGGAGGCCGGCGCCCCCGATTTCGACGAGCCGCCCGAGGAACTCGTGCCCAAGGCCCCTGTTTGCTGGCCGGAGTTGGTCGCTGCGAGCTGGAAGGACGGTGGCGTACCATTCTGGGGCACCTTCTCGGCCAGGCACGGCGCCGTGCCGACGAGCAAGACTCCCAAGGCTGGCGTCATCCATTTGCCCATCGCAAACTCCTCCGGACCGCGTTCGACAGAGCGGCAATGTCCTCGCAAAGATGCAGATCGGGTCATGAAGTCCGCGTGAAGTGACGGACACGTGCGCACCATTTACCGTCGCGCGCGGTTGGGATCGTTTCGTGCCCGCGCTTGACAACAGCGCCGTCGGGCATACGACGGATGGCGAAACTCGCGCGGAATTCTGCCAACTAAGGAGCAGCCGATGTACCCCGACGTATCTCTCATGATCAACGGCGCCTGGACCAAGGCGGCGGGCGGCCGCACCATCCCGGTGATGAACCCCGCCAGCGGCGAGCCGATCGGCACCGTTGCCCATGCCGAGCGTGACGATCTCGACCGGGCGCTCGAAGCGGCTGAAAAGGGCTTTCGCACCTGGCGAAAGGTCTCGGCCTACGACCGCGCGAAGCTCATGCGCAAGGCCGCCGACATCATGCGCGAGCGGGCCGACGCGATCGCCAGGCTAATGACGCAGGAACAAGGCAAACCGCTGGCCGAAGCGAAGGGCGAAACCCTCGCGGGCGCGGACGTGATCGACTGGTTCGCCGAGGAGGCTCGCCGCGCCTATGGCCGCGTGATCCCGGCCCGCGCCGAAGGGGTTTATCAGCTCGTCATCAAGGAGCCGGTCGGCCCGGTCGCCGCCTTCACACCATGGAACTTCCCGATCAATCAAGTGGTGCGCAAGCTCTCGGCCGCCCTCGCCGCAGGCTGCTCGATCATCGTCAAGGCGCCGGAGGAGACCCCGGCCTCGCCCGCTGAGCTGATCCGAGCCTTCGTCGATGCCGGCGTGCCGGCCGGCGTGGTCAACCTTGTCTATGGCGTGCCGGCCGAAATCTCCGAATATCTCATCCCCCATCCGGTGATTCGGAAGATCTCCTTCACCGGCTCCACTGCGGTCGGCAAGCAGCTCGCGGCCCTCGCCGGGGCGCATATGAAGCGCGCGACGATGGAACTCGGCGGCCATGCCCCGACGATCGTATTCGAGGATGCCGACATCGAGGCGGCGAGCAAGGTGCTCGCGGTCAGTAAGATGCGCAACGCCGGCCAGGTCTGCATCTCGCCGACCCGCTTCCTGGTCCAAGAGCCGGTTTATGAGTCGTTCGTTAACAAGTTCGTTGCCAATGTGAAGCGCGCCAAGGTGGGCGACGGATTGGAGTCCGGAACCACGATGGGGCCGCTCGCCAATCCGCGCCGGGTGACGGCGATGGAGACCTTCATCGGCGATGCGGTGAAGCATGGCGGGGAGGTCAACACCGGCGGCAACCGGATCGGCAACAAGGGCAACTTCTTCGAGCCCACGGTGCTAACCAACGTGCCCAAGGACGCGCGGATCATGAACGAGGAGCCGTTCGGCCCGGTGGCAGTGATTTCCACGTTCCGCAACTTCGATGACGTGGTGAGCGAGGCAAATCGCCTGCCATTCGGGCTCGCCTCGTACGCCTACACGCGATCGGCGAAAACGGCCAATGCCATCGCCGCAGCGGTGGAAGCGGGCATGATGTCGATTAACCATATCGGGCTTGCCCTGCCTGAAGTGCCGTTCGGGGGCGTGAAGGATTCGGGCTACGGCTCGGAGGGGGGGTCGGAGGCGATCGAGGCTTACCTCAACACAAAGTTCGTCTCCCAGGCGGGGCTTTGATCTACGATGCGGATGTGCAACAGTCCCAAATTCGATCAATTCTGGTCCTCAAAAGCGCAAGAAGGTCTGGCGTGTTTCGTTCGCTCCGGGTAAAACCGTTGCAAGGACGCTGCGACTCTCCTTGCGCTGCGGCCCCACTCCACCGGCCCGGCATGTTCGCCTGTTCTCGACATGCCGCTTAGCAACGCGTCATGAGGGAAGAGCATGTCGAAAGCTTTCATCGCCCAGGTGATCCAGGACTCCGCCGACCTGACGGGCGCGGCTGCCAACCGCGCCGCGGCCCATTTGATGGAGGCGATCGTCAAGGAACTGAAGAAGTCGGGAAAGTTCACCCTGCCCAGCTTCGGCACCTTCACGGTGCGCAAGACCAAGGCGCGCAAAGGCATGAACCCTCGCACCGGCGAGTCGATCAAGGTGAAGGCCGGCAAGACGGTGC
The DNA here is from genome assembly GCA_963849305.1 of uncultured Pseudomonadota bacterium. Classification (GTDB taxonomy): domain Bacteria; phylum Pseudomonadota; class Alphaproteobacteria; order Acetobacterales; family Acetobacteraceae; genus CAWKGV01. The sequence goes on from CAWKGV010000001.1 coordinate 56,893, forward strand.
GGTTCAAGGCGTCGCCCACGTTGAAGAAGGCGGTCTAACGGCGGCGGGCCAGTGAGGCGGGCCGGGCGCGAGCGCTCGGTTCCGCCTGTTCTTTTTCGCGCCCGGACGTGACAGACGCGCGGCGCGTCCCCATCCTCGCAGGTGCCACGGGCGTATTCGTCGTCCTGCTCGGCACAGTGACCGTGCCACTCGATTCCGCAGTCAACGTCGATTTCCCCCGAATCACCCAGCATTTTGGGCTGCCCATCCCGTTCATCCAATGGGTGGTGATCAGCTACACGCTGACCAGCGCCAGCCTGATGCTGGTGTTCGGTCGCGCGGGCGACATGCTCGGCCATCGCCGCGTCTTCCTGGCCGGGACCGGCTGGAGCTCCGCCGCCTTCGTGCTCTGCGCGAGCGCGCCGAGTTACGGCTGGCTGCTCGCCGCGCGCGTGGCACAAGGGTTCGGCGCTGGGATGGTCATGAGCTGCGGCCCGGCGCTGGTGACGACGCTCTATCCGGAGCACCAGCGCGCGCGGGCACTCGGCGCATACACGATGACGTTCGGCATCGGTGGCGCGCTCGGCCCGCTATTGGCTGGCGTGCTGATCGGCCGGTTCGGCTGGTCCGCGGTGTTCTGGTTCCGCGCACCCATCGCAGCGCTGGCATTCGCGGTCGCGCTTGGCCTGCCGACGCCGCCCGCACGGGGCACAGGTCAACGCTTCGATGCCGTCGGCGCCAGCCTGCTGGCGCTGGCGACCTGCCTGATGCTGCTGGCGCTCAACCAGCTCCGCAGCCCAGCTTGGGCGGCCGGCTTCGCCGTCGCGGCCGGGCTGTGCACGGCCGGCTTCATCCGCCGGGAGCAGCGTTGCCCGCAGCCAATCATCGACATAAGACTGTTCCGGGATCCAGATTTTTCCCTGATCAATCTGTCGAATATTCTGCTTAATCTCGCGGGCTTCGCCGTACTCTTGCTGGCACCGTTCGCGCTGGCTCGCGTGCCAGGGTTGGCCGAGTGGAAGATCGGCGCCGTGCTCGCCGCCTCGCCCGTCGGCACCATGCTCGCCGCGCCCCTGTGCGGCCGGCTTGCCGAACGCGTGCCGGCTCTCTGGCTGATGCTCGCCGGCGCCCTGATGATCGCCGGGGGGCTATTCGCGATCGGCGCGCTGGCAACCGCGGGGCTGGCGCGCACCCTACCAGGGCTCGCTTGCGCGATGTTCGTCCAAGGCGCTGGTCAGGGCCTCTTCCAGGTCACGTATCTCGACGCGGTCACGGGCGCCCTGCCGGCGCGGGAGCGCGGCATCGCGGGCAGCCTCGGAATGCTGACCCGCACCTTCGGCCTGGTGACCGGCGCGACGGTGCTCATGCTCGCCTTTCAGGCGTCCCGCGCCTTCCAAGCCGCGCATGGGCTGTCTGAAAGCGCCGCGTTCCTGGCCGGCTTGCGCATGACGTTCCAGGGCGCCGCGATAATTCCTCTGATCCTCGCGCTGGCCTGGATGCTCAGGTCTCGGGTCCGCGCACGAAACACATGATCCCGAGTGCCGGACTCCAGCACACCACCGCGCGCCCGGTCGGGTTGTCGGCGCGCTTCAGTACCTTGTCGGCCGGGATCGCCTGCCATGTCCCGTGGACCATCGCCTCATAGTGGTCCCCGGCGATGCGAAAATCGGTCGGCCGGCAGTCCGCGACGGAACAACAGGACATACCGGTTCCGGGTTGGACCAGGCTCTGAAACCAGGGCGCGAGCGCTGGATCGGGATTAGGCGGCGGACGCGCGTATGCGCCGGCGGCAATGGTTAAGGCGGCGGCGGCGCCAAGCCAGGGGCGAACCATATCAAACCTTAATTACGCGACCACGCCAGAATACCGGGCCAGCTAGAAAAAGCGAGGAAAGCACAGCTTGTTTTCATCACGAACCGCGACACGCGGTCGTGAGACTCAATTGCCATGCGCCGTCCGCGCCGCTTGCTCGCGAAGCCCTGGTCCGGTACTTCATGGTGGCTACGAAGGGGGGAACGCATGGCAAGAAGCCAGACGCCGGCAGTCATCAGGCGTGCACAGCGTTCGGCGCTCTCGGTGCTCGTGATAGCGGGGACGCTCAATTACCTGGATCGCTCGACGCTTGCGATCGGCAACCCGCTGATCCGCAAAGAGCTCGGACTATCGATCGCCGACATGGGCGTGCTGCTCTCGGCGTTTCTTTGGGCCTACGCGTTCTCGCAGCTTCCGGGTGGAGCACTGGTCGACCGAGTGGGACCGCGCCGGCTGCTCGGGGCCGGGCTTGGGCTCTGGTCGCTGGCCCAAGTCGCAGCGGGGTTCGTGGTCAGCTTCGCCCAGTTCTTTATCGCCAGGGTGTTCCTCGGGATCGGCGAGGCGCCGATGTTCTCCTCCGCCGTGCGCGTTGTGCGCGATTGGTACAATGTACGCGACCGTGGGCTGCCGACCGGCATCTGGAACTGCACGTCCTCGCTCGGCCCGGCCATCGCGCCGCCGATCCTGACCGTGCTCATGCTGGCCTTTGGCTGGCGGTGGATGTTCATCATCATGGGAGTAGTCGGCCTGGCCGTCTCCGCGATTTGGTACTTGATTTACCGGGACGCCTCGGAGGTCTCGTTCACCGAGGAGGAGCGGCGGCACCTCACCGAGCACGAGGAAGCGCCAGCCACCCACCATGCGACATTCCGCGAATGGGGCCGTCTGTTCCGGTTTCGCACCACCTGGGGCCTGATCCTCGGCTTCTTTGGCGTCGTCTATATGGGCTGGCTCTATCTTGCCTGGCTGCCGGGCTATTTCGAGATCGAGCGCCATATGTCGATTCCCAAGACCGGCTGGGTCTCCGCCATTCCGTTCGCTTTTGGAGTGATCGGCAGCGTCGCCGGCGGCTGGATCGCCGACCGTCTGATGGCGGCCGGATTCAGCCCGATCAACAGCCGCAAGATTCCGGTGATTGGCGGCCTGCTCGGCATGGTGGTCTTTACGGTGGTCGCCGCCGAGACGCCGAGCAACTCGATCGCGGTGGCCTCCATCTCGGCGGCGCTCATGTTCGGCGCCTGCGCAAGCGGCATGTCTTGGGCGCTAGCTTCGGTCGCGGCGCCGTCGAACCTCACGGCCTCGCTCGGCGCCATCCAGAATTTCGGCGGCTATCTCGGAGGGGCGTTGGCCCCGTTGATCACCGGCTTCGTCGTGCAGGCGACGGGCAGCTTCGTCCGTGCCCTGCTGATCAGCGCGGCGATCGGGCTTGCCTCGGCACTCGCGTATCTGGTGGTGATCCGCTCCGAGCCGATCACCTCGGAAGAGCTTGGCGTATTGCTGCGAACAGCGGAGGGTTAGGGCGGGCAAGCCCCTCACCCCGCCCGCTCCCAAGGGAGAGGGTGCAGAACAAAGACTCTCCTCTGTGAGCTTCGAGTCTCAGAGGCTCGCGACTTGCCGGCCCTCGCCTCGGGTCACGAAACAAGGATTTCGATGCCGGGCGCGCGAGCCGCACGCGCCCTTGGTCGCGGACGGCGTCAGCCCGATCACCTCCGCCCGCCAGCTCCCGCGGCCGTGGCGGATGGTGCGCTCGATCCGGGTCTCGCCGCCGTCGGCGGCCGCCGCGCGCGAGGCTGCGGCGAGCGCTGCCTTCTCGCTGCGGAAACGGCCGACCTGGATCGTCCAATGCCGTGCTCCTGCCAGCGACGCAGCGACCGGGCGCAGATGCGCGGTCGGGCGCGCGGAAGCGACCGATCGTCGCTCCGGCTCGGCGGCGGCGGCGGATGAGATCAGGCCCGGGAAGCCGCTGTGGGCCATCACGCCGGCACGCGGGTCCACCGGCACCCCTTCCTGGATGAAGGCAGCGTTCAGCAATGCCGTCATGTGCGTGTCGCGCTCGGTATTGGTGGCGCAGCCGAGCGTCACGCCGATCAATCGCCGGCCGCCGCGCACCGCGCTGGTCACCAGATTGTGCCCGGACGCGACGGTATAACCTGTCTTCATCCCGTCCGCGCCCGGATACCGCTTCAACATGCTGTCGTGGTTGAACGAGACCTGGCCGTGAAACACGAAGCTCGGGCTGCTGAAGTAGTGGTAATAGCCGGGAAAGTCGGCCACCAGCCGGCGCGCCAGCAGGGCGAGGTCGCGCGCCGTCGTCCACTCGTCGGGATCGGGGAGGCCGGAGGCGTTGGTGAACGTGGTGCGGCTCATCCCGAGCGCGCGGGCACGCAGCGTCATCATCTGGGCGAAGCGTGGCTCGGTGCCGCCGAGCAGCTCGCCCAACGCGGCAGCCGCGTCGTTGGCCGAACGGGTCACCAGGCCCAAGATCGCTTCTTCGACAGTGATGCGCGTGCCCGGTAGCAGCCCGAGCTTGGTTGGCTCCATCATAGCCGCGTGCAGAGTGACAGGAACCTGCTCGTCGAGCCCGATGCGCCGATCGCGAACCGCCTCGAACGTCATATAGAGCGTCATCAGCTTGGCCAGGCTCGCCGGATGGCGCGGCGCGTCAGGCTCTGCCTGCTCCAGCACCGCTCCGCTCGCCGCATCCTCCACGATCGAGGCGTAGCGGGTAGAGCCCACCTGCGCAGCCGCGGGCCGGACGCCGGCAGCGGCGGTCAAGACGGCCAGCGCAAGGGGTAATGAGCGCAGAAGATTTCGCCCCCGGCGTGGCCAAGCTGCCATTTGTGTCGTTCTCCTGATTCGTTCTGGACTGTATGGTCTGGCGGGCATTTCTGTCCAGCCCGAAATGAGTCTAATTCTCGAACCTTCTGAATGGGTTAATGGGGGCTCCTCCGATTGCTGAGGACCTGGGCCAAGATGGCGTCTTTGTGCAGTGCACAAAAACCGCTTGATCACGTCCAATCCACTGCTTAACTTCCGCGTGTGCTGCGGTGCAGCAAAGATGCGCCGCGAAGCAGGCAAATGCCCCGGCTGGGGTGACGGATCAGGAGAGTGAGTGAATGGCGATCAAGACCAGGCAAGACGAGGTGGCGGCCAGCATCGTGGACACGACCGCGGCCGCCGTGAGCAGCACCATGGCCAGCGGCTTCGAGCAAGCAGACCAGGGGATTCAGCAGACGGCGGCCTCGCTCAATCACGGCATGAACCAGGCCGCCGCGGGGTTCGAGCAGACACAGGCGAAAATGCAGGAAGGAGTGAACAAGGCCATGAAGACAGCTGAAGAGTTCGTTGCGTTCGGACAGGGCAACCTGGAGGCGTTCGTGAAGTCGGGCCAGATCTGGGTCGCCGGCATCCAGGACATGGGCAGGCAGGCGGCCGCGACGGCGCAGGCCCAGTTGCAGGACACCGTCTCCGCCTTTCGGGCGCTGACCACCGTGCGGACGGTGAAGGACGCCATCGACGTGCAGTCCAACCTCGCCCGCACCGCGATCGAGAAGACGATGACCGAATCCGGGCGCATCACTGAAAGCTCGATCAAGCTGACCGAGCAGGCGATGGCCCCGCTCGCCGCCCGCGTGACGCTCGCGGTGGAGAAGTTCGGCAAGCCCGTCTGACCAGTTCTCGCGCACGCCACGCGAAGCGGCGCGGCATCGGCTGCCGGCGAAGCCGACGGCCGCCACACAAGGCCCGGACCTCTAGCCCGGGCCTTTTTGCCGTCCGTATCGCGGCCGCAAGCATCCCAAGATCGGCCGGAACGTCATTGCCGGCAGCTATGCTCTTTTATCCAGGGGCCGGCTTCCGATATGGTTCTCGCCTTGGAGACGGAGCGGCGGGCGCGGATGGCGCGGAAGCTGACGATGAGCGACAACGACAAGCGTGGCGGTTCGGAAGGGCCCAATACCGGCGTGGTGGTCAAGGCGCGGCCGAAGACCAGAAAGCCGGCGATGTACAAAGTCCTGATGCTCAACGACGACTACACGCCCATGGAGTTCGTCGTTCACGTCTTGGAGCGGTTTTTCCAGAAGAACCGTGAAGAGGCGACGAGGATCATGTTACACGTCCACCGTCGAGGCGTCGGGGTCTGCGGGGTGTACACCTACGAGGTCGCCGAGACCAAGGTGACGCAGGTGATGGACCTCGCCCGGCAAAACCAACATCCATTGCAGTGCACCATCGAGAAGGAATAGTGCAAGCTTTGGCGAGGTACGGCCGCCAGCATTGGGCGCCACGGAGCGGCGGGCTTTCCGCGGGCGCAGGCATCCCCACCTTTGAGTCCTCCATCGAGCGCGTCAGGAGCGTCGCCCATGCTATCACGTAATCTCGAACAGACACTGCATCGGGCCCTGTCCCTGGCCAGCGAGCGCCGCCACGAATACGCGACCCTGGAGCATCTGCTGCTCGGGCTGACCGACGACACCGATGCCGCCACCGTGCTGCGCGCGTGCGGCGTCGATCTCGACAAGCTGCGCGCCGACCTCGCCGAGTTCCTCGATAAGGATCTGGCGGGGCTGGCGACCGATCGACCGGGCGATCCCAAGCCGACGGCGGGCTTCCAGCGGGTCGTCCAGCGCGCCGCGATCCACGTGCAGTCTTCGGGCCGTGACGAAGTCACCGGCGCGAACGTGCTCGTGGCCCTGTTCTCCGAGCGAGAGAGCCACGCCGTCTATTTCCTCCAGCTCCAGGACATGACCCGACTGGACGCGGTCAACTTCATCAGCCATGGCATCGCCAAGGCGCCCGGCCGCTCCGCCCAGCGCCCGGTACAGGGCAGCACCCAAAACGAATCCCATCACGAGCAGGAGCGCGAGGAGAAGCCGGGACGGCGGAACCAGGATGCGCTCTCGAATTATTGCGTAAATCTTAATAAAAAGGCAATGGCGGGCAAGATCGATCCGCTGATCGGCCGTGAATTGGAGATCGAGCGAACCATCCAGATCCTCTGCCGGCGCACCAAGAACAACCCGCTTTATGTGGGCGACCCGGGCGTGGGTAAGACCGCCATCGCCGAAGGCCTCGCCAAGCGGATCGTCGAGGGCGATGTCCCCGAAGTGTTGGCCAAGTCCACCATTTTCGCCCTCGACATGGGCGCGCTGCTGGCCGGCACCCGGTATCGCGGCGATTTCGAGGAACGGCTCAAGGCCGTGGTCTCGGAATTGGAGAACATGTCCGGGGCGATCCTGTTCATTGACGAGATCCACACCGTGATCGGCGCCGGCGCCACCAGCGGCGGTGCGATGGATGCCTCGAACCTGCTCAAGCCGGCGCTGGCGTCAGGCACGCTGCGCTGCATCGGCAGTACGACCTACAAGGAGTTCCGCAACTACTTCGAGAAGGACCGGGCGCTGGTGCGCCGGTTCCAGAAGATCGACGTCAACGAGCCCTCGCTCGAGGACTCGGTGAAGATCCTGCGCGGGCTCAAGGCCAATTACGAGAAGCACCACAAGGTGCGCTACACGGACGAGGCGATCCGCGCCGCGGTGGACCTTTCGGCCAAGTACATCAATGACCGGAAATTGCCCGACAAGGCGATCGACGTGATCGACGAGGTCGGCGCGTCGCGGATGCTGCTGCCCGAACACAAGCGGCGCAAGATGGTCACGCTTAAGGATGTCGAGGAGATCGTCGCCAAGATCGCGCGCATCCCGCCCAAGTCGGTCTCGGCCGACGACAAGGAGACACTGCGCAACCTGGAACGTGACCTCAAGGCGATGGTGTTCGGCCAGGACCGGGCGATCGAGGCGCTGGCCGCTGCGATCAAGCTGGCGCGTGCCGGGCTGCGCGAGCCCGAGAAGCCGATCGGCAACTATCTGTTCAGCGGCCCGACCGGCGTTGGCAAGACCGAGGTGGCGCGCCAGCTCGCCTCGACCATGGGCATCGAGCTGATCCGCTTCGACATGTCGGAATACATGGAGCGGCACAGCGTCAGCCGGCTGATCGGCGCACCGCCCGGCTATGTCGGGTTCGACCAAGGCGGCCTGCTGACCGATGCGATCGACCAGCATCCGCACGCGGTACTGCTGCTGGACGAGATCGAGAAGGCGCATCCCGACCTGTTCAACATCCTGTTGCAGGTGATGGACCACGGCAAACTCACCGACCACAACGGCAAGACGGTGGATTTCCGGAACGTCATTCTCATCATGACCACCAATGCCGGCGCGTCCGACATGGCCAAGGAGGCGATCGGGTTTGGCCGCGATGTGCGGGTTGGCGAGGACGACGAGGCGATCAAGCGGATGTTCACGCCGGAGTTCCGCAACCGGCTGGACGCGACCATCACCTTCGCCGGCCTCACGCCGGAGATCGTCGGGCGCGTGGTCGAGAAATTCGTCATGCAACTCGAAGCGCAGCTCGCCGACCGCAACGTGACCATCGAGCTATCGTCGGCCGCCAAGGAATGGCTGGCCGAGCGCGGCTACGACCGGCTTTACGGCGCGCGCCCGCTGGCCCGGGTGATCCAGGAGCACATCAAGAAGCCGCTGGCAGAGGAACTGCTGTTCGGCAAGCTGGTCCGCGGCGGCTCGGTCAAGGTCACACTGAAGGACGGCAAGCTCGATTTCGAGATGGTCGAGGCCGCGCTGCCCGCCCTGCCGAAGCCGGACGAGGACGGCGGCGACGGCTCGGACCGCGAGCAACAGGAGACGGTGGAGTAGGCGAATTGCTTCCGGTGCCGCCGCGTAAAATCCGCACGGCGGCGGCACCGGCGGCACGCCCCTCGGTTACGGCTGGACGGCACAACAGGAGGAAGCAATGGCCGAACCGGTTTATAAGCTGATCGATCTGGTCGGCACGTCGCAGGACAGCATCTCGGATGCCATAGATAATGCGGTGGAGCGGGCCGCCAGTACGCTGCGCAACCTGAGCTGGTTCGAGGTAGTCCAGGTCCGGGGGTCGATCGAGGACGGAACGATCAAAACCTATCAAGTTGCGCTGAAGGCCGGATTCACGCTGGAAGACAAATAGCCGAGCCGCGCGTGCGGGGAGCAGGCGCAAGCTGGCTCACCGCTGCGCGGCGGGGCAATTACGCGACGGCCTGGGCGATAAACGACGTGGTGCTGGCGTCCCGGCCTGGACCGGCGGACGATCCGACACTGCCCTATCATCTGCGCTACGTTTGGGACGGCCGACCGTTCGAGGGCCGGCATCTCCTGGTTCGGTGCTATCACGGCCTGGGCGATACGCTGCAATTCGTTCGCTACGTCCCGGCGTTGCGCCGGCACGCCGCCTCCGTGACCCTGGAGGCGCAGGCCGAGCTTTTGCCCGTGCTCGTCGGGTTGCAGGGCATCGACCGACTGATCCCGTTCCAGGTCGAGGCCCCTGCCCCGCCATCGGAGTGCGACATCGAATCGATGGAACTGGCGCATGCGCTGCGCCTGCCGCCCGAGGCGGCCCCCCCGCCATATCTGGCCGTACCCGAGCCTGTGGTCGCGACGGCGCGCCACCAGCTTGGGGGCGGGTTGCTGGTGGGTGTTTGCGCCGAGGCCGGAGACTGGGATCAGGATCGGTCGGTGCCGCTGCCGGTCTTGATCCGAGCGCTGGCTAGGGAGGGGGCGGCCGGCACACATCTCGCCCGCCTGCAACGCGGCACAAGCGGCGATATCCAATGGGTCAATCCGGCCGACACGCTGGCCGACATCATGCGAACCGCCACCCTGATCGCGGCGGTCGATGTGGTGGTCACGGTGGACACGATGGTCGCGCACCTCGCCGGCGCGCTCGGCCGGCCGACCTGCCTGCTGCTGAAAGCCGAGGCCGACTGGCGCTGGATGGAGCGCCGGCGCGACTCGCCCTGGTACCCGTCGATGCGGCTTTACCGGCAACAACATCCAGGCGACTGGCGCGCGCCGCTCGCCGAGCTGTCGCGCGATCTGGCTGCTCTCACCCCGCCGCCTTCGCCTCCCGCCTGCGGGCGTGCAGGATGAACTCGGTGTAGCCGTTCGGCTGCGCGCGACCTTCGAAGATCAGGTCGAGGGCCGCCTGGAACGCCACACCGTCGAAACCAGGCGCCATCGGCCGGTAGTTCGGATCGGCCGCGTTCTGCCGGTCCACCACCGCGGCCATCCGCTTGAGCGTGGCCGTCACCTGCGCCTCGGTGGTGATCCCGTGATGCAGCCAATTGGCGACGTGCTGGCTGGAGATGCGCAGCGTCGCGCGGTCTTCCATGAGCGCGGTGTCGTGGATATCGGGGACCTTGGAGCAGCCGATCCCCTGCTCGATCCAGCGCACGACATACCCAAGTATGCCCTGGCAGTTGTTATCCAGTTCCTGTTGCACGTCCTCGGGCGACCAGTTCGCGCCATCGGCCACGGGAATCGTGAGCAGGTCGGAGAGCGGCGCCCGCCGGCGCCCCGCCAATTCGACCTGGCGCGCCGCCACGTCCACCTCCAGGTAATGCAAGGCGTGCAACGTGGCAGCGGTCGGCGAGGGAACCCACGCGGTGTTGGCGCCGGCGCGCGGGTGGCCGATCTTCTGCGCCAGCATGTCGGCCATCCGGTCGGGCGCGGCCCACATCCCCTTGCCGATCTGGGCGCGCCCCGCCAGCCCGCATTGCAGTCCGATATCCACGTTCTGGTCCTCGTAGGCCTTGATCCAGGCGGCGTTTTTCATGTCGCCCTTGCGGATCATCGGCCCAGCCTCCATCGAGGTATGGATTTCGTCGCCGGTGCGGTCGAGGAAACCCGTGTTGATGAACACCACGCGCTCTCGGGCCGCGTCGATGCACGCCTTCAAGTTGGCCGAGGTGCGCCGCTCCTCGTCCATGATCCCCATTTTCAATGTGTTGCGGGCAAGGCCGAGAATGTCCTCGCAGCGGGCGAAGATCGTATCGGTATGCGCGACCTCGTCGGCGCCGTGCATCTTGGGCTTGACGATGTAGATCGAGCCCGCGCGGCTGTTGCGGAATTTGCCGCCCCACTTGAGATCGTGCACGGCGATGAGTGACGTCATCGCCGCGTCCAGCATTCCCTCGGGGATTTCGGCTCCGTCGCCGTCGCGCACCGCGTCGGTGTACATATGGTGGCCGACATTGCGCACGAGCATCAAGCTGCGCCCAGGCAAGGTGAGCGACCCGCCGCTTGGCGTGCGATATTCGCGGTCGGCGGCGAGCCGGCGCGTCATCATCCGGCCGTTCTTCTCGAACGTGTCCTCGAGCGTGCCCTTCATCAGCCCGAGCCAGTTGCGATACGCGCCCACCTTGTCCGACGCATCCACCGCGGCGATGGAATCCTCGCAATCCTCGATCGTGGTGATCGCCGCTTCCAGGATCACGTCGGCGACGCCCGCCGGATCGTCGCGGCCGATCGGGTGCTCGCGGTCGATGGCAAGCTCGAGGTGCAGCCCGTTATGCCGCAGCAGCACCGCGGATGGCGCGGAGAGCTCGCCGCGATAGCCCACGAACTGATCGGGCCAGCGCAGCCCGGTTTTCGATCCGCCCTTCAACGTGACCGCGAGCGCGTCGCCGTCGAGCGCGTAGAGCGTCGCGTCCGCATGGCTGCCGCCCGAGAGCGGCGCGGCCTGGTCGAGAATCTCCCGCGCCTTTGCCACCACTCGTTCCCCGCGTCGAGGATTATAGTGCGCGCCGCGCTCGGCGCCCCCGTCCTCCGGGATCGCATCCGTGCCGTAGAGCGCATCATAGAGGCTGCCCCAGCGCGCGTTGGCGGCATTGAGCGCATAGCGGGCGTTGGTCACCGGAACCACGAGTTGCGGTCCGGCAATCGAGGCGATCTCGGGATCGACATTCGCGGTGGTGATCGCGAAGTCGGACGGTTCCGACTGCAAATAGCCGATCTGACGAAGAAACACTTGATACGCGGCGGGGTCGAACGGTTTGGAGCGGTTGGCGATGTGCCACTCGTCGATCTGCCGTTGCAGTTCGGCGCGTCGGTCCAATAGCGCCTGGTTGCGTGGGGCCAGCGCGCGGATCATGTCACCGAAGCCTTGCCAGAAGCGGCCGGGGTCGATCCCGGTGCCGGGGATCGCCTCCTCGTTCACGAACTCGAACAGAACCCGCGCGATCCTCAGACCGCCGGCCTCGACTTCCGTCATCACGAATCTCCGCTTCACTGCCACGCCTAGCTGGCGCGTTTGAGGGTGTTCTGTCCCACCTACCGGACGCCCGCAAGCGGGGCGCCCCCGGGGCTGTCGCCGTTGTCGCGTCGGTGTCGCCCGCGTATCTTGTTCGCTCGCCAGGGCCATCCGCGGTCGGCGGGCGCCCGGCCAGGGATCGGAGAAAGCGATGTCCACCATCAGCACCACTCGACGCAATGTGCTCGGCGGACTGGCGGGAGTGGCGACATTCGGCGCGGCTCGGGCGGCCACCGCCCCACCGCTTCCGTCATCCCCGGTGGAGCTGAACGTGATCGACGTGGCAGGCGCGTTGCAGCTCGTGCAGCAGCCGTCGCAGGAATACGCGCGCAAGAACCCCAAGCTCGTTTCGCGCATCGCCTTCTCGCAGGCGCCCGCGCCGGAGCTACCGGGCAAGATCAAGGCGCAGCAAGCAGCGGGCCGGGTCGATATCGACCTCGTGCTCAGCGGCACCGACGCGCTCTCGGCCGGCATCGACCAGCACCTCTGGGTGCCGACCGCCGCCGACTACGCGGCCAACCTTCCGAACTTGCGGGAGATCTACCTGCCTGGCGCTTGGAATATGCAGGGTTTGGCGCAGGGTCAGGCGGTGTGCATGGTGTTCTGCCCGGCCGGGCCGCTGCTCGAATACATGCCGGACGCGGTGAAGCAGCCGCCCAAGACCACGCAGCAGTTGCTCGACTACACGCGCCAGAATCCGCAGCGCTTCATGTACGCCCGCCCGGCCAATTCCGGACCTGGACGGACCTTCTTGCAGGGGCTGCCCTACCTCCTAGGCGATAAGAACCCCAAGGATCCCGCCAACGGCTGGGACAAGACCTGGTCCTATTTGCGCGAGCTGGGCAAGAACATCGAGTATTACCCGACCGGCACTTCGGCCACGATGAAGGAGCTGGCCGAGGGCTCGCGCGACATGATCGCGAGCATGACCGGCTGGGACATCAACCCGCGCGCGCTGGGTGTGGTGCCGAAGGAGGCGGAGGTCGGCACGCTGGAGGGCTTCAAGTGGGTCACCGACGCGCAATACCTGATCGTGCCCAAGGGCGTGAGTGAGGCCAAGCTGGCGGTGCTGCTCGATCTCATCAAGCACATGCTGACCCCGGAGGCGCAGGCGTACACCTATGACACCGGCTATTTCTATCCGGGACCGGCGGTGAAGGGCGTCACCCTGGCGATGGCGCCGGCGAAAAGCCAGCAAGTAATCAAGGAATACGGCCGCCCGATCTACGACAAGCTGATCGCCGAGGTGCCGATGGAGACGCCGCTCCCAGCGGACAAGCTGGTCTATGCGTTTCAGCGATGGGACCAGCAGATCGGCGCCAATGTCGGCAAGTAGATGGCGATTGCCTCGCGCGACTTCCGGGCGCTGCGGCTCGATCACATTGGCCGCGCGTTCGGGGCGCTGAACGCGCTGCGTGATGTCACGCTGACCATCGAGCGGGGCGAGTTCATCGCCCTGCTCGGCCCCTCCGGCTGCGGCAAATCGACGGCGCTCAATTGCATCGCCGGGCTGCTGCCGCTCACCGACGGCGCGATCTGGCTGGACGAGCGGCGCATCGACCAGCTCGCCCCGGAACACCGCGGCTTCGGCATGGTGTTCCAGAATTACGCACTGTTCCCGCACATGACGGTGCGGCGCAATGTCGGGTTCGGGTTGCGCACGCAACGGCGCCCGAAAGCCGAGATCGCCGCGCGGGTGGACGAGGCGCTGGGCCTGGTGCGCCTCTCCTCGCAGGCGGACAAGCTGCCCGGCCAGCTCTCGGGCGGGCAACAGCAGCGGGTCGCGATCGCGCGCGCCATTGTGGTCGAGCCGCCGCTGGTGCTGATGGACGAGCCGCTCTCCAACCTCGATGCCAAGCTGCGCCTGGAGATGCGCGCCGAGATCAGGCGCATCCACGGCCTGCTCGGCTGCTCCACGATCTACGTGACCCACGACCAAGACGAGGCGCTGTCGCTGGCCGACCGCATCGTGGTGATGCGCGACGGCGCCATGCGCCAGGTCGGCGCGCCGGAGGAGCTGTACGCTCGCCCCGCCCACCCCGACGTGGCGGAGTTCATGGGCTACCGCAACCTGTTCCCGACGCGCGCCGAGCCCGCGCCCGGCGGCGTGGTGGTCGATCTCGCCGGCGCGCGCCTTGCCGGCACGCCGGTGGGGGTCGTGACCGGCGCGGCCGTGGTGGCGATCCGCCCGGAAGACCTCGCCCCCGCCGCCGACGCGCCGATCGCCGCCGTGGTCGAAGCGACCGAGTACCGCGGCCGCGACTTTTACGGCCTTGCCCGCGCCGCCGACGGCACCGAACTGTATTTCCGCTCCGAGTCCCGCCTCGCTACCGGCGAATCGATCCGCCTCGGCGCCCCGCCCGCGCGCGTGCTGGTCTATCCGCGGGAGGGCGCATGACGATCCCCGCCGCTCTCCCCTCCCCCCAACCCCCTCCCGCAAGGGGAGGGGGAGATCAGCGTCCCCTCCCCTTGCGGGAGGGGGTTGGGGGAGGGGTCGGGCACACGCTCCGCCTGCGCCTGCGCAATCGCGGCCTCGATGGCGTGACGCTTCTGGTGCTCCCGGCGGGACTGTTCGTGCTCGCCCTGTTCGTCTATCCGTTCCTTTACGGCCTGTTCCTCTCGTTCACGCCCAAGCAGGGCGGCGCGCTCGCCAACTACGCCAAGTTCTTCGCCGAGCCGTTCCTTTACAGCACGATCGGCAAGACGCTGCTGCTCGCCGTCCCGGTCACGGCGCTGAACGTCGCGGCCTCCATCCCCGTCGCGCTCCGCGTGCGCCTGATGCGCCGGCAGCGGTTGCTGACCACCATCCTGGTGGTGCCGATCACCCTCGGCACCGTGCTGGTGGCCGAGGGGCTGCTCACGTATCTTGGCCCGCGCGGCTGGCTCAACCGCGTGCTGATCGAGCTGGGCCTGGTGCAGCACCCGATCCGGCTGGTTCACAACTATTGGGGCGTGTTCCTGTCGCTGGTCATCACCGGCTTTCCGTTCACCTTCCTGCTCACCCTTTCCTACGTCACCGGCATCGACCCCAGGCTGGAGCAGGCCGGCGCGGTGCTCGGCGCGCGGGCACGGACACGGTTCGCCCGCATCCTGCTGCCGCTGCTGGTGCCAGGGCTGACGATCACGCTCGCGCTGTCGTTCGTGCAGGCGTTCGCGGTGTTTCCTTCGGCGATCCTGCTCGGCGCTCCGGCCGGCCCGACGCGGGTTATTTCGATCGCCGCCTATCAAGCGGCGTTCGAGCAATACGACTACTCGCTCGCCTCGGCGATCGCGATGCTGATGGCGGGCGTGCAGGTGGTGATCGTGCTGGTGCTGCTCGGCTTGCAGGGTCTCGCGTATCGAGGCCCGGCCGCGAGCGGGAAGGGCTGAGGCCGATGCAGCGCGAGGTCTCCGCGGGCGAGCGCGCCTGGGTGTTCTCGGTCTGGGCGATTGTCGCGTTCTTCGTGCTCAACCTGATCGCGATGGTGGCGAGCGTGGTGGTCGATTCGTTCGGCACCCGCTGGTTCGCGACCTGGCTGCCCGCCGGTTACACCGGGCGCTGGTACTCGATGGTCTGGAACGAGTTCCAGCTTCCCGCGATCCTGATCGTGACGGTCGAGGTGGTGGGCGCCGTGGTGCTGATCGCCGGGCTGATCGGCGTGCCGGCCGCCTATGCGATGGCGCGGCGCGACTTTCCCGGCAAGCGGGCGATGATGCTGCTGTTCCTGCTGCCGCTGCTGGTGCCGCCGATCACCTACGGCATCCCGCTCGCGACCGTGCTCTATCAGGCGCATCTCGCCGGCACGGTCTGGGGCGTGATCCTAGCCAATTTGGTGCCCACGGTGCCGTTCGTGATCCTGATCATGATCCCGTTCATCGAGCAAATCGACCCGCGTGTGGAGGCCGCCGCCCGCGTGTTCGGCGCCGGCATGGGCCGGCTGTTCGCCCAGGTGCTGCTGCCGCTGCTCATGCCGGGCATCCTGGCCGCGCTGTTGCTGGTGCTGGTGCGCACGATCGCGATGTTCGAGCTGACCTTCCTCACCGCCGGCCCGACCAGCCAAACACTCGTGGTCGCGCTCTATTATGCGGTGTTCGCTGCCGGCGTCCGCCCGCAGCAATCGATCGACGCGATGGCGGTGGTCTATATGGTCACCACTTTGGTTTGGCTGCTGGTCACGCTGCGCTTCGTCAATCCCACGCAAATCGTCGGGCGCGCGAAGCGGTGACATTGGGCGAGGCCTCTGGTGCGCGCAGCCGCTCGGGTGGACAGGATGTTGTTTGCGGCCTGCTGACCCTTACCGCCGGCAGTATCGACGCCTTGAGCTTTCTCGGGCTCGACGTCTTCACCTCCGCGATGAGCGGCAACGCCATCCTATTGGGGCTCGCCCTCGGCCAAGGTCGACTGATCGAGGCATCGCGCTCCGGCGCGGCATTCCTCGGCTACATGCTGGGAGTCGCGGCAGCGCGGGTGGCCGGCCTGCCGACCGGCCCGTCGGCAATCGGCTGGTCGCCTGTTGTGCGCGTGCTGTCGCTGGAGGCATTGCTGCTCGCTGCCTTCGCCGGGCTTTGGCTGGCTTGTCATGTGACGCTGATGCCGGCCGCTTCGGTCTACGCGCTGATCCTGCTCGCCGCGATTCCGATGGGACTGCAAGGCGCCGTGGGCCGCCATCTTAATTTGCCGGGAATTACCACGGTCGTCTTCACCAGCACGCTGACAGCGATCGTCGGCACGCTCGCGGATGCCGCGCTGGCGCGCCCGCCGCGCCGGGTGAGCTGGCAGACCGGGCGGCAGATCGTGATATTCGTTCTCTATGTGGCGAGCGCCGCGCTGACCGGATTGCTGACGCGGTGGGTGTTGCCGGCGCTGGCGGTCATGCCGCTCGCATTTCAGCTCCTCGGCTGCATTTGCGCCCGCGCGCAGCGGGGGGCGCCGTGCTCGGATTGATGCGCTTATGCGTGGCACGAAATCGTACCGATCGGATTTGATTGATGACGTCCACCTCCCGCCGTCATCCTCGGCGAATGCCGAGGATCCACGACTTGCTTCGTCGCCACGGTGGGGAAGTCGTGGATGGTCGGCCTCCGCCGACCATGGCGACGAGAGGTCGAAACCAAGGCGCGTTGGTATCATATCAGAACATCTGTCATCGGCATCATATCACACCACCAGCTCGATCAGAAACGGCCCCTTGCTGCGCAGCGATTGCGCGAACAAATCCGCGAACCGCTCGCAGCTCTCCGCCCGCGCCGCTTCGACGCCCATGCCCTGCGCCAGTAGCTGCCAATCGAGGTCGGGATTGCCGAGATCCATCATGTCGAGGGCGGTCCGGCCGGGATTGGCCCCGACATTGGCCAGCTCGCCCAATAGGATCTGATACTTGCGATTGGAGAAGATCACCGTCGTCACGTCCAGCCGCTCGCGCGCCTGGGTCCATAGCGCCTGCAAGGTGTACATCGCCGACCCGTCGGCTTGCAGGTTGATTACCCGCCGCCCTGGCGCGCCCATCGCGGCGCCGGTCGCGAGCGGCGGGCCGCCGCCGATCGCGCCGCCCGTCACCTGCAACCAGTCATGCGGCGGGGCTACATAGGTCGCCGGAAAGAAGCCCCGCCCGAACGTCACCGCCTCATCGGCGATCACCGCGTTCTCCGGCATCAGCGCCGCCAATGTCCGCGCCACGCTTTCCGGGGTTCAGTGCGCCGCGCCCAGGTTCCGGCTGCGGTCCCGGATCGGGCAGCGGCGCGGCAGGCGCGCCAAGCTCGTCGGCCAGCCGGGCAAGCGCGTCGCACCCATCCTGCTCGGGCCTCGCCAGGATGTGCAGCTCCGCCTCCGGCGGCATCGGGGTGCCCGGCTTGCCGGGATAGGCGAAGAAGATCACCGGCTTGCGGGCGCCCACAAGGATGACGTGGCGGAATGGCGCCAGCGCCGCCACCGCGTGATCGACCGGATAGGGGATGCGGTTGAGCGGCACCCGCCCGCGTCCGCGCGCCACCCGTCCATTGGAGCCGCCCGCCATCAGCTTCGCGCCGGTGCGCGCGGCGATCCGGTGCGCAAGCTCCAGCCCCTCGACCCGCAGCGTCTCCCCGCCCAGCAGTAGCAGCGTGGGCTCGCCTTTGCGCAGCACCTCGGCCGCCTCGCGCACCTGATGAGGGTCGGAGCGCGGCCGTGCGGGGATTGGCAGAGCCTCGCCGGTCATCCCGCCCTCGGTCCAGGCGGTATCGGCCGGCAGGATCAAGGTGGCGATCTGGCCGGGCGCCGTGCGCGCCGCCTGCACCGCCACCGCCGCATCGCGCCCCACGGTCGCGGCCGACGTGGCCGTGCGCACCCAGCCGGAAACCGGCCGCGCCCACCCCTCGGTATCAGCGGTGAGGGGCGCATCGAGCGGACGGTGATAGGTCGCTTGGTCGCCCACGATGTTCACGATCGGCGTCGATGCGCGGCGCGCGTTGTGCAAATTGGCGAGCCCGTTCGCCAGCCCCGGCCCGCAATGCAGCAGGGTCGCCGCCGGCCGGCCCGCCATCCGCGCATATCCGTCCGCCGCCCCCGTCACCACGCCCTCGAACAGCCCGAGCACGCAATGCATTCCCGGAATACGGTCCAGTGCGGCGACGAAATGCATCTCGGAGGTGCCGGGATTGGCGAAGCAGGTGTCGATCCCGCTCGCGAGGAGCGTATGGACAAGGGATTCGGCGCCGTTCATGCGGCTATGCTCCGGTGTTGCACTCACGGCCGAGATTGCGCGTGCCACCGCTCCGGGGCAACCGGGGTCCCCTCGCGGCCGGGTTGCGCCTAAGCCCGCAGGCTGCGCAGGATCGGCCGGAGCGAATGAACGGAGCCGCCGCGAATGCACTTGACGGTCCTTTATCCTGAAAAGCTTTACGACGATGACAGCACCGAGCGGCGCATTTTTGGGTCCGGCATTCGGGTGGTAATGCGTGACACGATGACGCTCGCGGAGGTTTCGGACGAGGACTGCGCGACGGCCGATGGGCTGATGATCCTGCGTCAGCGCGTCTCGACCGCCGACTTCGCGCGCTTCTCCCGGCTGCGCGTGGTGGTGCGGATGGGCGTCGGCTACGACAGCATCGACCGCAAGGCCGCCGCCGAACGGCGCGTGATGGTCTGCAACGTGCCGGATTACGGCACCACCGAGGTCGCCGATCACGCCCTGGCGCTGGCGCTCGCACTCCGTCGCGGCCTGCTGTTGCACCACGAATGGCAGCGGCGCGACCCACCGGCGCCTTGGGGGTCGGTCTTCGACCCGCTGATCCGCCGCTCCGGCGTGCAGACCTTCGGCATCGTCGGGCTCGGCCGGATCGGCACCGCCGTCGCGCTGCGCGCCAAGGCGTTCGGGTTCCGGGTGGTGTTCTACGATCCGTTTCGACCGAACGGCGCCGAACTGGCGCTCGGCATCGAACGAGCGACGGTCCTCGAAGACCTGCTGCGCCAAACCGACACCCTTTCGATCCACGCCCCGCTCACGGCGGAGACGCGCGGGATGCTCGACCGGAACGAGCTGGGTCTGCTGCCGCCAGGCGCGGTGGTGGTGAACACCGCGCGCGGGGCGATCATCGACATCGACGCGCTGGCGGCGCTGCTGAAGCAAGGCCAACTCGCCGGCGTTGGGCTCGACGTGGTGCCGATCGAGCCGCCGGTCGAGCCGGTGCCCGAATTGATCCGCGCCTATCGCGCACGCGAGCCCTGGCTGGAGGGACGGCTCATCATCACCCCGCACTCCGCGTTCCACACCCCAGAGGCATGGGACGACATACGCGTGAAGGGCGCCGAGACCATGCGCGCCGCGCTGCTCGGGCCGCGCCCGCAGAACGTGATCGAGCCGGGGAGCGAGTGATGGCGACGGAACCTGCGCTGACGCTCGATCTGCCGGCCAAGCAGGTGCGCAAGATGCTGGACCGCTATCGCGTCACCAGCGGCAAGGGCTTCCGCCTGAAGGACCACGACCCCGCCGACGACGGCGGCAACGTGGTCGAGAAGGGCAAGGCCGACGCGCTGCTGACCGCCAGCGTGCAACGCCTGTCCGAGCTGCAAACGAAACTTTATGCCCAGGACCGCTGGTCGATGCTGTGCATGTTTCAGGCGCTCGACGCGGGCGGCAAGGACGGCACGATCAAGCACGTCATGACCGGGGTGAACCCGCAAGGCGTGCAGGTCACGAGCTTCAAGGTGCCGGGGCCGGAGGAGCTGGCGCACGACTTCCTCTGGCGCTCGGCACGCGCGCTGCCGGAGCGCGGACGCATCGGCATCTTCAACCGCAGTCATTACGAGGAGGTGCTGGTGGTCCGGGTCCACCCGGACCTGCTCGCGCGCCAGCGCCTGCCGAAGGAGGTGGTCGGCAAGAAACTATGGGACGAGCGGCTGGAGGCGATCGCGAGCTTCGAACGGTATCTCTCGCGCCAGGGCACGGTGACCGTGAAGTTCTTCCTCAACATCTCCAAGGAAGAGCAGCGCCGGCGGTTCCTGAGCCGGCTCGACCAGCCGGAGAAGAACTGGAAGTTCACCCCGAGCGATCTCGCCGAGCGCGGCTTCTGGGACGACTACCAGAACGCCTATCAGGAGGCGATCGCCGCCACCGCCGCGCCCTACGCGCCCTGGTTCGTGGTGCCCGGGGACCGCAAATGGTTCTCCCATCTCGTGGTCAGCGCGGCGATGATCGAGGCGCTCGACCAGCTTGACCTCAGCTATCCGGAGGTGGACGCGCAGACGCGCGAGGCATTGGCGACGGCGCGCAAGCAGCTTGAAGCCGAGGAGCGGTAAGATGACTTACTGAGTTATGCGCCTGGCTACGTCCATCTCGATATGGGTTACTGCATGACATGTCGGGCAAAGAAGCGCAAAATCGCTAATCGTAGTCAAAACGATCGTGCGGCTTGGCGGGATCAAATGGTGAGCGTGGAGGAGGGATCCTAATTTAGCCCCTGGTATGTGCGCCAGGATGGAGGACGGATCTAGTTGGCACCTATCACAGATGAAGCGTCCTGCACGCCTCCGACTACGCTTGAACTGATGAGCAAGATAGGCGCATCGCTTTCGCACGATAACCTTACGTTCCTCGGGCATTCCCTCCCAAGCCGTAAGGTGGCTCAAGTCCTTCCCAATTTCTCGGATAACTTCATTTGGAATCTCGCTACCGTCTGCCTTTTCGGCATCCAGCCGTTCTACAAGCTCCGAATGTCGAACTGAAAGCGGCTCGATTTGAAGATCCGCTATTGCTTGGCGTGCTTCATCAGGCAGTGGGCGCAGCAAGCGGTCGGCGTGCGCGAACAAATGTAGATAGAGTTCGTCCCCAAAAGCTTGGCTTGCGTGTGGGGCGCTTACTATTCTGTAACTCTCAATAATCGGAAATGCCACAGACCAGCGCCATCGCTTTCCATTGCGGGACCACAAATCCTGCAAGCGATCATATGCCGTTTTCCCCATGATCTCTTGCAATGGCAGAGCTGAGGACAATAGCTTATGCACAGCAATAAGCCGTCCGGCGATAGCCGGATGCTCAGCCAATTCTCGTTGATAATCTGGGTCGCTTTCAAACCCGCTGTTAGGAGTTTCCCGTTTCTTACTAATATATTCAATGACATACCCGTTGCCAAACTGCCGCGCCACAGTATTTTGGCAACCAAGGCGCGCGGCTGTTGAGTCCTCCGTTGGCGTGAAACCAATGAAGTCTTGCGCCCGGATCCAATCGCATTTTGCCGCGGTTATTGGGGCCGGCAAGTCTCTTATCGTACGCTCGCCTGCTAAAAGCGTGGACATCGTTCCTCTGAGTAGCACAACTATGATGAGCAACCGATCCTATCACGAAACAAACCTGTCTGGCTATCGACCAGTTGCGCCTCCGCAGAACTTCTTCCATCTACCTACAAATAGGACGCGAGGCGAGCATGGCCTTCCTGACCGAGCCCGAGCCCGAACGTGGCACGGTGCTGCCCGTGCTTCCCGGCATCAGCCGCATCGTCGCCGCCAATCCCGGGCCGATGACCTATCACGGCACCAACACCTATCTGATCGAGACGCCGCACGGGCTGGTCGTGCTCGACCCCGGGCCGGACGAGCCTGCGCATGTCGATGCGGTGCTGCGCGCGACCGGCGGCAAGGTCGATCTGATCCTGCTCTCGCATACCCATCACGACCATCTCGGCGCCGCCCCGGCGCTTCAGGCGGCGACGGGCGCGCTCACCGCCGGGTTCCGCGCTCCAGCCGTCGCAAGCTTCGACCCGGACATCAAGCTGGGCGATGGCGACGGCATCGCGGGCATGACAGCGATCTACACGCCCGGCCACGCCTCCGACCATCTCTGCTTTGCGCTGCAAGGCCAGGACGGCGCTGCCGTGCTGTTCAGCGCCGATCATGTGATGTCGTGGAACACGTCCGTGGTGAACCCGCCGGATGGCGACATGCGGGCCTATTTCGCCAGCCTCAAGCGCGTGCTCGACCGCGTCGACGATGTGTTCCTGCCCGGCCACGGCCCCAGCTTGCCCAATCCGCGCCGCCTCGCCCGCGCGCTACTGTTTCACCGGATGGAGCGGGAGCGGGAAGTCCAGGCCGCGCTGGCCGAAGGCCCCGCGACGATTTCCGCGGTTCGGGACAAGCTCTACGCGCAGGTTGATCCCCGCCTGCATCGCGCCGCCGAGCGCAATGTGCTCGCGCATGTCCTGAAGCTGCAAGCCGACGGCAAGGTGACGCGCGATGGGGAGCTGTGGCGGCTGGTTTGAAAGGAGCGGCCCCGATGACCGTGCCGACCCTGGACCTCGACCCGTTCTCGGCCGAGTATTTCGAAAATCCGTTCCCGGCGCAGGAGGCGATGCGCGAGGCCGGCCCGGTCGTCCGCCTGTCCCGCTACGATATTTGGGCGGTCGCGCGCTACGAGCAGGTCCATGCGGTGCTCTCCGATTGGCAGACCTTCTCCTCGGCGCGCGGGGTTGGCTTGTCGGACTTCAAGACGGAGAAGCCGTGGCGGTTGCCGAGCCTGGTGCTCGAGACCGACCCGCCGCTGCATGACCGCACGCGCAAGGTGCTGGACCGGGTGCTCTCGCCCGCCGCCATGCGCCGGCTACGCGCTGGTTTCGCCGAAGCGGCGGAGGCGCTGATCGATAAGCTGGTCGCGCGTGAAACATTCGATGCGATCACCGATATCGCGGAGGCATTCCCGCTCTCGGTGTTCCCCACCGCGGTCGGGATGCCGCCCGAGAACCGCCGCTACCTGCTGCCATACGGCAACATGGTGTTCAACTCCTTCGGCCCGCGCAACGTCTTCTTCGAGACGGCGGTCGCGGACGCCGAGCCGGTCGTGGCCTGGGTGCAAGCGCAGTCGCAGCGCGACACGCTCACGCCCGGCAGCTTCGGCGCCGAGGTCCATGCCGCGCCGGAACTCACGCCCGAGGAGGCGCCGCTGGTGGTTCGCTCGCTGCTCACCGCGGGCGTCGATACCACCGTGAGCGGGCTCGGGGCCGCGATCTTCTGCCTCGCCCGGTTTCCCGAGCAGTTCCAGCGCCTGCGCGAAAACCCGAGCCTGGCCCGCGCGGCGTTCGAGGAAGCGGTTCGCTACGAATCACCCGTGCAGACGTTCTTCCGCACCACCACGCGCGCGACCGACATCGGCTGCCAAGAGATCGGCGAGGGCGAGAAGCTGCTGATGTTCCTCGGTGCCGCAAACCGCGACCCGCGTCGCTGGGAGCAGCCGGACGAGTACGACATCGACCGCCGCAACGCCGGACATGTCGGCTTCGGCAGCGGCATTCACGCCTGCGTCGGCCAGGTGCTGGCCCGGCTCGAAGGCGAGGTGGTGCTCTCGGCGCTCGCGCGGAAAGCCGCGAGCATCGAGATCACCGGCCCGGTCACGCGCCGCCTTAACAACACGCTACGCGGACTGGCCAGCTTGCCGGTGCGGCTGGAGCCGGCGGCAATCTAACCCGCAGCGTCGCCAGGCGGGGCATTCGGTTTCAGGGCTCGTGAGGGGGTGGGAGACTCGACCGCTCTGAATTGATCAATTCGATACGACGTCGATGGTCCGGCGCGACGGTGCGAGATGTGCTAACTGTGGATAAGGAGCCATCAACCGCGATGGCCGTTGAGGGATGCCGCGGAAGTCGCATCCGTGCGACGGAGAGCCGAGCCGTTGCGTGTTGTTAGCTTACCGCAAGGTGGACGCGTATGTCGGCAACCTGACGTAATCGAGCCGATGCCCGTCGTCCTCTGATGACCGGGGGACAGGCTGAGGCTCCACACTCATAACCAGTAGCACACGGCGGCGGCGAGGTGGGCGGTGGCGAGGAAGTTGGTTGCGAGCTTATCGTAACGGGTTGCGAGGGCGACGGAAGTCCTCCAGTCGCCCGGACGTGCGCTCGATCGCGTCGCGGCCGCGGTAGAGCACGCAGCTGAACGGCGGTTTGAAGCACCGATTGGCCTTGGGCGGGATGTTCGGGTCGCTCCGCGTTGAACCAATCCACCCATTCGAGAGTGGCGAATTCTACCGCCTCGGCAACGACCGCTCGTCCGTCCGGGCGCTCGCGAAGGCGGCCGGTGCCAAGTTGGTTGATGGGCCGTTCCTCGACTTCCTGGACCCGTGATGAAAGCCGCTCGCTTTCAGCCCACCTCGACATCCTCCCAGAACCCGAACCGCCCGCCCACTTGCTGCATCGCCGGGCGTGGGGCCTCGTACGACCAGGCCGCGCGACTGTGGCGCGCGTCGTCGATGACCACATCGTAGAACTGGACGCCGTGCGGGCAGGCGCGATCCGAGTCCGTCTTCGGGGCCTTCTCCAGCCAGTCCATCCGAACCGCGGAGCGCGGGAAATAGTCGTAGCCGCCGATCTCGACCGTGTCATCGCTCTCAGCGATCACGCGCCCGTTCAGGGTCGCTTTCATGATGGGCATCTCCGTCCAGCGGGAGACCACGATAGTCTCTATCGGGCATCGTCACCATCCCTCCTGCAAGGCCCGCAAGGGGAGCGGAGTTCATGGTGTCGTGCTCCACGGGGTGGCCCTAAAATGGCAGTAGCACGTCCATCGCCTGCTGGCCCCACCGCGGCGCCTGGAGGTCCGTCAATTCCCCGCGCCCGCCATAGGCGATGCGGGCCTCGGCCATGCGCTGGCTCTGCACGGTATTGTCGCTGGCGATGTCCTCCGGGCGGATCACGCCGCTCACCTTCAGATCGCGCAACTCGTTATCTACGCGGAACTGCTGGTGCGCCATCACCACCAGGTTGCCGTTCGGCAAGACCTGCGTGACCACCCCGGCGAGCTGCAAGGTCACGGTCTCATTGCGCTGGATCTGCCCCGCGCCGACATTGCTGTTGGAGCTGCTCATCGAAATCAACTTCGACGGGTCCATCGGCACATGGGTGAGCAGGTTCTCCAGCCCGAACAGGTTCGGGATGCCGGCGGCCTCGGAGCCGGTGCGCGTGGCCGTGGTGGCGTTCTTCAAGTTGGCCGAATTGTTCATGCTCACGAGGATCGTCACCAGGTCTCCGATCCGCTGGGCGCGCTGATCCTTGAAGAAGGCGCGCGAGCCGGGACGCCAGAGCGAATCGACCTCGCTGGGCGCCGGCTGCGGCGCCGGCATCGGCATGCTCACCGGCCGCCATGACGGATTCCGGGTGGGATCCTCGGTCGGGGACATCGCCGGCGGGCGCCCGATTTCCGAGACGCGCTGCATCGTGTCGCAGCCGGCCAGGGCCAGCGCGCACAGCAGGGCCGCCGGCACTCCGAGCCTCGCGCTCACTGGCTCGTCCCCTGACCATAGCCACTCTGGCCGAAGCTACTCTGGCCGTAACGACCGGCACGGTTGGCCGGCAGCAGCGGCAGCGCGTTCGGGTCGACGCGCACGCGCCCATCCGCCATGACCTCCGCTTCCACGACCGCGTGCGACACGGGGTTTAGCACCCTGACTCGATCCCCGGCCGCGCCTTCGTCAAGCGCCTGACCCGAGGCGGTCACCGAAATGCCCGGACTGTCCAGTACCATGAGCACCTGCGCCCTTCGCTGGACCAGCCGCGGTTGGGCAAGCTCCGCCTGCTGCAGTGGCTCCCCTGGCGCCGCTTGGTGGCGAAGCTGCATCCCGATCGCCTCCTCCGGCTGGCGCACCACCGCGCCCTGAATACGGGTCGCGCGGACCTTGGCCATCCGCAAATCCTCGGCGCGCAGCACCGTCCCCGGTAGAAGCCGCGTCGCGGCCACCGGCAGCTCCAGCATGGCCACCGCTTGCCCCGATACGCGCCAGGACACCGGCGCGTCCATCGCGGCGCCACCGAGGCAGAGTACCGCGGTGAAGCGACCACTGGTGTTGTCGTAGTCGAACTGCGTCACGACCGGCGCGGCCTTGCCGTCGAGCGGGACCATGGGCGGATCGAAGCCAGGGATCTCGATCTCGGTGTCGGCTGGCGCTCCGGCGGAGGCCAGCGCGGCCGCAAGTGCCGCGACCGCCTCCTCGCGTGCGAGCGGCCGGCCCGGTCGCTCCAGCACCGCGCGATCACCGCCGCTGGCAGGCCGCCAATCGACGCCAAACTGCCGGGCAATGGCGGCAAGCTGCCGCGCCTCGACCACGATCCGCGCGCCTGGCCCCGGACCCGGGCCAAGCACGCGATCCGCGTTCTTGCCGGCGTCGTCGAACAGATCGGCGAGCCGGACGACCGGCGCGCGCAGCGTTGTCATCGGGCGGAGCGTGGCCGCGTCCGCCGCGGCCGACGCGCCGAGCAGCAGCGCGGTCGTGGCTAATATTAGCGGGTGTAACTGATGACTCTGGCCTCCCCTACCGTCATCCTCGGCGAATGCCGAGGGTCCACGTCTTGCCTGAGTGCCGGCGAGTAAGTCGCGGAGAGTCGGCCTCCGCCGACCATGACGACGAGAGGTCGGGACCAAGGGACGTTGACCTAATACGCGCATCACCGGCCTCACCGCAGGTTGCTTAGTGTGGAAAGCATGTCGTCGCTCGCGGTGATCACCCGGCTGTTCATCTCATAGGCGCGCTGGGCGGTGATCAGGTTGGTGACCTCCGTCACTACGTTGACGTTCGAGGTCTCGATGAAGCCTTGCATTACCGTGCCGAACCCGGTGCTGGCCGGATTGCCGGCCACCGGATTGCCCGAGGCGGCGGTTTGCAGGAACAAATTGTCGCCCTGCGAATCGAGGCCCGCCGGATTGGGGAACGCCGTGAGCTGGAGCTGACCCACCGTCTGCGGCGCCGTTTGTCCGGCGATAGTCGCTTGCACCTGGCCCGAGGTGTTGATCGTCACGTTGGTCGCGTTGCTCGGGACTTGGATCCCCGGCTGTACCACATAGCCGTCGGCGGTGACGATCGTACCGTCGGGAGCCAGGCCGAACGTGCCGTCGCGCGTATAGGCGGCCTCGCCCGAGGGCAGCGTGACCTGGAAGTAGCCATTCCCTTGGATCGCGAGATCAAGCGTGTTGGAAGTTTGTTGCAGGTTGCCCTGCTCGTTGATGCGGTAGATCGCGGCAGTTTTTACACCCAGCCCGACCTGCGCTCCTGACGGCACGATGCTGCCGGAATCCGAGCTGTTCGATCCGACCCGGCGGAGGTTCTGATAGACCAGATCCTGGAACTCCGGCCGCTGGCGCTTGAACCCCGTCGTCGTCATGTTGGCGATGTTGTTGGAGATCACCTCCACGCTGGTCTGTTGCGCCTGCATCCCGGTGCTGGCGATGTCGAGCGAGCGCATCGGTTGCTCCTAGCGTGCGATGGTTGTGGCGGCGAGGTCCGCGAAATGCGATGCGGCATCGTGTTCGGCGAGCGCGGCCCCCGCCAGCAGCGCGAGCGCGAGCGCCAGCAGATGCGCCAGTGGTCGGACGTGCCGCATCGGTCAGCTCCCCTCCGGCAGCAGCTTGTCGATCGCGGTCTGCTGGCGATCCGATTCGGCCTGCACGAGCTGGCTCAGGAACTGGAACTGCCGGTAGTTGTCCATCATTCGGGTCATCTCCAGCACCGGCTGCACGTTCGATTCCTCGATCGCGCCCTGAACCAGTTGCGGCCCGTCCACCGGGGTCGTCGGAGCGTCGGCGCGAAACAGCGTGCCGCCCTCGCCGCTGAGCGCCAGCGGGTTTTTCGGGCGGACTAACCCGATCTTGCCGATCTGCCCGTTCTCGCTGGAGACCGTGCCGTCGCCCGCGACGGTGATGCGCGTGTCGGCGGTCGAGAGCTGGATCGGTTGCCCGTTGACGTCGAGCAGCGCGTTGCCCGCCGCATCCGCGATCGTGCCGTTCGGGAGCAGGCCGAACCTGCCGTCGCGGGTCAATCGCGGGCCGCGCGGGGTGCCGACGGTGAAATAGCCGTCCCCGCTGATCGCGAGGTCGAGCGGGTTGCCGGTGTGGTTGAGCGCGCCCGGCTGGGTCTCGCGCCAGGTGGCCTGGTCCTGCGCGAAAGCGACCGTCTGTCCGCCGGGCGGCGGTGCGGCGCCGGTCTGGCGATTGATCCACTGCGAGAACATCACCCGCTCGGCCTTGAACCCGGGTGTGCTAGCGTTCGCCATATTGTCGGCCACCACGTCCAAGGCGCGCATCTGCGCATCCATGCGAGAAGCGGCGATCGCGGCAGTAAGCTCCATGCGCTGGGTTCCCTGCGTGCTGCGGCAGGCTCGTGGCAAGCGCCGTGCCAGTGCCCGGACGTGACTCCCGCGCCTGCCGTCATCCTCGCCGAAAGCCGCGGATCCGCGACTTGGGCCGTTAGGTAGGGCCGAGCGGCAAGGACGTGTGGCGATAGCCTCGGCAGGTTGTGCCGGCCCCGGCGCAACCTGCCGGGTCGGACACGCTCGGACCCGAAAGGGTTTGTTAATCAACCGCTGCCAGTTTGCTGCCGGCCGCGCGCGCGGCGCAGCGAGGGATGAGCATGGCCGGGCCGCAGGACGCCGCCGAAGCCACACCGCAACAAGAGCCCGCACCCGTCAAGCCGAGCCGCCGGGGCAAGCTCATCCTGCTCGGGATTCCGGTCGCGCTGGCGCTGCTCGGCGCCGGGCTGTGGTCCACGAGCGCGCTGTCGCGGCTGCTTGGGCAGCACGGCGGCGCAGCGGCCGGATCGCACGCGCCGATCTACGTCGATCTGCCGGAGATGATCGCCAACCTGGACAGCGACCCACGACGCCCGCGCTACATCAAGATGCGGGCACGGGTGGAAGTGACCAGCCCGCGCGACGAGCAGGCGGTGCGCGAGGCGATGCCGCGGCTGATCGACCTGTGCCAAACCTATCTGCGCGACATCCGGCCAGAGGATTTGCGCGGCTCCATGGGCACCTACCGCCTCCGCGAGGAGCTGATCGCCCGGGCCGATGTTGCGGTCGCTCCGGCGCGGGTCGTCGACCTCCTGTTCGTGGATATGATCGTGCAATGAGCGATCCCGCGCGCGTGCTGAACCAGGCCGAGATCGACAGCCTGCTCGGCTTCGACGACGGCGCCCCCGGCGTCGAGGGCCGCACGGGGATGCAAAAGATCATCAGCTCGGGCCTCATCTCGTATGAGCGCCTGCCGATGCTGGAGATCGTGTTCGACCGCCTGGTGCGCATCATGTCCACCAGCTTGCGCAACTTCACCAGCGACAACGTGGAGGTGGCGATCGACCTCATTCGGTCGCTGCGCTTCGGCGACCACCTGAACTCGATCCCGCTGCCCGCGATGCTCGCGGTGTTCAAGGCCGAGGAGTGGGACAATTACGGGTTGATGGTGCTCGATAACGCCATGATCTACTCGGTCGTGGACGTGCTGCTGGGTGGGCGGCGCGGCAGCGCCCCGATACGGATCGAGGGCCGCCCCTACACGACCATCGAGCGCGCCATGATCGAGCGGCTGATCCATGTCGTTCTTAGGGACTTGTCGGCGAGCTTCGACCCGCTCTGCCCGGTGACGTTCCGGTTCGAGCGGTTGGAGGTGAATCCGCGCTTCGCCGCCATCAGCCGGCTATCGAACGCGGCGGTCCTGGTGCGCCTGCGCATCGACATGGAGGATCGCGGCGGACAGATGGACCTCCTGCTGCCATACGCCACCTTAGAGCCGGTCCGTGAGCTGCTGTTGCAGCAGTTCATGGGAGAGAAGTTCGGTCGCGATTCCATTTGGGAGGCGCATCTCGCCGAGGAGCTTTGGAACACCGAGGTCGAACTGGATGTGGTGCTGGAGGAGCAGGTCATGCGGCTGTCCGACGTCATGGCGCTGCGGCCCGGGAGTCGGATCACCCTGAACGCCTCACCCGGCGCGCAGGTGCAGGTGCGTTGCGGCGCCGTGCCGCTATTCGAGGGCAAGATGGGGCATCGGAAGAACCGGGTCGCGGTGCGGATCGAGCGCGACCTGCCGCGTCCGCATCCCGACGACCGCTAGGCAGGCGGGGAGTACCGGGCAATGGCCAGTTGGCAATGGTTGCTGGAAATCGCATTGGTCGGGCTACTCGCGGCCACTTTGTTTCATGCGCTGCGGCTGGAGAAGGCGCTTGGCGTGCTCAAGCGCGACCGGCAGGCGTTGGAGGAACTGGTCGCGGGGTTCAATGCGAGCACCCGCCAGGCGGAGGCCGGGATCGGGCAATTGCGGGCGGCGGCGGACGGGGCCGGCCGGCAAGTCGCGCGTCAGGTCGAGGCCGGACGGTCCTTGCAAAATGATCTTGCCTATCTCAACGAGCGTGGCGAACGGCTTGCCGATCGGCTGGAACACCTCGTGCGCGCCGCCCGGCCGGCGCCGGCCGAGCCGACGCGCGCCGGCGATCCGCCAGAGGCTCCACGGCCGCGCAGCCAGGCCGAGCGCGACCTGTTGAAAGCACTGAGACTGGCACGATGAGGCGGCCGCGATGACGTTGCGCATACCCCGGCTGTTGCCCCTGACCATTGTCGTGATGGGGCTGTTGCTCAGCTTGAAATGCGCCACGCTGGTGATCGCCGCGGCGCCGGCCATCGGCGAGGCAACGGCGGGCCCCGCGGCCCACGCCGCGCCGCCGCCGGTGCCGCCCGCGCTCTCATTCGCGCCTGCGCGCGCCTCGATCGCCGCTCCGGTTGACAACGGCGAGCAGCAGATCCTGCTCGATCTGCGCAAGCGTCACCAAGACCTTGAGGCACGCGAGAAAGCGCTGCGGGCCCGCGAATCCATTCTCGCCGCCGCGGAGCAGAAACTCGGCCAGCGTGTGGCCGAGTTGCAAGCTCTGCAAGCGCGGCTGGAGGCGCTCGAAACCCAGCGTTCGGCGCGCGAGAATGCCAACTGGCAGGGTCTCGTGACGCTTTATGAAAAAATGAAGCCGCGCGAGGCCGCGAAGATTTTCGACGACCTGGACATGCCGGTGCTGCTTCAGCTAGTGGACCGGATGGCGGAGCCGAAGGCGGCCGGCATCCTGGCCGCCATGAACCCGCAGCGAGCGCGGGATGTAACGGCGGAGCTGGCAGCCTTGCGGCAGCGCCGAACCACGATCGACCCGGCGAAACACGATTAACCCGGGGACCGACACGTGCCAATCGACAAGTCGGTTCCGCTTGTCGGCGTCCTGCTCGCGGCGTCGTTGGCGTGCCCGCCTTTTGGCGGGGCTCTTGCCGACTCCGGCGCAGTCAGCGTGCGTGCCGCGACGTATCCCGGCTTCGGGCGGCTAGTGTTCCAATTGCCCCCCGGCATCGGCTGGCGCAAGTCGAGCGCGGGCGACCGGGTGGTGCTGCGCTTCACCGCCCCGGTGCGGCTCGACCGGCCGGCAAGCCTTCCGCCCAATGTGCTTTCGCTGACGGACGGGCCCGAGGGAGAGGCGAGGATCGTGCTGGTGCCAGGCGCCCGCGCGCGCACGAGCGACCAAGGGAAGCAATTGGTGCTCGACGCACTCGACCCGCGCCTCCTGCCATCACCCTCGGCGAATGCCGAGGATCCAGGACTTTCTTCGGCATCTCGGCGAGGAAGTCGTGGATGGTCGGCATTCGCCGACCATGACGAGGAGAAGTCGGAAGTCAGGGCCGTAGGTAAAGGTCCGCTGCTCCAAGCAACCGCGCCGGCGGGGCTCCTGGCCTATATGGCGGCATCGAACTGGCGGGCCGCCTTGCCCCCTCAGCCGCCATCGCCACCCCAACCGGCTCAGCCATCACCCGCGCCTTCGGCAGCACCGCCCCCCTTGCCAGCCCTCTCTCCGGCCTCGATCGCGGTGCCTTCCGCGACGCCGCCGCTGCCCGATCCGGTTGCCTTGGCCGTGACCCCGGTTGCGCCGGCACCTGGCGCCGAGGGCGGAGCCATCCTCGTGCCGTTCGAGGCCGCTGTTGGCGCGGCCGCCTTTCGGCGCGGGCCGATGGCACTGGTCGTTTTTGATGTCCCACGGCCACTCGATCTCGCGGCCGTGCCCAAGGACAACTCGCTGGGGAGCGGGATTGTCCGGGTGCTCCCGGCGGCAACCGTGCTCAGCTTCCCGCTGCCTGCCGGCAAGCGGCTTGCGTTAAGCCGCGTTCCCGCTGGCTGGCGCGTGGAGGTGGCCACGCCGGCGCAGGATCCGCAGCAGATCACGCCCGCATTCGCGGGCGGCCGGCTGTCACTGCCCGTCGGGCAGCCGGGCCACGTCGTCGCGGTGCCAGACCCAAATAGCGCTGCGACACTGTTCGTCGGCACCCAGCGCCAGCCGGGCGAAGCGGTCGTGACCGAGCGAGAAACCCCGGAATTCGCGCTGCTGCCGACCTGGCAGGGAGTGGCGGTCGAGCCGCTCTCCGACCTGCTTCAGCTCAGCCCAGCGCCGAACGGCTTCCGGCTGGGCGGCCTCGGCACGTCACTGGCGCTGTCGGCAGGCTTCCCGTTCTCCGAGCCGCTGGCCAACGCCGCCGTGCTCACGCGCCAATTCGACTTCCCGGCGAGTCCCATATCCGCGCTGCGGCAACTGCTGCGCCAGCAGATCGCCGCAGCCGCAGCCGCACCCCCGCTCGGGCGCGCAGCGCAACGCCGGGCAGCGGCGCAAACCATGCTCGCGCTCGGGCTTGGCATGGAAGCCTGGGGGGCGCTCGCGGCGGCTGGCGCGGACGACCCGGCCGAGGCCGAAGCCCCCGATCATCTCGGGCTCGCCGGCGTCGCGGCGGTCCTGGCGGATCGGCCGGACTTAGCGGCGGGCTTGCTCGACCCTCGGCTTTCCGGGACCGACGAGGTCGCGCTCTGGCGGGCGCTGCGGCAGGCAACGCTTCAGCCCGGCGCTCCGGAAGCCGCCGCGGCGCTCGCTGCGACCGCGCCGCTGCTGCTCACCTATCCCCCGGCGCTGGGATCTCGGATGCTGCCGCTAGCGATCGAGACCATGATCGCCGGCGGCCAGGCCAAGGCGGCCGCGCCGTTGCTGGACGCCCGAGCCGACGATGCTCGGCTCGCGCTGGCACGCGGCATGGCGGCGGAGGCCAATCACCAGACCGACCAGGCGCTCGCCATCTATGACGACCTCTCGGTCGGCAAGGACCGACTGCTGCGCATTCGCGCGGCGCTGCGCGCGATCGACATACGTGTCGCGAGCGGCCGGCTCACCCCGGGACAGGCGGCGGACGCCCTGGACAAGCTTACCAACGCCTGGCGCGGCGATGCGATCGAGCTTGCCTTGCGCCAGCGTCTGGCCGGGCTGCGCGCCGAGACCGGCGCTTGGCGCCCCGCCTTTGCCCTGCTGCGGCAAACCCTGACCGAGTTCCCGGAGAGCGCCGAGACCGTCCGCACGCAGATGCGGGTTCTGTTTACCAAGTTTCTCGGCGAGAACGGGAGCACCAGCCTGTCGCCGTTCGAGTTCGTGGCCCTAATCTCGGACAACGCCGACCTGCTCCCCGGCGGGTTGGCCGGGGAGGTGCTGGAAGCGCGCCTGGCCGACCGCCTTCTGGCGCTCGACCTGCCCCGGCAAGCCGGAGCGACGCTTGAAAAGCTGATGCGCGCCGCGCCAAGCGATGCCGGGCGCGCCGGCTTCGGCGCGCGACTGGCGGCGCTGCGCCTGGGCGAGAGCGACGCGGCAGGGGCGCTGGCGGCACTCGCCGCTTCCGACGCGAGCGGCCTGGACCCGGCCCTTGCCGAGCGGCGCGCCCTGCTGTTCGCCGAGGCGTCCGCGCGCAAGGGCGACATGGCCACGGCCATAGCCGCACTTGAACCGTTCGACACTCCCCCCGCGATGGAAAAGCGCGCCGCGATCCTCGAGCAGGCGGGCGACTGGCCGGGCGCCGAGCGGGCCATGCAGGCGCTCGCCGCTAAGGCGGTGCCCGACGCCGCCACGCTCGACGACGCTGCGCGGCGGATGCTGCTGCGGCTCGCGACCGACGCCGCCCGGGCCGGCGACGCAGCCGGACTCGACTCGCTCCGGGAGCATGATGCCGAGCGGCTCGGGCCGGGGCCGCTCGGCGACATGTTCCGGCTGCTCACCGCCGCGCCGGTTGACAAGGTTGCCGACCTCGGCCGCGCGGCGAAGGAAACGTCGCTTGCGGGCGGGCTAGCCTCCGACTTGCAGGCCGTGAGCGCTCCCGCCAAGCCGCGCTGATCTCCGGGTGCGACGCGGGATGCCGGTATGCGCGGTTTTGAGGCCGAGGTCGGCAAAAACCCTTGCGTGAGACCCACCCGTTCCCCATTTTCCGCCCCCTTGGCCCAAGAGGGCGGTTCCCGCCCCACAGGCCGTCTGCTGGTAGGAAAGGGTTTGCCCGATGGAGGCACTCATCCCACTGGGGATGGTCTCGGATGATCCGAGCGAGAACCAGGCTTCCGGCGTCGCGGTGGCGCAGAAGGACTACTTCGTCGAGAAGGACGGCCTCCGGTTCGCCGGCACGCATCTGCTGGTCGATCTATGGGGGGCGCGGAACCTAACCGACCCCGAGTTCATCGACCGCGCGATGCGCGAGGCGGCGGAGGCGGCCGGTGCCACGATCCTGCACAGCCATTTCCACCATTTCTCGCCGGACGGCGGGGTGTCGGGCGTCGTGGTACTCGCGGAGAGCCACATCTCGATCCACACTTGGCCGGAGCGCGATTTCGCCGCGGTGGATATCTTCATGTGCGGTGCCTGCGACCCTTACAAGTCGCTGCCGGCGTTGAAGGCGGCATTCCGCCCGGCCTCGATCCACCTCGGCGAGCAGCGACGCGGCCTGATCGCATAGTCGCCGCGATGGCGACCGATAGTTGGATCAACGAGACGCTCTATCTGAACTGGGGCCAGCGGTTCCTGACCAAGCGCGAGCTGGCGCGGGTGCAAAGCCCGTTCCAGGACATCGTGATCGTGGAGACCTTCTCGCACGGCCGGGTGATGCTGCTGGACGGCGTGGTGCAGATCACCGAGGCGGACGAGTTCGTCTATCAGGAGATGCTTACTCACGTACCGCTGCTCGCGCACGGGCGCGCGCGTAGCGTGCTCATCATCGGCGCAGGCGACGGTGGGGTGCTGCGCCGAGTGTTGCAGCACCAAGGCGTCGAGCACGCGGTGATGGCGGAGATCGACGGCGAGGTGATCCGGCTGTCGAAGGAGTTCCTGCCCGACATCGGCGGGAACGCCTGGGCCGACCGGCGGGCCGAGGTGATCGTGGGCGACGGCATTGACTACGTGAGGCGCGCGCCCGACGCGGCGTTCGATGCGATCATCGTGGATTCGACCGACCCGATCGGCGTGGGCGAGGTGCTGTTCACCGACGAGTTCTACGCCAATTGCGCGCGCGTCCTGACCGCGCGCGGGCTGGTGGTGAACCAGTGCGGCGTGCCGTTCATGCAAGCCGAGGAGCTGCGCGAAACCAGCGTGCGGCGGGCGAAGTTCTTCCCGCACGTGACCGCTTATGTC
Organism: uncultured Pseudomonadota bacterium; assembly: GCA_963849305.1. Taxonomy (GTDB): domain Bacteria; phylum Pseudomonadota; class Alphaproteobacteria; order Acetobacterales; family Acetobacteraceae; genus CAWKGV01. The sequence goes on from CAWKGV010000001.1 coordinate 92,520, forward strand.
GCGGCGGTGCCAACCTATGTCGGCGGCTTCATGACGCTCGGCTGGGCGGCGAAGGATAATTCGCTCGCGCGCGTGCCGGCCGCCGAGATCCGGCGCCGCGCGGAGATCGCCGGCATCATCGGCACGACGCGCTACTGGACGCCGGAGATCCACACCGGTGCGTTCAACTTGCCACCGTATATCGAGCAGCAGCTTGGCGGCTGAGGGCCCGGCTCGGAACGAGATCGGAACAGCGTCGGGTCTCGGGGCCTGAGCGGACATTCGCACCGGACTTCTGGATGGCCTAATCCTCTGGACATTCAGATGTCGAGTGTCAGTGCGAAATTCTTGCAGACCGTGTGAAGACTGAAGCGCAACGGATTCCAACTCGGTGGGTCGGGCGGTAGAATCGGTGCATGACGCACCTTATCGGCCAAGCCCGCTCTCAATCGCGGTAGGGACGCGCATTACTGCGCGCCCCCCGCACAGAGCCGTGCGCGCCGGGCTCGAATGTGACACTCGCGCCAGCCACACGTGCCGGATCGGGCGCGCTGAACAGCGGATCAACGCGTACGGTTCCGGTGAAATACTCTGCCGGACCTTTGCCGGATGGCTGTGAACCGGTTCGCTTTATTTCCATTGTCGTCCTCCTCCATGCTTGAGATTCAGGGGTAGCGTCCGGAAGGTTCTGCAAAACGGGCTGAGGCCTGGGTGGCCATGGTATGCGGGTGATGTTCGAAGTCACCGACCCCCCGTGGAAGGGAGCAGACCATGGCCAGGAGCGAAGGTAAGGCGGAAGTCATCGACCTCAAAGCGCTGGTGGAGCGGGATGAGGATTTCCTTCGCGCGGCGATGCAGGCGCTGGTGCAGGCGGCGCTGGAAGCGGAAATGACGGAGGCGATCGGGGCGGAGAAGGGCGAGCGGACGGAGACGCGGCTGGCCTATCGCAGTGGCTATTACCCGCGCGCGCTGATCACCCGGGTTGGCACGCTGGAGTTGCGGGTGCCGCAGGATCGGGCGGGCCGATTCTCGACGGAACTGTTTGAACGCTACCAGCGCTCCGAGAAGGCGTTGGTCGGAACCTTGGCCGAGATGTATGTGCAGGGCGTCTCGACACGCAAAGTGAAGGCGGTGACCGAGACGTTGTGCGGGCACAGCTTCTCGGCCAGCTCGATCAGCGCGGTGAACAAGTCCCTGGATGCGGCGCTGACGGCGTTCTCGGAACGGCGGCTGAGCGAGCCGTACCCGTATCTGATCCTGGACGCCCGCTACGAGCGGAGGCGCGACGGCGGCGTGATCGTCAGCCAGGCGGTGCTGGTCGCCGTGGCGGTGGACCTGGAGGGGCGCCGGCAGGTTCTGGCCGTCGAACTGGCCAATCGCGAGAGCCGCTCAAGCTGGCGGGACTTCTTGCTAGCGCTCAAGCGGCGCGGGCTGTTCGGCGTCGAGTTCGTGGTCTCCGACGACCATCCCGGACTGAAGCAGGCCATTCGAGGTCCTGGCGGAGGTGGTGTGGCAGCGCTGCTACGTGCACTTCCTGCGCAACGCCCTGGACTACGTGCCGCGCAAGGTGGACGACGACTGCATGATGGAGCTGCGCTGGTTTTATGATCGGCGCGATCTGGCGGAAGTGCGCCGCGATCTCGCCACCTGGCTCGCCAAGTGGCAGGACAAATATCCGAAGTTGTGCGGCTGGGTCGAGGACAATATCGAAGAGACGCTGACCTACTACCGGCTGCCGCTCGCGCACCACAAGCACATGAAATCAACCAACATGCTGGAACGGCTCAATCAGGAGATCAAACGCCGAACACATGTCGTGCGGATCTTCCCCAATGCCGAGAGCTGCTTGCGGCTGGTTCGAGCCCTCGCGGTGGAAGCTCACGAGAACTGGCTGGAGGCGATCCGCTACCTGAACATGGAGCATCTGAAGGAACACAAGAAGCAGATGCTACGGCAAGCCGCATGACGGCCGTGGTCCCGACCCGATCGAGCCTCGCGGCGTGCTCGCCGTCATCAAGGACGCTGCGCGCCGCCTCCGGCGGTGGCCCCGGTTCAAGTCCGGGGCCATCCTTGACCGCCGCCGCGCGCGTCGCGCTCGGAATCTCAGGCCGGGACATGGCGTAATCGCGGCGGCGAGCTGGCCTGATGCGCTGGTACCCTCCGCGAGGCGATACGCCCGACGGGAGGACCTCATGGAACAATATCAGTATGTCGGCCTTGATGTTTCGCAAGCAATGACAGCCATTTGCGTCATCGACGAAGCTGGGACCGTCGTATGGCGTGGCAAAACCAGCTCGGAACCAGATGCCATTGCCGCCGCACTGCGGCTGCGGGCGCAGAACGTGACTCGTATCGGTCTGGAGACCGGATTGCTGTCGAACTGGCTGACTCGCTCCTTACGCCAACGCGGTCTGCCGGTTATCTGCATGGATGCCCGCCATGCCAAGGCAGCGCTCAGCCTGCAAATCAACAAGACTGACAGCAATGATGCGTTCGGTTTGGCGCAGGTCGTGCGCACGGGATGGTTCCGTGAGGTGGCGGTCAAAGGCATGGATGCGCAAACGCTGCGCATGCTGTTGGTCGCCCGCGCGCAGCTCGTTTCGCAGCGGCAAGCATTGTCCAACACGATACGCGGTTTGTTGAAGACCTTCGGCTACGTCATCGCCCACGGCAGCCACGGCCCGTTCGCGGGTCGGGTTAGAGAGCTCATCGATGGCAACGCCTCGCTTGGGGCCATCATCGAGCCACTGCTGACCGCCTGGCAGGTGCTGCGGGAGCAGATTGCGCTGCTTGACCGCCAGGTGCTGCTGCGTGCCAAGACCGATCCCGTCGCGCAGCGCCTGATGAGCATTCCTACTGTCGGCGTGATCGTCGCTCTCGCCTACATAGCGGTCATCGACACGCCGCACCGGTTCAAGCGATCCGCCTCGGTGGGCGCCTATCTCGGGCTGACCCCGCGTCGATATCAGTCAGGCGAGATCGACAATGCCGGCCACATCTCCAAATGCGGAGATGGATTGCTGCGGACTTATCTGTTCCAGGCAGCGAATGCCATGCTGACCCGCAAAGTGCGAGCGTGCCGGCTACGGAGCTGGGGGTTGGCGTTGTCGGGCCGGATCGGCGCGCGCCGCGCCAAGGTCGCGGTCGCACGTAAGCTCGCAGTCCTTATGCATCGCGTCTGGAGGGATGATCGCGAGTTCGACTGGGCTGAAGCACCAGCTACCGCCTGAGCTTCAGCACCTTCGAGTTCCGTCCGAAAGGGCGGGAGGAAGTCCCCGCCGGGGACGAGGCTCGGCAACCCCGCTTTCTCCGCTGCGGCCCCACTGGGTGACCGCGCCCGGGACATAGGGGTGCCAGCCTTCCGATGCCATGTTGCGGCTGTCGCCAGACCGCGAAAAGAACCATGACCCGGCAGGACAGATCCCGACCTGATCGAGGATTGCACCGTGCTCGCTTCGGTCAAGACCGGGCGCCGCTTCGCGGTGGCCTGCGGCCAGTCTTGACCGAAGCTGCGCCCGGCGCTGTTTGGTCAACAGGCCGGGGCAGGAAAGCGGCCTATCAGCCGAACAGAAAAGCTGTGGGTCGCTGAAAAGGGCTTGCAATCCAAGCCGCGATTAAAGAACGGAGAAACGCCGTTCCGCCGAACCGAGAAACAACACCGCAATCATCCGCCGTCCATTTTGCAGAACTTGACGCACGTAACTGATTCAGGAACACCTCTCAACCGCGGATCACTATTTAGCCGGTCTGCAGCACGCACTGGCCGGATGGCCTAGCTTGTCTGCCCGAGGACCATGTGAAGACTTACCGTCCCACTTGATGGCTCTTCCGGGATGCTCGCCCGATTGGTGTCCACCCTCGGGCTACCACCTCTATTGCCCTAGCTTTCGGCAATATACGCCAGCCTTCGCTCTGCTGGTCGATGCACTTCGCTACCGAAATGCCGTAAAGCCCTTGCCAATCCTTGAGGTACGTCAGGCCGGCGCCGGCTCCCGCTTCGGCTCCAGCGGATGGCCCAGATACCGCTCCAGCATCATCTCGGGCGGGCCGTCGCCGCGGATGCGGCCCTGATCGAGCCATAGCACTCGGGTACACCATTCCTGCACGATCTCGGTCTGATGCGTGGACAGCACCAGGATCTCCGCCCCGCGCACCATATCCTCGAGCCGGCCGCGCGCCTTTTCCATGAACTCCGAGTCGCCGGCCAGGAACCACTCGTCCATCAGCAGGATCTGCGGACGGATCGCGGTCGCGAGCGCGAACCCCAGGCGCACCACCATGCCGGAGCTGTAGATGCGCACCGGCAGGTCCATGAAGTCGCCCAACTCGGCGAAGCCCCGCACGTCCTCTTCCAGCCGCGGCAGCTCCTCGCGCGGCAGGCCGTTGTAAAGTCCGCGCAGGATAATGTTCTCGCGCCCGGTCAGCTCGGGGTTCATGCCAAGATGCGGATCGAGCAGCGAGTTTAGGCTGCCCTGCACCCGCACCGTGCCGCTGACCGGCTCGTAGATGCCGGCAAGCGTACGCAACAGCGTGGTCTTGCCGGCGCCGTTGGCCCCGATCAATCCGAGCCGGTCGCCCGCGCGCAGGCCGAACGAGACATCCTGCAACGCCTGCACCACCACCCGCTGCTTGCGGTCCTGGCCGAGCCGGCCGGAGGCGGCGGCGAACACCGTTTTCTTCAGGCTGCGGCTGTTGCCGTGATAGAGCGGAAAAAAGACGGACAGCCCCGTGACCTCGATCCGCGGCTCGCGCGCCATCGGACTCAGATCCAGAACGCGATGCGCGGACGGGCGCGGGAGAACAGCGCCCAGGTCAAGGCGCACAGCGCCAGGGTATAGGCCACCGCCGCCGCCCAAACATGCGAGCCGGCGGTCGAGCCCAGCAGCGGCTCGCGCACCAGCTCCAGCACGTCGAAGAACGGGTTGAGCAGCAGCCAATGCTTGTCCGGCCCGAGTTGCTTGGGTTGCCAGATCACCGGGGTGACGAAGAAGGCGATCTGCATGATGCTGCCGACGATCGGCGGGATGTCGCGGAAGCGCGCGCAGAACGCGCCCAGCAGCATCGCCACGGCGAGCCCGTCCACCGTCCAGACGACGAGGCCCGGCAACGCCAGCAGCGTATGCCAGCCCGGCCAGATCGCGAAGATCGCGTACACCACGACGATGACCAGGATGTTGTGGCCCAGCACCAGCACGTTGCGAACGAGCGTGCGCAGCGCATGGACGAAAAACGGCATCCGCACCGAGCGGATGATCGCCTCCGCCTCGGTGAAGCAGGTGCAGCCCTCGCTCACCATCGCGCTGAGGAAGAACCAGAGCACCTGCGAGAGAGCCAGGAAGGGAAGATACTCCCGCACGTTCATCTTGAAGAGCGTGGAGTAGAGCACGCCGAGGGCCCCCACCATCGCCCCAGTGGAGAGCGTGAGCCAGAACGGGCCCAGCAGCGAGCCGCGATAGCGCAGCTTGATGTCGAGCCAGCCGAGGGTCGCGGCCAGGCGCCAGAGCCGCGCGCCTTCGATAAAATCCCGCCGCGCCAGGTCGGCGCGCGCCGAGCCAGCCGCGCCGGATCGGAACTCGAGGACGATATCCCGGCGCGCGGGATGGAGTCGGTCCGGGAGAGTGGTGCTCATGCCAGCCGGCCGATACAAGATTGGGCGCGCTGCGGCAACCGCGCGCGCCGGTCAGTGCTGTTGCGCGGTCTTGGTGTAGCGGGGCAGCTTGCGAGCCGGCAAACGTTGGGCGCAGGAGACCAACGTGACCGGCTGGGAAACGGTCTGATGCGCCGCGAAGCTCACCAGCTGGCCCGGGCCGCGCAAGCTGAGCACCGAGGGGAACAGCGAGGCGTGTTCCTGGCAGAACAGCGTGCCCCTCTGCACACCGGCCTCGGACTGGCTGTTGGCGAGGCTGGTGATGTAGTCGTCATGCGCTTGGCGGGCGCGCTTGCCGAAGGCACGGGAGAAATAGGCGTTCAGCGCCCGCTCCTCGCGCAGCAGGTCGGGGCGGAACCGCGCGACGAACTGGTTGTACTGGTCCCGCTGGTTGCAGGAGAGCGCCGTGACCATCAGTTCGCTCTTGAGCCCGGCGACATCGAACGCGCCCTGATCGACCGCATTGGCGCAAGGCACCGCGCCAGCCGTTTGCCCGACGAACAGGCCAGCGGCGGCCAGACCGACCGAGATCAGACAGGTCAGGGCAAGGCGCATCCAATTCTCCTGTAGCCGCCGAGGGTTCCGGCGCTGTTGAACCTGAGCGTGAGGTAAAGCTTGCATCGTGCCAGTTTGCAACGATGAATCGACTGTTCGAGGGGTAATTCTCCGCGCATCGGGAGGGACTGTCCAGGGGGTGCCGGCCGGATCGGTGTGGCCATCACGCCCACTTGCAGCCAGGATCACCTCCAGGCCGGCCACCGGCCGGTCGCCCGCTCCGTACAAGAGAGCCGGTCGCCCGCTCCGTACAAGAGAACAGTGGAGGAAGCCATGCCGATCTATGTCATGCTGGCAAAATGGACCGATCAGGGCATCCGCCATGTCGCCGACAGCCCAGCCCGGCTCGACCAGGCCAGACGGGCACTTGAGGAAATGGGCGGGCACTTCACATCGCTTTACATGACCTTGGGCGAGTACGACCTCGTCGGCGCCTACGAGGCGCCGGACGACGCGGTGTCCGCCCGCTTCATGCTACTGCTGGGGCGCCAGGGCAATCTGCGCACCACCTCGCTGAAGGCGTTTCCGGAGGAGGCGTTCCGGCAGATCATTCTCTCGCTGGGCTGAGCACCTGAGCCGGGGCAAGCGGCGGATGGCCGTTCCCGAGCCGGCGGCCCAGGTTACGGTGACAGACATCACCGGAGCACGTGCCATGACCTACGCACCGATCGCCGACCTGCCTCCCGAGGAGTTGCTTTGGGACAAGGTGCTGCGCCGCGAGCCCGGGGACTTCCTGTATGCCGTGAGCACGATGGGCGTCTATTGCCGCTCGGGCTGCCCCTCGCCGCGCCCGCTCAGGCGCAATGTCCGGTTCTTCCGCAATGTCGAGCAGGCCGAGGCGGCCGGCTTCCGCGCCTGCCGCCGGTGCGACCCGAAGGGCGAGCGGGCGCGCATCGCCGAAGCGGTGGTGCGCGACGCCTGCGCCTTCATGGAGACGGCCGAGGCGATCCCGTCGCTCGAGTTGCTTGCCGCCCGCGCCGGCTATTCGCCGTTCCACTTCCTGCGGATGTTCCGCGCCCATACCGGGGTCACGCCGCGCAGCTACGCCGAGAGCGTGCGCGCTCGCCGGCTGCACGAGGCGTTGGCGGCCGGCGACCGGGTGGCCGACGCGGTGGCCGAGGCCGGGTTCGGCTCGGAAAGCCGGGTCTATGAGCGCACCGGCGCGCTGCTCGGCATGACACCGGGGGCGGCGCGGCGCGGCGGCGCGGGCGAGGTGATCCGCACCGCGCTCGCCGATTGCCCGTTCGGCCGGCTGCTGGTTGGCGCGACCGCAAACGGGGTCTGCTTCATCGGCTTCGCCGAGCCGGACGAGGCGCTGCTTGGCGACCTCCGCCGGCGCTTTCCCCGCGCGCGACTGGTGCGCGACGACCCTGGCCTGGCCGAGACGGTGCGCGTGGTGCTGAGCTTCATCGAGGAGCCGCGCGAAGCACTCGCGCTGCCGCTCGACCTGCGCGGGACGGCGTTCCAACGCCGGGTCTGGCAGGCGCTGTGCAGCATCCCGCCGGGCGAGACCCGCTCCTACGCCGAGTTGGCCGAGACGATCGGCAACAAGCAAGCGGTGCGGGCGGTGGCCCGCTGCTGCGCGGCAAACCCGGTGGCGCTCGCGGTGCCGTGCCATCGTGTCATCGGCCGCGACGGCGATCTGACCGGCTATCGCTGGGGGATCGAGCGCAAGCGCCGGCTGCTGGAGCGCGAGCGGGAGAGCGCGCCGGGATCGAGCGGCCGGCGCCGCACCGCGCGCGCCGCCGTTAGTGGGTGATGACGCGCTGGCGATAGTTCTGCATGGCCATGTGCTCCTGGTTCCGCGCGACCTGGTCCCAGCGCCGGGCGCGCAGCTCGGCCTGTCGGGCCGCATCCTGCTGGCCGGTCGCGGCGAGCCGTTGTGCCTGCCGTCGCTCGTGCTGCGCCTGCTCGCGCGCGAAGCCGGCTTGCTGTTCATGGGTTCGAGCCGTGCCGGGGGCGCCAGGCTGATTGGCGGGCTGATTGGCGGGCTGCGCCCCGGCCGGCGCCGCGCAGAGCAGAACGCCGACCGCGATCACGAGCGCCTCGAGCATCGGTTTCTCCGCTCCGCGGCCGTCCGTGTGCCGCGATTCCGATGAGATCATGCGCAGGCGCGAGCGCGCGAGCTAGGCTATTCCGCCATCACCCATTGCTGGAAACGCGCTCGCCGAGCCACTCCGGCAGCTTGAGCTTGTAAATACGGAACGGCAGTTGCTGTTTCGACACGCCGTGCGGGCCTTGGAAGAACGCCATGCGCGTCAACTGCGGCACCGGAATGTAGAGATAGCGCTCATAATCGATGAACAACGCATCCGGCCCTGAGATGCGGTCATCCTCGATCAGGGTGCGTGTCCAGCCTTCCGGCGTCAGCACTGTGATGCGCGGACGCGCCATCTCGGCGAGCAGAATATTGCCGCGATTGTCCATGATCGTTCCAACCAGAGGCGGGGTGTCGAAGACGTATTCCACATCCGCTTCCAGCCGCTCCTCGGCCAGCGAGGCATCGGTCAGGTCCTGCGTCCGGTACACGCCAAAGCGGGCCTGACAGCGGCTGGAAATAGAGCCAGTCGCCGTGCGGGCTGAGCTCGATCGGGTCGGAGTTGACCGTCAGCACCTTGCCGTTGGGCAAGCGGACAATCACGCCGTCCTCCCCGATTGGGGTTTCGCCTGCAAAAATTGGCCGCAGCCCGGCCCGTGGTGGACGATTGGGGTCCGCCATTGTGAAGCGCGTCCTGGACAGCCGCCGCAGCGCCTGACCGCTCACCAGATCGACAATGACGATGCCGCCGAGACCCGAATCGGTGAAATAGGCGGTCTGGCCATGGATGCGGATGTCGTTCAGGCCGGCCCCCGGAGGCAGAATGTCGGGCCCGAAGCGAAGCACACGGGCAACCTGGTTAGACTTGGTATCGATCTGCACGACCTTCTGTGCGCCCGGGATGGTGCCGCCGAAGAACGGGGCGCCCTGATCGACCACCCAGAGCGAAGTCATCATCAAAGATGTGGACCGTGTTCACGCAGACGAAGGCATTGTCCACGCTTTTGCCACGCTCCCAGGTGTTCCACTCTCCGCCCGGGTATGGCGCCAGAGAGCCATTCGGCATCACCTCGGCAACAGAGGGAGTGCCATCGAACCCCGGCCAGCGCGGCATTCCAACGAAAATGCGGCCTCGCCGCGTCAGTGCGACTGCATTCCAGATGAAACGAGGCGAACTTGCTACCTCGATCAGCTCAGGCTGGCCGGGACGCGCCGCTTGGGCCGCGGCTCGCAGGGAGGCCATGCTCAAAGTCCCACCCATGATCAGATCCCGTCGTCCAAGCATTGTTTCCCCCCATTTTCCCTAGGCCGCAGCTTAAACTCTGCATCCCCGCCCTAAATGACGCACACCAGCGTGGCACCGGCGCGTCACGTCCGTCAATCTGATGCGATTCCTGGTGTAGAGAAGTGGCCATTGCGCCGGGCGGCGTCGTCGAAATTCGGCATCTCTGAAAACGGCAATATCGTAATCGGAGTCCTCCTTCGCGTCATCGCGCGCGATCCAAACAACACGACACGCTCAAGGTTCTCGGCGCTGACCTGCTGTCGCCGCCGCCACCCATTGAGTGCCGCCGCAGCGTAGTGCCCGGCCGCCACCCGGCGAGGTATAGCGCTATCGAGAGCGCGATGTTCGCTCCCGCTTGTCCGGCCCGATCGTCGCGGAACAGTTCCAAGGTTTGCAGGCTGAACGACGAGAACGTCGTGAACCCGCCGTACATGCCGATCATCACGAAGCCCGGGCCTCAGCCGGCAACGGGAAGCGCCCGCCGAGGCTGGAGGTCAGCGTGCCGAACAGGCCGATCACAACGAGCCGACCACGTTGATGAGGATGGTGCCCCACGGGGATTGCGGGCCAGTGAGCCGGCTAACCGTCCTCAGAGTTGTACACAGATCCGCTTTGCGTCCAGAGCATGGCTTCCGACCTGGATCGCTTATCATAACGCTGCTTATAATAATCCAGGCATTGCCCCGCGAGGCGACTCCTTTGACCGACTTCAAGCGTGACCTGCTGTTCCTGCTGCACGATGTCGCCCGCCTGCTGCGGGTGGACGCCGACAAGCGCGCTCGCTGTCATGGCATGACCCGGGCGCAATGGGCCATCCTGATCTGGCTCGAACGCACGCCCGGCATTTCGCAAAAGGAGCTGGCGGAACTGTTGGAGGTCGAGCCGATCACCGTCGCGCGCTTGATCGACCGGCTGGAAGCGCGCGGCATGGTGGAACGCCGGCCCGATCCGAAGGATCGGCGCATCTGGCGTTTGCACCTGCTGCCTCCCGCCCATCCGACCCTGCGTGAGATCGACCAGCAGCGCGCGGAGATCGTGCGGATGTTGGCCACCGGCCTCGATGAGGCGACGCTGGAGATGATGACCGAAGCCTTGGTCGAAATGAAGGCCACCCTGCTGCGCGCGGCCCAGGCCCGCCGCGAGGCGGTAGCCGAAGCGGAGGTCGCCTGATGGCGCAGATGGCAGCCGCCCCCCGCACCTCCGTCGCGCCCGATATCACCGCCCGGCCGAGGCGGCGAACGCGGATCAGCCGGCACGCGCTCGGCCCGCTGCTGATGGTAGGCGGCATCCTTGTGGTCGCGGCGGGCGCGCTGACCTTCTGGCTAACCAGCGGCCGTTATGTCTCGGTGGACGACGCCTACGTCCAGGCCGCGAAAGAGCCGCTGTCCACCGACGTATCCGGCATCGTTGCCGCCGTCCCGGTCAAGGATGGTCAGCACGTGAGCAAGGGGCAAGTGCTGCTGCGGCTCGTTACCCGCCGGTTCGAGATCGCGCGCGCCGGGGCCAAGGCCGATCTGGCGGCCACGGCGCTGCGGCTGGAAGCCACCAAGCGCGACTACCAGCGGATGCTGCGCGATATCGAGGTGAAGCGGTCGGAGGTGCAATCCGACCAAGCGAACTACGACCGCTATGCGATGCTGGTGAAGAACGGCGGCGTCACCCGCGCGGACTACGACAACGCGCGCTTCCATCTCGCGGCCGACCAGCATGCGCTCGACTCGCTCACCATGCAGGCCGAGGTGCAACTCGCCAAGCTCGGCGGCAATCCCGGCGTTAATGTGACCACCCTGCCCGATTATCTGGCGGCGCAGGCCAAGGTGGACGAGGCGGAGCGTCAACTGGACGACGCGGTGATCCGCGCCCCGTACGACGGGACCGTGACACAGGTCGATACGATCCAGCCGGGGATGTATCTCGCAGCCGCCACCGCCGCCTTCGGGCTGGTGTCCAGCGAGCGGGTCTGGGTCGAGGCCAACCCGAAGGAGACCGAGCTGACCTGGGTGCAGCCGGGCGACCATGTGGCGGTGACGGTGGACACCTATCCGGGCCGCACCTGGGATGGCGTGGTGGAGAGCATCTCCCCCAACAGCGGTTCGGAGTTTTCCGTGCTTCCCGCGCAGAACACCTCGGGCAACTGGGTCAAGGTGGTGCAGCGCATCCCGGTGCGGGTACGCGTCGAGCGCCATGCGGGCGATCCCGAACTGCGCTCGGGGATGAGCGTGGAGGTGAGCATCGACACCGGGCACAGCCGCGCGCTGGCTGATCTGTTTTAGCGTGTCCGTTCGGATCGGGATCGAGGCCGCGCCATGACCGAAGCGGTTCCCGCCAAGGTGCCCTATCGCGGCATCATCACTATCTGCACGATGGGCGCGACGCTCATGCAGGCGCTCGACCAGACCATCGCCAATGTCGCGCTGCCCTACATGCAAGGCAGTCTGTCGGCGAGCTTCGACGAGATCACCTGGGTTCTGACCTCCTATATCATCGCCGCCGCCATCATGACCGCGCCGGTCGGCTGGATGGCGCAGCGGTACGGGCGCAAGCGGCTGTTCGTGGGCTGTCTGATCGGCTTCACCATCACCTCGATGATGTGCGGCGCCGCGCAGTCGCTGTCGCAGATGGTGGTGTTCCGGCTGCTGCAAGGCATGTGCGGCGCAGCGCTGGTGCCGCTCTCGCAGGCCACGATGCTCGACATCTATCCGATCGAGAAGCGCGGCCAAGCGATGGCGATCTGGGGGGTGGGCGTGATGATCGGCCCGATCCTCGGCCCCACGCTCGGCGGCTACCTGACCGAACTCTACAACTGGCGCTGGGTCTTCTACGTCAACCTGCCGTTCGGCATCCTGGCCACGGCCGGTCTGGCGCTGTGTATGCCGGGCGGCAAGGGCCAGAAGCTGCCGTTCGACTGGATCGGCTTCGCCGTGCTGGCGCTGGGTCTCGGTTCATTGCAATTGATGCTGGACCGGGGCCAGGACCAGGACTGGTTCAGCTCGACCGAGGTGATTACCGAGGCGGTGCTGGGCGGCCTGGGCCTTTATTTGTTCGTCGTCCATCTGCTGACCGCCCGCCGCCCATTCATCCGGCCGAGCTTGTTCAAGGACCGGAACTTCTCCTCCGGGCTCGCGATGATGTTCGCGATGGGCACCATACTCGTCTCCAGCTCCGCCCTGATGGCGCCCTGGCTGCAAGTGCTCGGTGATTACCCGGTATCGACCGCCGGGCTGGTGATGGCGCCGCGCGGCATCGGGACAATGGCGGCGATGATGTTCGCCGGCCGGATGGCAAACCGGATCGATGCGCGCTGGATGATGGGGGTGGGGGTGCTGCTGCTGTGCGGCTCGCTCTGGGAGATGACTGGCTGGACGCCGGACGTGAGCGAGGGCCGCCTGATCGCGACCATCATGGCGCAGGGCGTGGGGTTGGGGCTGGTGTTCATCCCGTTGCAGGTGCTGGCCTTCGCCACCTTGTCGCCGCTGCTGCGCACGGACGGGGCGGCGCTGTTCAGCCTGTTTCGCAACATCGGCGCGGCGATCGGGGTGTCGATCACCTCGGCGCTGCTGGCGCACAATACCCAGGCGCTCCACGAGCAGATCGGGGCCTGGGTGACGCCGTTCAACCGGACCTTGCAGAGCGGCGCGCCGGCCCGGTTTCTCAACCCCGCCACGGCGCACGGCGCGGCTTTGCTGGATCGCATCATCAACCAGCAAGCGCAGATCATCGCCTATGTCGATGACTACAAGCTGATGATCTTCACCACGCTTCCGGCGCTGCTGTTGCTGCTGCTGATGCGCCGACCCCGCTCGGCGGCGCCGGCCTCGGCCGAGACTGAGGTGGCGCTGGACTGACCGGGGGGTGACGCTCGTGGTGTCGTTCGTCGCTGGGCCGCGAGGGTGGTAAGAAGGGTTTATCCGGCCTTCACCACGTAGCCATAAGCGGCGTTGCTGCGATCCGAGCCGTGGCTCAGATAGGCGGTTTTGATCTTGGCGATGCCGTCCTGCTGCCAGGGTTCAAGCTCGGTGCGCAGGTCGAGCTTGTAGTGGCGGGCGCCGTTATAGCCGAGGATGCCGCTCTTCACGACGCCCTCGGGCGGCCCGAGCGGGGCGAAGCCGAAGCGCTTCTGCATGTCCTCCGGGATCTCCAGCCGGCGGAACGCCTCGATTTGCCATTGCGGCGAGCCGTACCAAACGGAATCGGTGCCCCAGAAGATGTGATCCCAGCCGAGCCCCTTGACCAGCGTGCCCATCATCGCGGCACAGAAGCGCGGGTTGGTCACCGCCGAGATGGCGAAGCAGGTTCCGGTGTCGGCATAGACGTTGTTCACGCCGGCTTGCTCGGGAATGCGCGCCAAATCGCTGACCCAACGGATGTAGCCGGTGCGCTCGAATTCCTGGAGTTCCGGCTCGGGGTCTTCCAGGAACGCGCGCAACGCCGAGTGGTAGATCACGAAGTCGATCTGCGGCCAATCCTTCGCCGCTTTCGGCACGTCTTCGACATCGGCGTAGCGCCAGGCATTCGGGATCGAGGTCTCGTAGTCCTTCGGCAGCAGGCCCTTGTGGATGCAGATCGTGGTGATGCCCGCCTTCACGGCTTTCTCGTAGAACGGATACATCAGCTTCTCGTCATCCAGCCGGTACGGGTATTTCGTGTGCTGCGGCGCCAAGGGATCGCCGATCGTGTAGCCCTTCCAACTGGTCGGTCGCACCACGTCGATGCAGCGATCCACCTCCTCCGTCCAGCCGGGCTGCCGGGGCGTGACCAGGGAGTGGAACAGCAGCCGCCTGGAGCCGGCGATGCTATTCACCGTCTGGCTCGCGTGCTTGATCTGGTCATTGCTCAGGAACCACGCCGCCGGATCGTCGAACGGCGCGCCGCTCAGCAAGCCGACCGTAGTATCGCTATCGAGATAGATCTCCTTCAGGAAATTGTCGAACTTATAGGTGTCCAAAGTAAGCGGCCCATTCTTGGCCAGCGCCGGGTTCCAGTGCTGGGCCGCATAGTCGGCCAGGACTAGCAGCCCTTCCACCTTGTAGTCGTCGCGCACGAAATGCAGCTGGTCATCGAAGATGAATTGCCCGGCGAGCGCGTTTGCCCGCGCGGCCGCCACGTCCGGCTCGGCGGCCTCGGCGGCGCTGACCTCGAACAACCGTCCGTAGACCTGGTTCATTGCAATGAAGGCGGTCGCCATGCCGCAGGCGCTGCGCAGGAACCGGCGACGATCCAAGCCAAGCCGGCGTCCGGTGGTATCGGCCATCTCCTTGATCCGCGCTTCCACCTCGCGCTGGCGCGCGGTCTGCGGCAGCGGATTGAACTCGCCGTTGGAGACCATCTGCGTCGGAACCGGAGAGCGGAACGCGACTTCGTCGGCGGGCGACAGCTCTGCAAGCTCGCGCGCGCTCAGGAATGTACCCATTGCTGTTTCCCCCGTGTTTGCTGGCGCAGGCTTAAGTCGTCCCCGGCGCCATCGCGGTTGTTTCCGCGACGTCGTCCGATGCTGTGCCTATGGTCCGGCGCTGTCAACGGTGGCTGTCGCGCGCGCATTTCGTCATTGACGAATCGGGCAACGGCACGATCTACCGGCAGAATGGAGCTGCCGGATTCTGAGATCATTGCGCTGCCAGGCGGCCCCACTCAGATCGCCTGGCGCCGCAGCGCACGCGCGCGGCGGATTAGTTTGCGGATCGATCCTCGTGGCGGCGCCGTGGTTGTCACGCTGCCGATGCGTGCCGGGCGACGCGCGGGAGTGGCGCTGTTGATGACCCATGCCGAATGGGTCGCCGATCGCCTCGCGCGTTTGCCGGATGCTGTTCCCTTCGCCGATGGCGTGACGGTGCCGATCGATGGGCGTCCGCATCGCATCCGCCATGTGACCAACGCGCGCGGTGGCGCCTGGATCGCGGAGGACGAACTGCATGTGAGCGGAGCGCCGGAATTCCTGCGCCGGCGGGTCTTGGATTTCCTGCGCCGCGAAGCCCGGCGTCGGCTGGCGGTGCTGGCCGTCGCCAAGGCATCGGCGGCCGGGCTGGTGGCGCGACGGATTTCGGTAAAGGACACACGCAGCCGCTGGGGAAGCTGCGCCGCCGACGGCTCGATCGCGTTCAGTTGGCGGCTGGTGATGGCGCCCGAGTTCGTGCAGGACTACGTCGCCGCGCATGAGGTCGCGCATTTGCGCCATATGGACCATAGCGAGCTATTCTGGGCGCTGGTGAACCACCTGACCGCGCACACCGAGGCCGCTATCCCGTGGCTGCGCACCGAGGGCTCACGACTGCTGCGCACCGGCTGAGCGGATGGCGCGCCAGACGGTCTCCGCCGTCGCCGGCATGTCGATATGCGTCACACCGAGCGGCCCGAGCGCATCCAGGATCGCATCGACGATGGTTTGCGGCGCCGCCATCGCGCCGGCCTGACCCGATCCCTTCACGCCAAGAGGGTTCGCCGCCGTTGGCTCCCCGGCGAGCGTGATGTCGAGATCCGGCAGATCATCCGCGCGCGGCAGCGCGTAGTCCATAAGCGAGCCGCTGAGGAGCTGGCCCGAGCCCGGATCGTACACCGTGTGCTCCAGCAGCGCCTGGCCAATGCCCTGCGCGACACCGCCCTGCACCTGGCCGGCGGTCAGCATCGGGTTGATGAGGCGACCGAAATCGTCCACTGCGAGATAGCGTTCCAAGCTGACGACGCCGGTTTGCGGATCGACCTCCACTTCCGCGACATGGCAGCCGTTCGGGAAGGTGAACACGTCGCAGACATTCTCCGCCCGCGTGTCGAGGGAGGCGTCGAATTCCTTGGCCGCGCGCGCGGCATCGAGCAGGTCGATGAAGCGGCCGTCCTTGGTCGTGAACCGGCCGGCGGCGAAGGCGATATCGTCAGGCGCTGACTGCAACAGCCGGGCGGCGACCGCGCGCCCCTTGGCGATCACCTGCCGGGCTGCCAGCGCGAGTGCGGCGCCCCCCATGTGCATCGAGCGCGCGCCGCCATGCCCGCCGCCGGTCGCCACCAGCGCGGTGTCCGCCTGCACGTAGCGGAACGCGGCGACCGGCAGGCCCAGCAGCTCGGCGGCGATCTGCGGATAGCTGGTCTCGTGGCCCTGGCCGTTGGATTGGGTGCCGACGAGCAACGCCACGCGCCCATCGGGCTCGAAGCGGATCTCGGCTGCTTCGTTCGGCTGGCCGCGCGCGGTCTCTAGGAAGCAGCCCACGCCCATGCCGCGCAACCGGCCGCCGCGTTCGGAGCGCGCGCGCCGCTCGGCGAAGCCTACGCGGTCGGCCGCGATCTCGGCGGCATCGAGGTTGGCCGCGAACCGGCCGCAATCGATGGTGATGCCGAGCGCGCTTCTATGCGGGAGTTGCGCGATCATGTTGCGCCGACGCAGCGCGAACGGGTCGATGCCGAGCCGGCGGGCGGCGGCATCGACCAGCCTCTCGATCAGGTAATTCGCCTCGGGCTTGCCGGCGCCGCGATAGGCGTCGATCGGCACGGTGTTGGTCAGCACCCCATGCACGTCCATGAACACCGCCGGAATACTGTACACGCCGCCCATCGCGGTGGAGGGTGCGTTGGTCGAGGTGCCCGGCCCGAAGCCCGCGACATAGGCACCAAGATTGGCGATGGTCGCCACATCAAGGGCGAGGAACCGGCCATCCGCGTCGAGCGCGAGGCGCGCGCGGGTGCGGTTGTCGCGGCCTTGCGCGGCACTGACGAAATCCTCGGCGCGCTCGGCCATGAATTTCACCGGCCAGCCGAGCCGGCGCGCGGCCCAGAGCAGCAGCACATATTCGGGATAGATCGCGCTCTTGATACCGAAGCCCCCGCCGACATCGGGCGCACTCACCCGTATGTGCGCGCGCGGCAGGCGGAAGACGTGGTCGGCGAGCACGTCGCGCATCCCGTGGACCCCGGCGCCGCTGACGGTCAGGTGCAGTATGTCGTTCGCCGGGTCGTACTGGCCGATGGCGCCGCGCGTCTCCACCGGCGCCACGATCAGGCGGTTGTTGACGAGCGCGATCTCGATGACATGGGAGGCGCGGGCCATCGCGGCTTCGACCGCCGCTCGGTCGCCCTTCTGGAAGCGATACGAGACGTTGCCTGGTGCTTGCGTCCAGAGAAGCGGCGCGTCCGGCGCCATCGCCGCCGCCGCGTCCACGACTGCTGGCAACGGCCGGTACTGCACCGTGATGCGCTCGGCGGCGTCGCGCGCGGCAGCGGCGGTTTCGGCCACCACGAACGCGACCGGCTCGCCGACATGGCGCACCCGGCCGCGCGCGAGTGCCACTCGCGGCGGCACGATCATCGGGGCGAGCGTCGCGACTTGCACCGTGCAGGGGATGGCGCCGATGCCGTCGGCGGCCAGGTCGGCTTCGGTGAACACGCCGAGCACGCGCGGCGAGGCACGCGCGGCGGAGGTATTGATCGCCTCAATCTCGGCATGCGCGTACGCGGAGCGCAGCACATGCGCGTGCAGCAGGCCGGGGGGCGCGATGTCGTCGAGATAGCGGGCAATGCCGGTGAGGAAGCGGGCGTCCTCCAGGCGGCGGAGGCTGGAGCGGGTGTGGGCTGATAACGTCATGGTCATTGTCTGTCGTGTGTGCGTGTGCGCGTCATACGCGGCCTCCATCGTCATGGCCGTGCTTGTCACGGCCATCCACGACTTGCGTGCGGCAAGAGAGCCGTGGATGCTCGCGACAGGCGCGAGCATGACGTGGAAAAATTGCAGCCGAGCGCCCCATTAAGGCATCGCGTTCATCTAGAACCCCAGCCGATCCGCCACCCCGTACTCGCTCGCGAGCTTACGCAGCACCTCCCACGTCGCGTCCTCGATCGGAATGCCGCTCTGGCGCCGCTCCTGCTCGCGTTCCCATTCGATCTCGCCCGGATAATACACGCGCTCGAACCCCTGGGCTGCCGGCGTGTCCTTCAGATAGCGGGCGAACTCCGCCACCTCGCGCTTGAAGGTGGCGAGGTCGCGGAAGGCGCTGACGTTGAACACCGCGATGAAGCAGCCATCGTTGTGTCGGCCCTCCGGGTCGATACCGAAACCGAGCCCGGTCAGCAAGCCGGAGAAGATCTCGACCATCGCCGCGAGCCCGTAGCCCTTGTAGCCCTCGGAGCCGCCCACCGGCAGCAACGCGCCGCCTTGGCGCAGCTTGCGCGGATCGTTCGTCGGCTTGCCGTCGGCGTCGATGATCCAGCCGTCCGGCACCTCCTTGCCGCGCGCGACCGCGAGCATCACCTTGCCCGCCGCCGCCGCCGAAGTCGCCATATCGAGGAATACCGGCCCTTCTAGGTCGGAAGGGATGGCGAAGCTGATCGGGTTGGTGCCGAGCCGCGCCTTGGCGCCGCCGAACGGCGCTACCGCCTTGGGGCTGCGTCCGGAGTCGGCGGTGATCATGGCGATCATGCCCTCGGCCGCCGCCATCAGCGGATAGCTCGCGAGCCGGCCGATATGGCCCTGACGGAACACCGTGGCCGCGGCGACGTTCTGCACCTTCGCCTTGGCGATGGTGTGGCGCATCGCCTTCTCGGTGACGACGTAGCCGAAGCCCCAATTGCCGTCGATGACGGTGGTGGTCGGCGTCTCCCGGACGATTTGCCATGGCGCGCCGGCGACGATGTGGCCCACCTTCATGCGCTCGATATAGCCCGGGATCATGATGATGCCGTGCGAGTCGTGGCCGGCGAGGTTGGCGCCGATCGACAGGCGCGCGACCGTGGCCGCCTCCTCCGCCGGCGCGCCGGCGCCGCGCAGCAGCGCCTCGGCGATCTCGCGCAGACGGTCCGCCTGAACGTTCGGCATGTGCCCCCTCCCCTCGCCTGACCAGGCGCAGAGTGTCGGGCGCGGCGGGGCGGATGGGAAGACGTATTCCCACCCGCGCGCTGGCGGCCTAGCCTTCGTCGACCAGAACGAGAGGAGGAAGCAATGGCGGGTTCCTCGCACATTTTCGCGGCGGCGGCGGCGACCAAGGACGGTGGCGCGGGTGGCGTGTTCCGGCGGGCAGCGAATGGCGGCGCGTGGGAGCACGTCCTGACCGGCGTGGATGCCCACGCGCTGACGCTCGATCCGCGCAGCCCCGATGTCGTCTATGCCGGCACCAAGGACGGGCCGTATCGCAGCACCGATCGCGGCGCGCACTGGGAACGGCTGGGCTTCCCGGATCGCACCATGCAGGTCTGGTCGATCGCCTTCGACCCGCATGACCGGAACACGGTGTACGCGGGCGGCTCGCCGGTCGCGGTGTACCGCAGCGACGATGGCGGGGACAATTTCCGACGGATGCCCGATCCGGGCCTGCCCGACCGCGCGAAGATGCCCTTCGCGTGCCGCGTGATGCGCTTCGCCCCGCACCCGCGCCAGGCGGGAGAACTCTACGCCACCTTGGAGGTGAACGGCGCGATGCGTTCGCGCGATGGCGGCGAGAGCTGGCAGGATTGCAGCGCCGACTTGATCCGGCTGGCCCAGGAGCCGCATCTCAAAAGCCGGATCGTCAGCGATACGACCGATGAAGGGATGCTGGACGGCCACGCCATCGCCGTGACGCCGGCCGACCCGGACGGCGTCATCCTGGCGGTGCGCATGGGTCTGTTCCACAGCGCCGATCAGGGCCGCACCTGGCAGGACATGCGGGTGGGCCGCTTCTCGCCTTACACTTATAGCCGCGACATCCGCGTTTCGCCGCACGACCCGACGACGCTGTACGCCTGCCTGAGCATCGCCGCGAATAGCGAGGCGGGCGCGCTGTTCCGCAGCCGGGACACGGGCAAGACCTGGGAGCGGTTCGACCGGACCGAGCCGCGCAGCACGGTGATGGCCGTGGCGCTGCATCCCAGCGATCCCGACCAGGTCTATATCGCCGCACGGCACGGTCAGGTGTTCGGCACCACGGATGGCGGGCGGAGCTGGCAGGAAACGCCGTTGCCGGAGACCGCGAAGGACATTTATGCCCTGGCTTGCGGGTGAACGCGCGGGACAAAATCATGCCCAAGGGATACGTCTTCGCCGAGCTGCAGATCACCGACCCGGTGCTGTACCAGGAGGACCGGGCGAAGGTGCCGGCCACCATCGCCGCCTATGGCGGCCGCTATCTGGTGCGCGGCGGCGAGCCGCGCCGGCTGGAGGGCGATCGGCCGACCAACCGCTTCGCTGTGCTGGAGTTCGACAGCCCCGCGCGCGCCTCGGAATGGTATCACTCGGAAGAATATCGGCCGGTGAAGGCGATACGGCTGAAATCGGCCACGACCCATGCGTTCCTGCTGAACGGGATTGATGCCGGGTAGCTTGGAGAGACGCCATGACATACATCTACGCGGGCGTGCGCGCGACCAAGGACGGCGGCGCCGGCGGCATCTACCGCCGCGAGGCGGGCGGCGAGGCTTGGGAGCACGTCTTCGCCACGGCCGACGCGCAGGCGCTGACGGTCGATCCGCGCAGCCCCGACGTGATCCATGCCGGCACCTCCGATGGGCCGTATCGCAGCACCGATCGGGGCCGAACTTGGCAGCGCTCGGTTTTTCCGGACCGCGACACGGAGGTGTGGTCGATCGCGTTCGATCCCGGCGATCCGAGGACGGTGTACGCGGGCGGCTCGCCAGTCGCGGTGTACCGCAGCGAGGACGGCGGCGAGACGTTCCGGCGCCTGCCGGACCCGCGCTTGCCGGAGCGGGTGAAGATGAGCTTCGCCTGCCGCGTCATGCGCATCGCGCCGCACCCGCGCGAGGCAGGCGAGTTGTATGCCGCACTGGAGGTAGGCGGGGCGATGCGCTCGTGCGACGGCGGCGAAAGCTGGGAGGATTGCGCCGCCGATTTGCTGCGGCTGGCGCAGTTTCCGCATCTCAAGAGCCGGATCGTCAGCGACACCGAGAATGAGGGGATGCTCGATGGCCACGCGGTCGCCGCGACGCCGGCGGCGCCGGGGCGCGTCTTTCTCGCGGTGCGCATGGGGCTGTTCGTGAGCGACGACGCCGGCAAGACCTGGCGCGACCTGGAGGTGAGCCGGTTCTCGGCACATACTTACGGACGCGACCTTCGCGTTTCGCCGCATGACCCGAGGGTGCTGTACGCCTGTCTCAGCCCCGCGTTCAGCAGCGGCACCGGCTCGCTATGGCGCAGCGCGAATGCCGGGGAGACATGGGAGCGGTTCGACAGGACCGCGCCGCGCAACACGCTGATGGCGGTGGCGCCACATCCCTCCGACCCGGAGCAGGTCTATTTCGCCGCGAGGACCGCGCAGGTGTTCGGCACCGCCGATGGCGGGCGGAGCTGGCAGGAGTTGCGGCTGCCCGAGGGGGCGGGGGAGGTTTATGCGCTGGCGTGCGGATGAGCGGGCGGTCGCTTAGTTGCTTAGAGCCGCAGAGTTGCCGCTGCCGCAGGCGGCGGGGGAGGGTTTATGCGCTGGCCTGCGGGTGAGAGCGTTCGCTAAGTTTAGTCCGTTCGACCCCTCCCCCCGGCCCTCTCCCACAAGGGGAAGGGCGGAGTCGAGCACGGGGTAGACGGTCGGGCGGCTAGCGGCGGACGCTCCGGCCGCAAGACCTGGCCGTTCCGCAGGTTCGGGTCGGGCACGCAAGCGCTGGCGTGGGGCGGGTGGGTGTTGGCCTTGCGCGGCTACGGGCGCGGTCGCGGATTGCGGGCTCTTCAAGGTGAAGAACGGCACCTGCTCGTGGAGATAGGAGAGGTCACCCCCTCCTCGCCCCGGCGCCGGCGCGGCGGGGCCGCCGGCGAGGGAGAAGGAAGACGAGGGCGGAGAGAGTGGCAATGGGGTTCATTCTGGGTCTCCGTAGTTAGCCCTCAGCGGCTCGGGCAATTCACCGGCAGGCGCGAACCTGGATGCAAGGCCGCGAGTAGCGCGACGAGCAATGCCGCCAAAACCGCAGTGCACAGCCACACAAAGCCATCCCGTAGCAGGACACCGCCGAGAACACCGCCGATCGTCGCGCCGATCGAAGTGGTGGCGTTCAGCAGGCCGGCACCCTCAGCTTGGCGCGCCGGCTCCAGCGTAACCGCCAAGCTGTTGCTGGCGACGGATAGCAGCGGCCATACGACTTGGGTTGCACCAAAGCAAATCAGAATGGGTAGCGTCATGGCATCGCTGCGTAACGCTACCAGCGCAACCATGCCGGCGATCAGGAGAGTGCGCAATCCGAGGCCGGCACTGAGTACCCGCCAAGGGCCGAAGCGCATGTCCCAGCCGCCAACGACCCGATAAAGCAGTAAGCTGAAGCCCACTCCGAGGGCGTAGGCCAGTGTCGGCGAAGTGGCCGGGACATGGTAGCCGCGAATCATCGCGACCGCGAACATGACCGACAGCCCGTTCGTCGCCGTGTAAGAGATCAGCCATGCTGCCAGGAACCAAGCCAAGCTGCTATGGCCAAGCACCGATAACGCCCGCTGCGTCACGCCGTGAAGCGCCCGGTGCGGCCCCGTTGGCGTCGCGTCGCCTCCTCGCGCCGGTTTCGAGGGCAAGCTTGGACGGTCCACCTTGACGACCGGATCAGGCGCAAGGGCAAGCGCCAGTGGAACCCCCAGCAGCAGCATTCCGGCGCCGAGCAGAAACGCAGCGCCAAGATTGAGTTTCCCCAAGTACGCCCGCTATCAGGAGCCCCGCCAACTGGCCCCCGCCGATGCAGGCCTGCAAGGCGCCGATCTGTCCGTCCCACGCCGCGCGCGGCGCCACCTCGACGACGAACATGGTTGCCACCGTTATGGCGCTGGACACGCCGAGACCGGTCACCGCGGCCAGCGCCATCCTCTGCGCCAGCCCGCCCGGCAGGGCCTGGGCCAGCAGCGCGACCCCGCCCAGCGCAAGACCACAGGCGAGCGTCAGCCGGTGGCGGCGGTGCTTGTCGCTCCACGCGCCGATCAGCGGTGCCGTGAGCCCCGTGGCGGCGAAGGCTGCGTAAGAGAGGCCCGCAATCGACCCGGGGGGCGACGCAAGCGGCAAGATGATTGGAAGCAGGCCGCTCTGGACGAAGCCAAGCAGCACGTAGCAAACCATCCACCAAGGTTTCCTGCTGCCCGTGCGTTGCATCATCGCGCCGACGGTTTGAGCTTATCCCGGGACGGCATCATCAAGGCTCGCGGGCAATTTGGTCGTGCGCCTCGGCAATGGGCTGGAGCTGACTCGCGTCCGATGACGCAGCACTGGAGGGAGCACGGCGGGGAAGGTTCGGCGGCAGCATTCAGCCAAACACGACCGCGCGACAATCCCGGCGACCGCCGCGTATCTCAGCGCATCAATAGACAATTGGATGGCTGCGCGAGCGGCAAAGGGAGGCGAGGTTCAGCGCAGACACGAAAGGCCGCGACGTCCGCCGCGACACGCTGGCTGATCCATAAACACCTGCGGTTCATTCTTAGCCGTTCCACGCGGTCGATGAAGCCGTCGGCGGACCCGGCCGCGAGAAATGGACCGATGCAGCCGAAGCCAGGAACAATCCGGTCAGGATGAACTTCGCTGGAATGGACGTACGTCCGACTGCACCCATCATGGGAAAACCTAAGCTATGACACCGAGCCCCCGCAACCGGGCGATCTCCGCCTCACCATAACCCGCGTCGCGCAGCACCTCGTCGCTGTGCTGGCCGATCGACGGGGCCGGTCGGGGCGACCGTTTCCGCTCGCCCTCGATTTGGAACGGGCTGGAGACGGTGAGTTGATCCTCGCCCGCGAACGGCACCAACGCTTCGATCGCGCGCATCTGCCGGTCGGTGTCGATGTCGTCCAGCGTTCCCACCACGCCGAAGGTGACGCCGGCGGCGTGCATGACCGCGGCCAGGTCGGCGAGATCGCGCGCGGCGAAGCGTGATCGAGAAAGCCGATCAGGGCACGCGCGTTGGCTCGGCGCTCGGCGAGCGAGTCGCGAAGCGCGGGTCGTCGGCGAGTTCCGGATGGCCGAGCGCGGCGGCGAACGGGCGGAACTGCCGCTCCTCGTTCAGCATCGACAACATGAACCAGCGCCCGTCGCGCGTGCGGTAATGGTTGGTCACGGCGTTGGGCGCCTCGGTACGCGGCGGGCGCGGATGGAATTCGGCGCCGCACAGCTTGGCCTGCACGAGGAAGCCGTTGGCCCATAGCCCGTTGGCCAGCAGCGAGGAATGCACCACCGCGCCCAAGCCGGTGCGCTCGCGACGATAGAGCGCGGTGACGATGGCGCCATAAAGGCCCATCGCGCTCGGATGGTCGCCCATGCCCGGCGCGGAGCGCGCGGGCGCCGCCGTGTGGTCGGCGCGCACCAGGTCCATCAGCCCCGAGCGCGCCCACCACGCCGTGGAATCGAACCCGCTCTTCTCCGCTTCCTCGCCGGTCTCGCCATAGGCGCTGAAGGCGGCGTATATCAGCCGTTGGTTCAGCGGCATCAGGTCATCGGGGGTGATGGCAAGGCGGCGTCGCACTGGCTGCGGATAGTTGGTGATGAACACATCGGCCGCGCGAACCAGATCGCCAAGGACTCCGCGGCCTTCCGCCGATCGGAGGTCGAGTGCCAGGCTGCGCTTGTTCCGCGCAGTGAGCATCCAGGCGTAGTCGTGCTCGCTGGTGGGCAGGCCGGGCAGCGCGCCAAGATTGCGGTAGGCGTCGCCGGCGGGCGACTCGATCTTGACGACATCGGCACCGAAGTCGCTCAGCACGGTAGCCGCCGCCGGGGCGGCGATGAAGCTGGCGCAGTCGATCACGCGGAGGTCGGAGAAGATTGCGTCTGACATTACGTTTCTCAATTCCGCCGTGAGTTGGCGACTGGCTTGTCCCCGTCATGGCCGTGCTTGTCACGACCATCCACGACTTTGGTGCCGGCAAGGCAGTCGTGAATACTCGCATTCGCGAGCATGACGGTAGAAACTCGCAGTCGCGAACTTACGTCCCTCAAGGCCGCTCGTTGCCGAACACGATGGTGCCGGAGGCGGCGAACATGCCGCCGACGCCGTGACACACCGAAATCCTCGCGCCTTCGATCTGCGCCGGGGCGATGCCGCGCATCTGGCGCACGCTCTCCTGCAACGCGTACATTCCGTACATGCCGGAATGCATGTAGGAGAGGCCGCCGCCGTTGGTGTTCACCGGCAGCTTGCCGCCGGGCGCGGTGTTGCGCTCGGCGATGAACCGGCCCGCCTCGCCGCGCGGCACGAAGCCCAAATCCTCCAGCCCATACAACGGCAGATGCGCGAAGGCGTCGTAGATCATCAGGTGGTCCACGTCTTTGTGCGCGATCCCGGCGGCGCGCATCGCCGTG
Source organism: uncultured Pseudomonadota bacterium (assembly GCA_963849305.1). Taxonomy (GTDB): domain Bacteria; phylum Pseudomonadota; class Alphaproteobacteria; order Acetobacterales; family Acetobacteraceae; genus CAWKGV01. The sequence continues at coordinate 118,235 of CAWKGV010000001.1, forward strand.
GGGCCGGCCACGCGGAACGCGCGCGAGGAGGTGAAATCCTCCATCTGGCTCACCATCGGCGTCTCGACGCTCTCCCCGGTGCCGAGGACATAGACGGGCTTGCGCGGGAAATCCTTGGCGCGGTCGGCAGCGGTGAGGATCAGCGCGCCCCCGCCGTCAGTCACCAGGCAGCATTGCAGCAGCCGGAACGGGTAGGCGATCATGCGCGAGTTCAGCACATCCTCAACCGTGATCGGATCGCGAAACGTCGCGCGCGGGTTCTTCGCGGCCCATTCGCGCTGCACCACCGAGACCATCGCGATCTGCTCGTGCGACACGCCGTAGGTCTTCATGTAGCGCAGCACCGGGATCGGGAACAGGCTGGGCGGCCCCATCGGGCCGAACGGCTGCTCGAACTGGCCGGCGAGGCTGGAGGGCGGCACGCTGCGCGGGGGCGCGCCAATGCGCGAACGGCCGCTCTCGCCGTGGGTGATCAGCACGGTCGTGCACAAGCCCGAGGCGATCGCCGCCGCCGCGTGGCGGAGATGGATCATGAACGAGCAGCCGCCAACCGAGGTGCCATCCACCCAGGAGGGCGTGATGCCGAGATAATGCGCGATCTGCGGCGGCGTCTCGACCGCCGTGGCCACGCCGTCGATGTCCGAGGGCTTGAGCCCGGCATCCTCCGTCGCGTTCAACGCGGCGTCGGCGTGCAACTGGATTTGGGACAGGTCGGGAATCACGCCGAGCCGAGTGGTCTCCGCGGCGCCGACGACGGCGATGTCACCTGGTTTCATTTGGATCAATCCTTCGCCGGGCGGAACAGGGGTAGCGTGATCTCGTCGTCCATTTGGTGGAACACGACCTCCAGCTTCATGTCGAGCGCCAGCGCCTCGGGCGTCTGCGGGCAATCGACGATGTTGGTCATCATGCGAGGGCCTTCGTCGAGCTGCACCACGGCGATGGCGTAGGGCGGGGTGAAGCCGGGCACCGGACGGTGGTGGATCACGTAGCTATAGAGGATGGCCTTACCGCTGGCGGGAACGACGCTGACCGCGCGCGAGGCGCAGGCTGGGCAGAACGGACGCGGGGGGAAATAGATCTTGGCGCAGGAGTCGCAGCGTTGCAGACGAAGCTCGCCCGCGCGCGTGCCATCCCAGAAATGCTGGGTTTCCGGTGTCGGGGTCGGGCGGGCGCGGCCGGGCTCTGGCATGGCGTTTCCTCTCCTGCTTGGGCGCGATCTTGCCGGGTCGCGAACCAGGGGTCCAGCACGGGCGCCAAGGCGTGCAACCGGACGCGCGCGCCCGCGTCTGTTGTTCAGGCAAGCGGGAGTTCAGCCGATGCAGCGCAGCGATCTCAAGGTGGGGCATTGCTATGCGTTGGACGATGGCCGCCGCTGCCGGATCACGGTGATCGAGGGCGAGCGCGTGCGCTTCGCGCAGTGGCGGCAGGGCGAGCCTGGCCCGGTGATGGCGGAGACCGGAGCGGGGGAGGAGAAGGCGGGCGCGCTGCTCGGCATGATCTCAGCTGAAATTCCGTGCCCCGAGCAGGCGCGCGGCACGCCGAGCAAGGCGGAGGGCTGACCGCCGGGCAGGGGTTATTTGGAAGGTCAACGCCAACCGTACGGTTCGGGTGTACATCGCGAAGGATCCTTGGCCGACCGTCGGGTGGGGGTTATTTGAAGTCGACGCAACCGGACAGGTTGGGTGTAAGCGAGGAGCCTTGGCCCGATCGGGGGGCGCGGGTTAAGGGAACGCCCAGACGATCCAGGATCGGGCATGGACGGCGATCGGTCGGGGCTCGGCATCATCGCCGGAGGTGGCGCGCTCCCCGGGCAGGTGGCTGCGGCAGCCCAAGCTGCCGGGCGGGCGGTGTTCATGCTGGGCCTGGAGGGCTTCGCCGATCCGGCCGTGCTGGCTCCCTACCCGCACCAATTCGCCCGCATCAGCGCCGCCGGGCGGATCTTGTCGGCGCTGCGCGCCCATCACTGCCGCGATTTGGTGCTGATCGGCACGGTTCGACGGCCGTCGCTGCTGGGGCTGCGGCCCAATGCGCGGGACGCGCGCATCCTCGCCCGCATCGGCCGCGCTGCCTTCGCCGGCGATGACGGATTGCTCGCGGCGGTGATCCGGGTGTTGGGCGAGGAGGGGTTCCGCGTGCTCGGTGCCCACGAGATATTGGATCAGGCGCTCGCCCCCGCCGGCCTGCTGACCCGTGCCCGCCCGGACGGGCTGGCGATGGCCGATCTCGCCCGCGCGGTGGCGGTGGCCCGCGCGCTGGGCGCGGTCGATGTCGGCCAGGGCTGCGTTGTCCAGCAAGGGATCGTGCTGGCGGTGGAAGCGGCCGAGGGGACCGATGCCATGCTCTCCCGGTGCGGGCCGCTCGCCCGGCCAGGCCCCGGGGGCGTGCTGGTGAAGCTGGTCAAGCCCGGCCAGGATCGCCGCGCGGACCTGCCCACGATCGGCCTCGGCACGATGCGCGCGGCCGCCGCCGCGGGGCTTAGGGGGGTTGCCTTCGAGGCCGGGGGCGCCATCCTAGCCGAGCGCGACGCCACGGTGGCGGTCGCCGACATCGCTGGCCTGTTCCTGCTGGGCCTGAGCCCGAACGACACCGTCTTCAGGGGAGACACCGCATGAGCCGCTTTCTGCACACCATGATCCGCGTTGGCGATCTGCAGCGCAGCATCGACTTTTACACCAAGCTGCTCGGCATGAAGGAATTGCGCCGCCGCGACGTCCCGGACGGCAAGTACACGCTCGGCTTCGTGGGCTATGGCGACGAAGACAACAACGCGGTGATCGAGCTGACCTACAACTACGGGGTGAAGGAGTATGACCAGGGCACCGCGTTTGGCCATCTCGCGATCGGCGTGCCCGACGTGAAAGCGGCCTGCGAGAAGGTGCGGGCCGGCGGCGGCAGGGTCACGCGCGAACCGGGGCCGCTGAAGTTCGGCACCACCATGATCGCGTTCATTGAGGACCCGGACGGCTACAAGATCGAGCTGATCGAGCGGTCGTAGACCGGGTCATCAGGGCTGCTTGGCCGGCGTGCCGTAGCCGTAGTTATGCGCCGGCCACCCGAAGCTGGTCCCGCCCGAGCCGTTCACCCCGGTCGCCCCCGCGTTGGGCGATTCCCGGCCGGGAGCGACCAGGGATGTGCCAACGCCGTTCGCGCCGGTCGAGTATTGGGGCATCGGCTCGTTCGGCGGGAACAGACCTTGGCCGTGCTGAACCTTTTTATCCTGCGTCTGGGCGGCTGGCCCGGCATTGGCTTGGTTCTGGCCCGCTTGATTCTGGCCCCCCTGCCCGGCCGCGAGCGCTGCGGAAGCCGTGAGCCCCAAGGCGAGCGCCACCTCCAGCCCGATACTCGCATACCGCATGGCCGCTCCTTTCGATTCGGTGCTGTCCCACTTCGAACGCGACAGATCGAACGCCGTTGCGCGAGCGTTGAACGCTATGTCACAGCTCCAGCAGCGCGTACGGTCGCCCGGTCGGCTTCTCGATCTGCATGGCCACATTATAGACCGGCCTGCCTGCTGGCGTGCGCCCCTCGTATCGGCCGCGATGGGCATGTCCGTGGACCACGGCGGAAACGCCGAATCGATCGATGGTCTCGGCCAGCCGCGAACAGCCGAGGAATGGCAGGATTTCCGGCGGCTCCCCCTGCACGGTCTCGGCCGTCGGGGCGTAATGCAGCACCACCAACACCCGCTTGGCCGCCAGGCGGCGCATGGCGTTCTCCAGGCTAAGCGCCTCGTTCACCGTCTCCGCCACGAACTGCTTGATCGCGGGCTCGCCGAACGAGCCCAGCATCCGGTTGCCGAAGCCGCCGGCGAAGCCCTTCACGCCGACGAACCCCACGCCTCCGATCTGGCAGGACTGACCATCCAGCAGATGCACCCCGGCGCGGCGAACGATCCCGGCCACCGCCTCCGCCTGGCCGAACTCGTAGTCATGGTTGCCCAGCACCGCCACCACGGGAAGGGTACAGGAGCGCAAGCACTCGACCAGGGCCTCCGCCTCGCGTGGCTTGCCGAGATCGGTGAGATCGCCGCAGAGCACGAGCACGTCGGCCGCCCCCGAGATTTCCGCGAACAGGTCGCGGAACGGCGCGGTGTTGCCCTCGGTCACATGCAGGTCGCCCATGGCCGCGACGCGCAGTCGGCCGGGTGCCTCCTGGAGTGGACCATCTCTGCTCACGCCCGCCGCTCCCCTTCGCCGCCGATGTCGGCGAACCCCCAATCGCGCACGTCGGGCAAATAGTCGATGTGCGACAGCATCCGGCCGCGGCAGATCCTCATGTGTGGGGCCGGCAGCTCGCGTTGCCGGCCGAGCCGTTCGAGCAGCTCGTCGAGCAGCCAAGCCGGCACATGGTCCCGCTCGGCCGGGTAGATCCAGCGGAAATTCAGCAGATGCGCCAGCAGCACCTCCCAGTGCTGCTCCATGCACGCCAGCAGCCGCCGCCAGTCGATCCGATCGTGCTGCTTGAGGATCAAGTGCATGACGTCTGGCCCGTCGAAGCGGTGGCGGAGCTGGATGAACGCCTTGGCGCAGATCAGCTCGGTCGGGGGGACGACGCGGAGCGGGATGTCGAACAGCTCCAATCCCGGCGCGTCCGCGAACCAAGTGTCGGTCACCGGCATGGTGCCGGCGGCGCAGGCGAAGATCACGTCGATGAACCGCTCGCCCTGACGCAGTTTGCCGATCCAACGCTCGTCCTCGATCTCCACCTCGCCGCCAAGATCTTGCCAGTGGCTCAGGATGCGCGGGAAATCGCCGGGCTTGCAGAAGATGTCGAGATCCTTGGTCGGGCGTGTGATGCCGGTATAGGCGGCCAGCGCATAGGTGCCGGCCAGCAGGAACGGCGCGCCGAGCCCCACGAGCACGCGCAAGCAGTCGGCATAGAACGCCTCCGCCGCCGCTGTCGCCAGCGGCGCGGCCGTCGAAGAGGCGATGGGAGCAGCATCGCAGGGAAAGCGGCGAGCAACAGCGGGTTCATCGATCGACATGGTTCCTCGCCACGGCCAGAACAGCAGCAGGTCGAGAACACCACAGCATGCGCGCGGTTAGAGAAAATCGAGTACGTAATAGTTTCGGTCTATTTCGCCGCTAACACCGCCGAGGGTCCATACAACTATGTTCTGTTGGCGAGTATGATTGCTCTGCAGTTGAATTTTAGTGGCGTAACGCAGATCCGCTCACTAAAATGCGAGCAGGGCGATTCCTCGGAGAGACCCCTGGTGCCGCACAACGTGAGGCAGGCCATTCATTCAGTCCAGCTATCTGGGCAAGACCGGGCGCGCGGCCGACTCGTCGGCAGTTCGGCTTGGAACCGCTTGACCCGGACCCCGGTCCACGGAACGGACCGCCAGCTTCGCGACCTGCTCGGGACACTCGATCTGGCCGCGATCATGGTCCGCGAGATCAACGGCGCCATTCGGTTCTGGTCGCGCGGCTGCGAGCAGCTCTTCGGCTGGACCGCACCGGAGGCGCACGGCAAGGACGCGCACGCGCTGCTCGCCACCGAATTCCTCACTCCCCGCGCCCATATCGAGACCGCGCTGCTGCGCGATGGGGAGTGGAGCGGTGACCTGGTGCGTCATCGGCGTAACGGCACCGAGGTGGTCGTCGCCGTACGCATGGTGCTGCAACGCGACGCCCACGGGCATCCGATCGCCGTTTTGGAAAATCTGTCCGATGTCACTGCTTTGCGCCAGGCCGAGGCGGACCGGCACCGGTTGAACCTGGAGTTGGAAAACCGGCTGCGCCGCGAGGTTGCCGCGCGCGAAGCGGCCCAGGTGCGCGCCGCGCAGGGCGAGCGAATGCAAGCGTTAGGCCAGCTCGCCGGCGGGATCGCCCATGATTTCAACAACGTTTTGCAGGGGATCTCGGCGGGCGCGGCACTGATCGAGCAGGGTGCCAGTGACCCTGAAGCAGCAAACGGCTACGCGCGCATGATCCTGGACGCAGCCGACCGGGGTGCCGCCATCACGCGCCGCCTGCTTGCCTTCGCTCGCCGCGACTCGATGGAGCCGACGCTGGTCGATTCACAGCAATTGCTCGACGGCCTGTGCGAGATACTCACCCATACGCTGGGCGCCTCGATCGCGGTCCAGGTGGATGCGCCGCCCGACCTGCCGACGCTGTTCACCGACAAGGCCCAACTCGAGACGGTGCTGGTCAACTTCGCCGCGAATGCGCGAGATGCCATGCCGGGCGGCGGCACGCTGACGCTCACGGCGCGCGAGGAACATGCGGGGGCCGATCACATCACCCTGCCCGCGCCCGGCGCATATGTGCGCCTGTCGGTGGCCGATACTGGCATCGGCATGGATAGCGCCGTGCTGGCGAGGGCGCCAGAGCCGTTCTTTACGACCAAAACAAGCGGACAGGGGACCGGGCTCGGCCTGGCCATGGCCAAGGACTTCGCGGAACGCTCGGGCGGCGCGCTCGCGATCGACAGCGCGCCTGGTCGCGGCACGATGGTTACGCTTTGGATCCCTTGCGCAAAACTGGAGCCGGTCGAGGCCTGGCAGCCAGAGGCCCCGAATTCCGGGTATGGCGCCAAGGTCCTGCTGGTGGATGACGAGCCGCTGGTCTGCGAAACGCTGTCGGCCCAACTCCAGCGCAGGGGCTACGCCGTTCTGGCCTACCGCTCGGCCGAGGCGGCCTTGACCGCGCTAGAGCAGGGCGTGCTGCCGGAGTTGCTGGTGACCGATCTGACGATGCCGGGCATGGACGGCTTGGCCCTGATCCGTCGCGTTCGCGCGCGTCATGCCGATCTACCGGCGATCCTACTGACCGGTTCTCCGACCGAGGTCGCACGGCTCGACCTCCGCGACGGGCCGAGCGGTCAGGTGACGCTGCTCCACAAGCCGGCATCCGGCGAGCAGATCGCTCGAGCGATGGCGGAACTGCTGAGTGAGGCGGGCGCAGTCCGGTAGTCAGCCCAGCTTTCGGAACTTGTGCAGGCTGCGCAAATTCTCCGGCCTTGGCTTATCGGCGTAGGCCTGCGGCCAGTTGGTCCAGGACACCTCGCCCACATACAAATCCCCGCGCGAGTCCACCGCGAGCCCGTGCGGCGCCATGAACTCGGTGGGGCCGAGGCCTGCGTGCAGACCGCCTAGCCGGGCGATGCGCTTGCCGGTGTTGTCCACGATGCTGACCCGCGGGCCGAGATTGGGAATGTCGCGATTCACCGGCATCACGGGGCCCAGCTCGCCGATGTAGCAGATCGGGCACTTGCCCGGCGGCATGAACAGTCCGCAGGGGCGATGCAGGTTGTTCCACTGCATCTCGTAGCGGCCGTTCGAGTCAAAGACTTGCACGCGATGGTTCTCGCGGTCGGCGACGTACACCCAGCCATCGCCATCGCAGGTGATGTTGTGGACTATGTTGAACTCGCCCGGATCGGTGCCGGGCTCGCCCCAGGAGAGCAGCCATGTGCCGTCGGGCGCGTATTTATGCACTCGCGCATTGCCGTAGCCGTCCGAGACATAGATCTCGCCCTTGGGCGAGAGCGCGGTGTGGGTGCAGCGGTGGAACGGCTCGCCGCTCATGAAGGGCGCGGGCTTGCCGGGGATGCCGAGTGTCATCAGCACCTTGCCGTCCAGCGTGCAGTGCCGGACGCTGTGATCGCCGTCATCGGTAAGCCAGAGCGTATCGTCGGGCCCCATGTGCAGGCCGTGGGCGCGCGGGAACACGCCCTCGCCCCAGGAGCGGAGGAACCTGCCCTCGCGGTCGAACACCATCATCGGGTGCTCGCCACGATTGAACACATAGACGTTGTCGTGGCGATCGACCCCGACCGCACCAATCTCCTTGAAGCTCCAGCCCGGCGGCAGTTGCGCCCAATTCTGGACCGGCTCGTAGGTGTATTCGCCGTTGCCCACGGTCACCATGCTCGTCCCTCCCCTTTGCCCAATCCCGATCAGCGCGCCATGCCGTACGGGCCGCCTCGCTCCAGCGCCGCCTTGTAGGCTGGCCGCTCGTGCAGGCGTTTGATCCAGGCGTCCATGCCGGGGTAAGCAGCGCGCTTTCCGAACTGCTCGGCAAGCTCCGCCACGAAGCTCATCTGGACATCGGCTCCGGTCAGCGCGTCGCCCACCAGGAACTGCCGGCCGCGTACCGCGCCGTCGAGATAGCCGAGATGATTGGCAAGCTCGCTGTCGATGCGCGGGCGCAGCGGCGCACCGGCATCACCCAGGCGCGAAACATACAGATGGAGTAGTAGCGGCAGCATCGCCGAGCCCTCGGCATAGTGCAGCCACTGCATGTATTCGTCATAGGCCGGAGTCGCCGGGTCGGGCTGGAGCCGCCCGCCGCCGTGCCGCCGGATCAGGTAGTCGATGATGGCGCCCGATTCGATGATCGTCCGGCTGTCATCGGTGATGACCGGCGACTTGCCGAGCGGGTTCACCGCCTTCAGCTCGGGCGGCGCCAACCGGGTCTCGGGGTTGCGCTCGTACCGCTTCACTTCGTACGGCACGTCAAGCTCCTCCAGCAGCCACAGTATGCGTTGGGAGCGGGAATCGTTCAGGTGATGGACGACGATCATGCGATGTTCCTCCGTGGTTTCGTTGCGTCGGCCGGCGGGTCGCGAAAGCGGGTGCGGATCGCGGTCCATTGCTCGGCGCCCATGCGGGCGAACGCCTCGCCCACTGTCATGTCCGCCCGCCCCAGCGGATGCCGACCAGTTGCCTTCAGCTCCGTTAGCGCCTCGTCGCAGGCAGCGATCGCGGCCGTGAGCAGCAGGGCGGGCACGATCGCGACGCGGTAGCCCATCCGTTCCGCCTCGCCCATATCGACGGCCGGCGTCTTGCCGCGATGAACGACGTTCAGCAGGCACGGGCCGCGCACCAGCCGCGGCACCGCCGCGACCTCCTCCATCGTTTGCGGCGCCTCGACGAAGGCCAGGTCGGCGCCCACCTCCAGCGCCGCGTTGGCGCGCACGACCGCTTCCTCAAAGCCGGCAACGGCGCGGGCGTCGGTGCGCGCGATCACGACGAACTCGGCGCTGCGCCGGGCGGCGCAGGCGGCGCGCAGCTTGGCGAGCCAGTCCTCGCGCGGCACGATCTCCTTCTCGTCCAAATGTCCGCACCGCTTGGGCGAGACCTGGTCCTCGATATGGATGCCGGCGACGCCGCGCCGCTCGTATTCCTGCACCGCGCGAAAGGCGTTCAGCTCGTTGCCGTAGCCGGTATCGGCGTCTGCGATCACCGGCACGGCCACGGAACGGACGATGCGCGCGGCGTTCTCCACCATCTCGGTCATGCCGAGCAGCCCGAAATCGGGATAACCCGCCGAGGCCGCCGTGCCGGCGCCGGTCATGTACACCGCCGGGAAGCCGGCCTGCTCGATCAGCCTCGCGGTCATTCCGTCATAAGCGCCGGGCGCGACGATCAGCTCCCGGTCCCGTAGCAGGGCGCGAAGCCGTGCCGCTTCCGTCATCGCCTGGCCTCCATCGCTGGCTCGAGCCATGGTATCCCGGCACGCCGAGGGAGGCCAGGATGACCGCCGATGAGCTTAGGCGCACGATCAAGGTCTGCATGTTCGACCAGTACGGAACCGTGGTGGACATGCAGGGCGGACTGGTCGAGGCGGCCACGCCCTATCTGAAGGCGAAGGGCTGGCAGGGGAACCCCAACGCGCTCGTCACCTGGTGGCGGCGGACGCATTACGAGAACTCGATGATCGATGCGCTGTTGGGGCGCGAGCACACGCCCTATCGCGAGATCGGCCACCGCTCCCTCGACTACGTGCTGGAGCGCGCCGGTATCGCGCACACGCCGGACGAGGTGCGCGCGCTGGTCGCCGCGATCGAGCGGCTGCGCCCGTTCCCGGAGGTGCCCGCCGCGCTCGCCCGGCTTCAGGTGCGCTATAAGCTGGCGGTGCTGTCGAACGGCGATCCCGACATGCTGGAAGCCGCGAGGCCGCATCACGGCATCGGCTTCGACGCGGTGATCTCGGTCGCGGCGGCCAACGCCTTCAAGCCGCATGTCGCGACCTACACCAAGGCGGCCGAGATCATGGGCGTGGCGATGGATCAGGTGCTGTTCGTCGCCAACCACGCTTTCGACTGCGTGGGTGCGAAGTCGGCGGGGATGCGCGCCGCGTTCATCGACCGCCGCCGGCGCCCGTTCGGCGTCACCGCCTATCCGCCGGACCTGACCGCGCCGACGATGGCGTCGTTGGCGGACCTCGTCGCTTAAGTGCCTCGATCCCGGGCATCCGAGCGTTTGCGACCCTTCACAACGTGCTGGACGCGGAATTAAATGCATGTTAACCCGTTGCATTCCCAATCCATGCGGGAAGCGCAAGGTTAACCAAAAAGAGGCAGTGATGTTCGGCAGGTGGCACGACTCGCGACTGCTCCTAGCCTTCTCGGCTGGAGCCATCGCTTCTGTGGCAGCAGGAGCTTGGCCCGCACTTGCAACGGGTTTCGACACAACGCCGTCCTGGGATGGGTCGTCTTCCATAGCTCCCTTCGGATCGCCGCAGACGGCGACCTACGGCCAGACATTTGTCGCGCCGGCGGGTGGCGACTTGCAAAGCTTCACGTTCTTCCCTGAAGGGAGTGCCACGCTACAGGCCCAAGCCCTGGTGTACGCCTGGAGCGGCTCGCTGCTTGGCGGGAACTCACCGCAGGGCGCGATTGGACCGGCACTTTATGCCAGCGCTCCTTTCACCATCGCCCCAACTGGCGGCGTGTTCGTGCCATACACGGCCACGACCGGCGGTCTGGCGCTGACGCCCGGCGCCAGCTACATCGCGCTCTTCACTGTCTCCGGGCCGGACCCGTCAGACGCCGCCAATTCCTCCGGGACGGACTCATGGGGGCTCATCTCCTCCCACGTTGCAAATAACGGCGGCGGCGGCCTGAATTTCGACAACAACAGCACGTTTTCGACGCTTAATAATGGACAATGGGACGATTTCGGGGACTTTGGTGACCTGGCTTGGCGGGCGACCTTCACCGCCTCGCTTCCGGAACCTGCGAGCCTCGCGATCCTGAGCGCGGGCCTTATTGGTTTGGCCACAGTCCGCCGGCGCAAGCGGTCCTGATCCACTTCCAGTGATGATCCTGAGGGCGGCGTCGGTAGATGCCGCCCTTTCGCTCGTGCGCTCCTTGCCGGGCCTTGCGGCTTGTCGTACCGCAGTGCGCTGAGGTGAGGAGACCGCGATGAAACTGATGAGCTTTCGCCGCCCGGACGGCACCCCGAGCTGGGGCATCGCCAAGGACGAGGGCGTGATCGACCTGGGCCATCTGGCCCCCGGCCTGCGCCACGCGCTCTGGGCCACCACCTCGCTCGCCGAGGCAGCCGCGCAGCACGCCGGTTACCGGCTGAACGAGGTCCGCTTCCTGCCGCCGATCCCGGACCCGGACAAGATCCTCTGCGTCGGCCTCAACTACGTCTCGCATATCAAGGAGGGCGGGCGGGAGCCGCCGGAGAAGCCGATCATCTTCACCCGCACCCCAAGTTCCCAGGTCGGCCACGGCGAGGCGATGATCCGCCCGAAAGTGTCCGATACCTATGACTACGAGGGCGAGCTGGCGGTGGTCATCGGCCGGCGCTGCCGCCATGTGCCGAAGGCGCGGGCGCAGGAGGTGATCGCGGGCTATGCCTGCTATAACGAGGGCTCGGTCCGCGAATGGCAGCGCCATTCCTCGCAATTCATTCCCGGCAAGAATTTCTATCACTCCGGCGCGTTCGGCCCCTGGATCGTCACTCCGGAGGAGGCGGGCGACATCACAAGCGCCACGTTGCTCACCCGGCTTAACGGCGAGGAGGTGCAGCACGCGACCATCGACGACCTCTGCTTCGACATCCCGACCTTGATCGAATACTGCTCGACCTTCACCCAGCTTGAGGCGGGCGATGTGATTGTTACCGGCACCACCGGCGGCGTCGGCGCCTTCCGCAAGCCGCCGCTATGGATGAAGCCGGGCGACACGGTGGAAGTGGAGGTCACGGGCATCGGCGTCCTGCGCAACAAGGTCGCGGCCGAGGAGTAGCTGGACGGCGCCGCCTAGGTGAGCCTCGGCGGCGCCTTCTCACAGGCAACACCGTTGCCAAGTGCTCAGGCAGGCTTGCGGCTCTGTAGCCAAAGCCGTTCCGCGGGGCCGGGCCCGAGAGCGAGTGCCGCGTCATAGGCCGCGCGAGACTCCTCTAGGCGGCCGAGGCGGCGCAGCAGATCAGCCCGGACCGCATGATAGGGCTGGAAGCCTGCCAGCGCGTTCGCGTTCAGTGCCTCAACTTCGGACAACGCCGCCCCCACCCCTGTCGCTTCGGCCAGCGCTACCGCGCGGTTCAGGCGGACCACGGGGTCGTCGCGCTGCGCGAGCAAGGTATCGTAGAGCTCCAGGACCGCGGCCCAGGGAGGACTTTCGGCCAGGCTCCTGCGGGCGCACCATGCGCCGTGGATCGCCGCTTGCAACGCGCGGGGGCCGGGCGGACCCAAAGCAGCGGCGCGTTGCAGGTACACCTCGGCCGCCTGGATCAACGGACGCCGCCACAGCGCCGGGTCTTGCTCCGCTAACGGGACCATCGTCCCGTACTTGTCGAGCCGCGCCGGCCGCCGTGCCTCGGCGAAGCGGACCAAGGCCGCCAGTGCGAGCGCCTCGGGCTCCTCGGGCAATAGTTCCGTAAGTACGCGCGTCAGCCGCAGTATTTCGGCGGCGTAGCCCGCGTGCGGCCGGGCGCCGGCTGCGTCCTCGTGCGCCTTCGCGTAGGCGACCTCAAGCGTCGAGAGCACCGCATCCAGCCGGTCGGGCCAGGCGTCCGGCCCAGGAATTTCGAAGGGCACGCCCAAATCGGCGATCTTGCGCTTGGCGCGCACCAGGCGCTGGGCCAGGGTGGGCTCGGCGATCAGGAAAGCGCGGGCGATCTCGCCGGTTGAGAGCCCGCAGACCAAGCGCAGCGTCAGGGCCGCTCGCGCTTCCGCCGCCACCGCCGGATGGCAGCAGACGAAGATGAGCTTGAGCCGCTCGTCGGGAATCAGACTTGCGGCGTCGGACATGATGTCTTCCGCGGTGGGTTCCGGCGACGGCGGGTCAGGCCGAAGCCGCTCCCTGACGCGGCGTCTGCGCAGCATGTCGAGCGCGCAGTGGTGAGCCGTCCGATATAGCCAGGCAGCCGGATCGCGCGGCGCGTCTTCCGCGGCCAGGTCGCAGTCGCCCGCGCGCAAGCCTCGGCGAACGCCTCCTCCGCGATGTCCAAGTCGCGGAACCGGGCGGCGAGCGCGGCGACGATGCGTCCGCCCGCCTCCCGTGCGGCGCGATCAAGCGCTGCGCCGCTCATCCGCCCCCGAGAAGCGGGCGTATCTCCACCGCGCCATCTTGCAGGACCGGCAGCTTCTTGGCGATCGCGATGGCCGCGTCGAGGTCCGGCACGTCGATCAGGTAGTAACCGCCGAGTTGCTCCTTGGTCTCCGCGAAGGGCCCATCATGGATCGTCTTCACGCCACCCGCCGTACGCACCGTCGTCGCCGCGGCCGTGCCCTTCAGCCCGGCACCATTCACCCTCGCGGACCCAAGCTCGCGGTTGAACGCCATGTGCTTGGCGGCAATCTCCTGCATGGCGGGACCGTCCTTGTTCGGTCCATAGATCTGCTCGTCCTCATATATCAGCAGCAAATACTGCATCTGCACCGCCCCTCCTTGGGCCAGGTTAGGCTACGTGGATCGCAGCCCTCTACATTTGACCGCTAGTTTCCGAAGTGATTGCCCGAGGCGTCGCCCACGTCGGAAACGAACCCGCGTTCCTCGTCACCTCGGTACGGCTGTCCGGTCGCGTTGTGGTCGCCTTGCGGGCGTTCATCGCAAATACCTGCTGCGATTGGATGTGGCTTGGCCAACCGCTGTGCCAGGCGAAGCCAGGAGGAGCGCCCTGCGCCAGAGCGGCCCCGCTACCAATCGCGGACAGTAAGGCGGCGACGGTCGTGATCTTCTTCATCTCATCGATCTCCTGTTCTCTCGAGCGGTGAGTGCGTGGATCGCAACCCTCCGCCCATCAGACGTTCGAGCCCGAGAGGGATCGACAGGCGGGTGCTTTTTTCGCGCCCACACGCCTCGTGTGCTGGGGCGTCTGGCCGCTGCGGATCGGTGAAGATGGGCGGCAGCCTGAAGGCATTGCGGGCAAGGATGCACTTTAGCCCCAGGCCGTTGTACTGCCGTTGTGGCCGCGCTTGACCCGACTTGATCCCGCCATCCAACGCTGCAACCGTCTGGTATGAAGCCATCGTTGGATGCCGGGTCTTCGCCTGGTCTGCGCCCCGGCACGACGATCAAGCACAGGAGATCGTTATGGCGCTGACGGCAGCACCACTCACACAAGCCCTGGGCCAGTTCGTCGCGGACCTCTCGCCGAACCGATTCCCGGAGGCGGCGGTGCAAACCGCCCGGCTCGGTTTCACCGACAGCATCGGGACGATGATCGCGGGGCGCAACGAAGGCTCCGTGCGCGTCCTGCGCAGCGTCATCGCCCCGCCATCCGGCCCCTGCTCGCTCACTTTCGGCCCGGAGCGCGGCTTGGCGCCGGAGGCAGCCTGGATCAACGGCACCGCGGCGCACGCGCTCGACTACGACGATGTCGGCCTGCGCGGCCATCCCTCCACCGTGCTGATGCCGGCGATCCTCGCGGAAGCCGAGGCGCTCGGTTCCTCGGGCGCCGACATGATCGTCGCCTATATCGCGGGCTACGAGACCTGGGCGGAGCTGTTCCGCCGCGATTCGGGGCTGCTGCACGAAAAGGGCTGGCACCCGACCGGGCTCTATGGCCCGATCGGCGCGGCGGCGGCGTGCGCGAAACTGCGCCGGCTCGATGCCGGCCGGACGGCGACGGCGCTGGCGCTCGGCGCCTCGCAAAGCGCCGGACTGATGGCGAATTTCGGCACCATGACCAAGCCGTTCCATGCCGGGCGTGCCGCGCACGCCGGCATCATGGCCGCGCGCCTGGCGGAAGCGGGCTTCACCGCCAGCCCCGACGCGCTCGAACACCCGCAGGGGTTCCTGCACGCGATCTCGCCCACCGGCACCGAGGACCGGACCAGCGAGGCAAAGGTCGGCGAGACCTGGGCGATTCTCACGCAAGGGCTCGGGATCAAGAAATACCCCACCTGCTACTGCACCCATCGCGCGATCGATGGCATGATCGACTTGATGGCCGCGCATTCGGTAAAGCCCGACGAGGTCAGGCGGGTGACGGTTGGCATCAGCGACTATTTCGCGACCGTGCTGCGCAACCATCGCCCCGAGACCGGGCTGGCCGCCAAGTTCAGCATCGAGTTCGCGATGGCGAGCGCGATCATCGCCCGGCGCGTCGGCCTGCGGGAGCTGACCGACGATTTCGTGCGGCGCCCGGACGTGCAATCCCTGATGCGCCGCGTGCTGACCGAGACCTCCGGCGAGCACGATCCCGATCTGCCCGGCGCCGCGCCCGCCGATACCGTGCAAGTGGAACTCGCGTCGGGGGCCAAGATCAAGGGCGACCCAGTCCGGCGCGCCACCGGGCATTCGTCACGTCCGCTCACCGAGGCGCAAGTCTACGAGAAGTTCGCCGACTGCCTGGAGGCCGGCGGTTTCAATATTCCGGCCGAGAGCCTATTCGCGAGGCTCCGGGCACTGAACGCGATCTCCGCGCGCGAGTTGACGGCGCTGCATTGATCGGGTGGGAACCCGGCCCATGCTCGGCTGATCCGCCTAGGCGCGCGACAGCCCTCCTTCGCGCGCGGCCATGCGCCGGTGGAGCAGATATATCGGGATGGCGAGGGCCGATACCGCGGCCGCGGCATACAGGGCGCCCGCGGGGCCGCCCGTCAGGTCGGCCGCGTCGCCGCACAGCGCCGGGACCACCGTGCCGCCGAGATAATAGGTGGTGTAGAAGATGCCCATGCCGGTCGCCCGGTGCTCCGGCCGGGCTGAAAGTGTGCCGATCGCGATAATCACGCCGGACTGGACCGAGCCCAATATGCCCACCACCGCACCGCTCAGCAGCGGCCAGTCCGCCAAGCCCAGCACCGCGATGCCGAGCGTCATCGCGACCGTGCCGGCCAGGAACACCGGCGAGGGGCCGTATCGTTCGGCCAGGCCGCCGCCCGCGAGCGTGGCCACGACGTTGCCCCAGCTGGCGAGCGCCATCACGATGCCGGTCAGTACCAGCCCCTCGCCGCGCACCGCCATCAATGAGGGCACATAGGAAAGAAAACCGGTATATCCGGCCGTGTAGGTGGTCCAGATCAGCCCGGCGACCACCAGCAACGCGCACTCGGCGAGCCCGGGCATCGAGAACGAACGCCGGACGGGCGCCGCAAATGGTGAGGCCCGGAAGCTCGCGAGAAACAGGACGGTGGCCAGCGCCATCGCCGCCGCACCGGCCAGGAACGCCGAGGGCCAGCCGAACGCTTGAGCAAGCACCGGGGCGACAAGCTGGCTGAGCCCGATCCCGACCGGGTACGCGGCGACGGAAATGCTGATGGCAAGCATGAAGCGCGGGCCGGGAAACCAGTCGGCGACAATCTTGCTTTGCAGCACGGTCATCGCGACCGCGCCCACCCCGGCCACCGCGCGCCCTAGCGCGATGCCGCCGACCCCCGGCGCGACGACGCTCACCGCGCCGCCCAGGGCCATCAGCGCCAGCCCCGTCCCCAGCACCGCGCGATCGCCGAAGCGGCGCGCGAGCAGCCCGAGCGGCAATGCCACGAACACGCCCGAGACCATGTAGGCGCCGATCAGCGAGCCGAGCCCCGCGTAGTCCAGCCGAAATAGCCGCATCAGCTCCGGGCCGAGGCTCGCGACCGTCTGGAACTGATACCCGAAGCCGATCCGGGCGAGCGCGATCGCGGCCAGAATCAGCCATCCCCTGGTCCCCGGCATCGGCCTCCCCTGATCGGCTGCCGGTCAGGCGAGCCGTTTTTCCATCTCCACCCAGGTCGGCGCGGCATATCCAGGATGGGCATGCCGCGCGACCTCCAGAAAGCCGCACTCCGCGAACAACCGGCGATTATCGGCCAGGACCAGCCGCGTACCGAGGAGAACGCGCGCCACATGGAGTTCCGTGCCAATCGCCTCGGCTTGCGCCAGCAGCGCCCGCGCGAGGCCCCGACGCCGCATCGGCGGAGCCACCGCCAACCGGGCGATGTAAAGGCAATCCGCTCGCGCTTCCCAGAGCACCGCGCCGGCCAGCACGGCGCCGATCTCGGCCACCGCGCCACCATGCTGGGTGAGATGAGCGGCGATCTCCGGCCCGCTCACCCCGAGCGCCGAGGGTGGCGGATCGAGCCGCACCGGCTGGGCGGCGAAGGCGACCCGGATCAAGCCGGCCACGGCCTCGGCGTCGGCGGGCCGCATTGGCCGCAGGCGCGGCGGGGGCAGACACGCAGTCACGTTCCGACCATAGCCCGGTCGGCCATGCGCGCCTATGTTGGGCCAATGCCCGCAACTCCCGCCTTCCTTGACAGCGATCGCCCCGCCGTGCCCAACATCGTGGTGCCGCGCGGGGTCACGCCGTTTTTCCTGCCCCGACGCCCGGTGCGTGGGCGGCTCGTTCGGCTGGGTCCGCTCGCCGAGGCGCTGCTGACCCGCCATGCCAACCCAGACGCCGTCACCCGTCTCACCGGGGAGGCCCTGGCGCTGGCCGCGGGGCTCGCGGCGGCGCTCAAATTCCGCGGCTCGTTCAGCCTGCAAGCCAAGGGCGATGGCGCGGTCCCCATGCTGCTCGCCGACTGCACCGATACCGGGGGCCTGCGCGGTTACGCGCGGGCGGATCGCGGGCGGCTCGGCCAACTGCTCGCCAGCGATCCGGCCCCCGGCGCCGATCGGCTGCTGGGCAGCGGCTACCTCGCCTTCACGGTCGATCAGGGGCCGGAGCAGCACCGTCACCAAGGGATCGTCACCATCGAGGGCGACAATCTCGCGGACATGGCGCTGCACTATTTCCGCACCAGCGAACAACTCCGCTGTGGTCTGCACTTGGCTTGCGCGAAGACGGATGCAGGCTGGCGCGCCGGGGCGCTGATTCTGGAGCGAATCGCCCAAGCCGGCGAGGTCGATCCGGACCTCTCGGCCGAGGCCCAGGAAGAGAGCTGGCGCACCGCTGTCGCGCTCGCTGCCACCCTGACCGATGCCGAATTGCTGGACGATGCCCTGCCGGCCGACCGGCTGCTCTACCGGCTATTCCACACCGAGGGCGTCGCGGTCCACCGCGCCCGCGCCCTCTCCTACGGCTGCCGCTGCTCGCGCGCCCGGCTGACCGGTATCCTGGAGGGCTTCCCGCCCGAGGATCTGGACCACATGGCGGTGGACGGGGACATCGTCATGACGTGCGAGTTCTGCAACTTCGCTTTCCGCTTCCCGCGCGAGGAGGTCTAGGGCCGCGCCGTGCGGCACTGACCCTCTCGCGGACGCCCCTGCCCTTCAGCCGCCACGGCACGGAGCCCGCCCGGATGAGCAAGAGTGTTCTATCCCGCCGCTCGGCCCTGCTGCTGCCGCTGCTGATCGCGGCCTGCGCGTCCGAGCCTGAAGCCCCGCCGACTCCGCAGAATTTTTCCTCGCTGGATTTCAGCTACCTGCTGCCGCTGCGCCTCAACGTCTCCTCGATCGAGATCCAGCCGCGGTTCGTGCCCTCCGGCCAGCCGCCCGACGTCAGCCAGTTCGACCCGATCCAGCCGACCGCCGCGCTGCGGCTAATGGCGGAGCAGCGGCTCAAGGCCGACGGCACGGCGGGACATGGCGTGTTCGCGATCAACGACGCCTCGCTCACGCGCCAGGGCGACGTGATCACCGGGACGATGTCGGTCCAGCTCGATATCTACACCTCGGCCGGCATCCGGGCGGCGTTCGCCCAAGCGACCGTGACGCGCCAGACTGCCGGCGCTGTGGCCGACCTGCCGGCGGCGCTCTATGGATTGACCCGGCAGATGATGGACCAGATGAACGTCGAGTTCGAGTATCAGGTCCGGCACTCATTGGGCGAATGGCTGCTGCCGAGTAGCGCAGTGCCGTCGCCGGTGCAGGAGACGCCCCTGTCGCCAGGCCAGCCGCCCCTTGGTGCCCCGCCGGCCGCCCCGCCTTCGGTGCCGAACCCGGGGCCGCCCGAGTTGCCGCCTGAGCCGCCGCCCGGTCCGCCCGGCTTACCGCCGCCGACCCCGTTCCCGCCGCCTGCGGAATGAGAGCTATTGACCGCTATGGCTTCAGCCGGATCGCGGCAGATTCTCCGGCTGGGCGAAGCGCAGGCTGATATCTGGCCGCCGCGCGGATTCGTCGCCCGCCGCCATGAAGGCGATGCGCAAGATGGCACTCCCGCCCAGGATCGCCAGCGATGCCAGCCCGGAGAGGACGCGCGAGCGACGGCGCGTCAGCGCGAGTGAGGCCGCGTGCAGGCCAAGCGGCAGCACGGTGCCGAACGCGCCGGCCCCCATTTCCTCGATGAACCCGGGCAGCGTCTCAAGCGCGTCGGCCACGCCCTTGCGGCGGTATTGTTCGTCGGCCGAGAGCGTGGCCGCCAGCTCCAGCGCGAGCGCCATCACGGCGATCTTGTCGAGATCGCGGCCGAACCGGGTGCGCCCCTCGCCCAGCGCGAGCGCCGCCGCCCCCGCCGCGATCGAGGAGGCGCCGAAGCGAATCGCGGTGGCGCGCGGCGCGCCGGCCCAAAGCGGGGTGCTGGTGGCCGACAGCAGCGAGGCGGTGTAGGTCGCGAGGCCCGCCCCGGCGACCGCCGCCGGCACCTGCGCGGCGCGCGAGACGCCGCGCAGCCAGCGCAGCCCGGGCACTCGCGCTGCCACCATCCGGCAGCCGAACGTGAACGACGCGAACATGCCGAACGCCACCAGGATCCAGCTCCCGATCGACATTGGCGAGGTGGATTTGAACAGCCGCAGCATGTTGTAGAAGCGGCGCGGCGTATGCAGGTCCGTAATCAGGCAGGCGGTGCCGATGGTGGGGCCGAGCAGCGACAACCACTGCCCGCGCCGCACGGCCCGCTCCGCCGTGCGGCCCTGCGTTAGGTCGAGCAGGGTCGAGAGGATTTGCGCCCCGCCCGACAGCCCGGCCAGGAAAATGTAGCCGCCGACCAGCCAATTGTTGAATGGCGCCGCCTTCACCTGCTCGCGGCCGTAATAGGTCGTGCCGTCCCACTGTCCCGGCGGGCGACGGATGCCTGAATCATCGGGCAAGACGGTCTCCTTCAGGCGCGATGGGTGAACGCCGCGAGCGCGGCGATGGTGAGTGCGCCCACAGCGGCGAGACCGGCGGTCAGGCTCGGCATGGTGCGGTTCGATGCCCGCGTTGGAGCCGGCGGCAAGTTGTAAACCTCCGGCCGCTCGGTGAGCAGGAAGAAGGCGTGCAAATGGTCGAGCCCGCCGGTCGCTCCGGGCGCGCCGGGTGTGCCGTAGAGATAGGCCGACGGCACGCCGATCTCGCGCAGCCGCTCGACCCGCTCCTCCGCCCGCGTGATCAGTTCCGATACCTCGCCGAATTGGATCGAATCCGTCGGGCAGGATTTGGCGCAGGCCGGCTCCAGTCCGCCCTTCAGCCGATCGTAGCAGAGCGTGCATTTATGCGCCTTGCCGTCCGTGACGCTGACATCGATCACGCCGAACGGACAAGCCGGCTGGCACATCCCGCAGCCGTTGCAGATGTCCTGCTGCACCACCACGGTTCCGAACTCGGTGTGGAACAGCGCGCCCGTGGGGCAGGCTTCCAGGCAGGGCGCGTTGTGGCAATGCTTGCACACATCGCTCATCATCAGCCAGCCGCTCTGGAACGCGTGCTGCTCATCGGCGCGGACGGTGCGCTCGATGAAGTTGACGTGCCGCCAGGTGTGCGCCGAAAGCCGGCCGGTGTTGTCGTAGCTGTCGCCGGTGAGATGAAGTTCGTCGGCGGGCAGGCTGTTCCACTCCTTGCACGCCACCTCGCAGGCCTTGCAGCCGATGCAGAGCGTGGTGTCGGTGAAGAAGCCGTAGGACTTTCCCGGTTCGATCTTAACTCCGGCGGTAAGTTCGGACTCGTCGCGGATCATGCGGTCGAGGCTTGACTCAGGGTATTCGAGCACGCGCGGATGCATGTCCATGACGCCCGCGCCCCTCAGCGGTCGAGCCGGTCGATACGGGCCGCTACCAGGCCGATCACGTTCTCGCCTGGCGTGTAGCTCACACGGACGCGTGCCTGATCGCGTTGCAGCGGCGGGAGCTGCTCCGGCTCCAGCGCCGCGCGGTGGGACAGCTCGAATTGATGGCCGACGCCAGCCTGATCGGTCAGGGAGAACCGGCCTTCCTGAACGATGGTTATGATCCCCTCGATCGAGTGCATGGCGGCCCCGCTGTCACCGCCGCTTAAAGCCGCCCGGCGTGATCCGGTTCCATGATGCAGCTTCGCGCCGGATACGGTCTGGGCCGCATCCGGCGTGAGGACTACTTGCTTTCCATCATCTTTTTGAGGTTTTCCAGTCCGCCGGTATACGTGTCGCTAATAAGCTTCACGGTGCCTGCGTCGCTCTCGGCCTCCGGCGGATTCGCGGACGGGTTCTTGCGGGCGAAATTGGCGACCCAAACGACGGTCGCGCCGCTGTTGGCGTTCGGCCGGACGGTCATGGTCGAGCGGTAATTCTCGATCGGTAGCGGCGATTGGACGATGCCGTACGTAAAGGCCATTTCCGGCTCGTTCAGCGCCAGCAGCTCTTCCTGGAACGTAGGTCCGCCCTTGACCGTCACGGCTCGCATCGCACCCACTTCCCCTTCCTTACCCTTGATGATCGGGGTGGAGCTGAAGGCGGGATCCCATTGCTGGAGTGCGCCGAACTTCTTGACCAAGTTCCAAACGTCGGTCGGACTAGCTTTGATATCAACGGACTCCGCAACGACTAGCATGGTGCGGTCTTCTGCTTTGGCGGCCAGCGGGAGCAAGAGCAGCAGCCCCAGCAACGGCAAAATGATCTTCTTCACGTTTCGACCCCACATTGCTTGAGTGTCAGCACGAACGCCGAGAACGGCCGATCCTCTCGCACGCTCCGACGTGATACGCAATGACGGCGATGACCGGGCCGGCGCGGCGCAACCGCTTCGTCCCGTTGGCGTTGTCGCCGCGCAGAGTGATCTCGGAGCCGCCGATGTCGAAGCTTCGCCGCAGCGTGACCGACCGCGTAGCCGGTTTCGTCCGCGACTGGACCTTACCGCGCCAGTTCGCTGGCGGGAACGTGATGGCGGAGGCGGCGAAGAGCACGCTGTCGACGACCCTGCGTCCGCGGCTCGAGCAGGCGGACCGGATCGGGACCAGCATTTGCCCGTTCTGCGCCGTGGGCTGCGCGCAGCTTGTCTATGCCAAGAACGGCAAGCCCATCCATATCGAGGGCGATCCGCGCAGCCCGGTCAATCAGGGCACGTTGTGCCCGAAAGGCGCCGGGACGCTCGGAATGCTGCTCAGCCCCGCGCGGGTGAACCAAATCCTCTATCGCGCGCCCCACGCGGATCACTGGGAATCGCGGCCGCTCGAGTGGGCGATGGAGCGCATCGCCGAACGGGTGAAGCGCACCCGCGACGAGACGTTCGTGGAATCGCTGGTTGACGGTACGCCGGTTAACCATACGCTCGGGATCGCCTCGCTCGGGGGCGCCACGTTGGACAACGAAGAAAACTATCTGATGAAGAAGTTGTTCGGCGGCGGCCTCGGGATGGTGAACATCGAGAACCAGGCCAGAATCTGACACTCCTCCTCGGTGCCCAGTTTGGGCACCACCTTCGGACGCGGCGCGGCCACGATGGCGCTGTGGGATCTCGCCAACAGCGACGTGATCACCGTCATGGGCTCCAACATGGCGGAGAACCATCCGGTCGCGTTCCGGTTCGTGACCGAGGCCAAGGCGCGCGGCGCGACGGTCATCCATGTGGACCCACGCTTCACCCGCACCTCGGCGCTGGCCGACATCCACGCGGCGATTCGCTCGGGCACCGACATCGCCTTCCTGGGCGGGGTGATCCGCTACATCCTGGAGCACGACCTCTGGTTCCGCGACTTCGCGCTGGCCTACACCAACATCGCGACGATCATCGAGGACGGCTATCAAGATCCCGAGGACAACGACGGCATCTTCTCCGGCTTCAATGCCGATAACGCCGCCTACAAGGTGGACACCTGGCAGTACAAAGGGGAAGTGGTCCCCTCGCCGCTCGCCGAACACCATCCGCCGCTGAAATCGAGGGACGCACAGTCGGGAGAGGCGGAGATGACGCGCCACCCGCCGCCGACCGATTCGACGCTGCGCCACAAGAACTGCGTGTATCAGATTATGCGTCGGCACTTCGCGCGCTACACGCCGGAGATGGTCGAGCGCGTGACCGGCTGCCCGCAGGCGACATTTCTGCGCGTGGCCGACGCGATCGCGCGCAACTCCGGGCGCGAGCGCACCGGCGCGTTCTGTTACGCGGTCGGATGGACGCACCACTCGTACGGCGTGCAGATCATCCGCGCGGCGTCGATCATCCAGGGCCTGCTCGGCAATATCGGCCGACCCGGCGGCGGGATCATGGCGCTGCGTGGGCATTGCAGCATCCAGGGCAGCACCGACATCCCGACGCTCTACAACATGTTGCCGACCTACCTGCCGCAGCCGAACGCGATGCAGCCGCATCACACGCTGAAGCAGTTCCTAGAGACGGAGACGCCGGCCACGGGCTGGTGGCACAACTTCCCGAAATACATGATCAGCCTGTTGAAAGCGTGGTACGGCGCGGATGCCACGAAGGACAATGATTTCTGTTACGACCTGTTGCCCAAGCTGACCGGCGACCATTCGCAGCTCCCGATGACGCTCGCGATGGTGGACGGGGTGGTCAAGGGCCAGTTCGTGCTCGGCCAGAACCCGGTCGTGGGCGGGGCGAACTCCGATCTGATCGAGCGCGGCCTGTCGAAGCTCGAATGGCTGGTGGTGCGCGACTTCGCGCTGACCGAGACCGCGGATTTCTGGCAGAAAGGCCGTCTGGTCCAACGTGGCGAGCTATGCCCGCAAGACATCGGCACCGAGATCTTCTTCATGCCGAGCGCGATGGCAGCCGAGAAGGAGGGCACCGTCACCAACACCAGCCGGCTGGTGCAGTGGCACGACAAGGTCTGCGACCCGCCGGGCGATAGCCGCTCGGAAACGTGGTTCGTGTATCACCTCGGCCGGCGGCTAAAGGAGATGTACGCCGCCAGCACCGAGCAACGCGACCGCCCGATCCAGGCGCTCACCTGGGAGTATCCGGTGAGCGGGCCATTGCGCGAGCCGGACGCCGCCGCGATCCTGCGCGAGATCAACGGCTGCACGATTGCGGACGGCAAGCAGCTCACGAGCTATCAGGAGCTGAAGGACGACGGCTCCACCGCCTGCGGCGGCTGGCTCTACACCGGCGTCTTCCCCAGCGAGCACGACAATAAGTCCCGTTCGCGCAAGCCGGACGGGCCGTACGGACCGGGCAGTCACGCCGGCTGGGCGTTCTCCTGGCCGTCGAACCGGCGGACCATGTACAACCGGGCCTCGGCGGACCCCGATGGCAATCCGTGGTCCCAGCGGAAGAAGATGATCTGGTGGGACGACGCGGCAGGCGAATGGAGCGGCAACGATGTGCCGGACTTCGTCAAAACCAAGCGCCCCGATATGCGCCCCGATTGGGCGAGCCAACCCAAGGGTATGGAGGCGCTGGGCGGCGCCGACCCGTTCATCATGGAGGCGGACGGCAGGTGCGAGTTGTTCGCCCCGTCCGGGCTCAAGGACGGGCCGCTGCCGACCTATTACGAGCCGGTGGAAAGCCCGGTGCGCAACTTGTTTTATCAGCAACAGAAAAACCCGGCGGCCAAGCTTTGGGAGCGGCCCGGCAACGAGTTCCACGCGACGGAAGACCCGCGCTATCCATTTGTCTTCACCACCTTCCGGCTAACCGAGCTGCATTGCGGCGGCATCGCCACAAGGGTGATGCCGCACACGGCCGAGCTTCAGCCGGAGGCCTTCGTGGAGATCTCGCCGGAACTGGCCGCCGAATTCGGCATCCGCAATCTCGACTGGACGGTGCTGTCCACCGCGCGGGGCGAGATCGAGGCCAAGGCGCTGGTCACCCAGCGCCTGCGGCCGTTTTCGATCGACGGGCGTTGGGTCCACCAGATCGGAATGCCGTGGGTTTATGGCTGGGACGGTTTCGCCCACGGCGACATAGCCAACGTGCTGCTGGCGATCCACGGCGACCCGAACACCAGCATCCACACCACCAAGGCGCTCACCTGCAATCTGCGCAAGGGCCGGCTGGCGCGGCCTGGGGGCGTCGGCCGTGGCCAGTGAGGTGGCGAACGCGCCTGAGATCGGCCGGCAGGCGCTGCGCATCCTCGACAAGCTGCTGGCCGAGAGGCCCGAGAAAGTGGGTCACGACTTCTCGGAGGCGTCACGCTGGCTGACGGGCTATCGAGACGAGCTGATCGCGGTGTGGCGGCGGACGGGCGCGGAGCGTGATCGTGAGCGCCTGGCGCGGGTCAATGCCGTGCTGAGCGTGGTCCTCGGTGGGCATTTTCCTCTGGGCGGCGTACCTTGGCAGCATATCGAGCAGGCGCGCAAGGCGCTCTCCGCGGTATTGGGCGCGGGTAAATGACAACTCCATTCACCGCTCATTCCCGCGAAGCTGCGCGAAACCTCAGGGAGTGATGTCGGTCGGCAAGCAGTGCGGCTGCGCGTAACCGGTCGGCGGTTCGTCGGGAGCGAGATAGACGATGTTGTCGGTTCCATTGAGGCCGACCCCGCCAGGAATGCCGTCGAGCCCCGCCAAATGCCGCATCCGATAGGCAATCGCGTGATCTGCGCAGGACGTGTCGCCGCTGACGCCCAGGCCGCCTATGACCTCTCCACCGGAGTACAGCGCCACGCCGCCGCCGAAGGTGATGATACCGCCCGGCACGAAGCCGACGCCCCGATCTTGCGGCAGGAAGAACGGATTGAACGGATTGGAGTCGTTCAGGCCATATAACGAGCCGCCCGGTTGCGTCGCCGAGTAAAGGTTCGCGGTAGAAAGCGCGAGGCCATCATTGCTGAAACCATTGGCGGTATTCGCCTTTGCGATGGCGATCGCGCGGCTGCCGGGCCAAGCATCGCCGATCGAAATCACCGAACAGAGCACGCCCGTCCTGTCCACGATCGCCGACCACATGCGGTTCGGAGTGAAGATTCCCCCATTCCCCGACTGCACGACTTGAGACAGCGTAGCTTGAACCGCGCTGACGACTGACGGGGGGACGCTACACGCGCTGCCTCCGCCGTGACCCTGGCCGAAACCCTGCGCCGACGCGCTCTGGGCAAAGGCCACGGATGACGCGAGAAACCCCAAAGCCGCCGGCGCAATCCACTTCCCCATCGCTCACACTCCCCTCGATTTGGTTTTGCCGTTTTGCCCTAGGCGCGTTCACTTTGAGTGTACACACTGACGCCTTAAGGAATGGATGCAATCGCGTGCAAGTAAGTCCTTTGGATAGGGCTGTCCTCCATCAAGACAAGGTTGCGTCCGTAGCTTTATCGGTCGCAGTGATTGCCTATGGTGAGCGAATTAAAACTGATACGAGTTATGACGAATGAGGCGCTTCGCGAAAGCGGCGCGACGTGCCTGCGTTCGCACAAACGATTGAATCAAAGGAGATCATCTCGCGCAGGCATTAAGCCATCGCGAGGCCGCGCGCGGACTTGCCAACAGCCCTTGGCGGACGAAGCCTCCCATGTTCCCGCAGCGCCGTCCAGGAACCGCGACGCTGCTGAGCTTGCGCGCCCAGGGTCCAGTCTAAGCCGAATGCGGTATTGGCCCGCTCGGCCAATTCGCGGCGGCGCCGGGGTTGGCTGACCATCCGGCTCAACGCCTCGAACCAGGCGGTCTCGGTGTTGGCCACGAGCGTCGCCAGCGAGCCGCGATAGGCCGGCACGTCGGAGGCCAGCACGGCGAGGCCAAGCGCCGCGTAGTCCAGCGCCTTGATCGCCGATTTGCTGCGGTTGAAGTCGGTGTCCGCCAGTGGCGCGATGCCGATATCCCAGGCCGGCTGCTGGGTGATCCAGTTCACGAACCCAGGATAGGAGAGATTCGCGTTCGCCGAGGGCGAAACGCGGTTCACCCAGGCCGGCAGGTCGTTCCGGCCGGTCACGCCGATCAGGTCGATGGCGATTCGGTGCCCGAAGGTCGCGTGCAGGCGCGCGAGCGCCTTACGCACGATCGCGAAGTCTCCGTCATGCGTGAGCGTCCCCATGCAGAGGATCCGCACCGGCCCCTGCCGGCGCGGCTGGCACGGGCCGAGATCGCCCCATAGCCGCTCGTCCAGCCCATTCGGCACCACGCCGATGTCGCGCCGCACCTGGGCCAGGCGTTCGGCGAGCGGCGCGGTCGAGACCCAGACCGCGCTCGCCCGGCGCAGCAACCGCTCCACGACGCGCGAACGCGGCCGAAGCATGCGCGCCTCCGGGTGCTCGCCCGGGATGTTCAGCAGGTCGTCGTCCAAGTCGTAGAGCAACGCGCCGCCGGTCTGGCGGCAATGCCGCGCCAGCGCCTCCGCCGTCTCGAGATCGGGGATCGCGTGGCGGTGGGTCGCGATGACGTCGGCGCGATAGCTCAGTGCCTGTTCGGCGGTCGCGTGCAGCACATCCATCTCGCCAGCGATGGCGGGATGGCTCAGCGGCTGGAGCAACCGGATATAGGCGCACGGCGTCGGCATGCCGGTGGTCTCGAAGCGTTCCGGGATCACCACGACGCTGACCCGGCCCGGCCGACGCAGATCGACCAGACCTCCAGTGTCGGTGCCGCGCCGGGTCTCGCGCGGCACTGGCGCTAGCGGCGAGATATAGGGCTCGGCGTAGAAGTCGGGCAGCGCGGGCCGCGGCGCCAGCGGCGCCAGCGGGGCACGCAGCGTGGCCCGCACCTGCTCGAACGTCTCGATCCAGGTCTCGGGTCCGGCGTCGGGCTCCACCAACCAGGTCAGCCGGCGGTCGGCCAGGCGCTCCGGAAAGGCGCCGATCCGCGTGGCCACGATCGGAAGGCCGGTCTCGATCCCGGCGCTGAGCGTGTAACTCCAGGTCTCCGGCCACTGCGCCGGAAACCAAAGAACATGCGGCCGCGCCTTCGCGAGCAAGGCGGGCAGCTCGCTCTCCCGGTAAGGACCGGTCGCCTTGATGCGGCGCCGCGCAGGGAGGGGCAGGGTCTCCTCCGGGTACCCGATCAGGCGGATGTCGATCGCGGCGGGCTCCGCCGCTTCGGCGACGGCGATAACCGCGCGCGCGCCCTTCTGGGGCGCCAGCACGCCGATCACCGCGACCCGCAGCTTCTCCCCCGTCTTCAGCTTTGGGGCGACGATCTTCCACGGCCCTTCCGGCGCGCGTTCGTGCGGCGCCCCCACCGCCCTCGCGCCCCAGCCGTGGCGGACCAATCGGAGCCTCACGTCCTCGCTCGGGCAGAGCACGCGCTCGGCCTCGAAGAACAGCCAGGCGTGACGTTGGCGCCATTCCAGGATCTCGCGAGCCCCATGGCTCGGGCGCTCGGCGATGCAGGCGTTGCAGCCGGCCGGGCCGGGCTCATGGCAATAGGCGCCGTCCAGCCAGGGCAGCAGGTTCACCTGCGGACAGAGCGGATGATAGTCGTGCATGGTCACATCGAACGGCACGCGCAGGCGCCGGATCAGCGCCCGCAGATCGACATCCATTCCCAGCATGTGATGCACATGCACCCGGACGACATTGGCCGAGGCGAGCACCTCGGCCAGCACATCGAGCCGTTCGGGCGGCAGCTTCGCCTGCCCGTGGCCCAGCAAACTGGGCGCCGAGATCGCCGCTCCGGCCGCGCTCGGTTGGAGCAGCAGCACGTTGGCGCGTCCGCGCAGCCGCTCGGCCAGCAGCTCGATGTGCCGATCGACGCCGCCGCCGAGACTGTGCGAAGCGAATAGGATCGTCGGCCGGCCGGAGCGGCGGAACAGGGACGCGGTGATTGCGAACCGGAACGGCTCAGCGGCGCCCAAGGCGACGTGGCGGGCGACGGCGACACTGAACCCCGGCCAACGGTCCGCGAGCGCCGCGTCGCCCTCGCGCCGAGCGGCCTCAGCGGCTTCGCCGAAGCTGACCTCGCCACGGTGATAGACATAGGTGTCGCAGGCCAGCCGGTGGCGCCAGCCGCGTGCCGCCGCGCGTTGGCAGAAGTCGCATTCCTCGCCATAGCCGCGCCCGAACGCCTTGGCGTCGAACGCGCCCACATCGTCCAGCGCCGCGCGGCGGATATACATGCAGAAGCCCACGGTGGTCGGCACATCCACTTGCCGGCCGGCATTGGCGGCCCGCACCACCTCGTCCAGTTCGGCCACCGGCAGATCGAAGGCCGGCGGCCCGCCGGCGGCGCTCGGATAGCTGCAAATCGTGGCGTTGTTGGAGAAGGGCGAGATCGAGGCGATGCGCGGCCCGGCATAGGCGTGCCCAGCGAGGCGGTGCAGCCAGGCGGCGGGAACCTCGGTGTCGCTGTTGAGCAGCACGACGTCGTGCCGCCCCGCCGCTTCCATGCCACGGTTCGCCGAGGCCACGAAGCCGAGGTTGCGCCGATTGCGCAGCAGCACGATCCGTCCCTCGGCGGCCAGCTGGTCGAGCCAGGCCGCGAGGTCGGGCTCGGGCGAGCGGTCATCGACGACGATGACGTGCCCCGGCGGACGGTTGGGGTCGGTCAGCACCGAGTTCAGGCACCGCCGCGTGTCCTCGAGGCCGCGATAGACCGGAATGACGATGTCCACCGTGACCCCCGCCGGGCAAGAGGGCGAAGGTCCGCGCGCCGGCAGATAATCGGCGACATCGACCGGCCGCTCGGTCTGATAGCCGCGCGCGCGGCCGACCAGCAGGTGATAGAGCAGCGGATTGGTGGCCGCTTCCGGGTGCCGGTCGGCGTAGAACGCGGCGTTGAAGCGAGGATGCGGGTTGCGCAGCTCGGCGGCGCCGATCGTGAGATAATGCAGGAGCGGCGTGAGTTTGGAGCCAATGACGTCCGGGTAGTGCTCGCGGTACCAGGCGCCGTCGAAGAACGGGTTCGGATCGCGTCCCTCGTTGGCGCCGAACTGGACGTAGTGCTCGAGCGGGGCCAAGGACGACGAGCCGATGTCCGGGTATCTGGCGAGGTAGAATGTTTCGTCGAACAGGACGCGAAGGTGGGTGGCCGGGTTTACCTCGGCGCGACGGTGCATCTTGCGTTTGATGCTCATAGGCAAGGCTACCTGCGGTTCTCGACCACCGAGGTCAAGCAATTGGTGTCGAGAACCGGTATATTCGGCACCGTCGCATAAAATGTTTCGATCTCGCGCTGCAGATCCCTGAACTCACCAATGATGGTTTGGAAGTTTTTTTGGAGCGTTTGGTCATTACGGTTTAGATTCTCGACCAGCACCAAGCCGGTGGGCGGGGCGTTGAAGGCGGTAATGGACAGATCCGGCCGGTATCGTTGCAGAATTGGCAGTATTTTCCAAACATCGCCGGTCCACCATGCCGGATGGGAAGACTCGCGACGGCTTGCGGCGTCGCCCTCATCACGGACAGCCATGTACGGGTCCAACGGCAGGCAATCATGCATGACAATTATCGAACCTGGATCACAACAAGCCTCGACATGCATGAAATCACTCAGCAGGTTTTCCACCAGGTGCATTCCGTCCAGGAAGGCAAAGTCGATGCCGCGTTCCAGGAGCACGGACGGATCATATCGCTGAAAGAAATCATCGCTTTTCATCTGAAAGAGCAGAATGGCGGGAGCCATCGGAGGCATTCTAATCTGTGGCTGAAACCTGACGTCGATCCCGATCGCCGGGCATTCCGCGAGCGCCAATGTTTGGCCATCAAGAACGCCGATCTCGAGATAAGATCGCGGCTCCCTCGTCCGGTGAATCAGGCGCAAGCACTCCTGGTATGGAAGTCCCGGATGCTCCGGCAATGACGGGAATCGCCGCGTCGCCGAGGCAGTATCGGCCGCGCTTGTCTTGGTCTCGATCTGGGGTGGTCCGGGGCGGAACTTCTCAAGCGCGGCTGTGAGAAGCTTCAGATCGGCGGTGAACGGACTGTTGGGTGGCTCCGCCACGCCGTCCTGCACCCTTCCCAGGATCTCGACGTAGTTGATCCCGAGTTGTCCGACCAAGTCCCAAAAAAACGGCTCCGCCCAATTATTCGGAGCTAGAACGACGAGCGTGCTGCCCGGGTCGGCGAACAGCATGTTGGTGAGGGCGGCTCCCTTGACGCCGACCACGATCTCCGCTTCCGAAAAGACACGGGCTTGCTCGCGCAAGCTCAGCTCCTCGGGGCGCAAAATCTCGAATCCGTGCGCTTCGCACAGACCCTGGACGTCGGGTTCGTTCACGAGGCGTCGCGAACTGCCCGGCTCCCGGGCGATGTAAATCCGCCTGTTGCTCTTGGCGGCCGGCTTGGGGCCAAGGAGCTTCTGGCGCAGCCCCCGAATTGCGTGCGGCAGCTTGAACAGCGGGGATACGCTGACCGGCGTCACATAGCATAGGTCCGAGAACAGCATCGTTTCCGCATCGCCATGTTCCAGGACCGGAAAGCGCGGAGCGAGCATGTCTAGGGTCTCAGCAACCCGCTGGCGCATCCTTGGTTCGGTCTGCCGACCGACGACGATCCGGATCCCGTCCTCTTGCAGAGTGTCGGCAACCAGCGCGAGCAAGGCGGCCGAATCGAGCAACCAATGTCCATAATTCCGCCACCACGGTCCTTTTGCGAGTAGGCATGGCTGGGTCTGCGTCGTGATCGAACCGGATGGCGCGAGAAAAAGTTGCTGACCCACTGCTCGGAAGCCGGGCGGAAGCCGCTTCTGCTCGAGGATGGCGCGGCAACTCTCCTGAAGCAGCACGCCGTTTCTGGTTATCACCGACCCCTGCCCGACCACAAGCGCGTCGGAGAGCACGATCGCCAGCGTTGGGCCGTACCGCTGAACATGTTGGTCCAGGTCCCGCGCGTAGCCGTGGAAGGCCGGATTCAGCTCGTTCAGGTTGACGACGGAAGCCGGCCTTCGCTCGTACTGGCCTCCCGGGATCAGCAGCTTAACGCCCCGAATGCCAGCCGCCACGCGTGTGGCTTCGTCCTCCAGGAGCGCGTGGGCTGAACGCAGCGCCAACGGTTGGTCGGGGTTGATTGTCATGCTGCTGCCCGAACGTCCGTGGAGCCCGAACGCTCCTCGGCGTGATGCTGGTAGCCGGCGGCGGGCCGCGCATCAAGCGAGTTATCGAGTGCGGCGACTAGGCATGGTTGTGCGGGATGGTTGGCTTGATCGGCCGCCCCTCATGCGCTATCCCCCGCCCTTCCAACGCGCCGGCCTGCCCAGGTAGCTCAGTTGGTAGAGCATGCGACTGAAAATCGCAGTGTCGGTGGTTCGATTCCGCCCCTGGGCACCACGGGCTGCTTTTTTTTGGTCGGCCGGTCCCGTTCGTCTAGAGGCCCAGGACACCAGCCTTTCACGTTGGTAACACGGGTTCGAATCCCGTACGGGACGCCAGACGCCGGGCCATCCCCAAATCTAAGCGTCGCTAGCCGCTTAGGCCATGACAACTTCCCCACGCGGGTTGAACAATGAACGGGGAAGTTTTGGCTCCTTCGGAGCCGCCGGTTCCCCGGTGTCCCTGACCCTCTGGCCAGCCGACACAGGGGGAGCTACCGCCATGTGAACGACCAGCAGCCAGTCGGTTCGTTTCGTTTAAACAGCGTTCAACACTGCGCGGAGGCGTGGAGCACGCGCAACGCCGCGCACGCCGCCCCATAGCCGTTGTCGATATTCACCGTCACGATCCCCGGCGCGCAGCTCGCGAGAATTGCGTGCAGCGCCGCACGCCCGCCCTCGGCGACGCCGTAGCCCACCGAGGTCGGCACCGCGATCACCACCCCCGGCACCAGCCCCGCCACCACGCTCGGCAGCGCCGCGTCCATGCCGGCCGCCACGATCACCACCCGGAAGGCGCGAAGTTCCTCCACGCGAGAGAGCAGGCGCCAGAGCCCCGCGACGCCGACATCGGCGATCAATAGCGCCGCGCGGCCGTTGAAGCCGAGCGTGCGCACCGCCTCGCGCGCGACCGGCACGTCCGAGGTGCCCGCCGTCACCACGGCGACATCCAGTCCCGCCAATGCCGGGCAGGCCGGGCCGAACATCGCGGTGCGAGACACCGGGTCGTAATCCATGCGGTCCTGCTGCCAGGCCGGCAAAGCCGAATGCCGCTCCGGGTCGAGCCGGGTCAGCAGCAAGGAGGCGTCGCGTGCCGCCGCGTCTTCCAGGATCGCGGCGATCTGAGCTGGCGACTTGCCGGCGGCATACACCGCCTCGCCGAAGCCGATTCGCTCCGCGCGTCGCGTGTCCAGCACGAACTCGGTCACGACGACGCCCGCACAAACGCGCTGCCCATGCGGTAGGCGGAAAAAGAGAGCGGGCGGGATAGTCCCGAGCCCAGCATCAGCTCCGAGAGCCGCCCGTGCAGTCGGTCTCGCGCATCAGGGTCGAGCCGCGTCAGCGTCGCCGGATCGAGTTCAATGACGATGCCCGACGCCCGCACTCGGCAACGCACGGTCTGAGGCCGCAGCTCGGCCGCGACCATGCGCTCGGCATCATGAACGAAGGCGAGTTCCTTGGGGTCGATCGCGATGCCGGTCTCGATGCGGCTGGAGAGGCACGGTGCGGCCGGCAGCTCGGCGATCTCGCCGAGCGCCAGGAGTCCGGCGATTCGGCGCACGGTGGCCTTGTCGATGTGCGCCTCGACAAACGGGTGACGCACGCCTCGCGCCCGTGCCGCGACGAGCCCGGGCCGCCAATCGCCGAGATCATCGAGGTTGGTGCCCGATGCGATCGGCGCGGTCGTGCGCCCCGCAATCGTGCCGTAGAGGTCGGCCTTACAGAAGAAACAACGGTTGGCCGGATTGGCGCGGTAGGCCGGATCGGCGAACTCGCCGGCGTCGATCACATGCAGCGCCCAGCCCCGCGCATCCGCCAAACTCCGCGTTCGTCGCGTCGCCTCGGCCGGCACCGCCGGAGAGCTGGCATGGAACATGCGCGCGCGGCCGCCCAGGCGTTCATGGGCCGCTGCGGCCAGTGTCAGGCTGTCCACGCCGCCACTGACCGCCACAGCCAGCAAGTCGAATGTGTCGAGCACCGAGCGAAGCCGTTCCAGCGTCTGCATGTCAGGGACCGCCCTCCTCCTCGGCCGCTCGTTCCGCGACCCGGCGCAAGCGCGCGCGTGCGGCGTGGCCAGAGAGCGCCAGCACGTCCTCCGCCTCGGCCTTGCCGGTTCGTCCGCCCGGCCGGTCCACGAGCTTCACCCGCAAGCGGTGCTGCTCGACCGTTACCTCCGTCTGCCGTCTCGGCAGCGTAAGGCCGCGCACCAGATGGGTGCGCAGGCCGATGGTGGTCGTCTCGCGGAAGCAGGCATCGGTGGCGCGATCCAGGTCTTCGGGCCGGACCAGCACCTGGACATGAGTTGCCATGCGCCCCTTCTTGCCGAGGCCCGCCATCTGCAAGACATCGTGGACGCCCGGTGTTCCCCGCAACCGGTCGAGCCCGGCGGCGAGGTCTTCGGCGGATTGGTCGTCCACCTCGAATTGGATCACCGCGAGCTCGCGATGCCTAGCCACCCGCGCGTCCTGTACCGTTTCGAACACCAGCGCGCGAACGCAATTGCTGAGCCCCGGCAGGGTCCGCGTGCCAAACCCGATGCCGGACCGTTGCAGCCGACGCGGACCGCGCGGCGCCGTGGCCCCGAGGCAGAGGTGGCGCAGGATCGCGGCACCGGTCGGCGTGACGCGCTCGCCCGAAACGCCATCATCGATGGTGTCAAACCCTTCCAGCAGCAGCGCGGTTGCCGGCGCGGGAACCGGCAGCAATCCATGCATGGTGCGCACGCGTCCGCCGCCGAGCGGCAGCGGTGAAACGGACCAGCTCGCTTCGCCCATCGCGGCGATCAGAACGGAAGCACCCACGATATCGGCGATCGAATCGGCTGCCCCGATTTCGTGGAACGTCACGGCTTCCGGCTCGATCCCATGCACGCGCGCCTCCGCTTCGGCCAGCAACGTGAATATGGCGATGGCGTGCCGACGCACGGGCTCGGCGATCGAGGCGCGCAGCAGGGTGTCCCGGATCGCGTGCCATGCCGAGTGGGCGTGATGATGATGCTCGGGGCTGGTGTCTTGAACGGTGAAGCGCGTACCGGTCAGGACGTGATCCCGGTGAGGAATGGCACGGCAGCGTACAGAGACGATGCCTTCCGCCGCGGCGATCACTGCCTGCTCCTGTTCTGGAAAGGCATCGAGCATCGCGGCAATGAACATATCGCCGGCCATGCCGCCGACCGGATCGAGATGGACATGCCGCATGGTTGCTTCGTCTCCGCCGCCCCGAAGCCCAGACGTTAGCGCGCGTGATCGGTTTGCCTCAAATTGCCGGTAGTGCCGCGACTTGGGAGCTACGGTCTCGTTCGCGTCGGAATGGGCTGGAGGAGGAGTGTGATGGAACGGCGCTCAGTTCTGAAGGGTGTGGTCGGCGGCGGCTTGGCCGCGGGCGTGGCTGGCAAGGCAGTCGCGCAAGCGCCATCCATCGCGCCGGCCGACGAGGCGAACAAGGTGGGCAGCGCCGGGCAGTACCCGCCGGGTCCGGCGGAGGAAGCAGGCGCGCCAGGATTGCCGCTGCTGACCAACCCCGGCGAACGCCGGGGCGAGATGCTGTACCGCCCGCTCGGCCGCACCGGGGAGATGGTATCGGCAATCGGCCTCGGCGGCTCGCATATCGCCAAGCCTCCAATTACCCAGCAGGAGGCGACGCACCTGATGCACGAGGCGATCGACCGCGGCATCACCTTCATGGACAATTGCTGGGACTACAACGAACATCGCAGCCTGCGCTGGATGGGTGATGCGCTGGCCCAGGGCGGCTACCGCAACAAGGTCTTCTTGATGAGCAAAATCGACGGCCGCGATAAGGAAACCGCGGCCGATCAGATCAACGATTGCCTAACCTGGCTCCGCACCGACCGCATCGACTTGCTGCAACATCACGAGGTGCTGCGCTACGACGATCCCGACCGCATCTTCGACCAAGGCGGCGCGATGGAAGCGGTGCTGGAGGCGCAAAAGGCGGGGAAGATCCGCCATATCGGCTTCACCGGCCACAAAGACCCGCGCATCCACCTTTATATGCTGGAGGTGGCCGCCAAGCACGGATTCCGTTTCGACACGGTGCAAATGCCGCTCAACGTGATGGACGCGCACTATCGCAGTTTCGCGCATCTGGTTTTACCTCACCTCGCCCGGCAGCAGATCGGGGTGCTTGGGATGAAGTCGATGGGCAGCAAGATCATCCTGAAGAGCGGGGTCGTATCGGCTCCGGAGTGCCTGCAATACGCGCTCAGCTTGCCGACCTCGGTGGTGATCACCGGCATCGACAATAAGCAGGTGCTGGACCAGGCCTTCAAGGTGGCCAAGGAATTCAAGCCGCTCGACCGCCAGCAGCTCGCGGCGTTGCTGGAGAAAACGGCGCAAGCGGCGCAGAACGGCACTTACGAGCTGTTCAAGACCTCCGCGCATTTCGACGAAACCGCGCGGCACGCGGACTGGATGGGCCCGGACCGGCCCGCCGTACAACGGCTGGCGCCCGAATTGCCTGGCTGAGTCGCGGGATTAATCGGGGTCGATCACGCGCAGCACGACCGGGTGATAGGCTTGACCGTAGCCGAGCTGATCGGCCTCGCGCAGCCGCTGCATCGCCAGGTCGGCGCCCGGCGCGGCCACCCCCGACTCGGTCGCCATCTCCAGCGCGTACGACAGATCCTTGATAGCGTAACGCGTGGAGAACGCGCGCTCGGGGAAGACGCGCGGCAGCATCGCCTTCATGCCGTGGTTGCGCAGCACGAAACTGTCACCCGAGCCCTTGGCGATGGCAGCGAGCAGCACGTCCGGAGGCACGCCCTGGCGCCGGCCAATTCCGATCGCCTCCGCGAGCGCGTGCGTATTCTGGAACACCAACATGTTGTTCAGGATCTTCACCACCTGCCCGCTTCCCACCGGACCGCAATGCGTCACATCGGTGCCCATTGTTTCCAGTACCGGGCGGATGTGCGTGAACACCGCCTCGCTCGCGCCGACCATGATGCTAAGTTCGCCCCGCGCCGCCGCCTCGCGCGTCCGCGCGACCGGCGCGTCCGCGAAGCCGACGCTTTTGGCCGCGAAACGGCCGCCAATTTCGCGCGTCAGCGCAACGGGCGAGGTGCTGGTGTCAACCACGCATTGCCCGGAGCCTAACAACGGCTCCAATTCGGCGATGACCGCCTGCACCGCGTGGCCGTCGGGCAGCGACAGCAGGATCAACTCGCACCGCCGCGCTATCTCCGGCGGCGCCGCGCGCTGCACGCTCGCCGCCGCCAAGCGTTGCAGCGGTTCCGGGCGCAGATCGCAGCCGAGCACCGGGCGGCCGCCGAGCCGTGCGAGATGACCGCACATCGGCTCGCCCATCACCCCGAGCCCGACGAACCCGATGGTCTCGATCGGCCGCAATACTGCCGCGCTGTCCGACATTGCACGCCGCTTCCACAATCCGCGTCAGTCTGTGCAGCGATTTCATGGGGTGTCAAAGCCGGTCGCGTCAGTCGTTGCCCATCGCGCTCCGCTCGGTCATGCGCCGGATCGTGCCGCTCGTGCTGTGCCCCTCGCGCAACTCGACCAGCAGCACCTTGCCGCCCCAGCCGGTCACGAGGTCGGCCCCCACCACGCGGTCGATTGTATAGTCCGCGCCCTTCACCAGCACCTCCGGACGCAGCGCGCGGATCAGGTCGCTCGGCGTGTCCTCGCCGAACAGCACCACGAGATCGACCGGCGCCAGCGAGGCCATGACCGTCGCGCGCGCGGTCTCGCCCTGCGCCGGCCGCGACGGCCCCTTGAGCCGCGCCACCGAAGCGTCGGTATTCAGAGCCACCACCAGCCGGTCACACGCGGCCCGCGCCTCGGTGAGCAGGCGGACATGCCCTGGGTGGATCAGGTCGAAGCAGCCGTTGGTGAACCCGATCCGCAACCCCTGGGCGCGCCAGGCCGCGACCCGCGCCACCGCCTGCGCGCGCGTGGCCACTTTGCGATCGGTCGCTAGCAGCTCGCGCACATGCAGCACGCCCAGCAGCTCCTCCCGGCCCACGGTCGCCGTCCCCGGCTTGCCGACCGAGATCCCCGCGGTGATGTTGGCGAGCTGCGCTGCCTCGACCAGCGGCGCGCCGGCGGCGAGGGCCAAGGCCAGCGTGGCGACCAGGGTGTCGCCCGCGCCCGACACGTCCGAAACCTCATGGGCGCGCGCGGGCAGATGCAGCGCCGGGGTGTCCGCTTGCACCAGCGTCAGCCCCCTGGCCGAGCGCGTGAGCACGACCGCCTCGCCGCCAAATGCCTCCAGCGCCGCCCGGCCCGCCTGCTCCGCGCCTGCGTCGTCGGCACCGTCGATACGCGTGGCGAGCCGCGCCTCGGTTTCGTTTGGCGTCAGGATCGTGGCGCCGCGATACGAGGCGAACTCGGCGCGCTTCGGGTCGGCGATCACGATGCGGCCCTGGCCGGCGCAGCGCGCCAGCACCTCGCCGAGCAGGGCGCCGCCGAGCACACCTTTGGCGTAGTCCGAGAGCACCACGACATCGGCCTGGGCCAGCGCCGCCTCGAACGCATCGAGCAGCGCGGCGGCGGCAGGGGCATCGAGCGGCCCGGTCGTCTCCTCATCGAGTCTGAGAAGCTGGTGGGCGCCGGCCATGAAGCGGGTCTTCGCGGTGGTGGGCCGAGCGGGCGCCGTGACCATGCGCGCGCGCACGCTGCTTTCGCCGCCGAGCAGCGCCTCGATCTCGGCGCCCGCCGGGTCGGACCCGATGAGGCCCACGAGCCCCGGCTGCCCGCCGAGCCGGGCGATGTTGACCGCCACGTTCGCGGCGCCGCCCAGGCTTGCCCGGCGCGCCGTTGGGCGCAGCACCGGGATCGGCGCCTCGGGCGAGAGCCGGCCGGCCTCGCCGGTTACATAACGATCCAGGATGACGTCGCCGACCACCAGCACCCGCGTCTGCGCAAAGCCGTGCACGATGTCGGCGAGATGCTCGTGGGTCATGCGAGAGTGCGCGCGTCCGGTTGTGGCTTGGGCGCTGCTATCACAGAAGCCGGCGTCGGTCGCAACGTCCGTCCGCGCGCAGAGGATGCGTTGGCCGGATCTACGGGGGACTCTGGACGATAATATGCGGACGATCCTGCAGAGACTCCCCAAGGTCCGGCCGAGGCGATACGGCGGTGTAGGTCCGCCGCAGTCAACTCACGGTGCGCGTCACCGATTAGCGGGTGGGTCCGACCATCGCGAAGCTCGCACCTTGCGGGTCGGTGCATTGAACGATCCAGCTTCCCCCGGGAACCTGCATCGGGCCGTTGAGGATCTGGCCGCCGCCTTGGCTGACGCGCGCTGCGGCGGCGTCGATCGCGTCAACATTGAAATAGTAGAGCCAGAACGGGGCGGGCGTCGCTTGCATCTTGGTCATCATGCCGCCAACCGGCGCGCCGCCCGTCGCGAAGAGCTGGTAGATCCCCATCGCGCCCATATCGATGGCCTCGGCCTTGGTCCAACCGAAAAGACCAGCGTAGAACGCGAAGGCGCTTTCGCCATCGCCAGCCTGCAGTTCATGCCAGCCGACATGGCCCGGCGCGCCGGGCGCGACTGGCGGGCCCGGCGGTTCGCCGGTCCCTCTGAACAGCATGAACACCGCGCCATGTGGATCGGCGACCGCGGCAAAGCGGCCGACGCCCGGAATATCCTCGGGCGCGCGGTGGATGGCCCCGCCGGCCGCCTTGACGCGGGCCGCGTAGGCGTCGACATCGTCAACCGCGATATAGCCCGACCAGCACGGCCGAGCGCCCGTCGTCCGCGCCGCCTCGGGGATCGGCATCAGCCCCCCGATCGGCGTCGGCCCCATCGATAGAATCGTGTAGGAGCGATCGGCCATGCCGGAGTCGTTCGCGTCCCAGCCGATCACGCTGCGATAGAAGGACTCCGCGGCCTTAGTGTCACTGGTCATCAGTTCGTACCAGATGAATTTTCCCTGATAGTCAGACATCGCGTTCACTCCGCTGGTCTGGGTTGATCGAACAGCATCTTTAGATATCGCCCGAGATGCTCCAGGCAGTCTCGGGCGATATCGGGGCCGCCTTTCGCCTTGGCCACGATGAAGGCGCCCTGGATCACGGCCTGGATGTAAAGTCCGAGGCCGTCGGCGCTCCACGCCGCCTCCGGAGCATGGCGAAGCTTGGCTTCGGCAATATCCTTGGCGAGCTCGGCGGCTTGCGCGCTGATATGCGTGTCGCAGGCTTCGCGAACGACGGGATGGGACTCGAAGGTCTCCTGAACCATCGTGCCCAGCAGGCAGGTGAATTCAGGCAGGCTGCCCTGGAGGATTGCCTTCCGGAAATCGACGTAACCCAGGACGCGGTCGAGGGGATCCTGCAAAGCGCGATAGGAAGCCCGCGCGAACAGGCGGTCCGCGATCGCCGCGAAAATACCCACTGGCTGGCGTGGATACCAACTAGTCGGTATGGCGTCAACTACAGCAAACAGGGTTGGCTCGACACCGCGCCGAGCCCACGACGGCCAGGCGAATTTTTAGGGTTCCTGCACCGAATGCAGGAAGGCCAGGATGCTGCCGAACTGCTGGTCCGTCAGGAT
The DNA here is from genome assembly GCA_963849305.1 of uncultured Pseudomonadota bacterium. GTDB lineage: Bacteria > Pseudomonadota > Alphaproteobacteria > Acetobacterales > Acetobacteraceae > CAWKGV01. The sequence continues at coordinate 158,905 of CAWKGV010000001.1, forward strand.
GCCGCTCCAGTTCGGCATCCCCTTTGCCGGCCGGCCATGCGTGACGGTCGTCATGAAGGTCTGGTCCATGTCGTCGCCATAGCGATGGCGCAGGAGCCGAAGGTTGATCCGCCGTTCGCCCTGGATGGCATCCGGACCGTGGCAGTGCGCGCAGTTGTCGTTGAACAGCTTATGTCCGGCGGCGACCTGCGCGGCGTCGCCGGCCGTCGGCGTGCTTGCGGCGGGAGGCGTCGGCGCAGGCCCGCCCGGCCCTGGAGCAACCGCTTCGCTCGCAACCAGATGCACGGGAGCAGCGGTCGGGAACCCGTACTTGGCCATGAGGGCCTCGGTCGTGCCGGACAGCGCCGTCAGCGCTTGATCCACTTGATCGCGCGTCTCCGCCTGACCGTGCGGGAAGCCGATCGTGGCACGCCACTGCAAGTGATCGCCCTCGGCGGGAACCACCCGATAGGCACCGTGCAACTCGGTCTTGTCGATCCAGCCGGCGGACGGACCCCAGATGAAGGCCGCATCGGCTTTCCGGTCCACCAGGTCGCGCATGGCCTCCTCGGGCGAGAGCACGGTCACCGCCTCGATGTCGGTCCGGGTCGCCAGGATGCTTTGCGGCGGAGAGGCGAACTGCACCGCCACGCGCCGCCCCTTCAGGTCCGAAATGCTACCCACCTGCGTGTCCTTCGGAACGACGAAGGCATAGCCAAGGCTCAGGATGGGCTTCGAGAAGATCAGCCGCGGCCCCATGAAGCCGGGTTCATCGGGCACGCCAATGAAGCCGTCGCAGTGTCCCGCAAGCAAGGTCGTGCGGATCTCGTGCTTGGCGAAGTAGGTTCGGGTCCAGACCGGGTCGAACGGGCGGCCGAGCCGCGCCGCGATGGCCCGCCCGAGTTCGATGTAGAGGCCGGGCGTCGCGGCGCTGGAGCTGCTGAACGGCAAGTTGTCCGGATCGGCGCAAAGCCGAAATGGCGTCCCCTTACCCGCCGCCCATGCCGGCGGTGCCGCGGGAAGCAGCGCCACCGTAGCCACGAGGACTGCCGGCCGGCACCACCTCGCCCAGCAAGCGACCGCCTCCAAGGCGGCGCGGCACCGACCGGTCATTCCGCCGCCTCCCACCGGTCCGGCTTCAGAGCGAGAACACGAACAGCGTGCCGCCCTCGGGCGTGGCGGCCATGATCTGCTTGCCCACCTCGCCCATGAACGCCGGCGGGGATTCGGAGCGGCCCGCCAGTACGGCCACGTACTGCTTGCCATCGACGGCGAAGGTGATCGGCCCCGCGCCGACGCCGCTGCCGACATTCATCTTCCAGAGATCCTTGCCGGTCCTGGCATCGAGCGCATGGAACCAGCCCTTGATGTCGCCGAAGAACACCAGGTTGCCCGCCGTGGTCATGGTGCCGCCGTTCCAAGGCAGCGGCAGGTTCATCTTCCAGGCCGGCTTCTGGGTCGCCGGGTTGAGCGCGACGAGTTGACCGAGATAGCCGCCGTGCCCCGGATCGACCGAGAAATCGTTCCCCAGATAGAACATACCCCGCCGGTAGTTGACCTCGGTTGCTTGCATGGTCTGGCACATGTTGTTGGCCGCGATGTAGGCGAGGCCAGTTCCGGGATTGAACGAGATGGGCTGCCAGTTCTTGCCGCCCATCCAGCTCGGGCAGATGTCGGTCGCCTTATAGTCGAGCCGCGGCCGCTTAGCGGGGTTCTCGATCGCCCGATCGTTGGCGACATCGAAGCCCTTCGCCCAGTTCACCGGCACGAACGGCTCGGCCGAAATGAGCTTGCCAGCGTCACGGTTGGCCACGAAGAAGAACCCGTCGCGGTCGGCTTTCATATAGACCGGCGTCTTCTGACCATTTACGTTGATGTCGGCGAGCACGAGTTCGTTCACGCCGTCATAGTCCCAAGCACCGGCGCCGGTGGACTGGATCTCCCATTTGATCTTGCCGGTGTCGGGATCGATCGCCAGGGTGCTGGCGCTGCCCTGGTTGTTGAGCTTGCCGTAGTCCGACGTGCCGGTGCTGCGCACCGCGGCGTTCCAAGGGCTGGGATTGCTGGTGCCGTAGAACGCCGTGTTGGTCTTCGGGTCGTAGGAGCCGACCAGCCACGACGCGCCACCGCCATGCTTCCAGCTATCGCCCTTCCAGGTGTCGTTGCCCGGCTCGCCGGGACCGGGGATCGTCCAGGTCTTCCAAGCCCGCTTGCCGGTGCCGATGTCGTAGGCCTGCAACGCTCCGCGCACGCCGTACTCGCCGCCGGCGAAGCCGATGATCGCGAGATTTTTGACGATCAGCGGCGGCGAGGTGATGGCCGCGCCTTCCTTGTAATCGACGACCTTCGATTTCCAGAGCTGCTTGCCCGTCTTGGCGTCCAGCGCCGTCAGGAAGCCGTCGAGCTGACCGAACAGGATCTTGCCGTCGGCGTAGCTGACGCCGCGGCTGTCGAGGTCGCAGCAGACATAGGGCGCGACATCCTCGGCGACGTCGGGCTGGAACTGCCATTTGAGGACGCCGGTCTTGGCGTCAAGCGCATAGACAGCTCTCGGCCCGGAGGAGCTGGGGATATAGAGCGTGCCATCAATGACCAGCGGCGACGCCTCGTTCGAGCGCAGCGCGCCCACCTGGAAGGCCCAGGCCAGCTTGAGGCCGCCCACGTTCTGGCTGTTGATTTGCTTGAGCGGGCTGAATCTCTCGTTGTCGTAGGTCCGCCCGTACATGGCCCAGTTGCTGTCGTTCTGGGCGGCTTGGTTCAGCGCCTCGTCGGCGCGGCCGATGCCCGTGGATGCGAGCAGGCATCCGGCCGCGATCACTGCTCCGCCCAGCCACTTGGCGCGTTTCGCTTCCATTGATTTCCTCCCCCACCCCCATGACGGTCTGACCTAAAAAGTCAGGCGCGCACCGACTGCTCGGCTTGATTACTCAGGACGAGCCTAGTTCGGGTCAGTCGTCAACTGGCACGTGTTGCTCCAGGCGAAGTCACGCCTTGATCGGGACCCACACCTCCATGTCTCCCGTTCCGGTCCGCGGGTCGAACTGCTCGCCGTAACGCTCCAACAAGTCCGGCGCGCCGGCGGCGGTATGGGCGAGTTCTTGGCCGGACCCCGGCAGCCACTCGCGGCGAATGGCATCGATGGTGTGCCGAAGCCACGAGACATGGTCGCGGTGAGGAAAGACGAGATATTTCCGCGCCGGAATGCTCACCCGGCTCCAGTGGTCGGGAACACCGGAGAAGCTGGGCACCTCGAATCCCGACAGGTAATCGAAACCGTCCGCGCCGGTGAGCCGGTTGAAGCAGACGCCATAATGGATCCGCCGCACCCGCCCCGATCGCCGCCACTGCGCGACGATGCCGGTCATGATCTCGGCGGTGTAGTATCCGCGCAAGCCTGCGATGAGCAGCGGCCTGCCGGTTTCGATGCGCGACGGTTCAAGCCGCACCCGTAGCGACTGATCCATTTCGACCCTCTGAAGCAGCAGCAGTTTGTCGAGGTTTCAGGTGAAGCACCGTTCGAGCTTGTCGATCGCTCCCGTCCAGCCGCGCCGATGGTCGTCGCGGGCGGCTTCGTCGGAGAACTGCTCGTGCGTCAGCGTGAGCACGGTTCCATCGCCGTCCGGCTGGAGCGCGACCGTTACCAGCGATTGCCGTTCCGGCGCGCCGCGCCACGCCCAGGTGAATACCAGCTTCTGGTTGGGCACCACGTCGCGATACACACCGCTGGCCTCATGCTCCTCGCCGTCGGCGGTACGCGTGATCTTGCGGAAGCTGCCGCCGACGCGCGCATCCGCCTCGGCCAGCACGGTCTCGGCTCCCGCGGGCCCCCACCAGCGCATTATCTGCTGCGGGTCGGTCCAGGCGCTGAAGACTTTTTGGGGCGAGGCGTTGAGCCGGCGCCGAACGGTAAGGCTGGGCTCGGTGGTGGGGCTGGGCTGGGCGGACACGGACGATCCTCCTCGACGAATTCGGCCAGACGATCAAGCTGTTCGGACCAGAATCACTGGTAGCGGTTCAGCCGGTTCACCGCTTCCTCCATGGGTGCCGCAGGCAACCGGCACGCCACTGTGCGGCCGGTCTTCCTTCGCGTGATCAGCCCGGCATCCGACAGCACGCCGAGATGCTTCATGATCGCCGGCAGCAACATCGGAAACGGGTGGGCTAGTTCGCTCACGGAAAGGCTTCGCCGCTCGCCGGGCCGGGCGAGCAGCGCGCCGCGGCGGATCGGCGAGGGCGGCGACGGTACGGTCGAGCGTGGCGTTCATAAACCTAACCATTTGGTTAAGTGATATGTGGCCGTTCGGCGGCTGTCAAGCCGTCTGGAGTGTATCGGTCCAGGCAGCCTTATTGCCTTGGCATCCAGCCAACGCTGTTCGTCCGACGTTTCATGCCCCCGCGCGTACGCAACAGATGCGCATCAGCCGCAACTGCACCATGCGACCTGGCTCTCGGTCTGGGCCTGTGCTTGCCCGCTTGGCAGCAGCGGCGTGAGGCCGGTCGCAATCGCGAGGAACGCGGCGAGGGCGAGGGCGATCGATTTCATGGTCCTGTCCTCCGTAATCCCCCGCGCTTTGCGGAGCGAGTGGATCGAGCGTCAGAGCCCTCGGCCTCGACCATCTTGGCCGGGCTGACGAGGGAAGAATGCCCGGTCCCTGCCAGCCAGGATGTGAGTCAAGCCACAGGAGGAGCAGATTTCTTGGCGCGGCAGATCCTCCCGCGCAGCGACGGCCCACACACCAGCTCGGCAGGTATGGGGATCCGATTCACGCCACTCGAGTGCACGAACGGCTGCAGCGCCTCAGCGTCGGCCAACGGCAGGAACTACTTCATGAGCACGCGGGCGACGCGCTTGGCGAGTTGATCCAGGATTCGGTTGCTTCGCGGGGCCAGGCCAGGCTCATGGCGCTATCCCGGCCGGCGCCGCAGCTACAATGTGCCCCACAGCACGATTTAAGGCTGGGCGGCAATGAGCGCATTTTACTTGCACCCAGGTCGCCGCCAGGTTTGAACCGGCCGCATGGACATGCATGTAGTGGATGAATTTGACGCTTGTGTCCCGTGCTGTAGGGCGGACTAGAAGCTGACGACCCTGTCCAGGGGCGACGAAGGTCTACTCCGCCGCGAGCGCCAGTCACCATCTCTCGACCCACGGTCGTAGCACGACTTCGAACGCCCAAGTCGACCTATGCTGGCGATGCAGCTGCAAATAGGTTTCCGCGATGCAGTCCGGGTCGGCCATGTTGTCGTCGACGGTCGTTCCCGCCAGTCGGTGCGCGCGGGTACCGTCTTCCTGCGTCCAGCCAATCGCGGCGTCAATCGGCACATTCGCTACGTGGATGCCCTGCGGCATCAGTTCCCTTGCCATGCTCTGTGCGAGTCCGGATTTGGCATGACATGCCATTGCAAAGGCACCGCTAGACGGGAAGCCTTTGAGCGCCGCGCTTGCGTTCGTGAAGATGATCGTTCCTCTCGTGCCGTTGGCGTTCAGTTCGTTTTCGCGCATGAGCCGGGCTGCCTGCTGACCTATCAAAAACGCGCTGAACGCAGAGTTCCGAAGTGTCTCGAGCGCCATGCCTGGGTCGGCTTCGGTAATTCCCTTGCGAAAAATGCCGGGAACCCGGCCGTCGATGTTGTGCACCAGAAGCGTAGGAGCCCCAAGGTCTCGAACAACATTCTGGAACAGCAGCTCCACGGCCGCTGGTTCGCTCGCATCGCACGCGTATCGACGCACGCCGTGCGTCTTCTCCAGATTGTGGAGGACCGATTTATCCGGATTCCTGGCCGCGATACCGACACGCATGCCGTTTTCCGCGAACAACCTGGCGCAACTTGAGCTGATGCCGGGGCCGCCCCCAACGATGAGTGCAACGTCTTGTACGGATGATTGAGTGTCGCGTTTGTCGGATTGAGTCATGTTTCGTGCTCCCATGTGCCGTTGAGGAGATGAGGGAGGACGCGCAAGTTCAAATTGCCATCTGCACCAGCAGTGCGCTCAGTCGCTCTATGCTGATCGTGCTGGGTTGCGTCAGCTTGCGCTCCGTATGCTGGTGGCCGCGATTGCCTCGGTGGCAGCCGCTCGGCTGTCACTCAGCCGCGAGGAATCGGGCGGCCGCTTCAGCAAACTCCTCTGGAAACTGGAAATGCGAGCCATGCCCAGAATCCGGGAAGAGAATGAGCCGAGCGTTCGGGAGCTTCTGCTGAAGGATAAACGAATTCACTGTTGGGACCATGATGTCGTCATGTCCATTCACCACGAGAGTCCTTTGTGCGATGTTCTTCAGAGAGGCGAAGCGTTCGCCGGTCACCTGACCCCATTCCTTGAGCGCGACCAGCTGGGCGGCGGCGACCTGGGGTGACGCGGGCGGTTCGCGATCCGCCTGCCGCGCTGCGATGCGGGAAAGCCATGCCTTGCCTGCGGCCTGGCTTGTGGCGGTCGGTGAGAAGAACAGCTCCAGCATCCGTTCGTCTGCCGTGCTGTTCGGCCGGCCAATGATCTCCTGCACCTGCGGCGAGAATGCAGCCATGCCGTCGCCACCCGACGGACCGGTACCTACCAGAACGAGTTGCCTGACAAGCTCGGGCGCATCCAGGGCGATCTGCTGGGCGACCATTCCGCCGATCGAGAACCCAAAGATATCCATCTGCTCCGCGCTGAGAGCACGGATAAAGGTAATGATATCATCCGCCAAGCCCTGCATCGAGTCCGGTGTCTTGCCACTCGAGCGGCCTACGCCCCTATAGTCCACGAGCACCACGGGACGGTCTTGAGCGAGCCGGTTGGTGTGGATGGGATCCCAGTTGTCCATCCTGCCGGTGAAGTGCTGAAGGCAGACCAGGGGCGGCGCACCCTCCTTCCCAAAACGGCGGTAGGCGAGACGGACATCGCCGACCTCTTGGAATTGGGTGGGGGCGGACTTATGCAGATTGATTGGCGACATGGTGGAGTCTCCTCTGAATTGGATCGATTACCCTGGCGTCATCTGTGGTGTTGCTGAGTGGAACGGTCGAAACTTAAGTCACGCGTTGACGTCGACGACTGTGCGGGCCGGACTTTCATTTGGAACATCCGGCCAGACGTGACCAGGCCTCGATCCGCGCCTCCTGCGTGGCATTGGCGGAGTTGATACCGGCAGGCTCACGTTGCGCAGGATGAAGGGCAGGACCGATCCAGGAAGATCCAGACCTTGAGCCAGGCCGCGGGCTGTAACCACGCCACAGCCCCCAACGGTTGGCGAGGACGCGGTCTCCGACGGCAATGCCGGGATACGAGGATGCCGTTCCAGCCAGGTCGATACCGGGAATCAGGGGGAATTGGCGAATGACGTCCGAACGCCCGGTAATGGCCAGCGCGTCCTTGAAGTTCACAGTCGAATAGCCGACTGCGATCGTAACGTCCCCAGGCATAGCTGCCCCATTCATCTCGACCACGCTGGTCGAGATCTTTTCACCTTCCTTCGCTGCCACAGCGCCTTGAATGTCATCGGCTTATCCTAGATCGATTGTTCACCGCCAAGGCTGATGAGAACAATTGGATCGGATCTGGGCATCGAAGACTCCCGAAAGGCCTCAAGCGACGGATCTCACCGAACCGTCCAACAAATCGAGTTTCCCGCCAGCGATGCGCTGCCGAGTCTCGCGGCTGTTCAAGAGGCGGTAGGGAAAGACGTCCGGTATGGCGCTGACCTCGTCCAGCTTGGCGAGTTGCTGCCCGGTCAGCTGCAGCTTTGTGGCAGCCAGATTGTCTTGAAGCTGCGCCACACTGCGAGGGCCGATGATCGGCAACGAACCTTTGGCGGCGACCCACGCGATCGCGACCTGGCTTGGCGCCGCGTCGTTTTCACTCGCGATCGCCAGGATTGCATCAAGAATGGCCGTGCGCTGCGGACTGTCCTCGGCCTGAAACACGCGGCCACCAAATCCCTCGGGACGGCCCTTTTCGCCACGGCGATACTTGCCGGTGAGCATGCCGCCACCGAGCGGAGACCAGGCGGCGATCCCTAGCCCAAGCGCGTGCGCCATCGGCAGGAGGTCGTACTCGGTCGTACGCTCCACCAGACTGTGCTCGACTTGCAGACCAATGATCGGCGCACTGCCGCGCAACTCGGCGATCGTCGCGGCGCGGGCGACGCGCCATGCAGGGAAATCCGACAAGCCCGCATAGAGGATCTTGCCTGTTCGCACGAGATCATCGAATGCGCGAACGATCTCATCAACCGGGGTCACGCCATCCGCGTAGTGGACCCAGTACAGATCGATCCGGTCGGTTCTCAGGCGCTTCAGACTTGCCTCGAGCGAGACGACCATGGCTTTCCGGCTGTTGCCCGTAGCTAGGATGCCGCTGTCCGCGCTGGAGCCCAAGGTGAACTTGGTCGCTACGACGAAATTATCTCGATGGCGGTGAAGGAACTCGCCCAGCAACTCCTCGGCTTGACCGAATTGATAAGCGTCGGCCGCGTCGATGAAGTTGCCGCCGGCCGCTGCGTATGCGTCAAAGATGCGCCGCGCTTCCGCCGGCTCTGCCCCGTGTCCCCAGCCGGTGCCGAAATTGCCAGTCCCTAGTATGAGCTCGGAAACCCTGAGACCCGTGTGTTGGCCGAATAGTTTGTAACGCATCTGCCACCTCGATCAGGAAGATCGGCTAAGAGCGGATATATGATGAGCGTCATATAGCTTGACTACATATGATGCTCGTCATATATCTTGTCAACTGGTTTCGAAGCGAGGCCACAAAGATGAAGGTGAGCCGGGAGCAGGCTGCCGAGAATCGCGAGCGCATCGTTCAAGTCGCAGCGAAATTATTCCGAGAGCGCGGCTTCGACGGGATCGGCGTTGCCGACCTGATGAAGGCCGCAGGGCTGACCCATGGCGGTTTCTATGGGCATTTCGCGTCGAAGGAAGATCTGGCAGCGGAGGCTTGTGGCCGTGCGCTAGACAACTCGCTGCAAAAATGGTCGACCGAGGTCGAGAAAGCGCCTGACGAGGCCCTCTCGAACATCGTCAACAGCTACCTGTCCGAGGCCCACCGCGACGGCCCGGGGAGCGGCTGTCTGGTTGCAGCACTCGGCTCCGATGTCGGACGGCAGGCCCCGCCCATTCGGCGCGTGGTGACCGAGGGCATACACGCTCTGGTCGAGCAGCTCATGCGGCTCGTGCCCGGCAAGTCGAAGTCTGCGCGGCGCCGGCAGGCCCTGTCCGACTTTGCCGCCATGGTCGGAGCCGTGATCATCGCGCGGGCAGTCGATGATCCCGAGTTGTCAAAAGACGTGTTGCAGGCCGTTGCTTCCTCGCTATCGGATCCGTGCAAGGAAAGGCGCCACTGACGCAGGGCTATCGCATTTGGGCGCGGGCGAGGAAGGCATTGTCCCATTCCGCGCGCTTGAGCTTGCCCTTCATGGAGCCTCTTGAGCCTTCGAGCTTGGCGAGGTCGAGGGCCAGACGTCGCAGTAGCGCGATGTTCTGTGGCCGTGGTCCTTGTGGGTGCGTGCCTGATCCTCGTTCATGGTCACGTTGAGAACCCAGTGCAGTCCGTTCTCCACGCCCCAATGCGCACGGGCAACTTCGCCGAAACGCTTGGCGGAGAGTGCCGTGCTGAGCACGTAGTAGGCGGTCTCGGTGCTGGTCTGGGTGCCGAGTTCGCGGGTGCGGACGATGCGGCCAATGGCGGCGAGCCCCGGCCAGGCGTGCTGGTCTCGCAGCCAGGCGATATCGGTCGAGACCACGCTGGTCCGGGTCTCGATGCGGCCGTGGTCGCCATCCACGGTCGTATGATGGTCTCGGGCGGGCACGCCGGATCGTCGAGGAAAGTGCGAACGTCATCGTGCAAGCGGCCTTGGTTGCCCTTCAGCGCCAGGACGTAGTCGGCGCCCTGGGCCACCACCTTCGCGGCAATGGCGCGCTGGCGGTTGAGCGCGCCGGCGGTCACGATGCAGCCCTTCAGCGACAGCAGCTCCAGAAGTTTCGGCACCGCCGTGATCTCGTTCGACTTGCCATCGACGGGCAAGCTGGCCCAGCAGCAGCCGCTGATCCGCCGACCAGGCATGGAGCATGTGCAACGGGGATTTGCCCGCGGCCCGGTCGAAGGAGCGACGCAGCGTCTTGCCGTCGATCGCCACCACGCCCCGCAAGCCCTCGGCGAAGCGCTGCATGAAGCGGGTGAAGCAGGCCTCGAACGGCATCGAGCAGCCGGAACACCCGGCTGAACGTGTCATGGCTGGGGATCCCGTGCCGCAGGCGAAGGAACTGCCGCGGGAACGGCTCCTTGGTCGCGCCGAACAGCGCCATGTCCGAGCAATCCTCGCCGCCGCACAGCATGGTGCAGAGCGCGATCAGAAGCAATTCGTGCAGGTTGTGGCGGGCATTATCCCGCCGCGGGTCAGTGACTTCGGCAAAACAGGCGACGAACTCTTCCATTGAGGACGGGCTTTCGCTGAACACCGTCCTTGGAATCCAGCACGACACCGTGCCGCAAGCCCTGCCTTCACCCGGCCGACGTCATATGCAACTCCCCTGGCCCATCAGCCCCCGTAGCGTTTATCCGGCCGGGCACCCATGCTAGACGTCCCGGCTGCATGACAAAGAGCACATCGCCCGACCATGAACGAGCAAATCCCCGCGGCTGGCCTCCGGCGCTTTTTCGCCGCCTCATTGGCCGAAACCGACCCCGAGCTTGCCAGCGCTATCGGCGCCGAGCTTCAGCGTCAACAGGACGGCATCGAGCTGATCGCCAGCGAGAACATCGTCTCCGCCGCCGTGCTGGAAGCCCAGGGCAGCGTGCTGACGAATAAATACGCCGAGGGCTATCCGGGGCGGCGCTACTATGGCGGCTGCGTGTTCGTGGACGCGGCCGAGGAGCTTGCCATCGACCGGGCCAAACAGCTGTTCGGCTGCGCCTTCGCCAACGTCCAGCCGCATTCCGGCGCGCAGGCCAACCAAGCGGTGTTCCTCGCGCTACTCCAGCCGGGCGATTCCTTTCTCGGCATGAGCCTGGATGCCGGCGGGCACCTGACCCACGGCGCGAAGGCCAATCTCTCGGGCAAATGGTTCCATCCGCTGCATTATGGCGTGCGACGCGAGGACGGGCTGCTCGACTATGACGAGCTGGAACGGATCGCGCGGACCGAGCGGCCGAAGCTGATCATCGCCGGCGGCTCGGCGTATTCGCGCTTCATCGACTTTGGCCGCATTCGCCGCGTGGCCGACGAGGTCGGCGCCTGGTTCATGGTGGACATGGCGCATTTCGCCGGCCTGGTCGCCGCCGGCCTGTTCCCGAGCCCGCTGCCGCACGCCCATGTGGTGACCACCACCACGCACAAGACGCTGCGCGGGCCGCGCGGGGGAATGATCCTCGCCAACGATCCGGAAGTCGGCAAGAAGATCAACAGCGCGGTCTTCCCCGGGCTGCAGGGCGGACCGCTGATGCATGTCATCGCGGCCAAGGCGGCCGCCTTCGGCGAGGCGCTGCGCCCGGAATTCCGCCTGTACCAGCAAGCGGTCGCGGACAACGCCAAGGTGCTGGCGGAGACCCTGATCGGCCAGGGGCTCGCCATCGTCAGTGGCGGCACCGACAGCCATCTGATGCTGGTCGATCTGCGGCCCAAGCGCGTCACCGGCAAGACCGCGGAGGCAAGCCTGGAGCGCGCCCGCATCACCGCCAACAAGAACGCCATCCCGTTCGATCCGGAGAAGCCGGCGATCACGTCCGGCATTCGCGTCGGCTCGCCCGCGGCCACGACGCGCGGCTTCGACACCGGCGAGTTCCGGGAGGTCGGGCTGATGATCGCCGAGGTGTTAGACGGGCTTGCCGGCTCCAACGACGGCTCGAACGAGCCCGCCGAAGCGGCCGTAGGCGCGCGCGCGCGGGAGCTGTGCGCCCGCTTTCCGATCTATCGCGGCCGGTAGATGCGCTGCCCATTCTGCGGCCACGACGATACGCAGGTGAAGGACAGCCGCCCGACCGAGGATGCGGGGGCGATCCGGCGGCGGCGGTTCTGCGCCAATTGCGGCCAGCGATTCACCACCATCGAACGGGTGCAGCTCCGCGAGCTGATCGTGGTGAAGGGCGACGGGCGGCGGGTGCCGTTTGACCGCGACAAGCTGGCGCGCTCGATCCGCATTGCGCTGCGCAAGCGACCGATCCAAGAGGAGCGGATCGAACGGATCGTCAACGGGATCGTCCGCCAGCTCGAATCCTCGGGCGAGAGCGATGTCGCCAGCAAGCAGATCGGCGAGCTTGTCATGGACACGCTGAAGGAGCTTGATTCCGTCGCTTATGTCCGCTTCGCCAGCGTGTACCGGAATTTTCGCGAGGCGAAGGATTTCGAGGACTTCGTGGGAACGCTGGGCGAGCCCAGATAGCCGGAATGGCTTCGCACCCCGACGACGTCGCCCATATGCGCGCCGCCCTCGCGCTGGCGCGGCGGGGGGTGGGGAACACCTGGCCCAACCCCTCGGTCGGCTGCGTGGTGGTGAAGGATGGGCGAGTGCTCGGCCGTGCCGTCACCATGCCCGGCGGGCGGCCCCATGCCGAGCCGGTGGCGCTGGAGCGGGCTGGGTCGGCCAGGCTGGGCGCCACGGTCTATGTGACGCTGGAGCCCTGCTGCCATTGGGGCCGCACGCCGCCCTGCACCGACGCGCTGATCGAGGCCGCCATCGCCCGCGTGGTGATCGCCGCGCGCGACCCGGACCCGCGCGTGAACGGCGAGGGGGTGGCGCGGCTGCGCGCGGCCGGGATCGAGGTCGTCGAGGGTGTCCTGGAACCCGAGGGGCGGGAACTGGTCGCCGGGTTCGCGCTGCGCATCCGCGAGGGGCGGCCGATGGTCACGCTGAAGCTTGCCTCCACCCTGGATGGCCGGATCGCGACCGCCGCCGGGGAGAGCCGGTGGATCACCGGCGGGCCGGCCCGGCGCATGGCCCATGCGCTTCGGGGCCGGCACGATGGGGTGATGGTGGGCATCGGCACCGTGCTCGCCGATGACCCGGATCTGACCTGCCGGTTGCCGGGCTTCCGTCCGACCCCGCCCGTGCGCATCGTCGCCGATAGCGATCTGCGCAGCCCGCTCGGCTCCCGTCTCGTCGCGACCGCCCGCGAGGTGCCGAGCTGGTTCCTGATCCGGGAAGGCGCCGATCCGGAGCGGCGGCAGGCCTTCGCGACGCGTGGCGTCATGCTGATCGAGACGGCCGCAGCGGTGCCGGGGGTGGACCTGCGCCAAGCACTAGGGCACTTGTCCACGGCCGGGCTGACCCGCGTGCTGGTGGAAGGCGGTTCCCGGCTCGCCGCGGCGTTGCTGCGTGAAGACCTTGTGGACCGCATCGCCTGGTTTCACGCCCCGGCGGTGATGGGCGGGGATGGCCTGCCGGCGGTTCAGGGGTTCGGCGCCGATGTGCTGGAGCGGATGCCGCGTTTCGTCCGCCGCTCGGCAATCCCGCTCGGCGATGACATGATGACCGAGTTCGAGCGGCCTGAAGAATAGCGGCAGGAGCAGCCTAATGTTCACCGGCATCGTCACGGCACTGGGCACGGTCCGGGCCGTTAGCCCGATCGGCCAGGGGCGGGACATGCGGCTTGTCATCACCGCGCCCGACTCGTTCATCGGCGGCCCGGACACGACCCCGATGCCGCTCGGCGCTTCGATCGCCTGCTCCGGATGCTGCCTGACCGCGACGGAGCTTGGGTCGGACTGGTTCGCCGCCGATGCCTCAGCCGAGACATTGTCCTGCACCACTCTCAGGCGCTGGCGGGCCGGTACGCGGGTGAACCTGGAGCGCAGCCTGCGGGTGGGCGACGAGCTAGGCGGGCACATCGTCTCGGGCCATGTGGACGGGCTGGGCGAGGCGCTGTCCGCCGCGCCGGAAAACGGCTCGACCCGATGGCGCTTCCGCGTGCCGGGCGAGCTTGCCCGCTACATCGCCGTGAAGGGCAGCGTCGCGCTGGATGGGGTGTCGTTGACGGTCAACGACGTGGCGGGCGAAACTTTCGCCGTGAACGTGATCCCGCACACCGCCGCGGTGACCGGCTTCGCCCTCTTGGCGGTGGGCGACGCCGTGAATATCGAGGTCGACATGCTGGCGCGCTACGTGGCGCGGCTGGCGGAGTTCCGGTGATGCACGACCTCAAGGCCGTCGGCCTCTCGCATTACCTCACCAGCGCCGAGGAGCTGGTCGAGGAGGCCCGCAACGGCCGCATGTTCATCCTGATCGACGACGACGACCGGGAGAACGAAGGCGACCTGGTCATCCCGGCGCAATTCGCCACGCCCGATGCGATCAACTTCATGGCGCGGCACGGGCGGGGCCTGATTTGCCTCGCGATGACCCGCCAGCGGATCGAGCATCTCGGGCTCAGCCTGATGAGCTCGAACAACAATTCCCGACATGAGACCGCGTTCACCATCTCGATCGAGGCGCGGGAGGGGGTGACGACGGGCATTTCCGCGCATGACCGGGCGCGCACCATCGCGGTGGCGATCAACCCGGAGTGCGGGCGCGACGACATCGTGACGCCCGGCCATATCTTCCCGCTGCTGGCGCGCGAGGGCGGCACGCTGGTCCGCGCCGGGCACACCGAAGCCTCAGTCGATATCGCACGGATGGCGGGCCTCACGCCGGCCGCGGTGATCTGCGAGATCATGAACGACGACGGCACGATGGCGCGGCTGCCGGATCTGGTCGCCTTCGCGCAGCGCCAGAACCTCAAGCTCGGCACCATCGCCGACCTGATCGCCCATCGCCGCCGCACCGAGCGTCTGGTGCGCCGCGTGGTCGAGGGATCGTTCGATCACGTCGCGGGCGGGGAGTGGAAGCTCATCGTCTATACCAACACGGTCGAGCACCAGGAGCATTTGGCGCTCGTAAAGGGCGACCTCTCCGGCCCGGCACCAGTGCTGGTGCGGATGCACGCGGTTGACCTGCTCGACGACATGACCGGCGGGCCGAGCTGGATATCGGTGCATAACGCCATGCACATGATTGGCCGCGAGGGGCGTGGCGCGGTCGTGCTGATCCGCGAGCATCGCAAGACCGGGCTTTCCGACCGGGTACGCCAGCTCGCTTTGTCGCAGCGCCCGCCGCGCGAGCTGCGCGACTATGGCATCGGGGCCCAGATCCTGCTCGATCTCGGAGTGCGGGACATGATCCTGCTGTCGAACCGGCGGCGCACCGTCATCGGCATCGAGGGCTATGGGCTCAATATCGTCGGCCTGCGCCCGATCCCGGAGACCCTGCGCGAGGGACAGACGCTGTGAGCACCATCGCTGCCAAACTGCCGGCCGCGCCGCGGATCGAGGGCGCGCCGCCGCACCTGCTGATCGTGCGCGCACCCTATTACCGGGACGTGGTGGACGGCCTCACGCGGGGTGCTGAACGCATGCTGCGCGACGCCGGGGCGAGCTTCGAGCAGCTTGACGTGGCCGGCGCCTTCGAGCTGCCGCAGGCGATCCGGCTCGCGCTGCGGGGCGCCAAGCGGTACGACGGGTTCGTGGCCCTGGGTTGCGTCGTGCGCGGTAAGACCGACCATTACGACCATATTTGCCGCGAGACGATGGCGGGGTTGATGCATGTGGCGTTGCAGTTTGGGCTCGCGCTGGGCACCGGGCTGCTGACGGTCGATACCATCGAGCAGGCGATTGCGCGCTCCGGCCAGGGTGAACCTGACGGCGATGGGCACAACAAGGGCGCCGAGGCCGCCGCCGCGGCGCTGCTGCAAATCGGGGCGGCGCGACGGCTGGGTGCGGGGTGATGAGCAAGGCTCCTCGCGGACCGCGACCTCGCGCGCGCACCGCCTCGCGCGTGGCGGCGGTGCAGGCTCTGTTCCAGAGCGAGCAAGCCCAGGACAATCCCGAAGCGGTGATCGACCAGTTCGTCCGCCATCGGCTGGGCGAGCTGCCGTCCGGTTATCCGAAAGCGGGGGGCGGCTTTGAGGAGGGGCGAGTGCCGGAGGCCGAGGCGCCGCTGTTCGCGCGCATCGTCCGAGCCGCGGTGGCGCGGCAGGACACGCTCGACCGGATGCTGGCCGAAGCCCTTCCGACCGACTGGCCGCTCGCGCGCATCGACCCCGTGCTGCGCGCGCTGATGCGCGCGGGCGGCGCCGAATTGGCGATGGCCGACGGCCCGCCGGCCAAGGTGGTGATCAACGAATACCTCGACGTGGCGCATGGGTTCTTCGTGGGCGACGAACCACGAATGGCAAACGGCGTGCTGGACCGGCTAGCCCGGCTGCTGCGGCCGGAGGAGTTCGGCAGCTGGTACAGGGTTGCAAAGGCCGCTCCTATCACGCGGCCTCGCGGATTGCGGTGGATCGCCGCCTCACTCCACCAAAGCCCGCAACGCCTGCGGCCGCCGCAGCACCAGGCAACCGGCCTCAACCTTTACCACCCCGTCCTCCCGCCACAACCGCAACTGCTTGTTTACGCTCTCCCGCGACGCGGCGACCATGTTCGCCAGGTCGCCCTGCGACATCCTCACCGCAATCGGCATTGCCGCACCCGCCTGCTGCCCGTAGTCGGCCGCGAGCTTCAGCAGCACGCGCGCGAGCCGCACCGGCATGTCACAGAGCGCCATGCCCTCGAGCGCCGCGCTGGTCTGGCGCAACCGAGCACACATTAGGGCGAGCAGATCTTCGTGCAGCTCTTGATTCCGCTCCATGATGGGCAGGAAATGGCGTCGCTGGATCACTAGCAGGTCCGTGTGCTCAATCGCGATCGCATTGGCGCTGCGTCGATTGCCGTCGAGCAATGCGATTTCGCCGAATACCTCGCCCGGGCCGAAAAGATTGAGCGTGATCTCCTTGCCCTCGGGGGAGACGGTACTCACCCGCACACGCCCGCGCAGCACCGCCAGCAGCGAAGAGCCTTCGTCACCCTTGCAGAAGATGGCGGTCCCGCGGGGCACCCGGCGCTCGGCGGCGAAGAGAATTATCTCGTCGAGCTCCGCCGGCCGCATCGCCCGAAAGAGCGGGCTCGCGAGCAGGGCCGAACGTTTCGGATCGGCCGCCGCCCTGGCGAGATGCGCGGGGCCACCGGGCCACTCCGCCACTGCGGCCGGTGTTCGCGCGGAGTCTCCGGACTGTTTCCTCGGCATCGCATACTCCTCGTTGCGCCTCATGCGCCGTCTTGTCGCGGAAATCCTGGTCTGCGGCCCCGCGATCCGATAAGGCGCCCGAACGACCTCGGCACACGATGATCCGACATCGTCGGGTGGATCGGCGTGATCGACGACCTCGCCGGAACGGGGCGGACTGATTATCGGCGCTAGTGTGTAGCGGCATCCGGAATTCGAGATCTGAGCGCCGGCATTCCCTTCCGACCGTGTCGGAGGACACATATGAGCCATTCCAAGCACCGTCCATAGGTACGATTACCCAGACGAGGCCCTTCGTGTTGCGGTGACCGTGAATGTGAGTTCTATTGGCCGTGGGAGACCCGCGAATTGAAGAACTTTGCTAGAGAGAAAGTGCACGCCCAGATCGGCTCTGAAGCCTTTCATCAGACGCGGAGTGCTGTCCTGGTTGTCAGCGCTTATTTGGCGCTTTACGCAGCGCTCGACCGGATCAGCTTGGTTCACGTGCTCCCAGGTTCCGGCTTTACGTTGTGGGATCCACCGCAGGCATGCAGCCTCGCGCTCCTTCTGATCAAGGGGCTACGCTATGCGCCGGCACTGTTCGTGGCGGGGGTCTTCACGGATCGATTGATCGACGGCTTTCCTGCCGGATTGGGTACCACATGCGTGACCGAGGCATTTATAGCAGCTGGCTACTGTGCCATTGCCGCGATGCTTCGGCGTATCTCTGGCATCGAGCGTGGCTTGAGAGCGGTCGTGGATACCCTCTGGTTGTTCTTGCTCACCAGCACCGGCGTTCTGGTCATAGCGATCCTGGCCGGGGCCTCGCTGGTTGTCATGAGGGAGCTACCCTCAGACAGGTTCCTGACGACGGTGCGCCACTTCTGGATTGGGGACCTCACCGGCATCGTTGGACTGCTCCCGGCTCTGATGGGCGCCCGTTTAGCCTGGGAGAGATGGAAAGAGGTACCACTACTCTCACGGCTCATCGACATCAGCGCCTTTGCCATCGGACTCGCTTTGGCCCTGTGGACGGTTTTCGGAGTTATCGACAACACGGAATACCAGTTCTTCTATCTTCTGTTGCTGCCCGTCGTGTGGATCGGCGTCCGACACGGATTGGCCTGGTGCACGATGGCCATCTTGGCCGAGCAACTCGCCCTAATATCGGTTGTCATCATTCTTGGCTATTCCTCGTCCGACTTTCTCGCGTTCCAGGTGCTCTCGCTCGTTATCGCGAGCACGGGTCTGCTCCTCGGTGCGGTGGTCACGGAGCGTCAAAGCGCAGACCTCCGGCTTCGCCAGCAGCAGGCAGAGCTCGGGCGAATGGCGAGGCTTACCACGGCGGGAGCGCTCGGATATACGATCGTGCACGAAGTCAGCCAGCCGCTTGCGACCATTGCAACATATGCGCATGCCTGCCGCCGCTTGCTAACGTCACATCCAGAAGTACTCGGCGAGACATTGAAGAAATTAGAAATTGAGGTGCTTCGCGCGGGCGAAATAATCGACCGGATGCGAGACTTTGTGTCCAAACGCAGCACGCGTTTGCTTCCTCTCGATCTCCGAGAGGTGGCAACGGGAATTATGGCTGCGCTGGCGGATGACGCGCGAGCACGTGGCGTTGCAGTGTTCATCGACCCGCGACCCGTGCCCAAGATCCATGCCGATCGCATCCAGATCGAGCAGGTGCTGGCCAACCTGCTCCGGAATGCCATCGATGCCGCAGCCGAGAGGCCGACCAGCGAGAGACGAGTTTGGATCCGAATACGTCATTTCGATGGTGCTGTACAAGTCGAGGTTGAAGATAGTGGGCCAGGGGTTGCACCCGATATGGCTCCGCGATTGTTTGTTCCCTTTGAGTCGAACAAGATGCGTGGCATCGGAATAGGCCTTCCGCTCAGTCGGCGACTGGTCGAGGACCATGGCGGCAGCCTTTGGTGGGATCGGACCGCTACGGTTGGAGCGCGCTTTATATTTCGGATTCCTTGCGAATTCGAACGCCGATGACCGATGATTCTACAGTGCATGTCGTGGAAGACGACGCGGCCATGCGGGATGCCCTGTCCCTGCTCCTTCAGAGTGCCGGATTCCGGATACGGGATTTCGCGAGTGCAGAGGAGTTCCTTGCAGCAGTGAAGCCTCCGCAGTCCTTATGTGTCCTGATGGACGTACGCTTGCCCGGGATGGATGGCCTAGCTTTGTACCGGCACCTGGTTTCGCTCGGTGCCGCACCCGCGGCGGTTGCTATCACTGGTCACGGCGATATTGCTATGGCCGTTGCCGCGCTGAAGAGCGGTGTCTTGGATTTCGTGGAGAAGCCATTCGATCCTGGTGCCTTGCTGGATAGTGTTCGTGATGCTGCGCAGCGTGCTACTGAATATAGGCAGCGTGCAGCTATAGCGGCTGATGCCGAAAACCGTATGAAGGCATTAACCGGGCGCGAGAAGGAAATACTAGCACTGCTGGTGGAAGGACACCCCAATAAGGTCATCGCCGCGACGCTAGGGATTAGCATTCGCACCACTGAGCACCATCGGGCAAGTCTGATGGAGAAAATGGGAGTTCGCACGCTGTCGCAGCTGGTAAAGCACACTCTCAAGCTCAACCTCTAATATAATTAGCCAGTCCTCCCGTACGGGAGACTCGCCAATCGCATAGGTCGGCGGTCGGCGCGATAAGGCCAGCAGAATCCGCGCGCGCTCGACCCGACGCGCCGGTTCCGTTCGCCCCTCTGGGAGAGGGTGCGGTGAGGCCGGAGCGACAAGAACCGTCCGTCAGAAATCGCTCACCGGAAGCCCGCACCTGGGTTAGCTGTTCGGCCCCCGCTCCATCGATACCGGCTGCCAGCGGCGCAGTTCCGATTTCATCAGCGCAGCCGGGTTCACGCAGCTCATCGGCCACCGGCCGGACAGCACCAAGGCAAGCTCGCGTCCCGCATGACGCTTGCGCGCCGGATCGAAGCGGGCCGAGGCCGAGGCGTTGTGGGCGGAGAGGGTGACGTTGTTCATCTTGAGCAGCGGATTGTTGTCCCCCGGCGGCTCCGTCTCTAGCACATCGAGCGCGGCGTGGGCGATCCAGCCTTCCTCCAGCGCCTTGATCAAGCCAGCTTCCTGCACGGTCGGGCCGCGACCGGTGTTCACGAATATCGCGGTCTTTTTCATTTGGCGGAAGTGCTTCTCGGTGAACATCCCCTCCGCCTCCGGCGTCGCCGGAGCGTGCATGGAGACGAAATCCGATTCCGCCAGAACCTCCTCGAGCGTGGCCGGCAGCACGCCATGCTCGACCATCACCAACTCCTCGATATAGGGGTCAAACGCCATCATCCGCAGCCCGAACGGGTTGGCGCGCTTGGCGACGGCGCGTGCGACATGGCCGAATGCGACGAAGCCTAGCGTCAGACCCATCAGCCGGGGGATCTTGAGCAGCGCCGGGCGGCCCTCGCTCCAGCGGCCCTCGCGCACCATGCGGTCCTGCTCGATGACGCGGCGATGGCTGGCGAGCAGCAGCGCCATCGCATGATCCGCCACTTCCTCGATGAAGGTGTGTGGGCAGTTCGTCACCGGGATTCCGCGCGCGGTGGCGGCGACCACATCGACGCTATCGACCCCGACCGAGGCGAGGGAAATCACCTTGCACCTTTCCAGGCCGTCGATGACTTTCTTCGTGAAGCGCATTCCCTTCGCGTACACCGCATCGGCGTCGCGCGCGAAGGCGATGAACCCCTCTTCGCTCGCCGGCCCCTCGACGATCTCGGCGTCCAGGCCCTGAAGCTTCAGGGTTTCCATCTCGTACTCGTAGCCGCCGCCGGCAACAGTGAAGCTTGCCCCCGCCGGGGTCGCGATCTTGAACTTGGGCACCTGCGCCTCCCTCTAACTATTCGGCGGCCGCGCGCGCACCGCCTTCTCGTTCACCTCAATTCCCCATCCGGGGCGCATCGGCAGCACGAGCTCGCCATTCTCGATCACCGGCGCTTGGTCATAGAACTCATCGCGCCAGGGGGCGCTGTCGATGTCGATTTCCATGATGCGGAAGTTCGGCACCATGGCGCTGAAATGGGCGCTGATGGCGCTGCATAGATGGCCGTAGAAGTTGTGCGGCGCGACGTTGGTTTCGTACACGTCCGCCATCGCTGCGATCTTCAGCGACTCCGCCAGCCCGTTCCAGACCACATCGATGATCGCCACGTCCTGGGCGTAGGTCTCGAAGTAAGGCTTGAACTCGCGCCTCCCATGCAGCGTCTCGCAGGAGGCGATTGGGCATGGCGCGTCGCGGCGGATCAGTGCCAACGAAGGCGCGTCGTGGGTGTCGATTTCCAGCCAAGTCAAGTCGGCTGGCGCCACCGCGTCGGCGAGACGACGGAAGCCTTCGGTCTTGAAATGGAAGTTGATGTCCAGCATCACCCCCATTTCCGGCCCGACCGCCTCGCGGATCGCCATGAGCTGACGTGTCACGCCCGCGACCAGCGCGTTGTCCCAGTTCAGCTCCGGCCAACCCGGCGTGCGGCCGAAGCCGGGAGTGAAGCTGTTCAGCTTACCACCTGCGAACGGCAGAATGTTGGTCTTCAGCGCCTTGAAGCCCCGCGCCTTTACCTCCGCCGTGTGGCGCGCGAGATCCTCGTAGCTGTTGAGCGGCGGCACGCCGATGAGCTGGTGGCTCCGCACGCGGTAAGTGCCGCAATGCGACCAATAGACCGGGACGCGCTCGCGGATCGGGCCGCCGAACAGGGCGCAGACCGGCACGCCGTATGCCTTGCCGGTTATGTCCAGCAGCGCGTTCTCGATTGCGGCGATCGCCTGCTGGTTGATGCCTCCGCGCGATTGCCGGGTAATCACATGCAGGCGCTGCGTCACCTGCTCGAACCGGCGCGGATCGGCGCCGATCAGGATGGGGGCCAAGCCATTGATGACATCGGCGAGGCCGGTGCTGCCGAAGCTCTCGTTGAACTCCGACCAGCCGGTGATGCCGTCGCTGGTGCTGACCTTGAGATAGGAGAACATCCGCCAGCCGGCATCGGCTCGCAGTGTCTCGATGCGTTCGATCTTCATGCTTCCCCCGCGGGATCGCTCGGCCGGGCGGTTATTCCTTCACCGCGCCGGTGAGGCTGGATACGTAGTATTCCACGAACAGCGAATAGAACAGGGCCACCGGCACCGAGCCGAGCAAGGCGCCCGCCATCAGCGAGCCCCACTGATACACGTCGCCCGTGACCAGCTCCGTGAGGATCGCGACGGGCACCGTCTTTTTGTCCGTGGATTGGATGAAGGCGAGCGCATAGATGAACTCGTTCCACGACAGGGTAAAGGCGAAGATGCCCGCCGAGATCAGGCCGGGGATGGCGAGCGGCAGAGTGATCCGCCACAAGATTTGCAGGCGCGAGGCGCCGTCGATCAGGGCGCACTCCTCCAGCTCGTACGGGATCGACTTGAAGTAGCCGATCAGCAGCCAGGTGCAGAACGGCACCAGGAAGGTGGGATAAGTCAGGATCAGCGCCACCGGGCTGTCGAACAACCCGAACTGGAAGATCAGCGTCGCCAACGGGATGAACAGGATCGTGGGCGGCACCAGGTAGGCGAGATAGATCGCAAGGCCAACATGCTGCGCGCCCTTGAAGCGCAGCCGCTCGATCGCATAGGCGGCGAGCACACTGGCGAAGATGGAAATGATCGTGGCGGCGACCGCGACCCCCATCGTGATCATCAGCCAGCGCGGATACTCGGTGTGAAACAACAGTTTGTCGATGTTGGCCAGCGTCGGCGAATGGACCCAGAACGGACTGTACTTCTTATAGTCGTACATCTCGTAATCGGGTTTGATCGCGGTGATCGTCATCCAATAGAACGGGAACAGCAGCACGATCACGAACAGCGCGAGCGGCAGGTACACCGTCACCGCCATGCGCGCGCGCGAATCCCAAGACATGCGCTCCGGCGCATCGACCACGCCGCGCGCAACGGCGGGCGCGTCGGGTGTCAGGTTTTCGGCGACGAGATCAGTCATTGGCTTCACCCTGCATCCACTTGCGCCGGCCGAGGCCGAAGAAGCTGACCAGCGTGGCCACTACCAGGAACGGGATCATGGCAACCGCGATCGCCGCCCCCTCGCCCAGTTGCGAGCCCGGGATCGCCCGCTGGAACGCCAGCGTGGCCATCAGATGCGTGGTGTTGAACGGGCCGCCGCGCGTGATCGCATAGACGAGCTGAAAGTCGGAGAAGGTGAACAGCACGGATAGCGTGAGCACTACCGCGAGGATCGGCATGAGCAGCGGCACGGTGATACGGCGGAACTGCTGCATCGGGGTGGCGCCGTCGAGCAGCGCCGCCTCATAGAGCGAGGGCGAGATGGTCTGCAATCCGGCAAGCAGGGTGATCGCCACGAACGGGATGCCGCGCCAGATGTTCGCGACAACGAGCGACCAGCGCGCGTGCCAGGGCGTGCCCAGGAAGTCGATATACGAGCTGCGCAGATGCAGCACGTTCACCACGACGTAGGAGATGATGGAGAATTGCGGGTCGTAGATCCACCACCAAGCGATCGCCGATAGCACGGTGGGCACGATCCACGGCAACAGCACGATCGCGCGGATGAACGCCTTGAACGGGAAATGATGGTTCAGTAGCATCGCTAGCCATAAACCGAGCGCGAATTTCCCGATCGTCGCCGTGCCCGTGTAGAAGATCGTGTTCGTCACCGCCATCCAGAACACCGGGTCTTGGGACAGCGAGATGAAGTTGTCGAGCCCGATGAAGTGGCCGGGTTGGCCGATCGTGGCATCGGTGAATGAGAGCCAGACCCCAAGGCCGAGCGGATAGGTCAGGAACACCAGCAGCAGTCCCAGAGTCGGCAACATGCAGAGCGTGACCAGGAACGCCTTGGATTCGAACAGTCTCGCGAGCCGGCCCTCCTGGCGCGGCGTGAAGGTGATCGTCTGAACGGTGGCGTCCATGCCCGCGTTCTCCCGGCTCTGGCGGGCGCCGCCGAGCGCGCGGCGCCGCCGGTTCAGCTTAGCTCCTGTAGTACCGATCCGCCTGACGCGCCGCCTGCTTGGCCGCGGATGCCGGCGTTGCGTTGCCGGTAGCCACCGAGGCGAACATGTCCACCACCGTGTAGTTGGCGATTACGGCGGTGGAAGCGGCGTTGATCGGTCCGGCGTAGCCGTCGTAGTAGGACGTGTCCATGGCGGCGGTGAACGGCTTGAGCTTCGGGTTCTCCGACCAGAATTTCATCTTCGAATAGGCCGCGAGCGGGTTGGACCAGTAGCCGAGGCAATTCGACAGCCACGGCCCGTATTGCGGCGCCTCCATCATGAAGCGCAGATACTCCTTGGCGGCATTCGGGAACTTGCTGTGCTTGAACAGCATCGCGTTGA
The DNA here is from genome assembly GCA_963849305.1 of uncultured Pseudomonadota bacterium. Taxonomy (GTDB): domain Bacteria; phylum Pseudomonadota; class Alphaproteobacteria; order Acetobacterales; family Acetobacteraceae; genus CAWKGV01. Next base: position 183,305 of record CAWKGV010000001.1, read on the forward strand.
CCACCAGCGCCGATTGCGGCGCCCGCTTCGCCAAGCCGAACGGCACGGTCTGGTGATCGGTGTCCTGCGCCATCGCCTGCAATTTCGGGTCCGACGAGTTCTTGAGCACGAAGTAGATCGACACGCCGTTGAACGTCAGGCCGATGTCGCCGGCCGCATAGGCCTTGTTGTTGCCGGAGTTGTTCCAGGCGACCGTTCCCGGGATCATCGTCTTGTACAGCTCGGTGACGTATTTCATCGCCTCGATGGTCGGCTTGGAGTTGAGCATAACCTTGCCGTTCTCGTCCACCATCGCGCCGCCATGCGACCAGAGCGCCCATTCGCAGAACCCGTTGGCGTCACCCAGCGCGTGGCCGAGCGAGAAGCCGCATGGATGGCCGATCTTCTTGAGCTTCTGGCAGAGCGTGAGAAAGCCATCGAGGTCGTTCGGGATCTTGTCGTAGCCGGCCTGCTTCACCCAAGAGATGCGATAGACCGTCGGGCCGGTGCCGCCGCCCATTGGGATCGAGATCCAGTCCGTCGTCTTCCATTTCCGGCCGTAGAGCTTGGCCAGGTCGTACCAGCCGCCGTACTTGGCGCCAAGATACTCCGCGAGATCGCTCATGGGCACGAGCTTGGACGTGTAGATATGAGGGTCGGAGCTGAAGCCGACGACGATATCGGGACCGGCGCCGGTGTTGGCGATCACCGCGGTCTGCGGTCGCATGTCCTCCCAACTCAGGTAGTCCACCCTGACCGGGACGCCGCTCTCCTTGATGAACTTCTGGGTGTTCCGGTCCCACCATTCCTGGTCGGCGCTGACGAACTTGGCCGGCCGCAGCACATGCAGCGCGGCACCCTTCTCGATCTTGTATTCGGGCGGCTTCACGTCGGCCACCGGCACGCCCGCCTCTTCCGCTGCCCTGGCGCCGACGATCGGGACCGTGGCGGCACCCAGGGCAGCGGTGCCGAGGATCAGTGAATCGCGGCGGGTAATATCAGGCATCTGTTTCGTTCCCTTGCTGCCCGAGCTTCAGGTTCTGTAGTACCGTGCCGCCTGCCGCGCCGCCTGCTTCGCCGCCGCCTCCGGCGTTGCGTTGCCGGTGGCGACCTTGGCGAACATGTCCACCACGGTGTAGTTGGCGACCACGGCGCTGGAGGCGGCGGTGATCGGACCCTCGTAGCCGTCGTAATACGGGGTATCCATGCCCTTGGCATACGGCGCGAGCTTTGGATCCTCGGTCCAGAACTTCATCTTTGCGTAGGCCTTTAGCGGCTCGGACCAATAGCCGATGCAGTTGGACAGCCACGGCCCGTATTGCGGCGATTCCATCATGAATTGCAGGTAGTCCTTGGCCGCGTTCGGGTATTTGGTGTGCTTGAACACCATCGCATTCATGATGGTAGAGGTCTGCGGCTGGCGCTTGGCAAGGCCGAACGGTACCGTCTGGTGCTGGGTATCAGCGGCAATCGCATTAAGTTTCGGATCGGGCGAGGTCTTCAGCACGTAGTAGATCGACACCCCGTTGAAGGTGAGTCCGATGTCGCCGGCCGCATAGGCTTTGTTGTTGCCGGAATCGTTCCAGGCGAGTGTGCCGGGGATCATCGTCTGGAACCATTCTCGGCCGTATTTCAGCGCCGCGATCGTTTCCTTGGAATCGATCGCGACCTTGCCGTTCTCGTCCACCACGCGACCGTTGTGCGACCACAGCGCCCATTCGGTGTTGTTGTTGGCGTCGCCAAGCGCGTGGCCGAATGTCATGCCACAAGGGTGGCCGATCTTCTTGAGCTTCTGGCAGAGCGTGAGGAACCCGTTCAGGTCGTCCGGGATCTTGTCGTAGCCCGCCTCCTTCACCCAGGACTGGCGGTACACGACCGGGCCAAGGCCGCCGCCGACCGGGATCGAGATCCAGTCCTTGGTCTTCCATTTGGTGCCGTAGAGCACGGCGAGATCGAACCAGCCGCCGTATTTGGCCCCGAGATACTCGGCGATGTCGGTCGTCGGGACCAGCTTTTCGACATAGATGAAGGGGTCGGAGCTGAAGCCGACCACGATGTCGGGACCGGCGCCGGTGTTGGCGACGACAGCGGTTTGCGGCCGCAGATCCTCCCAACTGATGTAGTTCACGCTTACCGGGATGCCGGTCTGTTGCGTGAACCTCTTGGTGTTCTTGTCCCAATAGACCTGGTCGGGGTCGATGAATTTCGCCGGCCGCAGCACTTTCAGCGTGGCGCCCTTCTCGATCTTCAAATCGGGCGGCTTCACGTCGGCCGTGGGCACATCGGCCGGCGCCTGCTCCTGCGCCCTGGCGCCGATGATCGGCACCGACGCGGCGCCCAGCGCCGCCGCGCCGAGGGCCAGCGAGTCACGCCGGGTAATCCCTGTCATGGTCGCGCTTCCTCCTGCTTCCGGGGCTCGTACTGTGACGCGCGCGCGTTCAGCCGTTGGCCCGTGCCGGCGTCGAACAGATGCACGAGCGACGGATCGGCGGCCACCCGGATCGTCTCGCCCGGCCGGGCCGAGAGCCGTTCGCGGAACGCGCAGACGATCGGCGTGCCGGCGAAATCTGCCATCACCTGCGTCTCCGAGCCGGTCGGCTCGATCACGTGCACGGTCGCGGGTACGCCGTCGCCGCGCAGCTCGAAATGCTCCGGCCGGATGCCGTACACCGCCGGACGCCCGTCCACTCCGTTCGGCCCATGCGGCAACGGCAGCGCCACGCCCCCGTCGGCGGCGAACGCGCCGCGCTCGATCCGCCCGCGCAGGAAGTTCATCGCCGGCGAGCCGATGAAGCCGGCGACGAACAGGTTCGCGGGATGGTCGTACAGCTCGAGCGGGGCGCCGATCTGCTCCACGTTGCCGCCGTTCATCACCACGATGGTGTCGGCCATCGTCATCGCCTCGATCTGGTCATGCGTGACGTACACCGTGGTAGTCTGCAACCGCTGGTGCAGTTCCTTGATCTCCGCGCGCATGGCAACGCGCAGCTTGGCATCCAGGTTAGACAGCGGCTCATCGAACAGGAACACTTGCGGGTCGCGCACGATGGCGCGGCCCATCGCGACCCGCTGGCGCTGGCCGCCCGAGAGCTGGCGCGGGTAGCGGTTAAGGTACTGCGTCAGGCCAAGGATCTGCGCCGCCCGCCCCACTTTCTGCTCGATCAGCGCCTTCGGCGCCTTCGCTAGTTCAAGGGAGAATGCCATGTTGTCGCGCACCGTCATGTGCGGGTAGAGCGCATAGTTCTGGAACACCATGGCGATGTCGCGCTGCTTCGGCGGGATATTGTTGACCACCCGGTTGCCGATCGCGATCTCGCCGGCGGTGATGTTCTCCAGTCCCGCGAGCATCCGAAGCAGCGTCGATTTGCCGCAGCCCGACGGCCCGACCAGGATCACGAAGGCGCCGTCCTCGATCTCGACGTTCACGCCATGCAGCACCTCGGTAGAGCCGAAGGTCTTGCGGACGTTGCGGATGCTGACATTGGACATTTCTGGACGTTCGCCTTTGGTTTTATTCTATGAGCGAGAACCTCAGAATTTGGAGACTCGCACCTCCTTGCCGGTGATGAACTCCAACAGCGCGGGCTTGCCTTGCTGGGTCTGTTCGATCCCGCGCCGGATCGCCGCCTGGATCTGGCCGGGATCGGTCACGCGCTCGCCGTAGCCGCCGAAGGCGCGGGCCATCGCGGCGTAGTCGCCGGAGATGTCGGTCGAGCGGTACTTCTCGGTGGACACCGGCATCACCTTCAGCTCGATCGCCATCGAGAAGTTGTTGAGCAGGATCGACAGGATCGGAATGCGCTCGCGCACCGCCGTCTCGAAATCCATGCCGGTGAAGCCGATCGCCGCGTCGCCCCAGAGATTGATGCAGAGCTTGTCGGGCTTGGCGAGCTTGGCGCCCATCGCCAGTCCAAGCCCCATGCCGAGCTGCGTGGTCTTGCCCCAGCCGATATACGACATCGGCTCGGTCGAGACCCAGAACGGCGAGATCTGGTCGCGCGGACTGCCGGCGTCGTGGGTGATGATGGTGTTCTTGACATCCACCGTGTGCATCAGCTCCCAGATTACGCGATAGGGGCTCAGCGGCGTTTCGTTGGAGGTGAGCAGCGGCCGCCATTCGGCCATCCATCCCTCGCGGACCTCGGTGATCTCCTTGACCACGGCGCTCGCGTCGCGGGGCGACTTGATCGATTGCGACAGCTCGCCGGTCAGCGCCTCCAGGGTGAGCGCCGCGTCGCCGAGCAGGCCGACGACCAGGGGAACGTCCTTGTTCAAGTGGTTGGGGTCGAGCGTGGACTGGATGAATTTTTTGCCCTTCGGGAACTTGATGCCGAAATTGGTTTCGGTGAACGAGCAGCCGATTCCGATGATTAGATCGGCGTTGGCGATGAAGTGCTGCACCGTCTTGGGCACCGCGGCGCCGCCCGAGCCGAGCGAAAGCGGGTTGTTCTCGGGGAACGCGCTCTTGCCGCCGAGGCTGGTGGTGACCGGGGCGCCCAGCAGTTCGGCGAATTGCTTGAGCTGGGGCCAGGCTTCCGCCCACTGGACGCCGGTGCCGGCGTAGATCACCGGGCGCTTGGCCGCCAGGATGGCTTGCGCGGCCTTGCGCACGTCACGGGGATCGGGCGCGGAGCGGGCCTGGTACACGGGGGTGTAGTCGAGGTCGCCGATTTCCTCGTTCCAGATGTCGGTCGGCACCTCGACGATGCAGGGGCCGCCGCGGCCGTTGCGCAGGCGCGAGAACGCCCGGCGCATCAGGCTCGGCACCTCGGCCGGCAGGATCGCCCATTCCGCCGATTTGGCGATGCCGCGCATCTCGCGCACGGCGCTGTAGTTGGGGTCGATGCCGGCGATGCGGCGCGGGTAGCCTTGCGGGACCACCAGCAGCGGCACGGACTCCGCGAACGCCTGGGCGATGCCGCCATAAGCGTTCTCGGTGCCCGGCCCGTGCTGCATACAGAAGGCGCCTATCTTGCGCCCGGAGGTGACGCGGGTGATGGCATCGGCCATATGGATGCCGATCCGCTCCTGGCGGCAGATCACCGGGCGGATATCGGCCTTGGCGGCGAATTCGAGCAGGTGGTTGACCGGGTAACCGCAGAGGATCTCGATCCCCTCGCGCTTCATGATCTCCGCGATGGCGTCGCCGACCTTCATCATCCCCTCCGCGCCGGTTTGCGTGCAGCCAGCCTAGGGCGCGGGCGGGAGGAAGGCCAGGGGCGGAGCCAATTAAGGTTCCGTCGCCCAGCAAATTCGCCAAGCCTCGGCCGAGGGCAGATTACCAGTATGCGCAGAGGAAGTTCGAGCTAGGGCAAGAACGGTATTACGGCGCAAACGGCCACGGAAAACGCGCGTGTGGCCGTGCGATTCCCACAAATGATGGAGGTCAAAGTGTAGCCCGGTGAGCTTTCCCGTGTGGCGGCCTGTGTTGGAGGTCGCTGTGATTGCAGTATTCCTTCCCCTCTCTACGGGGAGTTTCGAATGCTTGATCGCCTCATCGGTCTCATTGGCTTGCTGATAGCCGTTGTATCCCTGGTCGGCCAATACAGGTGGCACACGGCGCCTAAATGGATCACTGATATCGGCCTAATAATCGGCGGCGTATTGCTGGGCATTGTCATTGCTCCTACGGTATGGCTTCCTGAGCCAGCAGCGACAGCGCATGTAGCGGTTAACGCTCGGACCTCATTGATAATGGCATGGCTATGGGCTGGTGTCGGCGCTACCGGAGGCGCTTTGGTAGTCATTTTGGGCCTGAGCTTTTGGCCAGTGTTAGGTGCCAGCAAGGTATCCAAGGCGAAGGGTGATCCGGTTACAAGAGAAGAGCTCGCTTCCTTCTTCAATGCTTGGGTCAAGCCAGCAGCTCTTGAATTAAACAACACCATAAGGGTTTTAGCAGATCACCTCATAGTTTTGAATCGAAATCGGCTTGAGCTGAATATAGTCTCATTGGTCTATAGTGCTCATATTGATACTGAGCGGGCGGCGTTAGCAGTAGCCACAAATTTATTGAGTGATAAGGACGCCACTGGCGCTGCTATGCAAGATGCATTCGGAGATTACTATAGAAGATATTATGCGTGCCGAACCTGGATCGCCGAACTGGTCGACATTAGCAGTTTTGATCTTAGCGGTAATGCAAACACAGAACGCTGGCTTCCCCTTGATGAGTCTTTCCTGCATGAACTACGGCAACTCTGCGGTTCGCCTCGCTTTGAAAGATTACGCAAGCACATCGACGGTGTTGGATGGGGTGAGACAATTACACGCAGATTGCGGTCTCCACGCCGCCCATCCTAAATGTCTCCGTGTCTTTGAGCCCGTGCTTCGTTAGCCTCTCGGCTCCTTTTAGCCAATTCCAGCCCGTTTCAGCTCGGACTTTAGGAACCGGCCGGCCTTATGGCCCCCATTCTCGCTCTTTGGCTTCCCATCAAACAGCGCCAGCCTTGGATTCATTCGGAATGTTGAGTTCACAATGCACCGATCTATCGCATTCCAAAGATATCTGACAATACGGCAGATGTCGCGGCATTTCCTCTTGTCAGCCGAGGCCCGGACGCTCTCCGTGAGCGCGGTTCTTCGCATGACGAATGAGGACGCTGAAGCGGCATTCCGCCGCATCCGTTGGGCCATAACGACCGGCAAGCCGGTCTGCCCGAACTGCGAATGTCTTAACCGCACCAGTGAGGCCGAAAACTAAGGTGGCGGGGGCCTGAGCGCCCCGGGCCTAACCCCAGACAGAGGTCACCATTTCCAACGCGTAACTCCCGGGCAGTGTCATCTATCAGCCCGGAAGCCGATGTCCGATGCCAAGGCGGGCGCGTTAGCGCGTCCGCTCGCCGCCGGAGTGGGGAGGCGCTTCGGCGGCGGCTGGCGGCCTGGGGTGCGGGGCGGTGGTCGATTGGCTCCAGGGACCTCCGGGCAGGACGATCGGATGCAGCGCCCACCATCCGCCGGCCGCGATTACCGCCAACCCCACGATCGTTGCCGCAACGGTCAGCAACCGACGCCGGATCACGCGCGGGCCGGATGAGCGCGAAGGGTCCATAACCCGACGATATGGGCCGACACGGGGCGATCTCGCGGCCTGCGCGGGATTGTGAGGCGTTTCCGATGCCTGGCTTCGGGGCTACGCTCGCCCGCGAAAAGCGAACCTGGGAGGATCGACATGGCCAGTTGGGAGCGGCGGCGGATCGGCCGCACGGATATCAAGGTGACGGTGCTCGGCCTCGGCACCGCGACGATGGGCGGCAACCGGGTGGCGATCACCCGCGAACAGGGCGAGGCGATCGTACGCGCCGCCTGGGATGCCGGCGTGCGCTACGTCGATACCGCGCCGCTCTACGGGATCGGCGTGGCGGAGCGGCGCGTCGGGGACGCGCTGCGCGAGGAAGCTCGGCACGACTGGGTGCTGTCCACCAAGGTCGGCCGTTTGCTGCTGCCGCGCACGGCAACCGGCCCGCACCAGGACGGATGGATCACGCCGATGCCGTTCGAGGTGCACTACGATTACTCCTACGATGGCCTCATGCGCTCATTCGAGGAGAGCCTTCAGCGGCTGGGGTTGGCGCGCATCGACATCCTGTTCGTCCACGACATCGGCGAAGTGACGCATGGGCGCGAAGGCAACGCCGCGCACATGCGCGCCTTGCGCGAGAGCGGACGCCGCGCACTGGAGGAGTTGCGTGGCTCCGGCACGATCGGCGCGGTCGGGCTCGGGGTGAACGAGCGCGAGGTGCTGCTGGAGGTGATGCAGTTCGCCGACTGGGACGTGTTCCTGCTCGCCGGACGCTACACGCTGCTGGAACAGGCGCCGCTCGACGACCTGCTGCCGCTCTGCGAGCAGCGGGGCACCTCGATCGTGGTCGGCGGCCCGCTCAATTCCGGCATCCTGGCCGGACGCGACACCTGGAACTACGCCCCTGCCCCGCCCGAAATCCGGCGCCGGGCGCAAGCCATCGGGGCGGTATGCGAGCGGCATGGCGTGCCGCTCGCCGCCGCCGCGTTGCAGTTTCCCCTGGCCCACAAGGCGGTGGCGGCCATCATCCCGGGGCCGCGCTCGGCCGAGGAGTTCGATGCCAACGTGGCGTTGATGCGCCATCCGATCCCGGCAGATCTCTGGGCCGAGCTGCGCCGGGAGGGTTTGCTGCACCCGAGGGCGCCCACGCCGACCTGAGGCAGCACCAACGCCCGCGCGGACGTGCCCCGCGCGGATGTGCATGGAACCAGCGGGCGGGCCGCCGATTATAAGCGTGCATACAATCAGCCGTTGCGACGATCCCATGACCCTGGAGTGCCTGCTCTTCCTTGAGGCTGCGTGATGGCCGACGCCTCGACCGCCGATGTTGGGCACGCGGACCGGCCGGCCGCGTCCCGCGACGTGGAAGCCGGCGCGCGCACCCCCGCGCGCCGGCGCAAGCTGGTCCGCTACGGGCTCATGCTCGCCGGGGTGCTGGTGCTCCTCATCGGCGGCGGCTGGTATTGGCTGAGTGGCGGCCAGTACGTGACCACTACAGATGCATATGTCCAGGCCAATGTGCTGAACGTCTCCACCGATGTCTCGGGGATCGTCGATCAGATCCCGGTGCATGAGGGCGAGCAGGTGAAGCAAGGCCAAGTGTTGTTCCGGCTCGATCCGCTGAAATTCCAGCTCGCGGTGGACGAGGCCAAGGCGAACGTGCGGCAGACCGTGCTCGACCTCAACTCGCTGAAGGCCGACTACGCGCGCGCCGAGCGCGACGTGCGTGCCCGAGAGGACATGGTGCGGGCCGACCAGGCCACTTACGACCGCTACGCCGGGCTGGTGAAGGAGAATGCCGTCACGCCGCAGCAATACGACGACGCCAAGTTCAAGCTGGCGGCGGACCAGGCGCAGCTCGGCTCATCGCAGGCCCAGGTGAAGGCGGCGCTGGCCCGGCTCGGCGGCAAGGCCGATACCCCGGACACGGACCTGCCCGCCTACAAGGCGGCTTCGGCGCGGCTGGCGGAGGCGGAGCGCGAATTGCGCCACTCGGTGGTGCGCGCCCCGTTCGACGGTCAGGTGACTGAAGTGAGCAAGCTCCAGGTGGGCCAATACGTCCCAGCCGGCACCGCCGCGTTCGGGCTGGTGGGGACCGGGAGTTTTTGGGTGGAGTCCCAGCCGAAGGAGACCGCGCTCACCTGGGCGCGCTCCGGCGATCCGGCCACGGTGACGATCGACACCTATCCCAACCGCACCTGGCACGGCCACGTACAGAGCATCGCGCCGGCAACCGACCAGGAATTCTCGCTGTTGCCGGCGCAGAACTCGTCCGGCAACTGGGTGAAGGTGGTGCAGCGGGTTCCGGTACGCATCGCGCTCGCCCCTGAGCCGGGCGCCCCGCCGCTTTCGGCCGGTATGAGCGCCGAGGTCTCGATCAACACCCACCATCACCGCTCGCTCTCCGACCTGTTCTGAGGCGCGGGCCTGGGGGCAGTGCCCCGACGGCTCCGCATGGCGGCTCGGAGAGTTCGGCATACCGAACAATAAGCAAGCTTACTATATCCTTGGACATGACCGGCGGCGCTCAATGGCCGACGGATGAGAGCCGAGACGAAGGAGGCCGGTTATGGCCGCTATTTCCACCGCCGCTGCACGGGGCGCGATCGCGGTCCCGCGGGAGACCCGGGCCGACATCCGTGCTGCGGCGAGTCGGCGGCGGCGGCATTGGCTGCGCTACGGCTCGATGCTTGGCGGCGCCCTCGTGCTGATCGTGGGCGGCGGGTACTATTGGCTATCCGGTGGTAAGTATGTCAGCACAACCGACGCTTACGTGCAGGCCGACGTGCTGAATGTCTCCACCGATGTGTCCGGGATCGTGGACCAGATCCCGGTCAAGCCGGCCGAGCACGTGAAGCAGGGGCAGGTGCTGTTCCGCCTCGACCCGCTGAAATTTCAAATCGCGCTCGACGGCGCGCGCGCCAACCTGCAGCAAACGGTGCTGAATCTTCAATCGCTCCAGGCGGACTACGTCCGCGCGCAGCGCCAGGTCACGGCGCAGGAGGACCAGGTGCGCGCGGACCAAGCCACCTTCGCCCGCTACGCGCGAACTCGTGAAGAGCAACGCGATCACGGGACAGGAGTACGACAACGCCAAGTACAAGCTGGCCGCCGATCAGGCCCAGCTCGGATCCTCGCAGGCACAGGTGAAGGCGGCGCTCGCCCGGTTGGGCGGACAGGCGGAAATCCCGGTGGACCAAATGCCGGCTTATAAGCAGGCCCAAGCCCAGGTCGCCGAGGCGCAACGCGAGCTCAACCACTCGGTGGTCCGCGCGCCGTTCGACGGCGTGGTGACCCGGGTGAGCAAGCTGCAACCCGGCCAGTACCTTGCCGCGAGCACGGCGGCGTTCGGATTGGTCTCGGCGGATCATCTCTGGATCGCGGCGCAACCCAAGGAGACCGCGCTCACGTACGCCAGGCAGGGCGACCCCGCGACGGTCACGATCGACGCCTATCCGGCACAGTCGTTCCACGGCCACGTGCAGAGCATCGCGCCGGCTACCGACCAGGAATTCTCATTGCTGCCCGCGCAGAACTCGTCCGGCAACTGGGTGAAGGTGGTACAGCGCGTGCCGGTGCGGATCGCGCTCGACAACCCGGCCGGCGGCCCGCCGTTATCGGCCGGGATGAGCGCCGAGGTGTCAATCGACACAAACCATCACCGGACTTTGAGCGACCTGTTCTGAGGCGCGTCATGGCAACCACAACCGCCAGCCAAACCAGCCAGACCGACGTGCCATATCGGGGCTTGCTCACCGTCTGCGCGATGGTGGCGACGCTGATGCAGTCGCTGGACTCGACCATCGCCAATGTCGCGCTGCCGTACATGCAGGGCAGCCTGTCGGCGAGCTACGACGAGATCACCTGGGTTCTTACCTCCTACATCATCGCCGCGGCGATCATGACCGCGCCCGTGGGATGGCTATCCGCGAGGTTCAGCGAAAAGCGGGTATTCCTGGTCTCGCTGATCGGCTTCACTGCAAGTTCCATGCTTTGCGGGATGGCCAGCTCGCTCGACGAGATGGTGCTGTTCCGCTTCGCGCAAGGCGTGTTCGGTGCGGCGCTGGTGCCGCTGTCGCAAACCACGATGCTGAACATCTACCCGGTGGAGAAGCGCGGTCAGGCGATGGCGATTTGGGGGGTGGGCGTGATGATCGGCCCGATCGTCGGCCCCACGCTCGGCGGCTATCTCACTGAGCTGTATAATTGGCGCTACGTGTTCTTCGTCAATCTGCCGTTCGGTGTGCTGGCGACGCTGGGCATCTGGTTCACCATGCCAAGCGAGAAGGCGCAGTCGAGTTTGCGTTTCGATTGGTTCGGCTTCATCGTCCTCGCGGTGGGGCTCGCCGGTTTGCAGCTCATGCTGGACCGAGGCGAGACGAAGGACTGGTTCAGCTCCAACGAGGTGCTGACCGAGGCGGTGCTCGCCGGCTTCGGCTTCTACCTGTTCATCATTCATCTGATGACGGCGGAGAAGCCGTTCATCGCTCCGCGGGTTTTCCGGGACCGAAATTTCGCCATGGCATTAGTGGTCATGTTCCTGGTCGGGTTGGTGTTGGTCGCCACCTCCGTGCTGCTGGCACCCTGGCTCCAGGATCTTGGGAATTACCCGGTCGCAACCGCCGGACTGCTGCTGGCCCCGCGCGGCTTCGGCACAATGGCGGCCATGCTGCTCGCCGGCCGGCTGACCAACAAGATGGACCCGCGCCTCCTAATGGGATTCGGGACGTGCGTGCTGACCTGGACATTCTGGGAAATGACGGGGTGGACACCGGCCGTCTCGGTCACGGAGATCGTCTGGAATTCCGCCGTCCAGGGATTTGGGCTGGGCTTCGTGTTCATCCCGCTTAACGTGGTGGCGTTCGCCACCTTGGAACCGGCATTGCGCACCCAGGGCACCGCGCTCTGGAGCCTGGTACGCAACGTCGGCAGCGCGATCGGCATTTCCATCTTCGAGGCTCTGATCGCGCAGAACACCCAGATCGAGCACTCCGTGCTGGCGCCGTTCGCCAACCCGTTCAATCGGGTGATCCAAAGCGCGCCGACGATTTCGCATATGCTCTCGCCCGCGTCGCCGCATGGTGCGGCACTATTCAATCAGTTAATCGAGCAGCAGGCGCAGATTATTGCGTATAATGACGATTTCTGGCTGATGATGCTGATATCGCTCCCGATTCTGGTGTTGCTGTTCTTCATGCGTCGGCCCCAGGCCGGCGCGGGCGGCGGTGAGCACGCGGTGATAGAGTGAGCGGGAACCTAGCCCGCGGCTGGCGGTTGGGGGTCCGATGACAGGAGGTCTCGGCATGGGCGGTCTTCGCGCGTTCGGCCCCACGCTGGCGGCGGCCTTGCTGTTCGCGGCGCCCGCCGTCGCCGCGAGCCAAGGTGCGGTCCAGGACGGCAACGGCGCCACCGGCACCACCAGCGCGGCCAATCACACCCATGCCCGGCCTGGCAATGGCGCGGCGAGCACCCAGAGCGGTGTGGGGCTGGACCATAACGTCGGGCCGTTCGGGTATCAGGACCACCAGCAGAGGGCGCAAAATAATAGCGCCAAGTGACCGACAGGGGCCGCGCTATCGCCGCTCGACTAGGAAGCGGACCGTCCGCCGCGCCGGCATGAAGAAATAGCCGCCGCCGCGGACCCGCACGAACTCCTCTAGTGCCCCAAGCCGCGCCGGACCGTCTTCGGTTGGAACGGTGAAATGCGCGGCCCCAGGCCGCCCCGGCCTCAGCATCGGATCGGCCTCGTCCTCCAGCGCCTGGAAGTTCCGCCCGAGTATGTAGGTCTGCTGGATGAACTCGAATTGCCGCTCGACATCGGCGTTCAGGCACATGAACAGCGTCCCCGGCTTTTCGCCCTCCGCCGGCGGCTGATACGGCCGGCTCACGCGCATGATCCGGTGTCGGTTGGCGATCGAAAGCGCGGAAGCCGAGGCGTCCGGACCGAGGCTGTCACGTGGATTGGCGCGGCGGATATGCGCCCCGAACGGGCAACGCAGTCCCTGCGGGTCCTCCTGGCCAGGCAGGAAGTCGTTATCCCGGGCTCGCCGCCCGGGTTGCCCCGCCGGACGCTCGGGATTGCGCACCAGCGAGCTGCCGTTGGACGGCCAGCGCCCCACCACCTTCGCCGCGACCAGTTCGCGCCGGAGGCCGCGATCCGGCGCCAGCGCGCGCAGCGGCGAGTCCGGCCGGTCCGCCGTCTGATCGAGCCATCGGTTGAACGCATCGACATCCTGTTCAAGCTGGCGGATGACCAGGTACGTGCCGTTGTGCCCGAGATCGCGCCGCCCGTCGGAACCGCCGGTGCCGAAGGCCGGGCGCTGCGTAGGCAGGCCCGAAACCGCCTCGGCCAACAGATGCGCCGGGTCGAGGCCGGCCTGGACGGTCGGCGTCGAGGGATAGTAGCCGCTATTGTCGAGATAGCCGAGCACGAACTCGCCGGGCTCCGAGGCATGGATGCCATTGCGCGCCGCCCGCCCGCGCGGAGTGTCGCGCAGCAGCGGCTGCGAGATGCCGTCCACGAAACCGAACGGCTCGCGCATCGGCTCATGGCGGGGCGGCAACGGTTGCAGGCGGATCGTGGCCGCGATCTTCTGACCCGTGGCGTCGGCCTCGGCTCCGAGCCGCTCGCAGACATGCTGCACCTCGGCTTCCAATTCCGCATAGACCAGCAGCACCGCATCGGCCGGCCGATCCTCGTTGCCCCAGCTCCACTTCGCCGGCCTATTCTCGCCTTCGTCGCCGAGTGCCACCGACCGCCAAGGCGCCGTCATGCCGTTGCGGAAGATGGCGGAGAATGTGTCGAGGTCCGCGCGCGGCAGCCCGAGCTTGTCGAAGCCCGTGCTGGACAGCGCGAAGGCCAGCGCCCAAGAGCGGCCGCGGTCCTCGCCGTAGGTGATGTCGGGCTCGATCCGCCGCAGCCAGTCCCGGCACGCGCCCGGCTGGTGCGCGCCCGGCCTGCCGGCCATCTCGATCACCAGGCAGGTCGCGTGCGGCAGGTGCCGCCGCCCGCCGAACACCAGGGTCGGGATCTCGCGCTTCTCAAGGGTCGGTGGCGGCACCGGCCCGGTGGACGGAAGTTGGGTCGGGTCCGCAGCCCACGGCGTCTGTGGCGTTGGTCGCGAGGCCGGCGCGGAGCCGAACAGGGACAGCCAATCCTCGGCCTCGGCATCGGTGCGGGCCGACGCGATGCCCTGGCGGATCGCGGCGTTGCTCCGGATGCGCGCCAGTGTCAGGTCGGGATAGGCCGAGTACCAGAACAGCGGCGGATACATCTGCACCCGCGCCCAGCGGCGCAGCCGGTCGCCGTCGCTGGCACCGCCTTGGAAGAGGTCGCTGGTGCGCGGGAAGTCTTCGGTATTGCTCCAGATCGCCGTCACTCCGCTATGGCCGAGCTGGATGAAGTCCTCGACATAGCTCTCCCACGCGCCGTCGTAGTTCGACCAGAAGAACAGCTTGTCGGCGCCGGGCAGCAGGAACCAGCGCGCGAAATGGATGTCCGCGATCTGGCCCAGGAACCCCGGCCGGCTCTCGCGCGACGATTCCACGGCGATGATCCAGAACGCGAAGCGCAGCGCCAGGCGGCGGAACCGTCCGGGCTTCATGGTCGAGACCGAGGCCAGCAGCCCTTGCGCGCACACGCCCTCGCTGCGCATCAGCTCGCCGATCTTCTCCGGATTGGGGGCCTTGTCTCGCGCCAGGTCGGTGGCCTCCAGCCGGTTCAGGTAGAATTGCGCCCAATAGAGAACGCCCCCGATCGCCAAGGCCGAGACGAACACGGCCAGCAGCGCCCCAAGCACGAAGGCTCCGACCCCGCTCACGGACCAGAACAGCCAGGCGAACAGACCCCACAGCGCGAACATCGGCCCCAGCAGCGGCCAAAGCAGCGTTTTCAGTCCCGGCCAGAGCAGCGAGAGCACCGTCTGCAACGATACCGTCGCGGCATCGCTGCTCGGCTGGGGCGGCGGATTGAGCATCGGGGCGGGTTCCGCCACGAACGCCCATTTGGCCGCGTCCTCTTGCCAGAGCACGCGCCGCACCTCCTCCAGTTTCTCGCGTGCGCTAGCCGGGGCGCACAGCGTCTTTTCCATGCTCCCGATGCGGCGGGCGAGCCACTGCTCGTCGCGCAAGCGGCGCACGCTCATGCCGGGCGAGCCGTCGAAGGGAAGCCCGAGCGCCGGGGCGAACCAGCCCTGCCCCATCGGACGGTTGTAGCGGATCAGCAGCTTGGCCAAGGCGTCGGGGCGTCGGTCGAAATCGGCACCGCGGCCCATCAGCTCCAGCGCCCGGGCAAGCTTGTCGCCCAGCACCCTCGCCACCGTGCCCAACGCCTGCTTGACGCTGCCATCGGCGCTGACCTCGATCAGCAGGTGCGCCGTCTCGGGCCGCGTCCCGCGCACGACATTGATGCTCATAAAATGAATGCCGCCAGCCGCATCGAGGGCTCGACCCCACTCCGGGGCCGCGGGTGCCCCCATCTCGCGTAGCAGCGTTTCGACGCGGTTCGCCTGCGACTCCGGGAAGGCGATGGCGACGGTTGCGAACGCGTGGGTCATGGCGACCTCAGCGGCAGGAAGTTGACGGGAAGCCGTTCGGGGAAGATGGAGGCGAAGAAGGTGCGCCGGCCGCGCCCGCGCTTGATCTCGTCGCATAGCAGCAACGGCCGCAGCATCGCCGGGATCACCGCCGAGGCGATCGCCGCGCCCAGGCAGTGGTGCGGCCCATAGCCGAAATGCATGTAGTCCGCTGCCGGCCGCCCCGGGTCGAAGCGCTTGGGCGTGCCCACCTGGCGCGGATCGAGCATCGCCGACTGCGTGGCCACCAGCACCCGCGTCCCCTTGCGAATGCGCGGTGAACGCCATCTGCCCGCCGCCAACCGGAAGTCGTCCTTGCACTCACGCGGCCAGAACGGAATGATCGGCTTGAAGCGCAACACCTCGAACAGGCATCGGCGTAGCAGGTCCGGGTCGCCGGCGCGCGCCGCCTGTCGCGCCGCCGCCATCATGTCCGGCCGGCGCAGCAGCATCTCCATCATGTTGCCCGCCGCAAGCATCCCCGTCGGTATGATCGCGATGATCACGCCGATGATCAGCGCGCGGATCGTCGTATCGTCCGGGGGGCCGCCATTGTCCCGCCGCATCTGGACCAGTCGCTTGAGCACGCTGTCCGGCAGGCCGCTGTAGCGCGCGACGCGGTGACGCGAGCGATCGACCGCCTCGCGTAGAAGCTGCGCGCCCGCGTCCGCCTGGGCAAGCGCGACCGGATCGTCGAGGCCCAACGGCTCTATCAGATAGCCGGCGACCGCCATCGCCCACAGCGGAAAATCCTTGTCATCAACTAAAACCCCGAGATAGCGCTCGCAAATCTCGGTCAGGATCGGCCGCGCCAGCTCCCCCGCCACGTCGATCCCGCCCGCCGCGCGGCGTATAATCGCTTCGGCGGAGCGCGTGGCGATGTCCGCCACCGACGGGATGTCGGAGAGTGGGAAGGCACGCATCGCGAGCTTCAGGTCGGCGCGATATTTCTCACCGTCGTCGCGGCCGAGCAGAAAGCGGCTCCCGGCGAACCGTTCCAGATCCGGTCCGTAGGGCACGCCGAAGATGGTGTCGTTGGTCAACACCTCGCGCACGTTCTCGTATCGGGTGATTGCCGCAAACCGAACCCAGCGCCCGCCCTGAAACAAACGGAATCGCGGGATCGGCCAACTCCAACGCAGGATGGCAAAGAACGGGTTCAGGTGCTCGATCATCGGCCGCAGCAGGTGGCTAACCCAGCTCTGCTTTCGCAACTGGTCGGGCTCGAACCGGCTCGACGGCGCGGGCTGGTTCATGGCAGCTGCTCCAACAAATGCCCCGCGCGCGACATATTCGGCGCCTTGTGGGCTTCCCGCAACTTGGCCAGGGATGTGCTCGCGCGGAGCGCGAACAGGTGCGCCCCTTGGGCCACCGCGATGTCGTGCGCCTCTCGCAGCGCCATCTCCGCCGCTTCTCGCTCGCCCGCCAGGTCGAGAAGTTCGCCTTCGACACGATGGAACTCGGCTTCATCCCAACGCTCGCCCGACTGCTCGGTTAGGGCTCGGGCCTCATCGAGTCTGGTCAGACCTGCCGCGATATCGCCGCTCCGCCCCAGCAACTCCGCCTCGAAGCGAAGCGATATTTGCAAATGCAGCCGGGTGCCGGTCATCCGGTACAGCTCGCCGCCCCGTCGCACCAGCGCCAGTCCCTCTCTGGGGTCGCCAAGTTGGCCGCGGAACCAGCCGCGAAAGACCATTGCCGCGGCCTCGAAAAACGCGATCCCATGCTCGACGGCCAGCGAATGCAATTCCTCGGCCACGGCCAATCCCGCCACCGGCTTGCCGATGAAGACATGCAAGGATGCCTGCTTGCAGAGTGCGTGAGCCACTGAATAGGAGTGACCGAGCGCGCGTGCCTCCCTGACCGCCTCGTCGCACGCAGCCCAAGCTTCGGCGCCGCGGCCGACGCACATCCGTTCCCAGGCCAAACACGTGTGCAACATCACTCGCGGATCGCCCACGACTCGGCTGGCGTACTCATCGCGTCGGCCCACGTCGAAAAGATCCAGGCCACGGCGCAGGAAGTCATGTGCGGGTCCGAAGGAGCCCAGCGCGAAATGGGTGAAACCGGCGGCATAGCAGGCGAGCAGGCCCCAAACCGGATCCCGGCGCTCGCGAGCGAGGTCAAGAAACTCCTCGGCCTGCTTGCGGGCCGAGGCGAGTTCGGCGCGCAGATGTGCTTGCGTCCATTCCACGAACAGCACAGTGAGGAGCTGCGGCGGCGAACCAAGTTCAGTGCACAGCACCCGCGCGCGGGCGACAGACGCGGTGAAACCCGGGGCGGCATGACCCTGGGTCGCGATGATGGCCTTGCCGAGCAAGATCTGCAGATCCAGCTCCTGGCGCCGGCGTGCTTCGGTGTCGGGCAGCGAGGCGCATAGCTCCAGCCCTCGGCGGAGTTGGGCCAGTGCCTCGGAGGTAGCCGCGCGCATCAAGGATTGCGTGCCGGCGCGCAACCACCAGCCGACCGCCTGCTCGACCAATCCCGCCTCGGTGCAGTGATGGGCGAGGAGCTGGGGGTCGGCGATCGCCGTACGTGGGAACTCGGTCTGCAACGCTTGCGCGATGCGTTCGTGCAGCATGCGTCGCCGATCCCGCAGCATCATGCCGTAGGCGGTGTCCTGGATCAGCGTATGCTTGAAGCGGAACTCGCCCGAGCCGGGCGAACCGCTCGACAGCACAAGCCCCGAGTCCACCAGGCGCCGGATCGCCGCGTGGAGGGCTTGATCGCTGGTCTCATGAACGTGCCGCAACAGCTCGATGGAGAAGTTCCGCCCGATCGCCGCGGCCGCTTCCACCACCTTGCGCGCCGGGCCCAGCCGATCGAGACGCGCGAGCAGCGAGGCGTGGATCGACGCGGGCACGGTTTCCCCGGGGCGTCCGGCGCCGCCGGAGTTTTCGAGCACCGCCCGCGTGACCTCCTCCAAGAACAGCGGCACGCCGTCGCAGCGCGAGACGATCGCCTGGACGACATTTTCGGCGAGGGTATCGGGGCCGGCCATGCCGCGGACCAGTTCGGCGCCCTCGCCCCAGCGCAGCGGTTCGAGCGTGATGGGTTCTACCGCCGGAGCATCAATCCAATCCGGCCTGAATTCGGGCCGTCCCGTGACGACCAGCAACAGCGGCAGGGACGCGGCCTGGCGGACCACGAGGTCAAGCAACTCGGACGTGGTGGGATCGGCCCAATGCGCGTCCTCCATGATCCCCAGCACCGGCCCGCGATGGCAGGTTCGGATGAGCCCGTGGAGAAACGCGCGCAGTGTCCGCTCGCGGCGGCGTTGCAGCGAGAATTGCAGGACTTCCGAACGCTGATCCACCGGCACCATCAGAAGATTGGCGATCAGGACGAACTCCTCCGCCGAGGCGCCGCGCAGGATCGATTCCAGTTTCGCCCGCCGTAGCTCGGGCGCGTCCTCGGGCTCGATGCGGGCGAGATGTTCCAGTTGCTGGATGCAGGGGTGCAGCGCCACGCCTTGCTGGTGCGCCACGCAGAACCAGCGCAGCCGTGTGTGCGTCTCCACTTCGGTCTCGGCCATCAACTGCGCCGTTAGGCGCGACTTGCCGATGCCGGGTTCGCCGGTGATGAGGGCGACGCGGCCGGTGCCCTGGCGCGCTTGCCGCCACAGTGACGAGAGCCGCTCGACCGTGGCGCGGCGGCCAATGAGCGGCGTGAGAAGCGGGCCGACCCTGGCTTCGAAACGGCTCGGATTGGCGGCTGGGCGCAGCACCTGCGCGACCGCGATCGGGGTGTCCCATCCTTTCAGCGAATGCCGGCCGAGGTCGCGATAGACGAACAGCGGCCCGATCAGCCGCCGCACATGATCGGCGACCACCACCGTGTCGGGCTCGGCGAGCTGCTGTAGCCGCTGCGCGAGATTGGGGGCTTCTCCGGCGGCGTCGAGGCCGCGCGCGCTGCCGGTATCGGCGACATCGCCCACGATCGCGATGCCGGTGGCGATGCCGATCCTGACATGCAGGCTGCGCCCGTCCGGGCCGGTGATCCCCGCCACCGCCTCGACCGCGAGCAGGCTCGCGCGGACGGCGCGTTCCGCGTCATCCTCGTGCGCCTGCGGGAAGCCGAAGAACACGAGCGCGCCGTCGCCCATCGGGCGGGCAAGGAAGCCGCCGTAGCGCCCCATCGTCTCCGCCACGCAGCGATGGAACCGGCCGATCAGGTCGGCGAGATCCTCGGGATCGATCCTGGTCGCGAGCCCGCTTGAGCCGACGAGGTCGCAGAATACGACGGTCAATTGCCGCCGTTCCGCCGCCGCCGGCGAGTCGAGACCTGCCGGCGCGGGGCGCAGGTCCAAGCCGCAGTTCGGGCAGAACCGGGCCATCGGCGGCGTCTTGGCCGCGCATGAGGCACAGACGCCTTCCCCTCTGGCATTCGCACCGGGCGCGCGCGTGACCCCGGATCGTCCGAGCCGCAACTCCATGTCGGTCTTCCCCAGCTGCCCGTCGCTCGCGGGCGCATTTCTTGACCGACACCATAGCGGGAAGGTGGAATTAGGCTGTGATCCGGGTCACAGCCGGCGCGCGGGGTATGCGCGCGATGACGTTGCCTGATCGGAAACAACGAAGGCCCCGGGCGTCCCCGGGGCCTTCCATTGTCTGCCGTACGTGGCTGTCAGACGAAGCCTGGGTTACGCGACCGCGAAGTGCGAGGTGACGATCCAGGCCGCGGCGACAGGCGCCGACTTGGGACAATGAGACACTGGATCACCTCCTTTCAGTTGTTGACGGATGCCGCCAATGTGGCGGGGCGCGGCGCGAAACGCAAGCCCGGTTTGGGTTTGTGCCGTTCGGCCCTCACCCAACCCTCTCCCAGAGGGAGAGGGCTCTTCGCTTGGTCCTCTGGCCTGCGAACTCTCGGCCCTTCTGCCCCCCTCTCCGCTTGCGGGAGAGGGCCGGGGTAAGGGGAACGCGCTAATGCGACCGCCCGCGCCCGGTCTTGGCTTGCAACTCGTCGATGCGCTTGGAGGCGTCGGCCTTGGTGAGGGTGGGGTCGAACGGCTCGCCGGCCTCCTCGCACAGCGTCTTGAGGTAGGACGCCTGCGCGCCGGTCATGGACTCGCCGCCGGTGGTCCACTCGTCGGGATCCTTGATGGCGTTGCCGGGAGACTCGGGATCGGGGGTTTTGGGATTCGTGCTCATGCCCGCGCCAACGCTTGTGTCGCCGTTTTGTTCCATCGCTACGGGGCCAAATAACTGCCGCCGGTCACGAACACCACCTGGCCCTGGATCATCTCGGCCGCCGGACTGGCGAGGTATTCGACCAGGCTGGTGAAGTCGTCATGGGTGACATTGCGCCCGCTAGGGTTGGCGGCGGCGGACTGGCGCAGCATCTCGTCGGTCTTGTCGCCGTACACGCGCCGCAGCGCCTCGGTATCGACCGCGCCGGGGGCGACGCAGTTGGCGCGCACCCCGAGCGGGGCCAGCTCCAGGGCGAGATAGCGCACCAGCGCCTCGGCCATCGCCTTCGGTACGCCCACCGCCGCGTAGCCGGGGAGCGCCACCCGGCTGCCGCGGCTGGAGAGGAAGAACACCGTGCTGCCGCGCCGGAAGAGCGGACGGGCGGCTTGGACCAGGTAGAGCAGCGCGGTGCCGTTCAGGTTCACCGCCTGGGTGAAGGCGGCGGGGTCCATCTCCAGCAACGGGCCGGGGATCACCCGCACCGCGCAATGCACGAGTTGGTCGAGCCGGTCGGTGTGCGCCGCGACCGCCGTTAGCACGGCGCTTGCGCCTTCGGGCGTGCCGACATCGCCCTGGACCAGATGCGGGCGCGCGCCCTTGGCCGCGATGGCGTCGCGGGCGCGGGCGGCGGCGTCTTGGTCGGACAGGAAGTTGAGGAACACATCGACGCCCGGCTTGGCGAACCGCTCGGCGATGGCGCGGCCGATGCCCTTGGTGCCGCCGCTGACCAGGATCGCCATCGGGGTCAGGCCGGCGTGTCTTCGCCCATGGCGACGGTCAGGCTGACGCCGAACCGCTCGATCATTTTGCCGGCGTCCTCGCGCATCCCGCGCCACTCGGCGGTTTCGGCCGCGCGGTTCACCGCCTGCTCGTTGTCGAAATGCAGGATCGCGACCCGGTAGAAGCCGGGCGGATGGCCTTCCATCCCCTTGGGGGTGCGGATCAGCTCCAGCTTGCGCAGCCCCGGGGTTTTCTGGGCGGCGGGGACGTGGGTTGCGGCATAGTACTGCTCGAACGCCTCCGTGTCTTCCGGCTTCGGGGCGGACCAGAATGCGACCAGCTTGTACATGGCTTCCCTCCCGGCGTTGTTTGCGATCGGAGCACGTGCCGAGGGATGCGGCAAGCAGAATGGGAAAAGGGCAGTGTCTGAGGTTGAAATCTTGATTTCCGACCCCGGAGGCACGGTTATGATCGTGGCAACGTCCGACAGCCAAGAATGGCCGGACGCCGCTGGCATAGGGGCCAGAGACCTGCTAAGCGCGGTCAGCTCGGCGGGATTACACAATCGATTTAGCCATCGAGAGATCGGAAATTGTGCGGGGCGCCCCGCACGTGAGAACTTCGACAGCACGTGAGAATTCAATCAAGCTGGGGATTAGTATAGGGGGGCGAATGCCTGAGAGTTCGACACTCGCATTTGATCAATTTCGGCGCTCCTGGTTGGAGAGTGTCACTGGGGGAGAGCCTTCGACGAGAGAGTTGGGCAGGCGTTTTGCTCTGAAGTTGGTCACCCAATGGCTCGATAGTTCGGAAGCAACGGCTGATTTCGTACTCTGCGACGGTGCGGGCGATGGAGGCATCGATGTCGCATTGCTCGATACGGGGCCGGACAGAATCCAACGCCGACCCTGAAAAATCCGGACATGCTTGGTTTCTAATTCAAAGCAAGTATGGCAGCGCTTTCACCGGGCAGAATACCCTTTTGATCGAGGGCCAAAAGATCATTGACACGCTCGATGGCAAGCGTAATCGATTGAACTCCTTGGCGGAAGGCCTTTCGAGAGGTTGAGAAACTTCCGTAACGGCGCTGGTCCTGCGGACAAGATTATTTTAGTCTTCGCGACTGAAATCCCTCTGAGTGAGAGCGAAAAGCGGGCATTAGCTGATTTACGCGCTATGGGAATTGCGCGCCTTGGTCCCCTCTTTGATGTTGAGGCAATTTCTATTGAGACTATCTATGCGCGCTTACAGGAAGAGGAAGCGGCGAACGCGACCAAGCGCTTAACAGAAAGGCTTGATGCGCAAGTTGTGCCATCGGGTGCTGACCTCCTGGTGGGCTCAGTTAGAGACTCACGAAACTGTTCCGAGTTTTCCGGGGTTACAGAGATCAGACCGGCGATCTTGATCGCATATACGAGAAGAACGTCCGGCGCTTTCTTGGAAGTCGAGGCAAGGTGAACAGGGCAATGCAGGCGACTTTGCGAGATGCTCCGGAACGCTTCGGCCTCTACAACAATGGCATCACTATCGTCGTGCACGGATATTCCCTCGATCAGGACGGGATCACCCTGACGGAGCCGTACATAGTCAATGGGTGCCAGACGACGCGGACGATATGGGAGGTATTTCACCAACGCTACGGTGCTGGTGGTACGGGAGTGAATCCCGAGATTGAAGCTTGGAAGGCGCGGGCCGCTGATGGGGTTGTCGTCGCTAAAATCGTAAGGGTTGGTGACTCCGGCGATGCGCTGCTTCAGGCAATAACTGGATATACAAACAGCCAAAATGCTGTCCGCGAGAAGGATTTTTTGGCATTAACGGTAGATTTCAGGACATGGCAGCGCGCGCTCGCCGATCAGTTTGATTTGTACCTCGAAATCCAGCGGGGTGGGTGGGATTCGCAGAAGGCACTCCAAAATACAAATCCTCATATCAAGCAATTCGTGAAGAACGCCAATGCCGCTGATCTGATTAAATTTACGGTGCGGGTTGACTTGGTGAAGCGGGAATGGCATTCGGGAAAAATCCACCGTTCCTGCCCGACGGTTCGGTATTCAAGCGGATCGTCAATGGAGATGAAGGGGATGGCGGACCATTCGGTATCGTTGATCTCTATTCAGCCTATCTCTTGCAACAGGCCACTGGTACTTACGGGTTTGGACGTGGTGCTGAAAAACGGCGAGACGACAGACACGATTCTTGTTCTATATGATCGCGCTGGAACTGTTGAGGGACATTCTGAACCGCGCGTCGTTGCCGGTCGACTTGAGGAGCCTTTCGCAGGCGCTGAAAGACGTACTTGAAAACGTGAGCGCAAGAACTGGACTACTCGATCAGGCCGTGGAGGTGATCGATAGCTACTTTACTCAGGGGGCCGACAATTCAGTCTTTGCCGAGCCGGCATACGTAAACTCCTTCAACACGGATCTCAATGCATTCTTGAAGTGGGAAAGGATTGGGAAAATCCGACGCCGACACGCCGAGACTTCGAAGCGTTTTGTCAATCAACAAGTCGGTCATGGGTAGGCCTGTTGGAGGGCAGCTTTCGCCAAGGCAGACTATTCTCAACACCCTACCGGCCCGATAGCTTCAGGCCGTCCATCGCTCGGGAGGGGGCGGAATGAGCCCCGCTTCCCTCCACTCGATAGCAGAGCTTCAAGCTGACCTAGTAACGGCTGACGTAACCAACAGCGCGACCGGGAAACCCGCGAGCACTTCACCAAGCGACAGTTGCGCGCCCGCATGGGAGGCGTCGCCGATCGCATCCGTTAGCCTGCCTAGACCCGGTGGGACGCGCAAAGCGGTGCCCTGCCAGGCGTCGGCCGGGATCAGGATACCGCCGTTCTGGTGCAACAACGCCAGCGGCAGCCGGGGCACGGCGACCACCAGCGCCGCATCGCGGTGCCGCCGCGCAAAGGCGATGACATGCGCGGCGCGCGGGCCGTCCGCTTCAAGCGGCCTATAATCGCCGCGGGCGAACAACTCCGGCAGCCGCTGCCTCAGCGCCAGCACGCGCGCGATCACCGCCTGCTTCACCCGCCCGTCGCGCCACGAACCGGCGAGCGAAGCCGGCGCGGCAGCCTCGCGCAGCGCCGCCATGCGCGCGTCGAAATCGACCGGGCGGCGGTTGTCGGGATCGACCAGGCTTTGGTCCCAGAACTCGGTGCCCTGGTAGAAATCGGGCACACCCGGCACGGTTAGTTTCAGCACAACTTGCGCCAGCCCGTTCACCGCGCCGGCCGGGCCGATGCGGTCGGCGAACGCGGCGGCCTCGGCGACGAACGGCCCGTCCGCCATGATCGCGTCGAGGAACGCGCGCGCCGCCGTCTCATACGCCTCGTTCGGGCGCGGTCCAGCTGGTGCGCAGCTTGGCCTCGTGCAGCGCCTTTTCCTGCCAGCCCGCGACCCGCTCGGTGAACCGCTTGCGTCCCTCGCGATCATCGGGGCCGAGCGTGGTCGGCCAGGCGCCGACGATGGTTTGATAGAGCATCGCCTCGGCACCCGGCGAGGGCGCGGCGGCGCCGTCCACCACCGCGCGATGCGGCGCGTTCATCCGCATCCAGCGGCGCAGCGTCTCGGCCCATTCCGCCGGCATCTCCGAAAGCACCGCGAGGCGCGCGCGCACATCCTCGCCGCGCTTGTGGTCGTGCGTCGCGGTGGCCAGCATCGCATCGGGGAAATGCTCGCGCCGCGCCGCGCATTGGCGATGGAACTCGGCCGGCTCGGCGCCCATGCGCGCGGCGTCGAAGCCCACGTCGTTGCGCGAGAGCAGCCGGCCGTAGCGATAGAACGCGGTGTCCTCCACCGCCTTCGCCGCCACCGGGGCGCTGAGTTGCTGGAACCGCGTCGTCGCCACCCGCCGGGGCGGGCTGTCGGGATCGCGCAACCAGCCCACCATCAGATCGAGCGCGGCCGGCAAGACGAGGCTGCGCTCCGAACGAATGCCGGCGAGCGCGCGGGCGAACACCGGCTCGTCGCCCTCCGGGCGCACATCGCCCACCGCGTAGCTGCGATAGACCGGGAAATGCGCGAGCAACTCCACCAACGCGCGCCGGAGCGCAGGGCGGGAATAGTCCCGCGTCTCGGGCCGCGTCAGCGCCACCCGGTGCAGCGCGCCGACGGCGGATTCCAATTGCGCGGTGAAGCTGCGCTCCAGGATCTCGCGCCGGGCGGCGACTTCCTCGACCTCGAACGCGGCCGGGCGGCCGGATACCGAGGCCCATAACTCGGCCAGCGGCTCGGCGGCTTCCGGGTCGTGCTGCACGGCGCTGACTTGCGCCATGAAATCGTAGCCGCTGGTGCCGTCGATCTCCCAATCCGTGGCCAAACTCTCATCGCGCCCGAGGATCTTCTCCACGATCAGGTAAGCCGGGCCGGGCGGGGCGTCGGCCGGGCGTTCGCGGTCGAGTTCGCGCAGGCGCGCGCGCAGGCGCCGGCAGTAGCCGCGCGGGTCGGCCAGCCCGTCAACGTGATCGACCCGCATTCCGTCGATCAGGCCCTCGGCGTAGAAGCGGAACAGCAGCGCGTGCGTCGCCTCGAACACGCGCTCGTCCTCGGCGCGGATGCCGGCCAGCTCGTTGATGTCGAAGAAGCGGCGCCAGTTGATCTCGTCGGCGGCGGTCTGCCACCACGCGAGCCGGTAGTGCTGGCGTTCCAGCAGCCGGTGCAGCCGGGCGCGGCCGTCCTCGGTGTGCGGGTCGTAGGCGGCGGGCGAGGCGGCCTCGATCTCGGCCGCGTCGCGCGGGGCAATGGGGAAGATGTTCTCGTAATAGCGCGCCTCCCAGCCCTGGGCGCCGCGCGCGAGGGTGATCTCGCCGGCCGCCAGCGTCTCGCCGTAGGGCTGGCCCAGCACCGGCACCAGCACCTTGCCGTCGAGCAGCGGGTTGTCGGGGTGCCAGTCGATGTCGAACACATGGGCGTGGCGGCTCGCCCGGCCGTGGCGCAGCACGTCCAGCCACCACGGGTTCTGGTTGCCGATCGCCATGTGGTTGGGAACGATATCGACCACGAGGCCGAGGCGTTCCGCCCGCAGCGCGGCCACCAGGCGGCGGAACCCGTCCTCGCCGCCCAGTTCCGGGTTGACGCGCGTGGGATCGACCACGTCGTAGCCGTGCATCGAGCCGGGGCGCGCGGTCAGGATCGGCGAGGCGTAGAGATGGCTGATGCCGAGCCGGGCCATGTAGGGCGCGAGCCGGGCGGCGGCATCGAACGGGAAGCCCTTGTGCAGCTGCAGCCGCATCGTGGCGCGGGGCGCGGTCATGGGCGGTCCTTGGGGCGGTCCTCGGTGGGACGGCCCTCACCCCGGCCCTCTCCCGCAAGCGGGAGAGGGGGAAGCAAGCGCCGCGTCATGGCCGGGGTCTCTCGGCGGCGATGGCGGCGAGGCGGCTCGCGGCGGCCTCATCGTCCAGCAGCTCATGGGCGGGGCGGGCGGTGCGGCGGCGCCAGTTCGGGTGTTCGTCGATGGTGCCGGGCAGGTTCGGCTGGTCGGTCACACCCAGCACGTCCTCCAGCGGCAGCAGGCAAAGCTCCGACGGCGTGCGGGCGACGAAGCGGAGGGCGGCATCCACGAACTCCCAGGCCTGCTCCGGCCGATCCCCCTGCCCCACCCCGGCCTGGACGCAGGCGCGCCAAAGCGCGGTGCGGTCGGCGTCCCGCTCGGCTTCCAAGTCCTCGCGCCGTTGGGTCGGCCCGAGCACATGGTGCTCGGCGCGCAGCGCGATGTCGGCGCCCTGCCACCAGCCGGCGACGGTCGGCAGGTCGTGCGTCGAGGTCATCGCCAACGCACCGCGATCCCAGCCGCCGGGCGGGGTGAAGCCGCCGTGGTCGCGCTCGAACCAGAGCACGCGCATCCCATAGATGCCATGCGCGTCCAGCGCCTCACGGAAGCCGGCCGGAACGGTGCCCAGATCCTCGCCCACAACGATCGCGCGGTGGCGCTGGGATTCCAGCGCCAGCAGCCGCAGCATGTCGGTCAGCGGATAGTTCAGATAAGCGCCGTCCGCCGGGGACTCGCCCCGTGGCACGAGCCACAGCCGCTGCAACCCCATCGCGTGGTCGATCCGCACGCCCCCGGCGTTGCGCAATGCCGCGCGGAGCGTAGCAAGAAACGGGGCGAAGCCGTGCGCGATCAGCGATCGCGGAGAGAAGCCGGTGATGCCCCATTGCTGGCCATTGGGATTGAGCAGGTCGGGCGGCGCGCCAATGGATAGGCCCGAGAGGATCTCGTCCTGGCGGCTCCAGGCGTGGCTGCCGGACGGGTCCATCCCCACGGCGAGATCGGCGATCAGGCCGACGCGCATCCCGGCATGCAGCGCCCGGCGCTGCGCGGCGCCGAGCGAGCGGTCCGTCACCCATTGCAGGAAGATGTGGAACAGGATCTCGCGCCGGTGCGATTGGGCGAACGCGGCAACGGCCGGGCTGGCCGGGTCGCGCAGGTCAGCGGGCCAGCGGTGCCAGTCGCCATGCTCGGTATCGATGGCGAGCTGCTCGGCCTGCAACGCCTCGAAACAAGCATGGGCGGCCAGCAGCTCGCCGCCATCGGCCTCGAACTGGGCGAAATCGGCGTGCAACGCATCCGGGATGTCCGCGTCGGCCACGAACTGCGCGAACAGCGCGCGCAGCAGCCGCAGCTTGGCTTCGGTCGCCGCCGGCCAGTCCACCAGGTCGAGCGCCTCCAGCCGCGGCATGTCCTGGGCGACGTCGGCCTGCTCCATGCCGCGTGCCACGCGCTCGGCGCCGAACAGCATGGCGGGCGCGGCGTGCAGCGGATTGAGGAACAGCCGGCTAGACGGCGAATACGGACCGTATTGGTGCGGCTCGGCGGGAAACAACGCGTGGACCGGGCTCAGCGCCAGCGCGTCCGCGCCTCGCGCCGCCGCCGCCTCGGCCAAGGCGGCCACCGCCTCGGCATCGCCGATGCCGCCGTCGCCTGCCCGGCGCAGGCCATAGACTTGCGCGGCGAGGCCCCATAACCGCTCGCCCGGCGCGACCTCCTCCATCGTGGCGCCGCGCGCGGGCGCGACGGCGAGCACCAGGGCGCGGTCGCCGATCAGCAGCCGGTGGTAGCCCGGCTCGGAAATCGCAGGCACCTCGACGCCATGGCGGAACCCATGCAGCCGCATATCGCGCTGGCCGCCGGCCTCCTCCAAGAGCAGGGCGGAGCGGGGCGCGCCATCGGCGATCGGCAAGCGCGTCGGGCTGCCGGCGACGGCGGTGATGAGCGGCGGCAAGCCGGCCAATCCCGGCACCGGGGCGAGGCGATGACGGCTCTCCACGATGTCGTCGTCGGTGCGGCAGGGATGACCGAGCGCCTCCAACACGCGGCACAGCGCCTCCGCCGAGACCTCGCGGGGTTCGTCGGCGTAGGTGCGCCAGTCCACTTCAATCCCGGCCTCGCGGGCCAACTCGCGTACCGCGGCATCAGTCATTGCGACGGGCCAAGAAGGCGACGGTGGCATGGCCCGGCAGCAGGCCGGCCCGCGCCCGGCCCTGCGCGGACTCCGGGACCGCGAACAACAGCTCGCCATCCGGTGGGGACAGGGGGACAAGCGACGGACCGAGATTGACCGCCAGGGTCAGCACCCCGGCGCCCCCAAGCCGCCAGCGCGCCATCACCGCCGCGCTGCCGAGCGGCTGCGCCCCGAGGCTACGCGCCCGTTCCAGCTCCGGGGCGATCTCGCGTGCGCGGATTGCGAGCAACCGTTGATACAGCTCCCGTCGGCTGGCGGCGTGGGCGGGATCGGGCCGAGGAATCGACGCCTCGAAGGTCGCGGGCGCGTTCGGGTCGGGAATGCGCTCGCGCATCTCGGGGTCGGAGAATTCCGGGAAATGCGCGAACTCCTTGCGCCTGCCTTCGCGGACCAGCTTGGCCAGGTCTGGGCCGTGGTCGGTGAAGAACAGGAACGGCGTGCGAGAGGCGTCCTCCTCGCCCATGAACAGCATCGGGATCTGCGGGCAGAGCATCTGCGCCACGATCGCCGCCTCCAGCGCCGCCGGATCGGCAAGCACAGTCAGGCGCTCGCCGAAGGCGCGGTTGCCGATCTGGTCGTGGTTTTGCAGGAACAGCACGAAGGCGGTCGCGGGCAGGTCGGCGCTCGGCGTGCCGCGCGGCCGGCCGCGATGTTGCGAGTGCTGGCCTTGAAAGAGGAAGCCTTCGGCCAGAACCCGCGCCAGCCCCGGCGCGCCGGCTTGGGCATAATCGAGATAATAGCCGCGATCCTCGCCGGTCAGCAGCACATGAAACATGTGATGCCCGTCGTCGTTCCATTGCGCGTCGATGTCGCGTCTCAGATGGCTGGCCTGGTTGTGCTCGTTCTCCAGCACCAGATGCACATATCGGCCGGGCTCGAGCGCGCGGCGCACCTCGTCGGCCATCTCGTCGAGCCAGTCCGGTTCGCTGATCTCGTGGACCGCGTCGAGCCGCAGCCCATCGAAGCGGTACTCCGTGAGCCAATAGAGCGCGTTCTCGGTGAAGAAGTGCCGCACTTCCGGGCGGCGGAAGTCGATCGCGCCGCCCCAGGGGGTGTGGATGTCGTCACGGAACATTTGCGGCGCGTAGAGGCTCAGATAGTTCCCATCCGGGCCGAAATGGTTATAAACGACATCGAGGAACATCATCAGCCCGTGGCCGTGCGCGGCATCGACCAGCGCCTTTAGCTCCTCGGGCGTGCCGTAGGCGGCATCGGGCGCGAACGGCAGCACGCCGTCGTAGCCCCAATTGTGCCGGCCGGGGAAATCAGCGATCGGCATTAGCTCCACGGCGGTCACGCCGAGCGCGGCCAGGCGCGGCAGCGCCGTCGCGATGCCACGGAAACCGCCGAAGCAACCGGCGTGAAGCTCGTAGATCACCGCCTCGGCCCAGGGCCGGCCGGTCCAGTCTTGGTGCTGCCAGGCATAAGCGGCCGGGTCGATCACCTGGCTCGGGCCGTGGACGTCCTCCGGCTGGAAACGGGAGGCAGGGTCGGGGACCGCGGTTCCGTCCACGAGAATGTAGCGGTAGCGCGTCCCAGCGCCGCAGCCGGACTCGGCTTCAAACCAGCCGGCCGGGTCGCGGCGCATCGCCAGCGTCTCTCCGCCCTCGATCGCGACCGCAACGCGCTCCTGCGCCGGCGCCCACAGGCGGAACCGCGTGCGGCCGTCCGCCAGCAAGGTGGCACCAAACGAGGCGGCTAATGTCATGCGGCGTTCTCCACGGCCTGCGCGAGTAGCATTACCGCGCCGCGGGCCAATACCTTGACCTTGGTGCCGCAGAGGTCTCGCTCGGGCGCGGCCGGGTGCGCGGTGTCGAGCAGCAGCCGCGTCGGGCGGTGCGGCGGCGGCAGGGCGAAGTGGCGGTCTTCCGGCGTCGGGTTCAACAGCAGGGTCAGCATCGGCACTCGCCCGTCAGCAAGCCGCGCGGCACGGCGCAACACCAACGTCCGCTGTTCGGGATTGTTCCACGCCTCCGGCGGGATCGCCGCTCCCGCCTCGTCGAACCAGGCGATGTCCAGCACGTCGGGGGCAAGCTCGTGCTGGCCCATCAGGAAATTGGGCTGGCGCAGCGCTGGATGGGCGCGGCGGAGCGCGATCAACCGGGCGGTGAACTCGATGAACGCACGGCCCTCCGGGCTGGCCGCCAGCGTCCAGTCGAGCCAGGAGACTTCGTTGTCCTGGCAGTAAGGGTTGTTGTTGCCGCCCTGAGTGCGGCCGAACTCGTCTCCGGCCAGCAACATCGGCGTGCCGTCGGCGAAGAACACCGTGGCCAGCATGGCGGCGCGCAGCCGCGCGCGCACGGCCAAGATGTGGGGGGCGCTGGTCGGCCCCTCCTCGCCCCAGTTGGCGGACCAGTTCTCGTGCTGGCCGTCGCGGTCCCCCTCGCCGTTCGCCTGATTGTGCTTGCGCTCGTAGCTGACCACGTCGGCCAAGGTGAACCCGTCATGGCAGGCGACGTAGTTGATCGAAGCCCAGGGCCGCCGGCCGTTATTGCCGAACAGGTCGGCCGAGCCGGCGAGGCGGGCGGCGAAGTCGGGGCGCTGGCCCGCGTCGCCGCGCCAGAACCGGCGCACCCCGTCGCGGAAGCGGTCGTTCCATTCGGCGAAGCCGGCCGGGTGACGCCCGAGCTGATAGCCCCCGGGTCCGATATCCCAGGGCTCGGCGATCAGCTTCACGCCCGCGAGCACCGGGTCTTGGCGCACCGCGTCGAAGAAGCCGCTGCCCGGATCGAAGCCATGGCCCTCGCGCCCGAGCGTGGCGGCGAGATCGAAGCGGAACCCGTCAACATGAAACGAAGTAACCCAGTGGCGCAGCAAATCCATGACCATCTGCAACACGCGCGGATGGGACAGGTTCAGCGTGTTGCCGGTGCCGGTATCGTTGACGCAATGTCGCGGGTTGTCATGCGCGAGCCGGTAATAGCTGGCATTATCCAGGCCACGAAACGACAGCGTCGGGCCGGTCTCGCTGCCCTCGGCGGTATGATTGTACACCACGTCGAGAATCACCTCGATGCCGGCGGCGTGCAGCCGGCGGATCGCCACCCGCATTTCGTGGGCCGAGCCGGTCGCGAGATAGGCCGGCTCCGGGACGAAGAAGGCGAGCGTGTTATAACCCCAGTAGTTGCGGAGCCCCTTCTGGATCAAGATACGATCTTGCATGAAGGCATGGACCGGCAGCAGCTCGATCGCGGTGATGCCGAGACCCTTCAGGTACTCGATCGTCCGCGCGTCGCCGAGGGCGGCGAACGTGCCGCGCAGTTCCGGGGCGAGGTCGTCGCGCAGGATGGTCAGCCCCTTGGGATGGGCCTCGTAGATGACCGTCTCCGCCCACGGCACATCGGGCGGGCGGTCGTCGGTCCAGTTGAACGCCTCGTCCATGACCACGGATTTGGGCATGAAGCCGGCGCTGTCGCGCCGGTCGTAGGAGAGGTCGCCGCGCGGCGAGTGAACGCGGTAGCCGTATAGTGCGTCGGACCAATGGAGCTGACCGGCGAGCGCCTGCGCGTACGGGTCGAGCAGCAGCTTGTAGGGGTTGAACCGATGGCCGCGCAGCGGGTCGTACGGGCCATACGCGCGATAGCCGTAGAGCTGGCCTAGCTCGGCGTCCGGCAGGTAGCCGTGCCAGACCTGATCGGTATACTCGGGCAGGAATAGGCGCGCGGTCTCGCGCCGGCCGGTGGGATCGAACAGGCAGAGTTCCATGCGCTCGGCATGGGCCGAGAACACGGCGAAGTTGACGCCGAGCCCGTCCCAGCTTGCGCCGAGCGGATAGGGCCGGCCCGCGAGCAAGCGGTCGGGGAGCGCGCGCACGGATCAGATGTCCTGAAACGATGCGCTATACTCGTCATGGCCGGACTTGTTCCGGCCATCCACGACTTCGGGCCAGTAAGTCCAGTCGTGGATGCCCACGACAAGCGAGGGCATGACGTGGGAATGCAGCGATCGACAGCTCAAGCCGGCACGCTCGTTCACCCACCCGCCCGGAACATCACCGTGGCCAGCGGCGGCAAGTGGAGCGAGAGCGACTGCTCCTCGCCGTGCGACGGCACTTGCTCCGTGCTCACGCCGCCGCCGTTGCCGATATCGGAGCCGCCGTAGAATGCGGAATCGGTGTTCATCACTTCGCGCCAGCGCCCCGCCTGCGGCACGCCGATCCGATAGTCGGGCCGGGGCACCGGGGTCATGTTGCACACGACGAGCACCGGGGCTACCTCGCCCGCGCCGCAGCGCAGATAGGCGTAAACGGAGTTCGCGGAATCATCGCCGATCACCCAACGGAACCCGGCCGGGTGCGCGTCGCATTCGTGCAACGCCGGCTCCCGCGCATAGAGCCGGTTCAGGTCGCGCACCAGCCGTTGGATGCCGTGATGCGCCGGATCGTCGAGCAAGTACCAGTCGATCTCGCGGTCGTGGCTCCATTCGCGCTCCTGCGCGATCTCGCAGCCCATGAACAGGAGCTTCTTGCCCGGATGCGACCACATGAAGCCGAAATAGGCGCGCAGATTGGCGAATTTCTGCCACCGGTCGCCCGGCATCTTGTCGATCAGCGAGCCCTTGCCGTGAACCACCTCGTCGTGCGACAGCGGCAATACGAAACGCTCGGAATAGGCATAGATCAGGCCGAAGGTGAAGTCGTTGTGGTGCCAGCGGCGATGGATCGGATCCTGCTCCATGTAGCGGAGCGTGTCGTGCATCCAGCCCATGTTCCATTTGTAATCGAACCCGAGGCCGCCTTCCGAGACCGGGCGGGTGACGCCGGGCCAGGCGGTGGATTCCTCGGCGAGCGTCACCGCGCCCGGGCAACGCTCCGGCACCACGCTGTTGAGATGGCGCAGGAAGCCGATCGCCTCCAGGTTCTCCCGCCCGCCATAGACGTTGGGTATCCACTCCCCGGCGGCGCGGCTGTAGTCGCGGTAGAGCATCGATGCGACGGCGTCCACGCGCAGCCCATCGACGTGATAGTGCTCCAACCAGTGAATGGCGCTGGAGATCAGGAACCCCTGCACCTCGCGCCGGCCGAGATTGTAGATGTAGGTGTTCCAATCCTGGTGGAAGCCCTCGCGCGGGTCCAGGTGCTCATAGAGGGCAGTGCCGTCAAACCGGGCCAGGCCGTACGCGTCGGTCGGGAAATGCGCCGGCACCCAGTCGATGATGACGCCGATCTCGGCGCGGTGACAAGCATCGACGAAGCGGGCAAAGCCCTCGGGCGGGCCGAACCGGCCGCTTGGGGCGAAGAGGCTGAGCGGCTGGTAGCCCCAGGAGCCGGTGAACGGGTGCTCGGCGACAGGCATCAGCTCGATATGGGAGAATCCCATGTCCTTGACGTATGGCACCAGCCGGTCGCGGAGATCATCCCAGCACGGAAATCGGGTCGGGTCGTTGGCATCGGGGCGCAGCCAGGAGCCGGCATGGACCTCGTAGATCGCGATCGGCGCATCGACGCGCTGGCGCTCGGCGCGGGCCGCCATCCATGCCTCGTCGCGCCAGGGGAACGGGATGCAGTCGGCCACGATCGAGGCGGTGGCGGGCGGCGCCTCGGAGGCGCGCGCGAGCGGGTCGGCCTTGAGCGGCTGCTTCGTGCCGTCGGGGCCGACGATCGCGAATTTGTAGCGCGTGCCCGGCCCGATGCGCGGCACGAACAGCTCCCACACGCCCGCGCCGTGGCGCGCGCGCATCGGCAGGCGTCGGGGATCCCAGGTAACGAAATCGCCGACCACCGAGACCGCACGCGCGTTCGGTGCCCAAACCGCGAAGCGCACGCCGGCGACGCCGTCGATCGTCATCGGCCGGGCACCGAGCGCGAAGGCCAGCTCGAAATGCCGCCCCTCGTTGAACAGATAGAGGTCGAGGTCGCTCAGCAGCAGGCCGAAGGAATACGGATCCTCGGTCTCCTGCGTCGCACCCGGCCAGTCGATGCGGAGCAGGTATGGTTCGGCGCTTTCCACGCGGCCGGCGAACAGGCCGCGCGGCTCGCCTTGCAGCAGAGTGCCGAGCAGCCGGCTAGTCTCGCGCGCGATGACCGCGACGCGCTCCGCGCCGGGCAGGAAGGCGCGCACGATCCGCCCCTGCGGTGTCGCATGCGGACCGAGCACCGCGAACGGATCGCTCATGCGCGCGTCGGCGAGCGCGGCGGCGACCGAAGCATCGAGCGGCGGGGCCTCCATGAAGGGCTGGTCAGTCATTCGGCGGCCTGCCGGGTCGTGTGCCATTCCGCGCCGAGCGACTGCTCGGCGATCACCGCCAGACCATGCAACGGCACGTCGATCCAGGTAGGCCGGTTGGCCGCCTCGTAGGCGACCTCGTAGGCGGCCTTCTCGATCAGGAATAGGCGCAGCAGCGCCTCCTCCGCCTCCGCGTCGCCCTGTGGCGCGACCTCGCGATAGCCGGCGAGAAAGGCCGGGGTCGCGCGTTCCAAGAAGGCGGACAGGAACAATTCGCGCCGCTCCGCGGGTAGATGCGCGTGCGCTTCGTAGCTCTTGCGCCGGACCACCGCGGCGGCATAGTCGAACGAGCGGATCACCCCCGCGAGATCACGCGCGGGGCTGGTCTTGGCGCGACGCTGCGCAAGCGGGCGCGCGGGTTCGCCCTCGAAATCGATAATGTAGATATCGCCGCCCGAGACCAGCGTCTGGCCCAGATGCAGGTCGCCGTGAATGCGCGTGAGCGGCGTGCGGGCGCCGCGACTGGCAAGGCTCCGCACCGCGTCGGCGAGCGGTTCGCGGGCCGCGAGCAAGCTGGCCGCGGCCTCCGCCGCCCGGTTCCAAGCTCGCCTGCGCGCCAATCGCCGCGTAGGAAGCGGCAAGCTGCTCCATCACCTGTTCGGCCCAGCGGTGCAGGGTATCGCCGTCGGCCTGCTCGGGCGCGAAGGCCGGGTCGTCGCAAGGGCGCGCGAGGACCGCGTGCATTTCGCCCAGGCGCCGACCGAGCACGCCCGCCATTGATTCGAACTCGGCGAACTTCTCCGGCTGCACGGCATCGACATCCTCGGCGTCCAGATCGGAGAGCCCGCGCATCAGCCACTCCAGCGTCCAGTTCCAAGCATCGCCCTGGTTGCGAATGAAACCTTGTGCCACGGCCAGCGTGTGCCTTGTACCCTCGGCGCCGACACGCACCATCTCGCCCAGCAGCGGCGGGATGTGCTCGAACCCGTGTTCGGTGAGGTAGCGGCCCATTTCCGCTTCCGGGTGCGGGCCGCCGATCACGCGGCGGAACAGCTTGAGCATCGCGGCGTCGCCCACGATCAGCGAGCTGTTCGACTGCTCGGCCGAGAGCCACGTGACCTCGGCGCCAGGGGCGATGCTGACGGCGCGCATCTGCTCGGTCGGCTCGAAGCGGATCTCGCCGTCCTGGGTGGGCACGCGCGTCTCCCGCGCGAAGCCGGTCATCACCGCGTGGACGAAGACCTGCATCGCGAAGCCGTCGGTAAGCAAGCCCATCCGTCCGCCGCGCCGGACATGCGCGAGTGCCAGCTGCGCCGGCAGCGCAGCGGTGGAAAGCTCGTCCTCCCAGCAGACCGAGAGCGGCAACAGCCAACGCGAGGTGCCGGCGGCGGTCTCGGTTTCGATCTCGCCGATCACCACCTCGCGGTCGGTCTGCGGCAAGGGCGTGACCAAGGCGAGCCGCACCGCGTCCAGCCGTTGGTCCTTGGCCGCGAACCAGCGGCGGACGGCGAGGTAAGCGGGCAATATCTCGCGTTCGAGCACGGCACGACACGCAGTGAGCGCATCGGTGAGCGAGCGGCGGATGACGATGGTCTGATATTCGGGCATGGGCTCCGGTGCGGGCGTGTGCCACGAGGGCCACTCCGCCTCCCTGGCTAGAAGGAACCAATAGAAACCATAGGGCGGCAGGGTCAGCAAATAGGTGAGCTGGCCAACCGGCGGGAAGATCGAGCCGCCGTCCAACTCCACCGGCAGCCGCCCGGCGAACTCGGACAGGTCCAGCTCCACCGCCTGCGGCGTGCGCGCCAGATTGGCGACGCAGAGCAACGTTTCCTGCTCGTGCTCGCGCAGATAGGCCAGCACCTTGCGGTTCTTCGGGTAGAGCAGGCGGAAGGAACCGCGGCCGAGCGCGCGGTGCTGGCGGCGCAGGCCAAGCACGCGGCGCGTCCAGTTGAGCAGGCTGTGCCGGTCGCGCGCCTCGGCCTCCACGTTCACCGCCTCGTAGCCGTAGAGCGGGTCCATGATCGCGGGCAGCACCAGCGAGGATGGGTCGGCGCGCGAGAACCCGCCATTGCGGTCGTCGGACCACTGCATCGGCGTGCGCACGCCGTCGCGGTCGCCGAGATGGATGTTGTCGCCCATACCGATCTCGTCGCCGTAGTAGATGACCGGCGTCCCGGGCATGGAGAACAGCAGGTACTTCATCAGCTCCACGCGTCTTCGGTCGTGTTCCAGCAACGGGAACAGCCGGCGGCGGATACCGAGGTTGAGTCGGGCGCGGCGGTCGGCGGCGTAGGTCTCCCACAGATAGTCGCGCTCGGAGTTGGTGACCATCTCCAAGGTCAGCTCGTCGTGGTTGCGCAGGAAGATGGCCCACTGGCAGGTCTCGGGGATGTCCGGCGTCTGGCGCAGGATATCCGTGATCGGGAACCGGTCCTCGCGCGCGATCGCCATGTACATGCGCGGCATCAGCGGGAAGTGGAACGCCATGTGGCATTCGTCGCCGTTGCCGAAATATTCCTTCACGTCCTCCGGCCACTGATTGGCCTCGGCGAGCAGCATCCGGTCGGGGTAGTCGGCATCAAGCGCCGCGCGGATCCTCTTTAGTACGTCATGCGTCTCGGGCAGGTTCTCGTTATTCGTCCCCTCGCGTTCGACCAAATAGGGCACGGCATCGAGCCGGAGCCCATCCACGCCCAGATCGAGCCAGAACCGCATCACCGCGAGCACTTCCTTGAGCACGCGGGGGTTGTCGTAATTGAGGTCCGGCTGGTGCGAGTAGAAGCGGTGCCAATAATAGGCGCCGGCCTCCGCGTCCCAGGTCCAGTTCGACCGTTCGGTATCGACGAAGATGATGCGCGTGCCGGCGTATTTCTGGTCGCTGTCGGACCAGACGTAGAAGTCCCGATGCACCGAGCCTCGCTTGGCCCGGCGCGCGCGCTGGAACCACGGATGCTGGTCGGAGGTGTGGTTGACCACCAGTTCGGTCAGCACCCGCATCCCGCGCGCATGGGCGGCATGGATGAAGCGGCGCACGTCGGCCATCGTGCCGTAATCCGGATGCACGCCGCGGTAGTCGCTGATATCGTAGCCGTCGTCCAAGCGCGGCGAGGGATAGAATGGCAACAGCCAGATCACCGTCACGCCAAGCGAGGCGATGTAATCCAGCTTCGAGAGCAGCCCCGGGAAGTCGCCGACGCCATCATTGTTTGAGTCGAAGAACGACTTGATGTGCAACTGGTAGATGACGGCGTCCTTGTACCACAGCCGGTCCTCCTGCTGGGGCGCGGTGGCGGCCATCGCCAGCGGCTGGGCGAGCGGGACGTTCAAAGCGTTCCTCCGGAAGTTCCGACCGGCGGCGTGACGCGCCAGACGGCGAATGGCAGATCGGCGGGGTCAAGCCGGATGCGCTGCGTCTTGCCGCTCCAGACGAAGCGATGCCCGCGCATCAGGTCGTCCACGGCAACGGAACCAGTGTCGGGCAACCCCCATTCCCAGAGCGGAACCTCGATCACGGCGTCCTGCGCGCGATGCGGGTCGAAGCTGACCGCAACGAGGATCATGGCCAGCCCGCTCGGCGCCATCTTGCCGTAGAGCAGCACCTGGTCGTTGATGGCGTTGTAGAAGGTCAGGCCGAGATGCGTCTGCAATGCCGGGTTGGCGCGGCGGATGCGGTTCAACGCGGCGATCTCGGCGGCGATATTGCCGGAGGCGTTCCAGTCGCGCACGCGGATCTCGTATTTCTCGGAATCGAGATATTCCTCGCGGCCGGGCAGTGGTGCCGACTCGCACAGCTCGAAGCCGGAATACATGCCCCACAGCCCCGAGAGGGTGGTTGCCAGCGCCGCGCGGATCAGGAACCCGGCGCGGCCCGAGGCCTGCAGGAAATACGGGTTGATATCCGGCGTGTTGACGAAAAAGTTGGGCCGGAAGAAATCGCGCACCGGCTCCGCGTTCAGCTCGGTCAAGTACTCGGTGAACTCCTGCTTCGTGGTCCGCCAGGTGAAGTAGGTGTAGGACTGCGTGAAGCCGATCTTCGCCAGCCGGTACATCATCTTGGGCCGGGTGAAGGCTTCCGAGAGGAAGATCACGCCGGGATCGCGGGCGCGGATGTCGGCGATCATCCACTGCCAGAACGGCAGCGGCTTGGTGTGAGGATTGTCCACGCGGAAGATGCGCACGCCCTGCTCTCGCCAGAACCATACCACGTCGCGCAGCGCCACCCACAGCGAGGGGACCGCCGCTTCGGCGTAGAACTCCACGTTGACGATGTCCTGGTATTTCTTGGGCGGGTTCTCGGCGTAGCGGACCGAGCCGTCGGGGCGCCAACTGAACCAGGCCGGGTGCTGCTTGATCCAGGGATGATCGAGCGAGCACTGGATGGCGAAATCAAGCGCGATCTCCAGCCCATGCGCGTGGGCCGCCGCGATCAGACCGCGGAAATCCTCGAACGTGCCGAGCGCGGGCAGGATGGCGTCGTGCCCGCCTTCCTCGGCGCCGATCGCGTAGGGGCTGCCGAGATCGCCCGGTTCGGCTTCAAGCGCGTTGTTGCGGCCCTTGCGGTTGGTGTGCCCGATCGGGCTGATCGGGGGGAAATAAAGCACGTCGAAGCCCATCTCGCAGATGCGCGGCAGGCCGGCGATCACGTCAGCGAAGGTGCCGGGCCGGCGCGGGTCCGTGGTGGCCGACCGCGGAAACATCTCGTACCAGCTCGCGAACCCGGCCTGCGGGCGGTCGGCGTCGAGCGGCAGCTCCGGATGGCGAACCAGGAACGGCTGCTGCCTGCACGCCCGCATCGCGGCATCGGTCTCGTCGGCGAGCAGGATGGCGAGGCGCTGCTCGGGCGCCGCATCGCCGAGTGCGCGCGCGATGGGCTCGACCGCGGCGCACCCATTTTCCGGCGCCTGGGCGGCGAAGCGGGCGGCGAGCTGACGCCCCTCTTCCAGCTCCAGCCCGAGATCCTGACCGGCGTCGCGCTTGCGGCCGAGATCGCGGCGGAACGTCGCCCAGTCGTCCCACCACGCCTCGATGGTAAAATAGTGCCGGCCGACGCGCCCGGGCGTGAAGGACGCCTGCCAGCGATCATTGGCGAGCGGCTGCATCGGCACGCGGCGCCAGCCCACTTCGTCGGCACAACGCCACAGCAGCGCGGCAGCCAGAACGTCGTGCCCATCGGCCAAGATGTCCGCGCTGATGGCGACGCTCTCGCCAACCAAGCGCTTCACGGCGAAGGCGCCGCCGTCCACGACGGGCGCGATCGCCTCGAGCGCGATGCGTGGGGCCGTGGTGGCGGCTTCGGTCGCGGCCTCGGTGTCGCGGATGCGGGGCAGGGTCACGTCCGGGAGCCGTTCGCAGAGCGCCAGCCGCACCTCGCCCGGCGCCAGCGGCGCATCAAGATCGAGCGGGCCATTCATCCTTTGCGGGTGCCCGAACGCCGCGCCAGCGGTGGGCGGCAGCGGCGACAGCGCGATATCGAGCGGCGCCGGGTGCGCGAGGTCCGGATTGGCGAGCACCACCAGTGCCAGGTTCGCCGCACGGGCGTCCCGCGCATCGGCGCGCAGCAGCGCGGTCGCCCGGCTGTCCGGCCCGGTCAGCGCCCGCATCTCGCCCATGGCGCCGATCTCGGCGATGCGGTCCACCAGTTGGTTGGCCTCGCGGATCTCCCCCGACAGATCAAGCGCGGCCTCCTGGCGCGCGTTCTCGAAATCCTGCGGGGCGGCGCGGGCGTGATCGAACGGGCGGCGGGTGGCGTATTCGAAGCCCATCGGGACGAAGATGCCGTCGGCGGTGGCCGCCGCCAGCCGAAGCGCGCGGCGATAGGCGGTGCCGATATCGGCCTGCGGATCGAGCCGGGCGACCAGTCGCTCGGTGAAGGACGGCTCCGGGGAGGCGAGCGCGGGGGCGACCTCGCTCAGCGCCGCCGCTTCCTCCACGAACCAGGGGCTGCGCACGTCCCACCAGGCGAGCGAGGAGACCACGCGATCGAACCCCGCGCCGGCGAGCCGCGCCACCGCCGCGCGCGACAGGCCCGGAGTCCAGGCGAGGAACAGGCAGCCGGGGGAAGCGGCGCGCACGGCGCCGATGATGTCGCGCCATACCTCGGGCGGCACGCGGTCGGGGGCGAGGCAGCGGAACCCGGCCACGCCGGCCATGGCCAGCCGGGTGAGCCGCGCGGCCCACCACGCGCCGAGGGCGGCGGCCGGCTCCGCGTGCTCGAAGCGCGCTCGCGCGGCCTCGCGCGGCGGGGGCGGGTGGCGCGGGTCGGGCGGCTCGGCGTTGTCCGCCCCGTCGCCATCGGTTGGGCCGCCCTCGAACCAGGCGCGCTGGCGGGCGCGGATCGGCGCGTCGGCGGCGACGCGATCCGGCACGATGTCGAGGATCAGGCCGAGCTCGTGGCGCGCGGACGCATCCGCAAGCCGGGCCACGGCATCGTCGGCCGCGCCGTTGCCGAGCGCCGGGTGCAGCGCCTCGTGGTCGGCGGTGAGGAAGATGTCGCCGCCCGCGCCGGGCGCGAAGAGCGGGGCGGACGCGACGTGATCGAAGCCCATCGCACGGCAGCGCGCGAGGTGACGCGGCCATTCCGCGAGCGGACCGGCGACCAGCGGGTGCAGGTGGTAGATCTTCGGCGCCATGCTTACGCCAGCCTCCTTCCTTTCTCACGGCAAGGCGCGAGCGCGGAGCACGCGAGCGCCAAACAGATACGCCGCTATCGGCACCGATCAGGCCTCGTAGCACGCACTCACGCTCAGTTCATCCTGCAATGCCCACGCCGAGTCGGGTGATAGCGGTCTGAACGCCTTCGGTCACGTTCCGTTGCGGTGTCGGATGCCGATGGATCGGCTTGCTTGCTATTATTCGCGCTTGGGTTGGTCGCCATTGTCTCTTATTTGTTAAAGATGCGCAAACCGGATGACATCGCCGCTCCTAAACGTAGCCAAGCTCGGACACGGGACGTAACCGCCGATCGCCGAGCCCGCGTGCTCGCGGCGGCTCGCGAGGAAAGTCTGCCCGGTGCAAGGGACACATTCATCGGCGGCCGGGCACCCACGGGGCTGGTTCAGGCTGCCAAGGCCCGCACCGGCATCGAATCCGATTCAGAGCTGCTGGTTTACGCGCTGTCCAAGGTGGCGATCGAGGACGATTTCGGTCGCAAGCTGGTCGCTCGCAAGGGATGCATATCTCAGGATATCGAGCTTGGGTTCTGATCTCTCTACCAGAGACGAGCGAGACCAGAGACGAGCGAGGCGCTTCGGGGAAACGAGCCATGAAGATCAACGACGTTCGCACGCATCTGCTTCAATCCAAGGTCGAGCGGCCGTTCTCCTCCTCGCGGGGCTGGGTCTATGCGACCCGCACGGCGCTGCTGGTCGAAATCCTGACCGATGACGGGCTGATCGGCTGGGGCGAGTGCTACGGGCCGGCCGCGGTCTGCCGCAGCATCGTCGAGACGTTGCTCCGCCCCCGCCTGCTCGGGCGCGACCCGTTCGATGTCGAGGTGCTGTGGGAGGAGCTGTACAACCGGGTGAAGGATTACGGGCTGACCGGGATGACCATCTCCGGGATCAGCGGCGTCGATATCGCGCTGTGGGACATTATCGGGCGCGCGTGCGGCAAGCCGGTCCACAAGCTGATCGGCGGCGCGTTCCGCACCGAGGTGCAGGCTTACGCCACCGGCGGGTATTTCTACGAGATGGATCGCGTGGTCGAGGACGCGGTGGCGGAGACGGCGGGCCATGTCGCCGAGGGGTTCCGCGCGGTGAAGATCAAGATCGGGCTCGGCAACATCGAGCGGGATGTCGCGCGGGTGGCTGCGGTGCGGGAGGCGATCGGGCCGGATGTGCGGCTGATGGTCGATGCCAACCATTGTTTCAGCGTGCCGGTGGCGATCCGGCTCGGGCGGCGGCTGGAGGAGCTGGGCGTGGAGTGGTTCGAGGAGCCGATCTCGCCCGAGGACATCGACGGCTATGTGGAGGTGAGCCGGGCGCTCGACATGGCGGTGGCGGGGGGCGAGAACGAGTTCACACGCTACGCCTTCCGCAACATCGTGTCGCGCAAGGCGATGGACATCGTGCAGCCGGATGTGTGCGCGGCGGGCGGGATCAGCGAATGCCGCAAGATCGCGGCTTTGGCCTCTGCGTTCGGGGTGGAGTGCGTGCCGCACGCCTGGGGCTCGGCGATCGGTTTGGCGGCGACATTGCAGTTCCTGGCGGCGCTGCCGGACATGCCGCCAAGCCTGGTGCCGATGCCGCCGCTGCTGGAGTTCGAGCAGACGGAGAACCCGTTCCGCGACCGACTGGCGGTGGAGCCGATCGTGCAGCGGCGCGGGGTGGTGGCGATTCCCGATGGGCCGGGATTGGGGATCGAGGTTGATCGGGAGGTGATCGAGCGGTTCAGGGAGGGGTGAGCGGGGTCGCGCAGGTGCAGGGCAGCGGAAGGGCTGTATTTGGGTAGGAACTTGTCATACCGTAGCCGTGCAGAGGTTTTCATGGCCGCCGTCGAGAAACGCACCTTCAGCCTGCCGGCCGAGCAGGCCAGCTATATCGACTCCCTTGTGGCCGCCGGCACGTATGCTTCGGCCAGCGAGGTGGTCCGGGCCGGGCTGCGCGCACTGCAGGAACGCGACTCAGCGGTGGAGCGCTGGCTGCAGGAGGAGGTGGCACCAGTTTATGACGCCATGCAGGACGATCCCGCGCGCGCCATCCCTGCCAGTCAGGTTTTCAAGGCGGTGCGCGATCGTCACGCCAGAAGGCTGAAGGGATCGCGTGGCGCATAGGTTCTCTTCGCGCCGGAGGCCCAGGCCGATTTATTGGAACTCTATGAGTACATTGCCGAGCGCTCCGGGGCCGAGCGCGCGCTCGCCTACGTTGTTCGGATCGAGAACTACTGTCAGGGCTTCTGCACGTTTCCGGAGCGCGGTACGCGTCGTGACGACATCCGCCCTGGCCTGCGGGTCGTCGGCTTCGCTCGGCGTGTCACCCTCGCCTTTCACGTTACGGCCGATGCGGTGACGATTGACCGCATCCTTTACGGCGGCCGCGAATTAGGCGCTGCCTTTCCCGCGGACTGACGGCGCGTTGCCGCCGTCGCTGGAGTTTCCGCGACCGAACTCGCAGTGGAGCCGATCGTGCAACGGCGCGGGGTGGCGGCGATCCCGGATGGACTGGGGTTTGGGATCGAGATCGGTCGGGGGGTGATCGAGTGGTCCAGGGTGGGGTGAAAGCGCCACTCGGGCGCAGGTATAATAGCCTAAGTCGGGCGACTTGAAACTTGCTTGCCGCGCGCGCCATCCCCGCCAGTCAGGTTTTCAAGGCGTTGCGCGATCATCACGCCAGGCGACTGAAGCGCGTAGGGCTTTCGTCCTCAAGGCGGTTGTGTCTAAATTAGAAGGGAAGATCGCCGAGTACGCAGGCGCCGGCAGCGGGCTTCCATAGAGGTGCAAGGAATCAGGATCGCGCAGGATGAGTTTCATTACCAGAATATTGCCGGCTCTGTCCGTTTTCACCCTGACCTGCACAAGCACGTGTCTCGCTCAGGCCCTAACGGATCAGCAGATCAAAGCGATTCAGATCATAGAAAATGCCGCGAACGATATTTGCTACAGCGTTTCTCAAGGTGGAACAGAAAGTCAAGCTAAGATCAAGGGTGAAATAGATGCTGGCTTAAAGGCCACCGTAGCAAAGGTGCTTGGCCTTGGCATAGCCGGATCGGGTAGCCTCGAAAACGATAAATATGAGGGCGTCGTGCGTGACCAACTGGCAGCCGCGATCGCGCACAGCGCGGATTGCAAGCAAGACGTTTTCCACACCCTTGTCGATAAGGTGTTCCCCACCCTCGCAACG
This sequence comes from uncultured Pseudomonadota bacterium, assembly GCA_963849305.1. GTDB lineage: Bacteria > Pseudomonadota > Alphaproteobacteria > Acetobacterales > Acetobacteraceae > CAWKGV01. The sequence goes on from CAWKGV010000001.1 coordinate 228,259, forward strand.
TCAATTCCGGTCGCACCTGGGCTTCCATCAACGAATGAACTTCCCACGCCAGACAGCGTGACCATGACTGAGACTACTCAAACCTATGTCAGCGCGACAAATGGTCTCGGGTTCGGGCCGTTCCGCTTTGCGCTCTACAACTGTGCGCTCTGGAAGAGCCTGATCACATGCCTAGTGGCCGCATCATTCGATGGGATGGGCGACATCGACTACAGAGTTGAGTTTGGTGATAGCATTGGGACTGCAAGATTTGTAGATAACTTCGGCGTTGAGCACCAAGAAAGTAAAGCTTACTTCATCAACGGAAGAGGGCAGCATCAGCAGACAGTCAATTTGGAGAAGGGCGTTCCGATGTGGCTCGCGCTGGAATTCGAGGGACCGGCCGATGGTGTGAAGTCTGGCCGCATCGTTTTTAGCGACCATCGCGCCATACTGCACGTTCGATCCGTTGCACAGTAGCCACAGAAACGTGCCTTGGTGGGGACCGTTGATGCTCGCGACAAGTGCGAGTATGACTTGAGACGGCGACCGCGGCTACACAGTGAGGCGGAAAATGGCGTGATCGTCTATCTCACCCCCGTCGGAATGTCCTTAAAAGCCACATCCTTGTCCGCCCGCATGTCCGGCGGTAGGCCCAGCACACGCTCGGCGATGATGTTGCGCAGAATCTCGTCGGTGCCGCCGGCAATGCGCAGCGCCGGGAGAATAGAGCAGCGCCTCCTCGAACAAGCCCTCGATCGGCATTCCGGCGCCGGCCTCGCTGCCAGCCATGCCCAGCAGGTCGAGGCCGTACGAAACGATCTCCTGCAATTTGTTCGCCGCCGTGACCTTGGTGATCGAGGATTCGGGCCCCGGCGTCTCGCCGCGCGACAGCGAGGTGATCGTGCGGTAGCGGGTGAAGCGCAAACCCTGCGTTCTCGTGTACCACTCGGCGAGCTTTTCCTTCACCGCAGCGTTGTCGAGCGCTGGGCCGTTCTCTAGTTCCAGGCCGCGCGCCAGTTCGAACAACTCGGCGAAGTCGGGGCCGGGGGATTCGCGCATTCCGTAGCGTTCGCGCATCAAGGTGGTCAGCGCCACGCGCCAGCCCTCGCCCACCTTGCCCACACGCATGGAGTTGGGGATGCGCACGTCGTGGAAGAACACCTCGTTGAAATGCGAGGAGCCGGACATCTGCCGGATCGGCCTGATCTCCAGGCCGGGCGCGGTCATGTCCATGATGAAATAGGTCAGGCCCTTGTGCTTCGGCAGGTCGAAATCGGTGCGCGCGACCAGCACGCCGAACTGGCAGTAATGCGCCCCCGAGGTCCAGATCTTCTGGCCGTTCACCACCCACGCATCGCCGTCGCGCACCGCGCGGGTGCGCAACGCCGCGAGATCGGAACCGCCGGCGGGCTCGGAGAAGAGTTGGCACCACACTTCGTCGGCGCGCAGCGCGGGTACCGCGAACCGCTCGCGCTGCTCCACCGTGCCGTGGGTGCAGATGGTCGGGATCGCCATGCCGAGGCCGATGCCGAAAATGCCGGTCAGCACGTCGTATTTCGATTCCTCCTGGTTGTAGATCACCTCCTGGATCGGCGTGCCGCCGCGCCCGCCCCATTCCTTCGGCCAGGCGATGCCGGCGAAGCCCGCCTCGTATTTGCGCCGCTGAAACGCCTTGGCCGCCTCCAGCGCGCCGGGCTTGTCCTGGCCGCGCCGGTAGCCCTCCACCTGGCCCGGCTTGCGTCGCATCGCATTGGCATCGAGGAAGGCGCGCGCTTCCGCGCGGAACGCGGCTTCTTCCGGGGTGTCGTCGAAGTCCATCGCTTTGCCTCCGTCTATCCGTGGCTGTCCCCCGAGTCATGGTCGGCGAAGGCCGACCATCCACGACTTACTTCGCGGCGTCGAAAGTCGTGGATGCTCGCATTCGCGAGCATGACGGTGGCGGCCAGTCGTTGCGCTTGATCCACTCACTGCTACTCCGATGCCAGGTCGGCGGTGTTGCGCGTCTTGAGCTGGTCGATCAGCCGGTGCTTCCACTCCCGCGCCCCGCCCAAGGCCAAGCCCAGCAGCTTGGCGCGGCGGTAATGGAGGTGGCAATCGAACTGCCAGGTGAAGCCCATACCGCCATGCGTCTGGATGTTCTCCTTGGTGGCGAGCCAGCCGGCATCGCACGCGGCGATGCGCGCCACCGCGGCGGCGATCGGCAGCTCGGCGGCATCGGTGTGCAAGGCCCAGGCGCCGTAATAGGCGTTCGAGCGGGCCAGCTCGACCGCGACATATACCTCGGCGAGCTTGTGCTTGATCGCCTGGAACGAGCCGATCGGGCGGCCGAACGCGTAACGCTGGAGCGCGTAATCGCGCGCCATCTCCAGCGCGGCCTCGGCGCCGCCCACCTGCTCGAAGGCCATCATCACCGCCGCGCGGTCGAGCAGGCGGCGCACCTGCTCGGGGCTGTCGGCGGCTTGCAGCGGATCGGCCGGCGCGGCGTCGAACGTGATGCGCGCGTGCGAGCGGCTGGGATCGAAGGTTTCGATCGGTGCGCGCGTCACGCCGGGGCCGGCGAGGTCCACCAGATACAGCCACGGCCCGCGCCCGCCGTTCACCGCCACCACGGCGAGAGCGGCCACGTCGCCGTCCGGCACGGCGTGTTTGGTGCCGCTTAGGCGTCCATCGTTCGTGCGCGCTTCGAGCCGGCGCGGGTCGGAGATGCCGGGGCGTTCGGCGTAGGCAAGAGTGCCGATCGCCGCGCCGGAGGCGAGACGGGGCAGCCAACGCTCCTTTTGCGCTTGGCTGCCATAGGCGAGGATCGCCTCGGCCGCCAGATAGACCGAGGACGAGAACGGCACCGGCGCGATGGCGCGGCCCAGTTCCTCGGCCAGCACACAGACCGCGAGATGGCCGAGGCCGGCGCCGCCGTATTGTTCGGGGATCGCGGCGCCGGTCCAGCCCATTTTGGCGATCTCGGCCCAGAGGGCGCGGTCGTAGGGTTCATCGAACTCCAGGATGCGGCGGGGCACGGCGGGCGGGCACCGCTCGCGCAGGAACCGGCGCGCTTCGTCGCGCAGCTGCTTGAGGTCGTCGGGGAAATCGAAGTTCATGCGGTGCTCCTCGGGCGGTGCGCGGTGCCGTTCCCAATCGTCATGCTCGCGAAGGCGAGCATCCACGGCTTTCGGTGCCGCGAGTAAGTCGTGGATGGTCGGCCTTCGACCAGGGCTATTTTAGCGCCGCCAGAAATGCCTCCACCGCTCGGTTGAACGCCTCCGGCTGGTCCAGATTGGCCGCGTGCCCGGCGCCTTGGATCACCACCTTGGTCGCGTTCGGGATCTTCCGCGCCATGTAGTCGGTCGCCGCGAGGAAGTTCGTGTCCTCGGAGCCGACCAGAACCAGTGTCGGCACGGCGATGGTTTCCAGCGAGCGGATCAGCCGGTCGCCATGCTGCGTCAACATACCCCGCGCCGCGCGCGCCAGGCCTGCGGGCCCTCGGTGCTGGGCCATGCGCACCTCGGCGCTCGGGCCGAGGGAGGCGAAGCCCCGCTGCTCCAAATCTCGCGCCCGTTCCATCGCCCGGTCGTTCCACGCTTGCCGCGCGGTGTCGTTCTTGAAGCCGGGGCCGGTGTCGAACAGCATCAGCGCGCGTGCCATCTCCGGGTGCGCCAGATGGAAGGCGATGGTCATGACGCCGCCGAGCGAAAGCCCGCCGATTACCGCGCGCTGTTCGTCGCACGCTTGCAGCACCGCGACCATGTCCGCGACGGTGTGCGCCTCGCTGTAGGCGGACTGATCTTCAGGGCTGTCGCTTTGGCCGTGGCCGCGCATGTCCCAGACGATCACCCGGTAGCGGTCCCGCAAGGCCGCGATTTGCCCGTCCCACATCCGGCACGTGGCGCTGTAGCCGTGGCTCAGCAGCACCGCCGGACCGCTGCCATGCACCTCGTAATGAATGCCGACGCCGTCGCGATCGAGCCGCGCCATCGCTACCTCCTTTGGGCGGCCCCTTGGCATCATTGTCGCCGCCATTCGCCGCCGATAGGCTGGCACGCGACACGATCAGGCGGAAGACCTCCGCCGAGGAGGAAGCGATGCAGGAGCAATACGAGTTCATCGGCGTCAGCCTCAAGGGCCTGGTGGCCGAGGTCGAGATCCGCCAGCCGCCGAACAACTTCGTCAGCGTGCCGATGATCGCGGAACTGTCCACCGCGTTGGAACGGCTCGATCAGCAGCCGGAATGCCGCGTGGTGGTGCTATGCTCCGAGGGCAAGCATTTCTGCGCCGGGGCCGATTTCTCGCGGCGCGGCGCGGACGGCGCTGACCCGGCGGTGGAGCGCGGGCGGCATCTCTACAAGGAGGCGATCCGGCTGTGGCGAACCGGCAAGCCGATCGTCGCGGCGGTGCAGGGCGCCGCGGTCGGCGCGGGGCTCGGGCTCGCGGTGATGGCGGATTTCCGCATCGGCTGTCCGGAAGCGCGGTTCTCGGCCAACTTCACCCGGCTCGGCTTTCATCCGGGCTTCGGGCTGACCGCGACCTTGCCGCGGCTGATCGGCACCCAGCACGCGACGCTAATGCTCTACACGGGCAAGCGCTTCAACGGCGAGGAGGCGAAGGCGATGGGGCTGATCGATCAGCTCGTGCCGCGGGCCGAACTGCGGCAGGCGGCGCACGCGCTGGCGCTGGAGATCGCGCAATCGTCGCCGCTCGCGATCGTGTCCACGCGCGAGACCTTGCGTCGTGGCCTAGCCGCCGCGGTGCAGGCGGCGACCGAGCGCGAGTACCAGGAGCAGGAATGGCTGCGCAAGACCGAGGATTTCAAGGAAGGCGTGCGCGCGATGGCGGAGCGGCGGTTGCCAGAGTTCAAGGGCAACTGAAATGGGCAAGCTCGACGGGAAGGTTGCGATCGTTTCCGGTGCCTCGCGCGGCATCGGCGAGGCGATCGCCGAGCTGTTCGCCGCCGAGGGTGCGAAGGTGGTGTGCGCGGCGCGGACCTTGAACGAGGGCGAGCACAAGATGCTGGAAGGCTCGCTCGCCCGCACCGTGGAGCGCATCCGCGCGGCCGGCGGCGAAGCGACGGCGATCACCGCCGACGTCTCGACCGAGCCCTCCTGCATCGAGCTGGTCGAACACGCCCGCGCCGCCTATGGGCCGATCAATGTTTTGGTGAACAACGCCGCGCTGAACTACTACATTCCGGTGGCCGATTATCCGACCAATCGCTGGATGCGCTGCTTCGCGGTGAACGTGCATGGGCCGTTCATGCTGTCCAAGGAGGTACTCAAGGACATGATCCCGCGCCGGCGCGGCGCGATCGTGAACATCAGCTCGGGCGCCGCGATCGGTCCGGGGCGCGGGCCATACCAGGATCATGCGGTGCATGGCGGGGTGATGTACGGCGCGACCAAGGCGGCGCTGGAGCGGTTCACGCAGGGGTTGGCGCAGGAGCTTGCGCAATATGGCGGGATCAGCGTCGCCGCCGTGTCGCCCTCGCGCGTGGTGCCGACGCCGGGCACGCTGCACCACAAGCTGGTCAACGGCATGGACGACCCGAAGGGCGAGCCGCCATCCTACATGGCCCGCGCCGCGCTGCTGCTGGCGAGCGAGCCGGCGGAGACGGTCAATGGGCGGGTGTCGTATAGCCAGCAGATCTTGCAGGAGTACGGGCTGATCGAGAATGCGCGCGGGCGCGGGGTGGATACCCCGGGGTCGGGGTATTCGCAGGCGTGACCACCCGCTTGCCTCAGTTGTAGCGAACTTCGCTTCCCAGTTTGCGGGACCGTCCGGCAGCAGGTCGAACAGGTGCCACAGCGTGCAGAAGTCGTCGCCCGGGTGAAACCTTGTGTCCGCCACGCGCAGGATGCGATCGCCGTCGCGACGGAACACCGAGACGCCCGGCAGCCAGCCGCCGTCCTCGGAGCGGTAGCCCATATCGGCGGCGAAGCTTGTCCCCTGATGGCTGACCATCGGAAAGCGCCAGCCGCGACCGGCGGCGAAGCGGCGTTGCGCGTCCGGCGGGTCGGGGCTGCACACGACGAACGCGGCACGGTCGGCGAGATGGTCATAGAGGCCGTTGAACCCGTCGGCCCAGAGCGTGCAGTACGGGCACGACGCGCCCATGTTGTGGATCACGATCAAGTCGCGCTTGGCCCCGAACAGGTCCGACAGGCGCCGCGTTCCGTCCGGCACGGCGAGAGCGTAATCGGCGACCGGCTCTGGCTCCGCTTGCGCCTGAACCTCGCGCATCTTGCGCCGAAGTTCCGCGATCTGGTTGCGGTACCCGGCGAGTGCCGCCGCGCTGTCCCGGTAGCTCACGTTATGCTCCATAGCTGTCATGCAGGCGCACCCAGTCCATCGAGAAGGGGAGGCTGCCCTCGTCGCGGCCCTTCGGCAGCAGGTCGAGGTAATGATAGGCGCCGTTCAGCATATCGAGCCCGCGTGCGTAGCAGGAATAGGTATGGAACACAGTGCCGTCCGCGTCGCGGTAAAACACGCTTATGCCGGGAAGCTCGGTTGTCGAGGTCTTTATGCGCGTGAAGTTGTAGTCGATCTCGCCTTGCTCGAGTTCCTCCGGGCTGAAGCTGACATGGAAGTCGTGGTTGAAGTCGCTGCCGGCCGACGAGACCCATTTGAAGCTCCAGCCCATGCGCGCCTTAAACGCCGCGATCCGTGCGTAGGGCGCGGAGGAGACCGCGAGCAGCTTCGTATCGCGAGCGGCGAGGTGGATGTCGATGCCGTTGAAATTGTCGGCCCAGAAGGAGCAGCTCTTGCAGCCTACCTCCCAGTCGGGGCCGAGCATGAAATGATAGACGACGAGCTGGGAGCGGCCGGCGAACAACTCCGCTAGCGTCTCCTTGCCGTCCGGCCTTCGAACACGTAGGTCTTGTCGATCCGGACCCAGGGCAGGTCGCGGCGTTCCGCGCTGAGTTGGTCGCGCAGGCGGGTGACCTCTTTTTCGCGCGCGAGGTGCCGCTTGCGTGCCTCGATCCATTCATCGCTGGACACGACGGGGTGATTGGAGATCATCGGGTTTCTTCCTCCGTTGTTTGCCTCGTGGTTTCGGGGGGGCTTGTGGTTGCCCGAGGTCTTCGAGCGTCACGGCCAGCAGGTCGAACTGCGCCTGCCAGTATTTGCTGTAGCGGTTGATCCACACCGCGGCGGCGAAGATCGGCCCGGCATCGAGACTGCACCGGCTGATGCGCCCGGACCGTTCTTGGCGCACCAGCCCGGCGCGGGCGAGCACCTGGATATGGCGCGATACCGCCTGCAACGAGATCGAGAACGGGGCGGCGAGTTCCGAAACGAGCAGCGGGGCTTCATCGAGGCGTTGCAGAATCACGCGCCGTACCGGATCGGAGAGGGCGAAGAAGACGCGATCGAGTAGGTCGGCTTCCGGGGTTTCGGGCTCGTTGGTGGGGTGCAGGATCGCGAGTGCCATTGAGGAGTAGACTATCAATCGACCTATTGATAATCAACTGATCAGGTGATCAATCTGCCGCGACCAACACCGCTAATGGCGTGATCTGCCCCATTGCACCTCGCGCGTTGCGACTATGCTGGGCGCTCATTTTCGCTAGATTGCCCGTTGCGCGGAGAACAGAGGCAGGCAGCCAAATGGAACGTCGTTCATCGACGTGGAGGCGAACCACGGCCCAAGGGTATTGGTGATGCGATGGTAGTTGTCGTGAAGCCGGTGCAACCGGATGACGCCGGTTGGTACCGTACCGAGTATCGGGCGGATACGGTCCGGCTGGTGGTCGGTGGTGCCTGGATCATCAGCGAGGCGCGCCGTCTTGATCCATTGCTCAAGACACTCAACCTCAAAGGATATGCGCGGGTTGAGGTCGATTGTGGCGCCCTCAGTCGGCTCGACACTGTTGGCGCCTGGCTGCTGTTGCGCACCAAGCGCTGACTTGAGCACGAAGGTGTCGCGGTTCAGCCTGTTAACGTGCGCGCGGAGTACCGCGCGCTGGTACACACGATCGACCATGAGTGCAGGGCGCCGCCCGTCAAGCTGCCGCCCCGGCACCAATTCACTGATCGGCTGGAACGGATCGGCCGTGGTTTCTTTCATGCGCTCCAGCAGAGCTTTGCACTGGTGGGTTTCTTCGGCCTGGTCGTGGTCGAAACCGTGCAGACGGCGCTGCATCCGCGCCGGTTGCGGGTCGCGGCACTGAGTCACCAGATCGAGGAGACGGGTCTGAACGCCCTGCCGATCATCGGGCTCCTGTCCTTTCTGATCGGCGTTGCCTTCGCCTATCAGGCTGCCGATCAGTTGCGCCAGTTCGGAGCAGAGCTGTTCACCGTCAATCTGTTGGGAGTGGGTATTCTGCGTGAGCTCGGGACGCTCATGGCCGCGATCATTGTCGCCGGACGGTCAGGCTCGGCCTTCACGGCGCAGATAGGCACCATGAAGGTGAGCGAAGAGCTTGACGCGATCGCGGTCTCGGGGATCAACACCGTCGAGGTGCTGGTGCTGCCGCGCCTGCTCGCGCTCGCGCTCGCCCTGCCGCTCCTGGCGTTCTACTCGAACGTCATGGGCCTCTTGGGGGGAGCGCTTATGTGTTATCTTGATCTCGGCATCACCATCCCTGCTTTCCTGCATCAGCTGCGCAGCGCCGTGGTCGGCTGGACCTTCTGGGTCGGCCTCATCAAGGCACCGGTCTTCGCCCTCATTATCGGATTGGTGGGGTGCTATCAGGGCCTTCAGGTCGAACGGAACGCCGCCAGCGTCGGCCGGCTCACCACCCTGGCGGTGGTCGAGTCGATTTTCCTAGTCATCGCCGCAGACGCGGCCTTCTCGATGCTCTTTTCGCTGCTGAAGGTATGAGCGAAGGCGCCGGGACGGGTTCCGTCATCCGCGTGCGCGGGCTGTTAACCCAGATCGGCGGCAACATCCTGCACGACCACGTCGATCTCGACGTCTTCCGCAGTGAAATCCTGGGCGTGGTCGGCGGCTCAGGCACCGGCAAATCGGTTCTTCTGCGGTCGATCATCGGGCTGCAAGAACCCGCCGAAGGCAGCGTGGAAGTACTGGGACAGGACATCGCTCGTCTGGAGGGCGACGAGTTGTTGCAGTTGCAGGTCCGCTGGGGCGTGCTGTTTCAGGATGGAGCGCTGTTCAGCGACCAGACCGTCGCGGAGAACGTGCAAGTGCCTTTGCGCGAGCACACCGACCTGCCGCAGCCGCTTATGGACGAGATCGCCTCAGTGAAACTCAGCATGGTGGGGCTGCCGTCGGACGCCGCCGGGAAGTACCCTTCCCAGCTATCCGGCGGCATGCGCAAGCGAGCCGGCCTCGCCCGCGCCCTAGCGCTCGATCCGGAGCTTTTATTCCTCGATGAGCCGACTGCCGGCCTCGACCCGATTTCTGCGGCGCAATTCGACGAACTTGTGCTCGACTTGCACCAAAGTCTTAGGCTCACTGTGTTCATGGTAACGCATGACCTCGATACCCTCCACGCGACTGCCGACCGTATTGCCGTTCTGGTCGATCGCAAAATCAAGGTCGGAACCATTGCCAGCCTGACCGAGGACCCGCATCCCTGGATCCATGAATATTTCACTGGCGTGCGCGGTCGGGCGGCGCTGGGGCCGTAACCCGGAAGTGGCAGCATGAACACGCGAGCGAACTACGTCGCCGTCGGGGCCTTCGTCCTGGTTCTATTGGCCGGCATCTTTGTTGCGATCCTGTGGCTCGCGCGGGTCCAGTTCGGAACCGAGTACACCTCGTATGAGACGCACATCACCGGCGCTGTGACCGGCTTGAGCAGAGGCGCGCTCGTTCGGCTGAACGGCATCGAGGTCGGCCTGGTTACCGGCATCGATCTCGATCCGAATGACCCGCAGCGCGTGACGCTGATCATGCAGGTGCGCAAGGCTGTGACGATCCGCGCTGACGCAACGGCTTCGCTCGAAACGCAGGGGTTCACAGGGGTCGAATACGTCGAGATTTCGGGCGGAACCCTGGGTGCGCCGCCGCTGGTCGCGGCCAAAGGACAGAGGTATCCAACGATTGCGTCGCGGCCATCCTCCCTGCAGCAGGTGTTCGACAATACGCCGGAACTCCTGAATCGCCTCATGGCCCTTTCGGACCGGCTCTCGTCCTCGCTCGGCCAGAAGAACCAGCAGGCGATTGCCGATACCCTTGCCAATGTGCAGGAGACCACCGGCGTCTTTGCGCATCGCACCAGGGACATCGACCAGCTCATTGTCGATAGTGGCCAGGCTCTGCACAACCTGGCAGTCTCCAGTGCGTCGTTGCAGGGCACGTTGGGGAAGCTCGACCGAACGTCCGACCAGGCGGATCGGCTGGCCGTCGAAGCGGGGCAGGCACTCCATCAAGCGACGCGGCTGGCGACCCACCTCGACGCGGTCGTGGTCTCGAGCAAGCCCGGGCTGCACGACCTTACGACCAACGGCACCGCGCAGTTGAGCGAAATCCTTGAGGAGGCACATCGGCTGCTTGAAAGCCTGAACCGCGTTTCGACGGCGCTTGAGCGCGACCCCAGCCGCTTTCTGTTCGGCGACCAGAATGCAGGATACCGACCGCGGTGACGGAGCTGTCTCTGTCACGGCGCCGCGTTCTTGGCGTCGCTTCATGTCTGTTGCCGCTCGCCGGATGCAGCTCGCTGATCGGACAGCCTGCGCCACAGCTGTACCGATTGACGCCCCGAGCGGGTACAACCGCGCAGGGACCACGCCTGCGTAACCAGCTCGTCATCGGCGTACCGACAGCGGCGCAGAGCCTGGACACGGACCGCATCGCGCTCTCTCGTTACCAGACGAGGCTCGACTACTATGCGGATTCGGCCTGGACCGACCGCGTCCCGCAATTGCTGCAGGGCTTGCTGGTTGAGGCATTCGAGAATACCGGCAAACTCGCGGCCGTGGGACGCGAACTCCAGCGATCTCACCCCAGATGACCTGCTCGAGACGGAGCTGCGCGACTTTGAGGCGCGCTACACCGAGGCTGGTAAGCCGCCGATGGTCGTTGTGCGACTGGTGGCCAAATTGGTCAGGATGCCGGTGCGCCATATCACCGGGACCATACTGGTCACGGAAAAGTCGGCGGCGGCGGCCCGCGATCTCGACAGCATCGTGGAGGCGTTCGATACGGCGGTCGGCCTAGCTCTGACCCGGATCGTGAACTGGACGCTGCTCAACATGGCTCATAACAGAGCAAGCTGAGGGAAGCGGGGCCGATTATCGATTGTTGCTTGATACAGCGGAGCGAGCTCGCACACTGGGTTCTTGGCTTGCCCAATCGCGTCGTCACGTCGCGTCCGACTCACGTGGGTCTTTGGTTTCGGTCCAATGCTAACCGGTTCTGGACCAAGCAGCCAACTTGCTGCTTGGTCCAATCTTGTTTAAAAAACGATGAATCTAGCTAGGCTACTGCGCTGTACAGACCGCTCTCGAATTTTGCGAACACCTTCAGAACCTCTGGGTCGGCGAATGGCAGAAGCTGCGTCATGATCGTTCCGGTAACCCGCTTGGTGGGATCAAGCCAGAAATAGGTATTGAACAGCCCAGCCCAAGCGATGCTCCCGGCACTGCGCCCGGCCGGTCCCGGCTCGGTGTTGATGTCGAACGACAGGCCCCATTTCTGCACCATCCCCGGGAAGAGATTGGCATCGTTCGAGAGGTCGGGGTGCACCGTCTTCAAGGTGGTGACATTCAGATCGCCTATGTGGTTCTGCCGCATCAACGCCACCGTCTCCGGCTTCAGCACCTGCGCGCCGTTGAACGTGCCTTCGTGGAGCAGCATCTGCAGGAACGCCATGTAGTTCCGCGGCGTGCTGAAGAGAGCGCCGCCGCCCATGAAGAACTCCGGGCGTTGCGGCATTTCGAACGCCATGTACTTAAGAGAACCATCCTGCTGGCGGCTGTACATGGGCGCCACACGTGCCTTTTGCGCGGAGCTGATGAGGAATCCCGAATCGGTCATGCCGAGTGGCGCAAAGATCTTTTCCCGGAAGTAGATCTCCAGTGACTGATCGCTCACCGCCTCCACTGCCTTTCCGACCCAGTCCATGTTGATGCCGTATTGCCAGCGGTCTCCCGGATCGAACTCGATTGGCGCGTTGAACGAGGCGTTCTTGCATTCGCCGATGAACGGAGTCCCGGTGACCTTTTCGTACCGCGTCATCGGCTCGCTCCATATGCTGTAGGTAAAGCCAGCCGTATGGGTCAGCAGGTGCCGCAGCGTGATCGGGCGCTTGGCAGGCCGAAGCCTGGGCGACCCGCTCGCATCGAACCCTTCCAGCACCTTGGGCGCCTCCAGTTGCGGAAGCAGTTTGCCCATCGGCTGTTCGAGCTGCAGCTTGCCTTGTTCGACTAACTGCATGCAGGCGGTTGCGGTGATGGCTTTCGTCATCGAGGCGATCCAGAACAGGCTGTCTGCCGTTATGGAAGGCCCGAACGCGCCCTCGTAGACGATCCCTTGATCGGTTGCCCCTATGGCGACGATGCCCGGCACGGTCCTAGCGTCAACCGCCTGGCGAAGTGCCTCATCGACCTGACCAAGCGTGGGGCTCAGACCGGGATCGGAGCTAGTGGCGGCCACGGCACGGCCGTCGACTACACTTGTGATCGACGATGCAGCAGCTAACGTTGTTACCGTCTTGAGCACATCGCGACGGTTCAGATGGCTGGACGTCATCGGCTTCCTCCTAACCGCTGTTATGTGTGCGGCTCGCCGGAGGAAAGCCCCAGCGTTTCTTATGGTCAAGATATCGTCAGACTATGACGCCGCTCAAACCCGGCCTGCCCGAGCTTTGGCGCGGTGTGGCGAGGGCAAGTTTCTTGCAAAACGGCAGGAGATATCCCGGAATAAATGAATTTCCATATAGCTCCTCGGGCGGTTTTAATCTGCCGCGCCGCGAAGCGCCGGACACAACATCCATTATCATATTAGGTCCCCCGATCTGGTCGCCACGAGGGGTGAAAGAGGAGAGATTGCCCGTGCCCGTGCTGACCTCGGAGCTTGCCAAGCCTGTGCCATGCTCGCTTGGCCTGCTCATAGAGGGACCAACCTGCGTTAGTCTACCAGACCAGGTAATATATAAGATGCAAGGTGTACACCCTCGGCGTTCGCCAAACCGATGTGGACCGCCAATGTCTACACGTCCGCTGCCGACCAGGAGCGACGCCGCCGACCGAATCTCTCTGGCCCTTGCCTGCTTCGGCCACCGCATCGCCACCTCCGGCAGCACGTTCTCGATCAGCCGGCGCCCGGACCGCTCCTGGCGCACCAACTTGGCGCGGGCGAGCACCTGGATGTGGCGCGATACCGCTTGCAACGAGATCGCGAACGGGGCGGCGAGTTCGGAGACGAGCAGCGGTGCTTCATCGAGCCGTTCCAGGAGTGCGCGCCGCACCGGATCGGAGAGCGCGAAGAACACACGATCGGGTAGCTCGACTTCCGGGGTCTCGGGCTTGTTGATCGGGTACGGGGTAGCCGGTGTCATTCAGGGGCTGATTATCAACTGATGGGTTAACCGATCAGGTGATCAACCTGCTGTGACTGAAAGGGCTCGGAGCTGTAATTGCCAACCAATTCCGGAATGAGCTTAGCGCTCTTCCGCGAGCAAATCCTCGATGCGCACGCCGAGCCGACGGGCAAGCCGCGCGTATATGTTCGCCTCGCCGACCTTGTGGCCGGTCTCGATCTGCGCCAGGTACGCCCGGGAGATGCCGGCCGCCGTGGCTAGGGCCGCCTGCGTCAGTCCGCGCCGCTCGCGCCAGTAGGCGAGCGGCGAGGGTGCGGCGAGATAGGAATCAAGCTCGGCATCGGCCAGCGTCGGCATCACGCGTGCCGCCACGTCCCGCATCGCCACGGCGTGGTCGCGGGCGTCGAGCAGATCCTGGTAGTCCTGGCGGCTGATCACCACCAACTCCTCTCCCGAAGGCGAGACGATGGTTTGCACGTTCATCGTCGGTTCTCCCTTAGCCATAGATACCGCCGCGCGGTCCGATTTTGGTCACCAGCAGTTCGGTCTCGGTCTCTTCGAAGATAACGCGATAGTCGCCGACTCGCATCCGCTTCGCCGACGAGCCGACCAACCGCGTCACGTTGTTGGTGTGCGCGGCCGGATCGGCCGCATAGTCCGATACTGCGCCCCGAATGCGCGCAGCGACGTTGGCGTGGCGGCGGAGACTCTTCGCGGCGTCGGCGGTATAGCAGACCGTCTTCACGGGGCTGATATGGCATAGCGACGTGGCGGCGGCACTAGCGGAATGCAATAGGGCTGGAATGCTTGGGCCCGATCGTCAGGCTGGGGTCGGAATGGCCGTCAAAATCGGGATGTCTAGCCATCATCCTCGATGCCGAGCAGTCAGGGCCTGCCTGGCGCTGTCAATGTCAACATCGCTGACCCATGGTTCTCCAGTAGCTAAGTTTACCTCCCGGTCTACCATCCGGCCCAATGGATAGAGGCGAGCGAAGTGTCGGACCGCCTTGGTAGGTTCGACCAGCCTGGATTGCCCCTTTGGGTGGAAGCAGTTCTTGCCCGTTCTACGGTACCAAGCACTCCCGCCCACGAGCGCCGGAATCGCTGTGTAGAGCCTGCCCTTACTCGCGCTGATATCCTCTATAGTCGTGACGACGTACGCGACACCATGGCCCTGCGTGTTTCGGATCGCGACCTCATCGCCCGGGGAGCACATTGACAGGTAAACGCCGATCGTCTCCTCGGTCTGCCCTAATACCGGGTCAATGGGTCGGTCGCTCATCTGGTCTATCTGACGATTTGCGGGACGACAAGGAACGACCTCAGGAATGCCCTGAAGGTGGGCAGGTTCTCATCGTACGTTGGGTTGGACATAGCGATGTCGGTGGAATCAGCAGTGCAACTCAGGACGTAGGTTCTGCCGGGCACGTAAATCAATTCTAATCAGGATTCGTTCTTCAATCGGGTTCGTCGTCGACCGAACCTCAATGAGGCCATCGTAAACGTAAGCGGGGAAGCCATTCACCCACTCGAGGGTATCGAGTAGATTCTCGTCGGGTAACCTGTGGCGCTTAGTGTCGGACCAGCCTCCTGTGCAGGCGGTGCCCCTTTGCCGGAGATGAAATCGTTTAATTGGCCTTGGTTCAGCCCGGCCGTCTTAGGCTCGGGGCCCGCGTGGACTTGACACATCAACTTACGCCCGCCGGACAGATCCTGACGAACGGCGAGCCGCAAGTCTCCCATGTGCATGTCCAGGATGGTCCAGCCGGGCGGCAGGGAGACGGCGAAATCCCAGCTCGTATTTTGCTCCAGCTTCCACTCGCTGGTGTCAACCGCCTGCGCCCACGTAGGAGCAGTCGCAAAAGTCGCGGCGCGGAGCACGGTAACAAGGAGCGCTGGTCTCATCGATCGGTCGCGCCTCCGGTCGCACAATAGTACCGACGTAGGGTTTGGGATGCACTCAAAGGGGTCAGTAGCAGGCCACCGATATGAGTGGGGGAGATCTGGTGAACGAACCCTTGACAGCTTGCGTACACTTCCGCATCGCGGAACATTCAGGGTGTACACCGTGATAAGGGATAGAACCGATGCAGGCCATCGTTGTGTACACGACGGCCGTCGGCTGGCAGCGAGGCGCGGAGGCAAAACCTAAAGCGCCCTCCCCGCCCTCGGCCATCTCGTTGCCACCGCCGGCAACACCTCCTCGATCAACCGCCGCGTCTGCTCCATCATCTCCTCTTCTCCCCGCGCCACGGGACGGAGAATGAATTTCGAGACGCCCGCCGTCACATACTCGCCGATCCGCCCGAGGATCGCCGCCGCGTCACCGATCGCGAAATACCCGCGTGGGTCTCGGCCGGTGCGGGCGCGGTAGGCGTCGAACGCCTGCGCCATCCCCGGATCATCCGCGGCCCCGAAGCGGAAAGGGATGCCGGCGCCGTAATGGTCCTCCTCGAATGAGCGCCCCGCTTCGGCCAAGGCGCGCTTGATCGCAGCGATCACCCGGCCCGCCTGGTCCGGCGTCTCCGGCCCGGCCTGCCAGCCGGTGCCGAACCGGGCGGTGCGGCGGATCGCGGCCTCGGACGAGCCGCCGATCCAGATCGGCAACTCGGGCTGCACCGGGCGAGGCGCGATCGAGGCGCCGGTCAGACGGTAATGCGTGCCCACGAAGTCCACCCGTTCCTCGGTCCATAACCGGCGGATGATCTCCAGCGCCTCGTCGGTCTTCGCCCCGCGCGTGCGCGTGTCCAGGTGGAGCGCCTGCCATTCCGGGGCGAGCGGGCTGCCGATGCCGAAGCCGGGCAGCAGCCGGCCTTCCGAGAGCACGTCGATCGTGGCGCATTGCTTGGCCACCAGCACCGGGTCGCGCATCGCCAAGGACAGCACGTTCACCCCGAACTTGATCCGCCGCGTGCGCCCGGCAACAGCCGCGAGCGCGGTCAGGCTCTCGAGGATCGGCTGGCGGCTCACGATGCGATCGGTTTGCCAGAAGGAATCGACCCCGCCCGCCTCGCATAGATCCACCCAGCGCCAGAAGCCGGCGGCGGAGGCGAACGGGAACTCCGCCAACCCCACGCCGACCGCGATGTTGCGCGTCATGCAGACCTCCCCACACCACGGGCCGAGGCTAGCGGAGCCCCGGCTTGCTTGCGAGGGAGCCGGCCGCCCGGCAGGATCGCGGGCCGCGATCCCATGCCAGCGCCAACCTCGATGACTGTCCCACCGCCGTCATGCTCGCGAATGCGAGCATCCACGCCTTTCTGTGCGGGCGGCGAAGTCGTGGATGGTCGGCATTCGCCGACCATGACGCGGTGAGCACTAGCTTCACGACGCGGCTCGCCCGCAGCCGGGCCGCTTCGTTCGGGGGCGGCGATTTCTGGCGACTCTGGTACGCGGGGCTCATCGTGTTCATGGTCCGCTGGATGGAGACGCTGGCGATGGCGGTCTTCGTCTATCAGCGCACCGGCTCGCCCTTCCTGGTCGCCATGACCCAAATGCTGCGGCTGCTGCCGATGGGCCTGTTCGGCGCCTTCCTCGGGGCTGCCGCCGACCGCGTCCAGCGGCGCACCGCGCTCGCGGCGGTGATCGTGATGATGGCGGCCAGCTCGGGCTCGCTCGCCGTGCTCGGCTGGGCCGGGCGATTGCAGGTCTGGCACATCATGCTGGCCTGCTTCGTCAACGGGCTCGGCTGGGCCTCCGACAACCCGGTGCGCCGCGTCGCGATCGGCGAGGTGGTGGGCGCCGAGCGCATGGGGGCCGCCATGTCGCTCGATGTGGCCGCCAACAACGGCAGCCGGATGCTCGGGCCGACCCTGGGCGGGCTGGTGCTCGCCACGACGGGGATGGCCGGCGTGTTCACGATCAGCGTCGGGCTCTATGCGACGTCGCTCGCGGCGGCGCTTACTTTGGGCTACCGCAACCTCCATCCCGTGCGAGGCCAGGTCGCGGTGCTCGCGCGGATCGCCGAGGGGCTGCGCGCGGTGCGTCAGGACAAGCGGCTGCTCGGCACCTTGACGGTGACGATCATCTACAACGTGTTCGCCTGGCCGTTCACCAGCATGGTGCCGGTGATCGCCGAAGGGAGCTTGCACCTGAACGATGCCGATACCGGCCTGCTCTCCAGCATGGACGGCGTCGGCGCCTTCCTGGGCGCCATCGCCATCGCCCTGCTGGTCAGCCGGCGGCACTACAAGGCGGCCTATATCGGCGGGATCGTCTTCTACATGCTCATGATCATCCTGTTCGCGTCGCTGCGCAGTCCGATTCCGGCCGGAGGCGCCCTGGTGCTGGAAGGCATCGGCAGCTCCGGGTTCAGCGTGATGCAGGCCACACTGGTCTATCTGTTCGCCCCGGACGAGATGCGCAGCCGGATGCTGGGAGTGCTATCGGTCTGCATCGGCTTCGGGCCGATCGGCTTCCTGCATATCGGCCTGCTGGCGGATGCCATCGGCGCGCAATGGGCGACGGTGGTCACAGGGATCGAGGGCCTGATCGCGATGGCACTCACCTGGCGCCTGTGGCGGGCCATCGACACCTAGCAACCCCGCCAAGCCGACACCGTTCAGCGTCTTCCATGCTGGACCACACGGACCGGGCGCTCGCCCTTCCCGCCCTCTCTTCCAAGCCAGGACGGACGCCGTTCCGCGCCCCGCCGGCAGGCGCGCTGGCGTTGGCGCTCGCGACCTGGGCCGCCGAGGCCGGCGACGGCGGCCTGCTGCATGTCGCGCGGCGGGAGCAATCGGTCGCGGACCTCGCCCGCATGGCGCGCGGCTTCGCTCCTCGCCTGGAGGTGATCGCGCTGCCCGCCTGGGACTCGCTGCCCTACGATCGGGCGCGGCCGAGCCGAAGCGTGACCGGCGCCCGGGTGACGGGCCTGGCGCGGCGGGCCGAGGCGCCGCGACCGGAACCGGCTGGTGCTGACCAGCGCCGCCGGGCTGCTCGCAACGCGTGCCGCCCCGTGCGCGGCTGGCCGAGCGCCGGATCAGGCTGGCCATCGGCGACGAGGCGGCGCCCGATTGGCTTCGCGCCACGCTGGAGGCGTTCGGCTACCGGGTCGAGGAGCAGGTGGACGAGCCCGGCGAGATCGCCATTCGCGGCTCGGCCGTGGATTTGTTTCCCGCTGGCCGCGCCGACCCGGTCCGGCTTGAGTTGGATGGCGACCGGATCGCGGCGATCCGGCCGTTCGACCCGCTCGACCAGCGCAGCATCGAAGACATCGACGCGCTGACGCTGCTGCCCACGACCGAAGCCTTCGCAGTGCCGGGCGAGCGGGTCGGCGACGTGGCCGACCGCCTGCTGCCGGAGGGGGAGCTGGAGACGCTGTTCGACTACATGCCCGAAGCGGCCGTGTCGCTCGATGACGGCGCCGAGGGGCGGCTCGCGGATTGCGCAGGCCACGATCGGGGATGCCTGGGAGGCGCGCCGGCTCGCCGACCGCGTCTCCGGCACGAGCACGGTCGCGGAGCCGGGCGGGCTCTATCTGCGGCCTGAGGAGATCGAGGCGGAGTTCGCCCGCCGCCCGCTCGCCGCCTTCGGCCCCGAAGCGGGCGAAGCGATCGCCGACGCCGTGGCGGGAGATCCGGCCGGGACACCGGCCGCGCTCGCGTCCCTCGCCAGGACACGCGCGGAAGCGGGAGACGCCGTGGTGGTCTGCCTGCCGGATGACGATGCGCTGCGCGATCTGATCAAGCGCCGGCTCCGGCCCGCCCCGGACGAGGTCGAGAGCTGGGAGCAGGCGCGGCATCTGCCGCCGGGGCGGATCGGGCTCGTGCGCCTGCCCCTGACCGAAGGCTTCCGCCGCGCCGGGCTGAGCGTGCTGGCCGCGCTCGGCGCCACGCCCCGGCGGCATCGGCCGCAAGCGGTGGCCGCGCTCGCGATGGACGAGCTGCGCGTGGGCGATCTGGTCGTCGAGCCCGAGCACGGGCTGGCCCGTCTGACCGGCCTGGCGCTGGTCGATGAAGCGGCGGCGCGCGAGCGCCTGTCGCTCGAGTTCGCGGGCGATACCAGCCTGCTGGTCGCGGCCGAGGAGGCGGGCAGGATTTGGCGTTACGGCTCGGCTGACGCCGTGGCCCCGCGTGACCGGCTGAGCGGGGATGCCTGGCGCCGGCGGCGGGCCGAGGTGGAGGCGGAGATCGCGACCACGGCGGCCGGCATCGTCGCGCGGCTGCAAGCCCTCGATCAGGCGCGGGCGCCCAATATCGAGCCCCCGCGCGCCGCGTTCGAGCGGTTCACCCGCCGTGTGCCTTACGCACTCACCGAAGATCAGCAAGCAGCAATCGAAGCCGCGCTCGCCGACATGGCGCGTGAGCGGCCGATGCAGCGGCTGGTCTGCGGCGACGTAGGGTTCGGCAAGACCGAGGTGGCACTGCACGTCGCCGTGGCCGCCGTGCTCGCCGGCCGGCAGGTAGCGCTGGCGGCGCCCACCACCCTGCTCGCCCGCCAGCATTTGGAAACGTTCCGACGCCGCACCGCCGGGCTCGGCATCGAGGTCGCGCCGCTGATACGCTCGACCCGCTCGGCGGAAGCGCGCGCGGTGCTGCGTGGGATGAAGGACGGCTCGGTCGGCATTGTCGTCGGCACCCAGGCCCTCGCCTCGCCCGGGATCCAGTTTGCCAAGCTGGGGCTCGTGGTGATCGACGAGGAGCAGCGGTTCGGGGAAAAGCAGAAGCACCTGCTCGGCACGCTGCGCCAAGGCGTCCATGCGCTGACCATGAGCGCCACGCCGCTGCCGCGCAGCCTGCAATCGGCGCTGATCGGCCTCTACGATCTCAGCCTGCTGACCGTGCCACCGGTTGCCCGCCAGCCGGTGCGCGGGTTCGTCCTGCCATTCGATCCCGCCGTGGTGCGTGCCGCATTGATGCGCGAGGCCCGCCGGGGTGGGCAAAGCTTCGTGGTCTGCCCGCGCATCGAGGATATCGCGCCGCTCGCGGGCCGCTTGGCCGAGCTGGTGCCGGAGCTGGTGGTCGCCCCCGCGCACGGCAAGATGCGCGGCGAGCAGCTCGACCGGGTGATGCTGCACTTCGCGCAAGGGCGAACCGACGTGCTGCTATCGACCAGCATCATCGAGGCCGGGCTGGACATCCCGAATGCCAACACGATGCTGGTCTGGCGGCCCGACCGGTTCGGGCTGGCGCAGCTTCACCAGCTCCGGGGCCGGGTTGGTCGCGGGCGGGCGCGGGCGGTGGCCTACCTGCTGACCGATCCGGCGCATGAGTTTTCGGCTGGGGCGCGCAAGCGGCTGGAACGGCTGGCCGCGCTGGACCGCCTCGGCGCGGGCTTCGCCGTCAGTGCCGCCGATCTCGACCTGCGCGGCGCGGGCGATCTGCTGGGGGAGGCGCAATCCGGCCATCTGCGCCTGATGGGCAGCGAATTCTATGGCCATCTATTGTCGCGGGCGGTGATGGCGGCACGCGACGAGGTCCCACCCGCCGAATGGGTGCCGGAGATCGCGCTCGACGTTGCCGCTTTCCTCCCCTCCGGTCTCGTCCCGGAGCCGGACCTTCGGCTGGATCTCTATCGCCGGCTCGCGCGGTTGGACCGTGCCGCCGCGATCGACGACTTCGCCGAGGAGTTGGAGGACCGGTTCGGCGCCATGCCCGACCCAGTGGGGGGTCTGCTCGATCTCGCCCGCGTTCGGCTGCTTTGCCGGGCGCTCGGTGTGGCTGCGCTCCATGCCGGGCCGGAGGCGGTCGCTCTGAGCCCGCGGGAGGCCACCGATGCCGCGGCACTGACCGAGCGGCTGCGCGACCGGGTTGACCTGCATTGGAGCCGCGACCGGCTGATCCTGGATATCACGGAGCCCCGCCCGGCCGTCCGGCTAGCGCGTGTTATCGAGGCGCTTGAGCATCCTCGATGAGGACTCGCTGACCGCGCGGGATCAGCGCCAGCCCGACCTGCCGCGAAACCGAGGGTCTGACGAACCCCTCGGAGCGGGAAGGGGGCGACTGACCGGCCGCCCCTGCGGTGCAGGTTACTGAGAGGCGCCGGATCGCCCGCCGGAGCCGCCGAACTGACCGTTCTGATTAAGCGGGGTACCATAGCCGCCGGATTGGCCACCCTGGTTGCCTGACTGTGGGCTCGTAAAACTGCCCGGCTGGCCACCACCCTGGTAGCTGTACTGGTTGCCCGGGTTGCCCTGAGAGCCATAAGGACCGTTAGGACCGTAGGGACTGCTCTGATTGCCCTGCTGGCTACTCATGTTGCCGAACTGGCCACCGCCGTTGCCCCGGTAAACGTACTGGCCACCCTGGGTGCCAGGCTGACCACCCTGGTAGCTGTACTGACTGCCCTGATTGCCGTATCCGCCGGACTGACCTTGGTTGCCCTGATAGCTATACTGGCCGCCCTGGTTGTTACCTTGATAGCCGAACTGGCTACCTTGGTAGCCGTATGGGGCGGTGGTCTGGCCACCCTGGTTGCCGACGTTGAACCCTTGCCCACCCCCTTGCTGCATCCCGCCGGAACCGGTGCTAGCCATTGGCTGGGAGGACAAGCCTGGTGGATTGACGACCAGCAGAACGCGTTGGCCGGAGGGTGTCTCCGCGCTGACCAGATAAGACTCGTCCAGAATATGGATATTGCGCAGCCCTGCTTGTCGCAGCATCTGGCGAACCTGCGCCTGCGCGATCGGCCCGTTCTGTTGCCCTTCCTGCGAACCCTGCCCGCTGGTCTGATTCTGGGAATACTGCCCGCCTCCTTCATAGCCCGAGGACTGGCCGGCCTGATTGCCGGGAGTGAAGCCGCTGCTTCCGGGGGCGCCGGCGGCGCCCATCGCGCCGCTCGAACCATTCGCCTCGGTCGTATTGGTGCCGCTGCCCGGAGGGCTGGCCGGGCCGCCTGTTCCCTGAGCGGCAGCCTGCGTTTGTGCCGAATTCTGTTCCGGCGTGCCGGAGGGCGCAGTGGTGGGGTTGGCGGCTGTTCCGGTGCTGCCGGCCGAAGCCTCAGAGCCCGACGGCGCAGAGTTCTGGCCATTGGTCGCCGAAGCCGTGCCGGCACTCTGGCCGCCACCCTCGGTGTTCGAAGCAGCGACGCCGGATTGCTGGCTGGAATTCTGCTCCGACGCTTGGGTGGTGCCGCTGGGTGGCGTCGCGAGGCCCTGGGTGTTCCCAGCCTGGCTCGAGCTGGCCGTACCTGCAGGGTTGGACTGCTGGGCGGAGCCGGACCCAACGTCCAAGGCAGCAAGTGTCTGAGAATCCGGCTGCCCGTTCACCGGAAGGCCGTGAGCCTGCTGGAACGTCTCAACCGCCTTCCTAGTCTCCGGTCCCCAGATGCCGTCGATATTATCTCCGCGATAGAGACCCTGTTGCTGAAGCTTCTGCTGGACCTGCTTGACGGTGTTTTGGGACAAGCTCTGCGGCTCGGCGCTCTGCTGCGCCCCCGAAACTCCTGGCTGGCTGGTTTGTGTCGGCGCTTGTTGTGCGTACGCGGGGCCCGCGCTGAGCACTCCAATGGCCAGCATGGCGGCAACATTACGGGGTTTCATGAGCGCGACCTTTCCTGTCTGACAAGTGCGATCGATAGTTTTGGACCGATGGAGCCTCACCCGTCCGTCCGTCTAGCGCGTGTAATCGAGACGCTTGGGGGTGCCCGATGAGGACTCGCTCGCCGCGCGGACCAGCGCCAGCCCGACCTGGAGCGCGACCAGCGCCCCCGCCGCCGCCAATCCGCCGGTGCCCAACCGGGTCGCCACGGTGCGCAGCCCGGCCGAGCGCCAGCCTCCCGAGACCGCGGCCAACGCGATCGGGCGGAACAGGTTGCCAGTGGTCGACGTGGAGTCCTTCGCCCGGTGGAGATAGGTTTCGATGAACTTGTTCATCGCCCAGCGACCGACGGTTGGGGCCAGGCCATAACCGAACCGGGCGAGCGTCGCGACCGACCCCACGGTGGCCGCGTCGCGCGGGTTCCGCGCCAGCGACACCATCTCGTCGGCAACCTTCTCGGCCGCATAGACGGGCGGCGCGGGCTTGATCTCCCGGCCGGTAAAGTTGGCCCCGTGCTGGACCCCCGGCGTATCGATGAACGAGGGGAACACGTCGCAGACATGGATTTCCGGCCAGTCGGACAGTTCCGAGCGCAGGCTGTCGGTGAAGCCGCGCAGGCCGAACTTGCTGGCCGCGTAGGCCGCCGCGTAAGGCGCCGGCACCCAGCCGCCGAACGAGATGGTGTTGATCAGCACCCCGCCCGAGGCTTGCCGCTGGAAATAGGGCAGCGCCGCGTGCGCCCCGTGGATATAGCCGAGCAGGTTGGTGTGGATGACCTGATCGTGGGCCTCCACCGGGGTTTCGGTGAAGCGCCCGACCGCGCCGACCCCGGCGTTGTTCACCCAGACATCGATCCGGCCCTGGAAGGCGCGCGCCGCCTGGTCCGCCAGCCGTTGAACCTGTCTGGCGTCGGTGACGTCGGTAACGACGGGAACCCCCCGAACGCCTTGGGCGCGCACCTCCTTGGCCGCGTCCTGCAAGCCGCGCCGGTCGCGCGCCGCCAGCACCACGTTGGCGCCCGCGCGGGCGAAGGCGAGCGCGGCGGCGCGACCGATGCCGCTCGATGCGCCCGTGATGACAACCGTCGCTCCCTTGAGATCGCGCATCCTGCTCCCCTTCCCTTCCGTCGCAGGGCAAACGCCGGGGGTCGCTTCGCGTTGCCGGAACCCCCGGCAGGAGGGGGCGTTGGGCCGGAGTTGCGCGTCGGCCTGCACCGGCTCGCGGACGATTTCGACCGCATCGTTATCCCGGAGCATGGTCGCTATGTCGGCCATCCGGCTCGCGCGGAGGATGGCAGCGCGTATCCTAGGCCATGACACGGAGGGCAGGTCCTTGCCCTCCGCGATGGCTTGGTTGCCTTGGATTGCGGACTGACCGATCATTCTGTCTCCCCGGCCCCTCCCCTAACCCTCCCGCAAGACGAGGGCAGGGCGTGGCCGTTGCGCGGAGTTCCGCGCTGACTGGAACCCTTGCGTCCGAGTAGTGTTCAGCGATCGAAGGAGCCGGCCCGTGCGCGAGCACCGCATCGCCGCCATTCCCGCCGACGGCATCGGCCCCGAGGTGATCGGCGCCGGGCTCGAAGTACTGGACGCAGTCGCCGCGCGTGACGGCGGTTTCCGTCTGGTGGTGGACCACTACGCCTGGGGCTCGGAGTGGTACCGCAAGCACGGCGTGCTGATGCCGCCCGATGGGCTCGCCTGGCTGCGCACGGCGAATGCGATCTATTTCGGTGCCGTGGGCGACCCGAACATCCCCGACCACGTGACGCTCTGGGGCCTGCGGCTGCCGATTTGCCAGGGCTTCGACCAGTATGCCAACGTCCGCCCGACCCGCATCCTGCCCGGCATCACCTCGCCGCTGCGCGACGTCGGGGCCGCCGACCTCGACTGGGTTATCATCCGCGAGAACAGCGAGGGCGAGTACGCGGGCCACGGCGGGCGGGCGCATCGGGGATTTCCCGAGGAAGTGGGGACCGAGACCGCCATCTTCACCCGCCGCGGCGTTGAGCGGATCATGCGCTACGCCTTCGAGACCGCGCGCGCCCGCCCGCGCAAGCATCTGACCGTGGTGACCAAGTCCAATGCCCAACGCCACGGGATGGTGCTCTGGGACGAGATCGCGGCCCTGGTATCGCGCGACTTCCCGGACGTGGCCTGGGACAAGGAGCTGGTCGATGCGATGACCACGCGCATGGTGCGCCGCCCGGCGAGTATCGACACGGTGGTCGCGACCAACCTGCACGCCGACATCCTCTCCGACCTCGCCGCTGCGCTGGCGGGTTCGCTCGGCATCGCCCCCACAGGCAACATCGACCCCGAGCGGCGTAACCCCTCGATGTTCGAGCCGATCCACGGTTCGGCCTTCGACATCGTGGGCAAAGGGATCGCCAACCCGGTCGGGAGCTTCTGGACCGGGGCGATGATGCTGGAGCATCTGGGCGAGGCGGACGCGGCGGCGCTGCTGATGCGCGGGGTCGAGCAGGTATGCGCCGCCGGGATCGTGACCCCCGACCTCGGCGGCAAGGCGAGCACGGCGGAGGTGACGCGCGCGGTGTGCGACGCCGTGCGCGAGACGAACAGGTAATAAAGACGCTGCTGCGGGAAGTTAGCCGGTTAGGGCCGCGGCCGTATCTTTCCGATTCGGCCCATCATCGCCCGGACGATGCAGGCCCTCCGCGCTCCGGCCCGAGCGCGAGGGCGCCGTCATACGGCGGCGCAGTTCGCCGGCTACGCGCTCAGCATTGGGGAAGCGAACCAGATCGAGGTGGTTGCCGGGAAATTCGATGATCTCCAGGTCGCCGGCCACCTTCGCCCAAATCGTCACCGGGTCGCACAAACGCGGGTTTCGCTGCTCTGACCTGAAGAACGCGACCTTCGCAGGGTAAGGCTTGGGATAATACCGCACATACGCCTGCTCGCACGCGATCCGTGTTCTTCCGATCAGCGGCGGCAGCGAGGCTAGATACTCGGCGTCCCAAGTCGGCCCGCGGCCTAGACGCACGCTGATTCCGTGGCGAACCCAGGCAAGCTCCTCGCCGAGAACGGCCAGCGCGCCAGTCATGGAACGGTCGCGAAGGTTTTGCCACAGGTGGCGAAGCCGGCGGCGCCGGAATGCGATCCAGTCGGGGTAGCTAAGGGTGCGCGGATGCACGTCGGTATCGAGCAGCGCCACCATGCTGACCTCCTCGCCGGCGGCGGCCAGGATGCGGGCCATTTCGTAAGCCACCAGTCCGCCAAAGGAATAGCCGCCCAGGGCATATGGACCATGCGGCTGAACGGTCCGCGCTTCGGCCACGTATTCCGCGGCCATCTCCTCGACCCGCTCGGACGGAGGTCTATTCGGATCGAGCCCCCTGGCTTGCAATACGTAAACCGCCGGCCCTCCCCGCAACGCGCGCAGAAGCTGTGACAGCTCCAGCACCGTGCCGGTCAGGCCATGGACGAGGAACAACGGGGGCGTGGCGCTGCCCTCGACGATCTGGACCAGGCACGAAAAGCCCGTCTCCTGTTCCCGGCGAAGCAGCTCGGCCAGCTCCGCGACAGTGGGCGCGCGGAGCAGCGTCACGATCGGCAAATCGCGGCCAGTGCGCTCTCGGATTTGAGCGAACATGGCCATCGCCAGCAGCGAATGGCCGCCCAGGTCAAAGAAATCATCGTTCGGGCCGATCGGCGCCACGCCGAGCACGCCTTCCCAGATCGCTTGCAGCTCTTGTTCCAGCGTCTTGCCGCCTGCTTCGCCGGTCGCGGGGGCGGAGAGGTGGGTGGCGGTGGCGGTGGCGGTGGCGGTGGCGGTGGCGGTGGCGGTCAGCGCGGGATGGTTCGCCAGTACGTCAAGGCAGTGCGGGTTCGCCAGCGCGTCGCGATTCTTCACCGGCAGGCGATTGATCGCGGCACGCGCCGCGCTCTCGGAACGCTTGCCGCTGTGAGTCGTGGGTAGCTCGGCCACATCGGCGATCACCGCCGGGACGTGCGCGGGCGAGTTCGCCCGGCCAATCTCTTTTCTGATCCGAACATCAAGTTCGCCCGTCAGTTCGATCCCGGGCTGAAGGACGACGAACAACACCAGCCGCGCCCCGCCCGGTTCGGACTCGCGCGCCTGCTCCACGGCCATTGCCTCCCGGACCTCAGCAACGTCCTGGAGCGCGGCGTAAATGTCGGCGGGCCCGATCCGGATGCCCCGGACATTGACAACGCCATCGGAGCGGCCATGCAGTCGCGCCGTCCCTTCCGGCGTGAACGAGATGAAGTCGCCATGCGTCCACATCCCGGGATTCTGACTGAAGTAGGCGGCGTGAAATCGCTTGCCATCCGCATCGCCGTAGAAGCCCAGCGGGCGCGAGGGGAACGGGTTGCGGCAGACCAGTTCGCCATAGACATCGCCAGGCGCGCATAGTGCCTGCACATCAAGCCCCAAGCTGCGGCACTGGCTCTCGCCACGCCAAACCGGCAGGTTCGGGTTGCCCAGCACGAAGCAGCCCAGAATGTCGGTGCCGCCGGAAATAGACTGCACCGGCAAAGCTTTGACGTACTGCGCGATCCAATCGAATTGCCGGTCGTGCAGGATCGAGCCGGTGCTCAGCACCGCGCGCAGCGCATCCAGCCGCAGCTCCTGGCCCGGCAGGAAGCCGCGGTCCTGGCAAAGTTTGATGTAGGCGGGGCTGGTGCCGAAGACATTGACCTGTTCATCGGCAACGATGCGCCAGAGGGTGCCGGGATCGAACACCGGTCCGTCGAACAGCACGATCTCGGCCCCGCAAGCGAGAGCGGAAAGCTGCCAGTTCCACATCATCCAGGCGCAGGAGGTGTGGAAGAACAGCTTCTCGCCGGCGCGCAGGTCGCCGTGCAAGCGATGCTCCTTCACATGCTCCAGCAGCGTGCCGCCGGCTCCGTGCACGATGCACTTCGGCGCGCCTGTTGTGCCCGAAGAGAATAGGATGAACAGCGGATGATTGAACGGAAACCGTGGCCAGGCCGCCAACGGGGTGGGAGCCGAAGCGAGCAGGTCGGAGAAGCGGCTGATATCGAGGCCGGCCCCGCTCAGATCGGGCAGCTCACCTTCGCCGACCAGCATGATCGCGCGCAAGCTTGGCAGCGCGCTCGCGAGTTCCTGTAACCGAGCATCGCGGCGGCCATCGCCGCCTGCGCGGCAGATCAGCAGCTTCGGATCCAGTTGCGAAAATCGGCTGAGAATTGCCGGCAACCTCATGTCAGGCGCCGCGGTCGAGAACGTGGCACCGAGAGCCGCCGCCGCGAGGCAAGCGACAACCGCTTCCGCATCGTTATTCAGGATAGCAACAATCCGGTCGCCTGATTCGATTCCGAGGTCTCGCAACCCCCCTGCCGCGCAGGCCACCCTGTCGCGCAACTCCCCGCGGCTGAGCCGCTCCGCCGGACGTCCATCCGCGTGGATCGCCGTCAGCGCCGGCGCGGCGTCATCCGCTCCTCGAACCGGCACCAGCAGGTTTTCCGCGTAGCTTAGCCGGAGATTCGGGAAGAAGACCGCGCGCTCGCAATCGTCATCGGTGCAGACCGTGTCTGCGTCGCCTTCACAGCGGATGCCCGTCCATCCAAGGAACAGGCGCCAGAACTCGCGAAAGTGTTCGACCGAGAAGCTATCCAGCCGTTCATTTTCTTGCAAACCCGGCTGGGTCTCACCGCAGCAGCAGATGAAGTCGGTAAGCTGCGAGGCAACCGACACGCCCGGATCAGGGACATGCAGCGGCTCGCGGATGGTCGGTGCGGTGGCCTCGCTCCTCTGATCGTCCATTTGTACGTTTCCCGGCAAAATAATCTTCCTCCAAAAATATTGTATTTTGCTCGGATTTTTTCGAGGGCATACACGGAACGTGATCCGCTCTGTTCCCCGAACCAAGCCCAGCACGCGACGCAGGGAACACCATGAAGTCCTACACGGAGACGCGGTGGAAGTGTGGGTCATGCCACCTGCATTGCTGTGCGGGCGTGAACATACGCTTGCTGGTATGCTTGATGCTAGCGAGCAGGCCCGGGCGACACAATTCCGGCACGTTAATGACCGTAGCACGTTCATAGCAGCGCACGCGCTGACTAGGGTTCTGCTGTCCGCATTCGCCCCGCTCCCACCGGCCGAGTGGCAGTTCGGAACGACGGAGTTCGGCAGGCCCGTGGTGGCGGACGGTGCTGCCCCGAGATGTCGTCTGAAGTTCAGCCGGTCCCATGCGGACGGCCTGGCGGTCTGCGCGGTGGCAGTCGGGCACGAGATCGGGGTCGATGTCGAGGCTTGCGGATCGGCGCACCGTCTGTCGATCGACAGCGGCCATTGGCTTACGGCGCGAGAGCGGGCCGCATTGTCTTTGCTGGAAGAACCTGCGCGGGGGAAGGAGGCGTTGCGTCTTTGGGCCCTCAAGGAGGCTTGCACCAAGGCGATTGGGCTCGGACTCGTTTTTCCGTTCGATCAGCTCGGGTTCGCGCTTGACCCGCCGGTCGCGCGCATCGCGGAAATGGGCCCGCCGGGAAGGTGGCAATTCGAGGAAATGCGGCCCACTCCGCGGCATCGCCTTGCCCTGGCGGTGCGATTGTCACGCCGCGCAGGGGTCAGGGTGTGCGTCCGCGAAATCGACCCGGATTTACTTGCCAGCTTGGGGGATGCGTTTGCTCGCGGCTAGTTGAAGCGGCGCCGGCACCGACTTACCCAAACCGCGAGAACCCCTCTCGCCCGACTCCGGCGCCGGCGTAGCATCGGCGCATGAACGTGATTGCCCCCCACGCGCCGGCCCGACCGAGCCTGACCGATGCCGAGATCATCGGCGCCCTCGGACGGCGCGCCTTCCTCGACGGCGGCTACTACGCGGCGAACGGCCGGGTGAAGCGGGTCTTGGTCAGAGACGGCGGCAGCGTGGTCGAAGCCGTCGTCCGCGGACGCGCGCCGCGGCCCTACGAGCAGTTCATCCTGCTTGGGCGCCATTCGGACCACGCCACCGAGATCCAAGGGCGTTGCTCCTGTCCAGTTGGTAGCAACTGCAAGCATGTCGCCGCCGCCCTGATCTATGCCCGCCAGCATCACCCGCTCGCCCCGGGCGCGTTCGACCGTACGGCGTCGGCTGCCCCGAAGCCCGCTGCCGTCCCGCGCCCGGTGCCGCCACCGGAGCCCCGCTCGCCCGAGATCGACGCTTGGCTTGGCGCGCTCGCACGGACGGAGGAGGCGGATAGCGAGGAATACCCGTCGAACCTCCGGCACCGGCTGCTCTATGTCCTCGGCACCGTCGCGCAGCCCAACCGCATGGACCGGCTCGCGATCACCCCGGTCTCCGCTCAGTTGCGCAAGGACGGCAGCATCGGCGGCGGCGCGACGCCCGTTCCCGTGGGCCAGTGGCGCGAGGGGCAGAGGCCCCGCTATATGCGTCCGTCCGACTGCCTGATCCTGAAGCGGCTGGACGCACGTACCCCCTCCAAATCGCCGGAAGATGATCCGTCCGATACCCTTCGCCGAATCATCGCCACCGGCCGCGCGCACTGGGACGATGTGAACGGCCCCACTCTTGCCGAAGGGCCGGCGCTGCCCGGCCGGCTGCGCTGGCGCCTGAACGATGACGCGAGCCAAGTGGCGGTGATCGAGTTGGACGGCACCGCCCGCCCGATCCTGCTGCCCGATCCCTGGTACGCCGATCCCGCGTCCGGCACCATCGGCCCCATCACGCTTGACCTGACAGACGGGCTCGCGCGCCACTTGCTCGCAGCCCCGCCCATCCCCGCCGCCCAAGTGCCGCACGTACGCGCCGAACTGAAACGCCGGCTGACCGCCAGCTCGGTTCCCGTTCCGGCGGATCTGCCGGAGCCGGAGGAGATCGCCGAGCCGCCACGACCATTCCTCCGGCTGTTCGAGGCCAAGGCACCCGTGATGCCGAACTGGGGCCGGTTCCAGCCGCTACGCGAGGAGACGGTGCCGATGGCCCGGCTCGGCTTCCGTTACGGGCCGGTGTTAGTGCCGATCGGCCATCGAGCGGACGTCGTCGCGCGCGACGGCCGGCTCTATCGCGTGCGGCCAGAACCGGAGGCAGAGAAAGACTGCCAGGATCGCCTGGAGGAGCTGGGTTTCGAGTCGCTCGGCGAGGCGTTCCCCTTCGCTCACGCACACCGGCACCGTCACGACCTGCTGCTGGGCGACAGCGATCCCCCCAGTTGGCTCCAATTCCTGGCCCGCGACGTGCCGGTGTTGCGCAAGGACGGCTGGGAGATCGAGATCGCTGCCGACTTCCCGCTGCGCGTCCTCGAGCCCGATGGCGGATTCACCGCCGAGCTGTCGGAGGGCTCCGGCATCGACTGGCTGGAACTGCATCTGGGCGTCACGCTCGCCGGCGAGCGGGTCGAGCTGGTCCCGGCGCTGGTCGGCATGATCGACCAGCTCGGCCCCCAGCTTGCCGATGCGCTGCCTGAGGCGTCCGACGAGCAGCCGTTCCTAGTGCCGCTCCTCGACGGGCGCATCCTGTCCGTGCCGCTGGGCCGGGTGCGCCCGATCCTCACCGCCCTGATCGAGCTATTCGCCCGCGGAGGCGCGGGCCGGGAGGACGGCCGCATCGGCTTCACCCGGTTCGATGTCGCCGAGGTGGCGGCCTTGCAGCAGGCCGCGCCCGAACTGGTCTGGCAGGGCGGCGAGGCGTTGCGCGCGCTCGGCCAGCAGTTGCGCGAGGCCGGCGGCGCCATCCCAAGCGCCCCCATGCCCGCGTCGTTTCAGGGCGCGCTCCGGGCCTACCAGGCGCAGGGCGTCGATTGGCTGCAACTCCTGGGTGGCGCCGGTCTCGGCGGCGTCTTGGCCGACGACATGGGTCTCGGCAAGACGGTGCAGACCCTGGCCCATCTCGCCATCGAAAAGCACGCTGGCCGGCTCGACCGCCCGGCCCTGATCGTCTGCCCCACCAGCCTGGTGCCGAACTGGAGTCATGAGGCGCGGCGCTTCGCCCCCGACTTGCGGCTGCTCGCGCTGCATGGCCCGGCGCGCAAGGAGCAGTTCGACCAGATCGCGGCGCATGATCTCGTCATCACCACCTACAAGCTGATAGCACGCGATCACGCAGTGCTGACCGCGCAAGAGTGGCACGCGGTGGTGCTTGACGAGGCGCAGGCGATCAAGAACCCGACGGCCGAGACCACCAAGCTGGTCGGGCGGCTGCAAGCCCGCCAACGCCTCTGCCTCTCCGGCACGCCGCTTGAAAACCATCTGGGCGAGCTGTGGTCGCTGTTCGACTTTCTCGCCCCGGGGTTTCTCGGCTCACGCGATCAGTTCCGCGCCCGCTACCGCACACCGATCGAGAAGTACCGCGACGAGCGGCGCCGGACCATGCTAGCCGCGCGGGTGCGCCCATTCCTGCTGCGCCGGGCCAAGGAACAGGTGGCCGCAGATCTGCCGCCCAAGACTGAAATCGTAGAGCCGGTGGAGATGGAGGCCGGACAACGAGCGATTTACGAGAGCGTCCGCCTGGCGATGCACGACCGCGTGCGCGAGGCGATCGCGGCGCGCGGACTGGCGCGCTCGGGCATCGTGATCCTCGATGCGTTGCTCAAGATGCGCCAGGCGTGCTGCGATCCGCGCCTGCTCAAGCTGAAGGCGGCGCGGCAGGCGAAGGCGGGCTCGGCCAAGCTCGAACGGCTGATGGAGATGCTAACGGAGCTGATCGAGGAAGGCCGGCGCGTGTTGGTGTTTTCGCAGTTCACCTCGATGCTGGCGCTGATCGAGCAGCGTCTCGCCGCCGCCCGCATCCCCCTCGTGCTGCTGACCGGCGAAACGAAGGACCGCACCACACCGGTTGCCCGCTTCCAGTCGGGCGAGGTATCGTTGTTCCTGCTTAGCCTGAAGGCTGGCGGCACCGGCCTTAATCTCACTGCGGCCGACACCGTGATCCACTACGACCCGTGGTGGAACCCCGCGGTGGAGGACCAGGCGACCGACCGCGCGCACAGGATCGGTCAGGATAAGCCGGTATTTGTCCACAGGCTGGTGGCGCTCGGCACCATCGAGGAAAAGATGGACGAGCTGAAGTCGCGCAAGCGCGCGCTCGTCGCCGGCATCCTTGATGCCGAGGGCGGTAGCCCGCTGGCGCTGAGCGAGGCGGATATCGACCTGCTATTTGGTGGATGATTTGCTTTTGAACGTTTTCCGTCTTGGGCGCTTTCCGCGTCTTGCCCGGGCTGGACCCGGGCATCCAACGCAGCGCCGTGCCGGACCAACCTTGCGTTGGATCGCCGGGTTAAGCCCGGCGATGAGTATAACAAACAAACCGGCTTCTCAGTCTGCCTAACCCTGCTCTAGCTCCGCGGCGCCAACGCCCCGCATCGTGCGTCCGCGCGCTCCGCCGCATCGGTCAGCGCCGCCTCGATCATCGGCACCGCGTCGCGCCACTCAGTGCGTGCCACGCGCACGGCCGGGCCGCAGACGATCACGCCGCGCCCGAACGGGCGGGGAATCACCATGCGATCCCAACTCCGCAGCACCCATCGGCGCGAGGTCTGCGCCGCACAGGGCAGGATTGCCGCGCCGGATAGGGCGGCAAGTTGCGCGATGCCCGCGGCGGCTTCACGGCGTGGCCCGCGCGGGCCATCCGGCGTGATCCCGACATGATCGCCGGCGGCCAGCCAGCGCACCATCGCGCGCATCGCCTCCGCCCCCGCCCGCGACGATGAACCGAATGCCACATCCACGGCGAAGCGACGCAGGATCGCCGCGATGAAACGGCCATCGCGGGAATGACTTACCAAGATATGCACGCGCGGAATGCCGCCGCGCCGTGGCTCCCAGCGACGGATCACCAGCCATAGCGCCGGCAGCAGCGGCAGCCGCTCGTGCCACGCCGCCAAAATCGCGGGCTCGCCTGAGGCATGGGGCACCAAGTGCTCGGTCCCGTCCAGCACCCAGCGGGTGGTCCGTAACGCCAGCGATAGATAAAGGCCCACAACGCGCGCCAGCACCGCCTGGGATGCGAGGTGGCGCAGGATGCGCTTGAGCATCACACGGGGCGGGTTCGGTACACTACCCTACTTAGCACGCCCGGCCGCGTGGTTGCACGATGTTATCGGTTGCGGTCCATCGCTCAGGCCCGCAATGGCTCGGGCGGCGGGTTCGGCGGCACCGGGATCGGCCGCGGCGGCTCCTCGATCGGGGACGGTTCGTCCGGGTCGGGCTCATCCGGCGGCTGTCCGGGCGGTATGGGTGGATCCGATGGCATCGCGATGCTCCCTTGGACGACCTCGGGCGGCCTTCAGCGTGCGGCGCGCGTTGGGCCGTCGTGCGCGGCCTGAACCCGCGCATCCGAAGCAACGTCGGCAGATCAAAGGCGTTGCGTGCGCCGGGGCTACTCCACCGGCACGAACACCGAGCGACGCATCTGCTTGCCCACCGATTGCGACAAATGCCCCTTCCCGGCCGTGTCCTCGACCAGCAGCACCTCGCCCGCGCCGATCACCCGACTTTCGCCGTCGCTCGCGGTGATCCTCACTCCGCCGTCCAGGTTGATGATGTATTGCCGCCGCGGCGCCGGATGCCAGTCGAGGTCGTACTCCCCCGAGGTCTCGCGGAACATGATCCCGCTCGCCGGAAGGCGCTTGGAGAGCTTGCTGAAATCCCGTTCCTCGGCCCATTCCACCTCGATATCGCGGAAATGAGTCTCGCCGGTCGTGTCGGCATACAGGTTGTGGATGCGCATGATTGCCTCCGTCATTTTCATTGGCGAGTATGCTGTCGCTAGCAATAGCGTCGATTGCGGCTCGACCAGCATCGCGGAACCTTGCCTGAGGAACTCCGGAGGTGCGGGCCAAGCACCGGGCATGAGCTGAATGTAACTCAGAAGGCATGCACCCAGGGCTCGGGCAGGAGCGCGTAACCGTCGCCGTGCCGAACGACATGGGCGAAGCCCGGATAGTGAATGTGCATTCCCGCGACCAGCAGCCGATCGGTCGCGACGGTATCGAAGGTGCGCCAACGCACGGCGGCGGCTTCGCGCGGGTCGGTGTCGAACGCGATCGTGACCTCCGGGTGAGGTACCTGGATCTCGGGCACGTGGATGATGTCGCCCCAGACCAGAAGGGACTCGCCTCCGGAGGCGATCATATAGCCGCTGTGGCCCGGGGTGTGGCCGTTGAGCGGCATGGCCGTGACGCCGGGAAACACCTCGCGGCTCGCGGCGAAGCTGCGCAGCCGGTCGCGATAGGGCGCGATCTGCTCTCGGGCGCATTGAAAGAAGAGTTCCCGGGCCTGCTCGTCGGCCCGTGCCATTGCCGCATCGTCATCCCAATGCCTTGGGTCGTTCTCGTGGACCACCAGCTCGGCGTTGGGAAACAACGGCCGGCCGGTCGCCCGATCGGTCAGGCCCGCGGAGTGGTCGGGATGCATGTGCGTCAGCAGCACCGCCTCGACCGCGGCCGGGTCGATCCCGGCGGCAGCCAGGTTGTGCCGCAGCTTGCCGACGGTGGGGGCCAAATAGTTGCCCGAGCCGGTGTCGATCAAGGCGAGCCGGCCCGCCGAGTACACGGCGTAACAGTTGACCGAGGTGCGCCGACCCGGACGGAAGGCATCGGCCAGAAGGCGCCGGGCCTCATCGTGCGCGATGTTCTGCAACACCTCCACCGTGCCGTCGAGAAAGCCGTCGCTCAGCGCCGTTACCACGATCTCGCCGACGCGGCGGTGATAGACGCCGGCGATCTGCTGCTGCGGAACCTGGACCATGTGCCCGCCCCCTCGGTTGCGGGGGGAGTGTGCGTGCCCGCGCCGCCGCTCTCAAGCCCCGGCTCCCCCGCACTCGCTTCCAGCGCGGCACTCCGGCCGAGCGCGCATGGCTCGGTGCTCTCGGCTAGGCAGCCGGCCAGGCGTTCGCTGAACAGCGCGGCACCCGTCGGGTTCAGGTGGCCGAACCGGTCGCCGAAATACCGATCTGGCCAATGCGGCATGATTGGCCCAAGCAGGCGGAAATTCGGGTATTTGGCTTCGTAGCGCACGATGTATGCAGCGAACCCCGTGCGCAGGGCTGGAGGCGCGGCGCTCCAGGTCTCCCCGTTCACCGGGGTCGCGACGAACTCCACGCCGATGCCCTTGGCGGCCAGCAGCGCCAGCATCCGGTCGAAATAGCGGTCGAGCACCGGCAGCGGAGCGAATCCGCCAAGCTCGCCCTCGACAGCGACGCTGGCGGAACCGGGCGCGGAGCCGAAGAAGTACTGCCCGCGCGCCGCCAGGCCCGTAGCCAGGACGCGCCGGTTCTCCCACCACCGAAGGAACAGGCCCCCTCTGCTCAAGCTGCCGAAGTAGAGCGACGGGAACCGGATCGCGTAAAGCGCCCCGCGCGTCCGCCCGGAGAGGCCGTCACCATGCCCGGCCTCATACACCGACATGTCTCCAAGCTGGCGCGAGATGCGGCCGAGTTCGGCAATCTCGGCAGCGCCGAGGAACCCGAACTTCACGGTTCGATCCCAGAACAGATCCGGGCGCATGAAATGGCCTGGGCCGAATGAGACGATCACCCGCGCGGGCAGTTTGGGACAGGCCAGCGCCCGGCTCACCGCCGCGTAGGCTTCGATCGGCTCGCCGCCGCCGACCGCGAGATTGGTGGTCAACAGCGGCATCCGCGACGGCATGATGTCCGTCGCCGCGCGCGAATCGCCCACGATCACGACCCTGCCCAGATCGCATCGCGCCAGCATCTGGCGTTTGGCGAGCCAGGCCGGATACTCGGGGTCCAGGAAAGCAAGCGGCATCCAGGCGACCCAGGCCCAGACCAGCGCGAATAACAAGACAGCGACAGCGCCGAGCAGCGCGAGATAGGCACGGACCGACAGTGTTTCGCCTCGCACGGTCAGAACTGGAAATAGAGGAACTCGCCCGTGCCGCCGATGCCGAGCAGCCCAAGTGCGCCCGCCCCGCCGAAGGCCACGGCCCAACCGACGCTCGGCCGCCAGGCCAGCCGCGGCACCGGGCCGGCCGATGCCCGTCCTAGCACCGGCGCGTAATCGCGCATGATCTGCTGGGTGTTCGGGGCGGCCCAGACGATCACGAAGAGCGTGCCAATCAGCGCGCAGTCCCGCGCGGCGGCCAAGACCGATCGCGCATCGCCAAGCGCCGGGGAGACGCCATGCAAGCCGGCCATGCCGCGCAGAATTTGCAACGCGTCGGCGACCGATGTGGCGCGGAACATCACCGCGCCGACCAGAACGCAAAGGTAGGTCAGCGACACGCGACCAGCGATGCTGAACACCCCACGGCCGGGTTTCCAGGCGGGGGGGCGGAAGATGCGCCAAGCGTGGTTAATCGAGAGATAGCTCGCGTGAAGCAACCCAAAGATCAGAAATGTCACGCCGCTGCCGTGCCACACGCCGGCCAGCGTCATCGTCAGGAAGGTCGGCAGCAGCACGCCCATGCCGAACCCCCCAATCGTGGCCTGCGCCGCCCGATTCGCGCCGATGCCGCTGGCCGCTCGCCGGCGCGCGATCCGAATCGCCACCGGATTGTAGAGATACAACATCAGGTAGCGCGTCAGCGTCATGTGCCAGCGTTGCCAATAGTCGATCACGCTCTCGGCTTTGTATGGCGAGTTGAAATTGGCCGGAAAGCGCAAATTGAACATCCGCGCGATCCCGATCGCCATGTCCGAATAGCCGGAAAAGTCGAAATAGAGTTGCAGCGAATAGGCGAGCGCCGTCTCCCACGCGCTAAAGAACGCAAGATCCGCCGGGTACGCGAAGCCCGCCGCCGCCAGCGGCGAGAGCGCATCGGCGAACAGGCATTTCTTGAGCAGGCCGATAAGGAAGATGCCAAGCCCGACCGCGATGTTCTCGCCGCGGGCTCGATACGTAGGCCGGTCGGCGAATTGCGGCATGATCTCCCGATGGTGCAGGATCGGCCCCGCGATCAGGTGCGGGAAGAAGGTCACGAACAGGGCGTAGTGCAGCAGCCCGCGGTCGCGCGCGAGCCCCTGGCGGCAATCGATCAGGAAGCCGATCTGGGTAAAGGTGAAGAAACTGATCCCGAGCGGCAGGACCGGATCGGCGAACGCCACGTCAATGGCTACGTGGGCGCGCAGGTATCCGAGTACCGAGGCGAGATACTTGTAATAGATCAGCGCGGCGATATCGGCACCGATCCCCAGGCCCAGCAACGCCGTTTGCCAACGCGGAAATGCCTCCATCCGCGCGATCAGCCGCGCGACGATGTAGTTGCCGGCCATGGAGGCAAGCAGGAGCGGGACCAGACCCGGGTTCCACCAGCCATAGAACACCAGCGACGCGCCGACCAGCCAGCACCCCGCCGCGACCGGCCCCGCGAGCCTCGCCGCGGCGAAGAACCCGCCGAGCGACAGCGGCAGGAACGCCAGCACGAAAGCATACGAGTTGAACAACACGGGGCGTCGGCCCGGTCAGGCCGCGCCGTGGCGCCGGCGCCCGGATGGCCGCACGGCGCGCGGAGGAGAGGGCATCGGGAGCGTCCTCGGCGTTTTGCGCGCCCGGACTAGACACCAACGATGTCACCGGAAGCTTAACGGCTTAACGGGAGCGAAGCGGATGACAGTAGCGACGGACCTCTGGGAGCGGGTTGGGCGAGAGCCGGCGCGAGGTCAGGCGTGACCGGCCTCATCCGAGAGCAGCAGCGGGTCGATCTTCAGCATCGCCAGCGCGCGGCGCCATTTGGTTTCGTCGTTGTCGCCGAACAGCAGCCGCTCCTCGGCCGGTACCGATAGCCATGCGTTCTGCTGAAATTCCGCGTCGAGTTGCCCCGGCCCCCATCCGGCGTAGCCCAGGGCGAGAATGCCCTCGCGGGGGCCGCCGCCCTCGGCGATCGCCCGCAGGACATCCAGGCTCGCGGTCAGCGCCAGATCATCGGTGACCTTCAAGCTGCCCTCGCCGGACCAGTCGGAGGTGTGCAGCACAAAGCCGCGCGCGTTATCGACCGGCCCACCGGCGCAAAGGCGGATGCGCCGCGCCGGCGGCACCGGCGCGATTTCCAGTTGCCGCAGCAGTTCGTCAAAACTTGGCTTGGCGAGCGGACGGTTAATCACCAGCCCCATCGCGCCATCACTCGTATGGGCGCAGACGTAAATAACGCTCTGCGCGAACCGCGGATCGCTCATGGCCGGCATCGCGATCAGCAATTGCCCAGTGAGGAAGGCAGCGGGGTCGGGGGGCGCAGGTGACATAATGTCTGATCTGGTGACTCGAGCCAACCCTGCAAGCGTGACACCGATGCCCGCCGTGGTCTAGGACTCCCGCCCAGGCACTAGCCACCAGGAGCGGAGTATGACGATCAAAGTGGGCGACAACATCCCTTCGATGAAGCTAATGATGGCCACTCCGGACGGGCCGAAGGAAACTTCCACGGACGACGTCTTCAAAGGGAAGAAGGTCGTGCTGATCGCCGTGCCCGGCGCCTTCACGCCGACATGCAGCGTGAAGCACCTGCCCGGCTTCGTCGAGAACGCGGATGCCATCAAGGCCAAGGGCGTGGACACGGTCGCCTGCATCGCGGTCAACGATGTCTTTGTCATGGGCGCCTGGGCAAAGATCCAGGGCGCGGACGGCAAGATCGTGATGCTGGCGGACGGGTCAGGTGCCTTTACCAAGGCGATCGGGCTGGAGCTGGACCTGGTGTCCCGCGGATTGGGCGTGCGCAGCCAACGTTATGCGCTGGTGGCCGAGAACGGGAAAGTCACCCAACTCGCGGTCGAACAACCCGGAGGCTTCGACGTCAGCAAAGCAGAGTCGGTTTTGGCCGCGCTGTGAAGAGCACGGGGCGGCCCCGATAACGGGCGCCCCGCGCCTGGAGGTTCGTCCTAACGTCCAGCGCCGGCCCCACCCGCGCCACCAGCTCCACCGGCGCCGGTCTGCGGCGTGCCGGTAGGCGCCATGCCGGTACCGGCCTGGCCGCCCATGTTCTGGTTTGTCATGGGAGTGCCTGTGGGAGCGCCGGCGGTGGAGCTGGCCGGCGCTTGGTTATTCATTCCCTGGTTATTCATCCCCTGCGCGTTCGTCCCTTGGTTGTTCACCCCTTGTGGATTGCCCATGCCCTGCTCGGACCCGCCAGGCCTGTTCATGCCGGCATTCCCGCCTTGCAGGCTCCCGTTCACCTGCACCCCAAGGGCGGCAAGGGTCTGCGGATCCGGCTGGCCGTTAGCTTGGAGATTGTGCGCGTGCTGGAACTGCTCGACCGCCGAGCGGGTCTTCGGCCCATACATGCCATCGACATTGCCTTGCTTGTACAGACCGCGCGCCTTCAGTTCGCGCTGAAGGTTTTTGACCATTCCGGCCGGCATCTGACCCGGTTGCTCGGCGCCGCTCGCGCCTTGCTGCATCTGTTCGGTGCCAGCGCCGCTTTGCTGGTCGGTCGCGCTATTCTGCTGCGCCAGCGCCGGGCCGATAGCGAATAGGCCGATCGCCACGCCGACGGCCAAGTCACGAAATCTGATCATTGTTGCGTCTCCATCGGAGGTCGAGCCGGCCAACGGCCCGTTCAGGATCAACCCGGGTCACTTCCGAAATTAAGTGCCCGGCGCTCTCAGCCACTGCCTTGAGGTCGCAATCTGATTTCCGGTAGCTGGTCGAGGGCGTGACGAGTCTCGCCGGGCAACACCACCTTATGTTGCAGCTCCCGGCCAGCGACGTTGAATTGTAGCTTGCTCCAGGGCACCGGAACAAGATGGTCGTCCACTGAAACGATTACCTGGGCGGACCCCGAGCGGGTCACCAGAACGTCGGCGACGGTGCCCAGCGCCGCGCCTTGCTCGTTGAAGACGCTGGTGCCGACCAGCCCGCTCAAGCGAATCTTCCCGCGGGACGTGACCAATCCGGTCGTACTCGCCGGGTGCGAGAGCCGCTCATGTCCAGGCGACTTGTCGGCCGTAATCGGCTCCGCAATGCCGTCCTCGCTGGTGAGGGCCGTGTCGGCGGGGGCATAGTTGAGGCCGGCCGGGTTGCGGGCTCCCAGGGCGTTCTCCCGTGCCCGCACCGGCTGGTCGTTCGCTGGCGTGCCGGTCGCGCCGGGCTGTTCGCCAGTCGCCTGCCCCGGCGCGGCCTGAGGGACCGGACCGGCCGCCACTGCCGGCGCGACGACCGCGAGGCTGATCGCCCCGGCGGCCAACAGCCGCAGCCCACGCGGGATCATTTCCCGCTCAGCGGCCCGTTACCGGGCTGCACCTTATTGTGCGGCATCACGGGGGAGACATTGTGGTCGGTATTCGTGCCAAAGGCGTTTGCCATCGTCGAGACGTTGTTGCTCGCGGTCGTGTGGTTCCCAAAAGCGTTGACGGCCTGACCTGAATTGTTACGGAAACCGGTGTGGGTGCCGCCCGGCTGGCCGAACCCGCCCGTGCCGGCCGGCGAGGTCGGAGCGAAGGCCTTAGTATTCGCCTGCCCGTGGCCCGCAAAGGCCTTCGTGTTCGCGGGCGGATGCACGGCAAACGCGTTGGTATTCCAGTCATTGACGGTATGGATGATGCCCCCGCCGCAACCTTGCGCCAACGCCGGCGCGGTACCGAGAGCGACTGCCGCGACGAGCACGGCGAACCCGGATGATCGATTCACGACACGTCTCCTGCCGATAGATCCAAAGCGTGCGCGCGAAGGTCCGGTTCCCTGCCGCACCTTCCCGCCGACACGAACTCAGGCCATCCCGCCCCGCGCCGCGACCGGCCAGAGGCATTCCACCCGTCCCCGTCGCACACAGACATACCAGTCGTAGCGGTCCACCGTCGGATCGCAGTGCCCGGGAACAAGACGCAGCTTATCGCCGAGCGCGGGCGCGCGCGCCTTAGCGTCCAGCTCCAGTTTGCCGTGCTCGTCCGAGGCGCTGACATAGCGGACCCCCGGCTGGTCCCAGACCAATGGCAGGCCACTGTCCACGGCAAGGGCCTTCAGCCCCGCATCGAGCACGGCCGTGCCGCTGCGCGGGGCGCTCATCACGGTCGCGAGCACGAACAGCGAGTGCCTGAAGGTCGATACCGGCTGGCCGTCGGCATCCAGGTTGCGAGCGTAGTCGGCATCCATGAACACGTAGCTGCCGGCCTGAATCTCGGTGAAGACGCCCGAGGCAGCCTCCAGCTCAAACGTTCCGGTGCCGCCGCCACCCACGATCGGGCAGTCGAGCCCTTGCTGGCGAAGCTGCTCGACCGTCCGACGGGTGGCCTCGACAGCGCCACCGATCAGGGTGCCGCGCTCGGCTGGAGTGCGCTTATGCTGGGCGCTGCCGTGATAGGCCTGCAATCCTCCGAACACGAGGTTGGGCGAGCGGGCGATCCGCTGCGCCAACGCCACCGCGTCCGGCCCCGGCGCCACACCGCAGCGCCTGGCGCCCACGTCGATCTCGACCAGCACGCGCAGGCGCACGCCGACGCGCGCCGCCGCCGTCTCGATCGCGGCGACCTGGGCCGCGTCGTCTGCACAGACCGCGATCTCGGAGATCCGCGCCAGCCCGGCGAGCCGGGCGAGCTTCGCCTCGCCGACTACCTCGTTGCTGACCAAGATATCGGGAACGCCGCCCCAGGCGAGGGCCTCCGCTTCGGCCACCTTCTGCACGCATTGGCCGACCGCGCCGCGCGCCATCTGAAGGCGCGCGATCACCGGGGACTTGTGCGTCTTGGCGTGGGCGCGAAGCTTGGCGCCGGTGGGCGCCAGCAGCGCGGCCATGCGATCGAGATTCGCCTCGAACGCCTCTAGGTCGATGACCAACGCGGGGGTGTCGATCTCCCCTTCCCGCATTCCAGGCTCGGCAGGCGGCGTTTGCAGCATCGGTGTCCCCTCTGTCAGCGATCTTGCACAAGGCAAGCCGGTCGCACCAGGGACCGTGTAGAGCCGGAACCGAGAACCGCGATGGCTATGGCGAGCCCGCACCGCAGCGGCTCAGCCAGCCATCGAACGTGCTGCTCATCGGAGAAGCCGCGAAATCCTGCACCGCCCGGCGCAGCATGCTCTTCGAGCGACCTGCCGAGCGACGCAGTGCGCGGTCGATGGCGCCGGCCTGTTGCTCCGGGGAAAGTCGCGAAAGCTCTCGGAACACGATGGCGCCGCCGATAAGATCAGGCAGAACCGACTCAATGAGCCTCCCGCATTCCGACAGAAGGCGTCCGCCATGCAATCGGCGACGTGTTCGGCGGGCGCGGCGAGGTGCAGGCCCGTGCAGAACGCCTCCTCGCGGACGAGATGCGCGGCCTCAGCCAACTCACACCCGCCCTGGAGCGTGATGCAGGCGATGGCGTGGGCGACCAGCCGGGGATCGAGCATCCAGGCGCGGGCGAGCCGGTCGAGCCGATGGGCGCAGCGCCCGCGCGGCGTGGCACGCCAGCTCCGCCCGGGGCCGCATCAACATCCGCACCACCCCGGCATGGGGAGCGAGCAGCGCCGCCAGGATCAGGCGCAGCGGTTAGTCGCAATCGATCGCGGTGCCGGCCGGGAGCGGCGTGAACGGCTTGCCACGAGCTGCGCGGCCGCGTTCATCGCGGATGACACGAGGCGGAGGCGATCTCCGGCCTTACTCAACCCGGATAGCCGGACTGGTTGACCAAGATCCTGTGCCACTCCGGTA
This sequence comes from uncultured Pseudomonadota bacterium, assembly GCA_963849305.1. Classification (GTDB taxonomy): domain Bacteria; phylum Pseudomonadota; class Alphaproteobacteria; order Acetobacterales; family Acetobacteraceae; genus CAWKGV01. Next base: position 271,676 of record CAWKGV010000001.1, read on the forward strand.
GCGACGAGCCCGGCCCAGCACCCGCCGAAGGCGTCACCGTCCCGCTCCAGCAACAACAGCCGCAACTGCCATCGGGCGAGCGCGCCGAGCCGCGCCAGTTGGGGAAACCAAGCCAGCAGCGCGGACATCAGGCTGGCGGCGTCCTCGATGACCACGAGGGTCGGGCCGAGCCACGGCCCCCGATCTACGGCGATAGCGGCGGTGGTCGGGAACGCGTCCGCCGCGAGGAAGCCGGCGCTCCAGCCGCGTGCCTCAGCACGTTCGCACAGCTCCATGGCAAGCCGGGTCTTACCAACGCCGGGAGGACCGGAAAGGCACCGAACCGCTACCGGGACGGCCGAACCGAGCCACTCTTCCAGCCGCTGAACCTCCTCGGATCGGCCGACCAACGGCAAGGCGAGAATGCTCGGAACGAGCAGGTCCAGCGGTTCGGCAAAGCGAACGTTCCGCGAGTGAGGTGCCGCGAGCGTCGGAACCGCGCTGCCAGCGATGCCGACGAGCGTTCCCGGCCGTCTTGGCTGGCCCACTCCTTCGGATCAAACGCCCGACGCGTCCTCCACTGAGGTCTCCCATGTGTGGCGCGTCAGGGTATCACAATTCCGCGAACTCACGCCTCCACAGCGAACGATTGTCGCCCGGTATTGTGGCCGTTCATTGACGGAGAATAAGACCGCCAGAATGACCGATTGTGCCGACCTCCCGGCGTCGTGACGAGGTGTCGGTGCGTAGCCACGCACCAGCCACAGCCGAATCGCTCACCCAATCTCGCGACCGAGCGCCATTTCATAGACGCGCAGCACCGAGCTGGAATCGTCGCCGCCCATGCCGCTGGCCCGCGCCATGCGCATCAAGGTCATGACCTGCGGCGCGATCATTCCCGGAACGCTCAATTCGGCCGCCATCTCGAGCGCCAGGGTCAGATCCTTGTGCGCGAGGTCGAGCGCGAAGCCCGGCTTGAAATCCCGGTTGAATGCCTTCGGACCCAGCCCACGGAACGCATCCGAGTTGCCGCTGGCATTGCAGATCACGTCGTAAAGCTTGTGCACGTCGATGCCGGCCATGAGCCCGAGCATCAGCGCCTCCGCGGCCGCGGCCGCATTGCAGAAAGCGAGCATGTTGTTACAGAGCTTGGCCACCGAGCCCATGCCGATCTCGCCGACATGGATCACCTCCCGGCTGAATGCTTTCAGCAGCGGCAACTGCGCCTCGAACACCGCCGCATCACCGCCCACCATGATCACGATCGTGCCGTCGGTGGCGCGCGGAACACCGCCGCTGACCGGGGCCTCCAGCATCGCCACCCCTTTCGCCTGCATTCCATGATGCACGCGCCGGGCCGTCGAGGCGGAGTTGGTCGAGAGGTCGATATAGACCATGCCCGGCCGCGCGCTCTCGGCGATGCCGCCCGGACCGAGCGCCACCTCCTCGACATGGCGCGGCATCGGTAGCGAGGTGAGCACGACATCGCACGCGCCCGCGACCTCGGCGACACCAGCGCCCGGCGCGGCACCAAGCTCGGTGCAGGCGCGCATGGCTGCCGGGTTGAGATCGAACACCGTGACCTCGTGGTTGGTGTTGCGGATGATGTTGCGGCACATCGGCCCGCCCATGTTGCCGACCCCGACGAACCCTACTTTCATCCCTTGTTTCCTGCGTTCCCGGCACGAAGAATGGTGAGCTGCGTGCCGCCGACGAAATCCTCGATCGGCCTGCCGCCCCGGCGATACAATTCCTGGTCCATGATCAGATGCCTGTCGGGCGTGGTCTTCTCGCAGTGCCGATCGATGAACACGCCCCCGAGCGGCTCTTTGTCGCCCGTCGGCTTCGCCTCGGTGCAGTTCCAGCCCTCCTCGCCGTAGCGCGCCTTGACCTGGTCGGCGAACAGGAACGCCTTCTTGCGCAGATAGAGCCGCGCGTTCGGGTCGGTATCGATACGGATGCCGTCCACCAGCCCGTCATCGCCGATCAGCAACGCGGCCAGCACCGGGTGTCCCGCGACCTTGGTGCCCTTGTATTGCTCACCCACCCGCGTCATCGGATTCGCCGCGTCGTCGTAGCGAAACGACACCACATGAAGGCCGCGTGCGTCCTTCGGGCAGGTGGCGTATTGCGTCCAACTGTTGAGCGTCTGCTTCGGCGCCTCGGCGCAGGCTAGGCCGACATAGCCGCTGGCCGGCAGGTCCGCGACCGGCATCCCGACGCGGAACTCGCGCAGATCATTCAGTGGCTCGGCCCTCGCCACGAAGCTCATGCACGCTCCAGCCACCATGACCGCGTACAGTATTGTTCTCGAAAACCAGAGCACGCTCGTCCTCACACCCTAGCCTAAATGCCGTCATGCCCGCGAAGGCGAGCATCCACGACTTCGGTGCCGTGAGCTAGTCGTGGATGGTCGGCCTTAGCCTGTCCTCGGGCCGGCCTTCGGCCGGACCCGGGGGCCGACCATGACGGAGAAAAGTCCGTCGGGATCACGTCACTTCTTCCCCGGCTCCGCCGTCGCCGCCGTCGCCGGGCTGTGCTCGTAAACGTCGCACACTCGCGAGTGCGTGCCGTAGAACGCCTGGCACTCGGCGAGGGTCGGTTCATCCCCCCGACCCTTGATCGTGGCGATCACGTAGTCGGCCACAGCGTCGATCTCGCTCGGACGAAGGAAATTGTTCGGCTCAGGCGGCATGTTCTTACCAGCCTCGGCCTTGGTCATGCCGTAGCATTTGTGCTCAGGCGTGTAGGCGTCGCGCAGGTGGTACGGCATTCCGGTGCCGGGCCGCCCGCAAGTGATGGTTTGGATGATCTGCTCGCGGTCCAATTGCGTCTTGCGCAGATTTGCCGCAGCGCCGCCATAGCCGCCGCCGCCCTTGCCGAACCATTGGTGGCATCCGGCGCAATTCACCCGATAGATGCGCTTGCCCGCCTCGGTCGCGGACGACTCAGCCGGCGCGTGCGCCCCGTGTAGAAACGGGAGTGCGCCGAGGCCGATCAGACAAATCAGCCGCAGGGTCGCGTTGGTCCGTGCTTTCATGGATCGGGCTCATGCCGCCCCGCCGACCGCCCCCGAGGGGCGACGGCGGAGCGGTCTCAGGCGGGTTATTCGCTGAACACGTAGAGCGTCGAGCCGGGCTGAATTCTCTTCAGATCAGGCGTCGAATCGATGAACCACTTGTCCCATGCGCCGCCCTGACCCACCAGCAGGGCGATGTATTCCTTGCCGTCCACACTAAAGGCCATCGGCGGGGCAGACACACCGCCTCCGGTGTTGAACTCCCACATCTTCTGGAGCGTCTTGGCGTCGGCGGCGATCACCTTGCCGTCGGGCTGGCCGAAGAACACCAGCGACGGCGTAGCGAGCATTCCACCCAGCATCGGATAGGGTAGTTCCAGCTTGCCGGCCTGCTTGCCCGTGGTCACGTCCACCGCGGTGACGCTGCCGGTGATGCGGTACGGATTGCTCGGGCCGCCGCCGGTCCAGGTCTCGCGCGGCTTCCACGTTCCAGGTTTGGAGGGCTGCTCGGTGATGTCGTTGCAACTCTCGATTACCGGGATGTACCACAGATGCAGGTTCGGGTTGTACGCGGTCGGCGGCCAGTTCTTGCCGCCCATGTTGCCCGGGCAGATCTTGACCTTCAGGTCGGTCAGGCTCGGCGCGATCGCATAGCCCTGCACCGGCTTCTTTGGGTCGTACTCGACCGGTTTGCCGGTCTCCGGATCGACGCCCTTGGTCCAGTTGACCGTCTTCACGAACGGGAGCGCCCATAGGAACTTGCCGCTGTCGCGATCCAAGGCGTAGCCGAAGCCGTTGCGGTCCGCCTCTAGATCGATGTGCTTGCCGTTTGGCAGGTCGGCCAACACGTTCTCCGACACGCTGTCGTAATCGTACGGATCGTTTGGCGTATGCTGGAAGTGCCACTTGATCTTGCCGCTGTCCGGATCGACCGCCAACGTGCTATCGGTGTAAAGGTTGTCGCCCGGGCGGTAGGAATTGTCCCAGTCTGGGCCCGGGTTGCCGACGCCCCAATAGAGCGTATTGGTGCGCGGGTCGTAGCTGCCGGTGACCCAGCTGGAGCCGCCTCCGTTGGCCGCGGCATCGTTGTTGCCGCCCCAGGTGTCGTAGCCGGGATCGCCCTTGCCAGGAATGGTGTAGGTCCGCCAGATCTCCTTGCCGGTCTTGAGGTCGGTCGCCGCGATCCACCCCCGGATACCGTATTCCGCGCCCGACACACCGCTGATCGCCTCATCCTTGATCACCAGCGGCGCGGCGGTGATCACCTCGCCCTTGTCGGGATTGGCGACCTGGCGTTGCCAGGCGATCTGGCCGCTGTCCTTCTTGGTGGCGATCAGGCGCCCGTCCAGCGTGTGCGAGATTACCAGATCGTCCCACAGCGCGACGCCGCGATTGTCCACGCCGCAGCATGCGACGGCGCCCGCCCAGTCATGGTCGGTCTTCGGGTCCATCTTCCACAGCAGGTTTCCCTGCCCGCCATGCGTGTCGATTTTATAGACCGAGCCCCAGCCGTCGGTGACATAAAGGAAGCCGTCGTTCGCGATCGGCGTGCCCTCCAGCCCGCCATGCGACCAGATGCCGCCGCCCTCGACGCCGCCTAGTTGCAGCGTCCAGGCCACCTTCAGGTTTTTCACGGTATCGCGGTTGATCTGGTCGAGCGGCGAGAACCGCTGGGCGGAGAGATCCTTGTGGTTGGTGAGCCAATTGCCCTGCTCGCTGTCGGCCTGCAATAGGCGCTGCTGGGTCACGGCCGGATCCTGCTGGGGCGCGGACTGGTTCGCCGCCCAAGCCGACCCGCACAACGCACCGATCGCCACACCGCACGCCAGCGCCGCTATCCGCGACGACGCGGATACACGCCTGATCCCGATCATGCCCGGTTCCTCCCCTTCGTCTTGCGAGGTTTCAAGAACGTGGCGCGCTCGCAACCTCGCTGTCAAGCGGCCGGCGTGCGTCGGCACGTCAGAACGGCACGTCCCCGCGCACCGTGATCCGGGTCATGATCCGCGTTTCGGCCGGATAGTCATTGATGGCGAAATGCTGGGTGCAACGATTGTCCCAGAAGGCGAGCGAGCCCGTCTCCCAGCGGAAGCGGCAGGTGAACTCGGGCCGGGTCGAGTGGCGCATGAGGAAGCCGATCAGCGGCTCGCTCTCCTCATCGGTCATGCCCTCGAACCGCTGCACGTGCCCGCCGATATAGAGCGCTTTGCGTCCGGTCTCGGGATGCGTGCGCACCAGCGGGTGGACGCTGGTGGTCTGCACGTCGCCCGGATCCTTCACCTTCATGCTGCCCATCTGGTCGGGATAGAAATCCTTGCGCGAGCGCCCACCGTGACCCTTGAAATTATCTCCCATGCACACAGTTTCCAGTTGCTCCAGCACCGCGCGCATCGCTTCGGACAGGCTCTCATAGGCAAGATATTGATTGGTGAACATCGTGTCGCCGCCGGCCGAGGGCACCTCCCGCGCATAGAGGATCGTTCCCATCGCGGGCTTGGGCGAGAACATCTGGTCGGTGTGCCAGGAGCCGCCGAAATTCTTCTTGTCGGTCGGCCGCTTGATGATTTCCAGCACCTCCGGATGGTCTGGCATCCCTTCCATGAAGGGATGCAGATGGATCTCGCCCCAGCGGCGCGCGAAGGCGAGCTGGGTCTCCGGGGTGAGCGTCTGGTTGCGAAAGAAAATGACCAGATGCTCGAGCAACGCGGCGCGGATCTCCGCCAGCACCTCATCGGGAAGCTCCCGCGACAAGTCCGCGCCCTCGATCTCGGCGCCGAGCGCCCCGGCGATGCGATGGGCGGTGATGTGGCGGTATTGGCTGTTGCGGATCTGGTTCATGGGACCGGCCCCCTCCGACACGCGGCGTCGCCAGCATGACCCGGAACCGACGAGCTGCAAAGCCCGGCGATATCAGATCAGCGGCCCTTTGACTGACTTGACCAACTCCAGACGCGGGTAGGGCGGTGCGCGCGGCCTCACCCAACCCTCTCCCCAAAAGGCCCCGCCAGGGGATTAGAGGCCGGTGGCCAACAATCTCCCCTGCCCTTGTGGCAGGGGTTGGTGGGAGGGGTCGAACAGGCTGAACAAGCGGTCAGGCAAAAGGGCCGCTGGCAAAAGGGCCGCCGATATGAACTCGTATCCGTTCGCGAAGCCGGTGGTCGGGCGTCATCAGCCGAAGCTCGGCTGCCCGCATCAGGCCAGCGTCAGTGCGTGATGCGCCAGCAGGTCCGACAGGCTCGCGTTCACGCCGTTCAGGACCGCGATCGCGCGCGCGGCGCCGCCAGCCGGGGCGTTGACCTCCAGCCAGGTATTGCCGCCGACCGTCTGGGTGGTCAGCAGCTTCGAGAGATCGGCGACAGCAGCGTGCGGGATGGTGTCGGCGAATGCGCTGCTCAGGTCGAGCACATCGCCATTGGTCAGGCCGAAATTGAAGATCTGGTCAATGCCCTGGCCGGGCGCGTTTAGCACGAAGGTATCGAACCCGGCGCCGCCATAGATCAGGTTCATCTTCGCCGCCGGCCCCGCGTCGATCAGGTTGTGTGAGCCCGACACCCGGATCGTGTCGTCGCCGCCTTGCGCGCGCACGACGTTGTAGCCGCCGCCAGTCAGCACCACCAGGTCGTTGCCGCCGCCAAGGTTCACCTCGTTGCCGGCGCCGCCCAGCTTGACGAAATCCGCGCCATTCCCAAGCGTCACGTCGGTCTCGCCCTGGCCGCCAAACACCAGGTCGTTGCCGCTGCCGGCGACGACCCGATTGAACGCGCCCTCAAGCGAGATCACGTCGTCGCCATTCCCGGCCGTGATCGCGGCGCCGCCAATGCGGGCCACGACCTTGTCGTCGCCGCCGCCGAGGAGGACGGTGTTGACCCCCCAGTCGCCGAGCCAGCCTTGCTGGTCCGCGGCCGCATCCAGCACTACCACATCATCGCCGCTTCCGACCGTCACATGGTTGCCGGCGCCGGCCACCTTGACCATGTCCAGGCCGTTGCCGAGCGTCACGTCGGTCTGGCCCTGACTGCCGAACACCAGGTCGTTTCCATTGCCCGCGACCACTTGATTAAGTGTGCTATCGAGCGACACGACATCATTGCCGTTGCCCGCCACGACCGCTGACAGGCCACCGCGCGCGTTCACTGTGTCGTTGCCGTTGCCAACCACCACGGTATCGACGGCGCCGACGTATCGCAGGTCCGGCCCGGACGCTCCAGCGGTTGACTGGAGTTGGAGACTGCCGACGCCGTTGCCATTGCTGTTGCCGCTGAGCGAGCCGAGATTGCCGTTGCCGTTCAGGTTGCCGCTATCGTTGGCGGTGACGAGATTGCCGTTCAGGTTGCCGTCGGTGCTGCCCAGGTTGCCGTTGCCGTCGTCGCCCCCATCCGCCTTGCCGCGATCGTCGAGACCGTTCAGGTCGCCGTCGAGCGCCCCGAGATTGTCGTTGCCGTCACCCGAGCCGCCGTTCGCGTCGCCGTCGAACGCGCCCACGTTGCCGTTGCCGCTGCAAGCGCCGCTGACCACGTCGCCATCGAAGGCACCGATATTGCCGTCGCCATCGGACGAGGCGGTATCGCCCAGCCCGTCGAAGGCGCCGATATTGCCGTTGCCGGCACTGAATGCGCCGATGTCGCCGCTGCCGGCGGCGAAGGGCCCGACAGCGCCAGTGTCGCCGCAGGCGAACGGCGCGGCGGAGAGGACGAGATCGAGGCCGCCGATCGCCACTTGGTACGATCGCAGGCCGACATCGATCGTGGCGGTGCCTTGCCCGGCGACCACTGTGTCGTTGCCGTTGCCGAGCACGATGGTGTTGATGGCGCCGCCGAGCGAAACGGTGTCGTTGCCGTTTCCGAGGCGGACGGTGCCGATGCCGTCGCCGCCGCGAACCGTGTCATTGCCATCGCCGCCGACGACGGTGTTCGCGATCCCGGCGAGATCGACGCGGTCGCTGCCGTTGCCCAGTTGGACCGTGGCGAAGCCGCAGCCGGGTGCCACGACATCGTTGCCGTTCCCCAGGGTCACCGTGTCGCGGCTGCCGCCGAGCGCGACGGTATCGGCGCCATTGCCCAGTGCCACGGTGCTAACGCCGCCACTGGACGCAACCTGGTAGCGGCCGTTGCCGCCCGTGACCAGGCTTTCCGGGCCAGTGAGCTTGACGGCGCCAGTGCTCCCGGCCAGGGTGACGATCGCCGGTGGGGCATCGGCGATGAGCTGGAAGCCGTCGTCGATCGTGGACAGAAGAAAGCCGTCGATTGGCTGGCCCGTGTTTGCACCCGAAGAATGATTGCCCGGCTGGTGGTTGACCGCCGGGGTATGCAACTGATCCGAATTAACCATTTTATCACCTTCGAGACTAAACCGCCAATGCGGCCCGAGCCCCGATGCGTCTTTCGGGCGAGTTGGGCCTGTGCGGGCCGGTTCTCTCCGGATCGTCGCGTTTCGTCTATTTAACGAGTTTGCCTAGCCCGAACGGTTAGCCGCCCGCACCGAAGGGATGAGGCGACGTACCAAAATTCATCCTGAAGTCGCATAAATTAATCATTGCGGATAGGCGCCCGTCTCTTATAGATTGGTTAACGAACGATTGACGCCGGGGGTTGGCCAGCGTGTCAGTGCGCGAACGGGTCCGCCGGTTTGTGGAGGGAGATGTCGCGATGCGGTTCGACTGCGACTTAAATCAAGCAGGCGCTAGTAGGCTCAAGCGCGCTCGCTTCGGCTGTTGATCGCTTCCAGCTCGCGCCTCGTGGCGCGCGGCGGGACTGGCGAACAGAGAACTAATCCGGGCCGCTCTGAACGTTTTGGTACCCAAGACTGCATTGTCGCGAGGACAATATGCGAATCTACAGCACACCTACCGAGAGCCGCGAACAAGCGCACGATGCTCGAAAAACACAACCTTCCCCGAATGCCGCTGTGGCGACCCCTCCCGACAAAAATTCTCCTTGCCCGATCGGATCATCCCGGCTAAATCTTACGTTAATCGAGAGTGACAAGGGCTCAATTCGCGCTTTTTCGCGAGTAATGAGACAGCCCTGCGCTCGATGGCCGGGTCGTCCCTGGACCGCTGCGGCGTGAGGGGAGGGAAACATGCTCTATCTTCAGGAGTCCGCGCCTGACGCGGAATCCAGTGTCGATGCGCTCGATCCGGTGAGCCCGCCTCTCTCGGCCATCGCTCTGGTTACCGCGCTTCGTCGGGTTCTGCTCATCGACCCGTTCGCCATGACTAGGCAGTGCCTGGCGCATATGCTGGAAATGGCGGCGCAAGACTTCGCGGTGGAAGCGGTGGCGGGTCTCGCCGAAGCATCCGCTGTCGCGCCAGACCTCGTGATCCTCAATATCAGGACCGCGCGGGTTGATTGCCCCGAGGTGCTCGGTCAGATCACCGAATTACGGCAGCTCCACGGCGTGGACTTGCCGATCGTGGTGGTAACCGACGTGGACGACATGCGGGTCGCCATCGGGGCGATCCAACATCAGTTGCGCGGCTACATCCCCACCTCGCTCAATACCGGGATCGCGGTGGCCGCGATTCGGCTGGTGCTCGCGGGTGGCACCTTCTTTCCGGCGGAGCTGATCGCCCATCGCTCCCCCATTGGTCTTCCGGCCCCGCCATCGTCCAGCGAGCTGGCCAATGGGGCGGGCCGGCGGGGGGGTCGACAGCTTCGGCTTCACCTGCCGCGAAGCGGAGGTCGTGCGCCTGTTGCGACAAGGCAAGCCGAACAAGATCATCGCCTTCGAACTCAGCATCTCGGAGAGCACGGTCAAGGTCCACATCCGCAACATCATGAAGAAGCTGAACGCCACCAATCGCACCCAGGTCGTGTTCCTGATCCAGAAAGCCGGACGGATGGAGATGGCCCAGTTCGGTTAAGTGTGACCGCCTAGCCGACTGCTCGCGAGCCAAGTTGGCGCGCGGCATCGCGGCCGGCGCGACAACCGGGCGGCCCCGGGCAGCGATCCGGGGCCGCCCTGTTGTCGCGAGATCTTAGAACCGGAACGGCAAGGTCAGCATCGCCCGGAAGTCGGGCGAATCGCGTGTCAGCCCGATATCGAGCGCGGCATCCAGGAACAGCCTCGGCGTGAGCACGCTGCCCACCCCGACTTCCAGGAACGAGAAGGTCTGCTGCGATCCCGGTGAGGTAACGCCGCCGAACGTCGCCTTCTCCTGGAACGTGGTGTCCCAGGCGAAGCGCAGCGAGGTGTCGGGGCTGGCCGCCAGGTTGACGGAGATCCGGTACTCGAAGGCGTCGCCCGGCGTCTGCGACACCCCGGCGATCGTCGCCGGGAAGTTGTGGGTGTAGAAGACCTGTCCGAGGAAAACCAACGGATCCTGCCGCTTCAGCGCCGTGATCCCCCCGGTCAAGCTGTTGAATCCGCTGCCGGTGCCGACCGCGAACGGAAAGGTGGAGACTTGCGCCTGTGCGAGCGAGGTGCTCCCGGTCGCCGCCTTATAGCTGGCGCTGAGCAAAACGTCCGGCTGCCAGCCCTTCTCGTGCCAGACTTGCTTCTGCACGGCGAGGGAGATATCCCCGAGTCCGCCGGCATTGCTGTACCGAGTGGTGGTGCCGGCGAAGGTCGCCTGGCCCAAATCAAGATCGAACGGCACGCGGATGCTCACCTGGGTCTCGTAGGGCAGGCCAAGGCGGAACCCAAGGCCCCATTCGAGCAGGTCGCGATGGGATCGCTGGGTGAACGGCCCTGTGCTCGTGTTGCCGATCGCGCCAAGGCCGACGAACGCCAACTGATCGGTGCTCTGGTACGCAAAGCTGAAATCCGGCACGAATTGCGCGACATAGGGTGGCAGCAGCAACCCGCCCTGATCGACCAGGCTGTTCTCCAGCGCCCGCGCGATCACCGCCTCCGAAACCTTGGTCTCCGGCGCGGCGGGCTGGGCCGCGACCGTGGGCGGCGGCGCGATCTGCGGTGTGATCTGTGTTGGCGGCGTCGTGATCGGCGGCGGCAAGACCGACGGGACCGCTGGCTGCGGAACGGGCGCCGGTCGCTCCGCCTGGGCGGTCCGCTTGGGGGTGGCGCGCTCGCGTCGCGCCTGCCGCTCCAGCGCATCGACGCGTTGGATCAACTGCTTGATCACCGCGTCGCGCTTGTCCAGTTCTTGTTGCAGCTCTTGCGTCGTCGGCTGCGCGCGGGCCGGTGTGACGGCCAGCGCTCCGGCGGCGGCGGCCCCGCCGAGCATGGGCCCTGCACAGCAAGCGAGAAGACGTGACGCCATGCGCCCCTCCGTTACGAGCGAGGCTTGTCAGCGCCACCTGCCCGGAAAGAGTTCCGCATGAGATTAGAATAACCGGCAGTCAGGAATCTCATGCCAGTCCATTGCTGACCCAAATCTGGTTGCACAACCCGGTCTGCGTTGGGAACGGCAAATTCGCTCAGGAATTCACTCCACCGCGCTCTGCGGCCTTTTTTGTACCATGCCGCGGCGGCGGCCAGGTCTGGCTGCATCCCGGTCGCGTGAATCGCCGCCAGTGCGATCGGATCGTATGTCTTCGCCACATCGGCGGCCGCCTGGGCGCTGCCGGATTCAGCCGCACGCTCGTACAGCAAACGCGCCGCCGAGACGTCGCCGATCGCGAACAGACTGTCGCCCCGGTTGAGCATCGCCTTCACCAGCGCCTCGCTCATGGCGGGCTTGGCGGACGCAGCGGCGACGGCGACCGGAGCCTCGACCTGCGCCTCCGCCGCGAGTGGCTGGCCGGCGGCGGCCAGCTTAATGGCGGGCGGATTGGCTGGGACTGGCTTGGCGGCGGCGGTCAGGTGCTCCACTTGTACCGGCGCCCGCTTCACCGGTTCCGCCTCCGGTTCGGTGTCGGCGGGCCGCGGCGTCGCGGCGGTCGAGGTGGTCGGGGCCCCGGCGGCGGTTTGCGTGAGCGCCGCTGTGTTGGCCGCGACCATTTCGGTTTGCGCCTTGGCGGGCTCGGGTGCCAAGAGCTTGGCGATCTCGATCTTGGCGCTGGTCGGTTCGTAGGTGGGGCTGGAGGCCCAGAAGTCCTTCGCGCTGGCCACCAGCCGCCCGGCCGGCCGCACATTATCCTTTCGGTTGACCGCGAACGCCACCCGGCTCTGCCAGATACTCAGGAAGTAGGGGATCTGCATGGTCCGATCCCCCCACGCGGGGTCGGCCAGCAGGACGCGATCGCCCTCGATGCCGCGGAACACGACGAAATGGTTGAACCCGCGCAGTATCACGGGAACGATGGAGGGGCCGAACTCGGTGAGGTCGCGCAGGCTCACATCGCCGTAGCCATCGGCGTCCAAGCCGCGGTTTTGCGCATACTTCTTTAGGTCGAGCAGCGAGAAGCCGAGCTGGGCACGCACCTGGTCGATGTTGGTATGCGCGAGCATCGCGCCAGCGACCTCCTTCTCGGTCACCTTCACGCCTTCCTGGTAGGTGAGCAGCGTCGCCAGCGCCGCCGCGCCGCAACTGATGTCCCATTTTTGGATGACCACATTATCCCGGCGCGCTTCCAGCAGGCTGCGCACGGCGCGCGCCTCGGGCGGCGGGGCGGCGACATCGCACGCCGCGAGCAGCGACAGGGCGGCGGCCAGAATTGGAAGGCGTTTCACGGTCATTGGGGCTGGCCATCCTGCGCGACGGGTTCCGACAACGAAGACGGCCGAATATTCCGCTTATCGCCGCAAGCTTACAATTCCGCCGATGGTGTGAGTGCGGCGTACTCCCGATGGCGTTGATTCTTATCCATTGCGGCAAGGACGCCGATTCCGGTCTCATACTTATGAGGGGGTATGTCCCTCGCCCTCTGGGAGAGGGCCGGGGTGAGGGCGCGCACCGCGCCACGGGTCGCGACGATCACCGCGGCGCGTCGCGGTTGCTCGGCTCGCCTTCGGCGCCGGAGGCGAACTCCTGCTTGAATAGCCACGCCACCCGCGCGCAGCCGAAATAGAAGGTCAGTTCGTCGCCGATGCCCTCCAGCGCGACCACGGCGCTGAAGCCGTGCGCGTCCAGCCACTCGGTTTGCGGCGCGGACACAGCCCTAACCATTTCGGATAAGGCGGCATGGTGACGTTCGCCATCAAGTTCAGCGGCTTGCCCCGCGCCGCCGGTCGCGAGCCCATCGGCGCGCCCTTGCGCCTGCTCCCATTCATCCCATCCGGCCGCGACCCGGACCGCGTACATCATCGCGCGCTCCTTCCCCGATTATGTCGAGCACTGCGAGCGGCTCGTGTTTATGAAGCAACGGGCTGCAGCCTTTGCCTCCGGTCAATTAAGCAAATCACACGCGTCTACATGAAATCGGCGGAATGGCGTATGGCGGAGTACCCGTCGCGTCCGCCCACGCCAGGTCAGGGTAGGCGCGGTGACACATCCGCACGCCCCGATATACCGCTAATTGCGAATTTACCGCTCCCGAGCCGATCGGCAGATTGGCCTCGTTACGCCAACCCAAGGCGGCTTGCGACGATGGACACCGTCCCGGGCGTAACCGAGTGAAGACGTCGCTACCGCTACTCTCTGGAGGACTTCATAACATGAAGAAGGTTCTTCTCTCGGCTGCGGCTCTGCTGGCGTCGGTGGCGATCGCCTCCGCTCATCCGGTGAAGCTCAGCAATGGCCAGCTCGGCCAGTCGGTGGCCGGCTTCGGGTTCGGCAATGGCAATGGCAATGGCAATGGCAACATCGGGGTCGGCAACGGCAACCTGAACGGTAACGGCAATGCCGGCGCGCTGAACGGCAACCTGAACGGCAACGGCAACTTCGGGTTCTTCAACGGTAACGTCAACGGCAACGGCAACGTCGGTCTGGCCAACGGCAACGCCAACGGCAATCTGAACTCCGGAATCCTTAGCGGCAACGTCAACGGCAACGGCAACTTCGGCGCGCTCAACGGCAACGGCAACGGCAACCTGAACCACTGAGCCGCAGCCTGACCGATCAAGACATCTGAACGAGCGTTTCGGGCCGCTACCGGTTCAACCGGGGCGGCCCTTTCGCCCTGCCGGACGTGGCAAATCCCAGGCGCCGGTCGGTCTGGCAATCGAACAGTCGGCAAGGCTTTCTCGCCAATTGGACCGAATCTAACTTATACGCGGCTCCTCCACACTGCTTACCTCCTATGGCCAGATTGCCTCGAATGGTAGAATTGTCCGAAAAAAGCACGTGCCGATGTTTCCTTCCGCGCCTGCCCAGCCCAGCATGGGTGCGAGAGACGGCGTTACATCTTACTCGGAGGCTCTCATGAGGATCGCAGGTCTTCTCGCTATCGCGGCGGTGTACGCTGGCGCCGCCGCGGCGCATCCGATCCCGCTCAACACCACCCAGTTGAGCGTCATCAACGGTGCCGGGACCGGAAACGGCAATAGCAACGGCAACGGCAACGTCGGGGTCGGCAACGGCAACGGCAACGGCAACGGCAACGTCGGCAGCCTGAACGGCAACCTGAACGGCAACACCAACACCGGCGGCGGCAATGGCAACGGCAACGGCAACGTCAACTACGGCATCGCGAACGGCAACGTGAACGGGAACAGCAATTCCGGGATCGGCAACGGCAACGGCAACGGCAACGGCAATAACAACCCGACCGGCAGCCAATGCTTCATGTGCGGGGGCACCGGCAACGTGGGCGCCTTTAACGGCAACAACAGCGCATCCGGCAGCGGCAGCAACAACGTCGGTGCGTTCAACGGCAACAACAACGGGCCAGGCAACAACGGCAACGGCAACGTCGGCTCGTTTAGCGGCAACTACAACGGCAACGGCAACACGGCCGCGGCCAGCGGGATGAACAACGGCAACAACAACATCGGCTCGCTGAACGGCAACTTCAACGGCAACAACAACCGCTAGGTCGAGATGCCGCCGAGCCAGCTCACTCGGACGGTGTGGAGCAAGCGCCATGCAAAAGGTCTTCATTCCAGCGCTGGCCCTGAGCGCGATCGTGTTGGGCGCGAGCTGGCCTGCGGCTCAGGCTCGTCCGAAGCCCCTCACGAACGCCCAGCTCGCCGCCGACTGGGCTGGAGCCGTCGGGACCGGCAACGGGAACGGCAACGGGAACGTCGGCATCGGCAACGGCAACGGCAACACCGGCAACAACAACGGCAACGGCAACATCGGCAACAATAACGGCAACGACAATGTCGGCAGCAATCAAGGCAACGGTAATGTCGGCAACGGGAGCGGCAACGGCAGCCTGCCCGGGGCGGCCGGAACCACAAGTCCAGCTTCCGCCGCGTTCACTGCGTCTTTGACGCAGAACATCCTCACGCGCTTTCAAAGTGTCCTTGTCGAGGTGCAGAGCCAGCTCGCGCATGGCGTCGGCGCGAGCGCCCCGGCAACGCCGGCATCGCATTGAACGAGGGAGAGACTCGCCCGCGCGAACGCGGCGAGCTATGATCAGATGCCATCGGCGGGCAGCCACGACATGACGGCGACACAGGCACACGACACCAACGGGCGCGACCAGTCCGGGTGGCTCCGCGCGCAGCCGATCCGGCTCGATCCGGTCGTGGTGCTGCTGGTCGATGAGATGCGGCTGCTACGCGAATGCCTGGCAACGCTATTGGAGGACAGCGCGCCCGATTTGCGCGTGGACAGCATCGGCCGATGCGCGGAAGCGGCGGCACTATCGCGCAAACCGGACGTGGTACTGCTCAATCTAAGAAGCACGAGCGTCGGCGACCCCAGGTTCAGGACACTCTCCGGCGAGGTCGCCGAGGTCGGGCTCGACGCGCCGATCCTCGGGCTTTCGGACCTTTGCGAACCCGCGCTCGCCGCCCTGGAGGCGATCGCCTGCGGGTTGCGCGGCTGGTTCCCGGCCTCGCTCGACCCCAAGCTCCTGGTCGCGGCGGTCCGGCTGGTCGCCGCGGGCGGCATCTTCGTCCCGCCGGCGGTGCTGGAGCGGTGCGCCGCGCAGGCGCCCGGAGCGAACGCGGGACGGGAGGACGTGGTATTCCTCGGCATGAGCCGGCGCGAGGCGCGGATCCGTGCGAAGCTGGACGCGGCGGAAAAAGACCATACGGTTGCTTACGATGTCGATCCGACGGTGACGCGCATCGGGCGCAAGCGGTTGGGTGCGGGCTCGGGGCGCGGGTGACTGTGACGTGAATGCGGCTGCTTAATACCGGCGGCCCATAGTCCCGATCTCTCCTCATCATGGTCGGCGAAGGCCGACCATCCATGACTTCCTCGCCGTGACCCCGAAGCACGTCGTGTATCCTCGGCATCCACCAAGGATGACGGCAGGAGATAGGAGTCCTAAGGAATATTCGGTTGTATTGAACAGCCGGATCACCTCCGGCCACGGCGAACACGCAACGGCGCCACGGCGCTACATCTCCACCAGCGCCACCAGGTCTGGGGCGCTGGCCCGCGCGATGGCGAGGCAGCGGGCCAGTGCGTCCGCTTGCGCCGGCGTGTAGGCGCGCACCGTCAGCGGCACGTCGTGCGAGACCAGCACATAGCCTTCACCACGCATGGTGACGATGCGCGCGTCCGAGCCTACGTCGCGCAGCACCCGGCGCAGCCAATGCACTTGCACATCGACCGCCTTGTCGCCCGGGCTCGCGCCCCGGCGACGGCGCATCACGTCCAGCAGCATGGCGCGCGCGACCGGTTGACGCTCGCCGAACAGGACCGCCAACACGTCGCGCTGCTGCGGCGTGAGGTGCATCGAGCGATGCCCGACGCAAATCAGGCGCTGCCGCAGGTCCAGCGCGGTGTTACCCCGGGCGATGAAGCGGATGTCGGTCACGGCGATAGAAAGCGACACCGGCGCCGAGATGTCACGTCACCTGTTGGGACTAGGACAGAAGTCTGGAAACGAAACCGAAGCCGGAGAACGTTCATCCGGCGCATGATGGCATCGCCTTATCCCTCTCTCATTTCTACGAGGCCACCCAAGCCAAGATCATTATCCACGGTGTTCATCATGCTGCCCGTGACCCTTCCGGGATGCCCGGGCATTGGTTGAGTGACCTCACATTTGATCCCGCTCGATCTCGCAGTCCCAAAGACGGTCGCAGACCCGCCCGTCGCCCTCGAACGCCTCCAACATCGTCTCTACATGGAACGCCTCGCTGGTCGCGGTGAGCACCGTCCGCAGCGCCGTCCGGGTCAGCAGTTCGCCGCGCCGCACCGTCTGCTCACGGACCGCCTCGGCGCGCGCGCTCAGCGGATCTTCCTCGCGGATGCGGAACCCCATCCGCCCGGACGACCCCAGCTCGGTCCCAATGGCATCGATCCGCATCAGGCTCGGCGCCTCGACCGCACGGTAGAAACGCTCGCCGCTCACGATGTCGCGCCCGGCCTCCCGGCGCGAGGCGCCCTCGCGCAGCACCGTCCGCCGCGCGGGCGGAGCGGTCTTGGGCGGCGGCATGGGCCGCAACGTCGCGTCCTCCGGACGCGGCTCGCGCGCCGGCAGCACCAGCGACCCGGCGAACACGGTCACGGTCGCAACTTCTGGAGCAGGCCAGAGCATCGGCCAGTACGCCGTGGAGAGCGCCAATCGGATGCGATGCCCCGCCGGGAACGCGAATCCCGAATCGTTAAGCTGAATCCGAATCCGATAGCGCCGCCCCGGCGCCAGCGGCGCTGGCCGCTCGTAGCCGTCGCGATGCGCGAGGTTCAGTACCCCGTAGCTGACCCGCAGGCTCGCCCCGTCCGGATGCACGTCGCATAGCCGCGCGATCAGATTGGCGCGCGTTTTGTCGCAAGCGATATCAAGCTCCACCACGGGGGCGCCGAGGATCTCGGTGCGCGCGGCAAGCGGCGCGGTGTCAAACCGGATCGAGGCCGCGTCGTCCTCCCGCTGGTCGCCGGCGTCGTCGGCCGCCGAGCCGAAGGGGCACCAATTCCCGCCCGCTTCACCCAGCCCCTGCGGCGAGCGGATCGCGACCGCCCTCTCCTCCCCCGGCGCATCCGCAAGCCTGCCTCCACTCAGGAACAGCCGCAGCGGGCTGCGGGAAGCCGGCGGCCAGCCGGTCTCGGCGATCCAGCGGCCCGGCCGCTCGGCGTGCCACGGCGCCGGGCGTACGCTCTCCATCATCCAGGCGCGCAGCATCGGCTCGTCCATCACGCCGGTGTCGATGCCCTTCAGCCAAGTGTCCCACCACCTCAGCGCCTCCTGCAAGAAGCCGACCGGCGGCCCGGGCAAGGCGAAATGCGGATAGCGATGCGCCCACGGACCGATCAGCCCCTTGCGCGGCACCGACAGGTTCTCCAGCAGCCGCGGAATCGCGTTGGTGTAGCCATCGGTCCAGCCGCCAACCGCGAACACCGGGCAGCCGATCGCGCCGTAGACCTCGCAGACCGAGCCGTGCTCCCAATACGCGTCGCGCCGTTGGTGGCGCAGCCAGCGTTCCAGGAACAGCGGCGCATCCTCTAGTCGCGCGCGCCACATCTCCCGCCACCGCTCGCCCACGAGCGCCGGATCGGGCGGGTGGGCCATGATCGCCTGGAACGCCGAGGCCCAACCGAGCTTCGAGGTCAACAGCGCCCCGCCCATGAAATGCACGTCGTCGCGATAGCGGTCGTCGGTCGAGCAGATCGTGACGATCGCCTTCAGCGCCGGCGGCCGCAGGGCGGCCACTTGCAGCGCGTTGAACCCGCCCCAGGAAATGCCCATCATCCCGACCGCGCCGCTGCACCAGTCCTGGCGCGCAATCCAGGCGATCACTTCCAGCGCGTCGTCCTGTTCCTGTTGCGCGTACTCGTCGAGCAGCACTCCGTCGGATTCGCCGCTGCCGCGCAGATCGACCCGCACCGAGGCGTAGCCGTGGCGCGCGAACCAGGGATGGGTCAGCGCGTCGCGGTCCCAGGTGCCGTCGCGCTTGCGGTACGGCAGGTATTCCAGGATCGCCGGTACCGGATTTGCCGCCGCGTCCTCCGGTAGCCAGATGCGCGCGGCCAGCCGCGTACCGCCGGCAAGCGGGATCCAGGCGTTCTCGATTTCGCGGATTACCGTCATCGGCGGCAGTCGCGCAGTTCAAACATCCAACCTGAACGCCGCACCGTCGCGCACGATCCGTCCCGCGCTTGCGCCCGCGAAATGCGTGCCCAGCACCAGAACCGGCGTGCCCGCCAGCTCGTTGTACATGCGCTCGCGCGTCCGGTGCGCCTGTTCGGGATCCCAGTCCGCGGTCGATGACCATTCGGGATGCGCGATTTGGCAGGCGTGGTGCAGGAAATCCCCGGTAATCAGCCCCTCCTGCCCACGCGAGGCGATGCGCACGCTCACATGCCCCGGCGTATGGCCCAAGGTCGGGACCAGGCTGATCTCCTCGCAAATGCGCTCATCGGTTTCCACCAGATCGACCAGTCCGGCATCGTACACCGGCAGCACCGAATCGCTCAGCACATGGTTCATGTCCTCGCGGCCGTGCGGGCCGGTCCAGTGCTCATACTCGGCCCGGCCCATCAGGTAACGCGCCCGCGGAAAGGTCGGAACCCAGCGCTCATCGACCAGCATCGTGTTCCAGCCGACGTGATCGACGTGCAGATGCGTGCACAGCACGGTGTCGATCGATTCGCGCGGATAACCCGCGTCCGCCAGATCGGAGAGGAACGGCCCCTGGAGGTTGTTCCAGGTCGGGATCCGCCGGTTCTGCTTGTCGTTGCCGAGGCAGGTGTCCACGACGATGCGCCGCGTTGGCGTCTCGACCACGAAGGCGTGGATGCTCATGCGCAGCTTACCGTGCGCGTTGGCGAAATGCGGTTGCAGCCATGCGATCGGCAGGATCGTCTCGGGCGTCGCTTGCGGCAGGATGAAGCGGGTGCCGCCAGCGATCTCCAGCTCCACCACCTTGGTGATCTTCACATCGCCAATGCGCCAAGTCCTCAACGCCCCCTCCCCTATTCCTGCCGCTCCGGCCCTCACCCACACATCTCTTCCGTGACCACCTTGAAGCCGGTGAGCCGGCACGCACCGAAACTGGTGGTGATCGCGACATCGGTGGCGTCGCGCCCGCGCGCCATCAGGATTCTCCCGATCCGAGGCCGGTTATGCCGGGCATCGAACGTGTACCAGCGATTGCCGAGATAGGCTTCGAACCACGCGCTGAAATCCATGGGCGCGTCGGCGGGGGGAACGCCAATATCGCCGAGGTAGCCGGTGCAGTAGCGCGCCGGGATGTTCATGCAGCGGCAGAGCGCGACCGCCAGATGGGCGAAGTCCCGGCAGACGCCGTGCCGGTCCATGAACCCCTCCCAGGCGGTCCGGGTCGGCCGGGCGTGATCGTAGCCGAACGTGAGCCGCTCATGCACGTAATCGCAGATCGCCTGTACCCGTCCCCACCCGGATGGCCCGTTGCCGAACAGCGACCAGGCGGTGTCCGACAGCCGATCGGTTTCGCAATAGCGGCTGCCCAGGAGATAGATCAGTGCACTCTCGGGCAGCCGCTCCACCGGGTGCTGCTCGGCATCCGGGGCAACCTCATCGGGCTTGCCGCTGTCACGCACCAAGAACTCGTCGGAGATCGTGAGACGTCCGGGCGGGGCGAGGATGCGAGTGCAGGCGTTGCCAAAGCTGTCTCGATAGCGGCTCGACTCGATCGGCGGATCGAAGGTCATGCGCTCTGGGGTCAGCAGGTCGGCGATCCGCGACGGATGCACGCTGAGCATCATCAGCACCGGCGTGGAACCGTCGCACTCGAAGCTGATCTCGTACCCGGCTCGGATTTGCATTGTGTGATCGCCTCCGCCTTTTTGTCGTCATGACCGGACAGGCTTGGCCTCTGTTTCGGCCTCAACGCGAACGTCCACCGTCATGCCCAGGCAGTCCGCGGGAAAACCCGTCCAGGTGCCGGAGAGTGGCACGGCCTGCCGCGGGTCGCGCACGACGGCGACGCGAATGAGATCGCGATTGCCGATAATTCCGTTGGTCGGGTCGCACTCGATCCAGCCCGCGCCCGGCAGATAGACCTGCATCCAGGCATGGGTGGCGCCGCCGCCGACATGTCGCGCGCCGTCGCGGGAATGCGAATAGAGATAGCCGGAAACGAACCGGGCGGCCAGGCCCAGCGAGCGGACCGCCTCCATCATCAGCAGCGCGAAATCGCGGCAGCTCCCACTGCCGGCACGCAGCGTTTCGGCGGCGGTCTGCACGCCCTTCTCCTCGCGCGCGACATAAGTAAAGCCTTGCCGGATGGCGTTGGTCATATCGGTCAGGAGATCGTAGGTATCGGTCGGGCCGTGCCGGTTCAGGAACTCCCGTGCCCAGCCCCTCACCTCTTCTCGCGGATCGGAGGTATGCCGCTCGATCGAGCGGAGCAGGTCCGGCATGTCATCCGCCCCGTAGGTAAAAGGGTAGGTCCGAGCGTAGTCCTCAAGCCGGAAGTCGAGCACGTTGTACGGGGTATGATCCAGGCGGATCATGAACTCGAACCGCAACTCCTTCGCGCGCGCCCCGAATCGGG
This sequence comes from uncultured Pseudomonadota bacterium, assembly GCA_963849305.1. Classification (GTDB taxonomy): domain Bacteria; phylum Pseudomonadota; class Alphaproteobacteria; order Acetobacterales; family Acetobacteraceae; genus CAWKGV01. The sequence continues at coordinate 293,052 of CAWKGV010000001.1, forward strand.
CAAGGGCCACGCAGTTGTTGTTCACGTCATGCACCCAGCGCACGTTCACCGGATCGGGCTCGATCTCCAGCCTCAAATCGAGCAGCCTTTGATCGTAGCTGTCGCGGGGACGGAACATCATCCGGTGCTCGCCGAACGCGACCGGCTGGCGGTAGCGGTACGTGGTCACGTGCCGGACAGTGAGCACGGTCATTCCGCGGCACCCGACTGCGTCTGGGACTGCGACTGCGTCTGAGACTGGGACTGGGACTGGGATGACACGCGGGCCTCGCCGAAAAAGGCGACCGACAAATCGCGCGTCACCGCGATCAGGCGCGTCTGGATTAGGTCGAGGAACTCATGCAGCCCCTGCACGATGATGGTGGCGATGCTGAGTTCGCTCAGCATCGCGCGCAGGCTGTCAAGCTGCTCCGCCGCCTGATTGCCGCCCGGCAGTGAATAGCGCGCCTTGAGTTCGCTCAGCAGCAGCTCGATTTCGCGCACGCAAAGATAGACCGAGCGGGGGGAGCGCCGGTTCAGCAGCAGGAATCCGGCGACCCGCGCCGGCGTGATCTCGCCGCTGGAGTGGACATGGCGATAGGAATGGTAGCCGGCCGCCGAGCGCAGTAGCGCGTTCCACTGGCTGGCGTCGATCGGAGAGCCAACGGCGGAGACTTGCGGCAGCAGCAGATGATACTTCATGTCGAGCAGCCGCGTGGTCTGGTCGGCGCGTTCGATGTAGCGTCCAATCTGGTAGAAGTACCAACCTTGATCGCGGTAGAACGTGCCTTCGGTGATGCCGGTATGGGTCTGGCAGGCTTCCTTGACCCGCCCGAACAGGCTCGCCAGCCGGCCCGGTGCGATATCGGCATCCGTCAGCGCATCGAGCCAGTTGTGGAACATGTTGAGCTGCACCCACATTTCCGTCGAGATCAGCGGCCGCAGGACGCGCGCATTCTCGCGCGCCGCCCGCACCACGCTGACCAGAGAGGTGGGGTTGCCCGCGTCGGTGACATAGAACCGCAGCACCGTATTGGCGCAGGCGACCTGATTTCGGGCCGCGAACCCTTCGTCGTCGGAATACAGATCAACGATCGACCGCCAGTTCTGCCCGCCCTTGCTGTCGCGCGCGAAGGTCTCGTTCACGTCGAGGATGCGCGCCAGGTTTTCCGCGCGCTCGATATACCGGGCGAGCCAAAAGATGCTGCCGGCATAGCGGGCGAGCAGAAGCTCACTCAAGGACCCACGTGTCTTTCGACCCGCCCCCCTGCGAGGAATTGACCACCAGCGCACCCGCCCTGAGCGCCACGCGCGTCAGCCCGCCGGGCAGCACCCAAGTCCGTGCTCCGGTGATCGCGAACGGCCGCAAATCGACATGGCGCGGTTCCACCCCCTGTTCGACCAGGGTGGGAGCCACCGAGAGGGTCACGCAAGGCTGGCTGATGTAGTTGGCCGGGTCGGCCAGAAGCTTGGCCCGGCACTGCTCCAACTCCGCGCGGCTCGCCAGGGGGCCGATGGTGATCCCGTAGCCTCCGGCCTCGCCGACCGGCTTGACCACGAGTTCCTCCAGATGATCGAGCGTATAGCGCAGCGCGTCCGGCTCGCGGCAGGTCCGGGTGTCCACGTTGGGCAGGATCGGATCCTGCCCAAGATAATAGCGGATGATGCGCGGCATATAGGCATATACCGCCTTGTCGTCGGCGATCCCGGTGCCGACGGCATTGGCCAGCGCCACATTGCCCGCGCGATAGGCCCGTATCAGGCCGCAGACACCCAACACGCTGTCCGGCCGGAACGCCTCGGGATCGAGGAAATCGTCGTCGATGCGCCGGTAGATCACGTGAACCGGCGACAGACCCCCGGTGGTGCGCATAAAGACGCGGTCGTCCTCGACCGTCAAGTCGCGCCCCTCAACCAGCGGCACGCCCATCTCGCGCGCTAGGAAGACGTGCTCGAAGAAGGCCGAATTGTAGGTGCCGGGCGACAGCAGCACGATCCCGGGCTCCGCGATCCCGGAGGGCGCGATGGCGCGCATGGCGCCCAGGAGTTGCAGGCCGTAATTGTCAATCGGGCGCAGGCCGATATTGTCGAGCAGGTCCGGGAAGGCTCGGAGCATCATGTGCCGGTTCTCGACCACATAGCTGACCCCCGAGGGGGTGCGGGCATTGTCCTCCAGCACCATGAACGTGCCGCTGCCGTCGCGGACGATGTCAGTGCCGCAGATATGCACATAGGTTTTATGCGCCAGGTCGAGACCCTGCATGATCGGACGATAGTTGGCATTGCCCAGCACGAGATCGGCCGGCAGCACGCCGTCGCTCAGGATCTTCTGGCCGTGATACACGTCATCGAGCAGCAGGTTGAGCGCGGTGACCCGCTGCACCACCCCGCTTTCGATCTGGCGCCATTCACTGGCGGACAGCACCCGAGGAATGACATCGAACGGCAGGATGCGGTCGATGGCGTCCTCATCCGAATAGACAGTGAACGTGATCCCGAGATTGTAGAGCTCGGCCTCCGCGTCTGCGGCCCGCCGCCGCAACTCCTCGATCGAGAGTGCCGAAAGCCGGTCACGTATAGGCTGAGTGGCCGTGCCGCGCAGCATCTCGCAATAATGGCCGTCAGGATCGTAGCGATGCAGCACCAAGTTGGGCGCCCCAGGTCTAGAGACGGAATGGTCGGTAGCGATAGCCGGTCGTGCAACCCGCAGCAAATTTCATGCCGCGGAATCGCCCGCTGTGTCAGCAAGCAGCGAACGGCGGGACGCAAGGAACTCCTCCACCGCCCCGGCCAGACGGTCGCATTCCGCATCCCCGATCGGCAGGCTGAGCGCCATCATGCTGCGTCGCGCCAGCCAAATGCCCTGCGCGAGCAGGTCGAAGAAAAACAGTTCCTTGAGCTTCTGGTCGCCCCCCGCTGCATCGGACGGCGAGCGCACCGAGCCGCGTAGCATATGCACCGCCAGCATCGAGCCCAGGCCGGTGAACTGCATCGGCGCGTCAGATGCGCGGCAGAGCGCGTTCAATCGCTCGCGCAATGCGTCCCCGCGCGCATTGAGGGCGAGACAGGCGGCCGGCGTGTACACCTCGGTCAACCCGGCGAGGCCCGCCGACATGGTGAGCACGTTGTTGTTGAACGTGCCAGCGTGCGGCAGCCCGTTCACCCGGCGCGGGTCGAACAGGTCCATCACCTCGGCGCGCCCGCCGAACGCACCGAACGACATGCCGCCGCCGACATACTTGCCGAGCGTGGTGAGGTCCGGGCGGATGCCGCGCAGCTGTTGCAGCCCGCCTGGTGCCAGCCGGGAGGTCATCACTTCATCAAGGATCAGCAGCGCGCCCACGCGGCTCGCCGACGCACGCAGCGAAGCAAGGAAGTCCGGCTCGGCCAGGATGCAGCCGGCTCCGCCCATCATCGGCTCCAGGATGATCGCGGCGAGCGCGTCGCCATGCTGCTCCATCAGGGCGAGCGTTGTGTCGGTGTCGTTGTAGGTCGCGAGCACGAAGTCGAACGGCGCGTTGATCGGACTGCCGCCGCCGGCGAAGGTGAACACCGCGCCATGATAGCCGCCGTGGAACGCCATAATCTTCCGGCGTCCCGTGAACGCGCGGGCCGTGACGAGCGCCATCAGGTTGGCCTCGGTGCCGGAGTTGGTGAAGCGTAGCCGTTCCAGCCCGAACCGCTCGGCGACCGCGCGCGCGAAACGCGCTTCGATCAAGTTATGCGCGCCGTAATTGATCCCTAAGTCCAGCGCCCGGTCGATGGCAGCGCGGATAACCGGGTGCGAATGGCCGTAGATGCCGGCGGTGTATTCGCCGAGGAAATCGATATACTCCGTGCCGTCGAGATCGCGCAGCCGGCAATCTTCCGCGTGAGCCATGGCGATCGGGAACGGCTCGTAGTGCAGCACCGTGCGCGTGTTGCCGCCGGGCATCACCGCGGTCGCCTCGATGTAGCGGGCGAGGCTTTTCGGATTGCGCGCAACGTAAGCCTGCTTCGCGTCGGCCAGTGCCGCGTCGATATCGGCGTTGCGCAAGGCCGTCTCGGTCATGGCGTGTGACCTGCCTCGTCTTCGGTCAATCGACCGACGAAGTGACCAGCATCGAGATGTTGGCTACCTTCACGTATTTCCAGTACGCCGCGAGCGCGTTCGCCTGGGCCGCCTGGTACTCTTGTGGGAGCGGCGCTTGCAGCTCCGTGGGGATCAACTGGTCGAACAGCACCCGGCGTAGCTCCCGCGCGGCCTCGCTGTCCGGAGTGCTGCGAAGCTCCAATTGCCCGTCCTGTGTGGTGTAATCATCGTACTCCGTCTCCAGCCCCGCGACTTCGGGCAAGCTGGCCCCCTCCTTCCAGTTGGCGTACGTGCCGAGCTTCCCGGTCTCCGTGATGACACCAATGACGTGCTCCGGCGCGCGCAGGTAATTGTAGCTGTTCGGGATCACCTCGTCGTTGGTGTGCAGGGCGTACTGCCGGCCGGGAGCGGCGGGATTGCCGAGGATATCGAACAGCTTTGCGCGCGTGCCGTAGATCGGCGCCCACGTCCCGCTCCGCATCCAGTCGGTATCACCACGGCCAATCGAGACGATCAGCGGCAGCAGATCGACGCTCGAGGTCAGTTGGGCGCGGTCCCGCTCCGGATCGCGTACATACCGCCCCGTGAAGTCGGCGACGATCAGCGGCACCTGGAGACATTCCTTGTATGCGGTCCCGCCCTTCCCCTGAAGCCCATGTGCGCTCGCGTACTCGCCGTGGTCGGAGGTAAGGACGACAACAGCGGTCTTGAGCAGCGACGGCGGGATGTTTTCGATCACCTGCCCAATTTGCCTGTCCACGTCCAGGATCACCTGGGTGTACATGTTTAGGGCCTTGGTCCAGTAGGAATACGGTGCCTGGGCGGTATGCTTGTCATCGAGCACCAGCGCCGGCACCAACTCGAAGCCGGTCGAACCGGGGTTGTCGCTGATACCGCCGGTGAAATACGCGAACAGCGACCGAACCAGGGAGTGCAGCTTCGGGCTCGATTCGCTCAGGCTCTCGGCCGATTGCCAATTGTCCGGAATCTGGTAGCCGAAATCCGGTGGCTCGGCCTCCTCCAGTACGGTGCAGTTGTAGCTGATGTACGGCTGCTCGCCGCCGCCCTGTTCCTGGTAGATGGCATGGAATCGGTTGGCTTCCGGCCCGGCCCAGGAGAACTGCTTGTCGTGCGGATTGATGAACCCGACAGTCAGGCAGAACGGCTTGGCGTTGCCGCTCGCCGCGCGGTCGCGCAGCCAGCTCGTGGCCTGGACGGCGATCTGCGCATCGCCAACCGGCGGGCTCGCACCGACCGGCGGGCTCGCTGACAGAGTCGCCCCAACCCCCTGGTCGGGATAGCCCGTAGGATCAGGAACGGTTAGCCCCTGGAACCCGTACGGCTGAAGATAATCGTACGCCGCGGAGGACATCGCATTCACCGGGCAATCCGACAGGTGCCACTTGCCGATGTAGGGCGTGTGTCGTAACCGATCTCGCGCAGCAGCTTGCCATAAGTAGGGAACGCGGGATCAAGCGCGGGCTGCGGTTGCGACGTGCCCTGCGGATTGCTGGTCGTCGCGCGGGTACACATAACGTAGGTCTGATGCCCGTAGAGGCCGGTCACGAAAGCCGCGCGCGAGGGCGTGCAATCCGCTGCCGCCGTGTGATGGTTGGTGAACCTGGCGCCTCGCTGCCACAGCAGGCGGTGCGTATGGGGCATGAAGCGGGCCATGAACTGATCCGCCGTCGTGACGCCCATGGGAAAGCCCGTCGGGAACCGAAGCTCGTCCACATGGATGAAAATGATGTTCGGCGGAGCATCTGTGCGGGCCATGAACGTTTCCTCCTGAACCATTGGCGCGCCGGGCACTTTGATGCCGTGCCGCCGGCGCGCCTTGCGGGACACGGGCGGGGCGCAGTAGACCGGCATTGACCGGCGCAACCAGGACGCCCCGCATGGACCTGAAGGACCACATCCGGGGCATCCCGGACTTTCCCAAGCCCGGCATCTATTTCTACGACATTTCGACCCTGTTGCGCCACGCGGACGCCTGGCAGGTGGCGATGGGGCGCATGGCCAAGGCGGTGCGCGCCTACCAGCCCGACCTGCTGGCCGGTGTCGAGAGCCGGGGCTTCCTGATCGCCGCCCCGCTCGCGCTCAAGCTCGGCTGCGGCTTCGTCATGCTGCGCAAGCCCGGCAAGCTCCCGGGCGAGACGGTGGGGCTGAACTATGCGCTGGAATACGGCTCCGACCGGATCGAGATGCAGGCCGACGCCGTCGAACCCGGCCAGCGGGTGGTCGTCGTGGACGATTTGCTCGCGACCGGCGGCACGATGGCGGCCGGGATCTCCTTACTGCGCAATGTGGGCGCCGAGGTGCCCGCCGCCGCAGTGCTGATCGAGCTGACCTTCCTGGGCGGGCGCCGCCGGCTCGACGTGCCTTGCCCCGCCCTGGTGGCGTACGACCGCTGAGGACGCGATGGCCAGAAGCGATGGCCACCGACCCGGAGACGCTGCTGGCGCTGCGCGGCTGGCTCGCGGCGCGGTTCCGGTGACGCCCGTCATAGCCGGCATGGCCGCCCCACGGTAGAAGCGGCTGCAAATTCGCCGCGACCGAGGCCAGATGCGACCCATGTTGCCCCGCTGGACCCGCGCTGCCCTCCTGTGCCTCGCGCTTGCCGCGTCGATCGCCCCCGCTGTCGCCGCGCCGGCGGTTTCGCAGGACAGCGCGACCGAGAGCGCCCTGATCGATCGCATCCAGGCTTATTTGAACGGCCTTCACACGCTGAAAGCGCAATTCATCCAGATCGCGCCGAACGGTGCCGTGACCCGCGGCACGGCCTGGCTCGACCGGCCGGGCCGGATGCGCTTCCAGTACGACCCTCCCACGCCCTACCTGCTGGTCGCCGGGCATGGGCTAGTGGTGTTCCACGACTCGCAACTCGACCAGACCTCCAACATCCCGTTGGGGCGGACACCACTCGGCATCCTGCTGGCCGACCACATCGACCTGACCGGCGATGGGCTGACCGTCACCGGGGTCCGGCAACTACCCGGCGAAGTGCAGATCACCCTGGTGCGGAGCGCGAGCCCCAGCGAGGGCAGCATCACGCTGACCTTCGCCGACGACCCGCTCACGCTGCGGCAATGGACCGTGACCGACGCGCAGCAGCAGAAGACCACGGTGACGCTGCGCGACATCCAGACCGGCGGGACTTTCAATCAGTCGCTGTTCGAATACGTGGCCCCGATGGTGAACTTCGGGCGTTAGGGGGCGTTGGCCGCTTGAGACTTCATTCTGCCATACCTATGGTCAATACTGCGCCACGACATCGAATCGGACCGGCTGTGAAACCTCTCATCGGGATCAGTTGCTGCACGAAACCGTTGGGCGCGTTCGGCATGATGAACCACGCCGCCTCCGATACCTATGTGCGCGCGACCGACCAGGTGGTGCGGGGCGTTCCGGTGCTGATCCCAGCCAGCGGCACCGCCGCCTGCACCGATACGCTGCTCGGCCGGCTGGACGGCATCATCCTGACCGGCAGCCGGTCGAACGTTCAGCCCAGCCTATACGGCGGCCCGCCGCATCCGGAGGGCGTGCCCGAAGATCCGGCACGAGACGCGGCGACCTTGCCGCTGATCCGCGCCGCGGTGGCGCAAGGCGTGCCGGTGCTGGCGATCTGCCGGGGGTTGCAGGAGTTGAACGTGGCGCTCGGGGGTAGCCTGTTTCAAAGCCTGCGCGACGTGCCGGGCCGGCTCGACCATTCCGGGCCGATGCAGCCCTCGCCCAAGGTGCGCATCGGCAAGGCCCACGCGGTGCGGGTGGTCTCCGGGAGCTGGCTGCATCGCCTGGCCGGGGCCGCGGAAATCGCGGTGAACTCGCTGCACAACCAGGGCATCGACCGCCTGGCGCCCGGCCTAGTGGCCGAGGGCACGGCCCCGGACGGAACTATCGAGACCGTCCGGGTCGCCAACGCGCCCGGCTTCGCGGTCGGCGTGCAGTGGCACCCGGAGTTCGATTTCCCGACCGATGCGCTCTCACGCCGCATCTTCGAGGCGTTCAGCGAGGCGGTGCGCGCCCGCAGCGGGCTGCCGGCGATTGCGGCCTGACGGTCGGACGTGGTTAGAACGGATCTCCCCTTGCGGGGAAGGGGAGGTCACAGTCTCCTTGCTCTGACATGCATTTGCGTGTGGCAACCTGGAACATTAACTCGCTCCGGCTCCGGCTGCCGCTGCTTAAGCAGCTCGTCGAGGCACTCGATCCCGACGTGATTTGCTTGCAGGAGACCAAGGTGCCGGACGAGCTGTTCCCGGCCGAGGCACCCGGCCAGCTCGGGTATCATTACGCGGCGTTCCGCGGCATGAAGGGCTACAACGGCGTCGCTATCCTCTCGCGCCGGCCGGTCGAGCTTTTGCCGGGCGCACCCGACTGGTGCGCCAAGGGGGACTGCCGGCATCTCGCGGTCGCGCTCGACGCCCCCGACGGTCCGCTCGAACTGCACAACTTCTACGTGCCGGCCGGCGGCGATGTGCCCGACCGCGGACAGAACCCGAAATACGCCCACAAGCTCGACTTCATTGCCGAGGCCCGCGCCTGGTTCGCGGCCCGCCGCGGCCTCTCGCGGGCCGTCGTGGTGGGCGACCTCAATATTGCGCCGCTGGAGCAGGACGTTTGGAGCCATCGCCAGCTTCTGAAGGTCGTCAGCCACACGCCGCTTGAGACCGAGGGACTGCTGGCCTGGCAGGCCACAGGGTTCGTCGATGCGGTGCGTCATTTCGTGCCGGCGGACCGGAAGCTTTACACGTGGTGGTCCTATCGCAACCGGGATTGGCGGGCCTCCGACCGGGGGCGCCGGCTGGACCACATCTGGGTGACGCCCGACCTCACCGGCCAGCTCCGGGCGCAAACCGTGCTGAAGGACGCCCGAGACTGGTCGCAGGGCTCGGACCATGTGCCGGTGTGCGTGGAGCTGAGGCTTTGATGTTCAGGTCGGCCGCGTGAGCGCGGCTTCCAGGGGCTCTCGCTCGGCGGAGAGCAGGTCATCTAGAGAGAACGGACACTCCGCCGGGAGGGGCCGGGGCTTCCGGCCGCTAAGTTCAACTTGCGAGACTTGAGCGACGGCTTTCCGCCAGAGCCCCTCCAAATCGATCTTCTGGCGCATGGAAGGCGAGAACCGCTGTTGCGCGTCTTGCAGGAAGCCGGTCAGCTCGATCCTCCAGTGATTCCGGGCGGGTTCATCGGGCCAGGCATACACCTTCAGCAAATGAACCATCCCCTGCCGCAGCAGGCTGCATACCGAATTCAGCTCGGAGGAGCCCACCTCCTCGATCTCCTCGATGACGTGCTCCCAATCCACGCCGTCCACCCGCTCGCCGCGAGCGAGCCGTCGCAGGAGTTCGGCCTGGCGCTGCGACCAGGCGAGAATGTCCTGCCAATAGAGATCGTCCTGGGTGATGCTCTCGATTGTACTCATCCGGCCGCGCTCAGGCGGGCACGGCGGGAACGCCCTCGGGGTCGAGCCGGTAGCCGCCGCCCTCGGTCACCAGCAAGCGGGCGTTGGCCGGGTCGGGTTCGATCTTCTGGCGGAGCCGGTAGATGTGGGTCTCCAGCGTGTGCGTGGTCACCGCGGCATTGTAGCCCCAGACCTCGTTCAGCAGCACCTGGCGCGCCACCGCGCGGTCGCCGGCGCGATAGAGGAATTTGAGGATCGCCGCCTCCTTTTCGGTCAGCCGGATGCGGCGGTTCTTGGCCGGGTCTTGTAGCAGCTTCGCCGAGGGGCGGAAGGTATAGGGTCCTATGGTGAAGACCGCGTCCTCGCTGTTCTCGAAGATGCGGAGCTGGGCGCGCAGGCGGGCCAGCAGCTCGTTCAATCGGAACGGCTTGGCGATATAGTCGTTGGCCCCCGAGTCGAGCCCGCGAACCACATCGGATTCCGCGTCCGAGCCGGTCAGCATGATGACCGGCATCTTATGGCCCTGGCGGCGCAACTTGATGCAGAAATCTCGTCCGTCGCCGTCGGGCAGTCGCACGTCCAGGATGACCGCGTCGAACCGGGCGTCCTTGGCCGCGATCTTCTCCTCTGCCTCCTCCAGATTCGCGGCTTCCACCGCGGAGAACTCGCCATCCACGCCCAGCTGCTCGGCAAGCGTGAGGCGCAGGTCGGTGTCGTCGTCCACAATCAGTACCGGTCGCTCGCTCGACATCTAGGTCATTCCTTACTGGGGAAAGCGCGCGGGGCGCCAAAGGAACGTCGCACCCGCCCTTGCCGGTACGCACAATCGGCAATAACGCTCCGAGGTGAAAGTGGTTTCGATCACGTCTGCCCGCACCCCAAATCGCGCGCGCCAACTGCCTGATGGCTGCTCACATCGCCGTGAGCCGATCCGCTGCCGCTGTGACCTCCGCCATATAGTTAATGAGGCGCTGGTTCGCATCTCCGTCCATCTCCGCACGGTTAAATGTGCCAAACGAGATTCGGTGCAAATCTTGACCAAAGTAAGCCATATTGTTCCGATTCGCGTGGTTCGCCGATGAACCGTTTTTTATACGGCGGGCTGGCCGGCGCAACCACCGGCCCACGAGCTACCCCGGCGGCGGACGTGGCCCGTTTGCGCGCCGTGCATCGGGCAGCGGCGGAGCTTCGCCGGAGCGCGCCGGTGCTCCTGGCCGGCCACGAGCCGCTTGCAGTACTCGCCGCGGAAACCGCGAGCCGGCGCGGCCTCGACGAGCTTGCCGCGCTGGGCGGAGACCCGCCGGTGCTGCTGCTGGCGCCGACCCGCGCCGCGGCGGTGCTGCATCGGCCAGTGGACCAGCAAGCCGGCGCCGCCCTGGCACTCCGGCTGAGCGCATCTTTATTGACGCCCGCCGCCTTGCGAAGCCTGGCCGATCCGACCCTTGACCAAACCAGGCCGGAGCCGCCGGAGCAAGCGGTGGCTCCCGCGTCCGCGTCGGCGGGGCTGGCGCTGGTCAAGCTGGCACGCCTGTTGCCAGCGGCACTCGCAGCCCCGATCGATCCGCGGGCGGCGGACACCGCTGCCCGGCTCGGCCTGTTGAGCGTGCCCGCCGCCGATGCGCTCGACTATCCAGGCGCCGGGGCGGTCGGTCTGGACCGCGTGGCCGACGCACGCGTCCCGCTGGAGGATTCGGCGGAAACCAGGATCATCGCGTTCCGCACCGCCGATGGCGGCGTTGAGCACTTGGCGATCGTGGTCGGCGATCCGCATGCCATCGAGGCGCCGCTGGTCCGGCTGCACTCGGAATGCTTCACCGGCGACATCCTTGGCAGTCTGCGCTGCGACTGTGGCTTGCAGTTGCGCGGCGCTATTCGCCGCATGGGCCAGGAGCGCGCGGGCGTACTGCTCTATCTGGCCCAGGAGGGCCGCGGCATCGGGCTCGTGAACAAGCTGCGGGCCTACACGCTCCAGGACCGGGGGCTCGACACGCTGGACGCCAACCGCGCACTCGGCTGGGGAGCGGACGAGCGCGACTTCCTGATCGCCGCCACCATGCTGGAGGCGCTTGGCATCCGGCGCATTCGCCTGCTGACCAACAATCCCGACAAGCTGGCCGCCCTCGCCGCCTGCGGCATCGACGTTGCCGGGCGGGTGCCGCACGCGTTCAAGCCGAACGGGGTCAACGACCGCTATCTCGCCACCAAGGCCCGCCGCTTCGGCCATCTGCTCGATTGACCGTACGCGCGCTGGTTCATGGCGATGGCTGGCTGTGGCTGGGCGGAGACCGGGTCCGCGTCGCGCTCGGCCGCGCCGGGGTTCGGGCCGACAAGCGCGAGGGCGACGGCGCCACGCCGGCAGCGCTCCTGCCGCTGCGAGGCGTGCTGTACCGCGCCGATCGGGTGCCGCCGCCCCGCTGTACCGTGGCCCTGGAGCCGATCGCGCCGAATGACGGCTGGTGCGACGATCCGACCAGCCCTGAGTACAATCATATGCTGCGCCTGCCGCACGAAGCACGCCATGAGGCGTTGTGGCGCGAGGACGCGCTGTATGACTTAATCGGCGTGCTCGGCTGGAATGATGCCCCGGTCGCGCGCGGGCGCGGCTCGGCGATCTTCCTGCACCTGGCCCGCCCGGACTACGCGCCGACTGAGGGCTGCATCGCGCTTGCGCTGGCGGACCTCGCGCGCGTACTTGCCGCCGGGCTTACCGAGCTTGAGGTCCGCCCCGCGTAGCCGCCTGACGAGGGACACTTCGTTCAGCCATGCTTGAAACCTTGGTCGCCCTCCTGGCCGCGACGGCGATCGCGGTGCCGATCTCCCGCCGGCTGGGGTTCGGCAGCATTCTTGGTTACCTGGTGGCAGGCGGGGTAATCGGCCCGTCCGGGCTGCGGCTGGTGACCGGGGTGGACCAGATCGCCAGCATCGCCGAACTCGGCGTGGTCATGCTGCTGTTCCTGATCGGCCTGGAGCTGCGACCCCACCGGCTATGGATTCTGCGCAAGGCGGTGTTCGGCCTGGGCCTCGGCCAGATGGTCCCGAGCGCGATGCTGTTGGCCGGATTGGCTCATCTCGCCGGCGTGCCCTGGAGCGGCGCGGCCGTGCTGGGCGCCGGGCTGGCTTTGTCGTCCACGGCGATCGTCCTGCCCATGCTGGGCGAGCGCAACCTACTTTCCTCCACCGCCGGGCGGGACGGCTTCGCGGTGCTGCTGTTCCAGGACATGGCGTTCATCCCGCTGGTCGCCCTAGTGCCGCTACTCTCGGGTGCGCCGGTGCCGACGCATGTGCCGTGGCACGAGGTCGCGCGCGGACTGGCGGTGATCGCGGTGATTCTGGTGGGCGGCAGCTTCTTGGTGCGGCCGATCTTCCGCGCTGTGGGCGGAGCGAAGACGCCCGAGGTGTTCACCGCCACCGCGCTACTGCTGGTGGTCGGCACGGCGGCGCTGGCCGATTGGGCCGGGCTCTCGATGTCGCTCGGCGCCTTCCTGGCCGGGGTGATGCTGTCGGATTCCGAGTACCGCCACGAGTTGCAGGCGGACATCGAGCCGTTCGAGGGTCTGCTGCTCGGCTTCTTCTTCATCTCCGTCGGCATGTCGGCCAATCTCGGCCTGGCCGCCCGCCATCCCGCCGCTGTTGCAGTTTCCGTCACAGTGCTGGTCGCGGCCAAGATCGCGGTGGCGTTCGTGGTCGGGATGATCAAGCGGCGCTCGGTCAAAAGCGCGCTCCGGTTTGCCCTGGCGTTGCCGGAGGGCAGCGAGTTCAGCTTCGTGCTGTTCGGCGCGGCCGTGGCGAGCGGGGCATTAGCGCAGGACTGGGCCGATCTGGCGACCTTGGTGATTGCCGTGTCGATGGTGGTGGCACCGGTGTTGTTCGCCGTCTCCGAGCGCCTCATCATCCCGCGCCTGGAGATCCGCAAGGAGCCGGTTTACGAGGCGATCGACGCCCCCCCTGCCCCGGTCTTGATTTGCGGCTTCGGCCGGGTCGGCCAGATCGTCGGGCGGGTGCTGCACATGCAGCGGATTCCCTTTACCGCGCTCGATCGCGACCCTGGCCAGGTTGAGGTGGTGCGGCGATTCGGTGAGAAGGTTTATTTTGGCAATCCCACGCGCGAGGAGGTGATGCGCGCGGCGGGCGCCGAGACCGCGCGCGTACTCGTCGTGGCGTTGGATGGCATGGACGAGAGTTTGCTGGTGGTCGAAATGGCCAAGCGCCACTTCCCGCATTTATCCATCCTCGCGCGCGCGCATAACCGGCGCCACGCGCATCGGCTGATGGATGTCGGGATCACGGGGATCGTGCGCGAGACGTTCTTCTCCAGCCTGCGGCTCAGCGAGATGGTGCTGGAGCGACTGGAGGTGCCGGCGGAATCCGCGCATCGCGCGATCGAGCTGTTTCGCGAGCACGATGAGCGCACGCTCGAAGAGACGCACGCCGTGGCGCATGACGAGCAGCAGCTGATCCAGAGCACGCATCAGGCGGCGCAGGAGCTGATGGAGCTATTCGAAACGGACACCGAGCGCCGCGCCGAGAGGGCGGCAGCGGTGACGTGAGGCCAACAGCGTCCCCTTGCGGGAGGGGCTAGGGAGGGGTCGAGAGACAGAATGACCGATCAGTCCGAACGAACCCTGGTATAATCGGCTCATGGCCCGGCTCAGCGTCAATCTGAACAAGATCGCCCTGCTGCGGAACTCGCGCCGCACCGGTGTGCCCGACCTCCTCCCGTTCGCGCGCATCGCGCTCGAAGCGGGCGCGCGAGGGATCACCGTCCACCCCCGCCCGGACGAGCGGCACATCCGCCGCACCGACGTCCCCGCCCTCGCCGCGTTGCTGCGGCCCGACCGCCCGCGCATCGAGCTGAACATCGAGGGCTATCCCGATGCCCGCCTGCTGGAGATCGCGCGCGAGGTCCGCCCGGAGCAATGCACGCTGGTGCCCGACGCGCCGGACGCCTTCACCTCCGAGCAAGGCTGGCAACTCGACGCCGCGCAGATGGCGCTCGCCCGACCGGCCATGGCCGCGCTGAAGGCCCTGGGCGCGCGCGTGATCCTGTTCATCGACCCGGACCCGTCGGTGCTCGATCGCGTGGCGCAATCGGGCGCGGACGGGGTCGAGATCTACACTGGGGGCTACGCCGCCGCGTTCCGGTCCGGCGCCCACGCCATGCTGCTGGACGCCGCCGCCGAAACCGGGCGGGCCGCCGATGGCGCCGGGCTGACGGTGAACGCCGGCCACGACCTCAACCTGCGCAACATCCCGCCTTTGATCGAGCGGCTTCCTTTCCTCGCCGAAGCCTCGATCGGCCACGAACTGACTGCCGACGCCTTGGCAATGGGCTTCGCCGCCGCCGTCCGCGCCTATGCGGCAGCGCTCGCCGCGACCGCGTCCGCTGCCTGAGTCGCCGCTTCGCCGAGGCCCTCCTGCGCGCCGCCGCGCAGACAGCGCCGCACCAGCACCGCGAACAAAGCGGCCAACGATACGGCACTTAGCGGGATCGGAACGAACCATTCCACCATCGCGCCGTACGGGATCAGCAGCCCCAGGCAAAGCGCGATCGCCTCATCCGAGCGCAACGCCGCGTCGGCCCCGACCGCCTCGCGCAGCACCAGAAGGATCGCGAAGGTCAACGCCGGCATGTCATAGGCGAACGCATAGGGAGTGGCGAGGAAGCCGCCGACCAGCAGCACCGCGACTGAACGCCAACCCGGCGCCCGGCGGACACACACCCAGACCAACGAAGCGACCACGATCAAGCCGGCGCCCTGCGCGGCCTGAGCAAACGCCGGCCCAACGCCCGTGAGCTGCAAGCCGGCGGCAATGGTTCGCAACGAAGCGTGCGTGTGGCTCGGATCGACGACATGGCTGTGCCATTGAGCAATCAAGCGCCGTCACCCACGCCGGCCACACCGACCAGCCCAGCGCGAAGCCGGCCGCTACGGCGCACCACGCTGCCGTCACGGCGGCAACGGCGAAGCAGCGCCACATCCCCCCGGCCGCGAGCGCCACCGGCACCAGCAGGCCCAGCTGCGGCTTGAACGACAACAGGCCGAACAGAACGCCCGCCAGCACTGGGCGGGTCCGCATCAGCCGAACGCCTCCGATCATCAACGCGGCCGAAAAAAAGCCGTTCTGCCCGATCATGATCGCGACCACGGTGGACGGCGCGAGGCCGAGCAAAATTAGCTCCGCTCCGCGCCAACGATTGGCGCAGGAAGCCAGCAGATACGCCCCCAGGCCGAGGCCGGTCCAGAGACACCACGACCCCGCCATCGGCGGCGGGCCGAAGGGGAGCAGCGCCAGCAGAAAGGTGGGCGGATAGGCAAAAGGAAGAACAGCGGTCAGTCCGGGGTCGAGCTGGAGTTGGAACGTGCGCAGGAGGGCATGATCGTAGATCTGGACCGGAGCGTGGGTCAGGGCGAACCGCGCGAAGCTCCACATCGCGAAAAAGTCGTAAGCCCCCGGCCGCGCGATCTCGGCCGCCACGGCCATCCCCGCCAGGATCGCCATGCACGCGATCGCGCCCGCGCAGAGGCGGTAGGTTTTCGTCTCGCCGAACCGCCACTGCGGCATCGCTCGCTGCGCCCCTGGCCAGGACACAGAATGGCTCGTGCGTGATTGAAAACTGGTTACTCCGTGACCGCTCCGGCCAAATCCCGCTCAAGCCAAATCCCGCTCAGGCCAAATCGGCCGGCGGCAGCCACAGCACCTGGCCGATCCGATCCGCCCCCGAGGCGATCATCGCGAGCCGGTCGAAGCCGAGCGCGATGCCCGCCGCCGGCGGCATCCCGTGCGCGAGTGCGGCGAGAAAATCCTCGTCCAGCGGCCAATCAGGTCCGGTGAGCGCATGGCGGCGCCCCCGGTCGGCCTCGAAGCGGGCAAGCTGCTCCACGGGGTCGGTCAGTTCCACGAAAGCGTTCGCCAGTTCGATGCCGCAGACGAACAGCTCGAACCGCTCGGCCACGCGTGGGTCCGCCGGATCGCGGCGCGCGAGCGCGGCCTGGGCAGCCGGCCAATGGGTGAGGAAAGTGGGCCGGTCACGGCCGATCTCGGGCTCGACCCGCGCGAGCAGCAGCCGGAAGAACAGGTCTTCCCAGCTCTCGCCGGCCCTCAGCGCGACGCCCGCCGCGGCGGCGAGAGCCGGCCCATCCTCGGCGGTGGCGAGGATGTCCGCCCCCACGTAACGGGCGAATGCCTCGACCACCGTGAGGCGCTCGAACCGCGCCAGATCGGTGCGCACCCCGCGACAGGCAACGATCGGTGGCAGCACGGCACGCAGCAGCGCCTCGGTCTCGTCCATTAGCCCGGCCAGGTCCGCGCTGGGGCGGTACCATTCCAGCATGGTGAACTCGGGCGCGTGCAGGTCACTGCCCTCACCGTTCCGCCAAACCCGCGCGAGTTGGAAAATAGGTCCCGCGCCGCCAACCAGCAGGCGCTTCATCGCGAATTCCGGGCTGGTGTGCAGCCATAACGGTTCCAGCGTCCCGTCCGAATGCTCCCGCGTGGTGCCGAAGGCGCGCAGATGCACCTCCTCACCGGGCGCGGGCACCGCGTACGGCGTCTCGACCTCCGCATAGCCACGCGCGACGAAGAAGGCGCGCGTGGCCGCGGTGAGCATGGCCCGGCGCCGCAGGAACGGCAGGCGTGCGGCCAAACCCTCCGGATGCCAGACAGGACCAGGATCGTGCCGGCGAGATTGGTTCACCACGCTACGAACAAGCATCCCCAGCGCAATCGCCGGACCACGCTTCCCGTCCTTCCTTGAGCACGAACCAGACAATGCCGAGCGAGGTCACGGAATCCACCCACCAGGCCCGGAGCAGCAGATCGGCAACCAACCCGACAACCACGACCAGCGACAGCCAACCGCAGGTAATGCTCTCGATCGCATCGGCGCCCATCGCGCGGCTCCCGAGTGCCCCGGCGACGGCCAGCTTGCGGCGAGCGAGGACATACATGATCGGTATGGCGAGCGCGGCGACAGCAAGGCCAGCCACGGAAAATGTCTCCCCATGACGTGCCCACAAGCTCCAGGCCGCACCCACCACGATATAGCCCGCGAGAGCGAACAACAGGCCGCCGCCGATCCGGCTGGCGGTGCGCTCGGCGTGCTCCAAGATTTCGCGGCCGTGACGGAGTTCGGCGTCCAGCCGCCAAATGAGGACACCCGCCGAGGCCAGCTCGATCAGGCTGTCGAGACCGAACGCGGTCAGCGTCAAACTTCCAGCCACAATGCCGGATCCGATGGCCACAGTCGCCTCAACCACCATCCAGCAAACACTCGCCCACTCCAACCGGAACGCTTGCACGATCAACCGGCGGCGGTCGACGTGCGGTTCGCCAGGGCTTTTGGCAACCGATGGAACGCGCGTGAGGGCCTCTGCTTGTTCAGGACAGGAACTTATCCGCCGTGATGGGCAGGTCGCGGACGCGAATGCCGGTGGCGTGCCAGGCCGCGTTCGCGATCGCGGCGGCGGCGCCGACGATCCCGATCTCGCCGATCCCTCTGGAGCCCATCGGGTTCGAGTGCGGGTCATGCTCGTCGAGCCAGATCGCGTCCAAATCGCCAATGTCGGCATTGGCGGCGATGTGGTAGCCGGCGAAATCGTTGTTGACGACATGGCCGAAGCGCGGGTCCATCACGCTCTCCTCGTGCAGCGCCATCGACAGGCCCATGGTCATCCCGCCGATGAACTGCGAGCGGGCGGTCCGCGGGTTGATGATCCGGCCGACGGAAAACACGCCCAGCATACGAGGCACCCGGATCTCGCCCGTATCGGCATTAACATGCACCTCGGCGAACTGCGCGCCGAAGGAATGCAGCGCGAACCGATCGGCATCGGGGTTCTTCGGCATCTCCGCCGTAACCCCGGCATCCTGCGGAGACCCGGCCCTCGGCTCGTTGCGCAGGAAGGCGCGGGCTGCGGCCACGATCGCCAAGCCCCACGAGCTGATGCCCGATGATCCACCCTCGACGGTCGCCATCGGCAGTTCGGTATCGCCGATCTCAAGCCGAATCGCCTCGACCGGGCAGTTCAGGGCATCGGCGGCGATCTGTGTGAGCGCGGTCCAGGTGCCCGTGCCGATATCGACCGCGCCGATCCGCACCACGTATCCCCCGCTGGGGCCGTGCTCGATTGACGCCGCCGAGCCAGGCATCGCGTAGTACGGATAGGTCGCGCTTGCGACGCCTGTGCCGACTAGCCAGCCGTTCCGCCGCCGGGTGGCCGGAGTTGGGTCGCGCCGTCCCCACTCGAAGCGCCTGGCCCCCTCCTTGAGACAACCGACCAGATTGCGGCCGGACCACGGCTTGCCCGATTCCGGGTCAGTCGCGGGCTCGTTGCGAATCCGCAGCTCGATCGGGTCCAGCCCGCAGGCGACGGCGAGTTCGTCCATCGCCACCTCAGCGGCGAACATCCCTGGCGTCTCGCCTGGCGCGCGCATCCAGGAGGGCACGGGCACGTCCAGCGCCGCCAGCCGGTGCGTGGTGCGGCGGTTTGGCGCCGCATACATCACCCGCGTCGGCACCGCCGTTTGTTCGGCGAATTCCTTGATCCTCGAGGTCTGCTCGACGACGTCGTGGATTATAGCGGTCAGGTGGTCCTGGTGATCGGCGCCGAGCCTGATCCGCTGGATGGTCGGGGTGCGATAGCCTGCGAGGGAAAACATCTGTTGGCGGGTCAGCGCGAATTTCACCGGCCGGCCCGCGACCTGCTTGGCGGCGAGGGCGGCTAGCACGTTGTGGGCGTGCGGCGCCCCCTTCGACCCGAAGCCGCCGCCAACGTGCGGCGCAATCACCCTGATATGCTCGGGGTTCAGCCCGAGCACCGCCGCCAACGTCCTGCGCACGGAGTGCGCGCCTTGGGTCGAATCATACAGCGTCAACGCGCCATCCGCCCAGATGGCAACGGTCGTATGCGGCTCCATCGGGTTGTTGTGTTCCATGGGCGTGGTATAGGTTTGGTCGATGCTCACCTCCGCCGCAGCGAGCGCCGCATCGGCATCGCCTTCATTGGTATCGGTCGGAAAGGTCGGGTTGACCTGCTCGGGGGCATACAGATCGTGGCGATCGGCGCGGAGTTCGGCATCATGCGGCTGCTCCGCGTACTCGGCCCGCACCAGGCTCGCAGCACTCCGGGCGACCTCCGGTGTTTCCGCGATCACCGCTCCGATCAGCTGGCCGCGAAAGCCCACCGCGTCCGATTGCAGCACCCACAGCTCCTTATCTTCATCCGAGGCGAGCCGCGGCGCGTTCGTGTGCGTGATCACCGCCACCACGCCCGCGAGCGCCTTCGCCGCTTCGGCGTCGATGGATGCGACCCGACCTCGGGCGATGGTGGCTTGCAGCGGGTGCAGGTAGAGCGGGTCGCTGACCGGATGCTCGAAAGCGTAGGTCGCGGTCCCGGTGACCTTCGCGTGCCCGTCGAGGCGTTCCAGCGGCCGGCCGATCGCGCGCGGCTCTAACAAGTCATTCATTGCGAGGTCTCCGAGGTCAGGTCGCGCAGTACCGCGACGAGCGTATTGCGGGCCATCTTCACCTTGAACGCGTTGCCGGGCAGCGGCCGCGCGCCGGCTAGTTCGACCTCCGCCGCGCGGCGGAAGTTTTCCTCCGTCGCCGAGGCCCCGCGCAGCACCGCTTCCGCCTGCGCCGCCCGCCATGGCTTGTGCGCGACCCCGCCCAGGGCGATGCGCGCGTCGTGAACCATGCCGTTCTGCACGTCCAATACCGCGGCTACCGAGACCAGCGCGAATGCATAGGACGCCCGGTCGCGCACTTTTCGATAGGCCGAGCGCATGCCGGGCGACAGCGTCGGCAGCTCAACCGCGACGATCAGGTCGCCGTGTTCCAGCACGGTGTCACGCTGTGGCGCATCACCAGGCAGACGATGGAAGTCCACCAGCTTGATGCGGCGTTCGCCATCCCTTCCGAGCACGACGACCACCGCGTCCAGCGCGGCCATCGCGACCGCCATGTCCGAGGGATGGACGGCGACGCAGTGCTCGGAGGCGCCGAGGATCGCGTGATAGCGGGTATAGCCGCCGAGCGCCGAGCAGCCGTCGCCAGGCGCACGCTTGTTGCATGGCGTGGTGATGTCCTGGAAGTACACGCAGCGGGTGCGTTGCAGCAGGTTGCCGCCGGTGGTCGCCAGATTGCGCAACTGGCCGGACGCGCCTGCCAGCAATGCCTGTGACAGCACCTTGTAATGGCTGCGGATCACTTTGTCGGACGCCAGATCGCTGTTGCGCACTCCCGCGCCGATCCGCACCCCGCCGTCGGGCAATTGCTCCACGTGATCGAACGGCAGCCGTGTGACGTCCACGAGCAAGTCCGGGTTGGCGATGCCCAGCCGCATGTGATCGACGAGATTTGTGCCGCCGCCGAGGAACGCCGCGCCCGGGCGGCCAGCCACGGCCGCGACGGCGCCGGCTTGATCCACCGCCCGCTGATAGGTAAACGGATTCATGGCGCTGCCGCCTCCCGGATTGCCGCGACGATGTTCACATAAGCGCCACAGCGGCACAGATTGCCGCTCATCCGCTCGCGGATCTCATCATCGGTCAGTTCCACCGCGCCGGTCGGGTCGTTGCTGACGTGACTGGGATGGCCGGCCTTCACCTCCTCCAGCATCCCGACGGCGGAGCAGATCTGGCCAGGCGTGCAGTAGCCGCATTGGAAGCCATCGTGATCGAGGAACGCCTGCTGCACCCTATGCAGTTTGCCGCCTTCGGCCAGACCTTCAGCGGTGGTGATCGTTGCTCCATCATGGGCGACCGCGAATGCAAGGCAGGTCGTCACCCTGCGGCCGTCCAGCAGAACCGTGCAAGCGCCGCACTGACCGTGGTCACAGCCCTTCTTCGGCGCCGTCACGCCCAATCGATCGCGTAACATATCCAGTAGTGTAGTCCTGGTATCGAGGGTTAGCGACCGCTGCTCGCCGTCCACCCGAAATGCGACATGAGCATCCATGCTTCGGCTCCTCCTGGAGTATCACGCTGACGCGGCCGCTACGTTCACACCAAATCGCTGCGAGCCGGTGTCAGCCCCGGCAATCGGTCAGTGTGAGCATTCTGCCGTCATGGCCGGACTTGAAAATCGCTGTGACTTCGCCGGTTTTCGATCATGCCGCGCACCTTGGCCGCGAGGGCGTCAAGTGCGAAGGGCTTGCTCATCATCTCCATCCCCGGCTCAAGCGCCGCGCCATTGCCGAGAGCGGGATTGTGGGCATACCCGGTGATGAACAGCACCGGCAGCCCTGGCCGCCCTGCGCGCGCCGCGTCCGCCAGTTGGCGGCCGTTGAGGCTGCCAGGAAGGCCCACATCGGTCACCAGCAGGTCGATACCGGGACCGCATTGCAAGGATTGCAGGAGGCTCAGCCCATTTTGGCCGTCCGCCGCCTCAAGTACCCGGCAGCCGAGATCCGACAGCGTCTCGGCGACCATCGCACGGATTTCCGTCTCATCCTCCACTACCAGCACGGTCTCGTGCGCCGAAGCGCCGGCGATCTTGGCCAATGCCGGCGCTTCCGCTTCCTCCTTCTCCTCGGCCCCGCCGTGGTGACGCGGCAAATAGAGCCGCATCGTCGTGCCCCGGCCAGGCTCGCTGGAGACCCCGATATGCCCCCCGGACTGTTTGACGAAGCCGTAGAGCATGGAAAGCCCGAGGCCAGTGCCTTGGCCGGTCGGCTTGGTAGTGAAGAACGGCTCGAACACATGTGCGACCACCTCGGGCGGCATACCCCCCCCGGTGTCGGTCACGCTGACCGCCACGAACTGCCCGGGCCGAACGTCGCCGCCCTCGACGAACGCATGTATGTCGTTCACCTGCGCGTTGGCCGTCTCGATGGTCAGCCGGCCGCCCTCGGGCATGGCGTCGCGCGCATTGATCGCCAAATTCAGGATCGCGCTCTCGAGCTGGTTGGGGTCGCAATGCGCCGGCCAGAGCCCGGCGGCGGGCACCATCTCCAACTCGATCGCCGGACCGAGGGTGCGGCACAGCAGCTCCTCGATCGAGCCGATCAGCCGGTTGGCATCCACCGGCCTCGGGTCGAGCGGCTGGCGCCGGGCAAAGGCGAGCAGTCGGTTGGTCAGCGCCGCCGCCCGCTGCGCTGCGGCGACGGCAATGCCGCAATAACGCGCCAGGCCGGCGGTGTTGCCCTCATCCAACCGGCGCTGGAGCAGTTGCAGCGAGCCGATGATGCTGGTCAGCAAATTATTGAAATCGTGCGCGATGCCGCCCGTGAGCTGGCCGATGGCCTCCATCTTCTGCGCCTGCCGCAACTGCTCCTCGGCTTGGCGGAGAGCTTCACATTGTTCCCTTTCAGTCGTGACGTCGCGGCCGACGGCGTTGATGAAGCCGTCGCCCCGCACAGCCGCCCACGCGATCCAGCGATAGCCGCCATCCTTGCGCCGATAACGGTTGCTGACGCGAACGAATGTCCCTCCTTCCGCGAAGTTTCTGGCCCTAGACATCGTCTCGTCGCGATCGTCCGGGTGAACGAGATCAAAGAGGTTGCGGTCAACCAGTTCCTGTTCGGTCCATCCGAGCACGGCGGAACAGGCGGGGTTGACCGCCGTTATCACGCCATCGAACCGAGCCACGAGCATGAGGTCAGTCGAGAGCTGCCAAAGTCGGTTGCGATCCGCCGTCCGCTCCGTGACCTGCCTCTCCAGCGTCTCGTTCAGCACCCGTAGCGCCTGCACCGCGCGCGCCCGCTCCACCGCGTTCCAGGTCTGCTCCGCGAGATCGCGCACCAGCGCGATCTCCTCCTCCGTCCAGTGGCGGACCGTCGCTTGATTGACATAAAGCCCAGCCTGCCACCGGCCACCGCGGAAAATGGGCGCGCCGATGATCGCGCGCGCGCCGATCTCGCCGAACCTCGAATTGGCGGTGAGCGGATCGCGCGTGGTATCGGCGACGCCGAGAGTGCGGCCGGCCCGGACCTCGGCGAGATACCGCGTGCCGATGGCGGTCGCGGGGAACGGTTCAGATAGCGGCGCCAGTACCCCGTCGGTCCAGGAGGGGCCGAAACCCAGCGTGTCCCGATCGGCAATCTCGATGAAGCCCACGCGGTTGGCGCCGAGGTGCCGCCCGAGGGCTTCCGCGGCGGCCAGCATCATCGCCTCCGGGTCGGTCGTCTTGCGCTGCCCTCGCATCAAGCGGAGCAGCATTGTCTGCCGCACTTCGTTCGCGCGCAGCACCTCCTCCGCCCGCACTTCGGAGGTAACATCGCGACAGATCACCAACACGCCGCCGACGCCGGTGGGCGAGGCATCATCGTCAATTGGCGAATAACTGTAGGTCCACCAGACCTCCTCGCGCCTGTTGCCGCGAGTGATCGGAACGAGATGGCGTTCGTGCCAGGTGGCGCTGCCCCCGGCCATAATGGCGTCGATTTCGGGGCCGATGATCTCCCAGATTTCCGCCCAGACCTCCCGCCCGGGGCGCCCGAGCGCGGACGGGTGACGGTCCGGCCCGAGCAGGGCGCTATAGGCGTCGTTGTAAAAGCAGGTCAGCGCCTCGCCCCACCAGATGAACATCGGGTGGCGCGCGGTAAGCACGAGCCGCAAGGTGGTCCTGAGCGCCTGCGGCCAGGTCTCAGGCGGCCCGAGAGGCGTTCCCGCCCAGTCATGGGCGCGGATGAGCGCCCCCATCTGGCCGCCGTTGGCGAGGAAGGCAGGGGTCGCCGCAGCCGGCTCACCACCCATGGCCGGACCGGCGCTGGTCGGTCGCGACGCCGACCAGTTCCGGCTCCGGCGGGATCGACACGATCCTGCTTTCCAGGGGTCTCATCCGGCCATGATATCCTGTCGCGTCGGCGCGTCAAAAATCTCCGCATATCGGGGTGATGTCGCAAAATGATCGGCCTTCTCGTCATGGTCGACGAACGCCCACCATCTACGACTTCCTCGCCATCCACCGAGGATTACGGGAGGAGGCGAGCATCATACAATCACGCCGAGGCATGAACCTCCTTCGCCCATGACTCAGAAACGCACCTTACGCGACGCCGATGCCCTAGTGGCGGCCGGCCTCATCGCGCCCGCCGCGCGGGACGCGGTGGCGGTGGTGAATGCCACGTATGCGACCGCCATCCCCCCCGCCCTGCGCGTCTTGATCCAACACCCAGACGACCCGATCGGCCGCCAATTCATCCCCGACCCGTCCGAACTCCTCACCGCGCCACACGAACGCGCCGACCCGATCGGCGACGAGGCGCTCTCGCCCGTCAAGGGCATCGTCCACCGCTACCCGGACCGCGCCTTGCTGAAACCGCTGCTGGTCTGCCCGGTCTATTGCCGGTTCTGCTTCCGCCGCGAGCAGGTCGGCCCCGATGGCGGGATCCTGAGCGAACCCGAGCTTGACGCGGCGTACGCCTGGCTTGCCGCGCGCCCGGCGATCCGAGAGGTGATCCTCACCGGCGGCGACCCCTTGATGCTCTCGCCCCGCCGACTCGGCTCGATCATCGCCGCGCTGGCCGCCCTCCCCCACATCGAAGTGCTGCGCGTTCATACCCGCGTGCCCGTGGCCGACCCGGCGCGGGTGACGGCGGCGCTTGCCGACGCGCTCGGCACCGACAAGGCGCTATGGGTGGTGCTACACGCGAATCATGCCAGGGAGTTCACCCAAGATGCCCGCGCCGCGATCGCCCGTCTGCAACGCGAGGCCATCCCGGTGCTCGGCCAATCGGTCCTGCTGCGCGCCGTCAACGATAGCGCGGCGGCGCTGGAGGCGCTGTTCCGGGCCATGGTCGCCGCCCGCGTGAAGCCCTATTACCTCCACCAGCTCGACCCCGCCCCCGGCACCGCGCGTTTCCACGTACCGATCGAGGAGGGGCGCCGGCTGCTCGCGGCCCTGCGCGGTCAGATCACCGGGCTTGCTTGGCCCACCTACGTGCTCGATATCCCGGGCGGGCACGGCAAGGTGCCGATCGGGCCGGACTACCTGGAGCCGGACGGAACCGTCCGCGATCCCTCGGGCGAGCGGCATCTTCTTGCCCCTGCACCCCCCAACGGCTAGAAGCCCGCATCCCCGCGATCGAGACGAGTGACCATGAAGCAGCAGGCGAACCTGATCCGTGCCGGACAGGTGATCGAACACGAGGGCCGGCGCTGGACCGTGCTCAAGCAGCAGATCATCACCCCAGGCAAGGGCGGCGCCTTCATCCAGGTGGAGATGCGCGACCTCAAATCGGGTAACAAGACCAATGAGCGTTGGCGCACCGCCGATACGGTCGAGCGGCTGATGACCGATAACAAGGACTACACCTACTCCTACACCGAAGGGCCGAACGTCGTCCTGATGGACCCCGAGAGCTTCGAGCAGGTGCATGTCCCGCTCGCCCTCCTGGGCGATGCCGCCGCGTTCTTGCAGGACAACATGCCGGTGACCGTGGATTTGGTGGAGGGCGAGCCGGTCGGCGTGCATCTGCCCCCCACCGCCGTCCTGGAAGTCGTCGAGGCCGATCCGGTGGTGAAGGGCCAGACCGCCTCCTCCTCCTACAAGCCGGCCCGGCTCTCCAACGGAGTGAAGACCTCGGTGCCGCCGTTCGTCGAGGCGGGCGAGCAAATCGTGGTCAAGATCGAGGACGCCAGCTACGTCGAGCGGGCGAAGGCCTGAACGCGCTTGGCCTTCCGCCTCTCGCCCCATCTCACGGTCATGGCCAATGCCGCGCAGAAGGCATCGAAACGCCTGCTGCGGGACTTCAACGAAGTCGAGCAGCTCCAGGTGAGCGTGAAGGGGCCTTCCGACTTCGTCTCCCAGGCCGATCTGCGCGCCAAGTCGATCCTGCGCGAGGAGCTGTCCCGCGCCCGGCCGGGCTACGCTTTCCTGATGGAGGAATCCGGCGCCTCCGGCTCGCCGAACTGGGCTTGGCGCTGGATCATCGACCCGCTGGACGGCACGACCAACTTCCTGCACGGCATCCCGCATTGGGCGATCAGCATTGGGCTGGAGCGCCGGATGGCGGACGGCACGGCGGAGATCGTCGCGGGACTGATCTACGCCGCCGCCGTCGATGAGATGTTCTGGGCGGAGAAGGGCGGCGGCGCGTTCGTCAACGAGCGCCGGTTGCGGGTGTCCGGGCGGCGCGAGATGCGCGAGGCGTTGTTCGCGACCGGCGTGCCGTTCGCCGCTGTTGCCGCGCCGCGCCGCGCCGCATTCTCGCACACGCTGGCCACGCTAATGCCGCACGTGGCCGGCATCCGCCGCTTCGGCGCGGCGGCCCTCGATCTGGCCTGGGTCGCGGCCGGCCGCTACGACGGCTATTGGGAGCTGGGGCTGAAGCCCTGGGACATGGCCGCCGGGCTCCTGATAGTGCGGGAGGCTGGGGGGTTCGCGACCGATCCCGCGGGCGACGATCCGCACGCCAGCGGGGACGTGATCGCCGCCAATCCTCACCTTCATGCCAAACTCCGCGAGGCGGTGGTCGAGGGAATCGGAGCAAGGACGGCAGTAGTTTCATGATGCGCGGCCAAAGGACGGTAGGTTGGGTCGTCCGCTTCGTCGGTGGCTCCACGCCGAGGCCGCCGCGCGCGCTTCTACCAGCGCCCCGATATTCTGGCCCTGCGCGACCGCTACATGCTCCCCTCCCCTTGGGGGAGGTGTCGATCAAACAGAATGAGCGGCCAGTCAAAAGGGCCGCCCGTATTCCGCTTATCGTCCTCATCGTCGTCGTGGTCGTCTGCACTGGGCTCCCCGCGCCGGCCCAAGTGACCATGAACCTCGATGCGCTGAATGCGCTGCCCCAGGGCATTGCCCGGGGGCGGCATCCCGCGCCGCGACAGGAAAGGCGGGCCGCCCGTATTACGCCGCGCGAAACGGCCCGGCCGGCGCGGAACATGGCAGCACCGGCGCCTACGCCGCCGGTGCAGGAGGCGACCGCGCGGCCAATGACCTTGCCGGCTCCCTCCGCATCGGCTTCCGCTGAGCCGCCCATAGGAACCGTGCCTCCGGCGCCTTCGCCGCCGATGCGGCAGGCGACCGCACGGCCGATGACCATGCCGGCTCCCTCCGCGTCCGCCGCCGCCCCGCCGGCGGCGACCTTGCCTCCGGCGCCCCCGCCCGTTCCGCCCGCGATCGTGCTTGCGCCTGCCGCGCCGCCGGGACCGGCGTCACTCGCCGCCTTGCCTGGCGCGGGGGCACCGGCCACCAACGCAGTCAGCTCTCACGCGGCCTCTGAGAAGCTGCAATTGGCGTTCGCGTCGGGACAGTCCGACCTCAGCGCCGCCAACGCCGATGCCGTCAAGCGGCTTGTCACCAAAACGCCCGATACCGGCACTGCCGGCTTCAGTGTGCTGGGGTACGCGAGCGGGTCTCCGAACGACCCATCCACCGCTCGGCGGCTTTCGCTCTCCCGCGCGTTGGCGGTGCGCAGCGCCCTGATCTCGGCCGGCGTGCCGTCCACCCGCATCACTGTCCGCGCGCTTGGCGCCGGCACTGACGGCGCTCCAGCCGACCGCGCCGAAATTTCCGTCACGGGCGCGGGCGGCCATGCCGGCGCCTCGGAGGAGCAGGCCAAACAGCCATGACCCGCCCCACGACCTATCTCGTCCGTATGCTGGTCTTCCTGGTGGTGGTCGCCGCGATCGCCGCCGCGCTCTTCCGCCCCCTGACAACGATCTTCCTCAACAACGCCCCGCTGAACAGCCTCATTCTGTTCATTCTGCTGGTCGGCATCCTCTGGACGCTCCGGCAGGTGCTGCGACTGGCCCCGGAAGTGAACTGGGTCGAGTCATACCAAAGCACGCGGTCTCGCCTCGGGGCGGTGCCGCCGCCCAAACTCTTGGCGCCGATGGCGAGTATGCTCGCCGCGCGCAACTCGGGCCGCCATGCCCACGCCCGCATCACCCTTTCGACCATCGCCACGCGCAGCCTGCTCGACAGCCTCGCCTCCCGGCTCGACGAAAGCCGCGAGTTGGCGCGCTACATGACCGGCCTGCTCATTTTCCTAGGCCTGCTCGGGACATTCTGGGGCCTGTTGCGTACCATCGGCGCGGTCTCCAGCGTGATCCAAGGCATGACGATCGGCAGCAACGATGCCGTGCAACTCTTCGAACAATTGAAAGCCGGCCTCGCCCAGCCGTTGAACGGCATGGGCATCGCCTTCTCGGCCAGCCTGTTCGGCTTATCCAGCGCGCTGGTGCTGGGCTTCCTCGACCTCAACGCGGCGCAGGCGCAGAACCGGTTCTTCAACGAGTTGGAGGAGTGGCTGGCCGGACAGACGCGGCTCTCATCCGGGGCCTTCGCCGAGGGCGACGGCTCAGTGCCGGTGTATGTGCAGGCGCTGCTGGAGCAGGCGGCGGAGAACATGGAAGGCTTGCAGAACATCGTCTCGCGCGGCGAGGAGAGCCGCTCCCATGCGAACCAGGCGGTGCTGGGGTTGGTCGAGCGGATGTCCGCCTTTTCCGATACGATGCGGACCAGCCAGCATTTGATGCTCCGCATCGCCGAGACCCAGACGGCGCTGGCGCCGGCATTGCATCGGTTGGCCGAGCTGCGGGCGGAGCCCGCCGTGGACGAGGTGACGCGGGCACATCTGCGCAACATCGAGATCTACCTGCAACGCCTGCTGACCGAGGCCGAGCAGGGGCGGCTTCAGAGCACGGCCGAGCTGCGCAGCGACCTGAAAATCCTGACCCGCACCATCGCCGCGATCGCCGAGGAGCAGAGATAGGTCATGGCCCTGAACAATCGCCGCCGCGGCGGCACCGCGGGCATGGAGGCATGGCCCGGCTACGTGGATGCGCTGTCCACACTGCTGATGGTGGTCATCTTCGTGTTGCTGGTGTTCGTGCTCGCCCAGGGATTCCTGTCGGTGGCGCTCTCGGGGCGGAACAAGGAACTCGATCAGGTGAATCGCAAACTGGTCGATGTGGGCAACATGCTGTCCCTCGAACAGACCCATTCGGCTAACCTGGCAAGCTCCGTGGC
The DNA here is from genome assembly GCA_963849305.1 of uncultured Pseudomonadota bacterium. GTDB lineage: Bacteria > Pseudomonadota > Alphaproteobacteria > Acetobacterales > Acetobacteraceae > CAWKGV01. The sequence goes on from CAWKGV010000001.1 coordinate 322,422, forward strand.
CCAGCTCACCAGCAAACTCGCGACCGCCACCGCCGCGCGCGAGTCGCTCTCGGTCAAGCTGTCGGGCCTTGGCGAGCAGATCGCGACGATTACCGCCGCCCGCGACGCGCTCACGCAGCAACTCGGCACCGCCAACCAGCAGGCGCAGGCGAACGGCGCGCGGGCGAACCAGCTTGCCGCCCAGCTTCAGGACGCGGCGCAGCGCTTGGCCGACATGAAGCGCGCGCAGGATGCGCTGAACCGCACCGTGACCGTGGACCAGGCGACCATCCAGGCGAAGCTCGCCGACATCACGAAGCTCGACGAGCAGGCCCGCGCGCTCGCGGCGTTGCGCGATCAGCTTGAGCAGCAGGCCCAGAACGCCGCCGTTCGGGCAATGACCGAGAAGCAGCGGCGCGAGGCCGTGGAGGCGCAACTGGCCGGGGAACGCAAGCTCGGCGACAGCGCCAAGGCGCAAATGGCGCTGCTCAACCAGCAGGTGGACCAGCTCAAGGCCCAAATGAACTCGGTAGCAAACGCCCTCGACATCGCCCAGAAGTCCGGGCGCGACAAGGACGTGCTGATCGCCAACCTTGGCCTGAAGCTGAACACGGCGCTGGCCGCCAAGGTGCAGGAGTTGCAGGGCTACCGCAGCGATTTTTTCGGCAGCTTGCGCAAGGTGCTGGCCGGTGAGCCAGGCATCCAGATCGTCGGTGATCGCTTCGTGATGCAGAGCGACGTGCTGTTCCCCGTGGGCAGTGCCGATCTCAGCTCGGACGGCGCGGTGCAGATCAGCAAGTTGGCGGAGACCGTCAAGCACATCGCCGGGAAGATCCCGCCGAACATCGTGTGGGTTCTCGACGTGGACGGCTATGCCGACCGCCAGCCGATTAACGGCGGGCAATTCACTTCGAACTGGGAGCTATCCGCGGCGCGGGCGATCAGCGTGGTCCAGCTCCTGATCAAAGAGGGCGTGCCTGCCGACCACCTTTCGGCCACCGGCTTCGGCGACAACCATCCGCTCGATCCGGCCGACACCCAAGACGCCTATGCCAGGAACCGGCGCATCGAACTGCGGCTCACCGACTACAATAGGACGCGCGGCTCCTGACGGGGTGGTCGGGACGGAGCCGCCGCCCGGCGCCGGTTGGGGCGCTTAAAGCGCGCCTGCCACACGCGCGACCTCGCGCGTACATACGTCCCCAGGTCAGCCGATCACCAATCCACGCGGCACCGGGCCGGGCTCGGGCAGGCGGATCGCCGTGTCGCCGGGGCTGATTCGCCCGAGCACGCGCGGCGCGCGGGACCCGGTCGCGCCGGGCAACACGCCAGGAACCTGATGCCAGGTCAGGAAGCCCAGCAGCGCCAGCAGACAGGCCTCCTTGCCGCCCGACGGCAGCCCGCGCTCATCGCTGGTCGCCACCGGCACCGGCGCGAGGCGACGGCGCAACGCCGCCAGTAGCGCCGGATTGCGTACCCCACCGCCGGAGGCGACGACCTCGCCCACGCCATGCGCGCGGCAAGCGTCGGCCACCGTCATCGCGGTCAGTTCGGTGAGCGTGGCCATGAGGTCGGGCCCGTCGGCGGCGGGCAACCCGGCCAGCATCGCCTCCACGTAGCCGGTGTGGAACAGCTCGCGCCCGGTGGATTTCGGCGCCGGGCGCGCGTAGTACGGCTCGGATCGCAGGCGCGCCAGCAGGTCGGCGCGCACCTGGCCCGCACGGGCCATCTCGCCGTCGGTGTCGCTGCCCTGCCGTCCGCCGGTCAGGCGCGCGGCGGCGGCATCGAGCAGGCAGTTGGCCGGCCCGGTGTCGAAGGCCAGTATTGGGGCGCCGGGCGCGCCGACCACGGTGATATTGGCGATCCCGCCCAGGTTCAGTGCCGCGCGCCGCCTACCGGCCGGGTCAGCGAGCCAGAGAGCGTCCAAGGTGCTGGCAAGCGGCGCGCCCTGTCCTCCCGCGGCGATGTCGCGCGCGCGAAGATCGGAAACCACCGGCAGGCCGGTCGCCTCCACGATGCAGGCGGGCTGGCCGATCTGGAGCGTCCCGCGCGCCTGGCCGGCCTCGATCCAGTGGAACACGGTCTGCCCGTGCGAGGCAATCAGGTCGGCGCGCCCGCTGGCAAGCTCCCGAACCGCCGCCCGCGCAGCCGCGCCGAACGCCTCGCCGGCCAGCACATCGAGCGCGCAGAGTTCCCCGGCGCTGGTCCGCGCCGGCGGCAAGGTCGCGAGCAGGCGCGCGCGCAGTCCAGCCGGCCAGGGATGCTCGCGAAACCCGAGCGGCCGAAGCACAATCGTGTCCCCGCGCCAGGCGAGGTCGGCGGCGGCAACGTCGATCGCGTCCACCGATGTCCCCGAGATCAGCCCGACGACGATCACGGCGGCGCATTCCGCAGCGCCGCTCGCACGCGGCCCTCTGCCACCTCCAACCGACGCCACGCCTCGGCCACGTCGCACTGGGCGAGCAGAGCGACGATCGCGGGCTTCACCCGGCCTTCGGCCGCCGCCAGCGCGCGCTCCGCCGTGCTTTCGTCGGCGCCGGTGATGTCGCGCACCATGCTGAACGCGCGCCGGCGCAGCTTGGCGTTGGTGGCGCGCACATCCACCATGCGCGCGCCATAGGTCTTGCCGAGCCGCACCATCACCGCGGTGGAGAGCGCGTTGAGCGCGATCTTCTGCGTCGTGCCAGCGGTCAGCCGCGTCGAGCCGGCGATCACCTCGGGGCCGGTCAGCAACTCCACCGCTAGCTCGGCGGTCGCCGCCGCCGGACTGGCCGGATTGTTCACCACCGCAACCGTCAACGCGCCCGCGTCGCGAGCGACGCGCAAACCGCCGATGACGTACGGAGTGCGCCCGGAGGCGGTGATACCCACGACCAAATCCTTCGCGCTGACATCGAGCGCCCGCAACGCAACGGCGGCCGCGTCGTCGTCGTCTTCCGCGCCCTCGATCGCCCGCGTCATCGCCGCCTCGCCGCCCGCGATCAGCGCCGTCACCAGTCCCGGCGGCGCATTGAAGGTCGGGCCGAGTTCGGCCGCATCCAAGACGGCGAGCCGCCCGGGCGTGCCGGCGCCCAGATAGAACAATCGCCCGCCGGCGGCGAGCTGACCGGCCACACGCTCGGCCGCCGCCGCGAGTTGCGGCACGGCCCGCGCCAGGGCGGCCCGCGCATCCGCCTCGGCTTCCAGCAGCAGGCGTACCACCTCGGCCACCGGCCGCTCGTCGAGATCATCGAGCCCCGGGCGCACGCCCTCGGTCGCCAATGTGTCTAGATCATTGCCGGCCCAGCGCTCACCCAACCCTCTCCCAGAGGGAGAGGGCTTTCTTCCCCCTCTCCCTCTGGGAGAGGGAGGGGTGAGGGTAGCGCGCACCAACCGCGCCTCATGGATCGTGTCCGACCGCAGCGCCAGCATCCGCGCGCCATCCAGTGCGTCGCCCGCTGGCGACCGGAGCACGATCCGCGCGGGTCCCTCCGCCAACGTCGCCCGCAGCGTCTCCAACAACGTCGGCGCGCCGCCGAGCAGCCCGCCGGCCAGCACCAGCGGCACCGGATCGAGGCCGCGCAGGCGCGAGGCGGCGGCGTGCGTCGTAGCCGCCAGGTCGCACCCAGCCCGTGCGAGCAGCGCGGCCGCAACGGCATCCCCCGCTTCGGCCACACGCACCACATCGGAAGCGAAACTGGCCGCAATCCGCGCCGGGTTTGCCTCGCCTTCGATCGCGCTGGGCAAAGCGTGCAGCCCCCCGAACCGCGCGCGCGCCGCATCGCCAAGCGCGGTTGCCGGCCCCCGTCCGTCGGTGGCGCGCAGCGCGGCGCGCAAGCCCGCCAGACCGAGCCAGGCCCCGCCGCCCTCGTCGCCAAGCCACGGCCCCCAGCCATCCACGAGCTCGAACCCGCCCTCCGGACCGACCGCGACCGCAACCGTGCCGGTGCCTACCGCCAGCAACACACCCGGCGCTCCCGCGAAAGCCCCGGCATGAGCGGTGACGGCATCGCTGGTTACGGCGATCCGCTTGGCCGGCAATGCCGCGAGCAGCCGGGACGCTAGGGTGCGCGCCGGCTCGGGCGCGGCGAGCGCGCCGGCCGCGCCGATCCCGGCCGCCGCCAAGCCCGCGAGCCCGGCGTGTCGCAGCAGCGGCAGTGCCGACGCGAGGATCGCCGCCTCGGCCAGCGCGGCGCCGTTCGGCGCGGCCAAGCCCGGCGCTCCGGCGACATCAGCCTCCGCGCGGTGCGATCCGCTCCACAGCGCGACCCGGCAACTGGTCTTGCCGAGGTCGATCGCCAGCACGGAAGCAGTCTCAAACATTCGCAGGGGCCTCCCGGCTTACAACCGCCGTCCGAGTATGGCGCGTCCTCGATCTCGCCGCGGAGGACTTGGTGCTAGGGTCGGAATTTCGCAGGGCGATGGCCCTCAATGCTGAGGAATCCGTTTTCATGACTCAAATTGCTGATCTCTGGGATTCGACCGACCCGCAGCCGTGGGAAAGGCCGCTGACGCGCTATCGGAGCTTCGTGCAACCACGGAACCTGGCTCTCAAATCGGTAGCTGGACACCAAGAAAGTTAGACAAGGTGCTGTGGACCTACGGGCGTTAGTCCGGCAGCCTGGCCGGACTCTTTCGTTGGCATCCAGTAGCCCTCGCTAGAGCACGGAACTTGGCCCCAGTGTGCCGCACGGCAGGCACGCTGATCAACGAAGGAAAGCACCGAAATGAACGAGATGTTCGCCAACGCCGTTCGCGACGAAAGCGCCTTGCGCGCCGCGCTCGCCGAAGCCGACACCGCCCCGCTGCTGATGGTGCTGGTTCACCTGACCGGCGATCTCGATCTTCTCGACCGGGTCGCGCCACACATCCACGGCGCTTGGAGCTTCCTGGAATCCGTCCCTGAGGACTTGAAGCAAGAGGTGCGCGATCGCCTGGTGGCGGCACTGAAGGACTACGCCGCCACCGGCCGCGAACCGCCCCGATGCCCGCCGCACGGCATCCTGCAACGCATGATGAGCGCCGGCGTGGGACAAATGGTGCCGGAAGAATACATCCCGCTTCTGGTCGAAGAGATGCGCTTCAGCGACGACGATACGCGCTCCGTGCGCTGGCAGCGCGACCCGGCATGGCTTCCCGTGCAGGACTTCCGCGTCGTCGTGGTCGGCGCCGGGTTCGCCGGCATCTGCACCGCCATCCGCCTAAGGGAACTTGGCATTCCCTTCATCGTGCTGGAGAAGAACGACGACGTTGGCGGCACTTGGCTGGAGAACCGATACCCTGGCTGCGCGGTGGACACGCCGAACCACTTCTTTTCCTACTCGTTCTTCCCCAACAACCGCTGGTCACGCCATTTCTCACAACGCGACGAGATCTGGGCGTATATCGCCGCCGCCGTCGAGCACTTCGGCGTGCGCCCGCACATCCGCTTCGGCGTCGAGGTGACGACGGCGGCGTTCGACGAGGATAGCAGCCGCTGGCAGGTCAACATCCGCGCCCGCGACCGCAGCCAGGAGACGATTGAGTGCAACGCCGTCATCACCGCCGTCGGGCAGCTTAATCGGCCCTCGATTCCGCCGATCGCGGGACTGCCGCTGTTCCGGAAGCCGGTGTTTCACACCGCGCGCTGGGACAAATCCGTCGATCTCGAGGGCAAGCGCGTCGCCATCATCGGGACCGGCGCGAGCGCGATGCAAGCCGCTCCGTCGATCGCGCCGGAGGTCTCGCACCTCACCGTGTTCCAGCGCACCCCGCATTGGGCGATGCACAACCCGAATTACCACAAATCGGTCAGCCCGGGCGCGATCTGGGCGCTGCAGAACGTGCCGTTCTACGCGCAATGGATGCGGTTCCAGTTGTTCTGGGGTAGCTCGGACGGATTCCACGCCTCGTTGCAGATGGACCCGGACTGGCCGATGCCGGACGTCTCGCTCAACGAAGCCAACCACAAGATGCGCGAGCTGATCATCGATTACATCCGCAAAGAGCTTGATGGCGACAAGGAGCTGCTGGCCAAGGTCATTCCCGGCTACCCGCCCTACGGCAAGCGGATGCTGCGCGAGAACCACTGGTACCGGATGCTCAAGCGCCCCAATGTCGAGCTGGTGACCGGCTCTATCTCGCACGTCACCGAGGACTCGATCGTGATGGAGGACGGGACCGTCCATCCGGTCGATGTGATCGTGATGGCGACGGGCTTTCAGGCGTCCAAGATGCTCTGGCCGATGGACATCAGGGGACGCGGCGGGCGCACGATCCGGGGGGTCTGGGGCGACGACGATCCGCGCGCCTATCTGGGGATCACCGTGCCCGGATTTCCGAACCTGTTCGTCACCTACGGCCCGAACACCAATCTCGCGCATGGCGGCAGCATCATCTTCCATGTGGAATGCCAGGTTCGTTATATTCTCCAAGGACTACGCGAGATGGTCGAGAACGGCTACACCACGCTCGAGGTTCGGCCGGAGGTTCACGACGGCTACAATCGGCTGGTCGATGAGAAATGCCGCAATATGGTCTGGGCGCATGCGGGGGTCACGAGCTGGTACAAGAACCGGCACAACCGCGTGACCGTGACCTCGCCGTGGCGCCTGTTGGACTATTGGAAGCTGACGCGACATTTCGTTCCTGGCGAGTACCGGGCTGGGCGGCCGGGCCATGCGCCGCTGATCCCCGGCCAGGAGGCGCGCGTGGTCTCCTCGGTCGATCGCCTGACCGTCGGGTGAGGAACTCGTCTTGCTAATCTTTGCCCGGCAGAGCGCCGGCGGCAGGCCGGCTTACGGCTGCTTCGCGTAGTAGCGTGCGGCCTCGTCGATCTCAGTCGAGGTCATCTGACGCGCGATGTTGCGCATCTGACCGCCGATGTCGTTGTGTCTCACGCCGGTCTTCAATGCCAGGAGTTGCGCTCGAAGATAAGCGATCGGCTCGCCCTCAAGCCAAGGACTGCCCATCTTGTTATCGAGGGTGCCGTGGCAGGCGCCGCACGGGGCGATGCCGCGCATCGGCGCCCCGCTCTGCACGATCTTCGGCGCCGGACCCATGTTGACCGCACGAAGCCCGACGGGCCGGGGCAGGTAGGAATAATAGGCCGCGAGATCGCGCATGTCCTGCGAACTCAGGTCGGCAGCAAGGGGGGCCATCACCGCGCTGGTCCGGGCGCCGCTCTTGAAGTCCTGCAACTCCTTGAAGATCACGGGCGCGTACTGCCCTGCAAGATTCGGGGAATTCGCTTCGCTGAGGCCGCGCACGCCATGGCACATGGTGCACCGCAGAGCCAAGGTCGCGCCGCGGCCGACCGCCTCCGCGTCCGAGGGGCGCAACATGGCCGGCGTCAACATCACCCGGGTCGTCGTGAAGACGGGCTGCACCACGGATTCCGATGCCGGCGCCGGGCGCGGCACGCCCGCGGCGCTGCAGATCGCATCCCACATTCCCGCGAAACTGGTATTCTTCTCGATTGTCGGCAGCCACACGAAGCCGAAACCGGCGGCCACCAACGCGATCGCGGCGGTGATCGCGACACTTCCGGTAAACCAGGGATTGCGCGGCGAAAACAGGCGTTCGCTGCGCATCAGCCACCTCCGATGAACACGGCCGGCACGGCGGCCTCCGGCAACGCGATCAGCCGGGCGATCGGGAAGCCATAGTTCACCAGCGTCAGACCGACCATGAGCCCGATCCAGAGCCCAAAGCTGTTGAGTGCGATCGGGACCACGCGCGGCTGGTGAACCGCCACGCTGAACCGATACGCGCCGGCCTCGGCGCGAGGAGCCATCTGCCCCCGGATCAGTATTGTCAGGAACAATATGCCCGAGACCACAAGGATGGCGCCCCCGGCGACCGAGGTCAGCACGGAACTGGCTTCGCGCGCGATCGCCGGGTCCGTGTAGTCGAAAAACGCCATCCGGCGCGGCATCCCGAGAATGCCGACATAGTGCCAGGGAAAGGTCAGCACGATCATGCCGATGAACCAGGTCCAGAGCTGGATTCGCATCAGCCGGAAGCTGTCGAGCGCGCGACCCGTGAGGTGCGGCCACAGATCATACGCGATGGCGAAATACATGATGACAATCGCGCCGCCGAAGATCAGGTGAAAATGGCCGGTGACCCATTGCGTGTTGTGTATGCTGCTATCGAGCTGGTAGCTCATGTTGACCAGACCGCCCGCGCCGCCGAAGCCCAGCATCACGAACGAGAGGGCGAGGGCCAGCATCATCGGGTTGCGCCAGGGCAGAGCCCTGATCCAGCCGAACACGCCCTTGCCGCCGCGAAGCCGCCCGGCAATCTCGACGGAGGCGCAGATCGTGAACACGGTCAGCAGCGTGGGCAGCGCGACCAGCGCTGTGAACACCGAATGCAGGAACTTGAACCCGGCGCCGACCTCGGGATCGGCGAACAAATGATGCACCCCGATCGGCATGGCCACGACCAGGAACAACACGAAGGAGAGTCGGGCCATCGCATCGCTGAATAGCCGCCCGCCGATCGCCCGAGGGACAATGGTATAATAAGCAATATAGGTCGGCATCAGCCAGAAATAGACGATTGCGTGCAGCGTCCAGGAGAAGAAGACACGCGCGAGGCCGGCGTCGATTGTCGTTGTCACGCCGAGCGCGACCGGGAGGATTTGGAATAACAGCTCGATCGCAGCGCCAACGGCGGTCCAGGCCCAAAGGTACGAACCCGCTACGTTCGCGAACATCGCCAGCGGCACCGGCCTGCCGGGGTTATCTCGCTTCCAGCGGTGAAGATTGACGGACATCAGCGCGACCCAGATCCAGGAGCCGACGACGACAAGGACGACGCCGACATAGTAGGCCGCATTGGCGATGAGCGGAGGATAGAAGGTGTACAGGATCGATGCGCGTCCCATGGCCACCGGGATGATCGCGATGACGGTCCCGCCTGCCACCAGAGCGAAGCCGCCCCAGGCCCAATCGCGCCCGATCAGCGGCCGCTCCAGCGCGGCCTCGGTGATCGCATATCCGAACCCCATGGCGATCAGCGTCGGGAACACGTACGCCATGGCCGTGCCGTGCGCTGTCACCGACCGATAGTACAATTCCGGATCGCCGATCCAGCCGTGCAGCGGGCTGCGAATGAACATCTGCCATTCACCCAGCATCAGCGCGACGCCGAAGCCGGCGAATGCGAGCCAGAAATGGGCCAGGATCAGCCGGCGGCTAATCAACACAGTTCAGCCTCCTGCGGTCCGCCGCCAGCTTCATGTAAGCCGCCCGATCTATGACCTTGACGTTGCCCCACATACCTTCATGCCCGACACCGCAGTATTCGTGGCAGGGCATGTGATGCTCGGAAGGGTTCGGGAAGTTCGTCTTGAGCACGGATACGAACCCCGGCACCAACATCGTGTTGATGTTCGTTCGGTCGATGATGAAGCCATGAACCACATCCGCGCTGGTCGCCCGAATGGTGATCGGGGTGCCGGTGGGCACCAGGATGCAAGGCGGGCTGAACGAGTATTGTTGGCCGACCGCACGGACAGTCACTGACCCGTCCGGCTCGACGGCGCTGCCGAGATTGCTCTCGATGAATTCGCCCCCGAGGTGCAGCGTCCGGGGATTCACCGTCTCGACCCGCGCCTGCGGCATAAGGGCCTCGTGGATACCAGCGAAACCGGCCATCAGCACGAGCAAAACGAGGATCCCGACTGAGATCATGGCCCATCGTCGCTCGACGCGCGCCGCGGCGTCGGCGCCATCGTCGTGCCCGGAATCGGACATCATCGACGTGACTTCCTCCTCATGGCGCCACCCGGGGTAGGAATACAAGCATGTAGAAGCAGAACCAGACCCCGATGACGATGAACGCCGCGATGCCGGCGAGCACCATCGCGCCGCGCGCACCGGAGCGGATTGCCGCTTCCACCGTCTGCTGGGCCGGCGGAGGCTGTGGAGACTTTGATTCGGAATTTATCATGTTCGCGTTAATCCAACGGAGCCGAGCGCAGCTCGTTTGCCTGGCGCGCGGTGACCGGCTCCCCGCGATTGCCCCAGGAGGCGCGGATATAGCTGACGACGGCGGCGACCTCGTCGTCGGAAAGCGACTGTGCGAATGGTGGCATACCATACGGTATCGGATTCCCTGTCGTACCCGGCGGGTAGCCACCATTGAGCACCATGCGGATCGGGTTGACCGCGGACGCCATCTGGATCGATTGGTTGCCGGCCAGCGGCGGATACTGAGGCGGCATTCCCTTCCCTTGTGGACCGTGGCAACTCGCGCATTGCGCGTCGTACACGCTCTTGCCGAGACGCATCAGCAAGCTGCTCTCCTCGACGGGAATGCTCGAAGCCGGCCCTTGCGGAAGGCCGCGCGGGGGCAGGCTTTTCAGGTACACCGACATAGCGCGGATGTCCGGGTCGGAGAGGTATTGAACGCTGTCGTAAACCACTTCCGCCATCGGACCGTACACCGCTCCCCGCATCGACACGCCGGTGCGCAGCAGAGCGGTGATGTCCTCGATGCTCCACTCGCCCAAGCCGGCCTCCCTGTTCGAGGTCAGCGACGGCGCGTACCAGTCCTGCACGGGAATGAGGCCGCCTTCGAAAGCCTGCGCCTCCGAGCTGCCGCCAAGGGCGTTGATTCGGGTGTGGCACATCCCGCAATGGCCCAGGCCCTGGACAAGATAGGCACCTCGATTCCACTCGTCGGATTTCGTCGGGTCCGGCTTGTAGGTGCCTTCACGGAAGAAGAGGGTCCGCCAGCCGAGAATCAAGGCGCGGTTGTTGAACGGGAAGTGGAGATCGTTCTCTCTGTTGGGAGCCAGCACCGGCGGCACCGACTGAAGATAGGCGAAGATCGCATCCAAGTCCTGGCGCGTGACCTTGGTGTAGTCCGCGAACGGCATGGCCGGATAGATCAGGCCGCCGTCCGGCGCGCGTCCGGTGTGCATCAACGAATAGAACTGCTCGGCGGTCCATTTGCCGATGCCGGTTTCGGGATCGGGCGTGATGTTCGTCGAATAGAGCGTGCCGAAGGGGGTTGGCATCGCCCGGCCGCCGGCGAACAACTTGCCGCCCGGCTTGGTGTGACAGGCGATGCAATCGCCAGCGCGTGCAAGATATTCGCCCTGGTTCACGAGCGCAGATGCGGGTGCGGGAGGCTTTTGCTGCGCCATCGAGGAGCCGTGCGCCGCCGCAACAAGCAGGGCCGAGGACGCCCATGTGCGTAGCCAGCCGGTTACGTTGCTGCGCGCTGTCACGGTTCGCCCCTTCACTGCGGCTCGCTGCCGCAGGCCAAAGGCAGCGTCCAAGCTCCCTCCGGCGCGGGCGAGGCGTCGGCGGGAGCCGGGCGCGATGCAAGCCATGCGGCGACCGCGGTTACATCTGCCTCGGTCAGATGTCCGGCGACGTTCTGCATGCAGTCCGGCGCCTTCGCGGTCCGGGTGCCATAGCGGAATGCGCCAAGCTGCGCGCTGATGTAGTTCGCGCGCAGCCCGAGCAGACCCGGAATGGCCGGCTCCATGCCGGTCAGCACGCGCCCGTGGCAACTGACGCAGGGCGGAACGTCGTGTTCGGGATCGCCGTGCGTCACCAGCGACTGCCCGCGGTCCAGCACCGCCTGGCTGACGACCGGAATCGCGGGGGGTGAGGCGGGCGGCCGCAGGGCGGCGAAATACGCCGCTATCTTTCGCAGATACGAATCCGGCAGGAACTCCAGCAGATAGTTCATCGGCGGATACCTGCGGCGGCCTTCGTGGAACGCGAAGAGCTGGTTGTACAGGTAGCCCCTCGGCTTGCCGGCAATCCGGGGGAAGTAATCGTTGCTCGTGCCCTGACCTTGCCGGCCATGACACGGGGCGCATGCGAGCACACGCGCCGCGATCGTATCGGGGGGATGTTCCGCCGACTGAGCGCGTGGAGCGTGCAGCGGGGAGAGCAACCCGACCAAGCACAGCAACACTCCGCCAGGCCGAACCGCCACAGTCCATCCTCCCTGACCATTGCAAGCTGTTTAACTCTTTACGCCCTGCTTTGCTAGGACGTTGTTCGTTAAATCGGGGATTCCGGCGTGGCGCCGCGACAAGGGCTGCTCGCAACTTCCTTGTCGCCGTTTACCTCGCCGCCTGCCCATTTGGCTCATTTGATGACACGCCCTAGTCTCAAGCGAGTTGATAGGAGCGAGCCATGCCGTTCGATTTCGAAGCCAAGCGCGTGATCGTCTGCGGTGGCAGCAGGGGTATCGGGCGTTCGATCGCGCTCGGCTTCGCTGCGGCCGGTGCGAAGGTGTCGATCTGCGCGCGCGGGGCCGAGATCCTGGAGCAGACCCGCGCCGAGGTCGCCCGCTCCGGCCACACCGCCCATGCCGGCGTTTGCGACCTGGCCGATGCCGAAGCCATCCGCCGCTATATCGACGAAGCAGCGACCGTGCTTGGCGGGATCGACGTGCTGGTGAACAACGCCTCGGCCTTCGCCACCGCCGACGACGAGGCCGGCTGGGCGGACAGCATGGCGATCGACATGATGGCGATCGTGCGCGCGAGCCAGGCTGCGATGCCGTTCTTGCGCGAATCGAAGGGCTCGATCGTCAACACCTCGTCCATCTCGGCGCTGCACCCCGCCGCGCGCCAACCACCGTACGGCGCGATCAAGGCCGCTGTCGTTCACTACACGGGCACGCAGGCGCAGATGCACGCGCGCGAGGGCATCAGGGTGAACGCGGTCGCGCCCGGCTCGATCGAGTTTCCCGGCGGCGTATGGGACCGGCGCAAGAAGGACAACCCCGACCTTTATAACCGCATTTTCCGCATTTGCCCGTTCGGCCGGCTCGGCTATCCGGAGGAGGTCGCGAACGTGGTACTGTTCCTCGCTTCGCCGCTCGCTTCCTGGGTCACGGGCCAGACGATCGTGGTGGACGGCGGCCAATCGCTCGGCGCCTGACGTGACCCGGAGCATCGGGGCGATCGACCAGGGCACGACCAGCACGCGATTCATCATCTTCGATCACGCCGGCACCGCCCTTGCCTGCGCGCAACGCGAGCATCGGCAAATCTACCCACGGCCCGGCTGGGTCGAGCACGACCCGGCCGAAATTTGGGACAACACGCGCGCGGTGATCGCGGAGGCGCTGGCGCAGGCCGGGCTGACAGCGCGCGACCTCGCGGCGGTCGGCATCACCAACCAACGCGAGACGACCTTGCTCTGGGATCGCAGCACTGGCGCGCCGCTGCACAATGCGATCGTCTGGCAGGATACGCGCGTCAATCCGCTGGTGGCCGCGATGGTGCGCGACGCCGGGCAGGACCGCTTCCGCGTGGCGACCGGGCTGCCGCTTGCCAGCTACTTCAGCGCGCTCAAGCTGCGCTGGCTGCTGGACAACGTGCCGGGCGCGCGCCGCCGCGCCGAGGCCGGGGAACTGGCGTTCGGCACCGTTGATACGTGGCTGCTGTGGAACCTCGCCGGCCGGCACGCGACCGACGTGACCAACGCCAGCCGCACGCAGCTCATGAACCTGCGCACCCTCGGCTGGGACGATGCGTTGCTCGACGCATTCGGCGTGCCGCGCGCCGTGCTGCCGGAGATCGCAAGCTCCTCATGCGTCTATGGCACCGCGCGCGGCGTGCTGGAGGGCGTTCCGATTGGCGGCGTACTGGGCGACCAGCAGGCGGCGCTGTTCGGGCAAGCCTGCTTCCAACCCGGCGAGGCGAAGAACACCTACGGCACCGGCTGCTTCCTGCTGATGAACACCGGCACTGAGCCGGTTGCCTCGTCGCACGGGCTGGTGACAACCGTCGCTTACGGGATCGCCGGCCAGCCCGCCGTCTATGCGCTGGAGGGGTCCATCGCCGTCACTGGCGCGCTGGTGCAATGGCTGCGCGACAATCTCGGGCTCATCAAGTCCAGCGGCGAGATCGAGGCGCTAGCTGCCTCGGTGCCGGACAACGGCGATGTATATGTGGTGCCGGCCTTCTCTGGCCTGTACGCGCCGTGGTGGCGGGCCGACGCGCGCGGCGTGATCGCAGGCCTGACGCGCTATGCGACCGCCGGCCACATCGCGCGCGCCGCGCTGGAGGCGACTGCCTATCAGGTGCTCGACGTGGCCGACGCCATGCAGCGCGACTGCGGCACGGCATTGCGGAATTTGCGCGTGGACGGCGGCATGGTGGTCAACGAGCTGCTGATGCAGTTCCAAGCCGACCTGCTCGACGTTCCCGTGGAGCGCCCGCAAACGATCGAGACCACCGCGCTCGGTGCGGCCTATGCGGCGGGGCTGGCGGTGGGATATTGGTCCGGGCTCGACGAGCTGCGCGAGAATTGGACGGTTGCCCGCGTTTGGCGGCCGGGGATCTCCGAGCAGCGGCGCACCGCGCTCGCGGCGTCCTGGCGCAAGGCGGTGGGGCGTTCCTTTGAGTGGGCGGTCTGAATCCATGCCGGATCGGATCCTGGATGAACCGGGACTCGCCAACCTGCGCGCGTTGTTCGCGAAACAGATGCTCGCTTGCGCGGGAGTGTCCGACGACAGATTGGAGCGCGCGTTCGCCGCCGTCCGCCGCGAGGACTTCTTGGGCACGCAAGCTTGGTCTGTGCGCGGCTTCTTCGGCCAATGGTGCACGCTGCCGAGCAACGACCCCGCGTACATCTATCAGGACCTGGTCGTGGCACTCGATCCCGCGCGCGCGGTCAACAACGGCAGCCCTGGTCTGCACGCCTGGCTGCTGCACCATCTCGGTGTGCGCGAGGGGGACCATGTGGCGCATATCGGCGCTGGAACCGGCTACTACACGGCGATCCTGTCCGAACTGGTCGGCCCCTCCGGACGGATCACGGCGGTCGAGTTCGACCAAACGCTCGCCGACGCCGCACGCTTGAATCTATCCGGGTTGGCGAACGTGACCGTCATCCGCGACGACGGGATGCGACGGCCGACCGAACCTGTCGATCGGGTCTATGTGAATTTCGGGGTCGCCGAGCCGGCGACACCCTGGCTCGACATGCTGGGTCCCGGCGGGATGTTGCTGTTCATGCTTGGCGCCTGGGCGCCGTCGAAGCAGGCGTCGAGGCCTAAGAGCGCGGCACGCGGCGCGGCGCTGCTTGTGACCAAAGCCCCGCGCGGCTTCGAGGCACGATCGCTCGGACCCGCCTATTTCGTGTGCGCCGAAGGAGCGCACGCGGACAGCGAGGAGGCCAACGACAGGCTGTTCCGGGCCTTTAAGCGCGAGGGATTGGAGTTCGTGAGAAGTCTGCGCTGGCGGGAACCGACCGATCCGAACCGCTGCTGGCTGTGGTCGCCCCATTGGAGCCTCTCCTACGATCCACCGAATTAGAGCGGGTTCGCTCAGGCTGTGTGCGGCGCGAGCCTCTCACCCCCTCCCCTCCTTCGGGCAGCATATCGAAGAATGCATCCATTCGGACCAGCAGGAACGGCTCGGCGGTGATCGTCTGGAGCGCCTTGGCGGCGGAACTCTTACCCACACTGCCGACGCCATTGAGAATGACAACGCGCGTGTTCACCGTCGCCTCGCTTGTAAAAAGATCAGCCGGCTGCCATGGCGGCCAGCTTGGCAACGGTGTTCATATTGCGCGCTGTACCGGCTTTTGCGGCCGGAATGCGCAGCTTCGAGTCCGCCATGCCGGCGCCATAGCGAACATAGATCTCTCGATGTCCGAGTTGGAGCGCCTCGTCGGGCGCAAGGCCGGTCACACCATCCAAGGTGGCCGGCGACGTCACCTCGTCTAGGAAGATCGCCATCACGCGGTTGCTCGGTGCATCCGAAAACGGGTTTGCCGCCAGAACTTCTGCCATCGCATCCGCTGTCCGTATGATCACCCCAACCGGCCTTCCCGCATAGGCCTGCAAGCGGTTTTCAAGAGCGGCCTTCGCCTCCTTCTCGCCGCAAACGCTTCTGAACACCACGTTGCCGCTGGCGATGTACGTTCGGGCGGCCTGAAAACCGGCTGCCTCGCACAGCGCCTTGAGATCGGTCATCGCGAGCCTTCCTGTCCCGCCGACGTTTACAGCGCGGAGAAGAGCGACAAGCGACAACATCGGCGACACATAGGCGATCACGTGCGGAAGAACCTCAAGCGCCACTAGCGCGCGTCACCTGGCGATTAAGTCGCCGGAAGGCAGTCCGTCGAAAATCTTGAGCTCCGGCGGAATGACAGCCCAGGGCGGGCGATTGCGGGCGAAGATCGCGATCCTTGGGCGGAAGGACGACGGGTCGTCGAGGGAACCCGCGTAAATCGTGAAAGAGTCGGTTTTGCCGATCTCTCCACCGAATACCAGGCTGCTGCAAACCGGACAGGAATTGCGGACGGCGTCCCCGCCTCTGGCGGCTTTCGAGGTGAATTTTCGAGTTTGTCCGTTGAAGCGCACGGCGCCGCTGGCAAACCCCATGAACGGGACGAAACCCGAGCCTGACGCCTTGCGGCAATCCTCGCAGTAGCAGTGACCCGCGAACAGCGGCTCGCCATCGGCTTCATAACGGAGCGCGCCACAGAGACAGCCGCCGGTATAACGCTTCCCGACATCACTCATCGTCAAACTCTCGCTATTTAACTCGGTGGGTGTGCGAGCTTCCGGCATGAAGGGAACGCGGTCAAGGCGGAGCTATCACGAATTACGCACCACTGGGGTCTTGGCTATTGTCGATCGACTTCACGACATAAACTCAACCTCGACCGTGCCTAGGCCACGCAAGCGCACGGTCGAGCTCGTCGTGTTGAGAAAGGTGGCGGGGGGGGTCATGCGGGAGCTCGCTGGCAAGACAGCATTCGTGACGGGCGGGGCGAGCGGCATCGGGTTTGCGCTCGGCCGGGCTTTCGCGGAGGGGGGCATGAAAGTGGTGCTCGCCGATATCGAGACGGACGCGTTGACGGCCGCCATTGAAAGCTTGCACGAATTTGAGCCGGATGTGCGCGGCGTTACGTGCGACGTGGCAGATCCTACCAGCGTCGAGCGCGCAGCCAAGGCGTCGTATGAGGCATTCGGAAATATCCATGTGGTCTGCAACAATGCCGGTGTCGGCGGCGGAAGCGGTATCGACAACATCTCGCTCGCTACTTGGCGATGGGTGCTCGACGTCAATCTTATGGGGGTCCTGCACGGCATCGGTACCTTCCTTCCACATATCCGCGCCCACGGCGAAGGCGGCCACATCGTCAACACCGCATCCATGGCCGGGATGAACAGCGGGCTTGGGTTCAGCCCTTACTCGGCAAGCAAGTTTGCGGTGGTCAACATGTCGGAGGGGCTCGCACTGCAGCTCAGGCCGCTTGGCATTGGAGTGACGGTCCTCTGTCCCGGGTTTGTGCGAACCCGCATCTGGGAAAGTGGGCGCAATCGGCCAGAGCGCTATGGCCCGACGCAAACACCGGACCCCGCAAGCCCAGCGGGTAAGTTGGTCGCCCAGCTCGCCGAACTCGGACGCTCTGGACTTGACCCATCGGATGTCGCTGCGCGAGTCCTCACCGCGATCCGCGAGGACAAACTTTACGTGTTCACGCATCCCCAAATGCGCGCCGAGGTAGAGGAGCGGTTTGCCGCCATCATCGCGGCGATGGAGGGCCAAGATGATTGACCACACCGGCATTGGAGTCGCGGACGTCGGCCGTTCCGCGACGTTCTACGACGCGGCTTTGGAAGCCCTTGGCATGCGCCGAGTGATGGAGATGCCCGATAAAGTGGGGACCGACGGTGTCGGCTACGGTTTTGACTATCCTGTGTTCTGGATCGATCGACACCACCCACACTCCGTCAAGCAGCATACCGCCTTCAGCCAAAAGTAGGGCTGAGGTCGATGCATCCCACGCCGCCGCCCTCAAGGCAGGCGGCGCCGAAAACGGGGCGCCTGGCCTGCGCAGGCCGAATTACTCCGCCGCATTTGTGCTCGATCCAGATGGTAACAACGTGGAGGCAGTCTTCCGTGGGGACTGAGGCGCGAACTGCAAAGCCGAAGATCCCGCGCCAGAACACACCTCGTGGCTCCGGTCGAAGTAATACCAACCCGCTTGGGCTTTGGCTCTCTTGGGATTCCCAGCCGCGTCCGGCTCTGATTCGATGGCCCGCCAGGGGCAATTCGCATGAGCGGGGCAAGGATGGGCGCGGCGGTGACGATCACGCGGATGGAGCACACGGCGGCTGAGCTTCGTGCGATGGCTGGCAAGTGTCGCGATGGAGCGCAGGTTCGCAGACTACTGGCCGTCGCGATGGTGCTGGAAGGCTGCGCGCGCACCGAGGCGGCGGAGCAGAACGGCATGAACCGGCAAACGCCGCGCGACTGGGTTCATCGCTACAATAGCGCCGGGGTTGATGGGCTGAAGTCGCGGAGTAGCCCAGGCCCCACGCCGGCCCTGACCGCGGGACAAATGGCGGAGCTGAAGGCGCTGGTCATCAAGGGGCCTGATCTGGAGACCCACAAGGTGGTGCGATGGCGTTGTCTGGATCTACGAAGAGGTCGCACGCCGCTTCAACGTGACGGTGCATGAAAGCACCATCGGCAAGTGGCTGCGTCATCTCGATCTGACCCGACTGCAACCACGCCCATTCCACCCGAAGAAGGATGCCGCGGCCGAGATGGCGTTTCAAAAAAACTTCGCCAGCCTGGTGAAGGCCGCCTACCGGCTTCCGCCGTCGGCAAGCCGATCGAGATCTGGTTCCAAAGCCTGCCCTCGGGCTTGACCCGAGGGACGAGGCCCGGGTCGGCCAGAAGGGTGGCCATGCCTACGTCTGGGCACCAATCGGCGCGCGACCGTTGATGGCCCGCGACAATCGCCATGACTCCGCCTACCTGTTTGGTGCGATTTGTCCGAACCGCGCCGTCGGGGCCGCGATCATCATGCCGAGCATCAAGGGCCGAGGCGATGACCGAGCATCCGGCTGAAATCAGACCCAGATCGCACGCGGCGCTCATGCCGTGCTGGTTTGCGACAGTGCGGGATGGCATCAGACCGGCGGCCGACCCGGCGTGCCGCACAACATCAGCCTGCTGCCGTTGCCCTCCTATTCGCCCGAGTTGAACCCGGCCGAGAACGTCTGGACACGACGCCGCTGAGTGTGACGTTCCTGTAGCGCCGCGGCTGGGTCACGAGGCCCTATGCGCGCTGGCCCGATGGATGGCTGTTGGTCATGAGCGGTCCGAGGCAGGAGGGGATCGGCTGGCAGGATCTGCCGCGCGAGCGGCAGCGGCGGTTGGCTGTGCTGATCGGCAACCTGGTCCGCCAACACCTGTCTGCGCAGCCGGGCGATCCGGAGGCAAGCGATGAGCGCGATTCTGCCGGGAGCCGTCCTGCTGTCGCCCATGGACAAGATCCAAGCTCGCCACCGTGACCGGCATGCGGTCGTGCATGTCCGGCAATCGACGATGCGCCAAGTGCAGCAACACCAAGAATCCACGCGCTTGCAATCTGCCTTGGCAGACCGGGCGCGGCAGCTCGGCTGGCAAGGCGACGAGATCGTTGTCATCGATGACGACCTGGGTCGCTCGGCGGCATCTGCGCTGGACCGGCCGGGGTTCCAGCGTCTGGTTGCCGAGGTTGGGCTCGGCCATGTGGGCCTGGTGCTGGGCATTGAGGTGTCACGCCTCGCCCGCTCGTGCCGGGACTGGCATCAGCTGCTGGAGATGTTCGCTCTGTTCGACACGCTGATCGCGGACGCGGACGGCCTCTATGACCCGGGCACCTACAACGACCGCCTGCTGCTTGGCCTCAAGGGCACGATGAGCGATGCGGAGCTGCACATCCTGAAGGCGCGCATGCACGAGGGACGACGCGCCAAAGCAGCTCGCGGCGAGTTGGTGATGGGCCTGCCGCGTGGCTACGTACAGCGCCCCTCCGGTGAAGTCGTGCTGGATCCGGACGAACAGGTCCGCTTGACGATCCGGCTCGTGTTCGACGTGTTTGCTCGCCGTTGCTCGATCCGGGGCGTGCCGACCTATCTGGTGGATCACGACATCCAGATGCCTCACCGCGTGCGCTCGGGTCCGCACAGAGGCGAGGTGCGGTGGGACGGCCGAACCAGGCGACGCTGGGGGACATGCTCCGTCATCCGGCCTATGCGGGCGCCTACGTTGCCGGCGGTTCATTCGCAAACCGGAGCAGTGGGCCGTGCTGCGCCGGGACAGCTGGCCGGCCTACATTGACTGGGACACCTACGCGCGCAACCAGGAACAGATGGCGGCAAACCGTGCCAAGCACGACGGCGTCCCCCGCGGCGGCCCGGCCCTGCTGGGCGGCATTATCCGTGCGCGCGACGAGCCGGTTCTGCGGATCCACCGCCTCGTAGCGCCGGCGTGCCAGCGTGGTCTCGTAGCGCACGCGCTCCAGGCGTTGCGCCCAGTGCCGGCGGTGTTCGGCGCGCTCCAACTCGACATCCTCGGCCAGCGCTGGAACAGGAGTGTGAGGCGGCGCTTGATGCCGAGCACAAGCTTGGGGTCGATCATGCCCGCGAACTGGCCCGTCAACCGGCCCGGCTGCAGCCCGTGGAATTGGAGGCGATCCGGCTCCTGGCCGAGGACGTGCCGGCGCTGTGGCACGCCTCCACGACCACGCAGAAGGACCGTCAGGCGATCGCCCGGTTGATGCTGGATCAGGTCGCAGTGCGCGTGGACGCAGACAGTGAGCACGTCGAGGTCACATGCCATTGGGCGGGCGGCCTACGAACCAAACACGCGCTGATCCGCCCTGTGCGACGGTTCGAGCAGCTGCGCGGGTTCGACCAGTTGCTCGCCACGATCCGCGACCTGCGCAGCCAGGGCTGCTCAGCGGCGACGGTCGCCGACCGGCTGAACGCCGCCGGCTGGCGACCGCCCAAGAAAGCGGTGTTCGATGCGTCCATGATCCAGCGCCTGGTGTTCCGCTACGGACTGGGCGGCAAACGGCCGATATGGAGCAGCAATGTCGCACGCGAGCCTGGTGCCGAGTGGACGTTGCACGAGGCGGCGGCTCGGTATCCATCGGCACACAGCCTATCGATGGCTCCGTGACGGACGGCTACGCGGCCGCGTGGCGGTACGCGGCGACCAGCGCATCTGGCTCGTGCAGATGAGCAGCGACCAACTCGATCAGGTCAGGAGCAAGACAAACCAGCCAGATGTCCTCCGCCATGCGCGACATCAAACGAAACCGCATAGAGAGGCATCATGGAAACGCAGTCGAGAATGTCCGGGAATACCTCCGCGCCAATCGGCTGTGTGCCCTGGTGTGGGACAGCTACGAGGCCATCGTCGAGGCTTGCAGGACGGCCTGGCAGTTCCTCATCAACGATCCGGAACGCATTCGGTCAATCGGCACCAGGGAATGGGCGTGTGTCAGCCTTTGGCGGGTTGGTATAAGGCCGAGCGGAGATCGGGTCGAATTTATGAGATGATCCAATGTGAAATATGGTCCTGTCGCAATTACAATGATGATGACGGCATGAGAAGTTCTCCGGACACGCGCAACATGCAATTCATGAGGGCCTGCTCGCCAAGAACCGGCAGCAATCAACCGGCGAGGATGCCGCCATCGACCGTCATGGCATGACCCACCATAAAGCTCGCGGCTGGGCTGCAAAGCCATACGACGGCCGCAGCGATTTCTTCCGGCTCACCAAAGCGTCCGATGGGTTCTTGCGCCACCATCCGCGCCACGATCTCCGGATCGTAATTCTTCGTGACGAAGGCTGCCATTGGCGTGTTGATGATTCCCGGGCAGACCGCGTTGATACGGATGCCCGTGGCGGCATAGTCTATCGCGGCGCTGCGCGTCAGACCGATCACGGCATGCTTGCTCGCGGAATAGGCGCTGCGCCCCTTGGAACCCTTCAGGCCGCCGATCGAAGAACAGTTGACGATCGTGCCGCTTCCCTGCGCCATCATCTGCCGAACCTCGCTCTTCATGCAGTTCCACACGCCGCGCAGGTTCACGGCCATCACACGTTCGAATTCGTCGTCGCTGGTGTCCAGGAACGCGGCAGCCTCGGAATTCACAGCGGCATTGTTGAAGGCCAGTCGAGCCGCCCATGGGTGCTGATCACGCGCTCAACCATTGCCTCCACCTGGGCGGGCTCCGTCACGTCACAGGTGACACCGATGGCGTTGTGGCCCGCTACGCGCAAACCCTCCGCCGCCTTGCCGACCTTCTCCTCGTCACGATCGGCAACGATCACGGACGCGCCCGCCTTGGCAAAAGCCTCCGCCGTCGCCAGGCCAATGCCACCCCAGCTCCGGTGACCAGTGCTACTTTCCCCTCGAAGCCTGTGATCATGGTGCCCATCCATCCGAGTTTTGTGCACGATCGGGAACCACGCGCATTTGCACGGTCGGCGGCGCGTGGGAGGTCCGTCTACCACCGGCCGGCCGTGGCGCCGCCATCCACGGGCAGGATCGCACCAGTCACGAAGCTCGCGTCGCCCGACGCCAGGAATGCGACTGCCGCTGCGACCTCTTCGGCAAAACCTTCCCGCCCGAGGGCGTGGTTCGCGCGGATACGGCGCTCGCTCTCGGGATCCTCGAACATGACCGCGGTCATCGGGGTGCGGATCATGCCGGGTGTAATGGCGTTGACGCGGATACCCGCCGTGCCCAGCTCGATCGCCATCGCGCGCGTGAGGCCGACGACCGCGTGCTTGGAGGTGACATAGGGGGCGCGGTTCGGCACCGCCGTGATTCCGGCCAACGAGGAGAGGTTGACAATGGCGGCCGGATGACCGGCCTTCACCGCCAGACGCGCAAATTCCTGGGACAGGATCAACGTTCCTTCGAGGTTGACGGCGTGGACGCGGGCCCACTGCTCCGCCTCTGCATCCAGCACCGAAGTCACGCCGCGAATACCGGCGCAGTTCACCAGCACGTGCAAGTGGCCGAAGCGCGCCGCCGCCTCTGTCATCATCATGTTCACCCGTGCGCGATCGGTGACGTCCAGCGCCACGGAATAGGCGTGCTTGTCATCGCCTAGGCCCATGGCGACGCGCTGTGCCCCGTCGCCGTTTGCATCGACCACGACGACGCTGGCGCCCTCGGCAAAAAGCCGCCTGGCGGAGGCTTCACCGATTCCGCTGCCGCCGCAAGTGACGATCGCGGCGCGATTGGCAAATCGGCACATGAGGCCAGCCTCCTTGAGTGGTTTTGATGGCGTCCGCCAGTCTTCGCTCGACGATCTAGCCAGTGCGCCGCAGTACGATTAGGCGCTATCATGTGCATGGACTTATAAGCATAGCTTCTGACCGTAGAAGCTAGCCGGGTAACCTGAATCGAACTTTCGGTTCCGCTGCTACCGGAACCGCAACTCGCCGAGACCTTCCCAATCCGCCGTCGCGCCATCATGGGTCTCCGCAGCAAGCGGCCGAAGCCGCAGGCTCGTAGTCCAACCGATAGATGCGCTTCGCGGCCCCGCTGAAGATCAAGCTTTTCTCGTGCGCGGAGCAGCCGGCTGTGATCCGCTTGAACATGTTCCAAACGGTGCCGTACGCGAAGCCCGCCTTGTCCACCGGGAAATTGGACGAGACCATGCAGCGTTCCGCCCCGAAGAGCTCGATGCAGGGCTCGATGTACGGTCGCCACGAGTTCGACGAGCTGCTGGGAGCTGGGCGGCGCCTCTGCCGTGGTGAAATCAAAATTTCCGAGGCTCATCAGGATGCCGCCCATCTTGACCGACACGTTGGGGCATTTCGCCAGATCTTTCATGCCAGCGAGCCAGTTCGCGTGGTTCTCGCCCCCCTTTCCCGCGTAGGCGCCATGCCCCACCGGACTGCCCGAATGGATCAGGATGATGTTGGCATCCGGATGCGCTCGCGCCAGCGCCGCCACGTCGGGAAGCTGCGGATGATAGATGCTGGCGTCGAATGACAGCCCCATGGCGGTCAGCAGGTCCACGCCCCTGCCAAACTCCGGCTCCAGGTAAAGGCCCGGGCGATCAGCGCCCACGGGCCCTTTCACCACCGGATCGGCATCCCATTTCGCGCGCTGCCGCACGCCCCTGAAGCGCCCGTTACCGGCCTGAATGTGCGCCTCAAGAGTTTCCCGTGTGCGCTCTCCGAGCGTCAGGTCTGCGTAGCCCACGATCCCGGCCGCGACGCGACAAGACGTGTATTTCCCGCTCGCGCCCATCGCCGCCATGCCGATAGCGAAATCGGTTTCGCCGATGCACCTCAGGTGTTCCGGTCCCTCGGCGCGATACATCGCATGACATTCGACGAATACGGTTGCCTCGACGTTGTGTCCGGAAGCCGCGAGGTCGTGCGCAAATTCCTGGACGAGGTACCTGTGGCTACTATGGTGGTGCCAGAAGTGCAGGTGCGGGTCGACAATGGGCAGGCCCGGCTCGAGAGCCGGCTCAGGTGTGGCTCGCGACAGCCACTCTTCGTTGGGAGGATGCGTCCGACCAAACACGGGTGGGGTTCGTGGCGTGCTCATGGACATTCCCCTTTGAGACGGCGCGCGTACTGGCGTCCGCGCGGCAGCCACGCAGGATCACGGCTTATGCTACGTCCGGCAGCCGGTCGAGGAACTTGTCGAGCGTGATCGGATAGTCGCGCACGCGCACGCCGGTCGCGTTGTAGACCGCGTTGGCTATTGCCGCCGCGACCCCGCACAGACCTAGTTCGCCCACGCCCTTCGCCTTCATCGGCGACATCGTCGGATCGACCTCGTCGAGGAAGATCACCTCTTGGCGTGGAATATCGGCGTGGACGGGGACCTCGTAGCCGGCAAGATCGTGATTCACGAAGAAGCCGAAGCGCTTATCCACGGCCAGCTCCTCCATCAGCGCTGCGCCCGCGCCCATGGTCATCGCGCCGATCACCTGACTGCGCGCCGTCTTGGGATTTAGGATACGGCCTGCCGCGCACACCGCCAGCATGCGACGCAGGCGGATCTCGCCGGTTGCGTCGTCCACGCCGACTTCGACGAAGTGCGAGCCGAATGTCTGCTGCGCATACTGCTTGGCGAGGTTACCGTAGGTAATTTCATCCTCACCGACCAACTCCGCGCCGTCCGCGGCCTCGCCCAATGGCACACGGCGGTTTCCGGCGCACACATGGCCGTCGGCGAATTCGACCTCGCCGGTGTTGAAGCCGAGGCGCTGCGCCACGGCCTCGCGCAGCTTCACGCAAGCTGCGTAGACGCCCGCGGTCGAGGAAGCCGCGCCCCACTGTCCGCCCGAGCCGGGCGTTTCGGGAAAGCGCGAGTCCCCGAGGCGCACAGCCACCTTGTCGAGGCCGACGCCCATCATCTCGGCCGCCGTCTGGCCGATGATGGTATAGCTGCCGGTGCCGATATCGGTCATGTCGGTTTCCACGGTCACGATCCCCCAGCCATCAAGCCGGACCCGCGCGGCCGACTTGAGGATCCGCGCACCGCGGATCGCGGAGGCCATGCCCATGCCGATCAGCCAGCGCCCATCACGCGTGCGCCCGGGCTGAGCCTGACGCCGGTTCCACCCGAAGCGATCGGCGCCGGTGCGCAGGCACTCGACGAGGTGGCGTGTGGAGAACGACCGCTCGGGATTCTCGGGATCCACCTGCGTGTCGTTGAGAACGCGGAACTGAACTGGGTCGAGCCCCCATTTCTCCGCCATCTCGTCGATCGCGATCTCCAGGGCCATCATCCCCGTTGCTTCCCCCGGCGCGCGCATGGAGTTGCCTTCGGCCAGATCGAGTACCGCGAGGCGCAGGTGCGTCGTTCGGTTGGCGCCGGCGTAGAGCAGGCGCGTGGAGAGCGTCGCCGGCTCGGTCCGTCCGCCGCGCAGGTTCCCGGACCAGCTTTCGTGTCCGATAGCTACGATCCTGCCATCTCGCGTCGCACCAATCCGTATACGCTGGATCGTGGCGGGTCGATGCGTCACGTTGTTGAACATGAGGGAGCGGGTAAGCGCGACCTTCACCGGGCGTCCTGCTGCCCGCGCGGCAAGTGATGCCATCACGGCATCGGAGAGGATCGTGCCCTTTCCGCCGAAGCCGCCGCCGATGTAGGGCGACACGAGGCGGATACTCTCTTCGGGAACGCCCAGCGTTCTGGCGAGGTCGCGCACGCCCCAGTTTATGTGCTGGATCGCGGTCCAGCAGGTAAGCTGATCGCCGTTCCACACCGCAATGGTGGCGTGCGGCTCCATCATCGCATGGCTCTGGTCGGGCGTGGTATAGGTCTCGTCGAGCCGAACCGGCGCCGCGGCGAAGGCGCCGTCGAAATCACCCACGGCGGTTTGCGGAGGGCCGCCGAGCTCGGCCGGCTCGGGGGTGAACGCCGTATTCTTCGCGGCGGCCAGATCGAAGGCGCCCTTGGCACGGACATAGTCGACGCGCAGGAGCCCTGCGGCAGCGCGCGCCTGCTCGAACGTCTCGGCGACGACGACCGCGACCGCCTGATGATAATGGTCGATATCCGGCCCGGCGAGCGCCCTATCGACGTAGAACGCGCCCCTTCCAAGCTTGCCGGCGTTCTCGGCGGTGACGATGGCGAGCACGCCGGGCGCGGCCTTGGCGTCGGTGAGGTCGATTGAGGCGATACGGCCCTTGGCGATGGCCGCGCCGACGACATAGCCATAGGCTGGGTTCGCCACGACGTCGTGCCGCTCATAGGCATAGGGCGCGGTGCCCGTGGTCTTGAGCGGGCCGTCGATCCGGTCGGTGGGTTTGCCGATGACCTTGAGCTGGTCGATCGGATTGGTGGTGGCGGGCGTGTCGAACCGCATGTCTCAGGCCCTCGCTTCGGTCAGCACCGCGCCGAGCGTGCGCTCGACCAGCGGCAGCTTGAATGCGTTCTCCCGCGTCGGCTTGGCGCCGGCGAGCAGCTGCACGGTAACGGCCTTGGCGCCGCGCGGCAGCTCGGCTTCCGCCGCTTCGACCCGCCATGGCTTGTGGGCGACGCCGCCCAAGGTCACGCGCCCGGTGCCGTCGCGCTGGACGATCGCGCCGACCGCGACCAGCGCGAAGGCGTAGGAGGCACGGTCGCGCACCTTGCGGTAGATCTGCGTACCGCCGACGGGCTTGGGCAGCGTCACCGCCGTGATCAGCTCGCCGGGCACGAGCGCCGTCTCGACATCCGGCGTATCCCCGGGCAGCCGGTGGAACTCGGCGATCGGGATGCGCCGCGTCGAGCCGTCCGGCCGCACCGTCTCTGCCATCGCGTCGAGCGCGCGCATCGCCACCGACATGTCGCTCGGGTGCGTCGCGATGCAGGCTTCGCTCGCGCCGATGACCGCGTGCTGGCGACTGAACCCGCCGATCGCCGCGCAGCCGCTGCCCGGCCGGCGTTTGTTGCAGGGCTGGTTGGTGTCGTAGAAATAGGGGCAGCGTGTGCGCTGGAGCAGGTTGCCGGCGGTCGTGGCCTTGTTGCGCAGCTGGCCCGAAGCACCCGCGAGCAGCGCGCGCGAGAGTAGGCCATAGTCGCGCCGGACGCGCTCATCGGCGGCGAGATCGGTGTTGCGCACCAGCGCGCCGATGCGCAGCCCTCCCTCGGGCGTGGTCTCGATCTTGTCGAGCGCGAGACCGTTGACGTCGATCAGGTGCGTGGGGGTCTCGATCTCGAGCTTC
Organism: uncultured Pseudomonadota bacterium; assembly: GCA_963849305.1. Lineage (GTDB taxonomy): Bacteria > Pseudomonadota > Alphaproteobacteria > Acetobacterales > Acetobacteraceae > CAWKGV01. The sequence goes on from CAWKGV010000001.1 coordinate 349,848, forward strand.
ATCAGGTCGAGCAGGTTGGTGCCGCCTGCGATGAACTTAGCACCCTGAATGCGCGACGCGGCTGCCGCAGCCTCGGCGGGCGATTTGGCGCGCTCGTAAGTGAAAGACTTCATGCCTGCCTCCCGGCGACTTCGATGATCGCTTCGAGAATGTTGGAATAGGCGCCGCAGCGACAGAGGTTGCCGCTCATGCGCTCGCGAAGTTCCGTGGCTGTTACTTCCGGCGGCGCGGTCAGGTCGGCGCTGACATGGCTCGGGATGCCGGCCTCGATCTCGTCGAGCACCGCCACGGCCGAACAGATCTGCCCGGGCGTGCAATAGCCGCACTGATAGCCGTCATGCCTGACGAAGGCCGCCTGCATCGGGTGCAAGTGCTCGGGTGTGCCCAGCCCTTCGATGGTGGTGATCGTATCGCCCTCGTGCATCACCGCGAGCGTCAGGCACGCGTTGATCCGCCGCCCGCCGACCATCACCGTGCAAGCGCCGCACTGGCCGTGATCGCAGCCCTTCTTGGTGCCGGTGAGGTGCAAGTGCTCGCGCAGCGCGTCGAGCAGCGTGGTCCGGACGTCGAGCTCGAGCTCACGGGCCTCGCCGTTGACGACGAAAGACACCCGTGACGGGACCGGCACTCCGACAACGGCAGCCGAAATGACAGGCGCTCCGCTGGCGGCAGCCTGGGCATTGGCCACGGACGGCGCCGCTGTCGCTGCTACCGCGGCGGCTCCGACAATCAACAGGTCACGCCGGGATAGTTCGAGGTTGCTGGGATTTTGCATGTCGTGTTCCAATCCCTTTTGGCTGACTTAGCAATCCACTGGACGCCCGCTTGGCAGAGAGAAAAGTCCCGGTCGGACGGCTCCCAACCGCTGCACTCGATCTCCACTTCGCCCGCTTTGACTGAAGGGGCGGTCTCTGCGACGGCCGTCGATCGTGAATTTAGCGCGTCGCTCCGTGGCGATTAGCCGCTATAATCTGCAAAGACCTATAAGCAGAGACGATAAATGCAGCGGGAACTGCACGCACTGCTGCCGTGGAATTGGCGCCCGCCATCCACGATCGGCGCTCCGTAGTGATCGCTACGACCGCCTACCTTGCTGCCTCGTCTCCTCAGCATCAATCAGGCACGGCCGGGGGAACGGCGCGCGCTTGCTCTACACCGTCGCCACATGGAAATGGTTGAGCTACTCGTCCTGCGTTATCTCGATCATGCGGTGATGCCCAGCTCCCGCGCCTTGATCTGTAACGCGAGCACCTTCGAGAAGATGCGGCACTGCGCCAGCCCCCCGGCAAGGAACCAGAGTCCCTGCTGCCCGGTGGGCCGCCACATGCCCTGCAGCTCGCCTTCCTCATCGAAGCCCCAAACGGGGCCCACGCGATCGCCAACTTCGTCGCCGAGGATTCGCCGCGCCGCCGCCGCCTGGCCTTCGTAGCCTGTGGCCAGCACGATCAGGTCCGCTTGCTTCACGCTGCCGTCCTTCATCACTCGCGCCCTCCGGCCCGAAGCGCTCGATGTCGGCGTACTGGATCAGCCCGACACGCCCGTCGACGATCAGCTGGGAACAGCCGGCATCGAAATAGTACCCGCCGCCGCGGTTCTGGTACATGATCTGCCAGCCGGTATCCTCCGGCCCGAACGTCAGGCGGAAGCCGCGCCGCTCCAGCCCCTCCAACAGGTCCCGGTCCGCCGCGCGGTTCATCGCCGTGATGCGCTGGTGCGAGCGCCGGTAGACAGGGAACGGGAAGGACGTGGCGAGCAGGTCGAGGTCCTCGAACGGAACGTCCTCGTCGTAGAGCGCGTATGGCGCCTGCGCCTCCTTGAGGCTGACGATGAGGGTCGGGCTGCGCTGGATCAGCGTCACCTCCGCCGCTCCGGAGACGCAGAGGTCCTGGGCGACGTCGTGCCCCGAGGTGCCGGTACCCAGCACCAGCGCGCGCTTGCCCTGCCAGTGCAGCCCGCTGCCGTAGTCGCCGGAATGCCGCACCGCGCCGCGAAACGCCGAAAGACCGGGCAGGTCCGGCATGATCGGCGTGGTGCTGACGCCGTTGGCGAAGACGATGTGGCGCGGCCGCATGCGGCGATCTGTCCCGTCCCCTCGCCTGAGCCGCACGTCCCAACAATCGGCGGCCTCGTCCCAGGTGCCGCCGACAAGCTCGGTCTCCGTCCAGACATTGAGCTCCATCGCCTCGGCGTAGATCTCGAACCAGTTGGCCAGCATGTCCTTGGGGATGAAGACCGGCCAGGACCGCGGGAACGGCATGTAGGGCAGGTGGTTGACGCGCGTCTCGTTGTGCAATGTCAGCGCGTGGTAGCGGCGGCGCCAGCTGTCGCCGATCCGCGGCTCGCGGTCGACGACGAGCGTATCCACGCCGAGCAGCGTCAGCCGCGCCGCGACGGACAGCCCCGCCTGCGCCGCGCCCACCACCAGCACGGCGGGGTCATGGTCCGCGTAGGCCTGTGCCCGCTTGCGCCGGTCGAGCCAGTTCTCGCCGCCGAAGTTGCGCTTCCAGTCCACGTCCTGCCAACGCCTTCCGTTGGCCGGGTCCTCGTGTCCGCGGATCTCGTCCAGCGTTGTCAGCAGCGTCCAGGCGCGCGGCTCCTCGCCTTCGGTAACCAAACGCACGACGCCGTTGCAGGGACCGACGGAGGTTTCGAAGGCAAAGATCGCCTCGATCGCCTCGATGCCCGCGCGCACGACACGCCGTGGCGGCGTGCGGCCAACGGCAAGCGTGAACCCGCGCGGCGCCATGCGCGCCAAAGCCGAGGTCATGCGCTGCGCGATGGCGGCGCCGCCGGAGGCCGTGCGCAGATCCCAGGTGAAGGCGAGGATGTCGCGCCAATGGCATTCGTCGGCGAAGAGCGCCGCGATACGTGGGGCCTCGCCGGAGGCGAGGGCCGCACCGAAATCGCCGAGCCAGGCCTGGGCTGCCGCCTTTGCCGAACTGCTGGCCAGGATCCCGTCCATGGTGCCTTTTTCCCTCTATCGTCCCGCGCCATCGCCATGATGCGGGTGGTTTTGCTATTCCGTCACCGCCGCTCAGCGGCCGATATCATGCGCGGCGAAATCAAGCAGGCTGTGTGAAAGCTCGCCCCGCGAGATAGCACGCCACCCCGAGCCGATAGGCGGCGCATCGCGGCAAAGTCGACGCGCGGTGTCAACCAACATGCCCCATGTCGACGGCGATCGGTCGCCGTACCAGTATCTCTCGTACCATCCGGGATCAACCGGGAACGGCGACAAACGTGATACCGCCGCCGCGGTCCGGCGCATTCCTTCGTCACCGAGCCCCCACAATGTGCGTAAGGGCGCGATGGCCGGAGCGGTATTGCGTGACTGCTGGGTCATTGGATTGCTCCTTCGCCCTCGTCAGAGAGGGTCGTATCCAGGTTTCTTGTAGATTGTGTCGGGCTTGCCGATGATGTCCGGCTTGTAGACCTTCTCGACCCAATCGCTCGGCTCGACATCCTCGATGCTGACCGACACGGCTTGCTCCGCGCAGTTGGCGGTGGTCATGACGGCCTTGGTGACTTCTTCCGCGATCTTCGCTTTCTGTTGCTCGGATCGCCCGGACTGGAGCTTTACGATCACGTGTGGCATTGTTTCATCCTTTGCTTACATTTCCTGGCGCGTGGGCCGGAACAGGATTTCGTTGATGTCCACCTCATCCGGCTGGCCGATGGCGAAGGCGACCGCGCGCGCGAACGAGTCGGCGGGGATCGCCGCTTCCGCGTAGAACTTGCGGACTCTCGCGCCGGCGTCCGGGTCGGTCACGCTGTTGGGCAGCTCCGTCGCCACCGCGCCCGGTGAGATCACCGTCGTACGGATGTTGTAGGGCGTCATTTCCTGTCGCAGTCCCTCGGACAGGGCGCGCACGGCATGCTTGGTCGCCGCATACACGGCGAAACCGGGCCCGACCTTATGGCCGGCCACAGAAGAGACGTTGATGAAATGCCCGGATTTCTGCTGCTGCATATACGGCAGCGCCGCGGCGATGCCGTACAGCACCCCTTTCAAGTTCACGTCGATCATCCGGTCCCACTCGTCGATCTGCAAACGCTCGAGCAGCGCCTGCGGCATCAGCCCGGCGTTGTTGATCATCACGTCGACGCGTCCGAATGTCCGCACCGCCGTGTCGACCAATGCCTTGACCTGCTCGCGGTGGGTGACGTCCGTGGTTATCGCGATCGCCTTGCCGCCGTTGCCGGTCAGCTCGCGAGCCAGCGCCTGGATGCGATCCTGGCGGCGCGCCCCCAACACCACGCTCGCGCCCTGGGCGGAGAGATGCCGCGCGGTTGCCTCGCCGAGGCCGCTGCTCGCACCCGTGATGACGACGACTTTTCCTTCGATGTTATTGCTCATGCCATTGACTCTCCTTTGTGGGGGCCTTCGCCTAGAGGCCGGTCGTCCGCTCTAGGTGTTCGGGGTTAGCGAGCGATTTGCACCGCGAATTTTTGAGGCAGCGCCATCGATCTCGCGAAAATCGTCGTGTCTTCGACCCGAAGCGTAGCAATCGACGGTCGCCGCCACCTGTCTTGCACCTGTCTTGGCGGTTTAGGTTGCGCTTATGAAAGACCTCGGCTTGTCTCCTCAATAATGTTCCCAGGTGACCGACCAATGTTCGTCCGGGCGAGATGATCTCAATGTCAGCCGCCCGTCAGAAAACCGGTACACACGCGGAAGGTCGTCACCCACAAGCGCTCGTACGAGCGCCCCCTCCACGTGGTAGGTGATGGTATGCGCCGTTTCATTGACGTCGTAGCTGCCGAAGTAAGCCTCATACCCGCTCCGGGCGTACTGCACGGGGTTCTGGGATGAACCCGCCTCAGAAGCCGCGTACATCACCTGTACCGACATGTGGCCATCAGGCGTGTAGATGAGCATGCCTTTCCGATCGGTGCTGCGAGTTACTTTTCCGTCTGCACCCCGTTGCTCCATCCAGGCTAGACGCCACGCGCCGACCAACTGCTCCCTTGCAGAACCAGGATCTGGGTCTTTCCTTTCTGCGGACCTCGCGCTGGAAAAACCACCAAGCGCCACAACGACTGCCAGAGCGACGTATCGCAATGCTTTCATGCTCGATTCCTGCAGGCTCAACAGACGATCACCGGCCCGACAACTTCATAAGCTCTTCGGGATACCGGGCCCCTCGCACCGTGATTTTCGCGGCCGCGTCCTCGATTTCGCCGAGATCGTCCGCGGCAAGCTCCACTGAGGCGGCTCCGATGTTCTCTTCGAGGCGTGCGAGCTTGGTGGTGCCCGGAATGGGCACGATCCAGGGCTTCTGGGCGAGCAGCCAGGCGAGCGCGACTTGAGCGGGCGTCGCGCCCTTGCGGTCCGCTATCCGGCGAAGGAGATCCACCAGGGCCAGATTGGCCTTGAGGGCATCCGGCTCGAAGCGCGGGATACGGCCGCGCAAATCCGAATTGTTGAACGTCGTGCCTGCGTCGATCCTGCCCGTGAGGAATCCTTTCCCCAGCGGGCTGTAGGGAACGAGGCCGATGCCCAGCTCTTCCAGGGTCGGCAGGATTTCGGCCTCGGGTTCGCGCGTCCACAGCGAGTATTCGCTCTGAAGCGCGGTGACCGGCTGGACCGCATGCGCGCGGCGGATCGATCGCGTGCCGGCCTCGGACAGCCCGAAATGCCTGACCTTGCCTTGCTGGATAAGCTCTTTGACCGCGCCCGCGACATCCTCCATCGGCACGTCGGGATCGACGCGGTGCTGATACAGCAGGTCGATGTAGTCCGTATTTAGCCGCTTCAGCATCGCCTCGGCCGCGGCCTTGATGTGATCGGGACGGCTATTGAGGCCGCCAAGCCGCTCTCCCGTAACCGGGTCGATGTCGTGGCCGAACTTGGTCGCGATCACCACCTCCCGGCGGAAGGGCGCCAAGGCTTCACCCACGAGTTCCTCGTTCTTGAGCGGGCCGTAGCTTTCCGCGGTATCGAAGAATGTGACGCCGCGCTCGACGGCCGCACGGATGATTGGAATCATCTTGTCCCGGTCCGGCGTTTGGCCGTAGGCACCCGTCATTCCCATGCATCCAAGCCCGATGGCGGAGACCTCGAGGCCCGTGCTTCCAAGTTTGCGCTTTTGCATTGCTTTTTCTCCTCCATGAGCAGCCAGATGTCGCGCGGCTGCTCAGCGCGGCACCAGCTTGATCGTCGTCGATCGCGCCTCGGGCGCGATCATTGGATCGACGTATTGCGCACCATGACGGCGATACTTGTTGCGGTAGCCGGCGTCGATCTGGTCTTCGACGGCGGGATCAGCGTCTGCGAAGGTCACGTCCTTCTCGATGCCGCCAGCCTCGATGCGGCCTTCGTGGCGCACCTGAGTGCCGCGAAACCAAGCGGCGGTGCGCCCATAACCGGATCGGACATAGAGATCGTCGCCGAGGCGGACGACCCAGATCGTCACCGGCTTTCGCAACGTTCCATCGCGTCGGAGCGACGCAATCTCCAGTTCTTCCGCGCCGCCGATCCTATCGAGCTCGTCGCTCGTCCACGTTGTCATGGGCAAACTGCCTTCGTGATGAACCAGACTTCCTCGAAGACGCCGCTCAGTCCGTCGTTGACCTGGCCTTGTATTGTTCGTCTGTAACCTTTTCCATCCAATCGACGACCTTGCCGTTCAGTGCTTCCTGAATGGCGATATGGGTCATCGCCGTTGTCGACGCGGCGCCGTGCCAGTGCTTCTCGCCCGGCGAGAACCAGACCACGTCACCGGGCCGGATTTCCTCTACCGGTCCGCCCTCGCGCTGGACCCGGCCGCAGCCGGCCGTGACGATCAACGTCTGGCCCAGTGGATGCGTGTGCCACGCGGTGCGCGCGCCCGGCTCGAACGTGACGCTTGCGCCGGCAACTCGGGCCGGCTCGGGCGCACTGAACAGCCGGTCAACACGCACCGTGCCAGTGAAGTACGCTTCCGGACCTTTGTCGGAGGGCTGTGAACCGATTCGCTTGATTTCCATTGTTCGTCTCCATCGCTTGCCGTCGCGGCTGCTCAGGGATGGTGGGCAGCCCGAGGGCTTCAGTCGACAATCTAAGCGCTTGGTTCCCAAGGACTATGAGTTAAAATCCGAATGGACCTATAAGCCGGCCTTCTGAATGCCCCGAGCTGACCTCAACGACATCGTGGCCTTCATCGCCGTGGCTCGGGAACGCAGCTTCACCCGTGCCGCCGCGCAGCTGGGCGTCTCGCAATCGGCGCTGAGCCAGACCCTGCGGGGGCTCGAAGCGCGGCTCGGCCTGCGGCTGCTGACCCGCACCACCCGCAGCGTCGCGCCGACCGAGGCGGGTGAGCGGCTGCTCCAGGCCGCCGGGCCGCGCCTGGACGAGATCGACGCCGAGCTCGCCGCGCTGAGCGAGCTGCGCGACAAGCCATCCGGCACCATCCGCATCACGGCGCACGACCATGCGGTGAAGGCGATCCTCTGGCCCGCCCTGCAGAAGCTTTTGCCGGACTACCCTGACATCAAGGTGGAGATCGTCATCGACTACGGCCTCACGGACATCGTTGCCGAGCGCTACGACGCCGGCGTTCGTTCCGGCGAGATGGTGGCGAAGGACATGATCGCCGTGCGCATCGGCCCGGACATGCGCTCAGCGGTCGTCGGCGCGCCGTCCTACTTCGCCAAACGGCCACGGCCGAAGACGCCGCAGGACCTCACCGCCCACACCTGCATCAACCTGCGCCTGCCGACGCATGGCGGGCTCTACGCCTGGGAGTTCGAGAAGGGCGGCCGCGAGCTGAGGGTCAGGGTCGAGGGGCAGCTCGTGTTCAACGGATCCGCCCCGATGCTCGACGCCGCATTGGCGGGATTCGGCCTAGCGTATCTGTCGGAGGACGCCGTGCTAGCGCATCTCGCCGACGGGCGCCTGATCCGGGTGCTCGCCGATTGGTGCCCGCCCTACCCGGGGTACCACCTCTATTATCCGAGCCGCCGCCAACCCACCCCGGCGTTCGCCCTGCTGGTCAACGCGCTGCGCTACCGAGGGTGACGCGGCGACCCATGCGAAGCTGAGTTCCCGGGCCACCGCAAGGAAGACGACGATGCCGTCCTAGTCCGCGCAGGGCATCCAGAAGATCCGCTTATAAGTCCATGCGTGTTCCGCTGCCTAATCGATGACGGCTGCATCCATCATCTCCCGCCTACGCACTGCCGAGCGCCGCCTGACAGGGCGGCTTGGGTAGGACGTTCGAGAGGCGAAGGAGCAAGGATGATGGAGATCAGGCGAGCAGATTCCCAGCCCTCCGGCAGGGCCATCTCCTCCTGCCGCTCCGTTGGCGCGCCCGCCGGGCAACGCAGCCCAGGAGCTGGTCCGGCTCTGGCCGCCGCGCTGCTCGGCTTCTTCGTGATTACGATGGACGCGGTGATCGTCAACGTTGCCCTGCCCGCGATCGGGCGAGACCTCGGCAGCGGCATGACCGGCCTGCAATGGGTTGTCGATGGCTACACCCTCATGTTCGCCGCGCTTCTGCTGTCTGCCGGGGCGCTGTCCGACCGGCTTGGCGCACGCCGGGCCTTCGGCGCGGGGCTGGCGGTGTTCGTGGCCGCTTCGGTGGCCTGCGGCCTTGCGCCTGCGCTGGGCGCTCTGGTGGTTGCCCGTTTCGTACAGGGTGCCGCGGCCGCGGTGATGATGCCATCATCCATGGCGCTAATCGGTCAGGCATATCAGGAGCCGGCGAAGCGAGCACGCGCAGTGGCGGTGTGGGCGATGGGCGGCGCGGTCGCGGCCTCGTCCGGCCTCGTGCTGGGCGGTCTGCTGACCCTGGTCAGTTGGCGGTTGATCTTCTTCATCAATGTGCCGGTCGGCGCGGTCGCGTTGCTTCTGCTTGCCCGCACGATGCCTTCGCCGCACCGGAAAGTGCCGTTCGATTGGTTCGGGCAGATGACCGCCGTCTTGGCGATGGGTGCCCTGACCTACGGGGCGATCGAGGCCGGCGCCGCCGGGTTCGGCGCACCGCGGGTGGTCATCGCGTTCGTGGTGGCGTTGGCGGCGTTGACCGCCTTCGTGGCGGCTCAGGCGCGCGGGGCTCACCCGATGGTGCCGCCGGACCTGCTCCGGTCAAGCAACGTAGTAGTCTCCAACCTCATCGGGTTTGCATTCATGGTCGGCTACTTTGGCCTGCCGTTCGTGATGAGCCTGTACTTGCAGCAGATACGGGGGCTGTCGTCGCTGACCGCAGGCTTGGCATTCCTGCCGATGATGCTGACCGGCGCCTTCCTGACGCCTTTCAGTGCCCGTCTCGTCGAAAGGCTCGGCGCGCGGATGCTCATCACCGGCGGACTGGGCCTGATGATGGCCGGCCTGGTGGTACTCGCAATCCTCCCGTCCTCCACGCCCATCTGGGCATTGTCCGGGCTGATGGTCCTCGTCGGACTGGCCGGTCCCTGCGTGGCGCCGCCGGTGGCTGCGGTGCTGCTAAACAGCGTGCCGGGGCATCAAGCGGGTACGGCAAGCGGCGTGTTTAACACCAGCCGGCAGGTTGGTGGCGCGCTGGCGGTCGCGGTCTTCGGTGCGCTGCTGGCACAGCCGGTCACCTTCATGCAGGGCCTGCGGACCAGCCTGCTGCTCGCAGCCGGGGTCGCACTCGCCACGGCGGCCGCCAGTCTGCTGCTGCGGCCGTCCGACAGCGGTGCCCTTGCGGGTGCTGTCCGGCGTCGGGGCAGTGGAAGAGCTGGCTCTCCCGTCGCTTGTCGCCACCAGCCGCGAACGTGGGCGAAAGCTCTTCTGCGACGCCCAAGCTTCGATAAGCGTGCCGTCCACTGAGAAATGCTCATCGGAAAGCAGCGGCTTCACCTCCGGGTGGTGCGGCAGCCGTGTCATGAACTTCTGGAAGATCTCGCCGCCCCGCGGGCGCTCGCGTTCTTGGTGAAGGTCGTGGCGTCCCACACCGGATCGTCGGGTGCCAGGCCGACGAACCAGCGATACAAGAGGTTGTTGTCGAGCTGCTCGATCAGCTGACGTTCCGAGCGGATGCCGTGGAACACCCGCGGCAGCAGCGCGCTCGCAGTTGCTCTGGCGGCACCGAGGGACGGCCTTCGCTCGCATACAGCCGACTGAGGCTTGGGCTCAGCTGTTTCAGCACGGAGCCCACCAACCGCCGGATCTGGCGCGGCGGGTGGTCTTTCGGAACCCGCTAGTCCGGCGAAATATAGGAGAACAACGCACCCTGGTCCCGGAAGCCGCCGCGCATCGCCTCCCCCGCTTACTTCGCTGCGGCGAGCCCATCATTGCGCGCCGCGTCGCAACAAGGGGTCTTTCAGCGAATTGCTAGTGTCGCTCGTTGAATGGGCTGCGAAATGGCCGCTTTCCACCCGTGGCCGCCGGAGGAAACGTCGCCGCGTTTATGTCCGCTTCCGAGGAATGAACCGTGACGGCTAAACGACCGCCTTGGGCGCGCAGGCGACGATTGGCTGATCCCGTTCCGAAGCGAGGCCCCTGGCCCGGCTTGATGTCGCACCTTCGGGCGAGTTGCCGGTGGTGGGCGCGGCCTCTGGCCAGCTTCTCTGAGTAGCAAGACGGCCCTAGACTAGATCCGCCGGCGAGCCACCCGCTCCCGGCGGAACGCCAAGAGGGGCGAGCCTCATGACGACCTCGCGACGAGATGCGAAACCGCGAAGATGGGGGAAACTGCAATGACTATGATCGCACCGCTGCTGCGCTGCTGCCTTGGCGCGGCCCTGGGCTTGAACCTGGCGGCCGGGTCGGCCTTGGCCGCCGACGGCGCCGTGGCATCGGGCAATACCTCGCAGGACGATATCGCGCTCAGCAACTCATATGCCGGCAACACCTGGCGCCAGCAGATGCTGAAGACCTGGGATGCCGCCAGCAAGCAGGCGACCGACCAGCATCTCATCGCCAAGGCCGCGGTGGTCAATTCCAACAATTCCGCGCCGCAGCAGGAGAGCCAGATCGAGAACATGATCCTGCAGGGCTGGAAGGCGATCGTCATCGATGCGGCCTCGCCCACCGCCCTCAACGGCGTGATTAAGGAGGCGTGCGGGGCCAAGATCACCGTGGTCGTTTTCGACAGCCTGGCGACCGCGCCCTGCGCCTACAAGGTCGCCTACAACTACGTCAGCATGGGCGTGATGGAGGTTGACTACGTCGCCAAGCAGCTCGGCGGCAAGGGCAACATACTCGAGATTCGCGGCATCGCCGGCACCTCGGTGGACGACGATATCCACAAGGGCATCGTTGACGAGATGAAGAAGTATCCGGCCATGAAGCTGGTCGGCTCGGTGCACGGGAACTGGACCCAGAGCATCGCGCAGAAGGAAGTCGCCGGCATCCTGCCCACCTTGCCCGAGGTGAACGGGGTGGTCACCCAGGGCGGCGACGGCTACGGCACCTATCAGGCGTTCACCGCGGCCGGGCGAAAAACCCCGCTCATCATCATGGGCAACCGCGAGGATGAACTCGCACTGTGGGCACAGCTCCGCGCGAAGCCGGGCGGCTACCAAACCATGTCGGTGTCCTCCGCGCCCGGCTGCGCCTCGATCGCCTTTTGGGTGGCGCAGCAGGTTCTGGCAGGCAAGAAGGTGCCCAACCAGATGACGGTTCCGCTGCTGGTGATCACGGCGTCCGATCTCGACAAGTGGATCAAGGCGACGCCGAAGGGCGGTGTCGCGACGCCCGTCTATAGCCAGCAATGGACGGCGGAGCTGATCGACGCCGATGCCGCGCACAAGCCGCCGCCACCCTCGCCCGAGCCCGGAACCTGATGGTCGGAAGCCCGAGACCTTGGCGGAGTCGGGCGGCGCGCTGATCGAGCTGAGGGGCATCGCCAAGCGGTTTGGTGCCGTGCAGGCGCTGGCCGGCGTCGATCTCAGCATCGATGCTGGCCGCATGGTCAGTGTGGTCGGGCATAACGGCGCCGGCAAATCCACTCTGATGCAGGTCCTGGCCGGCACCTTGCGTCCGGATGCCGGCACGCTCCAGGTCGCCGGGCGGGACGTGGGCGCCGGCTATGATGTCCGCCGTGCCCACGCGCTCGGCATCCGCTGCGTTTTCCAGGAGCTGTCGCTTTGCCCGAATCTGCGCGTGTTCGAGAATGCCCGCGTCATCCACAAGACCCTGCGCGGTTTGGGCTGGCGGCGGCGCGCCCGCAAGCTGATCGCCGCCGCGCTTGACGAGATCTTCCCGGGGCACGGCATCGATCCGGACCGGGCAGTGGAATTGCTCTCTCTCGGGCAGCGCCAAATGGTGGAAATCGCGCGCGCTTTCACGGTAACCAAGGAGCCGGTGCGGCTGGTCATCCTGGACGAGCCGACCTCCTCGCTCGACGCGACCGCCGCCGAGCAGTTGATGGCCTACACCGCCGTGGCCCGGGCGCGGGGAATCGCCGCGGTCTTCATCTCGCATCGCTTGGCAGAAGTACTGGCTCATGCCGACGACGTGGTGGTGATGCGTGACGGCCAGATCGTGGGCAGCGGTCCGGCCGGTGCGTACACCGAGGCAACGCTGGTCGAGAGCATGGGCGTGGTGGGCACGGCCCAAGCAGAAGAGGCGCCTGTCCGTGCCGGGGTTGCCGACGCGATCGTGCGGATCGAAATGCCGCCGGACCCGCAGGACGGCATTGCCGTGCGGGTGTGCGCCGGCGAGGTGATTGGGCTCGCCGGCCTCGACGGCCACGGGCAGCGCGACCTGCTCCTCAGCGTCTTCGCCGCCGCGCGCACGCATACAAGTCCACCGGTGGTCAGCGGCTCGGCCGCCTATGTCAGCGGCGACCGCCAGTCGGAGGGCATATTCCCTTTGTGGTCGGTCGGGGAGAACACCACGATCGGGCTGATCCGTGGCATGGCGCGGCTCGGCTTCGTCAATCTGAAGCAGGAGGCGGAGACAGCGCGCCAATGGCGGCAGCGTCTCAGCATCCGCACCCCGGACGTCGAGCACCCGATCATGAGTCTGAGCGGCGGCAACCAGCAGAAGGTGTTGGTGGCACGCGCGTTCGCCGGCAACGCCGACATCATCCTGTTGGACGATCCTCTGCGTGGCGTTGATGTCGGCACCAAGCGCGAGCTTTATGCGGCGGTGCGGCGCCAGGCGGAGGCCGGGCGCTGCTTCCTCTGGTACACCACCGAGAATGCCGAGTTGGTCAACTGCGACCGGGTCTATGTCTTCTACCAAGGGCGGATCACCGACGAGATCGCCCGTAGCGAACTGACCGAGGAGCGCGTGATCCGCTCTTCCTTCCGGAAGGAGCAGGCCGTTGTCCGGTGACGGCGGCGTCACGCTGACCGGCCGGCGCCAAGCGCGGCCCCAAGCCTTTGGCGCGGCGCAGCTTCGTATCGCGCTACCGGCCCTGGCCCTGGCCGCGATGTTCGCGCTGATCTTCGCGCGCCAGCCGCGCGCGATGAGCTATTTCGGCCTGACGCTCCTGCTGAACTTCTCGCTGCCGATGGTGTTCGCCGCGGCGTCGCAAATGTGCATCATCGCCGCCGGCGACATCGATCTGGGCATCGGGCCGTTCTTGTCGCTGGTCAACTGCATCGCCGCGACCTCCCTATCGAATGACCCGGCGCTTGGGGTGGGCGCGCTGGTGTTGTGCGTGCTGGCCTATGTGGCGATGGGGGCGCTGATCCACGTGCGCCGGCTGCCGTCCATCGTCGTCACGCTCGGCGCCTCGTTCGTGTGGCTCGGGCTCGCGCTGCTCGTGCTGCCCACGCCCGGCGGGGCGGCGCCCGCCTGGTTGTCCGCGGCGACCGGCTGGCATTCGCCGGTCGTGCCGCTGCCGATTATCGTGGCGGTGGTGATTGCCGTGCTCGGCCATTTCCTGCTGATGGACACCTCGTACGGCGCCGTGCTGCGCGGCGTCGGCGGCAATCCGCGCGCGATCGAGCGGGCCGGCTGGTCGCTTTTGGCCGCGCGCATGACGCTCTACGGGCTGGCCGGGGTCTTGGGAGTGCTCGCCGGTTTGGCGATGACGGGGCTCAACACCACCGGGGATGCCAATGTCGGGGGCCAGTACACGCTGCAATCAATCGCCGCGGTGATCGTCGGCGGCGGCGAGTTCTTCGGCGGCATCGTTTCGCCGATCGGCACCGTGATTGGCGCGCTCATCATGCTGCTCACGGGATCGCTGCTGGCCTTCGTGAACATCTCGAGCGATTGGCAGCTCAGCGTCCAGGGCGGCATCCTGATCGTGGTGCTCGCCTTGCGCCGGCTAGCGACCCTGAGGCGCTGATCGTGTACGCCCTGCGCCGAGTGCTCGACCGCAGCCCCTGGATCTGGGCCTATTTGGGGGCGCTGATCGTGTGGCTGCTCACCGTGGCCGCGGTGCAGGGGCGCGGCGGCTTCGAGACGCTCGCGGTCGCCGTCCAGTTCGCCACCTTCTTCGTGATCGTCGGCATCGGCCAGATGCTGGTGATCGCCGCCGGCCCGGGCAACATCGATCTGTCGATCCCGGGCGTGATGACGCTCGCCGGGTATGTGGCGATGGGAGTGATGAACGGCAGCAACGCCGCGCTGCTTCCGGGGCTGCTCACCGGCATCGCGGTGGGGCTCGCGACCGGGATTGCCAATGTCGTGCTGATCCAGGCGCTGGCGATTCCGCCCATGATCGGCACGCTGGCCGCGGGTTTCGTCGTGCAGTCTATGGCAATCGTCTATTCCAGCGGCTCGACCGCCAAGCCGGCGCCGGCGCTGGCCGATTTCACCACGCTGCAGGTTTCGCGCGTCCCGGTGATCGCGCTGGTCTTCATCGCCGTCACCATTGCCGTTGCGCAGGTGCTGCGGCGCTCGACCTTTGGTCGATCAGTGCTGGCGGTGGGCCAAAGCCCGCGCGCCGCGTACCTCGCCGGGCTCAAGGTGGCGTGGACGCTGGCCGGCGTCTATCTGATCTCCGCCATGCTCTCCGGGCTGGCCGGCACGCTCTTGGCCGCCTATTCCGGCGGCGCCTCGCTCGACATGGGTGAAGCTTATCTCCTGATGTCGATCGCCGTGGTCGTGCTTGGCGGAACCAGCGTTGCCGGCGGCCAGGCATCGGCTGCCGGGTTGTGGGGTGCGGCCACCCTGCTCGACCTGATCGTGACGATGCTGGATGTCATGCGTGTCGGCGCCGGGCTGCGCTACGTCGTCACCGGCCTCATCATCATCGCCGTGCTCGCGATCGCGAAATGATCCTTACCCAAGCAGCTTGTCGATCGTGATCGGCAGATCGCGCACCCGCTTGCCGGTCGCGTGATAGATCGCGTTGGCGATCGCCGCCGCCGTGCCGACGATGCCGATCTCGCCCAGCCCCTTGACGCCGATCTGATTCACCTCGTGATCGACCTCATCGACGAAGATCACGTCGATCTCGTGCACATCCGCGTTCACCGGAACATGGTACTCGGCGAGGTTGTGATTCATGAACCGGCCGAGCGCATGGTCGGGCATGGTCTCCTCCTCGAGCGCCATGCCGATGCCCCAGACGACGCCGCCAAGGATCTGGCTGCGCGCCGTCTTGGTGTTCAGGATGCGCCCGGCCGCCACCGCGCTCACGACGCGCATCACGCGCACAACCTTCAGCTCCTCGTCCACCCGCACCTCGGCGAATACCGCCGAGTGGGCGTAGCGCGCGTAACGCCGGGCGCTGATTGTTCCGGGTGCGGCGGACTCCTCCTCCTCGATCCGCTCGCGCCCGCTCGCGCGCAGCACCGCCTCGATCGCCACCGCCCGCGACGGATCGCTTTTCAGCCGGATATGGCCGTCGGAGAAGGTCACGCGCTCGAGGTCGACATTGGCGAGCGGGGAGCCGTCCATCCGGCGCGCCAGCCCGAACAGCGTCTTGCGCATGGTCTCGCACGCCGCCTGGACCGCCGAGCCCACCGAGGCGGCGGTCCAGGAGCCGCCTTCCAGCGGCGCGGTCGGCAGGCTGGAATCGCCGAGCCGCGGCGTCACGGCCTCGATCGGCAGGCCGAGGGCTTCGGCGGCGAGCTGCGCCATGATGGTGTAGGTGCCGGTGCCGATGTCGGTGGTCGCGCTGGCGATCTCCAGCCGCGGCCCGCCGGTCAGCACCGCGCGCGCGCTGGTCTTCATCTGCATGCTTCCCAGATGCCCGCGGCCACGCCCCAGCCGATCAGCTCGTGGCCGTCGCGCATGGAGCGCGGCGCCGCGCTGCGTCGCGACCAGCCGAACCGCTCGGCGCCGAGCTGATAGGCGGCGCGCAGCGCCTTGCTGGTGTAGTTCTTGTTCTCGTCCTGGTCGATCTCGGAGTAGTTGCGCAGCCGGAAATCCAGCGGATCGCGGCCGGCGCGGTACGCCAGTTCGTCGATCGCGCATTCCAGCGCATAGACCCCGAGCGCCGCGCCCGGCGCGCGCATGTCGAGCGGCGTATAGGTGTCGAGCTTCGCCAACTTGTGGCCGCCGCGGAAATTGTCGCATTTGTAGAGCAGGCCGGACCAGTTGACGATCGATCTCGGTATAGTCCTCGAAGCGCGAGGTGTCGCCGAGCGCCTCATGCGTGATGGCGGTCAGCGCGCCCTCCGCGTCGGCGCCCAGCGCCAAGGTCTGGATCGTGTCGGGGTCGATGGCCGAAGGTGAACATCTGCTGGCGCGTCAGCACCACGCGCACCGAGCGCTGCAACTGGGTCGCCGCCATGACCGCGAGGAACAGCTGGTATTGCGGCCGCAGGCCGGAGCCGAAGGCGCCGCCGACATAGGCGTTGACCACCCGCACGTCGCTCTTGGACAGGCCGAAGACGCTGGTGACGTAGCCGTGGCTGTTCTGCGAGCCCTGCGACTTGTCGTAGACGGTGAGCTTGCCGTCGCCCTCCCAGACCACCGTGGAGGCGTGCATCTCCATCGGATTGTGGTGCTCGAACGGCGAGCTGTACTCCGCCTCGATCCTGTTCGCCGCCGCGCGGAAGCCGCCGCCACGTCGCCGCGCGGCTTCGGCGGCGCTGCCTGAAGCCGGTCGGCGCATCGTCGGCTTCGTCGCGCTGGCGGCCCAGGTCGATGACATGCTCGGCGCGCTCGTATTCCACCCGTACCAGCGAGGCGGCGTAGCGCGCGGTCTCGAACTCCTCGGCGACCACCAGGGCGACCGGCTGGCCGCTGAACTGGATCTCGTCGCTATAGAGCGGGCGGAACGGCTTGCCCGGCGGCGCGTCCTCGTCCTTGTAGCTGCTGCTGAACCAAGCGAGGCTCGGCCGGTTCTCGTGCGTGAAGACCTGCACCACGCCGGGCACGGCGAGCGCCTCGGCGGTGTCGATGCGCGTGATACGGCCCCTCGCGATCGCGGTGGACACCACGACCCCATAAGTCAGGTCGGGCGCCTTGTACTCGGCCGCGTATTTCGCCTCGCCGGTGACCTTGGCGCGGCCGTCGACGCGGGAGACCGGGGTTCCGATGAAGCTCATCGCTACTGCACCCGCTTGTCGATCTGCGATTGCGGCGTTCCGGCCGCCGCCTGCGACAGCGCCCGGACGATCGCGAGCCGCGCCAGCTCCAGCTTGAAGCTGTTGCCGCCATAGCCCTTGGCGCCTTCAGCAGCATCCGCGCGGCTTCGGCGAACGGCTCGCCTGTGGCGCGCTTGCCGCGCAGGAACGCCTCTACCTCCATGTCCCGCCAGGGCTTGTGCGCGACCCCGCCCAGCGCCAGGCGGCATTGCTTGATCGTGTCGCCGTCCAGCTCCAGCGCCGCCGCCACCGAAACCAGGGCGAAGGCGTAGGACAGGCGATCGCGCAGCTTCAAATAGGTGTAGTTGCGGGCGAAGCTTTCGGCCGGGAGATCGACCGCGGTGATGATCTCGTCATCGCCCAAATTGGTGTCGATGTGCGGCGTGTCGCCGGGCAGCCGGTGGAATTCGGCGAACGGGATCGCGCGCTCGCCCTTGCTGCCGGTCACCCGCACCGTCGCCGCCAGAGCGGCCAACGCGACGCACATGTCGGAGGGATGCGTCGCGATGCAGTGCTCGCTGGTCCCCAGGATCGCGTGGATGCGATTGACCCCGCTGATCGCCGGGCAGCCGCTTCCGGGCTGGCGTTTGTTGCAAGGGGTACCGGTGTCGTAGAAGTAATAGCAGCGCGTGCGCTGCAACAGGTTGCCCCCGGTCGAGGCGGCGTTGCGCAACTGCGGCGAGGCACCGGCCAGGATCGCGCTCGCCAGCAGCGGGTACCGCTGCTCCACACGCGGGTGGTAAGCGACCTCGGTGTTGGTCGCCAGCGCGCCAAGCCGCAGGCCGCCGTCCGCCGTCTCCTCGATTTGCCGCAGCGGCAGGTGCGTGATGTCGATCAGCCGGGTCGGCCGGGCGACGTTCTCCTTCATCAGATCAATCAGGTTCGTCCCGCCGGCGACGAAATGGCGCCGGGATCGGCGGTGCGCGCGCGTACGGCCTCGGCGACATCGGCCGTGCGCGCATATTCGAAGCGGTTCATCGCCGGACCCCTCCGCCGCTCGCGCCCAACACGTCCTCGATCGCGGCGACGATGTTCGGATAGGCGCCGCAGCGGCAGATATTGCCGCTCATCAGCTCGCGAATTTCATCGGCGGTATGCGCCCTGCCCTCGCCGATCAGGCCCACCCCCGAGCAGATCTGGCCCGGCGTGCAGTACCCGCACTGGAACGCGTCGTGCTCGATGAACGCCTGCTGCAACGGGTGCAGGGCGCCATCGGTCGCGAGCCCCTCGATGGTCTGGATCGCGCCCCTTCCTTCATCACCGCCAGAGCGAGGCACGAGTTCACCCGCACCCCGTCGACCAGGACCGTGCAGGCGCCGCATTGGCCGTGGTCGCAGCCCTTTTTGGTGCCGGTCAGGTCCAGATACTCGCGCAACGCGTCGAGCAGCGTCGTCCAGGGCGCGATCTCAATTGGCGATCCACGCCGTTCACGGACAGCGTAACTGCCCGCTTGTCCTCGTTCAACGGCATAGCGATGTTCCCGACGAACCCGATGGGCATCGGAACGCGGCGCCCCATCCGAGGTTGTCCAGCGATCTTCCCATAATTCGAATCAGTTAGGACCGATGTCCGCAACCAGCGATTGATCCACACCGCGCAACCCAGAAACTCGCGACATTGCCGACAGAAGCGTCGCCGCTGTCTGGGCGCGGCAAACCTTTGCTGTTAACGAGCCTGCCCCTGGGTATATCGTCCGTACCAACGCATTTCGCAAACCAATAACGGAGACTTTCATCATGTCCGACGTGATTGGCTCGGGTCCGACACGCTAGCCTTCCAGATGTCGGAAAATTCCGGCGGCACCTCCAATATTCCGAACGGCACGCCGAGTTCACGGTCAGTGTGGACGGCCAGCAGATCGGGGGCCTTCAAACCGTGACGGAATCCCATGCCGCCGGCCAAACTCAGCACTTGCCCTTCAAGGCAATTTCCGCACCGGGTCCGCACCAGATCACGAAGACGTTCGCCAACAACAACGGCACCACCGGCGACAAGGCCGCCGAGAACCTCGGAGACCGGAACCTCTACGTCAACAGTTTCTCCTATGACGGACAGACTGTTTCAATTCGACTGTGCCGATCTACACCTCGCCCGAGTTCCCACCGAACAACACGAATGTCCTGATTCCGGGCAACGCCGTGTTCAACGTCAACGACACCAACGCCAATTCCGGCGGATGCGCCCTCCACACCAGCACCACCCCTGGGCCGGTGGATTACAGTTCGGGGCCCGACACGCTGTCGTTGCAGATGTCCGAGGACCCGTACCAGGGCGATGCACAGTTCACAGTTGCCGTGGACGGCCAGCAGGTAGGCGGTACCTTCACCACCACCGCGATCAAGTACAAAGGCCAGCAGCAGACCTTCAACCTGAGCAGCAATATGGGGACCGGGCGCGCACACGGTCACGGTCGATTATCTGAGTAACCGCAACGGTCCTACCGACGCGCAGGGGAACGCCTACGATGGCACGGACCAGAACCTATACGTGAACGGGCTCTCCTACGACGGTTTCCAAGGGACCGGCGCGCCCTGGGAGCTTGCGACCGATGGCCCGCAGAATTTCAGCATTCC
>CAWKGV010000002.1:0-549451 GCA_963849305.1 uncultured Pseudomonadota bacterium
GAAAGGCTGAGAAATGACCACTTCCGCGTCAGGAAGATGCTTCTCGAACTCCGAGTTCGGGCCGTCCTTGTCGCTGGTCACGATCAGCTCATGGCCGAGCTTCTCCAAATAGCTGCGAAGGCCCAGTTCGCCTGAGACACATCCGACAAGTTCGCCCGGCTTGAATCCAAGAGGTCCCTGCGGTGTGGGAGCGGTTTGGCCATTGGCATAGTGGGTGATGATTGGGATGTCATCCCGGGGATAGGTCGGCGGGTATCCAGCCTCCGGGTTGGGATAAAGGACACATAAGACTTTCACCATGGGAATGCGCTTCCTTTCCTTCTTTCGCAGCTACACGTTGTTCGGATGCCAACGAAGGGAAGGTACCCATCTGAGCTGGCTGGGTCCAATCGTTTGATCGAACCTCGTGATAAGCGTCGCTTATCACGCCCGGTTGACAAGGGTCGTCGAGAATGGCCTGAAGGTCGAGATTTGCTGCAGCTGCCAGGCCGCCTTGGACAGCGCAGGCTGCGTTTCGCGCCGAAGCCTCACCAAGCGGACATCCTCGGCGCACTCCGGCGTGATTGGGTGGGCGCGGATGCCGGCTCCAGCATATTGTGTCGGTAAAGCGCTGAGAGGCATGATGCTGAATGCGCGCCCGCTCAGTGATTCGGCCAGGAGAGCACGGATTGCGTTGTTCTCCACACGATATTGGGCGCCGCTCCCAATTCCCTGAAAATCTCGTCGAGCGTCTGGCGATTTTGCATGTCCTGGCTCAGCAAGCACAGCGGCAGCTCGGCGATCTCCGCCCAACTCAATTGGCGCGGAAGAGACGCCTGCTCGCCGGCAACCAGGACATAACGTTTCGGAGAATAGAGGAAGCACCTCGTAAGCTTCGTCGGCCACCGATCTGTCGTAGACAGGCCCAGATGCAGATCCTGCTCTTTTAATCGCTGTAGAATCAGCGGAGTGCTAAGGAACAGCACCTCGAGCGTGAGCTGGGCATAATCTTCGGATATTCCGCACTTAGCAGCGTCGCGGCATGGATCGCGGTGTGCGGAAGGAGCAGATTGAAGGGGCGACTCGCCTCGCCTTAAACCGACCTTTGCTCATTTTTTACGTAGTTCGTTGACGAGTATAGGCATGTGCCGGGCATGCGGTCATGGAGGACAGACGTTTGCGCTTGACATGACGCGAATTGGGCTGATTCCGTCCGCGCATGTATGTCGCGGTCATCCCCAACCGAAGCTCGCCGCCTGCCGTCCTGCTGCGCGAGAGCTACCGCCAAGCCGGCAAGACCAAGAACCGGCCGCTGGCCAATCTGTCCGACTGGCCAGGGGAACGCATCGAGCAGCTCCGCGCCGTGCTGCGCGGCGAGAAGCTGCTGGCGGCCGCCGAGGCCGGTGCAGATCGTTCGTGCCCTGCCTGAAGCGGCGGTTCAAATTGCAGCGCGTGGTGGATGGTCGGCGATCGTGGACTGCTGACCAGCGCGCGGATCGACGCGGCGCTGCGCCCGGCCGGTCTCGATTGGATCACCGCGCTGCGCGCCCCGGCGATCAAGGCGCTGGTGGCCGAGGGTGGTCCGTTGCAGCCGTCGCTGTTCGATGACCGCGACCCCCGCCTTCGCGGGGGTAGGTTATGGCGGAGATCGACAGCCCTGACGATCCGGGCGAACGCCTGGTGCCGACACCGCCGCCACCGTGCGAGCCTACAAAAGCCTCTCCAGCGTGGAGCAGGCCTTCCGGTCGTTGAAGACCGTCGATCTGGAGCTTCGTCCGGTCTTCCACTGGACCGCGCCCCGGGTGCGCGCGCACGTGCTGCTCTGCATGCTGGCCTATTATCTGGAATGGCACATGCGCCGGAGCCTGGCGCCGTCCTGTTCGACGAGCCCGATCCAGCCAAGCGTGATGCGCAGCGCTCCTCACCGGTGGCCAAGGCCACACCCTCGCCGGCAGCACGCCACAAGGCCGCCAGCAAACACACCGGCCCGGGGGAGGGCGAGCCGCTGCCGGTACACAGCTTCCGCACTCTGCTCAACGATCGCGCCACGCTCACGCGCGATGTCCTCCGCCTGCAGACCCCCCGCCACTACCGGCCCGTGGCGCCCCGCTCAACGCAACAGAGCCCTATTCTCCATCCAAGCGGCAACGCGACACCCGCTCGAGCGCCGCGAACTCGACTATTCCGAGCTCGATGCGGCGATAGCCTTTGTCGACGAGACCGTTCGGCAAAACACGACGCACTCTGGAATGCTGCGGTCCGACCCGTCAGCCTGCAGTAAGCGTTTGGTGACGACCGTTGGATCAGGGCGGTGTTGAGGGCGTCCACGGCATTAGTTCGTTGATCTGGCTGATCGGGTGCCCATTGGCGATCTGGTCGAGGGTGTTGCGCAGATACGCTTCCGGGTTGATCTCATTGAGCTTGACGGTCTGCAGGATGGAGTAGATGGCGGCGGCGCGCTCGCCACCGGCATCTGATCCGGCGAACAGGTAATTCTTCCGTCCGAGCGCGATTCCGCGCATGGCGTTCTCGGCGATGTTGTTGTCGATCTCGAGCCTTGCGTCGGTGAGGAAGCGCGACAATGCCTCCTGCCGCTTCAGCGTATAGCGGAATGCCTCGGCCAGCTCTGACTTGGCCGATAGCCTGGTGACGACCTTGCCTGCCCAATTGAAGAACGCGGCGAGCAGCGGCGCGGCATCGGCCCGGTGCATCAGCCGCTCATCGGTCGGCGCGAAGCGCGCTTTGGCCTCGATGGCGTAGAAGGTGGCAATGCGCTCGATCGCCTGCTTGGCGACCGGAGACTTCTTGCCGTTCCAGACATCGAAGAACTTGCGCCGGCAATGCGCCCAGCAGGCGACCTCGGTGATCGCCTGGTTCGTGCGAAGGCTCCGATCGGTGGCGCGCTGATCGTAGAGTGCCTCGAAGCCAGCGTAGCCATCGGCCTGAAGGAAGCCGGTGAACTCTGCCAAATGCCCTGCCGGATGCGCGCCACCACGATCGGGACTGTAGAAGTAGGCGGCCGCCGGCGGCGCCGTGCCGCAGAATGGTCGATCGTCGCGCACATACACCCAGAGCCGCCCGGTCTTGGTTCGGCCGAGACCTGGCGACAGCACTGGCACGGTGGTGTCATCGCCGTGGATCTTCTCCGCAGCGAACACGTGTCGTCTGATCCCCTCGACAATCGGCGCCAGCAGCCATGCCGCCTGACCGACCCAGTCGCACAGCGTGGATCGGTCGAGATCGACCCCGTCGCGAGCATAGATGTCGCTCTGCCGGTAGAGCGGCAGGTGATCGCAGTATTTCGACACCAGCAGATGCGCGAGCATCGCCGGTGTGGCACGACCACGCGGTGTCGGCATCGCGGGCGCAGGTGCCTGGGTGATCGCATCGCACGCCTTGCAGGCGTATTTGGGCCGGATATGCCGGATCACCTGGAAGCGGCCAGGCACATAGTCCAGCACCTCGGTCACGTCCTCGCCGAGCTTCGCCATGCCACCACCGCAGTCCGGGCAGACGCAGGCGCCATCAGCCGCAGGTTGATGAACGATCTCCTGCCGCAGCAGGTGCTCGGGCAACGGCTTGCGCTTCGGCGTCGCACGCTGGCGCAGCGGCGGCGGCCGATGTTCCGCCGCCGCCTTGACGATATCCTCGGCCTCGCTGGTCTCCAGCTCTTCAAGCTGCAGGGCGAGCTGCTCGATCTGCCGGGTGATCCGTTCCGACGAACGGCCAAACTGCATGCGTCGCAGTTTGGCGATCTGGAACTTCAGCTTCTCGATCTCCAGTGTTCGCAGCTGAACCGAAAGTTCGGCCGCCTTCAGCTCGGCCTGACAGGCCAGCGCAAACGCGCGCAACGCCTCGGGATCGGCGGGCAGGTCAGCCATGGCGAGCGACATAAGATAGCCTTGGCAGGTGCGGCGATTCGCCGACCATCATCAACAATAAATCGCTGCCTTGTCAGACCAGCACTGGCCGCGCCGGCAACGGCGATGCTACCGTTCTGCGCCAGTCCATCGCCTCGATCAGCAGCGCCAATTGCGCCGGCGTCAGCGTCATCGCGCCATCAACAATCGGCGGCCATACGAAGCGGCCCTTCTCCAACCGCTTGGCGAACAGGCACAGACCGCTGCCGTCCCAGTACAGCGCCTTCAAATAGTCACCGCGCTTGCCGCGGTACAGGAACAGGTGACCACTGAACGGGTCGGCGCCGATGATCTGCTGTGCCTTGGCTGCCAGGCCATCGAACCCGTTGCGCAGATCAACCGGACGGCAGGCGAGGAATACCTTGGTGCCAGGTGCGAGGCTGATCACACCGCGCCCTTCACGGCACGTAATACCCGCGACAGAGCCTTCTCACTGACGGATGCACCGACCTTCACCCGCACGCCATTGGGAAGCGCGATCTCGATCTTGCTGGTGCGTTCTTCCCGCTGCTCGCCTGTCGGCAACCGCGGCTCAGGTGCCACCAGCAGTGCCGGCGGCGCTTCATTTGTCCGACCGATCACGCCAATCGGCCTGAACTCCATCGGCTCCGCCCTGTGCGGCGGCATGGCCGCCTTCGCCACCGATCGCCAGTTGTAGAGCAGGCTCTCCGATAGCCCATGACGCCGCGCGACCATCGCAACGCGGCCACCTTCCGCCTCCACCTCAGCGAGCAGAGCCGCCTTCTCTTCCCCCGTCCACTTCCGCCGGCGCGTGACGATCTCCGCCTCGGTCATTCAGCCTCCTTCTGGAACACTCCAGAAGGAGGCTCCCGAAGCAGCAACATCTCTGACCGCGCCGCACGCCGCCAGACGGGTCACACCAAACGCTTACGTAAGGTTGGGGGCGAAACCCGAAGCAAACTCGAGGAACGAATGGAGCGCGACGTCGACCATCAAGGTCGGACAGCGGCCATAACGATCTGCAGCGCGTCCGAAGAGGAAGGCGCCTATATCGGTCGCATCGCGAGTGTCAGCAGGATTGCCACCGTCACGTCGGTGATCTTGGTGCCAAGCTCTTGCGGGACGTCCTTCAAGACGAAGACCACAGAAAGAAGTCGAAGGGCGTCGAGGGTCTAGCCGAGAAAACCTACGACGACGACGCTTCGCTGCTCCCTCGTCCAGCCCGACAGTGCCGCAATGTGCATGACCTGCTCTCTATGACTCCGCCGCGGCGGCATCCAGCGTGCCTGCCGCTCGTCCCCACACCTTCGAGCGCGGACGCGAAGGACGTTTCATTCGGCTCTCGCGGGGACGGCAATCCGGTGGATGTTGGTCACTGCCCGGTACCTTGCATTCTGCAACGGCCCTCCGTTTGTGCGCCGGGCCTCCTCCTATTCCTTACTGCTCCAGTAGTGTTCGAGCCTGGCGACAAGGCCACGATTGACGGAGGGGTCGACGGGGATCTCTATGAGCCGCAACTCCCGGGAGCGGATGGCCTCGTTAAGTGTCCTGCGCAGTTCTTCCACTGAGCTGGGCCGGTAAGCGGGAATGCCGAAGCTTTCGGCATAGGCCTTGAAGTCTGGGTTGCCGATGCGCGTGCCGGTGGAGCGGCCGCGCGACATGTCCTGCTTCCAGGAAATCAGCCCGTAGTCGTTGTCATTGAAGATCACGACTGTGTAGCCGACGGCGAGGCGCTTCGCCGTCTCGAGCTCCTGCGAGTTCATGAGGAAGCCGCCATCACCCATGGCCGCGACGATCGCCCGGCCCGGCACGGCGAGCGCAGCGGCAATGCCGCCTGGTAGCGCAATCCCCATCGCCGCGAGTCCGTTGCTGATGATGCAACCATTGGGACAGTAGGTCGGGAAATTCCGTGCGATCCAGACCTTGTGGCTGCCGACATCGCTGATGAGAAGTCCATCATCGGGCAGTAGCTCGCGAATGAGGTGGAGGGCGCCGGGAATGGTGAAGGGCGGCCCACTCAGTTCGTAGCCGGCAATGTCGTCCAGGACTCGCTGGCGCACTGGCGCGTACCAGCTGCGGTCGAGAGTAAGTGGCGTCTCCTCCAGCCGGCCGTTCAGCGTTCGGAGCGTCGCGTTGATATCGCCGACGACCTCGACGGCTGCCGGGTACTTGCCATAAACCTCAGCCGGTGTCACATCAATGTGGACAATGATCTTATCGCTGGCCGGGTTCCAGCGATCAGGTGCGTATTCGGCGATATCATAGCCGAGGGTGAGCACCAGATCGGCGGCCTCCACCGCCTCGCGGACGTAGTCCTTGAACCCAGTGCCGATGCAGAACAGGGATTGCGGCGAGCGATCCGAGATCGCGCCCTTTCCCATGAAGGTGGCGACGACCGGGATGCCATGGGCGTCGGCGAGGCGCGCAAGCTCTTGGCTCGCACGCTCGCGGATCGCCCCATTGCCGGCGATGATCAGCGGCCATTCGGCCTTGCGAAGCAGCGCCAACACCTCCTCGACCGCCCGCCGGTCGGGGTCCGGACGCCGCACAGGGCGCGGCGTTATCGGCGCAAGAGCCGCAGGCACCTCGAGCCGCGCCACGTCCTCAGCAAGTTCGATATGCGTCGCACCCGGCTTCTCCATCTCGGCGAGTTTGAAGGCGTTACGGACGATCTCCGGCAGGACGCGTGGATCAAAGATCGCGCCGTTCCACTTGGTGATCGCAGCAAACATGCGGACGATGTCGAGTCGCTGATGGCTTTCGTGATGGAGCCGGTCCAGGCCGCCCTGCGCCGTGACGGCGACAAGCGGCGCCTTGTCGAGGTTGGCATCGGCGACGGCGGTCATGAGGTTGGTGGCACCGGGACCAAGCGTCGACAGACACACGCCCGCTTTACCGGTCAGGCGTCCCCATACATCAGCAATGAAGGCCGCACCTTGTTCGTGCCGGCACGGAACGAACCTGACGGTGGAGCTCTCGAGCGAAAAGAGGAGATCCTCCGTCTCCTCTCCCGGCACGCCGAAGACATAGCGCACCCCTTCTGCCTCGAGGCATTTGACGAAGAGATCCGAGACTTTCATGCGCACGCCTCCCTGATCCGATCGGGACAGACGGGTCCGGCGGCAAACCTCAGGAGCCTTGAAACGCACGCCTCCTGAGGCCGGAAGAAGTCCCTGGGAGGGCGCCCGGGATGCGTACAAAACAACCGCCGAAACACCAGAGAACCGCCGACTTCTGCCGATCTACGCTAATGGATCGCCGACTATCAATTGCGTCCGGCAGTGCTGGAAAGCGGCCCCGCCAAATTGACGCCGGCGGCTACGCCGAGCTTGGCGGGATATGGCTTGCCTCGGTACAAGAACCATACGCGCCGCTCGGTCTCATCAATGAAGACCTCCAACTGGCTGGTGGTGGCCACGTCACCAAGTTCCTCGATCATGCTGTGCGCCTCTCGCATCCGCTTGGCCAGATCGGCGTTGTCCGAGCGCAGTTCGGCAAGCATGTCTTGTGGGGTGACGTAGGGAGCGTCGTTGTCGGGGATTCGCTGGTTGCGCGATATCTCGCCAATGGAATGCAGAGTGAGCTGTCCGAGCTTGCGTACGCGCTCAGCCAGGATGTCGGTCATCGCGAAAATCTGGTCGGAATGTTCGTCCAACAATAGGTGGTAGTCGCGGAAGTGCGGGCCACTCATGTGCCAATGAAAATTCTTGGTCTTGATGTAGAGGGCGAATACGTCGGCGAGCAGCCCGTTCAGAGCAGCGGCGATATCGCGGGTTGCGTTGCCACCGAGATCGGTCGGGGTGGCGAGTGCCGGCGGAACGGCTTGCATGGCCATTGGATCAACTCCATCTGCTGGAAGTTCACCCGTGCTGTCCTGAGTGTGGCGTTCATAACTCACCCGTCGGGGCTTGAATAGCACCGGTCCGTGGCCGCGGGTCTCTCTCCACGATGATGTGCTCGAGACTACAACTTGGTCCGGACCCGCATCTGCGGCAACGCATTGCACCTCACACGCGAGAGAACCGGCGGCATGGATACGTTTGATTGAAAGGGAGGCGCACAGGTCCGATCTGGTCAAGAGGACGACCGATCCGGTTCGATCTGCTTCTGCCCGTGCGGAACGCGGAGGGTCGCGTGCTACAGGTTGTGAGTGGGGACCGGACGGCGGCTGAGGATGAGGAGACTGGAGCGCCCTGGCACGCCATGTCCCCTCGATCGTGTCCGTCCTCGACCGCTTCACCACCAGTGCCGGAATTATCTGGAATTCCGGCTATGTACAGTCAGCGTGAGTCCGCCTAGCTGGCCCTGCTGATCATACTGTGGGCGGCACTTCCGAGAGCTTCTCCAGGATCGCCCTGATCAAACTGCCAAGGCGGTGCCCAACTGCGCTTACGGTCCTTGCTCCCGCGTGGGCCAGCGCCAAGTCGCCTTCGTGCAACAAGAGAAGTCCACTTTCGCGCGGAATACTCATGGCGCCGACCGCCTCCGCTGGCAGACGGGAGAGCTCGAGTTCGACCTCCACCAGCGGCTGGCCAAAGGTGCTTCCCAATTCGCGATGCCGCCTAACCGCGGCGATAGGCAGCCTCACCGAGGTGCCATTCGATAAGGTCAACAGGAAATATTCGTTGTCTTCGGCCCGAGAAAGGTTGCCGACCGCCACGATCACTCCCGGAGAAGTGGCTGCCGGAGCCTTTCGTACGAGTTCCTGGAAATCGCTTTGGTCGTCGCCATTTTATGCCCCCTTCTACTTAGCGCCGTGATCCGAAAGTTCCTACGCACATGTTGTCTGGAGGACAATCGTGCCGCAAGAGAGCCGTCGACAACCTATGGTTTGTCCCGCCAGCGATGGATGGTCGATGGGTGACCTTTGACCCCGCCGGCTACCCCTATCTCCCGCCGCCACGCCCATAATGTTGAGATCTACAGCAGCCGATGCTACCTTTTGGAGACCGGGCCAATCCGAGGAAAAGATGTCTACCGTTATAGTCTTTGCGGCGCCATTATAGACTTGATGATGACCTTACCGATCCTTCGGGGATGACCATCACGGTGATTGACTGCAACGACTGCGGGCTTCGACCAAGACGTGAGCAATGCAGACCATGCCGTTACGAATCCCGCGGAGAAGGTCAAGCGAGGCATGTGAGGGGTCAGAATGGTTGGAACTGGTCGCCCGACGGCCACGATGTTGTTTGCTGTGTGCGGTCGATAATCGCTGCCGCGAGTATGGCCAGTGAGGCAATCGGCGCAGAGTGCGGGCGGTGCCCATGTGCGAAGCTCTAGATGAGTGAGACTATTCCCCGTCAACGAGTTCGACCGGCGGCAGCTGCAGCAGATCATCGCCGGATTGTCCGAGGGCGTCATCCTCATCGACCCGGACCAGACGATCTTTTGGGCCAACGAAGCGGCGTTGGCGATGCACGGGGTGACCAAACTTGAGGATCTCGGCGCCACGGTGGCCGAATACCGGAAGCGTTTTGAGCTGCGGCACCGGAACCGGCATCGGCTTTCCGATGACCAGTACCCGATGGATCGCGTTGTGGCGGGGGAGGCCTTTCGCGACGTCATAGTAGAGGTTGCCAGGACAGGAGAGGATGAACCTCGCTGGATTCACGAAATCCGCAGCCTGGTATTGACCGACACAGCCGATGATCCAGACTGTTTGGTGCTGGTAATGGGTAATGTCACGGACCGCTATGGCGCTGAGGACAGATTCGAGAAGACGTTCGCTGCAAATCCTGCACCTGCAATCATCTGCCGCCTGTCCGACCTGCGCTACGTTAAGGTAAATCAGGGCTTCTTGGAGATGACTGGTTACGCGCGGCATGACATCATCGGTCGGTCCGTATACGAAATCGACGTTCTTGCACAGGCCGGACATAGGGAACTCGCGATTGAGCGTCTCAAGGAGGGGCGCACGATCCCGCAAATGGAGGCCCTTCTCGGCCTTCCCGACGGTGCAAGCAAGTTTGTCATCGTTGCTGGTCATCCGATTGAGATCGGTGATGAAGCCTGCATGCTATTTACCTTCATGGACCTCGAACCGCGCAAGAAGGCGGAGGCAGCTCTGCGGCAGAGCGAAGAGCGATTTGCCAAGGCGTTCAGACTGGCCCCCGTGCCCATGACCATCAATACCGGGGACCGATTCCGAATTTTGGATATCAACGACGCATTTCTCAATATGACTGGCTATGCTGCCGAAGAAATCATCGGTAAGAGTGTGGCAGAGTTAGACTGGTGGGAAGACCCGCCAGAGCGGCGGCGGCAAATGCTCGAGAAGACGGGGCACATCCGCAGCTGGGAAGCCGCGCTGCGGACGAAGGAAGGGCATACCATAGACTGCTTGATGTCAGCCGATACCGTCACCATTCATGATCAGCCGTGTGTGCTCAATGTGGTGCAAGACATCACTGAACGCAAAAGAACAGAAGAGGAGCTGGCAGCGGCGATCGGGATCGTAATGCAGGACACGTCCTGGTTCACTCGCACCGTACTTGAGAAGCTCGCCAAGCTCCGGCAGCCGCACGGTACGGACAAGCCTGCGGCAGAGCTGGCGGACCTTACGCACCGCGAATGTGAGGTACTCGGACTGATTTGTCGTGGCCGTAGCGATGAAGAAATCGCGAGCGAGCTCGGTCTGTCACGCAACACAGTGCGCAACCATACTGCGATGATCTACGGTAAAATAGGCGTGCACAGACGTAGCGCAGCAATCGTATGGGCACGCGACCGAGGCTTCACCGGGCCGGACACGAAGGACAAGGCGCTCAAGACTCGGGACGGTCGCACTAGGTAAGCTGGTACACGAGCATCTGTTGATGGGTTAAGGAAGCACTGTCTGAAGCAACCACCCCAGATCAGGCCCGAATTTCCCACAGGTGAGCGGACGCTAACCGGCATAAACGGATCGACAGCGGGAACTCGAGTACAAAGTTACTAGGCGGTCTGGAGCACTTGCCTCTTGAGGATCGAGCCGCTGACGGTCGACTCTAGGCTGGTGGCATCTAGCTATGAAAGGTGTGGGTCATGAGCAACAAGGAACTGCAGCAGTCTGTCCATGACGAACTCGAATGGGACCCGAGTGTTGACGCAGCACATATCGGCGTCACCGCGAACGATGGTGTCGTGACGCTTACGGGGCACGTCCCCAGCTACGCAGCAAAGTGGTCTGCGGAAAGCGCGGCCGGCCGGGTTTTCGGTGTCAAAGTCATCGCCGATGAGCTTGACGTGCGCTATGCCGGCGACACACGAGTAACCGATGACGACATCGCGAAGCGGGTGCTCCAGGTCCTGTCGTGGGATGTCCGCGTTCCCTCGGGCATGGTCAAGGTAAAGGTCGAGAACGGCTGGGTCACCCTCAGTGGTGAGGTGCATTGGTACTTCGAGCGCAATGCCGCCGAGTCCGACGTCCGCGGGCTCCATGGTGTGACTGGCGTCATCAATGAGATCAATATTAAGCCGAGTGTCCGGGCATCGGCATCGGACGTGCGCGAGAAGATCACCTCAGCGCTCGACCGCAACGCGCAGGTTGAAGCGGACAACATCTCCGTCACCACAGACGGTGGGAAGGTTACGCTCAGCGGAAGCGTGCAGTCATGGCAGGAGCGGGATTTGGCGGAGAGGACGGCCTGGTCGGCACCAGGCGTGACAGAGGTCGAGGACCGCTTGACGGTCAACTACTAACGATCAACGATCAACTATTAGCGGCACGGCGGCGGCCTCGTTGCATGCGGCAGAGAGGCCGCCCGCCGGAACAGCAAACACTGACAAGAGGAGAAATCAAATGCCGCGTGGTAATGTGGTACCATCGAGGTCGAGTGGGGTCGGCGTAAATCCGTTCTTGCTCCTGCAGCGCGAAATGAAGCGAATGTTCGATGATCTCCGGCTCGATTTCGGCGCGTCGTTGCTTGGAGAAGCCAGCGAGGGCGCGTTCCTGATGCCACGGCTGGAAGTTCGCGAGGGCGATAAGGACATGCGTGTTATCGCCGAACTTCCCGGGGTTTCGGAGAAAGACATCGACGTCTCATTGGACGACGATGTCCTAACGATCCGCGCAGAAAAGCAGAGTGAGCACACGGGAGAGAAGGAAGACACGCACTTCAGCGAACGTGCCTTCGGTACCTTCCAGCGGAGCATGCGCTTGCCATATCGCGTTGAACCAAGCGAACTCAAGGCGACATTCGCGGACGGGGTTCTCACGGGGACAATACCAAAGAACCCAGCGCAAGAGAAAGCCCGCAAAATACCAGTACAAAGCCAAGCACAAAGCAAGGACAGAGGACAGCATGAAGCGACACAGAAACCATGACAACGATCGCCGGTCCGTCCAAGCGCCCGTCCTCGTGATTGTGGCTGCGGCGGGGTGATTGTGGCTGCGGCGGGCGCAGGATCGCAGCACGGCGTCTCATGCTCGCGAACTGAGAGGTCTGACGGCTTGCGTCCGCTTTAGGAGTTCATACGGAAATGGACACACTCTCGCAAGTTGGCGCGGTGATGCACACGATGGGCTCCACTTCGAACCAACTCAGAGATGTGCAAACTTTTCGGACGGGCGGTGAGACGATGATGCGCACGACCAGGAGGCGGGATCTGGCCGGACGCGAGGCGCGGCGGCTCTATGAAGTGAGCCGGGACTGCTACGCCCCCGCCCTCGCGGCGTTTGCGTCCGAATGGCTCGGTGAACTTGCCCGCCGGCCCGACGGCGTCGCCGTCTGCCTCGGACGCGACGGGTTGGCGTCCTTCCTCGCGGCGCGCACGCTCCTGCGGGTCCATCCTCGCCGCTTCCGCGACGTCCGTGCGCACCGGGTGCGGCTTGCGTACGTCTCGCGACCGCTTGCGCGAGGTGCCGCTGCCGATGCTCGGCAGGCCGTGCTGCTCGACCGATACCTGCGCGGACGGGGCGTGGTCGCAGGTAGTCCCCTGATCCTCGTGGATATTGGTATCCACGGCAGCATCCAGGACTGCCTGCAGCGCATTTATCCGACGCGCGCCATGGACGGTCGCTACCTCGTCCTGCGCCGGCGCGACGGCGACCCCAACGGCGCGCGCAAGCTCGGCTTCCTGGCCGACCTGGACGTGATGCCGCGGTGTCCCTTGGAAATCGGACAGTCCTGGCCGCCCCAGCCGGACTGGAAACTTGGGGGCAGGCTACGCCGCGGCGACTCGCTCTTCTTGCGTCGGCGTAGCGTGCACGTCCTGGAGGACCTCTGGAACGGCGTGGGCGGAGCGGTGGAAGGGTTCGAGGCGACGGCTTTCGAGGGCGAACGGGGCGCGGTGGCGGTGCGGCGACGGCGGGCGGAGCCGTTGCTGTCGTTGCCGACGGAGCCGATAATTGTCCCCGCGGAGCGGGCAGCGATCAAGCGCGCTGCCCTGCGGGGTGTCGTTGATGGCGTGGCGGAGCGCGGCCGTCGGCTCGAGAGCGATGCCGCCGGCGCCTCCGAGGCCACGCGCGCGTTGGCGGCTTGGCTTGCGGGGCTGGATGATCCCGCGGGCCGTGCAGAGGAGGACGCGCGCATCCTGCGCGCGCTGGTGCGCCGAGGCAGGCAAGGGCGCCGGCGCGGCGAAGACGGCGACGCGGACGACATGGACGCCGCCGACGACATCGACGCCGCGGACGGCGACGACGCGTAACACCATCCCAAGAGGAGGAAGAGCGCCATGAGACATCATCGCGGGCACCGAGAGCAGGGCGAGCATGGGCGAACGGTGCGCGCCCGCGCGTCGGTGGAAGCCGAGCAGGCCGCGTCCTACGTGGAAACGCTGGCGCACGCCCTGCGCGCGGGTGGGGTGACCATACGCAGCGGGGCGGGACTGGTTGCGCTGCGCATGGGAGACAGGATCGAGCTGGAGCTGGAAGCCGGAGAGGAGGATCGAGAGAGCATCGTGCGCCTGGCGCTGCGCTGGGAGACCCCCGTGCCCGAGGAACGGCTGGACATCACCCCGGGAGTGTCGAAGGCGCCCGCGTCTGCCGTCTCCGAGGCGGCGGGGGCGGCGTCGGACCAAGTCACCGGGTCAGCGAGCGGCGGCCGATCCTCCTCTGGGCGAAGCCGCGGCGGGGCGTCGTCCTCGGGAGTGGAATCTCCCCAAGCAGGTTGAGAGCCAGAAGCCTGCGGGGCAGTGGGGTCACCATAGAGGGATGCAGCGACGGCGTGTCTGTCATCGACCCCGCCATCCCCCAGCTCAGTCGGCTCATCCGAGCTCCCGAAGCGGCAAGGCTTCTGGAGACCGTGTTGACGGCCGGATCGCGACCCTGGATGTCCCGCGGCGAGGAGCCGCTCGATGTGCAAGCGGTGGCGGTGCTGCGCGGCCACCCGGGCAGCCGCTGGACGCTGCGCTATACCGTCCGGCCGCGCAAGGGCGGCAGCGCGACGAGCACCCTCATCGCCAAGGTCTACGCGCGCGACCGCAGCGACATCGCGCGGACACTCGTGACCTTGCGCGAAAGAGGACTGGGTTCGGGACAGCCGATGCAGGTCAACGCCCCGGTCGCTTATCTGCCTGTGCATCGCGTCCTTCTTCTGGAGCACGCTCCCGGCGAGACCGCCCGCGCGGCACTGCGGCGCGGCCAGGACGGGGTTGGGGACAAAGCCGCGCGTTGGCTCGCGGCGCTCCACGCCGTGCCGGCGCCCCTCCCGGTCGGGTACCGGCTACGCGATCCGCTTGCCAAAGCGCGCCGCTGGGCACGGGTGCTGGACGCCGACGCGCCCCCCGCGCTCGCCCGCGCCGGCCACCGCCTGTTCGTCGCCCTCGCGGGGGCGCAGCCGCCGTGGCCACCGGCGACGCCGCGTATCGTGCACGGCGATTTCGGCGCCTCCCACGTGTATCTCGCAGGGGAGGTGACCACCGTCATCGACTGGGATGCGTGGAGGATTGGCGACGGCGCAGAGGACGCGGGGAGGTTCCTTGCATCGCTCCACCGCATCGCCGCGCGCAACCCCGAGCGGGGCGGGGTGGTGGCGCGGGAGGTCCGGGCGTTCGCGCACGCCTTCCCGGCGGACCGGCATGGCCTGGCGTTCTACGAGTCACTGGAGTGCCTGCGGAGAGCCACCCTGTTGATCAAAAGCGGCGAGCAGCGCCGCGTGCGCGACGCCGAACTGCTGATTGCTGCGGGGGAGTGGGCCCTCGAGACGGGACACTAGTGAAAGCCATAGATCGTCTGCCCCGCGGGGCGGCGGCCTCGTTGCATGCGGCAGAGAGGCCGCCAAACCGAGCGGTCAGCAAGGATTCGCGAGCGCGCGGCGGGCGCACGCCACAGACTTGACTTCACCTGCCGATGGGGCGTCGATGACACGCGAGCGGCGGCCGGCGACAGACCGCCGGAGACATCTTGGCCGCAGCCGGCATAGAGATCGCATCATTCGCAGAGATCATGGCCGGCCTTCTGAAGGCATACCCTGTCGAATAGAAACCTCCATTTGATTGGAGGGGATGAGGCCACCAAAGGACACCAACAACCACCCATAGCGGTCGGCAGCATGGAGGGCGGGACATGGCAGATGGGATCTGCGACGTCTGTGGAATTCGGCCGGCGACGGTTCAAGCCGAGGTCGTCAGCAACGGCCGACGAGAAAACCTTGAGCTCTGCGATGTCGACTTCCGGCGTCTGGCACACCAGCAGGGCCGAGGCAACTCGCCGCTCGAGTCCTTGTTTGGCGGCCACGGCGGTAGTCTGTTTGGCGACTTCTTCGACAATGACCTTTTCAGGAGTGGCGGCGACGGTGACGACCGATCCGAAAGGGGGGCAGACGGTGGCACCTCCATTCCCGTCCGCCGGCGAGCGGCCCGCGGCCACCGGGGGCGGTTGGCGCGGAAAGACTATCGGCGCATGCCGAGGAGATCCTGCAGAAGGCCGCCCGTGAGGCCGCGGAGCATGGCCGGCGCGAAGTCGACACGGAGCACCTGCTCCTGGCGCTGTGCGACAGCGACGTGGTTCGTACCATCCTCGAACAGTTCAAGGTCTCCGTCGATGCGCTGCGTTCTCAGATAGAGAAGGAAGCGCCGCACGGAGAGGCTCGGGCCGAAGAAGGCGGTGAAATAGGCGTCAGTCCACGCGTCAAGGATGCGCTTGCGCGCGCCTTCAGAGCCTCGGCCGAGTTTGGCCATTCCTATGTGGGTCCGGAGCATCTGCTCATAGGTTTGGCCGAAGAAGGAGAAGGGCTGGCGGCCGATATCCTGCGCCGCTACGGTCTGACGCCGGCAGCGATTCGCCAGCAGGTCACCAAAGTGGTCGGCCGCGGCGCCGAGGAGGGCCGGGTCGAGACACCGACCAACACGCCCAACCTCGACAAGTACGCCCGCGACCTCACCAGGCTGGCGGGTGAAGGCAAGCTCGATCCGGTGATCGGCCGAGCGCGCGAGATCGAGACGACGATCGAAGTGCTGGCCCGGCGGAAGAAGAACAATCCGGTCCTGATTGGAGAGCCTGGCGTCGGCAAGACAACCATCGTCGAAGGCCTGGCGCAGCGCATCATCGCCGGTGACGTGCCGGAAGCGTTGCGTGACAAGCGCCTGGTGGAGCTTTCGGTGAACTCCATGGTTGCCGGGTCCAAGTACCGCGGCGAGTTCGAGGAGCGGGTCCAGCAGATCCTGAAGGAGGTCACCGACCAACAGGATCAGCTGATTCTGTTCATCGATGAGATCCATACCATCGTGGGTGCGGGACAGGGCGGAGGGGAAGGCGGCCTCGACGTTGCCAACACGTTCAAGCCTGCCCTCGCCAGAGGTGAACTCAACCTGATCGGCGCCACCACGCTGAACGAGTATCAAAAGCACATCGAGAAGGATGCGGCGCTGGAACGGCGCTTCCAGCCGGTGCTGATAGATGAACCTACGGTCGCCCAGACCATCATGATCCTGCGTGGCCTACGCGACACGCTGGAGGCGCATCATAAGGTCACGGTCACCGACGCCGCGATCCTCGCGGCGGCGGAACTGTCGGATCGCTACATCACTGGCCGGTTCCTGCCCGACAAGGCCATCGATCTGATCGATCAGGCCGCGGCCCGGGTGAAGATCGCCGCTACGGCCAGGCCCATCGATGTTCAAGAACTCGATGCAGAGGTGCGGCAGATCAAACGCGAACAGGATTTTGCGACGTCCCGCAAGCAATTCGACCGCGCCGAGAATCTGCAGAAACAGTATGACGCGAAGAACAAGGAGCTGACCGATGCGACGGAACGCTGGCGGCGCGATCGCGGTTCAGCGTCCACCGAGGTGCTCGCAACGGACATTGCACAGGTTGTCTCGAAACTGACGGGTATCCCCGTGAATGAGCTCACGACCGAGGAACGCGAGCGTCTGGTCAAGTTGGAGGAGCGGCTGCACGAGCGCGTCATCGGGCAAGAAGAGGCTGTCAGAGCGGTTAGCGACGCGGTTCGGCTGTCGCGGGCTGGTCTGCGTGAGGGCCGGCGGCCGGTGGCTACCTTCATGTTTCTGGGCCCGACCGGGGTCGGCAAGACAGAACTCGCCAAGGCGCTCGCTGAGACGGTGTTCGGCGATGAAGACGCGATGATCCGTATCGACATGTCGGAATACATGGAGCGCCATGCGGTTGCACGCCTGATCGGCGCGCCGCCGGGATATGTCGGTTACGAGGAAGGCGGCCAGCTTACCGAGCGCGTGCTGCGTCACCCGTACAGCGTCGTGCTGCTCGATGAGATCGAGAAGGCTCACCCCGATGTCTACAATGTGCTCCTACAGGTGTTCGATGACGGCCGCCTGACCGACGGCAAAGGCCGGGTGGTCGATTTCACCAACACGATCCTGATCGCGACGAGCAATCTCGGCTCTGATTTGATCCAACGAAACCTACGGTTGCGCGACACCGATGAAGAGGATCAGGACCGGCTCAAGCGGGACTTGATGGATGTCCTTCGCGCACACTTCCGGCCCGAGTTTCTCAACCGGATCGACGACATCATCGTCTTCCACGCGCTCAGCCGACCTGAGATCCGGTCCATCGTCCAGTTGCAGCTGGAGCGGGTAAAGCGTGCGGCGCATGGCCAGGGCATCGAGCTCGATACGGAAGAATCCGTCATCGACCATCTGGCGGCTGTAGGCTTTCGCCCCGAGTTCGGGGCGCGTGAACTCAGGCGCCTGGTTCGCTCAGAGCTTGAAACCGGGCTCGCACGCGCCATACTGGCGAACGAAATCCACGAAGGAAACCGGGTACTGGTCCGGTGGGACGCTGCACAACAGAAGATCGTGTTCGAGCCGAAGGCGGACACCCCGACCACGCGGCAGGATGACGGCGCTGAAGCGGCCGATGCAGTGGAAGAGGCCGGTCATGAATCATTCCCGGCAAGCGACCCACCCGCCTGGAACGGTGCCGTGGGGGTACGGGACGCGCCACGACGCACCAAGGTGCAGAAGCCGGCTAAGCGGAGCCGTCAGAAGACCGCATGAATAGCCGTCTAGCATTCTAAAGAATTTTACATTCGCGGTTTGGGGCGAGTTGAACAGACCGGCCATCGAGGTTTTCCCTTCCAACCCCCGGTCGGCCTCCATCCGCCACAGGAGCTCGTCATGAAGACCGATCTGGAACTTCGTCAAGACGTCGAGAGAGAACTCGCCTGGGATCCTACAGTTGGATTCAGCCAATCGGTACTAAGTTTGACGCCGAGGGCGCATGGACGCTCCGGCTCCACTCCGGCGAGTATTCGCTCGCCGAGGTCGAAATCCGGATCCCGGCTCCGCACCGACTAGGGAATCCCTGGCGCGCAGTATCCCAGCAGAAGAGTTTCTGAGCATCTGAACCTCACAGAGCTTCCGCGGATCGCACCTCCGCTTCGGCCTGCCCAAGCAGGTCCGCGAGATCCAGCCGGCGGGTGAACATCGCCAGTTGCCCGTCGGGCGTGCGCGGCCAGGTCTCCTTCGGCCGGTCCCAATACAGCTCCACGCCGTTCTGGTCGGGATCGCGCAGATAGAGCGCCTCGCTGACGCCGTGGTCGGCGGCGCCGTCCAGGGGGGTGTTCGCCGCCATGACGCGGCGCAGGGCATCGGCCAGGGCGGCCCGCGTCGGATACAGGATCGCCAGATGATAGAGCCCAGTCGCCCCCGCTGCCGGGGGCGTGCCGCCCAGGCTTTCCCAGGTGTTGATAGCGATGTGGTGATGATAGCCGCCGGCCGACAAGAAGGCCGCCTCCGAACCGTATTTCTGAGTCAGTTCGAAACCGAGCACGCCCTGATAGAACGCGAGCGAACGGGCCAGATCGGCGACCTTCAGGTGAACGTGGCCGATGCGCACGTTGCGGTCGATCGGACGATGGGCTGTCATGCTTGCTACCTCTGAACAAAGCGGGGCGTTCGGATAGAATGGCGCCCCGAACCGCCGGGAGCAATTTTCGGGATGCGCCTATGCCTCGCCGCGACGTTCGCCGTTGCGCTATCGACGAGCATCGCGCAAGCCGCGCGCGTGCCCGCGCCGGACCCGCTGCAAGGCGACGGGCGCGTCTCGCCGTTCTACACCTGGACCGGCGACATCCCCGACCAGCCCGGACGGATGCTGCGCACTGAACCGCTGGAGCCCACCCTCGGGCAGGCGAGGGCCGGGCAGCAGTTCCGCATCCTCTACAGCTCGACCGACGGGATGGACGGCAAGACCCCGGTCGTCGTGTCGGGCGCGTTCTTCGAGCCGACGGGCACCCCGCCCGCCGGCGGTTGGCCGCTAATCGCTTGGGCGCACGGCACCACAGGCATGGCGGATATTTGCGCGCCCTCGTGGGAGGCGCGGTCCTATCGCGACGTTCGCTACCTCAACACCTGGCTCGGGCAGGGCTACGCGGTCGTCGCGACCGATTATCAGGGGCTCGGCACGCCCGGCCCGCACCCGTATCTCGCGGTACGACCCGAGGCATACAGCGTGCTCGATAGCGCGCGCGCCGTGCTGCACGGATTTCATGAGGTCGCGAACCGGATCGTCATTGTCGGGCAGTCGCAGGGCGCGGGCGCCGCGTTCGCCACCGCCGGCTTCGCGCCCGGCTACGCGCCCGACCTCGACATCCGCGGCAGCGTGGCCACCGGTATCCCGTATTTGACGCCGGATATCCTGCGCGCGCCGCCCCCGCGCTCGCCCGAGCCGGAGCGCCCGGATCGGACGGTCGCCTACGAGCTTTATATCGGGCTCATGGCGCAGCAGAGTCATCCCTCGTTACGGGCAAGGGATTTGTTTGCGGCACGCGCCGTGCCCGTGTCCGAGTTGGCACGCACCGCTTGCCTGCCGTCGCTCTTCGGGGACGTGCTGAGCGCCGGGCTGAACTGGGAGAACGCGTTCAACACGCCCGGGTATCTCGCGGCGTTCGCATCCGTTTTGCCCGCGATGGAATACCCCACTTTGAAACTACGCCAGCCGATCTTCATCGGCACCGGCGAACAAGACCACGACGTGCGACCGGCGAGGCAGCTCGCGCTGGTCAAGAACGCTTGCGCCGCCGGCTCGGTCGTGGAGGCGCATCTCTACGCCGGGCTCAATCACAGCGAGACGGTGAACGCCTCACTGAAGGATTCACTCCCCTTCGTTCGAAAGGTGCTGGCCGGCGAACCGGTCGCTCCGGTCTGCGAGCCCAAGGCGGAGTGACGTTTCGGCTGCCGAGCGGCGAGGTCCTCATCGTCCCCAGACCAGCGATCCCGGATGCCGGTCCAAGTAGTTGGCGAGCTCCCGGACCGAGCGCACCGCCTCGGTTGTTTCCGACACGAGTCGTTCCAGGCTTTGGTTCGTCTCGGAATTGGCGCCGTAGCCGGCTTGCACGGACGCGAGCAGCCGGTCCGCCCGTAGCAGCGTCGTCCGCAACTGCCGAGATAATTCCGGCAACTGGCTCGCGACCGGCCTCAGATCGCTGTTCGCCGTCGCAGCCAGTTCGTGCAGCGAGGCTAGCAGATCGTCGGCATTGGCTCCGAGCTGGTCGAGCGGGATGCTGTTCAGCTTGCTGACGATCTCGCCGAGCGAATTGGTGAGGTCTTGCAACCCGCCGCCCTGGCTCGGCCACACGATCAGACCGCCCTCGGTGCCCACGTTGGCCGCTCGCGCGTCCGGCACCATGTCGAGCCCGATCACCTCTTGCCCGGTCAGCAGGTTGCCGGTGTCAACGCGTGCCCGCATCCCGAGACCCACCAGCTCTCGCGTGACTTGCAGCGGATCCGTGCGCGGAACCTCGCCGGCGCTGAACACGCGCCGAGGCTGGATATCGAAGGTCACGCGCACCCGCGGCTGGCCGGTCTTCGGATCGAGTTGGAGCCGCGTGCCGGTGACGGTCCCAACCCTGATGCCGTAGAGCCGCACGGCCGACCCCGGTTGAAGTCCGGCGACCGACTGATGGAAATAGGATACATACCCGATGTTGTCGCGGAAGCCGGCGTTCTGCGCATCGTCGTAGTTCGCGTACAGATCGAAGGTGCTGCCCGGCTTCGCGGGAGGCGACTTGTCGGCGTTCTCGAAATTCGCGAAAGCGACGCCGCCGGTCAGCAACGCTTGGACGCTCTCGACCGCCACATGGATACCTTGCGGCCCGGCATTCAGCGAAAGGCCGGACACATCATAGAAGTGCGTCGCAGCGCGCACGTACTGGTCGTACGGCGCCTTGACGAAGACATGGATGATGACCGGCTTGCCCATTCCGGGCTCCTCGTAGTCCAGCAACTGACCGGCCAGGATGTCGCGGTAGAACACGGGCGCTCCGGTCTCAAGCCAGCCGAGGCTGGGTGTGCGCAGCGTGAAGGTCCGGCCGGGCTCGTCCGAGCGCACGCCGGGCGGCCGGTCGAGGCCGCGAAAGTGCCGCGTCGGCTGGCCACCTGGCAGGCCGGGGTCCATCGCAATGTAGCTGCCGGAGACCAGGGTTTGCAGGCCCGACAGATTCGTAAGGGAGAAGCGCGGCCGCACGACCCAAAACCGCGCGTGGTCGGTCAGCAACGGCGCCGCCCCTTTGCTCATGCGCACCGAGGCGGTCACTTGCTGAAAGTCGCTGCTCAGCCGCACACCCTCGACCGTGCCGAGCGCCACCGCCTTGTGCTCCAACTTGGTCTGCCCGGCGCTCAGGCCCGCCCCGTCCTGGAACGTGATGGTGACGAGCGGTCCGCGCGAGGCGAGCGTTTGCCAGCCGAGATAGATCGCGAGGGCGGCGGCCACGATGGGGACGAGCCAAATAAGCGAGAGGCGGTTCGGTTTCTTGACGGTTGCCTCCGGCGGCTCATGCGGCGCGTCGCTCATGCGCCCAAGCGACCGACGCCAGAACTCGCCGATCGGAGCGAGGTCTTGGTCCTCCAGCGCGGCCAGGGCGGCGGCCCGGCGCCGCTCGGCGGCATCCCACATCAGGCGCGGGTCGAAACTGAACGCGGCCAGCATGGTCAGTATGACGACCGCGGCGAAGGCGACCGCACCACCATTCGGCCGAACCGTGGCGATGAAGCCCAGTTGGACCAACGCCGTCAGGATCGACACCATGAAGATGTCGATCATCGACCAACGGCCGATCACCTCAACAAAACGGTAAACCCGCGTGCGGCCCCGGAGTCGGCCGATCGACCGACGATGCACGCTGATCAGCATGGCCCCCAGCGCGACAATCTTGAACATCGGGATCGTGATGCTGGCGATGAAAACCACGATCGCGATTGGCCACCAGCCCATCGCCGCCAACTCGATCATGCCCGCGAAAATAGTGGTCGGCGACCCCCGGCCCAGATCGGTGACGGTCATCACCGGATAGGCGTACGCGCCCACGCAGCAGATCGCGGCCGCGATCAGGAGTGCCCATGTGCGGCCGAGGCTGGCGGGCTTGCGTGGCCACAGCCTCGCGCCGCAACGATTGCATGTGCCGGTGCGGTCCCGTCCCAGATGACCGAGTTTGCCGCAGCGCTGACAACCGATGGGTGGTCCCGTGCCCTCCGGCACGGCCGGCCGGGACGCGGTGCCGCGAACCTCGATCGCATGCCACACCGCCTCGGGGTCGAGCGACACATCGGCGGCGACCGTCGCCACCATCAGCCCGCCCAGCGCCCAAACCGCGGCCCCGATCTCCACGTTGGCGAGACCCACCAGGCGCGTGTACGCGACGAAAAAGCCGACCAGGAAAACCTCGGTCATGGCCCAGGGACCGATCAGGCTGTACCACCGAAACAAAACCCGGAGCGCGTGCGGCGGGCGGGGCAGGCGCAAGCCCCCCAGGACGAGTGCCAACAGGAGCAGCTTGATCGGCGGCAGGACAATGACGAACAGCAAGACTAGGGCCGCCAGTTCCCAGAAGCCGCTCTCATTGAGCTGCGCGGGAAACGAAAGCAGCGTGGTGGCGTGCCCCAGGCCGTAAATCTCGATCGCCAGGAACTGGAGCGTGATGACGACGCCGTACAACGCCAAGCCGGCCAGCGCGCAGGCGAGCGGACGGGTCAGCGGCTCGCGCCTGGTTCGGCGGAGCACCTGCTGGCAACGGAGACAGCGCGCGGTCGCGCCGAGGGGTAGGGCGGGAATGACCTGCAACCGTCCGCAGGACGGACAATCCCGAAGTTCGCGCTCGCTCACAAAAGTGTCGCGAGCCTGGAGCACCAAACCGGTTTTCGAGAACAGTCGCAGGCCTCAGGCTCGCTTTTTGGCCGAGCGGCTCCGCGCAATGGCCGCGGAGTGCGACAGGAGCGATGCACAACTTGCAACGCGATCAGGCAGGATGCCAAATCGAGGCGCAAGTGCTTGCCAGATCGGCTGTGCAGCCATGGATCTCCTCCCCCGGGTGCCACGGGGAACGCCGCCCAGTCAGGGAGGTTCCCGAGCACGTCACGACCTTCCATCTGACGCCCCCGGCCTCCGCTCCGTGAAAAAACGTCGCAGCAGCGCCGCCGCCTCGGCCTCGCGCACGCCACCCACCACCTCCGGCCGATGGTGACACGAGGCCGCGTCGAACACTTGCGCCCCA
Source organism: uncultured Pseudomonadota bacterium (assembly GCA_963849305.1). Classification (GTDB taxonomy): domain Bacteria; phylum Pseudomonadota; class Alphaproteobacteria; order Acetobacterales; family Acetobacteraceae; genus CAWKGV01. The sequence continues at coordinate 23,756 of CAWKGV010000002.1, forward strand.
TGCTCCACCCCGCCGCCTTTCGGATCGTAGGCGCCGAACACCAGCCGGCGGATGCGGAACAAGCTCGCCGCCTGCGCGCACATCGGGCAGGGCTCCAGGGTCACGACCAGATCGCACTCCGCCAACCGTGCCTCGCCGCGCACCATGGCGGCTGCGCGCAGCGCCAGCAGCTCGGCATGTGCCGATGCATCGCGCCGAGCCTGCACCTCGTTGCCGGCGCGCGCCAGCACCGCGCCATCCGGCCCGAGCACGACCGCGCCCACCGGGACCTCGCCCCGCGCGGCGGCGGAGCGCGCTTCGGCCAGCGCCAGCTCCATCGGGGTCATGCGCGTTCCTTGCCCGGCCACGGCCGCACGGTCTAGCAACGCCGCCATGCGCAGCACAGCACGGCGGCCGGTCATCGGCGTCACCCTCGATTCGGAGCCGCCCGGCGGCTACTCGACTTATCCCTGGTACGCGCTCCGGCGGAACTACGCCGAGGCGATCATAGCCGCTGGCGGCCTGCCGGTCGCGCTGCCGCATGATGCCACGCTCGGCGCGGACTGGCTCGACCGGATCGACGGGCTGGTGGTCACGGGTGGCGCCTTCGATCTCGATCCGGCGCTATATGGTGAGGGCTCGCGGCATGCCACGGTGACGCTGAAGGAGGGCCGCACCGCTGCCGAGCTGGCCCTCATCGCAGGCGCGCTGGCGCGCGAGATGCCGGTGCTCGGCATCTGCGGCGGCGAGCAACTACTAGCGGTGGCGTTGGGCGGTACGCTGATCCAGCACATCCCCGACGCGCTGCCCGAGGCGTTGGAGCACGAGCAGCCCAACCCGCGCCACGAGCCTGGCCACGCGGTCGCGATCCGGCCGGGCACGGTCCTGTACCGGATCGTGGGCGCGGCCGAGATGCAGGTGAACTCCGCCCACCACCAGGCGGTGCGCGATCCCGGCTCGCGCGCGGTGGTCAACGCGGTTGCGCCGGACCAGGTGATCGAGGGAGTGGAAGACCCGAGCCGGCGGTTCTGCCTGGGCGTGCAATGGCACCCGGAGTTCCTCATCGACCCCGGCGACCGGCGCATCTTCGACGCGCTGATCGGCGCCTGCGCCAAATGACCGAAGGCGAGCGCGGCGATCGGATCGCGAAATGGCTCGCCCGCGCGGGCGTGGCCAGCCGCCGCGATGCCGAGCGCCTGCTCGCCGAGAAGCGCGTGCGGCTCAACCGCGCGCCTGTGACCCATCCGGCCACTTTCGTCTTGCCCGGCGACGTTGTTCGAGTGGACGGCGCGGTGATCGACCCGCCCGGCCGCACGCGGCTATGGCGCCACCATAAGCCGGCCGGGCTGATGACCACCCATCGCGATCCCGAGGGGCGGCCCACAGTGTTCGAGCGGCTGCCGCCCGACCTGCCGCGCGTGGTCAGCGTCGGCCGGCTTGACGTGGCAAGCGAGGGGCTGCTGCTGCTGACCAACGACGGGGCGCTTGCCCGCCGGCTGGAACTGCCCGCCACCGGCTGGATTCGGCGCTATCGGGTGCGCGTCCACGGCGTGCCTGAGCCCGCCGCGCTGGCGGCGCTTGCCAAGGGAGTGACGGTCGAAGGCGTCCGCTATGGCCCGATCGCGGCCGGGCTCGACGCGCGCAAAGGCGAGAACGCCTGGCTCACGATCAGCATTCGCGAGGGCCGCAACCGCGAGGTGCGCCGGATCATGGCGCATCTCGGTCTGGCGGTGGCACGGCTGATCCGCGTCGCCTACGGTCCGTTCCAGCTCGGGGTACTGCCGCGCGGGGCGGTGGAAGAGGTGCCGGCGCGGGTGCTGCGCGACCAGGTGCCCGGCGCGGCCCCGGCGGTGGCGCGGCGCCATTGATGCGCATCGTCGCCGGCGAATGGCGTGGCCGCAGGCTCGTGGCGCCGGCGGGCGAGGGCACGCGCCCGACCGCCGCCCGCCTGCGTCAGGTGCTGTTCGACATGCTGCTGCACGCGCCTTGGAGCAGCAATGGGCTGGTGGCGGGCGCGGTGGTGCTGGACGCTTTCGCCGGCACCGGCGCGCTCGGGCTGGAGGCGCTGTCGCGCGGTGCCGCCCAAACCAGCTTCATCGAACGGGACCGCGCCGCGCTCGCCGCGCTGCGTGCTAATGTCGCGTCCTGCCGAGCCGAGGCGCGCTGTCGCGTACTGCCCTCCGACGCTCTCGCGCCGCCGCCGGGCAGACCCTGTTTCCTAGTGTTCCTCGACCCGCCTTATGGGCAGGCCCTTGTGCCGCGCGCGCTCGGGGCGCTGGCCGCGGCCGGCTGGCTGGCCCCGGACGCGCTGATCGTCGCAGAGACCGGCCGGGGCGAGCCGCCGCTCACGCACGCGCCGCTAACCGAACGCACGCACGGCGCCGGCCGCCTCACAATCTGGCGCCATGCGCCGGGCGGGGCCTAATGCCAGCATCGGCCCGGTCGCTATTTTGGCGCACAGGTCTTGTTCCGTCGGCATGGGTCGCGGCGACGCTCGGGCGCCCCACTTGAGGCAAACCGAACGACAGGTCGCGGAAAACCGGGGCCATCGGTTCAACGTCTCCATGCCGCAAGGAAGGAGACTGATGGAGTTGTGTTGAAATGAAAACGATCGCGGTCGCCGTCGCTCTGTTCGCGGCAATCGGCAGTGGTGCCGTCCTGGCACAAGGTTCTCCTCCGGGCGGGGCTTGGAGCAGCAGTTGGCAGGGCTACATCGAGACACAGCGCGCTCAGGCGATGACCGGCCACCGAGCGCACTCGGGGGTTTCAGACCGCCGCGTGGTGACCAGGAAGGGCCAAAACTCCCTCGCCGCCACGAGCCATGGCACCAATGCTGGAGGTTGAGGCGATCAGGTAATGACGCTTGAAATCAGGCGTTTACATCAGGTTGTTGCCAGTGTTGCCTAATTTAGTAACGCGGCGAACCCTGTGGAAATCTCCATTGATCCGACGGTTGCCTTCCCGAGCTTGATGTAACAGGATCGTGTACGTTCGGTATCGCCCGAGGTGTTAATATTCCGCAGTGTAAAGACGAGAGGGCTGACGGTGTCGGCCTTCGATGCAGGGGAGATATATAGAAATATGCCAACAACCATCGCGAAACTATCCCGGTTTAGCATGGCAGTGCCGATCGCCTGCTTAGGCTTGGCGCTCGGAACCGCCGGAGCGACATACGCGCAGCAAGCTCCCGGCAGCACCGGGTGCGCCACTTACGCCCAGAAGACGCAGGGCCTTCCGCCGTCAGTGCGGGGTGAGGCGCAGAAGGCGGATGGGGACCAGGCGCGTGAACCCACCTACCAAGCCCAGTTGACGCAGGGCCTGCCGCCGTCAGTGCGGGGTCAGGCGCAGCAGGCACAGGGCCTTCCGCCTTCAGTTCGTGATCGGGCGCAGCAGGCCGATCAGGATCAGTTCAATGGTCCCACCTACCAAGCCCAGAAGACGCAGGGCCTCCCGCCATCGGTGCGTGGTCGGGCGCAGCAGGCGGATCAGGATCAGTATTCCAATCCCACCTATCAAGCCCAGAAGACGCAGGGGCTTCCGCCTTCAGTCCGTGGCCAGGCGCAGCAGGCCAATGCGGTGCAGGGGTCCAGCCGTCCCTGTGGCTAAGTCGTCTTCAGTCTGAGTGTAAACGCGTCATCCCCGCCCCCGGACCGTGATCCGGGGGCGATCCGGGACACTAGCCCGCGCCGTGCCGGACTGACATTTGCTTCCTGGAGTCGCAGTCACGGGTAGCGATGACGACGAAGCGGGGCCCCGTCCGCAGCGGCTGGAACTGCGAATTCGGGGACTCATTCCAAATTGGCCTGGCTCCCGGAGCAGGACTCGAACCTGCGACCCAGCGGTTAACAGCCGCTTGCTCTACCAACTGAGCTATCCGGGATCAGAGGCCCGCCCCTATAGCCAAGCTATCGTGCGGATGCAAAGGGATCCGTCACCGGCCCCCGAACTTATCGTCGGTTGTTCATTGCTTGCATCGGCTTGTATGCTCGTACTTGGGGAACGGGGAGGAGCTGGCTGTGGACAACGACGACGATCGCCGGCGCCGGCAGGCTGTCATGCCACGATCATCGGGCCTGACCCGGCGCGGCATGATCGCGGCGACCGGGTCGGCCGTGAGCCTGCCCATTATCGGACGGCGAGCCCGCGCCGCCGGAGAGCCGATCGTGCTCGGCTGGGTCGGCCCGTTGTCGCCTCCCGGCGGCTACGCCGAGGGCATCCTGATGAAAGACGCCGCCGAAATGGCGTGCGACGAGATCAACTCCCAAGGCGGCGTGCTCGGCCGGCGCCTCGAGATCGTGTATGCCGATACGCGCGGAATGCCCGCCGAAGGCCGCGCCGCCGCCGAGCGGCTGGTGCAGGAGAACAAGGTCGTGGCCGCGTTCGGGGAGTTCCATAGCCCTGTGGCCCTGGCCGAAATGGAGGTGTTCCACAAATACGGCGTCCCATTCATGGCCTGCGACGTATGGTCCGACAAGATCACCGCCGCCGGCTACCCCGAGGTGTTCCGCAACTCCACCGCCGTCTCCCTGATCGACACCGCGATTGGGCAGTGGATCGCGACGGCCGGTTTCAAGAACGTGGCGATGCTGACAGAGAAGGACGATGTCGGGCTTGATGCCGGCACCGCGGTCGGGGTCCAGTTGAAGAAGGCGGAGGTCCCGTTCACCTTCGTGCAGGCTGAGCCAAGCCTGACCGATTTCACCGCCCAGATCCTGCGTTTCAAGAGCGGCTCGCCGGCTTACGACATGTTCTTCTCCGAGTTCTCCGAGGCGGGAGCCTACGACCTGATCCGCCAATCGCACGACCTCGGCTTCGCGCCGACCGCCCGGGCTGGGCTCTACAACTCGGGCGGGTCGGCGACCGACCCTACCTTTTGGCAGAATGTCGGTCCGGCCGGCGTCGGTGTCTGCACCGAGAACGTCGGGCTGCCGAAGGCCGCGTGGAACGACAAGACCCGCAATTTCGTGGGTGCGTTCAAGCACAAGTTCCACGCCGACGCGACCGGAGCGGTGATGGAGAGCTACGACGGCGCCTGGCTGCTCGCCGAGGCGATCAAGTCAGCAGGCAACACCGATCCCAAGGCGATCATCCGCGCGCTGGAAAACACCCATTGGATCGGCACGCGCGGCCAGTACAGCTTCTCCACCAGCAAGGATCCCGCCTGGCACTATCATCAGTTCCTGGACGCGCCGCTCACCTTAATCCAATACGACGCCGAGAAGCAGACGCTGGACGCGGCGCCTATCGTTTGGCCGCGCAAGTTCGCCACAGTGGATTACCTGTACAAGAAGCCGGCTTAGCAGACGGGCTTCTTCGCAAGCCTCGCGACGGCAGCGAATGCTCGACTACGTTCTGATCCAGACCCTGAACGGCCTTGTCATCGGCGTGATCTACGCGGTGATCGCTACTGGGCTGACCGTGATCTTCTCGATCCTGAAGATCGTCAACTTCGCCCATGGCGAGATCTACATGATGGGCGGGTATTTCGGCTATTTTGTTATCACCCTCCTCGGCATCCCGCCCCTGCCGGCCATCGTGGTGGCGATGTCGCTGTCCTTCGCGCTCTCGGTCGCGCTGGAGCGGGTGCTGCTCACGCCGCTCTACAGCCCGGCCACCGAGCGCAAGGGCGATTACGGCATTCTCGTCACCTTCGGCGCCTCGATCTTCCTGCGCAATCTCGCAATCATCGTGTTCGGCCCGTTCCCGCTCCGCCCACCAGCTTTCTGGCCGGGCGCGCTGATCGTCGGCAACTTGGCCATCACCTGGGACCGGGTGTTCGCGGCCGGTGCCGGGCTCGCGATCCTCGGCGCGCTGGTCTGGTTCCTGGCGCGCACCGCTTGGGGCCAGGCGCTGAACGCGGTCAGCCAATCGCGTGAAGCGGCGGCGATCGTCGGCATCAACGATCGCTTGGCCTACACCATGGCCTTCGGCCTCGGGGGCGCACTGGCCGGTGCCGCCGGGGCGCTGGTGGGACCGATCTACGCGCTGACCCCCTCGATGGGGCTCGCCCCCGACACGCAGGCGTTCGCCATCGTCGTGCTGGGCGGCATGGGTTCGGTCGCGGGCAGCATCATCGCGGGCCTGCTGATCGGGATTTCGGAGAGCCTGTTCGTGGCCCTCTTCCCTGACCCCACGCGGGCGCTCGGCTATGGTCAGGCGTTTGGTCTTCTGGTCTTGATGATCGTGTTGCTGACGCGTCCAACCGGCTTCTTCGGCCGGACCCATGCGGCGATGGAATAGGCGGTGCGCCCGCTTGCGATCGTCGCAGGGTGCGCGCTCCTGGTGCTCGCGCTGGTGTTTCCGAGCTTGGTCAACGGATACTGGCTAACCGTCGGCATCCTTGCGATCTTTTACGCGATCGTGGCGGCGAGCTGGTCGCTGCTGGTCGGCTACGCCGGGCAGTTCTCATTCGGCCACATGGCCTTTGTCTCGCTCGGAGCCTATGCCTCGGCGCTCCTGGTAGGCTCGATTGGCTTGCCGATACCGCTCGGCATGGCTGCGGGCACCGCGCTGTGCGCCGCGATTGGCGGCATCATCGGCTACATCTGCCTGCGGATGCGCGGACCGTATCTCGCCATCTTCACGATGGCTTTCTCCGAGGTCTTGCGGATCGTCCTGCTGACCGAAAGCGAGGTCACCGGGGGTGCAAGCGGGCTCAATGCGGCGCCCCTGTTCCATGGCCGTTCCGATGCGCCGTACTACTATGTGGCGCTCGGGCTACTGGCGGCCTCGCTGGCAACCATGTCGCTCATGGTGGCATCGCGCTGGGGGCTGTTCTTCCGCGCTATCCGAGAGAACGAGGCGGCGGCCGCCGCCGCCGGGGTCAGAGTGCTGCGGTTCCGCATCCTTGCCTTCGCGGTCGCCAGCAGCTTCGCCGGCCTCGCCGGCGCTTTCTATGCCCATTATATCGGCATACTCACCCCCGACATCGGCTCGGTGGACCAGATGGGGCTGGTGGTCGCGATGGCGGTGATCGGCGGCTCCGAGAGCCTGATCGCGGCGGTCCTGGGCGCGCTGTCGGTGGAAGCGATGATCGAGGCGCTGCGTGCTTACGGCCAGTGGCGGCTCGTGGTGTTCGGCGCGCTGCTGCTGCTGACCATGCGCTTCGCCCGCAATGGCTTGTTGGCGCTGCTCTGGGAGCAAGCGCGGCGGCTGGTTCCGATGCGCCGGCCAGGCCCCGGGCCGGCCAGTCTCGCGGAATGACCGCGCTGGTCGAGGCCGTTGGGCTCAATAGGCGCTTCGGCGGCATCGCTGCGGTGCGCGGGCTCGATCTCGCGGTGAGGGCGGGCGAGCTAGTCGGCTTGATCGGTCCCAATGGTTCGGGCAAGACAACCACCATCAACCTGCTGACCGGCCACCTGGCGCCGAGCGCCGGGCGCATCCTGGTGCGCGGTGAGCAAGCGGATGGGCTGGCGGCGGATCGGTTCGCGACGCGTGGGGTCGGGCGCACCTTCCAGATCACCCAGTTATTCGGCCGGATGAGCGTGCTGGAAAACATGCTGGTGCCGGGCCTGGCGCGCCCGCACTCCACCCGCTCGGCGGCCACCCGCGAGGCGTGGCGGCATCTGGAGTTCCTGGGCCTCGCCGGGCTGGCCGCCCGGCCGGCCAAGAGCCTGTCGGGCGGTCAGCAGAAGCTGCTGGAGCTTGGGCGGGCGCTAATGCTGCAACCGGCGATCCTGTTCCTCGACGAACCGTTCGCTGGAGTGAACCCCTATCTGCGCGACGAGATCATCCGCCTGGTGCAGACCCTGCACGCGGACGGAAGGACGTTCGTGATTGTGGATCACGACCTGGAGGCGATCCAGCGGCTGGTGGCCCGGCTGGTGGTGATGTCGCGCGGGCAGAAGATCGCCGACGGCCCGCTTGCCGCGGTGCGCGAAGACCCGGAGGTCTTGCGCGCCTATACAGGGGCGTGATGACAGCCGCCGTGGCGCAACCTAGCCCCGCACTGTCGGCGCGCGACCTCGTAGCCGGCTATCTTCCGGGTATTCACATCCTGCACGGCGTTTCGGTGGACGTGCTGGCGGGGCAGATCCGCTGCGTGCTGGGGCCGAACGGCACCGGCAAGTCCACCTTGCTCAAGGTGCTGTTCGGATTTCTCCGCCCGCAATGCGGAGAAATCCGGCTTGGCGGCGCGCTGCTTGAGGGCGTGGCGCCGCACGCGATGGGCGCGCGGGGCGTGGTCTATTTGCCGCAGCGGCCGAGCGTCTTCCCATTCCTGTCGGTGGAGGTGAACCTGCGGCTGGGTGCCTGGACCTTTCGCCGCCACCGCGCGTGCGTGCGCGCGCGGATCGAGCACGCCTATGAGCGGTTCCCGATCCTGCGCGAGCGGCGCCAGCAGGAAGCGGGCACGCTGTCGGGCGGCCAGCAACGTCAGCTCGAGATCGCGCGCAGCCTGCTGTCCGATCCCGCCGTGTTCCTGATCGACGAACCGACCGCCAGCATCGAGCCCCGGATCGCGGCGCAAATTTATGCGCTGCTCCAAGGGCTCGCGGCGGAGGGCAAAGCGGTCTTGCTGGTCGATCAGAATATCAGGGGCGCGCTTGGCGTGGCAGACCATGTGTACGTGATGCGCACCGGCACGCTGTTCGCAGAAGGGCCGCGCGCGGAGTTCGCCGATGATGTGGAGACGCTGGTAAGCCGGTGGTTGTACACGAGCGAACCCGGGGCCTAGGTGGCCGTGAACGGTCATGCCAAGATGCGCCCGCCCAGGAGATTTGCCCATGCAGCCCCGCTCGCAGTACGTGCGCCTGATCGGGCGCGAAGTTCACTACGTTGTATGGGGCGAGGCGGATCGGCCGCCGCTCGTCATGTGGCACGGGCTGGCGCGCACCGGGCGGGACTTCGACGATATCGCCGCCGCTTTGGCCGATACCTATCGCGTGGTCTGCCCCGACACGATCGGGCGCGGGCTCTCCGAATGGAGCCCTGAACCTGATGCCGAATATTGCATGGCCGCGTACGCGCGGCTCGCGGAGGCGTTCGTTGATGCGCTGGGTTTAGGACGCTTCGCTTGGATCGGCACTTCAATGGGCGGTGCGCTCGGCATCGCGGCGGCCGCGAGCGCTCTTCGGGGCCGTGTCGTCCGATTGGTGCTGAACGACATCGGCCCCACGCTGCCCCAGCCCGCGTTCGAACGCATCCGTTCCTACGTCGGTACGCCGCCCGACTTCGCGACGGTCACGGAACTGGAGACGTACCTTCCGCACCATCTACCAGCCGTTTGGTTTCCACACCGATGCACAGTGGCGGCGCATGGCCGAGACCGGAATGCGCCGGCTGCCGAACGGGCGTATTAGCACGCATTACGATCCCCGGATCGTCCGCCAGATCGAGGCTCACCCGCGCGATTTCGAGCAATGGGACGCGTACGACACACTCACCGCGCCGACGCTCGTGCTACGCGGCGAAAGCTCCGACCTGCTGTTCCCGGACGTGGCGAAAGCCATGTCGCAGCGTGGCCCGCGTGCCAACGTGGCAGTCATTGCGGGCTGCGGCCACGCTCCGGCGCTGAACGTTCCCGAGCAGATCGACCGGGTGCGTCAATTCCTGGCCGGGAGCTGATCTCTCCTGGTTCCTCCAGCTCGCGAACACCCGGGCCGCCGGCCGGCAGCACGATGCGATCATGCGTCTCGTTGATGACCTCGGCGGCCGCCAAATAGAGCGCGGCGGCGGTGATCAGCCCCGTCTAGCCGCCTGCCGTCGTGGGTCCCTTGACGCCGGCCCAATCGCCCTCCGCAAGCAGCAAATAGGCGGTCCAGAGCGGAAGGAACACCGCTTGCGTCGCCCGGCTCGCCGTTAGATGCGCCGGAGCGAGGTCCGGCCCGATCCGCCGTTCGACGCGCCAAAACTTGATGTTGGGCTGCAATTCGACATGGTTATTGCGCAATGTCGGTAGCGCGCCGTACCTCGATGCGCGGGGGAGATTTGAGGGTTTGCAGGATCACGCAATATCGTTCGGTGGTGTCGATCAAGCGCGCGATGCTCTCGGTCGGCGCGTCCGCGTCAAGCTCGAATCTTAGCACGATCTCGGTCAGCCCCACCGGCACCGAACGGTCGATGCCGAGCGTGCCGCGCACGTCCCAGACGCCCTCGGCGACGACGCGCCCGCCACGCAGCTTGACGCTCATGGCGGTGGCGACCGCGCGCAAGGTGGTGCCGGCGCAAGCGACCAGCGCCTCCAGCAGCATGTCGGCCGAGCAGGCAAGCTCGCCCGTGCCGCCCGCCGCGCGGTGCAGGCCGGCTCGCGTCTCGCCGTGCCAGGCGGGGACGGTGCAGCCGATCTCGGCCTGGTCCAGGCGGCACTCGGCCCGGGCGGGGACGCGCGCTTGGGCTGGATCGTCGCGGTAGCGCTGCTTGATCGGCGCCTGAAGAGCGCGAAGCTCGGCGGCATCCATCTGGCTCATCCTCTCGTGATGCGAACTCGTGCTGCCGGATGGCTCTCCGGCAGGCGTTGCCGCCCGGGCCCGTACAGCTTCTCGCGCAACGTGCCGGGGGCGTAGTCGTGCTTATAGACGCCGCGACGCTGCAACTCCGGGACAATCAGCGCGACGAAATCGACGAAGGTTTCGGGCGTTACAGCATAAGCCAGGTTGAACCCGTCCACGTCGGTCTCGGCGACCCAGGATTGCAGCTCATCGGCCACCTCTTCCGGTCCGCCGACCACCACCGGGCCACGGCCGCCGATCGCCGCGTGATGGGCGATCTCGCGCACCGTCCAGGTGCGGGTGGGATCGGCGACGGTGAACGCCTCCAGCGCCGAGGTCATCGCGTCGTGCTCGTCGAAGCGCACCGGCTCGTCGAGCGGCAGCTTGGAGAAATCCACCCCGGTCCAGCCCGACATCAGCGTGAGCGCGCCATCGGTGCTGACATAACGCGAATACTCGTCGTGCTTGGTGCGGGCGCGCTCGGGCGTGGTATCGGTGATCACGGTCATCATGTTGAAGACCAGGATCTCCGCCGGATCGCGCCCTAGAGAGGCGGCGCGGCGGCGGATATCGGCCACGATCGGCGCGATCACGCGCTTCGACGGGCCGTTGATGAACACGCACTCGGCATGTTGGGCGGCGAACTGCCGGCCGCGAGACGATGCCCCCGCCTGGTACAGCACCGGGGTCCGCTGCGGCGAGGGTTCCGCGAGATGGATCGCCGAGAGCCGAAAATAGGGGCCGTCATGCTCGATCCGATGCACGCGGTCGGGATCGGCGAACACGCCCCGCTTACGGTCGCGCGGCACCGCGTCGTCCTCCCAGCTCCCTTCCCAGAGCTTATAGACCACCTGCATGTAGTCCTCGGCGATCTCGTAGCGGGTATCGTGACCTTCCTGGCGGGCGAGCCCGACGCCCTTGGCCGCGCTGTTGAGATAGCCGGTGACGATGTTCCAGCCGATCCGCCCGTTCGTCAGGTGATCGAGCGTGCTCATCCGGCGCGCGAACGGGTAGGGATGTTCGTAGGACAGCGTGCAAGTGACACCGAAACCCAGGTGTTCAGTCACGAGGGCCATGGCCGGGATCAGCAGCAGCGGGTCATTCACCGGCACCTGCACCGCACCCTCAAGGGCCGCGCGCGGCGAGCCGCGGAACACGTCGTAGATACCGAGCACGTCGGCGAGGAACAAAGCGTCGAATTTGCCGCGCTCCAGCATGCGCGCCAGGTCCGTCCAGTAGCCGAGCGTGTTGTAGGTATCGGCACGGTCCCGCGGATGCGTCCACAGTCCGGGCGACTGATGCGCCACGCAATTCATGTCGAACGCATTAAGGCGGATCTGCTTTGGCATCGCTTGGTCCGACCCCTTCTGCGTGCGCTGCCTCACCGCGCGATCACTCTACGGTCGCGGGCGTGCTCCGGCCGAGTCAAGTTGTCCCGTTATCCGCACGGGTTCGGGTTCCGCCTCGCCGCCCGGCGCGATCGGCTCGGCGTAGTAGTACTGCAGGATGATGGTGATGCACGCAGCCGTGGGCACGGCGAGCAGCAGGCCGATGACGCCGAACAGCATGGAACCAACCACGAAGCCGAAGATAATCACGATGGGATGCACCGTAACGGCTTTGCCGAGCGCGATGGGTCCGACCAGATTGTCGATAGACAGCCGAAGCCCGATCGCCCAGATCATCGGCCAGATCATGCCAAGGCCGCTGTCCGATGCCGTAGCGGTTAGTGCGACCAGGATCAGCGAGGTGACCGGGCCCACAACCGGGATCAACTCCAGACAGCCGATGACAATGGAAATGAGGATCGCGCCGGGGAGATGGAAGATCGCCCCGAACCCGATATAAGCGACGATCGCGGTGTAGATCACCACGCAAATGAGGCCGACCACATAACGACGGAGCATCGGGACCAAGGTCGGGAGCACGGCCTCGATCGAGTTCCGCCGCTCCGGTGGGACCAGCCAGAGCGTGCCGCTCGCGATGCGCGGCCCCGAGATGAGGAAATAGGGGATCAGAACGAAGGTGAGGATGACGGCCGCGATCGCGCCGACACCGATCTCCGCTACGAGCGCGATCTGTGCTCCGCTGAGGAGGTTGGTCGCACCTTGGATCACGGTGTGCGTGAGCTGTTGGGGCGTGTAGTGGGCGCCGAACACGTCAATCCCCTGCGGCCCGGCCACCGCCTTAATCGCGCCCTGGATCATTTCGGGTAGTTTTTTCAGCGCATTGCTCAGGTCGCGAATGGCCTGATTTCCGACCCAGTAGCCGCCGAAACCGACCGCGCCGATGATGACGATCGTCAGAAGAACGGCACTCGGCCAGCGATGCCCCTTCATCTTCGAGGCCGACCAGGCAATGACCGGATCCAGCACGAAGCCGATCACCGCGGCGAACACGAACGGAATGAGCGTGTATCGCAGTTCATAGACCAGCACCGCCAGGAGTAAGCCGACAACGGCGAGTGGCCACCCGCCGACGCGCGAGCGCCGGCCGGTGTGGGGATCAGGCTGAGGGTGCTGGCTTTGATCTTGGGGCGGCATTCGTCAATGAGCGCCGGGCGCCCCCTTCGGTTGCCTCGGCGAGCCTCACAGATAACGGGCGAGCAGCGTGTCGCGGGAAATCCAAAGCTCGGTGCGGTCCCGGCGAAAGCGCTGGCGTCGCAGCGCCACGGGATTGAAGGCGCGGGCGAAAGCCCAGATGAGGAAGTCCTCACCTAGCTCGTGCAGCCCGGCGGGCGCGCCGTCCTCGATCAGATCGAAGCCGAAGCGGGCGGCGGCGCGGCGCATTTGCCAGCGCCGGCGACGGCTGCCGAAGGTCACGCAAGCATGGATGCCGCGGATGTGCTTCCAGGCCGGGTCGTGGTCCAAGTGTCGTGCCAGCGAGCCAAGGGAGTGCAGCAGCCGCCGACGGACATCAAGCGCCCAGCGCACGTCGGGTCCGGCCAGGGAAAAGCGCGGCACCTGCTCGTTCCACATATGCAGCATCGCGACCGGCTCCCCAGCGGGGATGCAAGTCCCGTCTGAAAGCCTTACCGCGTGCGGGGCCGGAGCGAGGGCGATGCGCAACAAGCAGGCTGGATCATCGGTGAACTCGCGCACGCCATACCAGCGGCGGAGCACGACGTCGGCGGCGCGGACCAGCGCGGCCCACAACAAATCCCGCACTTTCAGGCGTAGCCCGACTTTCGAGCGTGCCCGGGCGCGCCGCGCGGGCGCTGCTGGCGCGAGGGCGTCACCGCCCGGCTCCTCGATATCGGCGAAGGGAGTCACGGGATGCATGGCTCAGTCGTCCCGTGGGAGGTCGGTGAAGTAAGATAGGTGTAACAATCAGCACCCGCCATTTTCAGCCCTCAAGTATGCTAACACGCGATCCTCGGGCCAAACCGGCCCGGGAAGAACGTGGACCCCGGTACCCGGTTGCGCAACTCCGACCGGATGACGCAACTATTGCCCGGATCGACGGTTGAGCCAAGGAGGCGCCCATGACCGGCGAGACGCTCGACTGCCTGAGATGCCCCGGTCTGTGCTGCCGGATGGCGGGCTATGTAGAGGTCAGTCGGGCGGACATTCGCCGCCTCGCCCATTTCCTCGGCCTCACTGTGCGCGCCTTCGAGGACCATCACATCGTCGAACGAACCCGCAAGGGGGGCCGGCGCATCAAGACCGGATATGAAGTTTGTCAGTTTTTGGGCGAAGATCGGTTGTGCACGGTTTACGAGGCAAGGCCGCGGGATTGCCGTGGCTATGTCTGCTGGAACCAGTCGGACGACACGGTCTATCGCTTCGCCCAATTCCTGCAAAGCGCGCCGGCGGACCTCCGTCGTCAAGAGAAGGAAGAGCGATAGGCCCCACTCCACCCCTCTCCCAAAGGGTTTACCCCCTGGGAGACGTGGGATGAGAGGCTCGCTCGGCACAAAACAGTCCCGAGCGAACTTGCTCGTTAGCCGGGTGGCTCGCGTTAGCCTGGCGGCTCGCGCGCCAGGTCGTTCGTTTTGGCGCCCAGCATGGTCGGGGCGCGCCGCTCCAGCCACGTCTCGGCGGCGCTGCCGGCGCCGGACGGCAGCGCCCCGTCCCTGTTCTCGATCCAGTGCAGGATATCGCCGATCGGCCCGGCTCGCTCCAGGTCGCGCAGCATCAGGTGGTAGTCCCGCGGGTAGTACGCGACGCGCACGTCCGCCGAGATTGTCCGCCAGGCCGCGGCCGTCGCTCTCTTGGGGATCAGCTCGTCCTTGCCGCCGTAGAGGAAGAGCGCCGGCCCCCGAACCCGCCCGGCATCCGCGAGCGCCGCGTCCATCAGATCGACCAGGCCCTTCACCGTATCCCAACGTGTGTCGTGGATCGTCAATGGGTCGGTCGAAAGGCGGTAAATGGCAGCGCGGTTGTCGCTGGCTTTCACCTTCACGATCGCTCCGGTCGCGGTCATCCCTGGGACGGTGTTCGACATGAACCAAAGCCCGACGCGCTCGAACACGTTCATCTCGGAGCGGCCCCAGACCGCGGGCGCGACCAGGATGTAGCCGGCGACCGGTGGCGGGTCGGGGGAGGCGGCGAGGCACATGAGGATGGCCCCGCCCATGCTTTCGCCCATCAAATAGAGCTTCGTACCCGGGTGCGCCGCGTGCGTCAGCGTCGCGATCTGCCGCACGTCGCTCACCAGTGTCCGCGTGCCCGGCCAGTAGCCGCGCTGCGCCGTCTGTCCGAAGCCGCGCAGGTCCGGCGCGATCACCTCGATCCCGGCGGCGGCGAAGGCCGGGGCCGGCACCTCGAAGGCGTCGCGGCTGTCGTTCATGCCGTGCAATGCCACGATGATCGCGGTGGGCGGTCCTTCCGGCGCCCAGACGCGATAGCCGAGCCGCGTGCCGTCCGACATGACGAAGGCGTCGGAGGTGGCGACGGCGGGCTCGATCGCGGGGCCGGCCGGGACCAGATGGGTGGCGCAGCCGCCGAGCAGCAGGGGGACCGCGCACAGGGGCGCGATCAGGCGGGAGGACATTCGGGGGGCTTGGCGGTTGAAAGCACGGGCGGCATCGCTATCATCTCCGCCGCTCCCGCTCCTAGAGGGAATCCACATCTCATGCCGGACGGCGAAAGCGCTATCCCGACACCAACGGAGATCATCCGCGTCGATGATCTCACGGTCGCCTGCGACGGCGGCGGGGGCGCGCTCGGCCATCCGCGGGTGTTCCTGCGCATCGAGGACCGGTCGGTGATGTGCCCATACTGCTCGCGGCTGTTCGTGCTGAACGAAGGCGCCGGTCACGCCGCAGGACACTGAACAGGCGGCCCTGGAGGCCACAGAGAGTCCCGCCGAACCGTCGGGCCTCCATCTGGTCCTGATCGACGGATCGGGGTTCGTCTTCCGCGCCTTCCACGCACTCCCGCCGATGACCCGGCCCGACGGCACCCCGGTCAACGCCGTGTTCGGCTTCACCAACATGCTGGCGAAGCTGCTGCGCGAGCAGGTGGGCACGCATATCGCGGTGATCTTCGATGCCGGTCGGGTTACGTTCCGCAACCGGATGTACGAGGACTACAAGGCCCACCGGCCGCCGCCGCCGGACGATCTGCTGCCGCAATTCGCGCTGGTGCGCGAGGCCACCGACGCGTTCTGCGTTCCCGCGATCGAGCTTGAGGACTGGGAGGCCGACGACTTGATCGCCTCCTACGCGCGCGTCGCCTCCGAGGCCGGCGGGCAGGTCACGCTCGTCTCCTCCGACAAGGATCTGATGCAGCTCATCCGGCCGGGCGTGGAGATGCTCGACCCGATCAAGCAGAAGCCGATCGGCCCGGCGGAGGTGATGGAGCGGTTCGGCGTGGCTCCGGACAGGATGATCGACGTGCAGGCGCTAATCGGCGATTCCATCGACAATGTGCCGGGCGTGCCGGGGATCGGGCCGAAGCGCGCGGCCGAGTTGGTCAACGAATACGGCGACTTGGAGGGCGTGCTGGCGGCCGCCGGGACGATGAAGCCGGGCAAGCGCCGGGATTCGCTAATCGAACACGCGGCGGCGGCGCGCCTCTCGCGCGAGCTGGTGTCGCTGCGCGACGACGCCCCGTTGCCGGTGCCGCTCGATAAGCTTTGCGCCTGCCCGCTCGACCGGCCGAAGCTGCGCGCTTGGCTGCAATGGCAGGGCTTCCGAAGCATCCTGGTGCGGATGGGGCTGGACGGCGAGGCCCCGCCGGCGGCGGAGGCTGGCAAGCCCACCCCGATGCAGGCCGAACTTGGCCTGCTCACACAACCGCGCCCCGTGATGGCGGCGGAGGCGCCGACTGGCTTCGGCCCTTACGAGACCGTGACCACCGCCGAAGCGCTGGGGCGCTGGGTAGGCTCGGCGCGCCTGGGCGGCAAGCTCGCGCTGGATGCGGCGACCAACGGCGTCGCCGATCCGATGCGGGCGCGGCTGGCGGGGATCTCGCTCGCAACCGGGGCGGGGCGGGCCTGCTACGTGCCGCTGGGCCATGAGGGCGTGGCGGAGCAGGTGCCGCTCGCGGCGGCGATCGAGCTGCTGGGGCCGGTGCTGGCCGATTCGTTCGTGCTCAAGATCTACCCGAACGCCAAGCATGTCATGATGGTGATGGCGCGCGCCGGCTTCCCGCTGGCCGCGCCGATCGACGACACCATGCTGATCTCCTACGCCCAGGAGGGCGGGCTGCACGGCCACGGCCTCGACGAACTGGCACGGCTGCATCTCGGCCACTCGCCCATCGGCATCGACGACGTGACCGGCACCGGCCGCAATCGGCTCGCCTTCGAGCAGGCGCCGATCGAGCGGGCCACCGCCCAGGCCGCCGAGGCCGCCGACGTGACGTTCCGGCTGTGGTGCGCGCTGCGCCCGCGCCTGCGCTTCGCCCGCTCGCTGGCGCTCTACGAGCAGGTGGAGCGGCGGCTGATTCCGGTGCTGTTGGAGATGGAGCGCGCGGGCGTGAAGGTGGACGCCGAGGACCTGCGACACATGTCGGCCGAGTTCGAGGTCCGGATGGCGGCGATGGAGCGCGACATCCATCGGCTCGCCGGACACGCGTTCAACTTGGGCAGCGGCAAGCAGTTGGGCGAGGTACTCTTCGACGAAATGAAGCTGCCGGGCGGGCGGCGGATGAAGACCGGGGCCTGGGGGACCGACGCGTCGGTGTTGCAGGGCCTGGCCGATCAGGGGTTGGAGCTGCCCGCGCGCATCCTGGAATGGCGGCAGCTCCAGAAGCTCAAATCGACTTATGCCGACGCGCTGGTGGAGCAGATCCATCCCGAGACGGGCCGTGTGCATACCAACTTCGCGATGGCGGTGGCGAGCACCGGGCGGCTGTCGTCGACCGATCCGAATTTGCAGAACATCCCGATCCGCACCGAGGAGGGCAGTCGCATCCGCCGCGCCTTCGTGGCCGAGCCGGGGCACCTGCTGGTCAGCGCCGACTATTCGCAGATCGAGCTGCGGCTGCTGGCGGAGATGGCCGACATCCCGGTGCTGCGCGAAAGCTTCGCGCGCGGCGAGGATATCCACGCGCGCACTGCGAGCGAGGTGTTCGGCATCCCAATGGCCGGGATGGACCCGCTGACTCGCCGGCGCGCCAAGGCGATCAATTTCGGGATCATTTACGGCATCAGCGCCTTCGGCCTGGCTCGCCAGCTCGGCATCGCGCCGGGGGAGGCGCGCGGCTATATCGACGCCTATTTCGCTCGATATCCGGGCATTCGCGCCTACATGGAACGCACCAAGGACGAAGCTCGCCTGCACGGCTACGTGGTGACGCCATTCGGCCGGCGCTGCTTCGTGCCGGGAATCGCCGAGAAAAGCGGGCCGAAGCGGGGCTACGCCGAGCGACAGGCGATCAACGCGCCGTTGCAGGGGGGTGCGGCCGATATCATCAAACGAGCAATGGTGCGGCTGCCCAAGGCACTGGCTGAGTCGGGGCTGCGGGCGCGGCTACTGTTGCAAGTGCATGACGAGTTGCTGTTCGAGGCGCCAGAGGCCGAGGCCGACCAGCTCGCCGGGCTGGCGAGACGGGTCATGGAGGGAGCGGCGCAGCTCGCGGTTCCGCTAGTGGTGGAGACGGGGGTGGGACGAACTTGGGCGGATGCGCATTGACGGGGCCTGTTTGGTGATCGCCCTCGCGATCAAAGCCTGACCTTCCGACCCGAGTTCAGTTGCCGGGCTTTGCGCGGCGCGCGGGCCAGGACCATGCTGGGCCGAATGATCCGACTCCGCGCGACCGAGGGCCGTGTGCGCGTCTCCCGCCAGTCGCGGCTGACGGCGATGATCGTCGCCTGCGCCCTGTTCATGCAGAACCTCGATTCCACTGTGATCGCCACGGCGCTGCCAAGCATGGCCAAGGCGTTCCGGTCCGACGCGGTGCATATGAACGTGGCGCTGACCGCCTACCTGCTCAGCGTTGCGGTGTTCATCCCGGCGAGCGGCTGGATGGCGGACCGCTTCGGTGCCCGTAAGGTCTTCTCGGCCGCGATCGCGGTGTTCACCTTGGGCTCGGTGCTGTGCGGCCGGGCGGACTCGCTCGCCTTCCTAATCGCCTCGCGCATCCTTCAGGGCGCGGGTGGGGCGATGATGGTCCCGGTGGGGCGGCTCGTGCTGCTGCGCACCGTGGCGCGCAACGAGCTGGTCGCCGCGATGGCCTGGCTAACGGTCCCTGCGCTGCTCGGCCCGGTGCTTGGGCCGCCCGTGGGCGGGTTCATCGTCACTTATTTCTCCTGGCGGTGGATTTTCGACATCAACGTGCCGATCGGGATTGTGGGCATCGTCCTGGTGCGCCTGTTCATCGAGGAAGTGGGCGAGCCGCCGGCGGGCAGGTTCGATGCGCTCGGGCTGCTGCTATCCGGCCTGGCATTGTCGGGGCTGATGTTCGGCTTGGACACGGCCGGGCGCGGCGTGGTGCCCGCGGCGGGCACGGCGGCGTTGGTGGTTGTGGGGATGGTCGCGGGAGCGGGGTATTTGCTGCACGCCCGGCGTCATCCGGCACCGGTCCTCGATCTGTCGCTGCTGCGCCTGCCGTGCTTCGGCGTCGCCTTGTCAGCGATGTTGCTGTTCCGCATCGGGATCGGCGCCATCCCGTTCCTCTTGCCGCTGATGTTGCAAGTGGGGTTCGGCGATTCGGCGTTGCGGAGCGGGATGATCACCTTCGCCAGCGCGGCCGGCGCGCTGGTGATGAAGCCGGTCGCGCAGACCGCGTTGCGCCGGTTCGGGTTCCGCGACACGCTGGTCTGGAACGGGGTGATCTCGGCCGTGATGATCGCCTTGTGCGCCGCGTTCCGCCCGGCCTGGCCGGCGGCAACGATCTACGCGGCGCTGCTGGTCGGCGGCTTCTTCCGCTCGCTCCAGTTCACCGCCTACAACACGCTCACCTACGGCGACGTGCCGCGCCAGCGGATGAGCGCGGCGACCAGCCTCTATACCGCCGCTCAGCAGCTCGCGGCGACGATCGGCATTTCGGCGGGCGCGGTGGCGTTGGAGGCATCGATGGCGCTCTCGGGGCACGATGCGGCTGGGGTCGCGGATTTCAGCGTGGCGTTCGTGGCGGTGTCGCTATTCACCCTGGCCGCCGCGCCGGTCGCGCTGCTAATGCCACGTAGCGCGGGAGACGACCTGACCGGGCGGGCTGGCGCGGCCACCGCTAAGTCGCCGGCCATGCGGCGGCCCCAGGCCGAGGCGGCGGACTAGGTAACTGCCTCTCGGAGGTGGTTCTCCGAGCCGTGAATGGCGCTCTGTCGGATTCGGCTTCTTGGTGCCAAACTGATCACCTATCGGGCGGGGGCCGAGGCGTGAGAACTGCATATGCCACTCTAGTTCTCTGCCTGCTCGCGACTCTTCCGGCACGCGCCTATGTGATTATTGGCGCTGGTGTGGTTGGCACATCGTGTGGAGAATGGGTTGAAGCGCGAAGACAGCATACTTCTATAGAATATGCTGCGGCGAACTGGGCCGAAGGTTTTCTATCTGGGGTAGCAGCTCAAAGCGGGGCTGATTTGCTTTTCCCGGTTGATGATGGCGCGATTCGAGTGTGGCTTGATCATTGGTGCCAGCGGAGGGCACTGGAACCCTTCGAGGCCGCAGTAGTGGCATTGGCCGTAGAGTTGCGCGCTCGGGCATTGAACCGTGAGCAGCGGGCTATGGGGCGTTAGCCGCGCTAGATGGGTCGGTCCTGCACCCTCCGCCAAGCAGCACACTACCCTGAGTCTTGCCGGGGACCGGTTCAATCAGTCGGCGTTCCTCGAGCTTGCGAAAGGCGTTCTTCATCGTGTTTTTAGATCGTATACCAGTGAATTCGCGGGCGCTCCTATTCATGATCTCTGGATTGTTTACGAGGTAGGCCACAACGAACCACTCCTTCGGGCTCTGCCGTCGGGATGACTTCTAGCATGAAGCGCAGTGCAGTCTCAGAGTTTGTATTGCCCGACGGATCAATATTCACCACTTCGTCCTCAAAGGTGATTATTCCTTTGTCGAGGCGCAGCTGACGTAGCGGCTTGTCGCGGACGACTGCCAATTCTGCGCGTGCGCTGTAGGTTAGGGGGCCGTCGGATGCGTATAGGATATCTCTGGTCTTATGGATGACCAAATGGAGAACATTGCGCATTTCGCCTGGGCAGTTCAGCCAAGTTGGGTGACAATGCGTCGCCAGTAGCGCCGTCCCGTTAACTACCTAAAACATTGCGCTGGCCCCTTCCATCGTGTCAAACCCGTGCCAAAAGCTCCGCAGTTTATCCTCTAACCTCTCCTATTCCAATAAACAACTCTCCGCCCGCTGTGGTTGCGAAGACAGAGGTGGACTAACTCAACTCCTAAAGCTACGGTTTTTCTGGTCGGAGTGAAAGGATTCGAACGTCCGGCCCTTATTTGAGTTCACGTTGCTGTTATGAAGGAAGTTCTTGGTGGCGTCGAATCGCCGAAGCAGTCAAGGGGCGCTTTCTCGACACGCACACATAGAAGGAAACACATGGTCAAAGTGACTGTTCGCAACTGCTTCCTTTATCTGACTGGAGTGATACTAATTTTGGATGGACTTTTACTTGAGGTTATGATTTGGGCCAAGTCCTCCTATGACCAAGACAGTGTCCAAATCCTGCCCTTCAATGCGTTGACGAGTTGGCTCTACCTGCACTGGACAACATTCCAGTGGGTCTGGCCTTGGTTGCCGGAAGACCATAGTCTCGCAGCGCTTCTAAGTATCCAATCTGTCTTTGCAATCGTCCTCATGCTCGGTGGCGCTGGCGTCATCTCGGCAGCGAAGATTGGATTCACCGACATCTGGCAGGTCCACTCCGAACAGCGAAAGGAACGCCTGCGGGGCATCTCTCGCGTCATAAACGCAATCGGAAACATCGTTGCGGGTCGCGACGTGAACATTGCCCAGGGGAACTCAAGCCGAACGCCGTACGACCGACACAATCCCTCTGAGAGCCTGGGTGCTAAGTTGCTCATTGGGATACTCGTCCCAGTGTGCGTCGCGGCCCTCCTGATGCTTCTCGGCCTACATCCAAAACAACCGATTAGGGGCGGCGGGCAACAGCCCGCCCGACCCCTTCTTCGATCCCTGGACTGGCCCAGTGTGTTCATTTGCACAACCGGGCCACTGTGTCAATCGAGGCTAAACCATTGATTTCAATGGTCGGAGTGAGAGGATTCGAACCTCCGGCCCCTGCGTCCCGAACACAGTGCTCTACCAGGCTGAGCTACACTCCGGCCGAGCCGGGGCATATAGCCCCGAGCGAGTCGGCGGACAAGCTACAGCCGTGACGCCAGACCGCACTCCCCGCGCGGCAGCGCGCCCAGCACGGCGAGCGCGGCCGGCACGCCGTCCACCACCTCGAACAACCGCCGCACCCCTGTTAGCGCGAACCCTTGCGCGATCGCGGTCTCGATCGCGGCCAGCAACGGGGCGGCGGAACCGGCCACGTCGCAAAGCAACACCGGCTTGTCGTGCAGACCGAGCTGGCGCCAGGTGATGATCTCCACCGTCTCGTCCAGTGTTCCGAGACCGCCGGGGAACGACACGAAGGCATCCGACAGCTCGAACATCCGCTGCTTGCGGTTGTGCATACTGTCGGTGACGATCAGCTCGGACAGCCCCTCGTGCGCCACCTCGCGGCGGGTCAGGAATTCGGGGATCACCCCGGTCACGCATCCGCCGGCGGCAAGCGCCGCGTCGGCCAAGGCGCCCATCAGCCCCACTCGGCCACCGCCGAACACGAGGCGCATCCCCGCCGCCGCCAGCCCTTGCCCGAGCGCGGTGGCGGCGGCAGCGAAGGCGGGATTGTCGCCCGGCTGGGATCCGCAGAAGACGGCAACGGCGTGGATGTCTGGCATGGCACTCCTTACACGGGCGGCACGATTCGTCGTGGCGCATTGGCTTCAACGGTGCAAGATGCTTTTCGATCAATGACACACGGGAGGAACTGGATGGCCCGCAAACTGGCACGAATGGCGATGGCGGCGGTCTGCGCGGTCGCGGGGACGGGGGTCGCGTGGGCGGCCGACGCTCCGAGCACCATCGACGTGATCACGCTGCGCCAGGCCGGGCAGGCGCTGGTTGGGGGGGACTTCGTCGGCATGCTCCAGGCGGCCAAGAACAAGCTGCCGGATGTGAAGCCCTTCACCAAGGGCGCGCTGGCACTCGCCGGATGGGAAAAGCAGTTCGTCCTGATGTTTCCGCCCGGCAGCGAGCGCGGCCACGACACCAAGGCGTTACCCGCGATCTGGACCAATCGCGCCGGGTTCGAGGAGCATGCGCGGAAGCTCGCCACCGAGGCCGGCAAGCTGGCCCAGCTCGCGAAGGCCGGCGACCAACCGGGCTTCGCCGCTCAGGTGAAGGTGGTGGGCGACGCCTGCACCGCCTGTCACAAGGAGTTCCGGGCCAAGTAACAGGCGCACGATGTTCGCCTTCAGATGCGGCGGACATATCCGGCCATCGCCCGTACGCAAGCGTCCAGTCGGGCGTGACGGTCGCGCCTCAGCCCTGGACACGCGGTGCAGTGAGGGACGTGCGGCATCGGTCGCGTCGCGGGGCAAGAGCGATTGGCTTAACCAGTTGCACCGCCGCGGCGACCGCCGCTTCTACCGTTAATCCATGCATAGCGCCGTCAGCGGCGACGGCGGTGGCCGCATTTGGCCCGGCCGGCGCGTACTCCGCGACAGCGGTGGGACCGAACAACCCGAGCGTGGGCACGCCGGTCGCGGCGGCCAAATGCATGAGGCCGGAATCGTTGCCGACGTAAAGCGAGGCCCGTGCGAGACAAGCCGCCGCTTCGGCCAGGGTGAGCTTGCCCGTGAGATTGGTCGCCCCTGGCAGCATCCCGAGCAGCGGCGCCGCCATGTCCGCCTCGGCCGCGCCTGGTCCCGCGAACACGGCCGGAAGCGCGCCGGGCAGCGGTCCCGCCGCGAGCGCGTGGAACAAGGCGGCGAACCGTTCGGCCGGCCAGACCTTCGGCGCCCAGTTGGCGGTCGGGCCAAGCGCCACGATCGGACGCCCTGCCGGCAACAGGGCCGCCGCGAGCGCGCGGTCCGCCGGCGCGGTCCAGGCCGTTGGCAGCGGCGGCTGGTGGAGCCCTAGCACGGATGCGAGCTGAACGATCTTGTGCCCCGGGCGGGGGTGCATCACCGCGCGCCGCCGTGAGCGGACCATGTAGGCCAGGGCGGAGCCGCGGATATCCACGACCAAGTCCCAGCGTCGCGTCGCGGCCCAGGCCCAAAGCGGCAGCCAATGCAGATCCCCGCGGCGCTTCTCGAGCAGGATGATGCGCTCGCGGTTGGGCATCCGCGCGAACACGCCGGCCGCATATGGCCCGCAAGCGACCGTGATGCGCGCGTCGGGATGGGTGCGGATCAGATGATCCAGCAGCCCCGTGGAGAGCACGGCATCGCCGACCCGGTTGGAGGTCACGAAGAGGATGCGCATCAACCGGGCGATAGCCGAAACCGCGCGACCGGGGAATGGCCGCCACCCTGACTATGTGCGGCGCGAGACCCTCAATCGCTCTCAGATCGCATCCCAGCTATAGACATCGCGCGTGCGTTCGAGCGGCGTCAGGCCGGAGCGGAGCGCGGGCAGCAAGTGCTCGGCCATCTTCTCGGGCGTCCAGCCGTCGCCGCGGTGCATGACGCGGATCGGGCGGGGCTGGCTGTAGAGGTAAATCTCGTTGCCGCGGACGCCCAGGATCTGGCCGGAGATTTCGGCCGCCGCATCGGAGGCGAGAAAGACCGCAAGCTGGGCTACCTGATCCGGACGGGTCTTGTTGGCCCGCTCCCGCAACTGCTCCTCGCTCTGGCCAGGCACGGTTTCGATCATGCGGCTGAACGCGTGCGGGCCGATGCAGTTGGAGCGGACCTTATAGCGTTGCATGTCCATCGCGATGTTGCGCGATAACCCCGCGATCGCGAGTTTCGCCGCGCCGTAGTTCACCTGCCCTACCGCGCCGATCAGCCCGGAGGTGGAGGTCATGTGCACGAAGGCGCCGCTCTCCTGGCGACGGAAATGGGTCACCGCCGCGCGGCTGACATAAAAGGCGCCGTAGAGATGCACCTTCATCACCGCATCGAACTCCTCGGGCGACATGTAATGGAACATGCGGTCGCGCAGGATGCCGGCGTTGTTGACCACGATATCGATGCGCCCGTAGCGGTCGAGCGCGGTGGCGACGATGCGCTGCGCCGCCTCCCACTCCGCGACGGAGTCGGTGTTGGCGACCGCCGCGCCCTGGCCGCAGGCGTCTTCGATCTCACGCACGACTTCCTGGGCAGGCGTCTCGTCATGGCCTTCGCCGGTCACGGCTGCCCCGACGTCGTTGACCACCACCTGGGCCCCGTTCTGGGCCATCGCGATCGCCATCGCCCGTCCGATGCCGCGCCCGGCGCCGGTGACGACAGCGACCTTCCCCTCCAGTATATTTCCGACCATCGAGCGTCCCCCCGTTTAAGGCAGCAGCACCGTGCTGCCTGTGGTCTTGCGAGCCTCCAAGGCCGCGTGCGCCTGGGCGGCGTCCTTGAGCGGGAAGGTCTGGTTCACCCGGATCTTCACCGCGCCCTTCTGCACCACGTCGAACAGGTCGTTGGCCGAAGTCTCGAGATCGGCGCGCCTGGTGGTGTAGGTGGCAAGCGTCGGGCGGGTGAGGAACAGGCTGCCCTTGGCGGACAGCAGACTGATATCCAGCGGCGGCACGGGGCCTGAGGCGTTGCCGAAGCTTACCATCAGCCCGAGCGGGGCGAGGCTGTCGAGGCTCGCCGCGAACGTGTCCTTGCCGACGCTGTCATACACCACCGGAACCATCGCCCCGCCCGTGATCCGCTTCACCTCACCTGGAAGACTGGCGTAGCCCACCAGCACGTGCGCCGCGCCGTTGGCGCGTGCCAGTTCCGCCTTCTCCTCGTTGGAGACCACGCCGATCACGGTAGCGCCGAGATGCTTAGCCCATTGACAGAGAATGAGGCCGACCCCGCCCGCCGCCGCATGGACCACAATCGTCTCGCCCGCCTGCACACGATGCGTCCGGCGGATCAGGTATTGAGCGGTCAGGCCTTGCAGCATCATGCCGGCGGCGGTCTGAAAGTCGATCCCTGCGGGCAGCTTCACCAGCCGGTCGGCGGCGATGACGCGCTGCATGGCATAGGCGCCCATCGCGCCGCCGGCATAGGCGACGCGGTCGCCCGGCGCTACCTCGGTCACACCCTCGCCAACTGCGGCGACGGTGCCGGCGCCCTCCAGGCCGATCGTGACTGGCATGGAGGGCGCCTTGTAGAGCCCAGTGCGGAAATAGACGTCGATGTAGTTGAGCCCGACCGCCGCGTGCTTGACCAGCGCCTCCCCGGGGCCGGGCTCAGGGGTCGGCACATCCTCCCACTTCATCATCTCGGGGCCGCCATAGGCGTGGATGCGGATGGCCTTGGTCATGCGTTTGCTCTCCGTCGGGCTTGGTCAGGCGTCTTAGGTCAGTGCGAAGACGCCGGATTCCAGCGCCAGCAGGTATCGCTTGGTGTCCCGCCCAACCCCGCCCGAATAGCCGCCAAGCCCGGAGGCGGCGACAACGCGATGGCAGGGGATTAGGATCGGGATCGGGTTGGCGCGGTTGGCCTGGCCGACCGCGCGGGCCACGCCGCCGGCCACGGCGGCGATGTCGGCATAGGAGCGGGTCTGACCATAAGGGATCGCCTGGAGCGCATCCCAGACGCGGCGCTGATACCGGGAGCCGGTAGGGGCGAGCGGAAGGTCGAAATCGGTCAGCGCCGCGTCGAAATAGCCGAAAAGTTGCTCGCGCGCCGCGACCAGCAGCGCCGTTGCGTCCTGGTCGCGCCCCCAGCCCCAATCCAGCGACACGATCGCGCCGTTGTCCTCGGACAAGGTGATGTCGCCGATCGGGCTGTGCAGCGAAAGTTGAGGCACCGTTGGTCCGCCCCCCGGGACGCTGGCGGCGGATGGCAGACCCGGGCGGGGCCGCTGTCAAGGGAGCCACCGGCGCGCCGTCCGCTCAGCTGGGCCATAATCGAACGCATAGCGGCCCGTGAAGGTACGCCTCCTTCTCCCTGGTGCCCTCGAAGGGCGGGCGAGGAAGGAGGTCCGATGGGCACCGACGATTTTCTTGCCAATTTCGAACAGACCGAGACGCCGATCAAGGAGGCGCTGCGGGCGGCGGTGGCGCACGCCGGCGCGCTGCTCGGATTCCGCATCCTCGCCCGGTTTGGGAGGCGCGGAACCCGACATGAAAAAGCCCTCTCCGTTCGGGAGAGCGTTTGGGTGAGGGTCAGCGTGCTTGCGTCGCTGCGGCTAGCGCGCCCGGGTCGGCGAGTGGCAGGCCGCAGACGCTGCGCCGGCACACGAACGCAGCCGCGCCCTCCGTGCCAGGCAGCTTGCCGTGCGCGGGATGGCTCGCGGGCAAGGCGTCGGGTGCCGCCGCGCGCAGCACGACCACGGCTGGGTCGGGCGCGGCGAGCGCCGTCACGGCCAACTCGCCGGCCAACGCGTGTCCGGGCGGACCGGCGATCACCACCGTCGTGGCCTCTTCCAGGAGGTCCGCGGCGGCGAGCAGCGTCGGCATGGCCGCGAACTGCCCCTCCTGGCCCGAGAAGGCGCGGAGCACCCCTTCGGCCCGCGCCCGCCAGGCAGGCTCGCCGGTCAGGTGCCAGAGCCGGGCAAACACCTCCGCCATCAGCCCGTTGCCCGAGGGCGTGGCGTTGTCCCCGGCGGTGCGCGGTCGCGCGAGCGGAACATCGGCGGCATCGTCGGCGCTGGCGTAGAACCCGCCATGCCCATCGGCGAAATGCGCCATCGCCGCTTCGGCGAGCCGCACGGCCGACGCCAGCCGGTCCGGCCGGCCGGTCGCCTGGTGCAGCGCCAGGGCGGCGCGCGCCATGCTGGCCTGGTCCTCGACCAACCCCGCCGCCGTCACCCGCCCGAGCCGCCAGGCGTGCCGCACCCGTCCATCCGGCGCGCCCAACTCGGCCAGCACGAAGTCGAACGCCGACTCCGCGCGGGCGAGCCAATCCGGGCGGGCGAACACCGAAGCGGCACGCGCCAGCGCCGCCACGGCCAGCCCGTTCCAATCGGCCAACACCTTGTCGTCGCGTCCCGGGCGCACGCGCTTTGACCGCGTTTGGAACAGCACCTCACGCGCGCGGGCGAGTGCCGCCTCCTGCTCCGGGCTCCCGGGCGCGGTCACGCGGCGCAGGATCGTATGCCCCTCCCAATTGCCCCGCGGCGTCACGTCATACGCGGCCTTGAATGCCGTCGCGTCCGCGCCCAGCAGCCGGTCGATCTCGGCTTCGGTCCAGACGTAGAACCTGCCTTCCTCGCCCTCGCTATCAGCGTCCTCGGAGGCGGCAAATGCAGGCCCTGCCGCCGTCATGTCGCGGACCATCCAGCCCACGGTCTCGGCGGCGCGGGCGGCATAAAGCGGGTCCGGCCGATCGGCGTGGGCAAACGCCAGCAGCTCCAAGATCTGGGCGTTGTCGTAAAGCATTTTCTCGAAATGTGGCACCAGCCAGACAGCGTCGGTTGAGTAGCGGGCGTAGCCGCCGCCGAGATGGTCGTAGATGCCGCCCCGCGACATCCGCTCTAAGGTGAGGTGCAGCGCCGCGCGCCCCTCAGGCCGGCTGGTGCGGAACGCATCCTGCCAAAGAAACCGGAACGTCGGCGGGTTGGGGAATTTGGGCGCGCCCCTGAGCCCGCCTTGTTCGGGATCGACCATCCCGAGCAACGCCTGCGCCGCCGCGTCGAGCTGCGCCGGGCCGGGCAGATCGCCCGGCCGGGCTGCCGACATCTGCCCCACCGCCTGGCGCAGCGCGGCGGTGTTGTGGCGCACTGTCGAATCGCCCGACTCCCAGGCCGACGCGATCCCCTGCAACACTTGGCGGAACGACGGCCGGCCCCAGCGCGGCTCGGGCGGGAAATAGGTGCCGCCCCAGAACGGGGCACCGTCGGGGGCGAGGAACATGGTCAATGGCCAGCCGCCCTGGTCGCCTAGCAGGTGCAGGGCCGACATATAAAGATGGTCGATATCCGGCCGCTCCTCGCGATCGACCTTGATGTTGACGAACAGCCGGTTCATCAGCGCCGCCGTCTCCGGGTTCTCGAACAACTCGTGGGCCATCACGTGGCACCAGTGGCAGGCGGCGTAGCCGATCGAGAGCAGGATCGGCTTGTTCGCCGCCCGCGCTTCCTCCAGCGCCTCCGCCCGCCAGGCCCGCCAATGCACCGGGTTATCCGCGTGTTGCAGCAGATAGGGCGAGGTTTCGTGACGGAGCAGGTTGGCGGCTTCGGCCATCAATGGCTCCTTTTCGCGGTCAGCTCGGCCGGAACATCGCCTCGGGTAACCCCGGCACCGGCGCGGGCAGGGCGAACAGACTGCCCTCCTGCGGCCGTGCCGCTCGTTCCGCCTCGCTCAGCGAATGGTTAGCCGAGGTTACATAGATCGTGTCGAGGCCGACGCCGCCGAACGCGGGCATGGTCGGATAGCGCACCGGCATGTCGATCCGGCGCTCCAGCTTGCCGGCCGGGTCGAAGCGTAGCACGCAGCCGCCGCCATAGACCGCCACCCAATAGAACCCGTCGCGATCCACCGAGGCGCCGTCCGGCCCGTGCGCGCCCGGTATCTCAACCTTGGCGAACACGCGCTGGTTGGCGAGCGTCCCGCTCGCCTGGTCGTAGTCATAGGCCCAGACCGTCTGCCGGCGGGTGTCGGCGTGATACATGGTCGTCCCGTCCGGGCTCCAGGCGGTGCCGTTGGAGGTGCGCACCGGCTCGGTCACCGGGGTCCATTTGCCCGCCCCGTCGTACCGCCACATCGGCGCCCGCTCGGCTGTGGTGCCGCTCTGGTCGTCCGGCGGCAGCGGTACCATCATCGGCCCGGCGAACAGCCGCCCGGTGCGGTCGCAACGCCCGTCGTTGAAGGTGAAGCGGCGGACATCGTAGGGCGGCCCGGCGCAGAAGGTCAGCGCCCCGGCCGCCGGGTCGAACAGGAACAGCCCGTCGCGCAATGTCAGCGCGACGCCGGTGGGCGTGAGATAGCAGGCGCCGGCCCAGCTCGGCATTTCCCACGCCTGGTCCTGGCGCGTTGCCGGGTCGAACAGGTGCAGCGCCGGGCCGCGAACATCGACCCAGAACAGCTTGCCGACGGCCGGGCTCCAGATCGGGCACTCGCCGTTCAGCACGCCCTTGGGCAGAAGCTGCTCGACATCCTTGCTCATGCTTGCCGCTCCGGCTACCTCAGGGAAACGCCACGGTGCGGCGCGCGTTCGCCCGGCGCAACCCTGGGACCGGCGGGGCGTTGCCGGCGCATCAACGAACAAGGAGGCCCCGCCGTGACCAGACTGTCCCTCGCCCTCGTTACCGCGGGCCTGATCGGCTTCACCGCCGGCCAGGCGTCGGCGGCCACGCAGCTATCCCGGCAGGACCAAAATTTCATCCGGCAGGCGTCGCAAACCAACCTCGCCGAGATTAACGAAGGCCATCTCGCGGTGGACAAAGGCGGCTCGGAAACAGTCAAGCAGCTCGGCCAAACGCTGATTACCGATCACACTCAGGCCGAGGACCAATTGCGCCAGATCGCGCAACAGCAGGGCTTCCAGGTGCCGCAAAGCCCGAGCCGGCGGCAGGAGTCGCAGGCCAACAACCTCTCGCGCGAGAGCGGCGCGCGGTTCGACCGGACCTTCGCCAATGACGAGGTGAAGGGTCACGAGAGAGCCATCACCGCATTCAGGAAGGAAGCGCGCAGCAGCCGTGACCCGGCGCTTCGGTCTTACGCGGAGACCACCGTCCCGGTGCTGGAGAAGCATCTCAAAATGGCGCAGATGGCTGTGCGGGGCGGATGACAGTCGCGGTGTACACATCGTTGCCGCGCGGGCTCGACGGTTGCGCGCGCGGTGTACACGCCGACACCACAGCCGCCCGCAAGTGTACACCATTCGCTAACTGCTTGGCAACGAAGCCCAGGGGCGGCGCGTCGGTGCCTGAAGGGCTCTAATCCCCAACCGCGCGCAATAGGGGTTGGCTCTCGACGCAAAGCTCCTCATAGACCCGCAGATAATCCTCGGCCATGCGCCTGGCCGTGAAGCGGCGCTCGAATTGCTGGCGAACGCGCCGCCGGTCTAGCCGGTCGATACCGCCAATGGCCGCAACCGAGGCAGCTTCGTCGGGAACGATGAAGCCGGTCAGACCGTGGTCGATGACCTCGGGCACTGAGCCGCGATTGAACGCGATGACCGGCGTGCCGCAAGCCATCGCCTCGATCATCACCAGGCCGAACGGCTCCGGCCAGTCGATCGGGAACAGCAGCGCGTGTGCCCCAGACAGGAACGCGGGCTTTTCCGCGTCGTTGATCTCGCCGATGTACTCCGCCCGCGAGTTGCGGTCGATTAGCGGCTTGATCTGCTCATCCCAATAAGCCTTGTCGGCAGCGTCCACCTTCGCGGCGATCCGCAGCGGCACGCCGGCATGGGTCGCGATGCGGATCGCCTTATCGACGCCCTTCTCGGGCGAGACGCGACCGAGGAACGCGAAATAGCTCGGCGTCACCGGCTGCGGCCGCAGCCGGTCGGCCGGCATTCCGTGCAGTACGGTGCGCACCCAGTTGAGCCCCGGGATCGGCCGGCGTTGGTGATCCGAGATCGAGACGAACGGCGCGTTGGGGAAGGTTTCGTAGATCTCCTTGAACTCCGGCAGATCGAGCCGGCCGTGCAGGGTGGTGACGAAGGGCGTGCGCTGACGGCTGAACAGCGACAGCGGGAAATAGTCGCTGTGGAAGTGCAGCACCTCGAACTCGTCGGCGCGCCGACGCACCAGCTCCATCATGCGCATGTGATAGGCGATCCAGTCCCGCACGCTCGGATCAAGCCGGATCGCCCGCTCACGCATCGGCGCCAGCTTGGCCGAGGTGACTAAATCGCCGGTCGCGAACAAGGTCACGTCGTGACCCATCGCAACGAGTTCCTCGGTGAGCGAGTAAACGACGCGCTCCGTGCCACCGTACAGTTTGGGCGGCACCGCCTCGAACAGCGGCGCGATTTGAGCAATGCGCATAGAAACGGCTCCCGTCTTTAGGGAATTCCCAACTAATTAATCCGATTTTCTTGGACTTGACTTTGACGCCGTCATTCCTCTATCAATCGTGAGTGATACAAAGCGAATGTGGCGAGAATCCGACCGCTTTCTAGTCGGAAGCGAGCTGGCTATGCCGGTGCCGGTAAAGAAATAAGGAGCTGCCCTGATGGGGAAGCTGAGTTTGATCTCACACGAAACCGGCGCGCCGACCCGGCTGCGCGGCCGGCCGTTCGGCTTCCTCTCCCACTATGTGCGGCTGCATCCCTTCGGTCACGCCACGGTTCTCGCCTCCGTGCTCGCAGCGGTCGTGTGCAGCACCTCCACGCAGTACGGCCTCAAGCACCTGATCGACCTCGTGGCCGCCGGACCCGGCGCCCGCAAGCCGGTCTGGGCGGCGTTCCTGCTGCTCTGCGCGTTCATCGCCGCCGACAATCTGCTCTGGCGGGTCGGCGGCTTCGTTGCCGCGCGCACCTTCGTCGCCGTGACCGGGGACATAAGGCGCAACCTGTTCGCGCATCTCTCGGGGCATTCGCCGAGCTGGTTCGCCGAACGGCTCCCGGGCACGCTGGCAAGCCGGATCAGCGCCACCGCCGATGCCGCGTTCACGATGCTGAACACCGGCTCCTGGAACGTGTTGCCGCCTTGCGTCGCGGTGGTCTGCTCGATCGCCTATATCGGCTCGGTGAACGTCTCGCTCGCGGCCGGGCTGGTGGTGCTGGCGTCGGGTCTTGGCGCGCTGATCTTCCGCCTGGCCCGCCGCGGCACCCCCTTGCATCGCGCCTATGCCGGCAAAGCCGCCGCGCTCGACGGGGAGCTGGTGGACGTGATCGGCAACATGGGCGTGGTGCGCGCGTTTGGGGCCACGTTCGGCGAGCGCCGGCGCATCTCGGCCACGATCGCGCAGGAAACGACCGCCCGGCGCACCAGCCTGCGCTATCTGGAACGGCTCCGGCTGATTCATGCCGTGCTCACCGCGCTGCTAGCCGCGGGCGTGGTCGCGATCGGCATCCTGCTTTGGCAGCACGGCCGCGCATCGGTGGGCGATATCGTCCTGCTCACGGCGCTCGCCATGACGATCCTGAACGGCACGCGCGACCTCGCCGTGGCGCTCGTGAACCTGACCCAGCACGTCGCCCGGCTGGAGGAAGCGATCGGCGCGCTGCTCGGGCCGCACGACCTGCCCGACCGGCCGGGCGCCCGGCCGATGCAGACCGGGTCGGGGTCCGTGATCTTCGAGCAGGTGCGCTTCGCCTATCCTGGCCGCGCGCCGGTGTTGCGGGACTTCGAGCTGGCCATCGAGCCGGGCGAGCGGGTCGGCCTAGTCGGTAGCTCGGGCGCCGGCAAATCGACCGTGCTCGCCCTGCTGCAACGCTTCTACGACGTTGCCGGCGGGCGTATCCTGATCGATGGCCACGACGTTCGCGAGGTGACGCAGGAGAGCTTGCGGCGGAGCATGGCGATCGTGCCGCAGGATATCAGCCTGTTCCACCGCTCGGTGCTGGAGAACATCCGCTACGCCAGGCCCGATGCGCCCGACCGCGACGTGCTCGCCGCCGCCGAGATGGCGCGCTGCCGCGACTTTATCGAGGCGTTGCCCGAGGGTTTCGCGACCATCGTGGGCGATCGCGGGGTGAAGCTTTCGGGCGGCCAGCGCCAGCGCCTCGCGATCGCTCGCGCGCTGCTCAAGGACGCGCCGATCCTGCTGCTCGACGAGGCGACCAGCGCCCTGGACAGCGAGAGCGAGCGGGCGATCCAGGCCGCGCTCGACCGGCTGATGCGCGGGCGCACCGTCATCGCCATCGCGCATCGGCTGTCCACGCTCGGCAGCTTCGACCGGATCATTGTCATGGACCACGGCCGCATCGTGGACGACGGCGCGCCCGCGGACCTCGCGGCGAGACCCGGGCCGTACCGCGAATTGCTGCGCAAGCAGCACGTGGAGGCGTTGCCGGCGGCGGCCTAGCAAGCCGGTCGGGCGGGCTCGGGCCCTGACGACTGTTCGGGTTTACCGGACAACCGGCCGGCGCCACAGACTCTCTGGCGGCCTCTAGGACCAGAAACCATTCGGGCTACCGGCCGGGCTCGGCAGGACAGCGTAGCAAATACCAACCAAGCAATGCCGAGATAGGAGGGGCCAATGACCCGCTTCGCAGCGATCGGGCTGGATCACCGGCACATATACGATCTGACGCAGGGCCTGTTGGATGCCGGCCAGGAGTGCGCCGGATACTGGCCGGAGACGACCGATCCGCGCGTGCTTGAAGGCTTCCGCAAGCGGTTTCCCAACGTGCCGGCGGCCGAGCGCGAGCGCTTGCTCGATGATCCCTCGATCGGGTTCGTCGTGACGGCCGCCGTGCCCCGCGACCGCGCGGCGCTCGCGGTCGCGGCGATGCGCCGCGGCAAGGATGTGATGGCGGACAAGCCGGGCGTGGCCTCGCTCGAACAACTCACCGAGGTCGAGCGCGCGGTGGCCGAGACCGGTCGCATTTGGTCGGTGTGCTTCTCGGAGCGGTTTCTCACGCCATCAACGTTGCGTGCCTTGGAGGTCGTGCGTTCGGGCGGCATCGGGCGCGTGGTGCAGACGGTGGGACTCGGCCCGCATCGGCTCAACCGCGCATTGCGGCCCGCGTGGTTCTTCGACCGTGCGACTTACGGCGGCATCCTGAACGACATAGCGAGCCACCAGATCGACCAGTTCCTGGCCTTCACTGGGGAGGAGGGCGCGACGATCGCGATGAGCACGGTCGGCGAGTTTGGCACCGCGCCAGGCTTCGAGGATTTCGGCGAGATCATTCTCCAAGGCGCGACAGCGCGCGGCTATATCCGCGTCGATTGGTTCACGGCCGACGGGCTGCCGACATGGGGCGACGGGCGGCTGTTCGTGCTCGGGACCGAGGGCACGATCGAGTTGCGCAAGTACGTGGACATCGCGGGGCGCGACGGCACGGATCACTTGTTCGTAGTGGATCGCGCCGGCACGCGTCATATCGACTGCGCCGGTGCGCCAATCACCTATTTCCGCGACTTCGCGGCGGATGTCGCCCATCGCACGGAGACGGCGGTGCCGCAGCGCCACGTCTTCTCCGTCTGCCGGTTGGCACTGGAGGCGCAGGCGCGGGCAACCCGCTTCGTGCCAGAGGTGCGCCGATGATCGGCGTCGCGGTGATCGGACTGGGCAATGCGCTGGAACCGCACGCCAGAAGCTTAGAGGAGCTCTCCGGCCGTGCCTGTGTGGTCTGGGCGGCGGCGCGCAGTGAAGTGCAGCTCCGCGCGATCGCCGAGCGGCGCGGCTGGCCAGTGACGGCCGATGTCGCGCGCGCCGTGCGCGATCCGGCGGTGGACGCGGTCCTGGTGCTGACACCGGCCAACGCGCACCTGCCGATCGCCGAGATGGCGTTCGCCGCGGGCAAGCACGTGCTCTGCGAGAAGCCCCTGGAAGTCTCGATCGAGCGGGCCGAACGGTTGATCGCTGCGAGCCGACGTGCAGACCGCCGGCTCGGCGTGGTTTTGCAGATGCGCTTTCGGCCCGGCAGCCGGCGGCTGCGCGAGGTGCTGTTTGCAGGCGCGCTTGGGGAAATCCAGGCGGCGGCGATGTCCGTGCCGTGGTGGCGGCCACAGGCTTACTACGACGAGCCCGGCCGCGGCACGCGCGCGCGGGATGGCGGCGGAGTCCTGGTCACGCAGGCGATCCATACGCTCGACCTGTTCCGTTGGTTGCTCGGTGTGCGCGGGGTGGAAGCCGCGCAGATTCGGCGCACGGGCCTGCACCGCATGGAGTGCGAGGACTATGCGGCGGCGCTTGTGCAGCTTGGCAATGGCGCGCCGGGGACGATCATGGCCACGACCGCCGGCTATCCTGGCAGTCCGGAATGGATCGAGGTCATCGGCGCGCAGGGGGCCGCGCGGCTTGGCGGAGCAGGGCTGCGGCTTGCGTTTCTCGACGGCGCCGAGGAGATGGTGGATGACACCGGCGGATCGGGCAGCGGCGCCAGCCCAATGGCGTTCTCGCACGAAGCACACAAAGCGGTGCTGACCGACTTCCTTGACGCGATCGAAACCGGCCGCGATCCGGCCGTTACCGGCGAGGAGGCACTGGAGACGCAGCGGCTGATCGAGGCCATCCTGGCGCGCGGAGCGCCGTCGTATTTGGACCCCTAGTCGATGCCGCTGAAGCCGGGTTGCCGTGAGATCGCACGAACCACGATTGTTGCATACCTCAAGCATTTGACAACTCTTGATGGGGTTTTGCCCGCAACCCATCCATATGTCACGGCGCGTCGGCTTGCGCCGGCCACCGGGCCGTGAAAGCATTCCCCATCGCGAGAAAACGTAACGGAAAAAGGGGAGCGCCCTCATGGATGTCGGTA
The DNA here is from genome assembly GCA_963849305.1 of uncultured Pseudomonadota bacterium. GTDB lineage: Bacteria > Pseudomonadota > Alphaproteobacteria > Acetobacterales > Acetobacteraceae > CAWKGV01. Next base: position 60,059 of record CAWKGV010000002.1, read on the forward strand.
TGATGATGGTTTTCGCGAGCTATGGCTGGGAGAATTGCTCCGACGGCCGTGTGTGGGACGAAGAGATCCGGTTGGCCCGAATCGCCGCCGATTTGGGCTTCGACTGCCTTTGGTCCGCGGAACATCACTTCAACGACTACTCGTTTGTACCGGACAACATACAGCTCATGACCTACATGACCGCTGTTTGTCCCAATATCGACGTCGGTACGGCCGCCGTGATCCTGCCCTGGCATGATCCGCTACGGGTTGCCGAACAGGCGGCTGTGTTGGACAATTTGTGCAAGGGCCGGTTCCGTTTCGGCATGGGCCGCGGCCTCGCCCGCCGTGAATTCGCGGCCTTCCGCCTGAGCATGGACGAATCGCGCGGACGCTTTGATGAGGCGGCACCGATGATCGTCAACGCGTTGAAGACCGGCTTCATGGAAGGAGACGGACAGTTTTACCAGCAGCCGCGCATCGAGATTCGTCCGCGTCCCCAACACTCTTTCGACGGGCGCATCTACGCCGTGGCCTCCAGCGAGGACTCCGTCCTATCGGCTGCCAAACTCGGCGCCCACATGGTGATGTTCGCTGACAGGCCCTGGGAGATGCGGCTGCCTGTGATCGAGCATGGGCGGAAGCTCCACCGCGAATTCCATGGCACCGAACAGCCGCACATTATGCTGACCGAGTTCTGCGTGTGCGGCACCAACCTCGCCGATACCGAACAGGAGGCACGTCAGTACCAGGGCAAGTTCGTCGAAAGCAACTTCTACCACTACGAGTTCCTGGGCGAGCACTTCCGGACGGTAAAGGGTTACGACGCCTATCAGCAAAAGGCCGAGATCGCCCGCCAAAGCGGCATCGAAGGTGCAGTGAACGGATTCATGCAGGCGGCAAGCTGGGGAACGCCCGACAAGATCCTGCGTGGCCTCGAGGCGCGCCGGGCTCTTCTCGGCGATTACGAGCTCAACGTCGCCTTTCGCTTCGGTGGTACGCCTTTCGAGGTCTCGGAGCGAGGCCTCAGGCTGTTCGCCAAGGAGGTCCTGCCGGTGTTGAAATCATGGGGGCCGGTTGCGTCTGGAAAGATTGCCGCCTGAGCGGCATCCGATGGGGAAACTGAAGCGATGACGCCGAACGAGGGATGCCGTGTCCGGGTGGGACTGGCAGGCGGGTCTCGAAGACGGCCTACAACGCTGGGCCGCGCCCTTAATCGCCTTCGGCTGGCGGGGTTCGCCTGCAGATAAGGGGCAGCGGGGCGCGTCAGGCGCATGGCACCCGGCCCGGCACCGTAAGCCCCTGGGTCGACGGTTGACAGCCCGGCCGGTCAGGTACGTAGTCGACCTACGGCTCGCAGAAGCCGATGCACCACGACGCGAGCTATCGGAGGAAATGCCATGCGCCGACGCCTTGCGTTGCTAGCTTTTACTGCATTGACCTTCAGCCTGGGCCTATTCTCGGCGAAGCCGCCAGCCTCAGCCAAAACGCACGGCAAGTACAATATTTATCTTAGCATGAGTTATGTCGGCAACGGCTGGCAGAACGAAGCCACCAACATGATCAAGGGCATGGCCGCCTATTACGGGGACAAGGTCAACCTTCGGATCCAGGTCGCGGGGCCGGTCGCGCAGCGTCAGATCCAGCAGATCAACTCGATGGTTCAGGCGGGGGCCGACGCAATCATCATCTACCCGATCTCGCCCACCGCGCTGAATACGGCGATCCGGGCGGCCTGCAAGGCCGGCATCGTGGTCTTTGCGTACAACTCCACCGTCACGGAACCCTGCGCGTACAATGTGCATCCTGACCAGTACAAGCTCGCCGCCACCGCGGCCGAATGGGTCATCAAGCAGCTGAACGGAAAGGGAAACCTGCTGTTCGTAACCGGAGTGCCCGGCACCACCGTCGATACCGAGCGCACGCGCGGCTACCGCGACGTTGTCAAGAAATATCCCGACGTCAAGATCGTCGGCGAAGTCAACGGCATGTGGTCGCTTGCCATCATAGAAAAGGTGATCACCGAGTTCATGGCGACGCACAAATGGTCTGATATCGACGGCGTGATCGGCTCCGGCGGCGGCTGGACGGCGTGGCAGCTGGAAAAGACAGCGGGAATCTCGCACCTGACCCCCTACGGCACTGACGGCGCCAATGCCACGCGGGTCGCCATGCTTGCGGTGGGATCTCTGCCGGATGCCAAATATCCCTATGCCCCGATGGGTGCTCCGGCCATTTCGCTTGAGAGCACGCCGATGTCGGGTGCGCTTGCACTGAAGCTGGCGCTGAAGGTTCTCGATGGCGACAAGAATGTGCCGAAGGATACGGTGATCCCGCTGCAGATCGTGACGACGGCAAATATCAAGCTCTGCAAGGCAGGGTCCTGGGTCGAGATGCGCGATGGTTGCAATGTCTTCGACCCCAAGATGATCAACTCCGATTATGTGGACAACATCTACTCTCCGCTTACACCGGAGGTGGGACTGGCCGCGGCCATGTCGGGCAAGCCGGAACCGAAACCGGCGAACTAGCGCGAGAAGTCCCTGCCGACGCTGCATACGCACTCGTTTCCGGGAGGATACGTGCTTCAGCAAGTCGGCCGCACGCGGGCATTGTCGGTCGTGGCGCTTCGCAAGCGCTTCGGCGCAACGCAGGCGCTGGATGGCGCCTCCTTCGCGGTGGAGGCAGGCGAGATCCACGCCCTGCTTGGCGAGAACGGAGCCGGCAAGTCCACGATCGTCAAGGTGCTGAGCGGGCTGGTTCGCCCAGATTCCGGCTCGGTGACGGTGTTCGGTCAGGCATTCGAGGTGGCCGGAGCGGCCTCGGCGCATGCGCTCGGCATACGGACGGCGTTTCAGGAGATCAGCCTCATCCCTGATCTCAGCATCGCCGCGAACCTGCTGCTGCCGGATGCACCGCGCCGGTTCGGTCTTGTTTTGGATCGCAAGGCAGCGTTGCGGCGGGTGGATGAGCTTCTGCAGAAGCTTGGTCTCCCCGACATCAACCCGCGTGCGATGGTTCGCGACTGCCCGCTGCCGCTTCGGCAGCAGATCGAAATTGCCCGCGCGATCGGCCGAAACCCGAAGCTGCTGCTGCTTGACGAGCCGACCTCGGCCTTGTCCAGCAGCGGTGTCGAGTGGCTGGCACGCCGTATCGGCGCGTTGCGGGAGCAGGGAACAACAGTCGTCCTCATCACTCACCGCATGCAGGAGGTGCGGCGCTTCTGCGACCGGCTGACGATCCTCCGCAACGGCGCCAGCGCCGGCAGTTTCGAGGTGGACGGCATCAGCGACGACGAGGTGATCCGTCTGGTGATCGGGCGCAGCCTCGCTGCGACGTTTCCGCCACGCCTGCCGGGACGGCTGTCGCAGACGGGAACGCCGGCGCTTGCGGTGCGTCGCCTGGAGGTTGCAGGCCGGATCAGGGACTTCTCGTTCTCCCTCTGGCCCGGGGAGATCGTTGGCGTGGCCGGGCTGCAGGGCATGGGTCAGCACGCGCTGTTCTATTCGTTATTCGGGATGCTGCCGAAGGACGGCGGCGAGGTGGAGGTCGATGGATCTCCGGTCATGCTGACCTCGCCGCGCGACGCCATCCGCGCCCGCATCGGCATCAGCCTGTTGCCGGAGGACCGCAAGACGGAAGCGCTGGCGCTGCATCTTTCAGGCGGCGAGAACGTGTCGTTGCCGGTAATCGCGCGGTTTTCCCACCTCGGCTGGATCGACACCCGGCGAGAGCGGTTGGCCGTCGATCGAATCCTCGCGCGGGTGCAGGTGCAGCCGCGCGCGCTCTATCGGCCCTGCGCGGCGTTCAGCGGCGGCAACCAGCAGAAGATGGCGCTTGCCAAGTGGCTGCTAGCTGAAAGCCGGATCCTACTCCTGTTCGACCCGACCCGCGGCGTCGATGTCGGAACCAAGCACGAGATTTACCTACTCATGCGAGAGTTCGCCGACGCCGGCGGCGCGATCCTCCTGTACTCCACCGACGTGCTCGAAATCGTTAATCTCTGCGACAAGGTGCTGGTGATGTACCAGGGGCACCTTGCAGCCGAGCTTCAAGGCCGCGACGTGACGGAAGAGGCCATCGTGCGCGTCGCCATGGGACAGGTTGACGAGCCGGCGCTTGCCGACGCCGCGCGGCCGGCATGACCGCGCTCGCCCTCACCCCGACCAGCGTTCGCGCCTGGGCCGATCTGCTGCGGCCGAACAAGGGGCTGATCCTCGCCGTCCTGGTGTTCCTGATCGTCTTCGCCGGCCTCAATCTCACCATGGCGAAGCCATTCGGCTATTCCGACCTCGCCACGCTGTCGAATAACACGGCGACGCTGGCCGTCGCCTCGATGGGCGAGACCCTTGCCCTGCTCCTAGGCGGTCTCGACCTGTCGGCCGGGGGCGTGATCTCGCTCTCGAATTGTCTGCTCACCGTCGGGATGCAGAGTTCCTTCGGATCGCCGGCGTTCTGGACGCTCGCTGCCGTGCTGGTCGGCGCCGTGGTCGGGGGCGTGAACGGGATCTTCATCGCGGCCATGGGGCTGCAGCCGATCGTCGTGACGCTGGCGACCATGTTCATGATCGAGGGCGTAACGCTTCTCGTCATGCCGCAGCCCGGCGGCGCCGTCTCGGCCCAGTACTCGGCCATCTTCACCGGAGATGTGATCCCGGGCGTGCTTCCCGCATCGTTGCTGATCATCGTCTTGCTCCTGCTGCTCTGGGCGTTCCTCCGCCGGACCCGCTTCGGCGTTGCGCTGTATGCGATCGGCAGCGACGAGGATGCGGCGCGCGCGAACGGCATCTCGACGGCGCGGACCAAGTTCTTGGTCTATGTGCTGGCCGGGGCTGCCTATGGCCTGGCCGGCGTCGTCCTGACAGCGCAGACGGGCTCGGCCGACCCGTTGATCGGTCCGCCGATGCTGCTGCCAATCTTCGTTGCCGTGATCCTGGGGGGCACCCAGCTTTCCGGCGGACGTGGCGGCGCGCTCGGCACCGTCTTCGGCGCATTCACGCTGATGCTTACGGTCAATATCCTTCTCGTGCTGAACGTGTCCGCCTTCTTCAGCACCGCCGCGCAGGGAATTCTGCTGATCCTCGCCGTGCTCGGCAATTCGCTCGGCAGCGGCACCTCCCTGTGGCGCCATGCCAGGGCGTGGGGACTGCGCCTGAGCCAGCTGTCCGCAACCGGCACCCTGCACGGTTCGGGCACCCTGCGTCCGGTGCGTCTTGTATCGGATGCAAGCGGCATGAGACATGACGACCAGTTGCCCTCCGGCCGCTGGAACTCCTGGATCGCCCGGAACCGCGGCGCGCTGCGCCTTATCGTCCCTTCCTATGCAGCTTTGGTCGTTGTGCTGATCGCGACGGGGCTCTTCCTGAGTTCGCAGATGTCGAGCCTCCTTGGCTACGCGAACTCGCTGCTGGTGCTGGCGTCGCTGTCCGCGGTGATCGTCCTTGGCCAGGGCGTGGTCATCATCTGCGGCGGGCTGGACCTGTCGATTCCGTGGATGATCACGCTGGCCGGCGTGCTGCTCGGCGGCATGAGCGGCGGGTCGAACGCAGCGCTTCTCTGGACGGCGCCGGCTGTGCTGCTGATCGCCGCGGCGGTGGGACTGGCCAATGCCGCGGGCATCGTCGTGCTAGGGATCAACCCGATCGTCATGACGCTCGCCATGAACGGCATCCTGCAGGCAGCGGCGCTCATCTACTGCAACGGCTCCCCGATTGGCCTGGTGCCGTCCAGCTTGCACTGGATCATGGGCGGCGGGCTGGTGTTCGGTCTATCCCCGATCGTCTGGCTGCTTGCGCTGTTCGTGGCCGGATCGACGGCGCTCCTCAGCCGGACCACGTTCGGCCGGCGTCTCTTCGCGGTCGGCAACAGCCCGCGCGTTGCCGAACTCGCCGGGGTCTCGGTCGGCACGGTGCAGGCCCTCGCATACATGCTGTCCGCCGTGTGCGCCGCCGTGGTCGGCATCATGCTCAGCGGCTTCGGGCTGCAGGCGACGCTGGACATGGGGGACGCCTATCTCATGCCGTCGATCGCGGCAGCGGTGGTCGGCGGCACGCTCATCACCGGGGGCCGCGGCCATTATCTGGGCATGTTTGGTGGCGCGCTGCTGCTGACCGCCCTGTCGATCTTGCTGTCCGGCGTGCTCCTGCCGGCCGCCATCCGCGGCATCGTTTTCGGCGGCGTCATTCTCGCCGCCGTCATCGCGCTGCGCGATCGTGCCACGGCGTGACGATCGCGCCGGGGCTAACCTTGAGGGAGTGACGCGGCATGTCTGCCCAGGCCGATCAGCGTCCGTTGGCAAATCCGTTCCCACCGGTCCGCGAAAACTGGCTGGCGCGGCACCAGGAGGAGATTCTGGAGCCGGACCTGCTGATCATCGATCCGCACCATCACCTGTTCGACTTCCCGATCTGGCGCTATCTGCTCGATGAGCTGCTGAAGGATATCGGCACCGGCCACGCGATCACGGCTACCGTCTTCGCCGAGTGTGGCGCGATGTACAAGGCCAGCGGACCGAAGGAGTTGCGGCCTCTGGGCGAGACCGAGTTCGTGGCCGGAGTCGCGGCCATGACGGAGAGCGGACGCTACGGCGAGTGCCGCGTCGGCGCAGGCATCGTCGGCCATGCCGACCTAACGATCGGATCCCGTGTGCAAGAGGTCCTGCACGCGCATATCCGGGCGGGCGGCGGACGGTTCCGGGGTATCCGCCACATCACCGTCTGGGAGGCCAGTCCCGACGTCCGCTGTACCCTCGAGCTGCCGCCCCGGGGCCTGATGATGGACCGCAGCTTCCGCGAGGGATTCAGGCAACTGGCGGCGCTCGATCTCAGCTTCGATGCCTGGCTCTATCACACGCAGTTGCCGGAATTGATCGATCTCGTGAAAGTCTTCCCCGGCACGACGGTGGTGCTCGATCATATTGGCGGCGCACTCGGGATCGGCCCGTATCGCGGACGCCGTGACGAGGTGTTCGCGACCTGGAAGCGCGGAATCGAAGCGCTCGCGCAGTTCCCCAACGTGTTCGTCAAGGTCGGCGGGATGGGAATGCACATCACCGGCTTCGATTTTCACGAGCGCGATATGCCGCCGTCCTCGGCCGACCTCGCCGCCGCGTGGCGGCCCTATGTCGAGACATGCATCAGCAACTTCGGGCCCGCGCGCTGCATGTTCGAAAGCAACTTCCCAGTGGACAAGTGCTCCTACGGCTATCCGGTGATGTGGAACGCCTTCAAGCGCCTGTGCCATGGCGCCTCCAGCAGCGACATCACGGAGCTATTCTCGGGCACCGCGAAGCGCGTTTACCGGCTGTGATACGTCGACCATCCTGCTCGGGGGTACGAATGATGGAGATCAAGCTTCTGGTGGACCAGGGCTGCAATCTCGGTGAGGGCCCGTTGTGGGACTGTGCGGAGCAGAAGCTGTATTGGGGGGACAGTCTCGATCGCTGTATATTTCGATGCAGTGCCGATGGAACCGGCCTGGAGCGATGGCAGCTGCCCGACGACATCGGCTCCATGGCCCCTGCGCGCCAAGAGCGGAGCGATCCTGGCCCTTCGCAGCGGTTTCCATGAGTTCGACTTCGCCTCCGGCAGGGCGACCTCGATCTTCGATCCGGAGCCAAATATGCCGCGCACGCGGCTGAACGACGGAAAGGTGGACCGACAGGGCCGATTTCTTGCCGGCTCAATGGACTCGGAGGAGCGAGAGCCGCTCGGCACGCTGTACCGGCTTGACCCCGGCCGGCCTGCCCCGGAGCCCAGCAGAGGCCCGGCCCACTTTTCTTTCGCAAAACGGAGTGGGAAAACGAAAGACGGGCTTCGTCCACGCCTACTACACTAACCAGGCGTCTAGTTGCCGCCATTTCGGCGCAGCTATCCGCGTGACGGAAGTTGAGTCATGGAACCTAAAGGAACGTCTATCTCTCTCCTTCTGCGACCGCGCTCGGTCGCGATCGTCGGGGCCTCGCCGACGCCGACCTCGCTGGGTGCGAGCGTCCTGGCCAATCTCGAGCGTTTCGCCTTCCCCGGCCCGATTCATCTGATCAATCCGCGCCGATCCGAGATCGGCGGCCGATCCTGCCTGGCCGCGATCGACCAGTTGCCGGCCGGGGTGGACTGCGCCGTGTTGGCTATTCCAGGCCAGGCTGTGCTCGAAGCCGTGTCGGCCTGTGCCGAGCGCGGCGTGGGCAGTGTCATCATATTCTCGGCAGGGTTTGCCGAGGGCGGTGATGAGGGCCGCGCCGCTCAGCAAGCCATAAGGCGCATTGCCAACGAGCAAGGGATGGCTGTCGAAGGCCCGAATTGCCTCGGCATGGTCAACTATGTGGATGGTGTGCCCTTGACGTTCGTGGATACGCCGGCGGCGTCCCTGAGTAGCAGGCGCGCGATCGCCATCGTTTCCCAGAGCGGCGCCATGGCGGCGGTGATCGGCGTTGGGCTGCAGTCGCGCGCGCTGCCCATCTCGTTTTCGGTCTCGACCGGCAACGAAGCCGTGCTAGGCGTGGAGGATTTCGTCGAGGAGATGCTCGACGAGGAGAACAGCCAGGTGATCGCCATGGTCGTGGAGCAATTCCGCGATCCAGCGCGATTCCTCGATCTTGCGCGCAAGGCCCGGGACCGCGGCAGGCCCATCGTGCTGCTGCACCCTGGCCGCAGCGCCGCTGCGCGTGTATCGGCACAGACCCACACCGGGGCGATGACCGGCGACTATGACATCATGCGCCTGAAGGTGAGCCATGCCGGTGTTGCGATCGTGGACACGCTGGAAGAACTGCTCGATCTCTCCGAACTGTTTGTCCGCTGCCCGTCTCTCCCCCAGGCCGGGACCGCGGTCCTGACCGAATCCGGCGCCTACAAGGCGCTCGCGCTCGACTTCTGCGAGGCAATCGGGCTGGAACTGCCCGCACTCTCCGATCCGACGCAAGCGCGATTGCGGCAGGCTATGCCGGGTTTCATCCAGCCAAGCAATCCACTGGACCTGACAGCGCAGTCGCTGGTGGATACCGACCTTTACCGGCGGACGATGGAGCCGCTGCTCAAGGATGATCGATACGGCAGCCTCGTGCTGGCGATCATCCTGACCAACGAGGCCACCAGCCGTCGCAAGTTGCCGGCGATCATTGCCGCGCTTCAGGGACAGCAGCCCGCCAAGCCGGTGATCTTCGCCGCGCTGGACGAAGTCTCGGACATCCCGCCTGCTTTCGTCGAGCAGCTCCGGGCCCTTGGCGTGCCGTTCTTCCCCTCCCCGGAGCGTGCCTTCCGGGCACTCGCGCGCATGACGGACTACGCTGCGTGGCGGCCGAGCCCGCAGACGCCATCCCCGTCCGGCCCGGCCGAGATCGCGCTATCGCCGGGCACCGTGCCGGAATATGCGAGCAAGCGGGTGCTCGCCGCCATCGGCATCGCGGTGCCAGCGGGAGACATGGTGCGCGATTTCGACGCGGCCCAGGCGGAAGCGGCGCGCATCGGCTACCCGGTGGTGCTCAAGGCTCAGTCGGCCAAATTGTCGCACAAGAGCGATGCCGGTGGCGTGGTGCTCAACATCACCGATCCCGAGGCGTTGCGCGCGGGCTGGGATCGGATGCACGTCGATATCGCGCGGGCCAAGCCGGACCTTGCCCTGGAGGGCGTGTTGATCGAGCGCATGGCGCAGCGCGGCACGGAGCTGATCGTGGGGGCTCGCAACGACCCGGACTGGGGTCCGGTCCTGCTGGTCGGACTGGGCGGTGTCTGGGCCGAGGCGCTAAGGGACGTGCGGCTGCTCCCTCCCGATCTTTCCCGAGAGGAAATTCTCACCGAGCTGAAACAGCTGAAGGGCTCCGCCCTGTTGTGGGGCTTCCGCGGGTCGCCTCCCCTGGATCTGGATGCGGCGGCGTCGGTGATATCCAAGCTGGCCAGCCTATTGCGCACTGTACCGGAGATCAGTGAGGCCGACATCAACCCGTTGGTCGTCTACCCCGCCGGACAGGGCGCGCTCGCGCTGGACGCGCTGATCGTCACCCGCCGAGCCGAAGCCAGCCATCCGGCTTTGCATCACCAGAGGCCAGCAGGAACATAAATCGGGACATAACCGGCGCGTCATTGCCAAACTCGCTGCAATTCGAGAGCCGGGACGGCATCGCCCTACTTCGGCTGTGCCGCCCGCAGAAGCGCAATGCGCTGGATCACGCGACGGTCAAGGGCATCGAGCGGTTCTTCTCCGCGCTCCCAGCCGGGACGCGCGCCGTGGTTGTACATGGCGAGGGAGAGCACTTCTCGGCGGGCCTCGATTTCACCGATTTGAGCGACACGGACGCGGCGGAGGGCGTGATGCACTCCCGCGGCTGGCACCGCACCTTCGAGTTGATCGAGCAGGGCGACGTGCCGGTGGTTGCCGTGCTGAAGGGGGCGGTGGTGGGAGGCGGGCTCGAGCTGGCCGCGGCTTGCCATATCCGGATTGCCGAAAAGTCCACGTTCTACGCCCTGCCGGAGGGCCAGCGCGGGCTGTTCGTCGGTGGCGGCGCTTCGGTGCGCGTGCCTCGCCTGATCGGGGTGGCACGCATGATGGACATGATGCTGACCGGGCGCACATACGGCGCCGAGGACGGGCTCGCCATCGGCCTTTCGCAATATCTTGTCGAGCGTGGCGAGGGGCTTGCCAAGGGACTGGAGTTGGCCGAGCGAATCGCGGCGAACGCGCCCATCACCAACTTCGCCGTGCTGCACGCTCTGCCGCGGATCGCCGAGGCGGATCCGCGCATCGGCTTTCTCATGGAAAGCCTGATGGCCGGCGTCGCCTCCAGCGACAAGGAGGCCAAGGCGCGGATGCGGGACTTCCTGGAGAAGCGGGCTGCGAAGGTCCGGCACGAGTCTTAATCGACATGCCCAGGGAGGGAACATGCTCGTTCACACCCGCAAGCTGATGATAGAGTGGGGTGATTGCGATCCAGCGGGAATCGTATTCTATCCGCGGTATTTCGCGCTGTTCGATGCCAGCACCGCCGCCTTGTTCGCCTATGCGCTGGGGATGCGCAAGGCGCAGATGCTTGCCAAATACGGCATCGTCGGAATCCCGATGGTGGACACGCGCGCGCGGTTCTCGGTGCCGTGCGCCTTCGGCGACGATGTGGAAATCGAGAGCACCCTCACCGGCTTCAAGCGCAGCAGCTTTGACGTGCAGCACCGTTTGCTGAAGGGTGGGGCGCTCGCCGTCGAGGGGTTCGAGACGCGGGTCTGGGTCGGCCGTCACCCCGACGACCCCGAGCGCATCAAGGCAAAGGAGATTCCGAAAGAGGTTCTCGAGCGGTTTTCCGCGACCGGAGCGCCTGCTCGGTGAAGCCGGCTCTTCTCGACCGTTGCATTCATTATGGGGTCACCACACGATCTGTCCAAAACTGCACGCTAAGCCGCTAGAGCCTGGAACATGCTGGGAACATCGCGTAGCGGCCGGAAGGGGACCGCGGGATCGGGCGAGGTCCAGACATAATCGCCGGTCAGGGCGACGTGCTCCCATCCCAGGGGAGCAACATGAGCCAGAAGATCATCAGGGACCGTCGTTCCCAGTTCACGCAGCCGCCGGACGATCCGGTCGAGATAGACGGTGTTCCAATGAACAATGGCAGCCGTGATGAGGCTCAGGCCCGACGCCCGGAAGCTCTGGTTCTCGAAGGTTCGATCCCGAATTTCTCCTTGACGATGGAAGCATACCGCCCGCCGGAGCGCATTGCTGGCCTCACCCTTGTTGAGGCCGGCGTGGCTGCGCTGACGCAACGCCGGGTCGGATAGCCATTGCAAGGTGAACAGGGTTCGCTCGATCCGCCCAAGCGAACGCAGCGCCCGCGCCAGGGCATTGCCGGCACCGGCCGCCGCCAGCTTGCGCAGAATGACGGACGGGACGACCGCGCCGGTTTCGATCGAAGCTTTCAGCCGCATCAGTTCCGCCCACTGCCCGAGAATTGCTGCCGTCTCGACTGTGTCGCCTATCAGCGGCGCGAGTAGCGGCCACGTGCTGGGCTTCTCGACTGTGTAGAGCTTGCGATCCTTCAGATCCTTGATCCTCGGAGCGAACCGATAGCCGAGCAGATGGCAAAGGCCGAACACGTGATCGGTGGCTCCCGCGGTGTCGGTATAATGCTCGGTGATGCGGAGATCAGTCTGGTGCGCATGATGATGCAGCCCATCGAGTACGTAGGGAGCCTCACTCATCGTCGCAGAAATCACCCGCGTGTAGAACGGCCCGTAATGACCTGACACATGCGTGTACATAACCGCACCAGGATCGATGCCGTATTTGGCATTGACGGACCCGCCCACGCCAGCGCGGCCTCCCGCCCGAAAATACTGGCCGTCGGAGGACGAGGTGGTTCCGTCATCCCAGATCGCCGCCATCGGGTGCTTGTGGTGCGCATTGATGATGGCGGCGCGAGCACCGACGTAGTTGTCGTCGCTGATATGCCACTGCGCCACGTTGACGAGGTGAAGATAGCCCAGTCCATGCGATGCATCGGCCATACGGGCGAGGCCGAGATTGGTGCCGTCGGCCAGCACCGCCGCCAGAAGCGCGGGTTTATCAGTGGTGGGATTGCCGGTGCGCAGGTGCACAAATCGGTCGGCGAAGCCGGTCCAGGCATCGACATCGCTTAGCACCTCTGTGATCCGCACCCTCGGCAGCATTCCGTTCAACCGCAGAGCCAGATCGCGCGCCGCCTCAGGAACAACGGGCGGCGTGCGGGCGATGAACAGTTTGCCGTCCTCAATCTCGACCCCGTCGAGTTCGCCGCGCGCCGCGCGTTCGGCCACGAGAGTCAGCCGCTCGCGCAGCGTCGCCGTGCGGGTAGCAACGTAGCGGCTGGGGTCGGTCTCGCCGTCGATCCCCATGTCTCGCGCGGCTCCGGCAGGCAGCAGATAGTCTTCGAATGCCCGATAATCGCGGCTGCCTGCGACCCAGATGTTGCTGCCTCTGAGCCGGTCCCGCAGCGTGGCAAGGACCGCCGTCTCGTAGAGCCGCCGGTCCGGCGTGCCATTCGCGAAGATCAGCTTGCGCCACTGTGGCGACAGGAAGGATGCCGGAGGCCGCTTGGGCAGCACGCGAGTACCGTCGCGGTCCATGGCCCGGAGGAGTTCGATGGCGGCCAGCACCGGATCGTTCGGCGTGTTCGATCGGAAGTCGAACGCGGCAAGGAAGCGTGCGCTGAAACGGCGTAGCACCGAATATCGCTCGGCCGCCGTGACCAGGATGTCCTGACCCGCCACATCGGCGACGGCTCCGATGACAGGAAGCACGCTGTCGAGTTGCTCCATACAGATCTCTCGTTCGACAACAGCGACACCGTCCTCCCCGGCTTTCTTGGCGTGCCGGAGGGCGGTGATGGTGCGACGGAACAGAACCAACGCTCTGGCAACATCGCGCCGTGTTGCCTGGAAACGTCGTTCGTCGCGGTTCTGCGCTCGGCTGAACAAGGTGCCTACGTATTTCTCGAACATGGCGAGCGTGGCGTCGGTGAGCCGGGTTCCGAGGCTCGCGGCCTGGACAATCAGGATCGCCGTCCGCCGTGCCTGTTCGAGATCGGCGATGTGTTGCACGGTCATGATCGCCCCCTCATCGATCAACCGGGCGAGCCAGGCGGCATGAATGCTTCTGGTGCGCGCGGGGTCGATTCCCAGCTCTTGCGCGTATTCGAGCCGATCCAGCAAGGCGACGATGTTCGTGGGGGCAGGCGATTCCGAGTAGTCCCGCAGCCAGGCAAAGCGGGACCGGCGCAGCTCCGGATCGACCGTCAACAACCCGGCGAGCGTGTCCTGCTCCGCGTCGGTCATCCCAGCAGCAAGCGTCTCGAACGTCTTCTTTCGCGCGCGAGCACGCGCCGCCAACCCGATTCGCTCCAGCACCGCCGCCGAGGGAAGCACGATCCCATTCGCCCGCAGATGGGCGAGCATCGCCTGGACGATGGGCTCGCCGCGATCGGTGGCCCATGCCGCGCCAGCGCCGATCCGGAGACATGTACGCCAGTCGGCCAAGCCGAAGCTCCGGAGGCCCAGATATCTGTGCAATTCAACGGCGTGCTCACGCCGGGTCTGATCCCGCAATGCATAGTCGGCGAAGATGTCAGGCGAGAGGCTGAGTTGATGTGCCACGAAGCCGATCAGGGCCGCCGGCGGCTGCTCGGCCGGTCCCATGCCGACGCCGGGATACCGGAGCAGGCATAGCTGGACGGCAAATCCAAGCCGATTGATGGAACGGCGCTTCGTTCGGATCAGCGCAAGGTCGTCCGCACCAAGCGTATAGTGACGAACCATCTCGGCGGGATCGGCGGGCGGTGCGAATAGCCGGGTGCGCTGCTCTGAGGACAGCAGGATACGAGGGGACATAGCGGCCTCTGGTTGTTGGCGAGCCCCGTTCGTAAACTGCTTGCCTTTCGACGCAATTCTGAAACAGGATATTGAAAGCAAAACAGCGAGGAAATCTCGTGCCTGCCAAACCCATGCGCAAACGGTCGTTTGTGAAAGGTGCCGGATTATCCGGCGGCGGTGCGCTGCTCGGCTACGCCCGCGTGTCCAAGGGGGACGACCAGACTAATGTGCTGCAAACGAGGGCGCTCAGGGCTGCCGGTTGCAGACGGATCTTCGAGGAAGCCGCGTCCGGCGGCCGGTGGGACCGCCCGGAGTTGCATCGCCTGCTGGATCATTTGCGTGAAGGCGACACGATTGTCGTCTGGAAGCTCGACCGGCTGTCGCGCTCCCTGAAGGACGTGCTGCACATCATGGAGCGCATCGGCGACGCGGGGGCGGGGTTCCGTTCGATTACGGAAAACATCGACACAACCACCCCGGCCGGCCGGATGATGATGCAAATGGTTGGAGCTTTCGCTGAGTTCGAACGAGCGATGATCCGCAAGCGGACATCGGCCGGTCTTGCGGCCGCCAGGGCCGACGGACGGATTGGCGGACGGCGAAAGAAGCTCGATGCCGCCAAGCGCCGCGAGATCGCCGAAAGCGTCGTCTCCGGCCGCAAATCGGGAGCGGATATGGCCCGGCTCTACAACATCAGTCAGCCGACGGTGTCACGAATAGTCGCGCAGCACCTCGCAGCGAACAGCCACCGTACTACTTCGCGAGGAGCGGAACATCCCGCGTGACCGGTATAAATTATCGATCGCCGTTTTCGTCGTTTTGTTGCGCGAAGGCAGGGTGTTCATGATCCGCCGGAAGGCAACTGGGTGGATGGACGGGATGTTCAGCATCGCGGCGGGCGGCCTGGAGGCCGGCGAAACCATCCGAGATGCTGCCCGCCGGGAAGCAGGCGAGGAGCCCGACCCCAAAGCCCTGGCGCCAAAAATCGATCATCAACAGCTAGGGTGGCTGTTGAGGCGGACAACGGCTGTCAGCCTCGGCGGCGCGACCCCGCTTCATGCCCCGAACCCGACCCCGCGATGTCCCTGGCCGACGCTGTCCGGCTGGGATCAATTTGTCCAGCTCAAGGCAGCGTGAATCCCTTGTCTTTGAAGACCCCGAGGCTCTCCGGCGAAGCGAGCACCTGGGTGAAGTGCTTGGCCGTCTCGATGTCGGCGGATTTGGCGGACGCGCCGGCGGTCCACGTGGAATTCTCGGGATCCTGCAATTCCGATGGCAGAGTGCCGATAAACTCGTAATCCGCCGCCTTCGACAGCAGCGGCGGTTGCCAGCCGACAAGCAGATCCGCGCTTTTCTCGGCAATCACCTCCTGCACGGATTTCCATAGTTTGGCCTTGGCCGCGACCTCGTTGGCGATGCCGAGGCGGGCGAAGTCGTGCTCGGCCAGGATGCCGTCGGCGCCACCAGCGGCCGCAGCGTAATACGCGATCGTCTTTGCCGCGAGCAGGGCCTCCTTGACAGCCGCTAGGGAACTGATATCCGGCTTCGGCTGGCCCTTGCGCACCGCAATCGACAACTCTGTGCGCGCGATGTCATGGACCGAGTCGGGGGCGATCTTGCCCGCCCTAGCGAGCGCGGCGATATCCGGTTTCGGCAGGATTACGACATCGGCGGGCTCGCCCTTTTCGAATTTAGTCTTGATCCCGCCAGCGCCGCCGAAGGTGATCGCGAGCTTCGTGCCGGTCTTGCGCGTGAAATTGTCGCCCACGTCCCTCAGCGCGAAGTGCATGGTCCCGGCACTCAGCACCTTCAATTCGTCGGCCCGCGCCACCGCTACCAGCGACAGCAGCATAGCGGCGATCGAAGCGAGAACGGCAATTCTCTTCATCAGGGTCTCCCCATGGACGTTCTGTCGAGCTTGTTTATGGCGCCCTCCCGACCGTCCGCATGATGCCACGGCGGCGCGGGAAACGCTTTACGGCCGCCTTTCTTCTCCCTTACGGCCGCCTTATGATTTCGGCCAAATGCGGGACAGGGTCGGGGGATGGCGTGGTTCTCGCGTTTGGCCGCTACCGACTCGACATCGAGCGCCGCGAATTGCGCCGCGGCACCGAGCTTATCGAGCTGGAACCGAGGGCATTCGATCTGCTCGCCTTTCTTGTCCGGCAGCGCGATCGCGTGGTCAGCAAGGATGATCTACTGCAGGCGGTATGGCACGGGCGGATCGTCTCGGAATTTGCGCTGACCACGCGGATCAACGCCGTCCGCCGCGCGCTCGGGGACGACGGCACGGCGCAGCGCCTGAGGCACGGCGCAGCGCCTGATCCGTACCGTTGGGTTGCCGGCCATGATCACGGTGTTCCTGTTAGTTCACTCAGCGCCGTTTGCCGCGAAAATCTCCTTTGCCTTCGATGACGTCAAGAAGTTGATGAACTCTTGGGCTACGTTGCGTTGCGAGGTATTAGCCATGAGTACTGCGGTGTATATAAGAGGGCTCTGGAATTCATCCGGCAGTGGGCCAAGGAGCTTTATGCCGGGTGTCGTCGCGATGAGCGGTATCGTACCGGCTGCCATATTGTTGCCTTTACCATTCAGTACAGGTTCGAAGATCCCATTGGGCGTCGTGCGTACAATTTTGGGCTTGAGTGTTTCGGCGATTCCCAGCCGGTCAAGAACCTTGGCAAAGGCCTCTCCTGATTTAACACTGTTGAAAACAAGGAGGTCCGCACCAAGCAAGGTGCTCTTGAACTTTTCAACAGTCGAAATGTCATACATCGGGCCGTCTTTGCGGTTGCCGAGGCCGACACCGACGTGAGCTATGATCGGTCTGTTCTTCGCCGTCGTCAATCCTCTTCTTCACGGCGGGCGACGGGTCAAACACCAAGCTGACATTATTATGTGTCTGCTGGCGATAAGCATCGACGACCTTGGTCAACGCAGGTGCGAGGGGGCTGTCGCTCATCACCTTAATGTCGGCGGCCTGAGCTGTCGCAGCGAACATGGACAATGCGCCCGCCAGGATGGTGATCAAGCTGACGCGCATAAGCTTTGTGTTCATGGATCTGACGCTTCTGTTGTGCTGATATTTCTCGGTTTCCTGTGCCGGCAAGCCACCGGTCCGCTTATCGGACAGCGGTGTCAATCGCCATCCGAAATTGACTTTCCGCTATTTCGGTCGTTGACCAGCACATCTGTTCACCTTCTGGCTTAACGTGCAGTTTTGGACAAATCGTGTGGCGACCCCATTATCATGCTTGCGTCGAGTATCCAGCATTGAGCGCAATCCAGGCATGACAGGGGGGGAGTGAATGTTCACGCGAAGGTCCTGCGCCGTCCTGATGGGTCTTCTACTTTTCTGTGGCACGTCGGCGTGGGCTCAGCAGCCGCTCCGGATCGCGGTTCTGAACGACATGTCGGGACCCTACGCCGACTATCAGGGCCGCGGGTCCGTGGTCGCGGCTCGGCTCGCGGTCGAGGATTTCGGCGGCAAGGTGAACGGGCGCCCGATCGAGGTGATGGCAGGCGATCACCTCAACAAGCCCGATGTGGGCTCCGCACTGGTGCGGCGCTGGTTCGACATCGACAAGGTGGAGGCCGTATTCGACGTGCCGAACTCGGCGGTGGCGCTGGCCGTCGCGCAGGTAGCGCGTGAGAAGAACAAGGTGTTCGTCGGCTCTGGGGCCGGGACCGCCGAGCTCACCGGCCGGAAATGCTCACCGAATACAATACATTGGACCTACGATACCTGGGAGATCGGCCATGCGCTCGGGAGTGCGGTGGTGGCGCGCGGCGGGAAGCGCTGGTTCTTCATCACCGCCGATTACGCGTTCGGCCTGGACCTGGAGCAGAGCACGGCGGATGCCGTGCGCACGGCCGGCGGGACTGTGCTGGGGTCGGTCCGCGCGCCGCTGGGGACCAGCGACTTCTCGTCCTATCTTGTGCAGGCGCAGTCGAGCGGCGCGGACGTGCTCGGTCTTGCCAATGCCGGCGGCGACACAACCACTTCGATCAAGCAGGCAGGGGAGTTCGGCCTGAGCCGTAGCATGCAGATCGCCGGCCCGGTGGTGAACATCAACATGATCCACGCTCTCGGCCTGGCGAACGCGCAGGGACTGTTGATCGTGACGCCGTTCTACTGGGATATGAACGACGGCACCCGCACGTTCTCGCGGCGATACCAGAAACGCGACCCGAATCACATGATGCCCAACGACATGCAGGCTGGCGTCTATGCCAGTGTGCTGGACTACCTCAAAGCCGTCACCGTGCTGGGCAACGCCTCAGACGGCCGCGCGGTGGTCGAGCAGATGAAGAAGCGGCCGACCGACGACCCGTTGTTCGGAAAGGGCTCCATCCGTCCGGACGGCCGCGTCTTGCATCCCATATACCTGATGCAGACCAAGACGCCTGCGGAGAGCCACGGCGACTGGGACTACCTGAAGCTCGTGGAGACGATCCCGGCCGACAAGGCTTTCCGCCCACTGTCTGAAGGCCACTGTCCACTCGTGCAGTAGATTGTCAGGCAACGGAACTCAGAGGAATACGAAGGAGGGTGTTGATGGCAACCAACAACGTGATCGTGACCGTGGCTCCGACCGGCGGAATGGCCTCCAAATCGGCGAACCCCAACCTCCCGACCCAGCCCGAGGAAATCGCCGAATCGGTCCGGCGCTCGTGCGAGGCAGGTGCGGCGATCGCTGCCCTGCATGCCCGCCGGCCGGACGACCAGGCGACCTGCAACGATGATATCTACCGCCGGATCAACGGCCTGATCCGCGAGCGCTGCGACATAATCATCAACAATTCCACCGGCGGTGGGTCCAGCGGCGACATGCTCGTGCCGCGCCCCGACGGTCTGTTCGAGTCGAATTTCGAGGAGCGTTTGAAGGGCTTGGAGGCGGCGGCCGAGATGGCGACGTTCGACTGCTTCACGGCCGTCGACACGTTCGGGGATCGAGAGATCCTGGTGGTCACGACGCCATCGCGCTGCGAGGCGTTGGCGCGACGCTTCCAGGAGCGCGGCATCAAACCGGAATGGGAGGTCTTCAATCCCGCCCACATCCTTCAGGACGTCACCCGGCTGATTCAGAAGGGCTACGACAAGCCGCCTTACTACATCAACATGGTCCTCGGGACCGACCGCAACTTCCAGGGCGGGATGCCTTACAGCCACGACATCCTCACCGGAATGATCAAGCTGCTCCCGCCGCATTCCATCTTCTGCGTCTCCGCGATCGGACCGGCGCAGCTGCCGGCGACGACGCAGGCACTGCTGCTCGGCGGCCATGTGCGGGTCGGGCTGGAGGACAACAACTACTACAGCCGTGGTGTTCTCGCGACCAACGAGATGCTGGTGGAACGCACGGTGCGCACCATTAAGGAGTTGAACCTCGAACCGGCCTCGCCGGCCGAAGCTCGCGACATTCTCGGACTTCCGCGACGGGCCGGACGGTGAAGCCCGTCAGCCGTGTCGCGGTGATCGGAACCGGCGTCATCGGCGCCAGCTGGGCCGCGTATTTCCTGGCGCGAGGATTGGACGTCGCCGCGACCGATCCGCTGCCCGGCGGCGAGGCGAAGCTGCGGGCGGAAATTGAATCGCACTGGCCCACGCTGGAGCTTCTTGGCCTGAGCCCCGGCGCGTCCCCCGACCGGCTGCGCTTCGAGTCGTCGCTTGAAGCCACGCTGGAGGGGGCGCAGTTCGTGCAGGAGAACGGGCCGGAGCGCCTCGAGTCCAAGCACGAGATGTACCGTCGCATGGACGCCGCCGCGGGGGAGGACGTTTTGCTCGCGAGCAGCTCCTCGACCATGCTGGTCAGCGACATCCAAACGGCGTGCGGCCATCCTGAGCGTGTCGTGCTCGGCCATCCGTTCAACCCGCCCCACCTCATCCCGCTGGTCGAGGTAGCGGGCGGCAGGCAGACCTCGGCCAGTGCGATCGACCAGACGATGGATTTCTACCTGAGTGTCGGAAAGCGCCCGGTCCAGCTCCGCAAGGAGATGCGCGGACATATCGCCAACCGGTTGCAGGCCGCATTGTGGCAGGAGGCCTTTCATCTGGTCGACGCCGGGGTCGCGACCGTCGCAGACATCGATGCGACGATCGCGCACGGTCCCGGGCTCCGCTGGGCACTGCTCGGCCCGTTCCTCAATCTCCACCTCTCCGGGGGCGCGGGGGGAATGCGGCACAACCTCGACCACCTCGGGCCACCCACAGAAAGCATGTGGCGGGATCTTGGCGTCGTACGCCTGAGCGAGTCGGTCAAGGAAAAGGTCATCGGCGGCACGGACCAGGAGTTGGCCACTCTTGACCTCGACGCGACAGTGCGCGAGCGCGACCGGGTTCTGGTGCAACTACTGCGCCTCAAGGCGGCAGCGGGACTGCCGTGATAATGGCGTGCTGCCCCGCGGATAGAGGAAGGGGAAACGCTCATGAGCGAGGCAACGGCCCCGCGCGCGCCGACTCTGGAGTTTGTATGCCAGGCGAATGTCCGGGTCGCCGAGCCGCTCGAATTTGGCGAGGTGTCGGGCCAGCGCAAGCGCGTCATCCCGATCCTGGGAGGCGACGTGTCGGGCCCGCGGCTGACGGCGAAGGTGCTGGCAGGTGGCGCGGACTGGCAGGCCGTGGGTCCCCGCGGCGTGACCGAGGTCCTGGCCCGATACACGCTTCAGGCCGGCGATGGAGCGCTGATTTCGGTCACCAACCGCGGCGTGCGGCGCGGCCCGCCGGAGATCATGCGGCGTCTGCTGGCGGGTGAGGCGGTCGATCCGGCGCTGTACCATTTCCGGGCGTCTCCCGTCTTCGAGGTGGCTGCGGGCCCGCATCAATGGCTGACGGAGAGCGTGTTCGTCTGCACGGGCGCGCGCTGGCCCGACCGCGTTGTGTTGCAGGTCTTCGTCGTCCAGTGACATGCGTCAGCACCGGAGGTGCCAGGCCGAACGAGATCGCGGTTTACACCGGCTGAGGCAGCACAGAAGATACCGCGAACTTCCGCTGCATCGCCGCCGCCGGCCGAGTAGGACCTGTCCGCACGTGACTCGGACGGGACCAAAAGCGAGGGAGCAATGACATGCACGACGACCGGACGACCCGCCTGCTGCGGCCGCTTATCGGAGCCGCCGGGCGCGGCAGCGCCTTTGTGCTGCCGATTGTTCTGGCCAGCTCGATGCTGGGCGCGGTGCCGGCGCGGGCGGCGGACAGCTGCGCGGATGTCGCGGGCTACGCGCTGTCCGACACGGTCATCACCACCGCACAGGAAAATCCCGCGGCCAACGGCCTACCCGCGCATTGCGAGGTTATCGGCAGGATCAACCAGCGCAACGGTGCCGACAATCTTCCGTTCAGCATCGGCTTCCATTTGCGCATGCCCGATGACTGGAATGGGCGCTTTTACTTCCAGGGCGGCGCAGGCACCGATGGCGCGCTGCCGGACTCGCTCGGCAACGGCTCACCGCTCGGCGAGCCGCAGGTCTTGCCGCTCGGCTATGCCGTCATTTCCACCGATGGCGGCCACGACAATACCCTCGATAACGATCCGAACGCCGGCGGCACGGCAGCCTTCGGTCTCGATCCGCAGGCCAGGATCGACTACGGCTACAACGCGCTCGACCGCACGACGCTGGCGGGCAAGACCATCGTTACCCGCTATTACGGTCAGGAGCCGCAATTTTCCTATTTCGACGGCTGTTCGAATGGCGGCCGCCAAGCCATGGTGGCATCGCAGCGTTTCCCCAATTACTTCGACGGCATCGTCGCGGGGTCACCAGGGTTCGACCTGCCGAAAGCGGCGGTCGCCGAAGCTTGGAACGAGCAGGGCCTCGCGCCGCTGGCGACGCGCACCGACGTCAACGGCCAGCCCTACCTGCCCGACACCTTCTCGGACTCCGACCTGCAGCTCGCCGCCACTGCAATCCTGGCTGCCTGCGACGAGCTGGACGGCGTCAAGGACGGCATCATCGACGACTACAGCGCCTGCACTACCAGCCGCGTCGCGCCCCAGCTCGAGGCAGCGCAATGCACCGGCGCGAAGGACGCGAGCTGCCTGAGCGCCGAGCAGGTGAATGCGCTGTCTCGGATTTTTGCCAGTGGAGCACGCAATTCGGAAGGTCAGCCGCTCTATACCCGGTTCCCATGGGATGCCGGCATCACGGGACCGACCTCGCTTCCGCTTTGGAGTCTCGGAACCCCGGCGCAGCCCGGCCAGCCGCTCGTCAACAACGCCCTGAACCTGACGCTGGGCGGAGGAGCGCTGCCGCTGATCTTCATCACGCCGCCAGTTCCGATCTCAGTCGACCAGCTGGCGGCCTATATCTTCGGTTTCGACTTCGATGTCGACGCACCTAAGATTTACGCGCGAACCTCGATATACACGGAATCCTCGATGCAGTTTATGACCGCGCGATCGACCGACCGCACTGCGTTCCGGCAGAATGGCGGCAAGATGATCATCTATCATGGCCTATCGGACGGCGTGTTCTCCCCGTTCGATACGATTCGTTGGTATAATGCGATGGATCGGCGGATGGGCCACGCGGAGGATTTCATTCGCCTGTTCCTTGTGCCCGGCATGGGGCATTGCAGCGCCGGGCCCGCCACCAACTCCTTCTCGGCGTTCACAGCGCTGGTGAACTGGGTTGAGAAGGGAATCGCGCCAGACAGCATCATTGCAACGGCGCCCGGCGGCACGCCCTGGCCTGGGCGCACGCGGCCGCTCTGTGCCTATCCGACGCAAGCACGCTATAGCGGAAACGGCGGCATCGAGGAGGCGGCGAACTTCGTCTGCGAAGCCCCGGCTCAGGGGATCGGCCCACAATCATCGGGCGATTCCCCGTGAGGGGGCACCTGCCGCGTTCCTCGCCGCGGCGGGCGTGATCGCGGCCTGCCGTACTTCGAGCGCTACAAGGAAACGCCGCCGTCGATGCTGACCTCTGCGCCGGTGATGTAGGCGCTGTCGTCGGACAGCAGGAACAGAACCAGTTTCGCGACCTCCTCCGCCGTGCCCATCCGCTTCATCGGCACCTGGAGAATTCGTTGCTTATTCTGTTCCGGGGTCCGCACCTTGAGCATTTCGGTGTCGATCGGTCCGGGGTGGACCGAATTCACCCGGATATTGCGGGGCGCGAGGTCGATCGCCGCCGTCTTGGTCATGCCGCGCAACGCCCATTTTGTCGCGCTATAAGCGAAGGCGCCGGGCGAGCCCCGCAGGCCTGCAACCGACGAGATGTTGACGATGGATCCGTCGCCGGCACGCTCCATGGCCCCGACCACCGCCTTCAGGCCCAGGAAGCAACCCAGCTGGTTGATGCGGACGTGCCGCTCGAAGAGGGCCACATCGGTTTCGAGCAGCGTCGCCGGTATGTAAATGCCGGCGTTGTTGATCAGGCCATGCAGAGGGCCGAGCCGCTCGGCAGCCTCGACAGCCTTCACCCAGTCGGCTTCTTCGGTCACATCGTGGCGAAGAAACACCGCGTTTTCGCCAAGCTCGTCGACCAGGCGCCTTCCTTCGGTCTCAAGCACGTCACCGATGACGACCTTGGCGCCCTTCGAAACGAGTAGCCTTGCCTCGGCTGCGCCCTGCCCGCGCGCCCCGCCGCTGATGAGCACGACCTTGTTCTGGAATTCGGCCACCGTGACCTCCCATCTCCGTTCCCACCAGTATGCCGGGTAGCGAGCGCGTCGTCAGCGCGCGGAAAGATTGGCCATTGCCGCCGGCGCCGGCCCGCGCAGCAACGCCTTCCGCGCCGGCCACTCGGCGGCGCGGTCCAGTGTCGCCTGGAAATGCGTTTCGCCGCCGGCGAGCGTAGCCACTGGCACCCCGTCTCGATAAAGTAGTCGGTTGCCTGTAAGCGCAGCAAGTTTGGGCCCAGGCGTCAGAATCCCAATAAGGTTCACCGGGTCCGCACCGGACAATGAGACCCATTCGCCCGATTCGCCCTTGCGCCTCGTCTCGCGCAACAGTCCGACCGCGTCAGCCAACGCGAACTGTTCACCAGCGAAGCCGGCCACGAACCGGCCGCCTCTGATCTCGCCACGCGCCTCCAGCCGTCGGTAAACCCGGAGCAGCTCCCGCCACGGCGGCAACCAATCCGCCTCGCGCTCCAGCAAGCGCCAGAACACGACGCCGTAGCGCAACAGCAGCGTGCGCGCGGAATGCTCGACCGCATCGGCGCTTGGCTGCCCGTTCTGGCGGGCTTCGCTGCGGCGCGCCAGCGCCCAGCGGCCGGCGTCTTCCATCCCATAGGGAATGGACCGGCGCCGGCGGCGTCCTCCGGCGCTCGGCTTGCGCCTGTCGGACGGGACCAGCAGCGCGCGCAATCCGCCGAAACTGTCCGACGTCACCAAGCCCAGCGCGACCAGCTCGGCGAGTGCCTCCTCGATCTGCGGGCGCAGGAGGCCGGTGCCGGCGACCACCTCGTCGAAGAACGACGCGCCGTGTTCGCGGATGAAGGCGGCGACCGTGTGCGCCCGGCCACTTGGCTGCACGACTTCCCCGCCGGCCGACAACGCCGCCCAGAGCGGCGCGTGGCGGCGCGCGATCAGGGTGATCGGCGTGGTGCGCACCGGGGTCACTCCACGCTCCGTGTCGTTTGTCCGTCCGTCGCGGGGTGCGAGCCGCGCCCAGGCGATCCGGCCCGCGAGGCACTCATCGTCGAGCCAAGCCGGCTCGTAGTCGATGATACGCGCGGGCAGGATCTCGGTCTCCCATGCGCCCGCCGGCGCCTCGAAGCCTTCGAGCTGCGCCACGATCGCGCCCACCGCTTCCGGCCCTTCCATCCGCGTGTCGGGCGTCAAGTGCTGCCAGGCAAACAGGAAACGCAGAAAGTCGCGCGCGGCAACCGGCTCGATCTCGGCGCGCAGGCGCTTGACCGTGTACCGGTGGATGCGGGCGAGCAGCCGGCGATCGCACCATTCGTCGGCATTGGCCCCGGGCGTGAATCGCCCCCGCAGGGCAAAGCCCTCGACCTCCAGCGCCGCAAGCGCGGATGCGATCTCGTCCGGCCCGATCCCGAGCAGCGAGGCCAGCGCGTCGCGCGTAATCGGGCCTTGCCCCTCAAGCCGTCCGCGCAGGATCTCGACCAGCGCCTCCTCGCATGACCAATCCCGGTGGGTATAGGCATCGGGTATGGCAATCGCGGGCGTTGCCCTCGCCCCAGGCCAAAGAGCTCGGAACTGGGCCAGCCGCTCGGCGGCGATCCAAATCTCCGCTCCCGGCCCGTGTACCCGGGCGACGCGGTTTTCCCGCGTAAGGGCCGCCAGCCAATCGCTCCAGCCCGCCGCCTCCTCGGCCTCCAGGAAACCCAACCACGCGAGCGCGTCGTGCAGCTCGTCAGCGTTGGCAGGGTCGGGCCAGGCTTCGGCCCGCACGCGGCTGATTGCCTCGGGATCAAGCCGGCCGATTTCGGACGCAGACGCAGGATCGAGCCAGCGTCGGCTCATCACCGCCTGAGCCCGGCGCTCCTCCAGCGGCGCGTCGTCCAGGTAGGCGTAAGGCCGTGCGGAGAGCACTTCCAGCGCAAGCGGCGAGGGCTCGGTCAGGTCGCGCGCGATCACGCGGACCTCACCCGCCTCCAGCCTGGCCAGCAACCGCTCGAGGCCCGCAATGTCCATCGCATCGTTTAGGCAATCGGCGATTGCCTGCCGAACCAGCGGATGATCCGGAACCTCACGTTCACCGACGAGGTTTTCGGCGCAAGCGAGCTGGTCAGGAAACACCGTCCCGATCAGGTCTTCCGCTTCCATGCGCGCCAGTTGCGGCGGTACTTTCTTGCCGCCACGTAGGCGCGGTAGTGCGAGCGCCACGCCGGCAACCCAGCGCCAACGCGTAGTAAACATTGGCGCATCGAGCAGCGCCTGGATAAGGACGGTTCGCACGCTGACAGAATTGAGATAGCGCGCTGCCTCGCCCAGCTCAAAGCTGTGCGCGGTCGTCAGCGACAGCACGATATTGTCCTCAGTCGCCGCCGCCTGCAGCTCGATATTGAATCTGCGACAGAAACGCTTGCGCAGCGCGAGGCCCCAGGCACGGTTGATACGGCTGCCGTATGGCGAGTGAATCACAAGCTGCATCCCACCGGCTTCATCGAAGAAGCGCTCCAGCACGATCGTTTCCTGGGTCGGGAGCGCGCCCAGCGCAGCATGGGACGCGGCCAGGTAATCGACAAGTTGTTCCGCCGCGAGCTGGGCAATGCCTGGGTCGTGTGCCAGCCATTCAACGATGCGCTCGCCCTCCGCTCCGGCACGCAGGCGCACGGCAATCTCGCGTCTGAGTCGCGAGACCGACTGTGACAGCTCATCGCTGCGACCCGGTGCCTCGCCAAGCCAGAACGGAATCGTTGGGGCCATCCCATGCGCATTTTCCACGCGCACGACACCGCGCTCGACCCGCAAGATGCGGTATGCGTCGTTGCCGAGCTGGAAGACGTCGCCAGCCAGGCTTTCGACAGCGAAATCTTCATTTACCGAGCCGATCGCGTGGTTCTCGGGCTCGAGCACAACCTGATAATCGGCCGTGTCCGGTATCGTGCCGCCTGAGGTCAGTGCCGTCAGGCGCGCACCGCGGCGGCCTCGTAGCATGTGATTGACCGCGTCGTGATGGACCAGCGCGCCACGTCGGCCCCGGCGCGTGCTGAAACCTTCGGCGAGCATTTGCACGACATTCGAGAAATCGTCGCGAGACAGAGCACGAAATGGCCATGCCCGGCGAAACAGCACATAAAGTTCGTCCTCGTGCCAGTCCCTCGCCGCGACTTCGGCCGCGAGCTGCTGAGCGAGCACGTCCAATGGCTGGTCGGGGATCGCGAGCCGATCGAGTTCGCCGCGACGGATGGCATCGAGCAGTGCCGCGCATTCGACGAGGTCGTCGCGCGACAATGGAAAGAGTCGTCCCTTGGGCGTGCCCTCGACCGCATGTCCCGATCGCCCCACACGTTGCAGAAAGCTCGCGATCGACCGGGGGGAACCAAGCTGGCAAGCCAGATCAATATCGCCGATATCGATGCCGAGCTCCAGGGAAGCGGTCGCGACCAGCGCTCGCAGCGCGCCGCGTTTGAGCCGCTGCTCGGCATCCAGCCGCTTTTCCTTGGCCATGCTGCCGTGATGCGCGGTCAACTGGTCTTCGCCGAGGCGTTCGGAGAGCTGCCTCGCGACGCGCTCGGCCATCCGGCGGGTGTTGACGAAGACCAGCGTGGTGCGATGCGCCCTGATCAGCTCGGTCAGGCGGTCATAGACCTGCTCCCACACCTCCGCCGACATGACGGCTTCGAGCGGCGACGGTGGGACTTCCAGGGCAAGATCGCGCGGGCGGCTGTGGCCCACATCGATGATTTCACACTCGCGGGGACTCTCGGCTCCGACCCCGACCAGGAATCGGGCGACGGTTTCGATCGGCTTCTGGGTGGCCGACAGGCCGATCCGCAGCAGCCGGCTGCCACAAAGCGCGGATAGGCGCTCCAGGGACAAAGCGAGATGCGCGCCCCGCTTGTTCGGAGCTACGGCGTGAATCTCATCCACGATCACGGTGCGCGTGGTTCGGAGCATTCTGCGGCCGGACTCCGAGCCGAGCAGGATGTAGAGCGACTCGGGCGTCGTCACGACGATATGCGGGGGATGACGGCGCATCCGGTCGCGCTCGGCCGGCGGGGTATCGCCGGTCCGGACCCAGACCCGGATATCGACGTCCGGGAGATCTTGCGTCCGCAGCGATTCCCGGATGCCGGCGAGCGGCGCCTCCAGGTTGCGCCGGATATCGTTCGATAACGCCTTCAACGGCGAAACATAGACGACCTGCGTCTCGTCCGGGAGCCGGCCCTCCACGCCTTGCCGCACCAGCGAGTCGATTGCAGCCAGGAAAGCGGCCAGCGTTTTGCCAGACCCGGTCGGGGCAGCAACCAGCGTGTGACCGCCCGTCTGGATGGACGGCCATGCTCTGGCTTGCGCCGGCGTGGGCGCCACGAAGCGGCGCTTGAACCAACTGGCGATGGCGGGGTGAAAAAGAGCAGCCAGGATTGTCCGGGAAGCATCTGGATGAAATGCATCCCGGGAGACGGTAGGTGCCTGGGTCAGTCGTGCAGTTTGCGAAGCCATTGAGGGACAGAATAGGGGCACGAGGAGCCGCAGTATCAATACTGCTTTGTATCTCCTCGACGCCCCCTCGGAGAGGTAAAGATCGCCGGGTC
This sequence comes from uncultured Pseudomonadota bacterium, assembly GCA_963849305.1. Taxonomy (GTDB): domain Bacteria; phylum Pseudomonadota; class Alphaproteobacteria; order Acetobacterales; family Acetobacteraceae; genus CAWKGV01. The sequence goes on from CAWKGV010000002.1 coordinate 88,534, forward strand.
GGGTGCGGCGGGGAGCCTGCGCGGCATAGGCAACTCGTCGAGGCGACATAGAGCAGCGCATCGACGACACTGCGCAGGTCGGCCTTTCGGGCCGCCCGACCGGCGACGGCTCCGGTATGATATAGCCGCCCGTTTCCCGTCACGCGCTTCCCGCTATGCGCCGGTCCGATGCACCATCCTGTTTCGTGACCTCCAACCGGGTCGCGACGACGCGATGCTCGCCACGGGGCTGCTTGACCATCTGATCCGTGCCCGTCCCGACGCGCGTATCACGGTCGCTTGCAGCGTGCTACGAACCCGCTTGATGAATTGAAGGGGGCGGCGGATGGCCCGCCCCCTTCAGTCTCGCGTAATCGTGCCTCCGTCGGTCCTGCTGCCCGCGAGGGTTGCCGGTCGGCCCCGCTTAGCGCGTGGGCGGGCCGACCACCGCGGCCGCCAGCAAGGAAACGACAAGAGCCGCGACGGCGACAAGCAACGTGGCGATCATTGCCACCTCCTGTCATGCGGCGCGGCCGGGCGTCGGGCATTGCTAGCCCTGGCCGCTCCAAGAGTTGGGGCTGCTGTTCTGCCCGCTGTAGCTATTCGCGTGGGCGCTCGGCATCAGCGCCGCGCTGCCGATCGCGATCCCGAGCAATGCGGCCAGGGCAATGAACCTCGACTTCATGGTGTCCTCCTTATGGTCCGCGCGAGCGCGGATTGCGTGGATTCAAACTCAGGAAATCCCGGCAGGCATCGCCCCGACCGGCCTGACCTGCGCACAATGCCCATCCCGCCCACGGTCGGGTGTGACTTAGGTCACATGGAAACCTTTTTTGTGGCCGGGAATGCCGCCGGACGATCGATGGGCCGTGCGGACGCGGTGTCGATGACGCGTAAAGAAGTCCGCCCTACGTGCGCATCAGATGCTCGCTTCCGCGGATGTGGTGTCGGGGGCTGTGGGCGGCGCGCTTGCGTTGTCCACAACCCGCTAAGTGGCAGCAAATTACCCTCGCCGCTCTCGCCCCCATCGCCGTCGTCAGCTGATGGACCCAGATGAGTTGAAGCGCCTTTCCGAGATGAAGAGCTTCATGAAATGAAGCTTGGCTCTACATCGCCGGCCTCAAACCCTTGTCATGACGCCTCGCCCGTGCGTAGCTCAAAACCCGGTTCGCTGACGCGTAGCTCGAAAGGAGCGAGAGGGGAAGGAAGCCATGAACACACCCGTCGGAGACCCAAGGTCTCCCCAGCCGGCCCTGACGCTCGCGAAGGGCGGGCCCGGCCATCACCCCGAGCATTTCGACGTCATCATCATCGGGGCCGGGATCTCCGGGATCGGCGGCGGCTATCACCTCACTAAGCAGTGCCCGGGCGTAAGCTTCGTGATACTCGAAACCAAGGGGAGCTTCGGCGGCACGTGGGTGACCCACCGGTATCCGGGTATTCGGTCGGATAGCGACCTCTACACCTTCGGCTATCGTTTCAAGCCATGGATCGGCACGCCGATCGCAACGGGTGCCGAGATCCTCGCTTATCTCGGCGAAGTCATTGAGGAGAACGACCTCGGCCGGCGCATCCGCTATCGGCACCAGATCAATTCGGCGCATTGGTCGAGCAGCGACAATCTCTGGACCGTCGAGGGCGTCCGCAGCGACACCGGCGAGCCGGTCCGTTTCACCGCGAATTTCCTGTGGATGTGCCAGGGCTACTATCGCCACTCGCAGGGCTATACGCCGGAATGGCCGGGGATGGATGATTTCAACGGCCTCATCGTTCACCCACAAACATGGCCGGAGGATCTCGACTACACCGACAAGAACGCGATCGTCATCGGCTCGGGCGCGACGGCGGCGACGATCGTTCCGGCGATGGCCGACGACGCCCGCCACGTCACGGTGCTGCAGCGTTCGCCGACCTGGTTCATTCCCGCGCGCAACGAGAACGAGCTCGCCAATACCCTGCGCGATCTGCAGATCGACGAGACGTGGATCCATGAAATTACGCGCCGCAAGATCCTGCACGATCAGGCTATCTTCACCCGCCGTTCGTTCACCGAGCCGGAGGTCGTCAGCGACGAGTTGCTCACGGGCGTGCGCGCTTATCTCGGTCCCGACTATGACATAGAGAGGCACTTCACGCCAAGCTATCGGCCGTGGCGGCAACGGATCGCCTTCATCCCGGACGGCGACCTATTCAGGGCGATCGCCGCCGGCAAGGCATCCGTCGTCACGGACGAGATCGATCGCTTCACGAACAAGGGCATTCTACTGAAGTCGGGGCAAGAGCTCGAGGCCGACATCATCGTGACCGCGACTGGCTTCAATATTTCTATCTTAGGAGATATCAATTTCACGGTCGACGGGAAGCCGCTCGACTTCGCCGACACGATCACCTATCGCGGCATGATGTTTACCGGCCTGCCCAATCTGGCCTTGATTTTCGGATATTTCCGGGCGAGCTGGACGCTTAGGGTCGATATAGTCGCCGACTTCGTGTGCCGCCTCCTCAATCACATGAAGCAGATCGGTGCCAAGAAAGTGACGGTGGCGCTGCGGTCCGAGGACAAGGACATGCCGATCTTGCCTTGGATCGACCCGGAGAACTTCAACCCAGGCTACCTCATGCGCGCCATGCACTTGCTGCCCAAGCGCGGCGACAAGCCGGAATGGCAACACACTCAGGACTATCGGCGCGATAAGGACGTGTTCCCCGCCATCGACCTTGACGACCCCGCCTTCGTCTACGAGGGCTTTGCGCACCCCGCCCGGGTCTGGCGAGCGGCAAGACCGATTTGATCTGGCGTCTACTGGCCGGCCGGCGCAGTTGACGGAGACCGGGTCAAAATCGAAGCTCTTCGCGTCAAGAAGGTGATCTGACGGAGCCCGTTCATGCAGCTTGACCGTCTCGGCGTCTGGTACCCGCTAGACCGCCTCGATAAGTGGGAAATTTGTGAGTTCCTGGCTGCCATCAAACGCCTGGGTTACGACGTGCTCTGGTATCCGGAGGCGCGCGGGTTCGAGTCGTTCTCGCTCGCCGGCTTCTTGCTCGCCAACAGCAAGCGGCTGAAGATCGGCAGCTCGATCGCCAGCATTTACGCGCGCGACCCGTTCACCGCGCAACGGGGCCTGGCGACGCTCACCAGCCTCTATGACAGCCGCTTCATCCTCGGCCTGGGCGTGAGCCACCTGCCGATGGTCGAGGGGCTTCGCGGACATCGCTATGAGAAGCCGGTGCCCGCCATGCGTGCCTATCTAGACGGCATCACCAAGAACCAAGCCGGGGCGGCGGACTTGCCCATTGTCATCGCGGCCCTCGGCCCGCGCATGTTGGCGCTCGCCGCCGAGCGGGCGCGCGGCGCCATTCCCTACAACACCACCCCGGAGCACACCGCCCAAGCACGGAAGGCACTTGGCCCCGGCAAATGGCTCGCGGTCGAGCAGAAGGTCACGCTCGGCACCGATCCGGCGCAGGCCCGCGCACTGGGCCGCACGGAGCTGGCTCGCTATATGCGCCTCGACAACTATCGCAAGAGCTGGCTCCGCATGGGCTTCAGCGAGCAGGATCTCTCCGAAGGCGGCAGCGACCGGTTCATCGACGCAATGGTGCTCTGGGGCGATGCCGCCAGGATCAGGCGGGGCCTGCGCGCCCACTTCGACGCCGGCGCGGACCATGTCTGCATCCAGCCGGTCCACGCCGAGGGCGACTTCCCGGCCCGCGACCACATCCTCGAAGCCTTGGCCGACACGTAAGGCCACCTTCCCGCAAGGGGAGGGAGTGGAAGCTGCAGCCGAGAGGCTCCCCCCTCGCGGGAGGGTTGGGGGAGAGGTCGCCGGCCTCCTAGCACCCGCTCAACCAGGCCGCACCGCCGATAAGCCCAGCAGTGCCCAGCCCACCATCAGGATCGTCCCGCCGATCGGCGCCAGCAATCCCAGGCGCACGCCGCCCAGCGCCAGCCCATAGACCGACCCGCAAAACAGCACCAAGCCCAGCGCGAACGCGGCACCTGCCCAGTTCGCCAGTGCCCCGCCGCGCCGCGCCCAGAGCCCGCAGGCGAGCAACGCCAACGCGTGCCAGCCCTGCATCTGCACCGCGTTGCGCACCATCTGCAGCCGCTCCGGCCCGATCGCCTCCAGCCCGTGCGCCGCCAGGGCGGCCATGCCAACCGCCGCCAGTCCGGCCAGAGCGCCCAGCCCGACCCATGGCCGCTCCATCCGTGAACTCCCCCCGTCACCCTTGTTCCGCCCGAACCGCCCCGCCTATACCATTGCCGCGACCATGCCGCGCGGCGACCTCTTTCCCGAGATCGGCCCGTTCGAGACCGGCTATCTGCCGCTCTCGGCCGGTCACGTGATGTACTGGGAGCAGGTGGGCAATCCGCGCGGCAGGCCGGTGCTGTTTCTGCACGGCGGTCCCGGCGCGGGCGCGGGCGCGGTGCATCGTCGATTCTTCGACCCCGACTTCTGGCGGGTGGTGATCTTCGACCAGCGGGGCGCTGGCCGCTCGCGCCCGCTCGGCAGCCTGGCGCACAACACCACTGCCGACCTCGTGGGCGACATCGAGACGCTGCGGCGCCATCTCGGGGTCGAAAGATGGCTGCTGTTCGGAGGCTCCTGGGGCTCCACCCTGGCCTTGGCGTATGCGCAGGCCTATCCGGAGCGGGTGATGGCCTGCGTGCTGCGCGGGGTGTTCCTCGGCCGGCCGGGGGAAGTGGATTGGTTCCTGCACGGGCTGCGGTCGATCTTCCCAGACGCGCACGCGAACTTCGCGGGCTATCTGCCCGAAGCGGAACGCGCCGATCTGCTCGGCGGCTATCTTCGCCGTCTGACCGATCCCGACCCCGCCGTGCATATGCAGGCCGCGCGTGCCTGGTCGGTGTACGAGGGCTCGTGCAGCACGCTGTTGCCCAGCCCCGAAACCGTCACCTCGTTCGCCCAGGACCGCACCGCGCTCGGGCTCGCGCGGATCGAGGCTTACTATTTCGCCAACGAGCTGTTCTTGCCGCCCGGCGGACTGCTGGGCGGAATGCACCGCGTCGGCCACGTCCCGGCGGAGATCGTGCAGGGACGCTACGACATGATCTGCCCGGCCTGCACCGCCTTCGACCTCGCCGCCGCCTGGCCGGCCGCGCGGCTGACACTGGTGCCGGACGCCGGGCATTCGGCCCTGGAGCCGGGCATCCGCCGCGCCTTGGTCGCAGCGGTCGAGCGGTTTCGCTATGGACGGTGACGGGAGGCGGCGATGAAGGTGGGCGTGATTGGGCTCGGCACGATGGGGATGGGCGCCGCGCGCAACCTCGTGGCGAAGGGCCACGAGGTCACCGGCTGCGATATCGCCGAGGCAAAGCGGGCCGAGCTGCAGGCCGCCGGTGGCAAGGCGGTGGCCGCGGCATCGGCGCTGCCGGGCGACCTGGAGGCGGTGATCGTGCTCGTGGTCAACGCCGCCCAGGAGGACGACGTGCTGTTCGGCCCACGGGGCTGCGCCGCTAGGCTGGCGCGTGGCACCGTGGTCATCTGCTCCGCGACGGTGGCCCCCGAGTTCGCCCGCGCGCTGGAGCGGCGGCTGGCCGAGGCGGGACTGTTGATGCTCGATGCGCCGGTCTCGGGTGGCAAGGCCGGCGCGGAAGCGGGCACGATGACGATCATGGGTTCGGGCGCCGAGGCCGCCTTCGCCAAGGCCCAGCCGGCGCTGGACGCGATCGCGGGCAAGGTGTTCCGGCTTGGCAGCGCGGCCGGCGTGGGCAGTACCGTGAAGATGGTCAACCAGCTCCTGGCCGGCGTTCACATCGCGGTCGCGGCCGAGGCGCTGGCGCTCGGCATCCGGGCCGGCGCCGACCCGCGCACGCTGTATGAGGTGATCAGCACCTCGGCGGGCAATTCCTGGATGTGGCAGAACCGGGTGCCGCACATCCTGGCAGGCGACGACACGCCGCACTCGTCGGCCAACATCTTCGTCAAGGATCTCGGCATCGTGCTCGACCAGGCGCGCGCGCTGAGCTTTCCGCTCCCGCTCGCCTCCACCGCGCACCAACTTTTCCTGGCCACCGCCGCCGCTGGGCACGGCGGCAAGGATGATTCCTCGGTGATCCGAGTCTGGCAGGCGTTGACCGGCATCGCTTTGCCGGACCAACGCGAGCCCAGTTAGAGGGGCCGCGCCGATGGGCGACGCTCCGGGCGGGCCGGGCATCCCGCCGCGCTGGACATCGAGCGCGAAGACCGGCGTCGGCACCGCGCTCTCGCCGGCAAGCCGGGTATGGTTCACCATCAGCCACGGCATCCTGAACGAGATTTACTATCCGCGCGTCGATCAGGCCTGCACGCGCGATTTCGGCCTGATCGTCACTGATGGCGGCGGTTTCTTCGCCGAGGAGAAGCGGGATTGCCGCTTCGAGGTGGAGGCGCTGGAAGACGGTGTGCCGGCGTTTCACCTGACCAGCACTCATGACGGCGGCCGGTTCCGGATCTTCAAGCGCGTGGTTTCCGACCCGCGCCATGATGTCGTGCTGCAGCAGATCCGGCTGGAAGATGGGTCGGGTAGCCTGCGCCTGTTCGCGCTGCTCGCGCCGCACCTGGTCAATGGCGGGGCGAACAACACGGCCTGGACGGGCGACTACAAGGGCCAGCGCATGTTGTTTGCCGAAGGCGACGGCACCGCCCTCGCCCTCGGCGCCGCCCGCCCGTTCCAAGCCTGTTCGGTCGGCTTCGTCGGCCGCAGCGACGGCTGGCAGACCCTACACGAACATGGCTCCTTGGCCGAGTGCTGGGACCGCGCTGCCGACGGCAACGTGGCGCTGACGGCGGAGCTGGTGCTGTCGCCGGAGGAACCTGTGCTGCTCGCGCTCGGCTTCGGCCGCACGCAGGCCGAGGCGGCGTTCCGCGTGCGCGCGAGCCTGCAACGCGGGTTCGAGGCGGCATTGGAGGGATATGCCGCCGATTGGCGCGCCTGGCAGGCGGGGCTTCGCTCGCTCGACCGGCGGGCGCACGGGCACAACATGTACCGGGTCAGCACTGCGGTCTTGCGCACGCACGAGAGCCCGACCTTTCCGGGTGGCCTGATCGCCAGCCTGTCCATCCCCTGGGGCTTCAGCAAGGGCGACGACGACCTCGGTGGCTATCATCTGGTCTGGCCGCGCGATCTGGTGCAAACAGCGGGTGGGTTCCTCGCCTGCGGCGCGCACGCCGAGGCCCGGCGGGTGTTGCGCTACCTGCAAGCGACGCAGGAGGCGGACGGGAGTTGGCCGCAGAACTGTTGGCTCGACGGCACGCGCTATTGGGGCGGCCTGCAACTCGACGAATGCGCCTTGCCGATCCTGCTGCTTGATCTGGCCTGGCACGAGGGCGCGCTCGGCCGTCCGGACCTCCGCGCCTTCTGGCCGATGGTTCGCCAAGCGGCGGGTTTCCTGCTCAGGACCGGCCCGGTGACGCCCCAGGACCGCTGGGAGGAGGACGCGGGCTTCACCCCGTTCACGCTGGCCGCCGAAATCGCCGCGCTGCTCGCGGCGGCCGAACTCGCCGCTGGCTGCGAGGCCGACGATATCGCCGGCCTGCTGCGCGACACCGCTGATGCGTGGAACGAACAAATCGAGGACTGGATCTACGTCGCCGGCAGCCGGCTGGCGGGCGAGGCGGGCGTGGCCGGCCATTACGTACGGATCGGCCCGGCCTCGCCGACCGGGGAGGCCCGAGCGGACCTGAGCGGCGCGGCCGTCGTCAAGAACCGATCCGGGGATGCCGGCACGATCCCCGCGGCCGAGCTTGTCAGCCCCGACGCACTCGCGCTGGTGCGCTTCGGCTTGCGCGCCGCCGACGATCCGCGCATCCGCGACACCGTGGCGGTGCTCGACCGGGTGGTGAAAGCGGAGCTGCCGCAGGGCCCCGGCTGGCGCCGCTACAACGGCGACGGCTATGGGGAGAAGGAGGACGGGCGGCCCTTCGACGGCACCGGCATCGGCCGTGTCTGGCCGCTGCTCGGCGCCGAGCGGGGGCAGTACGAGCTGGCAGCCAGCCGGCGTGGCGAGGCCGAGCGGCTGCTCGCCGTACTCGAGGCCTCAGCCAGCGACGGCGGCCTGCTGCCCGAACAGGTCTGGGACGGCCCGCCGATCCCCCGCCGTGAGCTGCTTCCGGGCCGGCCGAGCGGCTCGGCCATGCCGCTGGTTTGGGCCCATGCCGAACACCTGAAACTGCTGCGCTCGCTTGCCGACGGCGCGGTGTTCGACCTGCCGCGGCAAGCGGCACGACGCTATCTGCACGGCGGGCACACGGCGCGGTGCCGGACCTGGCGGCCTGACTTCCGCGCCACATCGCTTCCGGCCGGGCGGGCGCTCAGGATCGATCTGCCGCACGCGGCCGTGGTCCATTGGACCATTGACGGCTGGGGCCGGACAACCGACAGCCCGACCAGGGACACCGGCCTCGGGCTGCATGTGCTGGACATCGCATCGGACGGCCTGCATCCGGGGGCGCGCATCGCCTTCACGTGGCAATGGGCCGGCAACGGCGAGTGGGTCGGCCGGGATTACGCCGTGGACGTCACCTGAGCGGTGGCGGCATTGGGAGGGATAACATGATCCGCAAGTTCGTCACCGTCTATCCAGGGCATGTCGACCTGCCCGACATGGGCCAGGACGCGACGCCCGCCAACGAGCGGCGCTATTCCAACGAGCACCTTGCCAGCGTGTTCGAGAAGACCGAGGCGGTGGCGCGGAAGCTGGACGCGCTCGGGTGGGACACGCTGTGGCTCGCCGAGCACCACTTCCAGCATGAGGGCTACGAGGTGCTGCCCAACATCCTGATGATCGCGGTGCATCTGGCGCATGTGACGCGGCGGCTCAAGACCGGGTGCGGGTTCAACATCACCCCGATGTGGCACCCGCTGCGCCTGGCCGAGGATTTCGCCGCCGCCGACATCCTCACCAAAGGCCGCACCGTGTTCGGGGTTGGCCGCGGCTATCACACGCGCGAGGTGGAGACTTTCGGCGCGCCGATGCTAGATCAGAACGCCAACCGCGAGCTGTTCGAGGAACAGGTCGAAATCATATTCAAGGCGTTCAACAACGAGTCATTCTCGCATCGCGGGAAGCACTACACGTTACCGCCGAACGTGCCCTATCGCGGCTACGACCTCGCCGAGCTGACGCTGGTGCCGCGCCCGGTGCATAATCCGGTCGAGTGCTGGCAGCCCATCGTCAGCGCGAGCGCGCGCGGGCTCGATTTCATGGTGCGGCACGGCGTCAAGGGCATGGTAGGCGGCGGCGCGGCGACGATGGCGGAGGGGCCGATCTACGCCTACCGGGACGCGGCGGCGCGCGCGGGACAGGAGCTTCAGCTGGGCGAGAATCTGGGCATCGGCATCTTTTTCTATATCGCCAAATCCCGCGAGCAGGCGATCCGAGAGCTGACGCCGTTCTACGAGGAGCACGTGAAGATGTTTGCCCCGCTCGGGTTCGTGCCGGGGCTCACTCCGGCCCAGGTGGCCGCTGTCGCGCGCCGCGGCAACTGGGCGGCGGCCGACGTGCCCACGCTCGAGCATTACATGAAGCTCGGCTCCTGGTTCGCCGGCACGCCCCAGCAGTTGATCGAACATCTCAAGCGGCTTGAGGAGCGATTCCCGGGCATGGAGCACATCAACCTGAGCACCAGCATGGGCGCGCCCAAATCAGTGATGCTCGATCAGTTCCAGTGGGTGGCCGAGGAGGTGATGCCCGCGTTCCGCTGAGCCGTTCCGAGCAACGTCCGGTCCGCTAATGTGCAATGCCTTCCGCGTGTGTGGCGGCTCGCTGGGGTATGACCAGAATGCATGCCGCGATGAAGCCGAGGAGGATAAGGGACGCATATAACCGGCTAAGGTCCAAGCCGCCCTGCGCAACCGGCTTGTCCAGAAAGTCGCCGAGGGTCGCGCCAAGCGGTCGCGTCAGAATGAATGCTGCCCAGAACAGCAGCGTATGGGAAAGCTTCGTCCAGAAATATAGCCCCGCAAGGATCACCAAACTCATGACGAATATGACTGCGCCAAATTCGTAGCCCAGGCCCAGACCACCACGGTCGGAACCCGCGACCCAGTCGCCCAGCGCGGTGCCGAGCGTCTGTGAGAACAGGATCGTGCACCAGTAGAACCACTCGACCCGGGGAGCGATGATGCTCTGAACGGACACCGTGCCCTCGACCAAGTACCAGATCGCTAGACTGGCGATGAGCAGAGAGAAAATGATGATGACACCACCGGGATATCCAACACCAAGTGATCGATCAACGAAATCGGCTATCGTGGTGCCGAGCGTCGTGGTCGCGATGATCGTCGCCCAATAAAGTATTGGATGGAACCTTCCAGCTTGGACCTGGGCATTTACCAGACCAATGAAGATAACCGCGAAAATGCCGGTGCCGACGAGATACCCGAGATTGAGCGTCATCGTCACCCAGTCGCCTCCCGTCTCGCCGAGAGTCGTTGCCGCGATTTTGATGATCCAGAAGCCGAAGATCACTTCGGGGACTTTGCCCACTGCGCGCCGAGTGAGTGTGCGCTGATATTCAGCCATTGGACATCTCGGGCTCAGCCACAAGCGTTCTAAACTAAGCCGCCCGCTTCGCCAGCAATCCCTGCGCCACCAGCGCCTCGGCGATCTGCACCGCGTTCAGCGCCGCGCCCTTGCGCAAATTGTCCGAAACGCACCAGAACGAGAGCCCGTGCTCGACCGTCGGATCCTTGCGGATGCGGCTCACGAACACCGCGTCCTCGCCGGCAGCCTCCAAGGGCGTGATATAGCCGCCATCCTCGCGGTTATCGACCACCGCCACGCCGGGCGCCTCGCGCAGCACCGCCCGTGCTTCGGAGGCTGTCACCGGCCGCTCGAACTCCACGTTCACCGCCTCGCCGTGGCCGATGAACACCGGCACGCGCACGCAGCTCGCGTGTAACTGGATGTCCGGATCCAGGATCTTGCGGGTCTCGACCACCATCTTCCATTCTTCCTTGGTCGAGCCGTCCTCCATGAACTTGTCGATATGCGGGATGCAGTTGAAGGCGATCTCCTTGGTAAACTGCTCGGGGGCGCTAGACTCGTGCACGTACACCGCCTTGGTATGGGAGAAGAGTTCATCCATCCCCTCCTTCCCGGCGCCGGAGACCGATTGGTAAGTGGCGACGACCACGCGTCGGATCCGGAATCGGTCGTGCAGCGGCTTCAGCGCCACCACCATTTGGATGGTGCTGCAATTCGGGTTGGCGATGATGTTGCGGCGCGCGAACTTGGCCAGCGCCTGCGGATTGACCTCCGGCACCACCAGCGGCACGTCAGGCTCCATGCGGAAATGGCTGGTGTTGTCGATCACCACGCAACCAGCAGCGGCGGCGCGCGGTGCGTGCGCGGCCGAGACCGAGGCGCCAGGGCTGAACAGCCCGATATCCCAGCCGCGGAAGTCGAAAGTATCGAGGCTCTTGACCTTCAATACCCGGTCCTCGCCGAACGAGACCTCGGCGCCGGCGGAGCGGCCGGAGGCCACGGCTGCTACCTCGTCGGCGGGGAAGCGGCGCTCGGCCAGGGTCTTCAACATCTCGCGCCCGACCGCACCGGTAGCGCCGACGACCGCGACCCTGTAGCCCATCTCGTTCTCTCCTGCTCCGCAGCCTGGATGCTGCCGCCCGTGCAGTTACATGCCGGCCAGGCGCGCGGCAAGCAATCCGCGCTCGGATGACCGCAGACCCGGCTTGCGCTAGGGTTTTGACACGGCATAGCCACAAGGAGCCCAGCCATGCGCGAGATCGGTCACTTCGTCGGCGGCAGGATGGTTGCCGGGACCAGCGGGCGGTTCGGCGACGTATTCGACCCGGCATTGGGCGAAGTCACCGCCAAGGTGGCGCTGGCCGGCGCTTCGGAGGTGGATCAGGCGGTCGCGGCGGCCGCGAAGGCCTGGCCGTCCTGGGCCGCCACGCCGCCATTGCGGCGCGCTCGGGTGATGTTCCGCCTGAGAGACCTCCTGGAGCGAGACCGCCGCAAACTCGCCGCCGCCATCACCGCCGAGCACGGCAAGGTGCTCTCGGACGCCGATGGCGAGGTGCAGCGCGGCCTGGAGGTCGTCGAGTTCGCCTGCGGCATCCCGCATCTGCTCAAGGGCGAGTTCACCGAGCAGGTGGGCACCGGGATCGATGCCTGGTCGATCCGCCAGCCGCTGGGCGTGGTGGCCGGCATCACGCCGTTCAATTTCCCCCTGATGGTGCCGCTCTGGATGATCCCGGTCGCGCTCGCTTGCGGCAATTGCTTCATCCTGAAGCCCTCGGAGAAAGACCCTTCCGCCAGCCTGCTGTTGGCCGAGCTGCTGGCCGAGGCCGGCCTTCCCGATGGCGTTTTCAACGTTATCCAGGGCGCGCGGGAGGCGGTGGAGGCGATCATCGCCCATCCGGGCATCGCCGCCATCAGCTTCGTCGGCTCCACGGTGATCGCCGAGACGATCTATCGGGGCGGCACCGCGCACGGCAAGCGCGTGCAGGCGCTCGGGGGTGCCAAGAACCATCTCGTGGTGATGCCCGACGCCGACCTGGACGACGCGGCCGATGCGCTGATGGGCTCGGCCTATGGCGCAGCCGGCGAACGCTGCATGGCGGTCTCCGTGGCGGTCGCGGTCGGCGCGGCCGGCGACAAGCTGATGCAAAAGCTGGAACCTCGCGTCCGTGCGCTCAAGATCGGGCCCGGCACCGACCCCGAAGCTGAGATGGGACCGCTGGTGACGCGCGAGCACCGCGAGAAGGTGAAGGGCTACGTGGATTTAGGCGAGCGCGAGGGCGCCGAGCTGGTGGTGGACGGACGCGGGCTCAGGTTGCAGGGCTATGAGAACGGGTTCTTCCTGGGCGGCTGCCTGTTCGACCGGGTCGAGACCGGGATGCGGGTCTATCAGGACGAGATTTTTGGCCCGGTGCTCGACGTGGTGCGCGCGCCCGACCTGGCCGGCGCGGTGCGAATGATCAACCAGCACCCGTACGGTAACGGCGTCTCAATCTACACTGCTGATGGCGGCGCGGCGCGCGACTTCGCCAGCGCGATCGAGATCGGGATGGTCGGGGTGAACATCCCGATCCCGGTGCCGATGGCCTTCCACAGCTTCGGTGGTTGGAAAAGCTCGCTGTTCGGCGACCACCACATCTACGGGCCGGAGGGAGTGCGCTTCTATTCCCGTTACAAGGCGATTACCCAGCGATGGCCTTCCGGCGCCCGGCGCGGCGCGGAGTTCGCCATGCCGACGCTCGCTGGTCCTGGCGTTCGCGTCAAAAGCTGACGACATGCCTGAAGGCGAGTTCGGCTTACGCCTTTGCTCCGGCCGTTTGCTGTTTGACCAGGTGTACGCTAGAGGACTCCTACTTTGATAGAATGCCAGAGCGAAACACAAGACCATAAGAAGCGCTGAAAGGGAGGAATGGGATGATCCGCGAAGACGCTGGACCAAAGGATGGAGTAACTGCTCGGCGCTCCGAAGGTTAGTATCGTTATCGATCTTAATGCAAACGGTCATTCACTTGGATATTGGAAACCCCGCGCTTAAAGGTGGGCGACCGTCGATCGCGAGTGGCAGATCCTAGTTGGCCGTTCAGCTACCGATCTCGTACTCAGTGAAGCTTTAACTGTAAAGGGCGACGACAAGTCCGAATGACAAGGTAGGTCGTAAGCCACGCCACGTGGTTCGCCAGCAAGCGAAAACGCGAGGAGAGGAGCAATGCTGAACACAGGCACCGTTCCGTCCCGGAAAGTCGCCGCGTCCGCACGTGCCGCCGTTGGCAACTACCGATGGACGATCTGCGCGCTGCTATTTTTTATTACCACGATCAACTACATGGATCGTCAAGTCATCGGCGTGCTGAAGCCGGTAATCCAGAAGGATATCGGCATTTCGGAAGTCGATTACGGCAACATCGTCTTCTTCTTCCAGCTCGCCTATGCCGTGGGTTATGTCGGCATGGGCCGGTTCATCGACCGCGTCGGCGTGCGCATCGGCCTGACGGTCGCGGTCGTGATCTGGAGCCTTGCCGCCGCCGCCCACGGCCTGGCGGCATCGGTCGCCGGCTTCGCGGCGGCGCGGTTCGCGCTGGGCATCGGAGAGGGCGGCAACTTCCCGGCCTGCATCAAGACCGTCGCCAATTGGTTCCCGGTACGAGACCGGGCGCTGGCCACCGGGATTTTCAATTCGGGAAGCAACGTTGGCGCGCTCGCGACCCCGCTCATCGTCCCGTGGCTGACCGTAGTCTGGGGCTGGCAGGCGGCATTCTATGTCACCGGCCTGCTCGGGTTGATCTGGTTGTCCTTCTGGCTGGCATCGTATCGGCCGCCGGAGGAGCATCCGAAACTGTCCTCGGCGGAGCTGGCGTACATCAAGAGCGACCTCGAGATCCCGGGCAAGAAGGTTCCCTGGCTGGAGCTGCTGCGCTATCGGGGCACCTGGGCTTTTGTGATCGGCACGTTTCTGACGAGCCCGGTCTGGTGGTTCTATCTCTTTTGGGTTCCCGGTTTCCTATACAAGGCTCACGGCCTGAACATCACCAGCCTCGGCCCGCCTCTCGTGGTGATCTATCTGATGACCGATGTGGGCTCGATCGGCGGGGGGTGGCTGTCCTCGGCGCTGATCAGGCGGGGCATGGGCGTGCTTACGGCGCGCAAGCTTACCCTGCTCGTTTGTGCGCTTCTGGTCGTGCCGATCTTCCTCGCTCCGCGCGTGGAAGGTCTGTGGCTGGCGACGTTCCTGATCGGGCTTGCCGCGTCCGCGCACCAGGGCTTCTCAGCCAACCTGTTCACGGTCGTTTCGGATACGATGCCGCCCGACAGCGTTAGCTCGGTCGTCGGGCTAGGCGGCATGGCGGGCGCCATCGGCGGCATGTTCGTAGCGGAGGCGGCGGGGCATGTGCTGCAGTACACGGGCAGCTACGTCCCCCTCTTCACCGCGGCGGCGGGCGCGTACCTGCTGGCGATCCTGATCATGCACCTGATCCTGCCGCGGCACCGGCGCGACCTCATCCCGGGCGCGATGCCAGCTCAGTGAAGGAACCGGGGGTATGGCGCAGGAGCAAACGGGAATCCGCGACGTCTTCGGGATTCCCGCCGTAGCTCGATGTCGAGATCTCCGCCTCGACGAGCGTCAAAAATCCACGAACGCGAGGATCCGATGCAATGGACATGCTCCTGAACCCTTTCAAACGGGCGCTGAGGGACGGCAAGCTGCAGATCGGGCTGTGGCAGAGCCTGTCGAGCCATATCACGGTCGAAATCCTCGCTGACGCGGGGTTTGACTGGCTACTGCTTGACACGGAGCACGCGCCCAACGAGTTGCCGATGGTGCATAGCCAGCTACAGGCGGCAGCCGCCGGGACTGCACATCCCGTCGTGCGCCCAGCCTGGAACGATCAGGTCATCATCAAACGTCTGCTGGACATCGGCACACAATCGCTGCTGATCCCCTATATCGAAACCGAGGAGGAGGCCAGGCGAGCTGTCGCCTCGACCCGCTACCCGCCGGAAGGAGTGCGCGGGTTCGCATCCCAGTCCCGCGCTTCGCGCTTTGCCCGGATCAAGGACTACTATGCGCGCGCCAGCGAGGAAATCTGCGTTCTGCTGCAAGTAGAAACGAAACTCGGGCTGGAGAACTTGGAAGGGATTGCCGGGGTTGAGGGCGTGGACGGGGTCTTCGTCGGCCCAGGCGATCTCTCAGCCGCGCTCGGTTATCTAGGACAACCTGGACACCCTGAGGTCGTCCGAGTGATCGATGACGCGGTTCGGCGAATCAAAGCCTGCGGGAAGGCGCCAGGGATCCTGACCGGTGATGTCAAGCTGGCGCAACATTTCATCGATCTTGGCTGCTTGTTCACGGCCGTCGGCTCCGACCTTAGTGTTCTCGTGAAGGGAGCCGAGGAACTTGCGGCCATGTTCAAGAACCAGAATTCCCGCGGCTGATGCAACTCGTTGAGGAGGCGAGCCACATGACGCCTGCCAGGAAATCGCCTGAGACGCTTCGAAGTGCGCGCTGGTTCGGTCCCGACGATTTGCGGTCTTTCGGCCACCGCTCGCGCATCATGCAGATGGGCTACGCGCCGGAGGACTGGGAGAACCGTCCGATCATCGCGATCCTGAACACATGGTCCGATATCAATCCGTGCCATGCGCACTTCAAGGACCGTGTCGAGGATGTCAAGCGCGGCATTTTGCAGGCCGGCGGATTCCCGATGGAGCTGCCAGCGATCTCGCTTTCGGAGAACTTCGTCAAGCCGACCACGATGCTTTACCGCAACATGCTGGCGATGGAGGCGGAGGAGCTGCTGCGCAGCCACCCCGCCGATGGCGCAGTCTTGATGGGCGGCTGCGACAAGACCACGCCCGGGCTTATCATGGGCGCGATCAGCGCCGGCCTGCCGGCGATCTACATTCCGGCTGGACCGATGCTGCGCGGGAACTGGAAGGGCAAGGTGCTCGGCTCCGGCTCCGACGCCTGGAAGTTCTGGGACGAACGCCGCGCCGGCACGATCACCAAGCAGGACTGGGAAGAAATGGAGGCCGGCATCGCCCGCAGCCACGGCCATTGCATGACCATGGGCACGGCGAGCACGATGACGGCGATCGCGGAATCGATCGGACTCAGCTTGCCCGGCGCGTCCTCAATTCCCGCTGCCGACGTGAACCACATCCGGATGTGCGCCGAAGCCGGACGACGGATCGTGGAGATGGTCTGGGAAGATCTGACCCCCGCCGGCATCCTCACGCGCCAATCCTTCGAGAACGCGATCACGGTGGCCATGGCGATGGGCTGCTCGACGAACGCGATCATCCACCTAGTGGCGATGGCGCGCCGGGCGGGCTGCGACATCGGGCTTGACGATTTCGACGTCGCAAGCCGCAAGGTGCCCGTCATCGCCAATGTGCGCCCAAGCGGCACGACCTTTCTCATGGAGGATTTCTACTACGCCGGCGGCATCACGGGCCTCATGACCCGAATCCGGGATCACCTGCATCTCGACGCGCTGACCGTCACCGGCAAAACGCTTGGGGAGAACATCCGCCACGGTGCCGTCTACGATGACGACGTCATTCGCACGCTGGACAACCCACTCTATGCCGAGGGCGCGCTTGCCGTGCTCAAGGGCAATCTCGCGCCGGACGGTTGCGTCATCAAGCCGAGCGCTTGCGATCCGCGCTTCTACAGGCACTCAGGCCCAGCACTCGTGTTCGACGACTATCCGACGATGAAGGCGAACATCGATCGCGACGATCTCGATGTGACCGCCGATCATGTCCTCGTGCTGCGCAACGCCGGCCCGCAGGGTGGTCCCGGCATGCCCGAATGGGGCATGTTGCCTATGCCGAAGAAGCTGCTGAAGCAGGGGCGCCGCGACATGTTGCGACTCTCCGATTCGCGAATGAGCGGTACGAGCTACGGCGCCTGTATCCTGCATGTTTCGCCGGAAGCCTATATCGGCGGGCCGCTCGCGCTCTTGCAGACGGGCGACATCATCTCGGTAGATATTCCCGCACGACGGATCAACATGGAGGTTACCGAAGAGGAGCTCGCCCGACGACAGGTCGAATGGAAGCCGCCACTGCCACGCTTCGGGCGCGGTTATGGCTGGATGTTTTCCCGACACGTCCTGCAGGCGAACGAAGGCTGCGACTTCGACTTCCTGAAGACTGAGTTCGGTACGCCGGTCGGCGAGCCCGCCATCTACTGACATCCCAGTGGAGTGGGAGGCTACCCGGGGCCGCCGGTCCCCGCCAACCGAGGGTGACCCGTGGCAGAACCCCCATGGTCGGTGAGCCCAGCCGCCGCCCCCGCCTTCGCCAGTTCCGGATCGGTCAGGTAATCCGGCATGGCATAGGCGGTCAGGCGGGGGATGTCGCGCAGCGTCACCCGTGCCCCGCGCGTCTCGACGCCCAGTTCGCGCAAAGCAGCGAAGGCACGCGACAGGTTCTCCTGCCGGCAGCCGAGTCGCCCCGCCAGCAGTCCCTTCTCGAACGGCAGACGGATCTCGGCTTCCTCCACCGTTGGGTCAGGGACAAGGGCCAGCAGGTAGCAGCCCAGCCGTTGCGCCGTGGTGCGCACTTTCAGGTCGCGGATCTGGCGCACCTGGCCCCGGAAGTCGCGCGAGAGGGATCGGAGCAGAGCGAGGGCGAGGTCGGGTTCCCGCTCGATGATCTTGCGCAGCGGCTCGGCCTCGATCACCAGCAGCTTCGAGCGGGTGACGGCGTGCGCCGATTGCAGGAAGGGCAACGCGACCATCACCGAAGCAAGCACGAACTCGCCCCCCGGACGGATCACCTCCACCACCGCCGTCGTGCCGTCGGGCGCGGTGGAGGAGAGGGCGATCTGCCCCTCCAACACGAAATAGAGGGCCGTCGGCATGGCGCCCTGCCGGCACAACTCCTGACCGTGCTCGGCGGTCATGAGATCGCTGATCGCCTCTATCTCAGAAAGTATCCGCTCGGGCATCCGTTCGAACGTCGGAACGGTTCGGAGCATGGGCAAACCCGGTCGCATCGGTCCTCCGCGCAAGATCAGCTGAGATCCCTATCTTGTTCCGGTGAACAGGAAGCTCAAACTGCCGGTTCCATAAGTTTTTGACATTTGATTTGATTTAGATCCGGAGGACGGCCCGATGAAGGCGGTTGTGTGTGAGGCGTTCGGTGGTCCGGAGGTGTTGGCACTCCGCGAGCTGCCCGA
Organism: uncultured Pseudomonadota bacterium; assembly: GCA_963849305.1. Lineage (GTDB taxonomy): Bacteria > Pseudomonadota > Alphaproteobacteria > Acetobacterales > Acetobacteraceae > CAWKGV01. Next base: position 107,187 of record CAWKGV010000002.1, read on the forward strand.
CCCCCCGCCACCAGGACGCGGCGAAGTCCAGGTCCGAATGGCCGCGAGGGGCGTCCAGTACGTCGATGTCCTTCAAATCGCCGGCAAGTACCAGGTGCAGCCAACCCCGCCCTTCATTCCGGGCAGCGAGGCGGCCGGGGAAGTCGTGGCGGTCGGCGCTGGCGTCACCCGCTTCGCGCCCGGCGATCGGGTGATGAGCCGTCATCGCGCCGGCGCCTTCGCCGAACTGGGCAATGCCAGCGAGGATGCCTGCGACCTCGTTCCGGCCAGCATGGAGATTGAGGCAGCGGGGGTATTCCGCTCGGGCTATGGCACCGCCTACCACGCCCTGCTCCAGCGTGGCCGACTCCAATCCGGCGAATGGGTGCTTGTTCACGGCGCGGCCGGAGGCATCGGTATCGCCGCCATCCAGGTAGCGCGGCTATTTGGCGCCCATGTGATCGCGACCGCGAGCACCGAGCCCAAGCGCGCTGCCTGCTTGGCGGAAGGGGCGGAGCTGGCGATTGATTACCGCGGTGGATTCCTCGATGTGGTCAGGCAGGCGACTGGCGGGCGCGGAGTTGATATCGTCTACGATCCGATTGGCGCCAACGTGACCGAGGAGTCACTCCGCTGCCTGTCCTATGGCGGGCGTCTTCTCATCCTCGGTTTCCTCGGCGGTGGTCCGACCAACATTCGCTCCAACTATCTTCTCATCAAGGGCATCGAGGCGGTGGGCGTGTACATGGGCGGCTTTCAGCAGAACCAGCCCGCGCTGGCCACGGCGAACACCAGGGCGTTGGTCGAGCTGGCGGCTCAGGGCAGGCTCAAGACCCGCATCTCGCACCGCTTGCCGCTGGAGCGGGCGGCGGAGGCGGTTCAGGCGGTCATCGACCGTCAGGTGATCGGCAAGGCGGTTCTGGTCGGCTGAACGCGCGTCGCCAGGTTCAACCACACCGTCCGATGTTCCGACTCCGCGAGCGGCGCACGCTTCCATCGCTATTGCTGATTGCAGGGCTCCCGCTCATTCCAATCCTGGTGGCAGCGGCGCCGTCCGATCATGTGAGGGGTGGTATCAATAAAAACTCGCCGGCGACTATCGCCGGCGACAGCGTGGTCGATACGCGGGCGTTGGCGGAGCTGTTACGGGACGGTAGGGTGGTGCTGCTGGATGTCGCCCCGGCCCCGCGCCGGCCGCCCGGGCTGGCGCCGGGCGCTCCTTGGCTACCAGTGCCGCACGAGGACATTCCCGGCAGCGCCTGGATTCCATCAGCCGGCACCGAAACGATCCGGCCGGCGATGGAGGCATTCCTCCGCGCGCACGTGGCCCGGTTGACCGGGCATGATCGCGACCGCCCGATCGTGGTCTATTGCCACACCGATTGCGCCTTAAGCTGGAACGCCGCTAGACGGCTGATCGATGCCGGCTATCGACATGTGTCGTGGTATCCCGGCGGGGTCGAGGCGTGGCGGCAAGCGGGCCTGCCGACCACGCCCGTCAAGGCGCTCACCCCGGAGCGCCGGGAGTGAGCGGATCGTCAATGCCAAACCTACGGTTCGCGGGTGAGTCTCAGAACCCGAACATGTGGTCCAGCGAGAAGCCGCCCGCCTCGTCCATCAACCCGTGGTAGCCGAACAGCCGACAGGTGGTGTCGCGCACCAGCACGTAGCCGCGAGGACCGGCCTGGCGAAGCAGGGGCGCCTCGAATACCTCGTGCGGCCAGACCATCCCCGAGCCCGAGCAGGCGATGACGATGGGCCGCTGGGCGAGTACCTGCCCCCCCTCATCGTGGAGCACCAGCGTCGTGGACGAGCGTGGGTGCCAGGGCGCGGAGGCCGGGTAGATCAGCACGGCGAAGCTTCGCCGGCGAGCGTCGCCCAATTTGAGGAACAGCCGGGTGGACAGCCCCGGTGGCGGTCCGCCATAGGATTGCGGCTCGTCGCGGTAGGTCATCAGCGTGTTGAAGATGTGCGAGCCGAAGCTCGATTCGGCAGCGTGCCCGCTCGCCCGGTGCTCGTAGCGGAACAGCGCGTGCAGCCAACCGTCGGCCTCGCCGCCCGCGCGGAAATCGTAGGCCAGCTCGGCGTGGCCCCGGCACGCGCCGGGCAGGTCGGTCAAGTCGAGTGCCACGGAGTGATCGCGCCGCAGGCAGCCCAGGAACCGCTCGGCCACCTGTCGTCCATCCTCGGCGAATACGTCAAGCCGGATCGGCAAGCTGGCCTGGCTGGTCGCCATCGGCGTTGGCTGCACCAAAGTCACGAACAGGGCCGGATCGAGCACCGGGAACGGCAGCAGGAAGCCGCGGCCAAGCTGACGCGGCAAGGCGGGAATGGCGGGATCGGGCTTGAGGTCGGCGCGCTCGACATTGACATGTGCGATGCGGGTCCGCCCAGCGCGGGCCACCTCGTAGCGCGGGCGCACCACATGCCGGCCGGCGCGCAGCTCGATCTGCGCCGGCCAGCGCACCCCCGGCAGCAGCCCCGCCACGTCCACCGCCACGGTCGCGAACGGCCCTACGTCGCGATCCAATTGCGCTGGCCGTTCCGCCCCCATACGGTCGAGCGCGACCGCGCCCGCCGGGATCGGTGCCGCGTGGCTGTTCTGGAGCCAGAGCACCACACGCTCGTCGGCGCGCGGCGCCGGCAGGCCGGCGTAGCGGTCCGAGGGCCAGGCATTGGCATCATGGGTGCAGGAAAGGGTGCGGGCGGCGGCCCCATCGGCTTCGGTGGCGAAGGTGTCGAGGGCGTATTTCACCACGTCGTGCCCGGCGGCGCCGATGGCGTGCAGGAACAGCTGGCCGGTGAACTCCGGCAGCCCGAAGCGGGCGCGCAACTCGCGGCTGTCGATCGCGAAGCCGCCCGGCCCGGCCGGAACCTCCTGCTCCCAGGTAGCGAGCGGCGCGCCCGCCGCGTCGAATAGCCGCAGCCAGAGCCGCACCTGGGTCGCGCCGTAGCCCGCCCAGTAATTGGCCGAGACCAGTCGCGTGGAGAGCCCGTCTTGGTCGCGGAAAAAGGCGAAGTTGGTGGCGAAGTTCAGCCGGTCGAGGTAGCGCGCGCGAACGGTTACCAGCGTATCGGGCAACCGCGCCTCATCGAGCGTAGTGATTTCGACGCCCGGCGGCAGAAAGGGCCCGATCCGGGACGCGAGCCGCCCGGCATCGAAGGCGGCGATCAGCATGATCCTCGCCTCGGCGCGCGGCAGATCGGTGAGCGGGCGCGCCATCATCCCCGCGCGCTCGCGCCCCACGGTCTGCACGTCGTGGACAAAGAGCGAAGCGACACCGGGCGCGTCCGGGTAGAGCGCGAACAGCGCCTCGGCGATGCCGTCCGGGTCGTAGAGCGCGATCGGCCCGCCGGCGGCCGCGAGCCGGGCGTAGAGCCGGCCAATGCCCTCGGCGGCCAGCGGATGGGCCAGCGCCTTGTAGAGCACGTTGCCGCCGGCGCGGGCGTCGAAGGTCTGTATCTGGAGCATGGGCGTTCCTAGAGACTGAGCCGTCGGCGCATTTCGGCGGCGGCTTCCGGCGTGTCGTTCAGGGCCGCGACCGGCCAGGCCGCGAATCGGCCCGCGAACGGGCGAATGCGATCCTCGCCCAAGAGCCCGGCGGTAAATAGGCCCATCCGCCGGGACCGGCCGGGCAGGGCCGCGAGCAGGACCGGGGCCTGTGTCGCCACCGCCTCCGAGATCATGGAGACGCTGTCGGTCGTTACCACGATCGCATCGGCCAGGGCGAGCAGGCCGAAATAGGGGTTCTCGCCGCCGCCGTCCCAGACCCAGGCGCCGAGCGGGGCCAGCGCCTCGGCAAGAAGCCGAGCCGCGAGCGGGTCGGTGCGGCGGGAGGGCGTGATGGCCAGGCCCACCTCGTCGCGGCGCATCATGCCGGCCAGCTCGTCGGCGAGCCGTCCGGCGACTTGGGTATCCAGCCGGAATCGCCCGTTGCTGCCGCCCACCAGCACCGCGACCAGCGGCCGGGGCAGATGCGCGAGGCGGTCGCGCCACTGCTCGGCCGCTTGAGCGAGCCGGGCCGGGGTGACGCGGTGCAGCGCGGTGCGGGTGACGACCACGTTGGGGCCGGTCAAGCCGTCGTGCCGGGCGGCGACGATCAGGTCGAAGCGGCGCGGGTCCATGCGCGGGTGCTGCACCTGAACCACAGCCGCGCCCCGCCGGCCCAGCGCGGCACCCACGGCCGCGCCCACCCCGCCGCAGCCGATCGCGAGGCGCGGGACCGGCGGACGCACCGCATCGGCCACGGCGGCGAGCGGGGCGGGCCAGAGGGACGGGGGAATCCAACGCCATGGCTGGCGCGGCGCGAGCACGCGCAGCTCCGGTGTCAGCCCGGCCGCTTCGGCCAAGCCGAGTGCCTGGGCCTGTAAGCCGGCATAGGCTTCGCTCAGAATCCAGGACGCGGGGTCGGGCATCGCGCGGGCTTGTCCCCGCCGGACCGCCCCGCGTCAATGCCGAGGAGCGCCGTTTGAAAGTGATAGAGAGCTGGCCAACGGCATCAGTCTAGGGACACAGGACGGCGTCTCCATCGAATGATAGCGCAAAGTAACCTCGGCAAACGTCTCTGACCAAGAGAACGTTGAAGATTGCCGGCCGTACGAATTCCGCCCCGTGAGTGACCTAGCTGGCTGATTTTACTCCGCGGCCTCGTAAGCTAGCCGCGCCGCTCGTAGCTGGTCTTCCAGAAATTGAATTTTGAATGCGAAGTAGTCCTTGGAACGCTTAACACCACGGTTGATCAGATTGATGCCGGACTCGTTGAGTTCGGCGATGACAGCCTGTTCTAGAGCAAGCCTTTTAGACTTAGATGTCATGCCCGCATCGGTGATGTAAAACGCTGTCGCGCCTCTTGCCTTGATGATTAGATGACGCCTGTAATGCTCGCCCAAGTCGTCCGTGGCATTGCGATATTCCCCAAGACGCCTCGCAAGATCTTCGGCATGTCCCACGTACGCCTGTTGACCAATCTCAAGAAGGTAGACACCTGAAGAGCTGGGGAGGTTTGAAAAAAATGGCCGGCACTTTGGGCAAATCGTAACCTCTCCAGCAAGGCGCCAGTCTCTGTTAACTTTGACTCCTTTTGGTCTATTGGCAACCATGATCGTTATCTTATCCGCCGTCCTTGGCAGCCGCCATCGAAAGCATTGACCGACTTGGGCGGGTTCGGGTGGCAGCGCGTCGGGAATTTGCGCCCTCTATGACCGGCTGTTAAGGGTATGCGCTCTCGCTCATGAGTAGCCAGACGGCCACCCCCGCCGCGATCGTACCTACCCCGGTGCTTGGCACGCGTCGACGGCTCGGCTGGCGCGCACTCCGGCGGCTTGCGGGCGCGTTCCTGCGCGATCCGGGCCAATTCGCGGGCAAGCGGTTGGCGCGCACCTGCCCGATCTGCGGCTATTCCGGGGTATTCATCAGCGTCGGCCGGCCGCCGCGCCGTGATGCGCGGTGCCTGCAATGCGGCAGCCGGGAGCGCCATCGCCTCATGCATCTCTGGCTGACCGAGGGCGGCGGCGACAAGCTGGCGGGCAAGCGCATCCTGCATTTCGCCCCGGAGTACGCGGTGCAGCGGATGATGCGCGGCAATCCGCTCTACGAAACTGCCGACCTCCGCCAGCCGGGTGTCACCCATCGGCTCGACATCACGCGCACCGGCCTGCCGGCCGGGAGCTACGACGCCGTGATCGCGCATCACGTGCTGGAGCACATCGACGACGACCGCGCCGCAATGCGCGAGCTGTTCCGCATCCTGCGGCCCGGTGGACTCGCCGTTCTCAGCACGCCAATCAATGCCTCGCGGCGGGAGACTTACGAGAACCCGGCGGTCGTCTCGCCCGCGGAGCGGGAGGTGCATTTCTCCGCTCCCGACCATCGGCGTTATTATGGGCTCGACTTCGCCGACCGGCTCGCGAAAGCGCGGTTTCGGGTGGAGACCTTTCGGATGCCGCCGGAGAGCGAACCGCGCTACGGGCTGCTCCGCGACGAATGGATTTACATCGCGCACAAGCCGGAGTGAGCGCAACCCGGCGCTCCGCCTTGCCTCCCCGCCGGCCCGCCCGCTACCAATAGGGGCGATGCCGGACCTTTCCAGGACGTATGACGTGCTCGTCGCCGGCGGCGGGAACGCGGCGCTATGCGCGGCCATCACGGCCCGCCAGGCGGGCGCCAGCGTCCTGCTCGCCGAGCACGCGCCGCGTGCGTTCCGTGGCGGCAATAGTCGCCATACCCGCAACCTCCGCGCGATGCATCCGACGCCGACCGAGGTTCTGACCGACGCCTACGAGGAGGAGGAATACTGGGACGACCTGCGCCGCGTCACCGGCGGCAATACCGACGAGGGGCTGGCGCGCATGACGATCCGCGCCTCGGCCGGGGTGTTGCGCTGGATGCACGCCACCGGCGTCCGGTTCCAGCCGTCGCTCGCCGGCACGCTCAGCCTCTCGCGCACGAACGCGTTCTTCCTGGGCGGCGGCAAGGCGCTGGTGAACGCGTACTATCTCACCGCCGAGCGGCTCGGCGTGGACATCCTGTATGATGCCGAGGTGCTGGCGTTGCCGCTCCGCGACGGCGCCGTGGAGATCGTTGAAGTCACGCACCAGGGCTTCCCCCGGACGCTGACCGCGCGCTGCGTGGTGGCCGCCAGCGGCGGGTTCCAGGCCAATCTCGACTGGATGCGCCGGCACTGGGGCGACGCGGTGGACAACTTCATCATCCGGGGCACGCCCTACAACCGTGGCCGCGTGCTCCGGAACCTGCTCGACCAGGGCGTGGCCGAAATCGGTGACCCGACCCAATGCCATGCCGTCGCACTCGACGCGCGGGCGCCGAAATTCGACGGGGGCATCGCCACGCGGCTCGACAGCGTGCCGTTCAGCATCGTGGTCAACCGCGAGAGCGAGCGGTTCTATGACGAGGGCGAGGATGTCTGGCCCAAGCGTTACGCCATCTGGGGCCGGCTGATCGCGCGGCAGCCCGGCCAGATCGCCTATTCGATCGCGGATGCGAACGCGGTGCCGCTGTTCATGCCCTCGGTCTATCCGGCGATCCGCGCCGACACGCTGGGCGAGTTGGCGGAGCGGCTCGGCCTTGATCCGGGCAGGCTCCGCGCTACCGTCGCCCGCTTCAACCAAGCGGTGCGGCCCGGCCGGTTCGACGGCACCCGGCTCGACGGGTGCGGCACCGAGGGGCTGGATCCGCCCAAGACCAACTGGGCGCGGCCGATCGACACGCCGCCGTTCTGCGGCTACCCGCTCCGGCCCGGCATCACCTTCACCTATCTCGGCGTGCGGGTGAACGAGCGGGCGCAGGTGCTGATGCCGGACGGGCGGCCAACCGCTAACCTGTTCGCCTCGGGCGAGATCATGGCGGGCAACATCCTGGGTCGTGGCTATTTGGCGGGTTTCGGCATGACCATCGGCACGGTGTTCGGCCGGATCGCTGGCGAAGAGGCGGCGCGCCATGCGCGAAACTGATGCGGTCCGCGATGCAAGGCGCGAGATGGAGGTCTGCAATGCCTGCCGTTACTGCGAGGGCTTTTGCGCGGTCTTCCCGGCGATGGAGCTGCGACGCGAATTTACGGCCGGCGACCTGAGCTATCTCGCCAACCTCTGCCATAATTGCCGTGGCTGCTATTATGCGTGCCAGTACGCGCCGCCGCATGAGTGGGGCATCAACGTGCCCCGCAGCTTCGCGGAGGTCCGGGCGGAGAGCTACGAGCAATACGCCTGGCCGCAGCCGCTGGCGCGCCTGTTTCGCCGCAACGGCGTCGTGGTGTCGCTGGCCACGGCGCTCGCGCTCGCGGTGGCGCTGATCCTCACCATCGGGTTCAACCCCAATGCCACGCTCTATTCCGGGCGCGGACTGGAGCCGAATGCGTTCTACCAGGTGATCCCGCTTTGGGTAATGCAGGTGGTCGGGCTCGTCACGTTCATCTTCTCGCTGGTTGCCTTATGCATGGGGGCGGCGAAGTTCTGGCGCGATGCCGGCAGCGCCCGCCCGGCCACGGTGCGAGCCGGGTTGGCCGCGTTGTGGGACGTGCTCAGCCTGCGCAACCTGGGCGGCGGCGGGCATGGCTGCAACGACGCCTCCGAGCGGTTCTCCATGACCCGGCGTTGGCTGCACCAGGCCATGTTCTTCGGCTTCTTTCTCTGCTTCGCCGCGACCTGCGTGGGGTTCTTCTATCACGCGGTGCTGGATTGGCCGGCACCCTATCCGTTCGCCAGCGCGCCGGTACTGCTGGGGACCATCGGCGGCCTCGGCCTGTTGGCGGGGACGGGCGGGCTGTTCGCGATGAAGCTGGTGGACGACCCGATGCCGGCGGCGCGCACCCTCTTGGGGGCCGACGTGGCGCTGCTGATGCTGCTATTCCTGACGGCCGGGACCGGACTCGCGCTGCTGGGTTTGCGTGAGACCGCCGGCATGGGTGTGGCGCTTGCCGTCCATCTAGGGTTCATCCTGGCGCTGTTTGTGTTGTTGCCCTACTGCAAGATGGTACATGGCGTGTATCGCACCGCCGCCCTGCTGCGGGCGGCGATCGAGCGGCGGGATGCGCAAGGTCTTCATTGAGGACGAAAGCGATGCGTGACCTTCCCCCGATCCACCCCGGCGAGCAGTTGCGGGAGGAGTTCATGAAGGCGCTCGCCCTCACAGCCTACCGGCGGCCAAGGACATTGGCGTGCCGGTGACGCGTGTGCAGGCCGTCATCGCCGAGCGCGCCGGGGCATCACGGGGAACACCGCGCTTCGGCTGGGGCGATATTTTGGGACCACGCCCGAATTCTGGCTCAACATGCAGCGCGACTATGAGCTTGAAACGGCGGCGGAAGTCCCTGGGCGACCGGCTCGACCGGGAGGTGAAGCCGCGCGCTGCGTGATGGACGGGACTGGTATTTTCGGTTGGGTGGAGGCGGTCCATGTCGGATGGCTTGTATGAGCGCGACGCTCTGGCCTGGGCCGAGCACCAAGCGGCATTGCTGCGCCGTCTGGCTGATGGGGAGCGGCTGAACGAGGCGGTCGATTGGCCCAACGTGATCGAGGAGGTGCGGGACGTGGGGCTGTCGGAGCGGCGGGCCTGCCGGAGCCTGCTGCGCCAGTCGCTGGCACACCTACTCAAGCTGCACGCGTGGCCGGACAGCTTGTCGGCAGCGCGCTGGCGCGGCGAGTTTGCCGGTTTCCTGACGGACGCGTGGGATCGGTTCACGCCGTCCATGCGCCGGCGGATTGATTTGACCGATATCTATGGGGATGCGGTTTTACGAGCTACGCGCCGGCGCAGACGATATGGGCGAGCCGCGCCCGCTCCCCGAGACGTGCCCTTTCGGGCTGGACGAGCTACTGACCGGGCGCCCTAACATAGCAGGGCTGGTCGCCAAGCTGGCATTGAGTACCAAGAGCCAAGTGAAGCCGCTTCCTCCATCCCCCTCGAAGGCGCCCTGACTCTCGAAATCTCAATCCGCCGTCGGCGATGCCGAGCCGCTGATCGCCGTGCTGCTTCGTGATCCATCATGCGTGCTCCCGCTGGCGGTCGCGCCAGCGTCGAACCCGATTGCGCGTGCCGCAGGTCTCCTCGCTACACCAGAGGCGCCGGCCGGAGCGGGAATTATCGAGGAAAAGCCAGGCGCAATTCTCCCCCGGACAGACGTGCACCCGGTCGCGTGCGGGCGAGGTGAGCAGGTCGGCGGCCATGAGGGCGATGCGAAGACTGACCGTATCCGGATCGTCTGCCCGCCAACGCCAGGCATAGCCGTCCGCGTCGGGCACGAGTGTGCGCGCCTCCTGCGCGATGCACACTTCCCTCTGCAGCAGTTCGAGGTCCGCGGGGTCGGCCGAGGGGCGCGCGGCGAAAATCCGATAGAGCGCCTCGCGCAGCGCCTTCGCGCGGACCAGGGCGGCTTCGCCGCGCTCGGCGGCCAGGCCGCGTAGCGCCTGCGCCTCGGCTGCATCGAGCACGCTGAGCCGCATCCCCCAGTCCAGCAGGTCGCCATAATCGTGAAGGACATCAGGGCCATAGCGAACACCGCGCGAGTTCACCGTATTGGTGAAGTCCAGTGCTGTGTGGCCGCCGAACAACCGTAGGGTCGCAACCGTGACCTGCCTCATGCCCAAAATTCCTATCCCGGCCGATGATCCGCGCAACCCCTCACTATGTAACGCGTATAATGCCGTAATGGCGTTACTGAGAGGGGCATCCATGGTTGGCCTGTTCGCGCTGATGTGCCTGATCTGGGGCACCACCTGGCTCGCCATGAAGCTCGGGGTGGGGGGCGTGTCGCCAATCTTTTTTGCCGGCACGCGCTTCGTCGTCGCGGGGCTGGTGCTGCTGTTGCTCGCCTGGGCGCGCGGCGAGGTGCGGCATCTCGCACGGCACGAACTCGGGCGGCTGGTGCTCGTCCAGCTCCTGATGGTGGTCCTGACCTATGGCCCACTTTTCTGGGGCATTAGCTATGTACCCTCCGGTCTAACCGCTGTGCTGGACCTTGCCTTGATGCCGGTGAGCCTACTTGGCTTCGGGATCGCCCTGGGCGAGGAACGCTGGAGTCTGGCCCGTGCCGCCGCGCTAGGCTTCGGGTTCGCTGGGCTCGCCGTGCTGTTCGGTCCGCAGATCGTGGCGCCGACCGACCGGCGGGCATTGCTCGGTGCCGGCGCGATCGTGTTCAGCGCGGTGGTCTATAGCCTTGGCTCCGTCATCGCCCGGCCGCTGACCCAGAGCACCAGCGCCGGCTTCATCGCTGGGCTAACCATGTTGCCTGGTGGGCTGGTGTTGACGCTCGGCGCAATGGCGCTCGAACCCGGGGCGCTGGAGTCCGCCCGGTTCGACTGGGGCGCCTACGCTTGGGGAGGCTGGCTATTTCTCGTGCTGTTCGGCTCGCTGGTTGCCTTCACCGTGTATCTACGGTTGATCGCGGCTTGGGGCCCGGCTCGGGCAGGCAGCTACGCCTACGTCTCACCGGTGATCGCCGTGCTGCTCGGAGTGCTGGTCATGAGCGAGCAGGTGGGATTGCGCGACGGGCTCGGCATGGCGTTGCTGCTGCTCGCAGGCTTCTACTCGTTGCGCGCCTCTCAGCATGGATGACGACCTAGCTCAAGGCTAGCGGCAGATGCCAGATGCCTCACAGGGCAAATCCCGAACCGTGTCGGGTCGAGGGGGTCGTCAAACAAAGCCGCTTCGCTATCCCTCCGGCCTGAACACCAGAACTCGCTCGAATCGCTCGCAAATGGGATGGCCAAACCTCAGGGTTGACCGGTCGTGGCGGGCGTTTGCTGTCCAGAATATCAAGCATCTGCTCGGCGGCGATGCAGCCCATGTGCATACGATCTAGCCCCGAATTCCGCTGCAGTTCATGCGTCACACCCGCAGTATTCGGCCTGCGCGAGATCGCCGGCATGGGCGTCAGTTAATCACGATGCGTGGCCCCGCCCCGCGGCCGGACGGCTCCCCCGCGACCTTGGCCGCAACCCGCGCGGCGAGTTCCGCGAAGCACCGCGCGGCCGTGCCGTCGGGCGCGGCGGCCACGATCGGCGTGCCGGCGTCGGCGGCTTGGCGGATGTCCAGCAACAGCGGGATTTCGCCCAGGAACTCGGTCCCGAGCCGCTGCGCCTCCAACCGCGCGCCACCGTGGCCGAAGATTTCCGCCTGGTGGCCGCAATTGGGGCAGCAGAAGAAGCTCATGTTCTCCACCAGCCCCAGCACCGGCACCCGCACCCGCTCGAACATCCGGACCCCGCGCCGCGCGTCGATCAGCGCGATGTCCTGCGGCGTGGAGACGATCACCGCGCCGGTCAGCGCGACGCGCTGGGCCATCGTGAGCTGCGCGTCGCCGGTCCCCGGCGGCATGTCCACCACCAGCACGTCGAGCGGCCCCCAATCCACCTGCCCCATCATCTGCTCCAGCGCGCCCATCACCATCGGCCCGCGCCAGATCATCGGTGTCTCTTCCTCGACCAAGAAACCAATCGACATGCATTTGAGCCCCCACGCCAGGAGCGGCTGCATCCGATCCCCCCGCACCTCGGGCTTGCGCGCCACGCCCAGCATCCGAGGCAGGCTCGGGCCGTAGATGTCGGCATCCAGCAAACCGACCTCGATGCCCTGCCGCGCCAGCGCCACGGCGAGATTGACCGCGACGGTGGACTTGCCCACCCCGCCCTTGCCGGAAGCCACCGCCACGATCGCCTTCACGTCGGGGAGCAGTAGCGCGGGCTTCTGCTGATGATGGTGCGGCCCAGATCCAGCCCCTGGAGCGGCCGGACCCGCCGCTCGCGGCTCCGGCGCGGCCTTCGCCTTCTGCCCGGTCAGCACCGCGGTCGCGTTCTTGACACCCGGTTGCTTCGCCAACGCCGCCTCGACGGCGCGGCGCACCGGCTCCATCGCCTCCGCGTGCGCCCGGTCAGTGAGCAGCGCCACCTGGACCAGCCCGTCGCGAACCTGGATGCCTTCCAGCAGCCCGGCGGCCACGATGTCCCGCCCGGAAGCGGGATCCTTGATATCTCGCAGCGCCTCCCGCAGCGCCTCGGGGGAAAGCTCGCTCGGCGCCTTGTTCATTGGCTTGCAAACCCTTCTCTGGGGGTGAATATGCACGCGGCCGTGAGCCGCTTTTGGCCCGGTAATGCATGTGGCGTGTGCCGGCCGCTGCGCCAACGTCGGCGCGCCGCCCCGCCCATAAGGAGTTCTCCCCATGCCTTCGAACACCGGCGGCAAAGGCCCTTGGGGAAGCGGCGGCTCGGATGACGGCGGCTCCGAGCCTGGGCCGGACTCGGACGGCAACGGTCCCTGGCACGGACCTCCGGGCGGCGGCAGGGGCGGACCTGGCGGCGGTCCCCGAGGGCCGGGCGGGGGACCAGGCGGCTGGCAGGGCGGCCCGTTCCCCGGCCCTGATCTCGACCTGATTATCGCCCGCGCGCAAGCCTTCATCCGCCGGGTGCTCGGCGGCGGCGGCGGCGGCGCTGGTCGCGGCCCGTTCGGCGCGGGTGGGCGCGGGATCGCCCTGATTGGCCTCGGCGTCGTGGCGCTCTGGCTCGCTAGCGGCTTCTACCGCGTGGAGCCGGACCAGGAGGGAGTGGTGCTGCGCTTCGGCGGCTTCACCCGCATCACCCTGCCTGGCCTCAACTATCACCTCCCCTGGCCGATCGAGGGCGTCAAAACGCCGGCGGTCACGCGGGTCAACCGCATCGAGATCGGCTACCAATCCGGCGAGGCGGCGGACCAGCAGCAGGCCGAGGGCGAGGGACCGGGGGCGCGCGAAGTGCCGCAGGAAAGCCTGATGCTGACCGGCGACGAGAACATCGTCGATGTCAACGTCGCCCTGCTCTGGAAGATCAACAGCGCGGTCGCCTACCTATTCAACACCCGCGATCCCCAGATCACGGTGAAGGCGGTGGCGGAGAGCGTGCTGCGCGAGGTGATGGGCCGCACGCCGATACAGCCGGCGCTTGGGCCAATGCGCGCGCAGATCGCCGATCGGGTGATGCACCATACCCAACAGATCCTGGATCAGTACAAGGCGGGCGTCGATATCGTGCAGGTGCTGCTCCAGAAAGTGGACCCGCCCGCCGACGTGATCGAGAGCTTCCGGGACGTGCAGCGCGCCAACACCGATGCCGAGCGGATGCGCAACCAGGCCGACGCCTACCGCAACGACATCGTGCCGCGCGCGGTCGGCGACGCCGCTCGCATCGAGGCGCTGGCCCAGGGCGACAAGCAGGCAGCGATCGCGCGCGCCAGCGGCGAGACCAAGCGCTTCCTCAGCGTGCTTGCCGCCTATCGCGTGGCGAAGGACATCACGATGACGCGGCTCTATCTCGACACCATGCAGGACGTGCTGAGCCATTCGCCAACCGTGGTGCTGGACGACAAGGTGAAGTCGCTGCTGCCGTTCCTGCCGCTCGGCGGCCCCGGCGAGACTCCCGTCCCGCCCACCACGCCCACGCCGCCCCCAGGGCCGCCGTCGCCTGCCCCCACGGCCCAGCTCGGCTCCGTTGGCGCCTTCGCGGGCATGACGCAAGCAGGAGGCTCGCCATGAGCCGCGCCGCGATTGCCGGGTTGGCCGCGCTGATCGTCGCCTTCGTGCTGATCGGCGGCACGCTGTTCACGGTCCAGCAGACCGAGCAGGCGCTGGTCACCGAGTTCGGCAAGCCGGTCCGGGTGGTGGTGCAGCCCGGGCTGCACGTGAAGATCCCCTTCGTGCAGAGCGTGTTCGGCTTCGACCGCCGGCTGCTCAACCTGCGCACGCCAAGCGAGGAGGTGATCCTGGGCGATCAGCGCCGGCTGATCGTGGACAGCTTCACGATGTACCGGATCAAAGACCCGCTGCGCTACTATCAGGCGGCGGGGGTGGGCGAGGACGCGATCAGTGGCCGGCTGGACGCCATCGTCTCGTCGGCGATCCGCCGTGTGCTCGGCACTCGCTCGTTGCCCGACGTGCTCTCCGCCGACCGCGACCGGATCATGGCCAGCATCCGCGACCAGGTGAACGGCGAGATGACGGGCTTCGGCGTCGCCGTCGAGGACGTGCGCATCCGCCGCGCCGACCTGCCGCGCGAGAACACCGAGGCGATCCTGTCGCGGATGCGGTCGGAGCGCCAGCGGGTCGCCGCCCAGGCTCGCGCCGAGGGCGCCGCGACGGCCGCCCGCATCCGCGCTGAGGCCGAGCGCGATCGCACCGTGCTCCTGGCCGACGCGCGCGCCAAGGCCGACCAGTTGCGTGGCCAGGGCGAGGCGGGTGCCATCAAGCTCTACGCCGACGCTTATGGACAGGATGTCGGCTTCTATTCCGCCTGGCGCACGTTGGAAGCCTATCGGGCGGCCTTCGAGAGCGGCAAGACCCGTCTCGTGCTGACGCCGAGCGACGGGTTCCTGCGCTATCTCGCCGCCCCGCCAGCCCCGGCCGGAGGGAAAGGGACTACGGCAAGCGGGAGGTGACGCTGGCTCTTCCGGCGGTTGCCCCCCGGTCCGCCGACCTCAACCGTCATGCCCGGCGATTTCGATTCGAGATAGTCGCGTATAGCCCCGCGTAACGACCGGCGGGCCGCTCCCAACCCACTTCCGTCGCCATCGCGTTCCGCTGAGCAAGCCGCCAGGCCGCCCGGTCCTGCCACAGCCGGACCGCCCGCCGGATCGCTGCCTCCAGCGCCTCGCGCGTGACTGGGGCGAACTGAAAACCCGTCGCTACCCCCGCAGCGAGTGCCATCTCATTGGCGTCGATCACGGTGTCGGCCAGGCCGCCCACCCGTGCCACCACCGGCAGGGCGCCATAGCGCAACGCGCAGAGCTGGGTCAGACCACACGGCTCGAAGCGCGACGGGACGAGCAGGGCGTCGCTGCCGCCCTGGATCAGATGCGCCAGCGGCTCGTCGTAGCCAACCCCGATCCCAACCCGGCCCGGATGCGCCAATGCGGCGGCCCGGAACCCGTGCTCAAGGTTTGGCTCGCCGGCTCCGAGCAACGCAAGCTGGCCTCCCTCGGCCAGCAGCGTCGGCAGCGCGTCCAGCAGCAAGTCCATCCCCTTCTGCCAGGCGAGCCGGCTGATCACGCCGAACAGTGGCGCCTCCGCATCGGCCACAAGGCCCAGCCGGGCTTGCAACGTCGCCTTATTGACCGCGCGTGCTGCGATGTCGGCCGCGTCGAAGGTGCGCGCCAGATGCGGGTCGGTCGCTGGGTTCCACACCGCCTCATCGATCCCGTTCAGGATGCCGGTGAGCGCCCCAGCGCGCGTCCGCAGCAGCCCGCCCAGTCCCATGCCGCCGGCCGGCGTGCAAATCTCGTCGGCATAGGTCGGCGACACGGTGCTGATCCGATCCGCCAGCCTCAGCCCGGCCTTTAGAAAGCCGATCGCGCCGTAATATTCAACCCCATCGACCCCGTAGGATGCTGGCGGCAGGCGGAGCGTGCCGAGCAGGTAGGCCGGGAACTGGCCCTGAAAGGCCAGGTTATGCACGGTCATCACCGTGCCCGGCCGCCGTTCTTGGCCGTAATGGAGATAGGCCGGCGCTAGCCCGGCCTGCCAGTCATGCGCGTGGACCAGGTCCGGAGCGAAGCCCGGCACGACGCCCCGGCCGAGTTCCGCCGCTACCCAGCCAAGAGCGGCGAAACGGCGTGCATTGTCCGGCCAGTCCGTTCCATCCGGGCCGGCATACGGACCACCCGGCCGTTCATAAAGGTGCGGCGCGTCCAGCACGAACAAGAGCAACCCCGCGCCTTCCCCGACCAGGACGCGAGCTGGGCCGCCGAACAGGTCCGCGAACCGATGCGCCTCCTCGGAGACGGAGAGCGCGCGCAGCACCGCAGGGTACCCGGGCACCAACGAGCGCATTGACACGCCGTGCGCCGCGAGCGCGCCTGGCAAGGCACCCGCCACGTCGGCGAGACCGCCGGTCTTGACCAGCGGGTAGATCTCCGATGCGACTGAAAGGGCGGTAAGCGCCGTCACTGCCCCAGGCGGGCGATCATCGGTGCGGTGATCAGGCACACGCCCTGCGAGGTGCGTCGGAACCGCTCGGCATCGAGCTCGGCATCCTCGCCCACCACCAGCCCATCGGGGATGCGCACGCCGCGGTCGATCACCACGTTGGTTAGCCGCGCGCGCTCGCCGACATCCACTTCCGGCAGCACCACCGCTCCTTCGATCCGCGCATAGGAATGGACGTGAACGCCGGTGAACAGCAGCGACCGGCGCAGCGCCGCGCCCGAGATGATGCATCCCCCCGAGACCAGCGAGCTGACCGCCATGCCCCTTCGTTTCTCCTGGTCATGAACGAACTTCGCCGGCGGGGTGATCGGGGCATAGGTCCAGATCGGCCAATCCCGCTCGTAGAGGTCGAGGGCGGGCATGGTGTCGGTCAGGTCGATGTTGGCCTGCCAATAAGCGTCCACCGTGCCGACGTCGCGCCAATACGCCTCCCGCTCCTGGCCCGAGCGGACGCAGGAATCCGAGAACTGGTGCGCGACCGCCTTGCCGTGCTTGACCAAATAGGGGATCAGATCCTTGCCGAAATCATGTGCCGAGTTGGAATCGGCCGCGTCGCGGCGCAGCTGGTCGAACAAGAACCGCGTCTCGAAGACGTAAATGCCCATACTGGCAAGCGCCGTCTCGGGCTTGCTCGGCATTCCGGGCGGTTCCTGGGGCTTCTCCAGGAAGTCGATGATCCGGTTCGCGGCATCGACATGCATGACCCCGAACGCGACCGCCTCGGGCCGGGGCACCTCGATGCAGCCCACAGTCACGTCGGCCTGCTGCTCGACATGCATCCGCAGCATATGCTCGTAGTCCATCTTGTAAACGTGGTCGCCCGCCAGGATCACAATGTGCTGCGGGCCGTAGCTTTGAATGATGTCGATGTTCTGGAACACGGCATCGGCGGTGCCGGCGTACCACTCGGTCTCGCTGACTCGCTGGCTGGCGGGCAGGATATCGAACCCCTCGTTGCGCTCGGGGCGGAAGAAGTTCCAGCCAAGCTGGAGATGCCGGATCAGGCTGTGGGCCTTGTATTGGGTCGCCACGCCGATGCGTCGGATGCCGGAATTCACCGCGTTGGAGAGCGCGAAGTCGATGATCCGCGTCTTGCCGCCGAAGAACACCGCCGGCTTCGCCCGCTTGTCGGTCAGCTCCAACAGCCGGCTGCCCCGCCCACCCGCCAGGACGTAAGCCATGGCCGAGCGGGCCAGAGGGGCATGGTCAGACGTGCTCGCCGGCATGGACATTCCCTCCTGGCGAGCAACGGCCCGCCGCCGCAAAGCTAGGAGACGCTTGGCGGGAACGTCAACGCGGCGTCACTCCAGCGTCGGGGGTTATCCCGGCGCGCGGTCCTTCTCCGCATCCAGCGGCAGCGGCACCCAGCGCAGCCCGTCCGGGCGCTGCACCAGCATTAGCACCGAGCGGCGGTCCTCCTTGCGCACCGTGTCCACCCGCTGCTGGACATCGGCCGGCGTGCTGACCTCGCCCTGCTGCACTTCCATGATCACGTCGCCGGGCTTGAGGTCGCGGGAAGCGGCGGGGCCGTTCGGCGCGACATCGGTGATCACCACGCCCTTCTGGTCGGCGTTGAGGTGGAACTTGTCCCGCGCCGCCTTGTCCACAGGGGCCAAGGTCAGGCCGAGGCTAGAGATCTCCGCGGGCTTGGGCGCTGGCGGGCCGGTGGTCTTGACCGCCGCCGGCTCCACGTCGTCCGGCTTCTCGGCTGGTTTGGCTTGAAGCGTCATCTCCTTGCCATCGCGCCAGACCACCACTGGCACCGGCTTGCCGACGTCTGAATCGGCAACGATACGGGGCAGCGCCCGCATGTCCTTCACGCTGACGCCGTTGAAGCTGAGAACGATATCGCCGTTGCGCAGATGCGCCTGATCGGCCGGACCGCCCGGGTTCACCCCCGCCACCAGCGCGCCCTTGGACTGGTGCAGGCCGAGGCTTTCGGCGATGTCGGGCGTCACCTCCTGGATGCGCACGCCGAGCCAGCCTCGGCGGGGATGGCCGTATTCGCGCAACTGCGCCACCACGAGCTTGGCCATGTTGGAGGGGATGGCGAAGCCGATGCCGATCGAGCCGCCGGATGGCGAGTAGATCGCGGTGTTGATGCCAATGATCTGCCCATCCATGTTGAACAAGGGCCCGCCGGAGTTGCCGCGATTGATCGGGGCGTCGGTCTGGATGAAATCGTCATAAGGGCCTTCGTGGATATCGCGGCCACGGGCCGAGACGATGCCGGCGGTCACGGTGCCGCCGAGCCCGAACGGATTGCCGATCGCCAGCACCCAGTCCCCGACCCGCAGCCCCGCCGAATTGCCGAACTGCAGCGCCGGCAGCGGCTTGCCGGCGTTCACCTTCAGCAGCGCGATGTCCCCGGTCTCGTCGCGGCCGACCACGGTCGCGGTGAGCGTGGTGTTGTCTTGCAGCGTGACCTTGATCTCGTCGGCGCCCTCGATGACGTGATTATTGGTCACGACCAGCCCGGACGGATCGACGATGAAGCCGGAGCCCAGGCTCTGCATCCGCCGGTCGGCCTGCGGCTTTTCCTCGCCCTGGCCCTGGCCCTGGCGGTGGCGGTTCATGAAGTCCTTGAAGAACTGCTCGAATGGCGAGCCAGGCGGGAAGGTCGGTACCTCCGGGCCTGCGTTGTCGCTCATTTGCACGGCGGTCGAAGATGAGATGTTGACCACCGCCGGCAATAGCCGGGCGGCCAGGTCCGCGAACCCGTCTGGCGCCGGGCGGGCAAAGGCGGTGCGCGCCGGCAGGGTTGCCGCGACCGGGGCAGCTGCGAGGGCCGCGCAAGCGAGCAGCGCGGCGCGGAGTGGGCGGGAGCGGAAGCGCATCGGCGTGAAGTTCCCGTTGACAATAGCTCAGAATAAGGCGCCGACCGCCGCATTCTGGCAAGCCGGGATCAAGCGAGGCCGTCTTGTATCAGATCGGCCAGGCCGGATGCCACCGCAGGACGCTCGGACGCCCCGACGCTTGTCGCTCAGCCAAGCCCGTCGCGGCCCATCTCCAGGAACTTCTCCTCGCGCCGGGCCTTCAAGGCCGCCGCTTCCATCGCGAGCAGCGGCGCCACCGCCGCCTGCACGCCCTCGCCAACGGCGCGGATGGTGGCGTCCGGGTCGCGATGCGCGCCGCCGAGCGGCTCGGGGATCACGGCATCGACCAGCCGCAGCCGGCGCAGATCCTCGGCGGTCAGCCGCAGCGCCTCCGCCGCCGCCGGGGCCTGCGCCGGGTCGCGCCACAGGATCGCGGCGCAGCCCTCGGGCGCGATCACCGAATAGATCGAGTGCTCGAGCATCAGCGTCCGGTCCCCAGCCGCGAGCGCGATCGCTCCGCCCGAGCCGCCCTCGCCGATAATGGTGGCGACCAGCGGAACCGGCGCGTCCAGACACGCCTCGATCGAGCGGGCGATCGCCTCGGCCTGGCCGCGCGCCTCGGCATCCACTCCCGGGAACGCCCCGGACGTATCCACGAAGGCGAGCACCGGCAGGCCGAACCGGCCGGCCAGCTCGATCAGCCGCCGAGCCTTGCGATAGCCCTCCGGGCGCGCCATGCCGAAATTGTGCTTGAGGCGGCTCTCGGTCTCGGAGCCCTTCTCGGTGCCGATCACCATCACCGAGCGGCCGCGGAACCGCCCCAGGCCGCCCAGCACCGCCGCATCGTCGGCGAACGCCCGATCGCCGGCGAGCGGCGTGAAGTCGGTGATCAGGCCGGCGATGTAGGCGCTCGTCTTCGGCCGGTCCGGGTGGCGCGCGACCAGCGTCTTCTGCCAGGGCGTGAGCTTGGTGTAGGTGGCCCGCAACTGGCGGTCGGCCTTCTCGCTCAGCCGCGCCACCTCTTCGGCGATATTGATGCCGTCGGGCTCGGACATCCGCCGCAGCTCGTCGATCTTGCCCTCCAGCTCGGCAATCGGCTTCTCGAAGTCGAGGAAATGGCGCATGGGCCCCAAGCTTTGAAACACGGGGCTTTAGCACAAAACCCGATCCCGGAAAGACCCGCCTGGGGCTTGCCTAATTGATGACGACCGTCATTAATGCCCGCCAAGGAGATCGCGATCATGGGCTCGAAATCGCTCGCTCGCCGGCTCGACGGCCGTCTGCATTACGCCTGGGTGGTCGCGGCGGTGACGTTTGCCGTGATCCTCTGCTCGGTCGGCGTGCGCGCCGCTCCCGGCGTGCTGATCGTGCCGTTGGAGCGGGCGTTCGGCTGGGATGCGGGCACGATTTCCGGGGCGATCTCGCTCAACATCGCGCTGTTCGGGCTGGTCGGCCCGTTCACCACCGCGCTGATGACGCACGATCGGCGTGCGCCGGACCATGCTGGGCTCGATCGCGCTGCTGGCGCTCGGCGCCGGCCTCAGCGGCTGGATGACGCAGGTCTGGCAGCTTTACCTGACTTGGGGCGTGATGGTCGGGCTGGGCTCCGGGGTCGGCATGGTCGGGCTGGCGGCGGTGATCGCCAATCGCTGGTTCGCCGAGCGGCGCGGGCTGGTGGTTGGCCTGCTGACCGCCGGCAACGCCAGCGGCCAGCTGGTGTTCCTGCCGCTGCTCGCGTTCCTGTCGCAGTCGCTGGGCTGGCGCAGCGTGCCCTGGACGGCGGCGCTGGCGATGATCGCCCTGCTGCCCCTGGTGGCGCTGCTGATGGTCGAGAGCCCGCGCGCGCTGGGCCTGCTGCCGTTCGGCGCCGTGGCGCCGGCCGGCCGAGACGCCGATCGGCGGCAATCCGTTCCGGGTCGCGCTCGGCGGCCTGGCGCGTGGGATGCGCTCGGTCGATTTCTGGTTGCTGGCGGGCAGCTTCGCCATCTGCGGCTTCTCCACCTACGGCCTTGTTATCACGCATTTCATCCCGTACTGCGCCGATCATGGCGTGCCGGCGGTGACGGCGGCGGGCTTCTTGGCCGCGATCGGGGTGTTCGACCTGGTGGGCACCACTGGCTCCGGCTGGCTCACCGACCGATACGATTCCCGCGTGCTGTTGTTCTGGTATTACGGCCTGCGCGGCCTGTCGCTGATCTGGCTGCCGTTCAGCGGCTTCGACATGCTGAGCCTGTCGGCCTTCGCGGTGCTGTTCGGGCTGGATTTCGTGGCCACGATCCCGCCGACCGTGGCCCTCACCAATCAGGTGTTCGGACGGCGCGACGGGCCGGTGATCGTCTCCTGGATCGTCGCCGCGCATCAGGTGGGCGGGGCGTTGGCCGCGATCGGGGCAGGCGAGGTGCGGAGTCTCACCGGCAGCTACGTGCTCGCCTTCGCCGGCAGCGGCGTGCTGTGCCTCATTGCCTCGCTGCTCGTGTTCCGCATCGCCCGTCGCCCGGCGGAGGTCGCGCCATAACCTTCGCGGTGTACATCTGGGCCAATCGCGTGCCGACCCCGTGTACACATCACCCCGTCATCCGGCCGCTCGTGTACACCGGCCGTTAGCATCTTGTTCATCCATCTCACGAACGGCGGCGGTGCAATTCCTCCACCGTCCGAAAAAACCCGGGAGGGATACTCATGCGTCACATCGGTATCGTTGCCTGCTCCGCCGAAGGCGCGGCTCTGTGTTACCGGACCATTTGCGTGGACGGCGCGCGACACCTCGGCGGACACGCTCACCCCGAGGTGTCGATGCACACGCCCTCGCTTGCCGAGTACATGACACGCATCTATCGCGGCGACTGGCAGGGCGTGGGTGAGCTGATGCTCGCCTCGGCGAACAAGCTCGCGAGCGTCGGTGCCGAGTTCCTGATCTGCCCCGACAACACCATCCACCAGGCGCTTGCCTATGTCGAACCGCGATCGCCGCTGCCCTGGCTGCACATCGCCGAAATCGTCGCCGCACACGCCGTCGAGCGTGGGTTCCGGCGCCTGGGCCTGACCGGAACGCGTTGGCTGGTTGAGAGCGAGGTCTATCCGGAAAAGCTCGCGACGCGCGCACTCGCGTATGTGCGCCCAAGCACCGCCGAACGCGAGGAACTCAATCGCATCATCATGGATGAGTTGGTTTACGGCGTTTTCAAGCCCGATTCAGTCGCTTACCATTCAGCGTGTCATCGGGCGGATGAAGGATCAGGGCTGCGACGCCGTCGTTCTCGGCTGCACCGAGATTCCATTGATCTTGGACGACTCGAATTCTCCGCTGCCGACACTCAATTCCACACGCTTGCTCGCGCGCGCGGCGCTGCGTCGGGCGGTGCGGAGACAATAGTCCCCGACGCCGCTGCGACAGGCGAGCGCCGCGGAGCCAGGTCAGCCGGCTCATGCACCTCGGCTCATCGACAACTCCGGGTTGTCGATGAAGCGCAGTTCGTTCACGCGTCCCGATGGCTCGCGCATGAATTGCATGAGCTGCGATCCGTCTTCCCCGAGCATCGCCGAGAGCGACCTGTCGTCGGAGGCCAGGGCGAAGGCGTCGCCATTCCAAGGTTTGAGCAGCAACGCCAGGCCGGTTGCCGCGAACGTCAGCCGCAGGTGCTCGCCCGCCGGCTCTATCGTCGCGGCCTTCAGCACCGGGGAGTGATACTGTCCGGCATAATCGGCGAGGGTGGCCGGCGGGGCCGGGTGATCGGGCCGGCGGCTGCGCTCCTCGGCCTTGCGCGTCTGCTCCTGAACGATTGCCAGGTAGCGCGCGCTGTGATCGACTTGCGGATTGCCGAGCACGCGGTCGTAGAACCATAACGCGACGCTATCGGGAAGCGCGTTCGTCCCCTCGTTGGTCAGCATCACGAAGCCCACCCGCCGGTCGGGGATGAAACCGACATGCGCCTTGAACAGCCCGGTGCCGCCATTGTGCCAGACGAAATGCCCGTTCGCCGTCGCTTGGAAGATCCAGCCCGAGGCGTAGCCCGCCCAATCGACCGGAAACCCCGGGATCGGCATGTCCACCCGAGGACGCCAGGTCTCGGTCAGGTTCGCTTCGGAAATGATGCGCTTGCCCTCGAAGCTGCCACGCCCGATTTGCAACCGCAGCCATTTCAGCAGATCGGCGACACTGGAATTCAGCGCCCCCGCCGGCCCGACCGCGTCGAAATCCGGCAATGGATCGAACTGCGCCAGTTGGCCGTTGCGCCAGATATGGCCGGCCGCGTGGTCGGGGCTGCCGAGCAGTGCGCGCACCGTTGCCGTGGTGCTGCTCATCCCGAGCGGGTCCAGGATCAGCGTCCGCACCGCTTGGACCCAATCCGCCTCGCCCGTGTGACGGGCGACGATCCGGCCGGCGATCGCTTGGAGCACGTTCTGATAGGAGAAGGTCGTCCGGAAGCTGCTGACCGGATGGGCATAACGCAGCCCGGCAATAACGTCCTCCGGCGAATAGCCAAGCACCCACATCGGGTCGAGCACATAAGGACGCAATCCGCTGCGCTGCGCGAGCAGGTCGATGATCTGGAACTCGCGCGTCACCCAAGGGTCGTAGAGGCGGAAATCGGGATAATGGTCGATGACGCGATCGGCCCATTTCATCTTGCCCCGGTCCACGACGATCGCCTCGGCTGCCGCCGCGAAGGCCTTGGTCGTCGATCCGATCTGAAAGATGGTGTTTGCACCAACGGGTGTGTCACCGGGCGCGGCGCGGACGCCGAACCCCTTGGCGAACACGATGTCCTCGTCCACGACCACGCCGACGGCTGCCCCGGGTACATGCCAATCCGTCATCCCCTTGCGCACGTAGTCCTCCAGCGCAGGCAGCAGCATCGTGACCCGCGCCTTCTCGGACCCGTCTTGCGGCGCGGCGCCTTGCGCGGGCGCAGGCCAAGGTGAGCCGGCTGCCAGCGCGATGGAACCGAGGCCGAGACCGCGCCGCGAAATGCCGATACTCCGGCTGGATCGAGTGCCCTCGATCATGGAACCGTTCTCCGTCGTCGATCAGAACCCGTCAACGCCTCTCATACAACGCCCCTAGTTCCGACCTCTCGTCGTCATGGTCGGCGAAGGCCGACCATCCACAACTCACCGCGCCTTGCGCAGACTACTCCGCGTCGACCACTCGCAATGTGGACGCCATCCGCACAGCCTACACAGGCTAACGCCGATCAGTATCCGTCGACGTCGACTACAGCCTGGGCGAAGGCCTGCGGGGCTTCCTGAGGCAGATTGTGACCGATGCCCCCCTTGATGATCCGGTGCGCGTATTTGCCCGAGAACTTCTTGCGATAGGATGTGCCGTCCGCGTGTGGTGCACCATTGGCATCTCCTTCAAGAGTGATCGTGGGCACGGCGATGACCGGGCCTTCGGCAAGCCGCCTTTCCAGATCGTTATATTGCGGCTCGCCTGCAGCCAAGCCGAGTCGCCAGCGGTAATTATGGATCACGATCGCGACGTAGTCTGGGTTGTTGAACGACGCCGCGGTGCGATCGAATGTGGCGTCATCGAACTCCCATTTCGGCGAAGCGATCTGCCAAATGAGCTTCGCGAAATCGTGCCGGTATTTGGCGTAACCGAGTGCGCCGCGTTGCGTAGCGAAATAGTATTGGTACCACCACTGGTACTCAGCCTTCGGCGGCAACGGCATCTTGTTGGCCTCGGGGCTGCCGATCAGATAGCCACTCACCGAGACGAGGGCCTTGCATCGCGCTGGCCAGAGTGCCGCGATGATGTCGGCCGTCCGCCCTCCCCAGTCATAACCGGCGAGGATCGCCTTCTCGATCCTGAGGGCATCCATCAAATCGATGGTATCGACTGCGACCGCCGCCTGCTGGCCATTGCGGGCCGTTGCATCTGAGAGGAAGCGCGTTGCGCCACAGCCACGGACATACGGGATGATCACCCGGTAGCCCGCCGATTTCAGCAAAGGTGCCACATCGACATAGCTGTGAATATCGTATGGCCAGCCGTGCAGAAGAATGACCGCGGGACCCTCTGCGGGGCCAGCTTCAGCGTATCCGACATTCAAGACGCCGGCATTGATCTGCTTCAGTGAGGCGAACGAAGTGTTCGTCCCCGGCTTGATCGCGGGCACCTCTACCGGTCGTTTGCTCGATTGTGCATCCGCGGAACCAATCATGCCGAGCTGGGCGGCAGCGATGGTCATGGCCGCGGTGCCAAAAAAGCGGCGGCGATGATGGTTGATTTCTTCCGACATTTGTCTCTCTCCCCAATTGGCTTAACTGGGAACGCCTCTATCATCGGCGCGGAACAGCAGCGCTAGGCCTCTCGATCCGTCGCGCGTCCCACAATGCCAGGTCCACGGACTCCGGCCTCAGCTCTTGATCTTCCATTCGCCGTTCGAGGTCCGGCACCAGGTCAGATCGAAGGTGCTGCCGGGCCGTTTGCCGGCGGCGGAAATGTGATGCTGCAACAGATGGCACGTCATCCCGCCGGACTGGAAAACCCGTCGCAAGATTGAAGAGCCCGAGCTGCGCGTATTCGGGTTGCTCCAACTGTCGGTCTGGCCGATGCGCGGCGGGGTCGCGGTGTTCAGCCGGTCGATGCTGGCGTCCAGCCGGCGAAGGTCCTCGTTCGTCAGGTGGCCACCGGCACGCGTGCTGCTCCAGAACGGATTGATCTGCGCGTGCGCGACGGCCGAGCCGAACAGGACCGCCAGAGAGATCAGCAATGGCTTTGCCAACATCCACCCACTCCTCTGCTCGCCACGGGCGTTTCACCCTAACTCCACCAGGGCCAAGCCCCTGGACCTCATCCTGAACGGGCCGAGCGCCTTGGTCGGCCCCTTGTCCCCGCCCTCAGCTCTCCCGCCAGAGCAGGTAGCCGCGTCGCGCGATCTCCAGCGCCTCCCGGTCGGTCTCGGCGATCACCACATGCCGGCTCACGCCGATCCACGGCATGTCCTCCGGGGCGTGCCCGAGCGCCGCCCACTCCGCGCGGAAGCGCGCGGTCATCGGGCGCATCAGCGCGGGCGGCAGGTTGGCGACCACATGCACCCGGTTCCGCGCCGCCCAGGGAATGCCGTCCTCGCGCGCGGTGCCGTACCACAGCGGCGGGTGCGGGCGCTGCAACGGCTCCAGCTCGCTCGGCGAAATCCCGCGCCCCACGCCCACCGCGAGTTTTCCCACCGTCATGGTTCGGCGAAGGCCGACCATCCACGACTACCTTGCCGGCAGGCAAGTCGTGAATGGCCGTGACAACCCCCGATCCAGTCGGGGGGCATAACGAGACAGCAACCACCCTCGTTGTCAATGATTGTTCCGCAACTCGCCCCGGGTCTCGATCACGTTGAGATAGAGCGTCGCCGGCTCCAGGCAGCCGCCGGTACCAAGCTGGCCCGCCATGCTGCGATAAATCTCCTCCCACGGCGTCTTGTGGTCGAGCTTGGGCGGCGTCCAGACGGCGCGGCGGGCCTCCAGCTCGCCCTCGGCCAGCCTGCATGTTCACCACCTCGGCGCTGCCCGGATAGCTGGTAGTCCTCGGGGCCCTCGAACACGATCGCCTTGCCCTCTAACACGTTCGGATGCGCGGGGTCGGATAGGAAGCGGCGGCGGAACTCCCGGTCGATGACGGTGATCTTCATCACCGCGCTGTCGAACAGGTTGCCCGACAGCACAACATAGCCGGCGGCCTCCTTCCGCGGGTCGTCGTAGCGGCGGATCACCTCGCGATCCGGCTCCGCCATGCGCTCCAGGTTCTCGGCCAGACTTAAGGGAACGACATGATGAATAAGAAAAGGTTGTCCCTCGGGACCCACCCGGATCGGCGACCATGGTTGTTTCCATCGCTGCGCGCCTTCCGTCGGCCATGGCTTCCTCACGATCTGATTGCCGGCCTGCTGCTGACGGCAATCGCCGTACCCGAGCAGCTCGCCACCGCACGGCTGGCGGGTCTACCGCCGGAGGCTGGACTGATCGCCTTCGTGGCCGGTTCGGTTGCGTTCGCCGTGTTCGGGGCAAACCGATTTCTGTCCGCAGGCGCGGACTCGACCATCGCGCCGATCTTCGCCGGCGGGCTCGCCGCGCTGGCGGGCGCGAGCGCCGACGACTACGCGCATCTCGCGGCGTTGCTATCGCTGATGGTGGGCGGCATCCTGATCATTGCGGCGGTGCTGCGCGCGGGCTGGATCGCCGATCTGCTGTCGATCCCGGTCACCACAGGATTCCTCGCGGGTATCGGCGTGAACATCATCGTCGGCCAGTTGCCGGCGGTTCTCGGCGTGGCGGGAGCGTCTGGGTCCTTGCTTACCCGCATCAGCGCATTGCTGGGCGCGTTACCGGAGGCCAACCCATACCCGCTGGCCATCGCGACCGGCGTGATGACCGCCACACTGCTCGCGGAGCGGATGGCGCCACACATTCCGGGCGCACTGCTCGCGGTCGTGGCCTCCGCACTGGCCGTGACCGGCTTTCACCTGCAGCAGCGCGGCGTGGCCGTGCTCGGTCCATTATCGGGCACGCTTCCGTACCCGCGATTGCCGGCCATCAGCGGCGCGCAAGAGGCCGTGCGGCTCCTACCGCTCGCCGCAATTGTCGGCATGGTGTGCATGATGCAGACGGCGGTCGTGCTACGCGCGTTTCCTGCGGAGGGCGGGGAGCTTGAACACATCAGCTCGAACTTCGGCGCCATCGGCGGGGGCTGCCTGCTGGCCGGGCTGTTCGGCTCGTTTGCCGTTAATGCCAGCCCGCCGCGCACGGCCGCCGTCAAGGAAGCTGGTGGCCGCTCCCAGCTCGCCTCCCTGACGGCGGCCGGCTGCATCGCTGCCCTCATCCTGGCCGGCGGCGCTTTGCTCGCCTACGTGCCGTTGGCGGCGCTTGGCGGCGTACTGGTGGCGATTGCCATCCGCATCCTGCGCCTGCGTGAAATGGCGCGCATCCTGCGTGACGGCGGCCTCGAGATCCTGCTGGTAGCGGCGAGCGCCGGCCTGGTGATCGCGCTGCCGATCGAGACCGGGATGCTGTGCAGCATCGTGCTTTCTCTGCTGCAAGGCTTGTATTCCGTCGCACGGCCGCTCAGCAGCGAGATGGCGCGGGTACCGGGAACTACCGTGTGGTGGCCACCAAGCCATGACGAGTTGGGTGAGCAAGAGCCGGGCGTGCTGGTCTTCGCGCCGGCGGCACCGCTCAACTTCACCAACGCGGTGTTCGTCTGCCGCCTGCTACAAAAGACAGCGACGCGGGCGTCCGCCCCAGTGCAACTGGTCGTCATTGAGGCGAGCGGCATGATCGACCTCGACTACACCGGGTCGCGGATTCTGCAACAGACGGTTTCGGCCCTCCGCGCCCAAGGCATTGATGTCGCGCTGGCACGTCTTTCGGCGGAGCGCGCACAGCGTCAGGCGGCAAGGACGGGATTGCTGAAGGCACTGGGCGCAGCGCGCGTGTTCAAGTCGGTGGAGGACGCCGTGCGGGCGATGGCGCCCAGGCGTCGTAATGACCGTGGCACGTGACCCGCTTCAATGGACGGTCGCCCGATCCGTAGGCTGAACGCTAGTCGGCGTCGTGCCCACACCGGCACCACCATGAGCCGGGTTGCCAGCCGTACTCGGACGGGGGCCACCCAGCCGCTCAGCGAGCCTCGGGTACAGCGGGCCGAGCTTGATGATGAAGTCCGCGGCCATCAGCAAGGCGCCCAGCGCAAACACCACGTCTCCGGGGAAGCGCATCCATTGCCAGAAAAGAGTGCTCTCGTAGAACGCGCTGCTGCGGGCATAAGCCAAGCCGTGCTCGTACACGGCATCCAGCTGTGACCAGCCGATCGGAAAGAAGTTCAGCACGATCCAGAGCACCAAGCCTCCATTATAGAGCCAGAACGCGGCCACACCCAGAGTGGCATTGAAAAGCGTCCGTCCCGCCAACGCGTAGCGGAGGCAGAAATAGATCAGGCCGATCGCGAGCAGGCCGAACGCACCGAATAGCGCCGTGTGCGCATGGTTGAGCGTGAGGAAGGTGCCATGCTCGTAGTAATTGACGAGCGGAGCGTTCAGCGTCCCGCCGCCGAACACGCCGGCGCCGACAAAGTTCCAGAACGCAGCGCCGATGACGTAGATGTAGGCGAGGCCGTAGTTGAATTCCCGATGTGCCTTGATCAGCCGGTATTGCCCGATCGCCTCCAGGATCAGCAGCACCAGCGGCAGCACCTCGATGAAAGAGAACATGCTGCCCATCGGCACCCAAATGCTGGGGCCGCCGGCCCAGTAAAGGTGGTGCCCAGTCCCAAGGACGCCCCCCAGAAAGACCAGGATCAACTCGAAATAGACGGCGCGCTCGGCCAGCTTGCGCGACACCAAGCCCACCGCCATCAGCAGGTAGGCACTCATCGACGCGGCGAAGAACTCGAACGACTGCTCCACCCAGAGATGCACCACCCACCAGCGCCAGAAATCAGTGATGGTGAAGGATTTCCCGACCCCGGTGAGCGGGATCATGCCGAATACGTAGAGCACGGCAATGTTGACGGTAGAGGCCCAGATCAGGTGCTCCAGCCTGATCCGTCCGGTCCAGAACTGGCGAGTCGCCTGCCACACGACCGTGGTGGTGGGCCAAAGTGCGCGAAACACCAGTCCGCTCCAGAACGCCAGCCCGAGGAAGAACCCGATCTGCCAAAAGCGGCCAAGCTCGATGTAGGACAGGCCCTGGTTGCCGAACCAGAACCAGCCCCGGTCGATGTAGCCCATGATGCCCAGGTAATCGCCGACGAGTGCACCGACGACGATCACGAGCGTTACCCAGAACAGCAGATCGACCAGAACGCCTTGGCCCCGAGCTTCGCGCCCGCCTGCGATGGCGGGGGCAAGAAACAGCGCGGCACCAATCCATGCCAGGCCGATCCAAACGATCGGTGTCTGGATATGCACGTCGCGCAGGAAGTTGAAGGGCAGCAGGACATTGATGTCGTAGCCATAGAAGCTGGTGCGATCGTAATAGGAGTGCGCCATGATAGACCCTGCCCCGATCTGCACGAGCAGGAGGGCAGCAACGACGAGGAAGTACTTGCCGATCTTTCGCTGGCTTGGCGTCAAGGGATGGAATTCCGCCAACACCGGGTCCATCGGTGCATCGTCAGGGTGGTTCAGGAACACCTCGTAGATGAACAGCACCGCGCCGAAGCAGAAGAAGGTGAAACAGAAGCTGATCCAGGTCCACATGTAGGTGTTGGTGGTCGGTGTGTTGCCGACCATCGGTTCGTATGGCCAGTTCTCGGTCCAGGACCACTCAAGGCCAGGCCGCCGTGCCACAGTGGTAAGCGCCGAATAAACGATGAAATCCGCGGTATGGAGCGCGGCTTCGGCGTTCAGGCTGTAGGCTGGTCTCCAGCCGGCAGCCGCGTCGACGTGATTGAGGGCGGTCGTGGCGCCGCCCCGCACCGTGTTGATTGCTGCGGCCAGCGCGTCGGGGATCACCACCTGCGGCCTTGTGAGGTCGATGCCCTGCAATTCGGCGCGCATCGTCGCCGATGCCGCCGCCTGTTGGCCGGCCGTCAATGCCGAGAACGGCTTTCCATACTGCGCCCGGGCGATGTTGTCCCGCGTCGAAGTCGCCAAGCTGACGAGAGTCGAGGCGGTATAATCTTCGCCGTAATAGGAGCCCATCCCGTACAGGCTGCCGTAGTCCATCAGATCGGCTTTTTGAAAGCCGGCCTTGCCGGCGACGATGTCGTTGCCGGTCATCAGCGCGGTTCCGGTGGACGTGACAAGGCCGTCGGGCTGCGGAGGGGCCGTCCGGTATGTTACCGTAGTCGCCCAGCCAAGCAGCGCGAACGACAGGATGGCCACCGCCAGCAAGGTCCATTTCAGGACATTGCTGACCGGGTCCTCCGCCAGCGGGTGGTGGACTTCGGCGCTCATCGACATTCTTGCGATTCCCCAGCTATGTCTGACGCGCCCGCATGACAGTTATCGTTGCGCAGCTTCAACGCAATCAGTGATTGTTCCGCGAACTCGCCCCGGGTCTCGATCACGTTGAGATAAAGTGTCGCCGGTTCCAGGCAGCCGCCGGTACCGAGCTGGCCCGCCATGCTGCGATAAATCTCCTCCCACGGCGTCTTGTTATCGAGCTTGGGCGGCGTCCAGGCGGCGCGGCGCGCCTCCAGCTCGCCCTCGGGAAGCAGCACGTCCACCTTGCGGCGGTTGAGGTCGATGCGGATGCGATCGCCCGTCCGCAGCAAAGCGAGCCCACCGCCCACGGCGGCTTCCGGCGTCACGTTTAGGATCGAAGGGCTGCCGGAGGTGCCGGACTGCCGCCCGTCGCCCATCGTGGGCAGCGTCTCGATGCCGCGCTTCAGCAGCGCAGCCGGGGGCTGCATGTTCACCACCTCGGCGCTGCCCGGATAACCCACCGCGCCGCAATTGCGGATGATGAGCACCGACTGTTCCTCGACGCCCAGATCGGGCTGCTCGATCCGCTCGTGGTAGTCCTCCGGGCCTTCGAACACGATCGCCTTGCCCTCAAACACGTTCGGATGCGCGGGGTCGGAGAGGAAGCGCCGACGGAACTCCTGGTCGATGACGCTGATCTTCATCACCGCGCTGTCGAACAGGTTGCCCGACATCACGACGTAACCGGCAGCCTCCTTCAGCGGGGCATCGTATGGGCGGATCACCTCGCGATCCGGCTCGGTCACGCGCTCAAGGTTCTCAGCCAATGTCTTGCCGGTGACGGTCATCACGTCGCCATGCAGCTTGCCCGCCCCCAGCAGCTCCTTGAGCACCGCCGGCACCCCGCCGGCGCGATGAAACCGCTCGCCCAGGAAGCGGCCGGCTGGTTGCACATCGACCAGCAACGGAATTTCCGGGCCGAGGCGCTGCCAGTCGTCCATCGTGTGCTCGACGCCCATGTGGCGCGCGATGGCGACCATGTGGATCGGGCAGTTGGACGAAGCGCCGAGCGCGGCGGCCGCGACCACCGCATTCTCGAACGCCTTGCGGGTCATGATATCGGAGGGCCGCAGATTCTCCTGGACCATGCCCACGATCCGCCGCCCGGTCTCGTACGCCATCTGGCCGCGTTCGCGATAGGGCGCCGGGATCGCGGCGCAGCCAGGCAGCGACATGCCCAAGGTTTCCGCCAGGCTGTTCATCGAGGTCGCGGTGCCCATGGTGTTGCAGTGTCCGACCGACGGCGCCGAGGAGGCGACCATCTCCATGAACTCCTCGTAGCCGATCTTGCCCTCGGCGTAGAGCTTCCGGCCCTCCCAGACGATCGTGCCGGAGCCCGACAGCCGGCCTTGCCACCAGCCGTCGAGCATCGGCCCGCCGGAGAGCACGATCGCCGGGATGTTCACCGTGGCCGCACCCATCAGGCAGGCGGGCGTGGTTTTGTCGCAGCCGGTGGTCAGCACCACGCCGTCAATCGGGTAGCCGTGCAGCACCTCCACCAATCCGAGATAGGCGAGGTTGCGGTCAAGCGCCGCGGTCGGGCGCTTGCCGGTCTCTTGTATCGGATGCAACGGAAATTCCAGCGGAATGCCGCCGGCCTCGCGGATGCCGTCGCGGACCCGGCTGGCGAGGTTTAGATGGTGGCGGTTGCAGGGGGCGAGGTCGGAGCCGGTCTGGGCGATGCCGATGATCGGCTTGCCGCCTTGCAGTTCCTCGCGCGTGATGCCGTAGTTCAGATAGCGCTCGACGTAGAGCGCGGTCATCGCCGGGTCGGCGGGGTTGTCGAACCAGCGCCGGCTCCGCAGCCGCCCGGCGGTTGGGTTATCGTCGTGGCCGTTGCCCTTCGCCATTGCCTGTCTCCATCCCGACCGGCGGAGGGTTGGCGCCGGGTCTGGCGCGTGTCAACGGGGGTCGGCGCAGGTACTCAACGGAGCGGCGGCAGGGCTTGCTGCTACGCGCGGCGGCGCAGCGGATCGAACGCCGCGAGGTCGAGCCCCGGCTGCCGGTCCAGGGCCAATTCCGCCAGCAAACGCCCGGCGAACGGACCGATCGTGAGCCCGGCCGCGCCCAGGCCGTTGCCGATCACGAGTCTGTCCACGACACGCCCCCGTCCAAGCATCGGCCGGAGATCCGGTCCCATCGGGCGAAAGCCGACCCGCGTCTCCATCACCGTCGCCTCGCCCAACCCCGGCGCCACACGCAACGCCTCCACCAGCACCTCGGCCTGCCCCGCCGCCGTCACCCGATAGTCGAATCCCGCACCCGTCTCGCGCGTCGCGCCAGCGACGACGCGAGAGCCGTCGAATGCCAGCAGGTAATGATCGCCCGGCGGCAGGATGATCGGCCAAGCCTGCGTCTGCTGCCCGGGTAGATGGAGATGGACGATCTGCCCGCGCTGCGGCCGGATCGGCAACTCCAGCCCGAACGGTTGCAACAGCGCGGGCGCCCAGGCCCCGGCCGCCACGACGACGACATCGGCCGCGATGCTCTCCTCGCCCAGCCTGGCGCCTGTCACGCGATTCCCTGCGGCGACCAGGTCCGCCTGGCCAACCCGCACGGTCGCGCCATTCCGTTGGGCCGCGCGCAGCAGCGCCGCCGCCAGGCGCCGCCCGTCCACGCGCGCGGCGCCGGCGATGTGCACGGCGGCGAGGTCCGCGCGCAACGGCGGAAACAACCCCCGCGCCTGGCGCGGCGCGAGCCGGCCGACCTCGCCCATCTCCGGCGTCTCGGCCCGGCGCCGGCGCAGCAGGCGCTCGATCGCGTCGAGTTCCATCGGGTCGGCCGACACCGCCAGCGCCCCCGCGCGCCGGAAACCGAGATCGCTCTCCCCCTGTTCCTCGAGTGCCGGAACCAGCTCGGTGTAGTAGCAGGCGCCGGCCGCATAGAGGCGATAGAACTCGGGGTCGTCGGCGCCGGAGAGCCAGGGACAGATGATCCCAGCTCCGGCCGCGGTGGCGCGCCCGTCACGCGCCTGATCGATGACCGTGACCTCCGCCCCGTCGCGGGCCAGGTGGAAGGCGGCGCTGGCCCCAAGGACACCCGCGCCGATAACGATGGCTCGCATTACCATTCCTCAAGTGTGTCACGCGATGTGTCGCGTGGCCCGCCGATGGATATAAGTAGTGCTGACCCTTTTCGGCGGGAGTTGCGCGACCGTGAGCAACAGCTACCAAAGCGACTTCTATGGTTGGGCGGTCGAGCAGGCCCGGTTGCTGCGTGCGGGACGCCTGGGCGAAGCCGACATCGCAAACATCGCCGAGGAAATCGAGAGCATGGGCCGGAGCGAGAAGCGCGAGCT
The DNA here is from genome assembly GCA_963849305.1 of uncultured Pseudomonadota bacterium. Classification (GTDB taxonomy): domain Bacteria; phylum Pseudomonadota; class Alphaproteobacteria; order Acetobacterales; family Acetobacteraceae; genus CAWKGV01. Next base: position 141,664 of record CAWKGV010000002.1, read on the forward strand.
GGTCAATCGGCTGGCGGTGCTGCTGGCGCATTTGCTGAAATGGCAGTTCCAGCCGGGGCTGCGCGGGAATAGCTGGCGGCTCACGATCATCGAGCAGCGCCTCCGGCTCGCCGCGCACCTGAAGGACAATCCGAGCCTGCGCCCCTATCTGCCCGAGGCGTTCGGGGATGCCTGGCGACTGGCGGCGGTGATGGCGGAACGGGAGACCGGTTTGGCTAGCCTGCCGCGGAGCCCGGCGTATCCTTCGAGGAGGTGATGGACGATGGGTTCTGGCCGTCGTGATCTCCGGCCGGCCAGTTGAGGTAATGGACGGCATCGCCCGGGTCGCGCTGGTCACCGGCGCGGCGAGCGGCATCGGCGCGGCGGTGTGCCGGGCGCTGTCGGCATCCGGCGTCGGCCTCGCGATCCATACGCGCCGGAACCGCTCGGGCGTCGAGGCGGTCGCCGCCGAGGCGCGCGCGAGCGGAGCGACGGCCGAGGTGCTGCTCGGCGACCTCGCCGAGCCAAAGACGGCGGCGGCTTTGGTCGACGCGACCATCGCCCGGTTCGGCCGGCTCGACGTGCTGGTGAGCAACGCGGGCTTCGCCGAGCGGACGCTGCTGGCGCAACTCACCGACAGCGCGATGGCGCGGTCGGTCGAGACGATCCAGGGCGCATTCTTCCGCCTGGCCCGCGCCGCGATCCCGCATCTGGCGGGCGCACGCGACGGGCGGGTGGTCGCGGTGTCCAGCTTCGTCGCTCACGTGTTCCGGCCCGGCGTGCCCGCCTTCCCGGCCTCGGCGGCGGCCAAGGCCGGGCTTGAGGCGCTGGTGCGCGCCCTGGCGATCGAGCTGGCGCTCGCGGGCGTGACCGTGAACGCCGTAGTGCCCGGCTTCATCCGCAAGGATGCCGGCACTCACGTCGCGGTCGACCCCGCCCGGCTCGCCCAACAGGTCGCGGCGATCCCGCTGGGCCGGCTCGGCCTGCCCGACGAGGTGGCAGCCGCCGTCGCCTTCCTGGCCTCACCCGCCGCCGGCTACATCACGGGCGCGACGCTGCGGGTGGATGGCGGGTTGGGGATGTAGCAGCGAGAACGCGGGGCAGGTATTTCGTCGCGGGGGTATTTCTGGAACGTGGCGGGGGTATCTCTGGAACGTGATCGTAACCAAGATTCGTATCAGCTGAGAGGGAGCATGACAAAATCCTCTCTCTGGGAGAGGGTTGGGTGAGGGTCCGAGCGGCAAGGACAGTCGCGCCGGAGTTGCTATAGTCTATCCGCCAACCACCTCGCCCGCGCCGATCTCCCTTTGAGGAAGGTTATCATGGCTTTCTCTGATATCTCATCGGCGGGCGGAGTTGGCGGCTTTTCCCGGCTCGAACGTGATCCGCAGCCGTGTTCCGGTCGCCTTGGCGAACCGCTCAAGGGTGCGGGTGGACGGCATGGTGCGGCCACTTTCCAGCCGGGCAATGACGGCCTGAGTTGTCCCCATGGCGGCGGCAACCTGCTCCTGCGTCATGTCGGCGCGGCTGCGGGCCTCGATCAGCGCGGACGCAAGCGCGAACTCGCCCTCTAGCGCGTCGTATGCGGCCATGAACTTGGGATCTTTCTCCGACTCTCGGAACGATTCCTCGACGGGAATGAACTTGTGGGTCATTTCACCCCCTTGGCCCTTCGCAGGGCGGGTTTCGATTTCACGGCGCGGCGTAGGGTTCCCGCATCCGCTCAAGGCCGTAGCTGCCGATCATCTCCACGGTTCGGCGGAAGGATGCCCGAATGTCCTCGGGCATAGAATATACCGTTTTTGCGATAAATACAAGCTGTCTTCCCCCCCGAAGGCCCCTTCTTCCTTACCCCATGTTCCTTGTTCGGCCTGAGACGGCCGTTTTGCTCAGTGCCTATCCGCCGACCATCATGCGCACGATCTCGTCGGGATTGGCCCCGGCGGTCGCCACCTCGCCGGCGACGATCCCCCGCCGCAGCACCACGATGCGGTCGGTCACGGCGAGAATGTCGCCCAGATTGTGCGAAATGAAGATTACCCCCACCCCGCCCGCCTTCACCGTGCGGATCAGATCCATCACCCGCCGCTGCTCGGGCACCCCGAGCGCCGCGGTCGGCTCGTCCATGATCAGCACGCGAGCGCGCCAGTGGATCGCCCGGCCGATGGCGACGCATTGGCGCTGCCCGCCGGACAGCGCCCGCACCGGCCGGTCAAGCCGGTCCAGCCCGATGTCGAGGGCATCGAGCGCAAGCGCCGCCTCGGCGCGCATCCGTTTGCGATCGACCACCGGCAGCAGGCCGAACAGGCGGCGCAGCGGCTCGCGGCCGAGAAACACGTTGGCCCCCACGTCCAGGTTATCGGCCAGCGCCAAGTCCTGATAAATCGTCTCGATGCCTCGGGCGCGGGCCTCCTGCGGGTTCGCGAAGGCGACCGGCGCGCCTTCCCACAGGATCGCACCCTCGTCGGGCTGGAACACGCCGCTCACGATCTTGATTAGCGTCGATTTGCCAGCGCCGTTGTCGCCCGCCAGCGCCACCACCTCTCCGGCATATACGCGAAAGGTCACCCTCTCCAGCGCGTGGACGCCGCCGAACCGCTTGCTGAGGCCGCGCGTCTCGAGCAACGGGGCGTCGCTCATGGGCGCGTCATTCGTCGCCCAGGGGGCGCGTCATTCGTCGGCCAGGGGGGCGCGTCATTCCTCGACCCGCCCGCCGCGCCGCTGGCTCTGGTCCACCAGCACCGAGATGATGATGACCACGCCGACCGCGACGAATTGCCAGAACGGCTCGACGTTGATGAACACCAGGCCGTATTGGATCACGGCCACGATCAGCGCGCCGATCAGCGTGCCGACCAGCGTGCCGGAGCCGCCGAACAGGCTGGCGCCGCCGATCACCACCGCGGCGATGCTGTCCAGCAGCAGCGGTTCGCCAGCCTGTGCCGCTCCCGCCGAGAAGCGGCCGGCATACAGCACGCCGCCCAGGCCGGCGCACAGGGCGGCCAGGATATAAAGCCAGACGGTGACGCGCCGCACGTCCACGCCCGCGCGCACCGCGGCTTGCCGGTTGCCGCCGATCGCGTACACGTACTGGCCGAAGCGGGTCTGCGACAGCAGGTAGTGCAGTCCCAGCATCGCCCCCGCCGTCACCAACACCACGTCGGGCACCCCGCCCAGCGTGCCGTTGCCGATCTCGCTCAGGATCGGGTTGGCGACGGGAACGGTCGTGCCTCCGGCGATCAGGTAAGCGACGCCGCGCGCCACGCCATACATGCCCAGCGTGCCGATGAACGGCGGCACCCGCAGCCGCGCGATCAGCAGCCCGTTGACCAGCCCGGGAATGAACGACGCGAGCGCCGCCGCGGCGATCCCGGCCACCAGCCCGCCCGGCACGCCGAGCGGGCCGCTGGCGGCGTTCATCACCTGGCTGGCCACCACCGCCGCCAGCCCCATGATGAAGCCCACCGACAGGTCGATCCCGCCCGAGATGATGACGAAGGTCTGGCCGATCGCCAGCAGCAGCGGCGCAGTCGTGAACACCGCGATCGAGCGGAGGTTGAACAGATTGATGATGAAGCTCGCGCCGAAGACGAGCCGCGACCAGATCTCGAACGCGAGCACCAGCACGGCCAGGAACAGCCACGCCCGCGAGGCGGCGAGCCAAGCGATCCAGGCCGGCTCACGCGGCGGCCCGGACTTTCGCGCCTGCCGGGCGGCGGCGGCGGACATCAGTTCGAGTAGATGAACTTGGCCACGTTCGGGTCGCCGACGTTGCTCTTGTCGATCACCGTGAAGCCGGTGCCGATGCGGGTGGGGACGGACACTCCCGACAGCGCCGCGTGCGCCGTGAGGACGCCGAAATAGCCGATTTCGGCCGGGTGCTGGGCGATGGCGATGTCGACCAGGCCGCTCTTGATTTGGTCGATGATCGAGGTCGGCGCGTCGAAGGCCACGACCTTGACCTTCCCGGTCGCGCCCGCCTGCTTCACCCCGTTCGCGGCCCCCAGGGCGGAGAACAGATTGGCGCCGAACACGCCCGCCAAGTCGCTGTTGCGTGCCAGCACCGACTGCAACTGGCTCGCCGCCTTGTTGGCGTCGTCGTTGTTGAACTGCGTCGGCAGCACGGTAATGCCGGTATGCTTCTTCATTTCGTCCTTGAACCCTTCTTCGCGCTGATCGGTGGTCGAAACGCCCGGCACGACGTTCGCCACGTACACCTTGCCCTTGTCACCGATCGCCTTCGCCAGCGCGCGCGCCGCGATCTCGCCGCCCAGCACGTTATCCGAGGCGACGTAGGACAGCGGGAAATCGGCGCCGCCGCTGCCGGTCTGGTAATGGCCGTTGCCGATGAAGGTATCGACGGTGATGACCTTGATGCCGGCATCGAACGCCTTCTTCAGCGGCTGGATCAGCTGCATCTTGTCGGTGGGCGCGATCAGGATGGCGTCGGGGTGGCGTGCGATCACCGCGTCCAGCACCGGCACTTGGGTCACCGGGTTGAAGTCCGGCGCCCCTTGGAAGTTCAGCGTGTCGCCCAGCGCCTCGGCGGCGGCCTCTGCGCCCTTGTGCATGGTGATATAAAAAGCGTCGGTGGTCAGGCCCGGGATCAGCGTGATCGTGTAGTGTTTCCCGGCTGCCTGCGTGGGCACCGCGCCCACGGCCAGGCCCAGCGCGGCCAGTGCCGTCCCGAATTGCCGCCGTTTCATGCTCGTTTTTCCCCCTCGGTTAGCGCCCGTGACTCCGGGCTTGGTCGGCGCAGCGCGGAGTAGAGGCCACAATGCACGTGCTCGTAAAGCGCATCATGGCGCGCCACCAGCGCCGACGTTTTGGATTCGTGCTAGCAACGAATTTGCTTTTATCACTCCCCCTTCGTACCGTCATCCTCGGCGAATGCCGCGAACGCCGAGGCCTCCGCCGAGCATGACAGGAGAGGTCGGAACTAGGGCGCGCTGGCATAGTGTTACTTCGCCTGTCGCGGATAGGCGGATGGCGCCGCTGAAGCGCCGGCATCGACCGGCAACACGATGCCCGTGACCCAGCGGGCCTCCTCGCTTGCGAGATACAGCACGGCGTTGCCCACATCCCATCCGCTGCCCTCGGTCTTCAGGAGCGAACGGTTCTTGCGGGCCTCGCGCAATTCCTCGCTCATGCCGCGCGCATAGACCATCGGTGTATAGACCATCCCGGGCGCGACCGCGTTCACCCGGATGCCATCGGCGGCGTGATGCGCGGCCATCGCCCGCGTCATGTTCACCACCGCGCCCTTGGAGGTGTGGTAGAACAACGATGGCCCGCCGCCGAACAGCCCGGCATACGAAGCCAGGTTGACGATCGCGCCGCCGCCCGATCGCGCCATCTCCGGCACCGCGTGCTTGGCCATCAGCACCATCGAGGTCACGTTGACCCGCATCGCCCGCTCCCACTCATCGAGATCGACCTCGACGGCGGAGCCCTGCGGGCCGCTGATGCCGACGTTGTTCACCAGTACGTCGAGCCGCCCCCAGGTCCGCGCCGTTTCGCGCACGACGCGCGCGCAGTCGCCGGGCTCTGTCACGTCAGCGAGCACGCTGCGGCTGACACCGCCCTCGGCGCCGATCATCTCCTGCGTGCGGCTGGCCCACTCGGCGTTCTCGTCCACCAAAGCGACCTTGGCCCCGTGCCGCGCGAGCAGGATCGCGCTCGCCCGGCCATTGCCGATCCCGTCGGCGCGCGAGCCGGCACCGGTGACGATCGCCACCTTGCCCGCGAGCCGCCGGTCTGCCTGGTTCGCCATTCTCGTCTCCTTTGCGGTGCGCCGCTCAGCCGCCCGGGTCGATCGCGGCCGCGCAGGCGTTGGTCGGCGTCGCCGCGGCGTGGCCGACCACCGGCACGATGTCGATCGCCGCCGAGGTGACCCGGCAGGGGGCGGCGAACAGGCCGCAACCGGATAGCGCGAGCAGGCTGAGCAGCATAAAGGAACGCAGCATCGGCGGAGCCTACAGGGGCGGCCAGCCGGTTGCCATCCGGGGGGCGGATGCGGTCTTGTGAGACCGGTAGCTCAGGAGGCGAGAATGCGCGTCAGCGTGGTGCAGATGAACCCGGGCGCGGACAAGCAGGAAAACATCGCCCAGGCAAGAAGCCTGATCGACGCGGCGGTGAGCGCCGACCGGCCGGATATCGTGAGCCTGCCCGAAGTCTGGAGCTGCCTCGGCGGCACCCGCGCCGGCAAGCTTGAGCAGGCCGAGGAGCTGCCCGCGAAGGGCTCCAACCTGCCCGGCGGGACGGCTTACGAGTTCCTGCGTGACGTGGCGCGCGGAGCGCGCGTGCATGTCCACGGCGGCTCGATCCAGGAGAAGGGCGGGACGGAGGCAGGCAGCGACAAGCTGTTCAACACCACGGTCGTGTTCGATCCGAACGGGGCGGAGATCGCCCGCTATCGCAAGATCCACCTGTTCGACATCACCACGCCGGACGGCACCGGGTTCCGCGAAAGCAGCGCCTACGGCTCCGGAGACGAGATCGTGACCTATGCCGTTAACGGCATCACCGTGGGGGTCACGATCTGCTACGACCTGCGCTTTCCCGAGCTGTACCTGGCGTTGCGCCGGGCGGGGGCGGAGCTGATCTTCGTGCCCTCGGCGTTCACCTTGCAGACCGGCAAGGACCACTGGGAGCCGCTGATGCGTGCCCGCGCGATCGAGACGCAATGCTGGATGGCGGCCCCGGCCACTTGGGGACGACACCTGGAGGGCTCGCGCGGCGAGCCGCGCTTCACCTACGGCCATTCGATGATCTGCGACCCATGGGGAATGGTGGTGGCGCAGGTCTCGGACGGCACCGGCTGGGCGACGGCGCGGATCGACCAGCGCCAGACCGCGCGCGTGCGCCGCGACATGCCGGTGCTGGAGCACCGGAAGCTCGCTTGAACGCCCCCCTCGCCCCGGTTGCCGCACCGTCCGCGCGGCAGCGCACCGTGACGCCCGGGCGGATCGCGTTCACCGCGGCGCCCACCATGCTGGCTTGTCAAGCGCAGGAGCGGCTGGCCGAGCGTTACGGCGATTGCCCGTTGGAACAGGCCGAGGTGATCGTGCCCCTGGGCGGGGACGGGTTCATGCTGCAAACACTGCACCAAGTGCTCGAAACGCTGCACCGGGTGCTCGGCCGCCCGACCCCGGTCTATGGCATGAATTGCGGCTCGGTCGGCTTCCTGATGAACCCGTTCGAGGAAGCGGGCCTGATCGAACGGATCTCCCAGGCGCAGGAGGCGGTATTGCATCCGCTGCGGATGCACTCTGTCACGGCAAGCGGGGACGCGGCGGAGGCGCTTGCCTTCAACGAGGTGAGCCTGCTGCGCCAACTCGCCCAGGCGGCCAAGATCCGGATCACGGTGGACGGGCGGGTGCGGCTGGCCGAGCTGATCTGCGACGGCGTGCTGGTTTCGACCCCGGCCGGGTCCAGCGCCTACAATCTCTCGGCGCATGGCCCGATCGTGCCGCTGTCGGCGAACCTGCTGCCGATGACCCCGATCAGCGCCTTCCGCCCCCGCCGCTGGCGCGGCGCCTTGCTGCCGAGCACGGCCGCCGTGCTGTTCGAGGTGCTGGAGGCCGACAAGCGCCCGGTCGCGGCGGTGGCCGATTCAACCGAGGTGCGCGATGTGGTCTCGGTCGCCGTGTGCGAGGACCGAAGCGTGAGCGTCACGCGTGCTGTTCGACCCCGACCAGGGCCTGTCGGAGCGGATCATCGCCGAGCAGTTCACGGTGTAGCCGACACTGCCGGCTCCACCTCGCCTGCTCTCGCGGGCAGAGGTGAAGCCGGCGTCGCAGGCCCGTCAGCTTGCGATCGCCCCGTTCGCCGCGACCAGCTTCGGCCCGCCGGGCACCACGCTTGTCGCCGGCTTTGCGGGTGCGATCCGGTCGGAGGCGTCTTGGAGCAGGTTCGGCAGCAGGCGCTCGGCGAAGCCGCCCAGCAGTCCAATCACCGCGACATAGGTCCAGGTATTTATGCTTAGGTCGGAAAGCTGCTTGAAGGTCGTGGCGTTGCTGAACACCTTCTCCGCGGCGACGCCGAACATGGTGCTGCTGAGCAGCAGGAGAAGCATCCCCCCGGAGAGCAGGCCGATGAAGACCCGCAGCGCGCCGAACACCACGTTCATCACCGACTCCCTGGAGGGGGCCAGCTCCAAGCTCTCCACTCGCAGGGTGATGGAGAACACCGCCCCGGCGGCGCCGAACGCGGCGGCCAGCAGATAGGGGAGGGCGGGCGCGGTCTGCCCGAGGCCGATCCGCGCAAGCGGCAGGCCGATGGCTGGCAAGCCAAAGCTCAGCAACAGGGCGGTCAGGAAGCAGCCAAGCAGATAGCGCACCCGGTTCTCGTTGGTCAGCCGATCCTCGGCCATCGACAACACCGGCCCGAGCAACTCCGTCGCGCGCTTCGTCTCGCCTTCGAGTGCCAGGACCATCGCTTGCACGATCTGGTGGTCGTAATAGCTTCGGGTCGGCCAGACGCGGGACCGAACCATCTGGCTGGTCAAATACCTGAGCTGACACAGCGCTTCGCCGATCTGCATGTAGTTCTTGCGCTGGTCCCGCTCGGTCTCCGGACAATCGGAAAATTGGACGAACACGCCTTTAGTCGAGCGATAGACCGTGTAGTCCTCGCCAACCCAGCAGATCTCCCGTATCTTGTTGCCGAGCTTGTCGGCCTTGCCGGTTTGCAGCCTCGGGCGGCGTGATACGGTCTCGTCACAAGCGGGCTGGGCCGGTTCGTTGGTGTTCTGAGCGGCGGACATTCTGTTCTCCCCGGTTTGGCAGGGACAGATCAGCAGGCAATAGCCACCAAGGGCTGTGAACCGCGTCACACCACCGACAAATTATCGAGGCATGGGCGGTAGCGCGTCATTCTTCTAGTGCCTGTCGTCCATTCCCGAACGCGGGGCTTATCGACATTGACGGTGGGCCCGCGTCTCATCCGTGTCTCGTTTCGCTGTACGCGAGACAGGCTGAGGCTTCGACCAAGCGGTGGGCCAGCCTCGTGCCATCGGGCGGGCAGGAAGCCATGCGTGCCGGCACCGGCTGCTCGCCAGGCAGGCCGCCGGCGATGGTGTCGGGCAACCAAGGGAAGCGGCGCGTCAGCGCGGTCTTTTGCGGATCGGTGGCGGCGGCTGCCGCGGCGGCGACCAGGTCGGGCTCGGGGAGCGCCGCCGGCTCGGGTTCCGCGCGCGGCTCGGGCGTCGGCTGCCCGGTCATCGCCGCCGGCTCGGGTCGCGGTGACAGCGCCTGCGCCATCAGGGCGATGGCACAATGCTCGGTCCAGGCAGCGCGCTCGTTGGCGGCGCTGTTCGCCTCGGTCTTCTGTCGCGCTGCCTGGAGGCGCAGGAGAAGCCGCAGCGCGCTCTGCGCCTGGCGCATCATGCTGTTGGCCTGAGCGCGACATTTCATCGCCCAGGGTGCGGTGATGTCCGGCTGCTGGGCCAGGCGCAAGCAATCCTTGCCCTGCTCGGAGGCGGCGACGAAGAGCGCGGCGAGATCGGCCTCGGCCGCATTCGCCGGATGGAGCGCGGCAATGCGGGCGATGGCGGCGTGGTCGCGCCGGGCCAGATCGTCCGGGCGGTCGCTGGGCGGCGGCGGCAGCGCCTGCTGCAGCGTGCGGATGAGCTGATAATAGGCGTCGGCGGGGAGCTGGCTGGCGAAGTCGGGATGGTTCGGGGCGGTGTCTGGCATAGCGGGCCAGGTGGAGTTAGATATGCTGCTTGTCAATGGTTATTATATCTATCGAGACCCGCCCGCCGCTCGATGCACCTGACCCTTGGCATCTCGGGTCGCTGTCGCATCGGCCTTGGACGGGAGCCTACCGTTTAATCATCATTATGGCCGGCTCGCCCGTGCATGACGCGCTTTGCGACATTGCGGACGGTCTTTTCGCCGGCCGAATCGACGACACGCCCTAGTGCCTCGGCACAGAGGATCTCTCTTGGGCAAATCAGCGCTGCGTAAGTCTTATGCACGGATTACGCTGGGACGACTGCGGCCCGCAAACGCTCGATCAGCGGGCAACCAGGTTCCTGACTGCACTCGCATTGGTGGACAGCCTCGGCCAGGACTGCCTCCATCTTCTGAAGGTCGGCGATGCGGCTTCGCACGTCGGCGAGGTGTGACGCCGCGAGTTGGCGCACCTCGGTGTGAGACGGGCCGCGACTGGACAGTTCGAACAGCTTTCGCACTTCGTCGAGTGTGAATCCCAGTTCGCGCGCCCGGCGCACGAACTGCAGTCGCGCAATATCGTCCCCATCATACAGTCGGTAGCGGCCGGCGCTGCGGGAAGCTCGCGGAACGAGGCCAATACGCTCGTAGTAGCGGATCGTCTCGATGTTGCACCCCGACTGGCGCGCCAGCTCCCCGATCGTGACGGCTTTGGCCATGGTGTGCACCTTAACTCGAAAAAGGCTCTTGAGTTTGTAGCGACTACAGACTGTAGGGTGGCCACATACTCGGTTCAACAAAGGAGGGCTACGATGGCCACGAAGAAGATCGAAGTTTTCAGTGCTGGTTGCCATGCCTGCACCGAAGCAGTGAACATGGTGAGGCGGATTGCTGGCAGCACACGTCAGGTGGAGGTCCTCGATATGACCCGAGCCGATGTTGCGGCAAAAGCTAAACAGCTTGGGATTCACAGCGTTCCCAGCGTCGTTGTTGATGGCAAGCTCGCAACCTGCTGCGCGGGACATGGGCCTGAAGAAGCGACCCTGCACACTGCAATCCACGCATAACTTCGCTGACGTGCACTGGGCGGCCATGTGGCTCTGCCCAGTGCACTCGAGCACTGAGCGCTTTGGGTTCACCACCGGCCAGCCTGAGCGTCCTTGACTCCCTCAAGATCTCCATTATATTGGAGATGTGGAGAAGTCAGAAGCGATAGCGGCCCTAGGGGCACTCGCCCAGGATACCCGCCTCGATATGTTCCGCCTGCTGGTGCAGGCCGGGTCCGAAGGCATGCCCGCGGGCCATATCGGCGAAAAGCTTGGCCTGCCGTCTGCGACGCTCGCCTTCCATTTGAAGGAGCTGAAGAACGCGGGCCTTGCGACATGCACGCGCAATGGCCGGTGGCTTATCTATGCAGCGGCCTATCCCACGATGAGCGCGCTGCTCGAATACCTCACCGAGAACTGCTGCCAGGGAAATCCTGCTGCATGCGGTCTCGAAGCATCTGCCTGCACACCGTCAACCGCCAGCAAAGGAGTCGCCCATGAAGCGCCTGCACGTGCACGTGTCCGTCGATAACCTCGACCAGTCGATCGGCTTCTATTCGACCCTGTTTGCGGCACAGCCGAGTGTGGCGAAGCCGGATTACGCGAAGTGGATGCTGGACGATCCCCGCGTCAATTTCGCGATCTCCACCCGCAGCGGTGAAAGCGGCCTCGATCATCTCGGCATCCAGGTCGAGACGCCGGATGAGCTGCAGGAAGTCTATGGACGCCTGCAACAGGCGGACCGGCCTGTGCTGGAAGAGGGGGCCACGACCTGCTGCTACGCCAAGTCGGAAAAGTCCTGGATCACGGACCCGCAAGGGCTGTCCTGGGAGACGTTCCTGACGGCCGGTGAAAGCACCGTCTACGGTGATAGCGTCGATCTTGGTCCGATCCGCACCACCGGGGCCAGCGCGTGCTGCACGCCCGAAACACCGCAGGGCGTATGCTGCGATCCGAAGCCTGAGCTGGCGAAGGATGCCCCATGCTGCGGGCATGTGGCCGCCCAATGACGCCCTTCAACGTCCTCTTTCTCTGCACCGGCAATTCAGCCAGGAGCATCCTGGCTGAATCCCTCCTGCGCCAGTTGGGCAAGGGTCACTTCAACGCCTTCAGCGCGGGCAGCTTTCCGAAAGGCCAGGTGCATCCGATGGCGCTGCGCCTGCTAACGGAACAAGGCTTCCCGACCGAAGGCTTGCGCTCGAAGCCCTGGGATGAGTTCGCCAAGCCAGGCGCACCCGTCATGAATTTTGTTTTTACCGTCTGCGATCAGGCTGCCGGTGAAGCCTGCCCGGTCTGGCCAGGTCAGCCCATCACCGCACATTGGGGCATCCCGGATCCGGCTGCCGTCACCGATGACGGCACGGGCGCAGCGCAATGCTGGCCTTCCGCATGCTGGAGCGCCGCACCAAGCTCTTTGTCGCTCTGCCTCTCGCCTCGCTCGATCAGATGGCGATCAAGCGCGAGGTCGAGGCGATTGGCCGCCTTCGTCCTGACACTGCCGAGGATCGCGCATCGTGAGGGAGTCCACCGTTACCGCCGGGCAAACCCCGGCGAAGCCCGCCATGGGCACATTCGAGCGTTTTCTGACGGTCTGGGTCGCCCTCTGCATCATCGCCGGCATTGCGCTTGGGCAGATGATGCCGGGCGTGTTCCACGTGATCGGCGACGCTACAGTGGCCCAGGTCAATCTTCCCGTCGCGGTGCTGGTCTGGCTGATGATCGTGCCGATGCTGCTGAAAATCGATCTCGCGGCACTGAGCGAAGTCGGCCAGCACTGGCGCGGCATCGCCTCTACGGTCGGCGTCAATTGGCTGGTTAAGCCGTTTTCCATGGCGCTGCTGGCCTGGATCTTCGTGGCGCATCTGTTCCGGCCGTGGCTGCCCGCCGATCAGATCAGCAGCTACACGGCGGGGCTGATCCTGCTGGCTGCCGCGCCCTGCACGGCCATGGTGTTCGTCTGGTCGAACCTGGTGGACGGCGAGCCGCATTTCACGCTGAGCCAGGTGGCCCTGAACGATACGATCATGGTGGTGGCCTTCGCGCCGATTGTGGGGCTGCTGCTCGGCCTGTCCTCGATCACCGTGCCCTGGAACACGCTGATCCTGTCCGTGGTCCTTTATATCGTCGTGCCGGTGATCGCCGCTCAGCTCTGGCGGCATGCCCTGGTACGCCAGGGCGGGCTTCCGGCCCTGAAACGCACGTTGCGCGCCCTGGCCCCGCTGTCCCTCTGCGCGTTGCTGCTGACGCTCGTGCTGCTGTTCGGCCTGCAGGGTGAACAGATCATGCGCCAGCCAGTCGTCATTGCGCTGCTGGCGGTGCCCATCATTATCCAGGTCTATTTCAATGCGGGTCTCGCCTACTGGCTGAACAAGCGACTCGGCGTTGAATGGTGCGTGGCGGGGCCTTCGGCGCTGATCGGGGCCAGCAACTTCTTTGAGCTGGCGGTGGCGACGGCCATTGCGCTGTTCGGATTTCAGTCAGGCGCGGCGCTCGCAACTGTGGTCGGCGTGCTGGTGGAGGTGCCGGTCATGCTGTCGGTGGTTCACATCGTCCGCCGCTCGCGGGCTTGGTACGAACAGGGAAATCGGGCGGCACAGAATTTTTGATGGGACTTCCTACCCTTCAGGCAAGGGGAAAGTGGGCGGGCGATAAGCCTGCCGGCGGCGCGGTACACCTTACGCCAAGCTGAGACGGAGGAAGGTCCGGTCCGCGCTGATGGTATAAGTCCGGCTACTGGAGCAGTGCATCCGGACCGGCGTCCGGTGACATTCAGAACCATCGCTCGCGCTTTGACGGCATCATCGATCGTTCCGCGGCGGCACAGCGCCGTCAAGCCCTACGCCTTCGGCGTACCCGCTGGCGCGGGCTTCGGGGCTTGACCGCGCTGCGCCGCCGCGAAGAGGGCATTGATGCCGTGAATGGCTCGCCCTGTCTCTCGCTCGCAGCAGTACGCCGGCCACCCGGCGCAGGGGATAAGCGAGCTGGGAACCAGTGCCCCTATGGGGTAGCTGGCTGATCGAAGTAAGGGTCGAACGGCGTCTGTCGCTGCAGGAGGATGCATGCGAGGGCAAGGAGCCTGTCGGCGACACCGCGGATAGCGCGGCCGTGCGAGTGGCCGCGTCTTCGCAAAGCGGCGTAGCGAGTGCGGCTCTTTGGATCGTGCTGAGTGGCGACACGGGCCCAATGATAGACGGTGTTACGCAATCGTACGTGCGCAGCGTAGCGCATGACGACGACGTGGGACTTGCCGCTGCGTTTGGTGACCGGTGCGACGCCAGACAATGTCCGCAGAGCCTGATAATCACGACGGCTGAGAGGTCCTGAGGCCTCGGCGAGCAGCGTAGCAAGGTTGATCCGACCGATTCCCGGTAAGGATCTCAGGATTGCCACGTCGCGGTGTGCAAAGCAGTCGGCCGTTGCCGACCCGGTCTTGCCAACGGCAGCACAGAGCTCATCGAGTTTTCGCGCGGCATTTTTGAGCTCGCGATTGACAACATGCAGACGAATGACGAGCGAGCGCATGTGGACGCTGGCGGCTTCAGTCACACCGTCCGCCACTTTGATGGCGGGCTACCGTAATGTTTGGAGAACGGTCTCCGCATCCATGCGACGGATGCGATGTTGCGTGAGTAACCGCTCGACCGTCGACTTGCGGAGACCTTCCGCCTTGGCCGGTGTCGGTGCCCGGTCCCAAAGCCCGAGAAACCACGTGGCTGCAAGGTCGTCGGTAAGTTTCAACATCTGCGGGTAATACCGCCACAGCTGCTGATGGACGCGGTTGCGCAGCCGAACCCGTTCCTCTTGTAGCTCCTCTGCAAGACGCGACCACGCGCGCAATTCGACAAGCCGTGGATCAGCGACCTGCAGGCGGCGGAACAGATGACGATCGGTCCGCAGACCGTCGGCCGAGACATAGGCGTCCCGGCGATCGTCCTTGGCACCAGCGACACTGAACCGGTCGCGGAGGCGGTCGAGTTGCTTGGGGTTGATCGCGTACACGAGGAAGCCCCGATCAAACAAGGCATCGACGACGGGGCCATGCGGTACTTCAATCGCCACGGCTACGGCTTTCGCGGCGCCGGCGATCGAGAGGATCCAGTCACCCAGCTCTGCCAGGCCCACAGCACTGTGTGAGCACTCTCGTTCTCCAACAATGGTGCCGTGGGTATCAAGCAGGCAGGCTTGGTGCTTCTCCGATCCCCAATCGACACCGACAAACCAAGCAATCGTTTCCTCCGCCATCGTGTTCCCTCCCATCCAATGCACGGGCCGCCACGACGCCTGCCGATCCTGTACCGGCGCTCGAAGGCGCGACTTCCTACTGGGCATCCGCCGTAGCCAACTCGTCGAGGCACATGTCCCATCATGGTGCTCAAGGCACGAGGTGGACGGTGGTCGCTCCCGACGAGCTGGCCCGCCTGGCGAGCTTACGACTCGTGCCTACCAGACGTCTCTGGAGGGTACAGGGTGGACGGCCCCCGCTCCCGGCATCGCGATGTGCCACAATGTTGGTCGTCTGTGAACGCCACAAAAATGAGAGGAGCCGTCCGCGATGCAGATTACCACGATCGGTCTGGATCTGGCCAAGCTGCGGCGCAGCGAAGTGCCGGGATTTTTTCAGTTTTTATGGTTGTCGGAAGCGCTAGCTTGTTCTCCGGTGCTGGCGTCTCGCAATGCTCCCGCAAAATCGGCAGATGCTCCATAAGCCGCATTTATGTAAAAACGTAACTCAACCACGACTGAGTCTCCTTGGAGGCGTTAGCTGAGGCGACCGGAGGTCCGGGTCTATGGCAAAGGAGGGTCAGTTGCCGGATACGGAAGCCGCCTACCAGGCCAGTAAGGGCTCCGCGCTGGAGGTTGATCAGGCGTTCTATAAGCGTATCGCGCAGGAGCACGAATTGCGCACGCTGACCGAAACCTTGCTTGTGCCGATCCGCTCCGGCCGCGCCTGGCGCGTGCCGGCCGGGCATGTGTTCCGGATCATCGCGATCGAGGGGCCGCAGGTCGGGGATCTTAATATATGGAACTACCATAATCCCAGGGAGCGGATGTGGGCGTCGCGCACGCGCCAGCTCCAGCGCGCGCATGTCAGCACCTATGATCGCTTGTGGTCCAACCTGCCGTATTTGCGTCCGCTCGTCACGATCACCGACGATACCCTGGCCGGCTACGTCGTGGACGAGCATGGCGGGCGCGTTCACGACCTGCTCGGCACCCGCTGCGATCCCTATGTCAATCGCTTGCTGACGGGAGAGGACTTCCATTTCCACTGCCATTCGAACCTGACACGCGCCGTCGCATCCTACGGGCTCACGGAGTTCGACGTTCACGATGTGCTCAACGTGTTCCAATGCACTGGTTTGAACGAAAAGGACCAGTATTTCATGCGGGCCTCTCCGGCGAAAAAGGGCGATTATCTGGAGTTCTTCGCCGAGCTTGACTTGCTCTGCGCGCTCTCGGCCTGCCCCGGAGGCGATCTGTCCGTGCCGCTATGGGGCCCGGACGCCCGCGACCCGATCGGTGTCTGCCGGCCCCTCGGCGTCGAGATCTACAAGCTGGACGAAACGCTGATCGCGGGCTGGAACCCACCGGAGATCGCCCCCTACAAGGGCTTGCACGGGATGCATGTCGAAAAAGGGGTATGGGAACGGTGACGTCACCACTCCCGTTCCTTGACGCGAGCCACCACGCCCGGTTCAGTGCCGATCGATAGAGAGACCCATGAGCTTTCCCCGCGGCGCGATCGACTGCGACATCCACCCGGCGGTCCCCGGCATGAAGGCGCTGCTGCCTTATCTCGACGCACATTGGCGCGAACAGGTCACGACGCGCGGCATCGACGGGATGGACCCGATGAGCTTCCCGCCGAACGTGCCGGCCAATTGCCGCCCCGACTGGCGTCCGGCCGCCGGCAAGCCGGGCAGCGACCTGGGCCTGCTTCGCAGGCACGTGCTCGATGCGTTCGGCACACGGGCGGCGGTCTGCAACTGTCTCTATGCCGCCCCGGCGGCATTCAATCCCGATTTCGGCGCCGCTTTGGCGGGCGCGATCAACGACTGGATCGCCGCCGAGTGGCTCGATCCCGAGCCCCGGCTGCGCGCCGCCATCGTGGTCTCGCTGCAAGACCCCGAACTGGCAGTGGCCGAGATCGAGCGGCGCGCCGGCGATAGGCGCTTCGTTCAGGTGTTGGTGCCGGTGGCGGGGGAAACCCCGCTCGGGCGGCGCACTTACTGGCCGGTTTGGGCGGCGGCGGAGCGGCATCGCCTGCCGCTCTGCATCCATGCCGGCAGCACGATGCGCCACGCCGTCTCGGCCAATGGCTGGCCATCCTACTACCTCGAAGACTACGTGCTGATCTCGCATGCCTTCCAGGCGCAGTTGCTGAGCCTGGTCGCCGAGGGCGTGTTCACCAAGTTCCCGAACCTGACCGTGGTGCTGGCCGAGTCCGGGTTCACCTGGCTGCCGCAGTTCATGTGGCGGCAGGTGAAGACCTGGCGGGCGCTGCGCGCCGAGATCCCGTGGGTCGATCGCTCGCCCGCCGAGATCATCCGCGACAACGTTCGCATCACCTTGCAACCGGCCGACGCGCCGCCCGACCCGGCGGCGCTCGAAGCGATCCTCGATCAGATCGGCACCGACCAATTCCTGCTGTTCTCCACCGACTACCCGCATTGGCAATTCGATGGCGACGAGGCCCTGCCCGCCGGCTTGCCCGAGCCGCTCATGCGCAAGATGTTGGTGGATAACGCGCTGGAGACCTATCCGCGTCTTAAGGAGACCGTGGCATGAGCCAAGCCCTGCTCGACCGCGCACGCGATACGCCCGCGAAGCTCGGCGTGATCGATTGCGACGTGCACCACGCGCTGCGCTCGCCCAAGGACTTGCACCCCTATCTCAGCGTCCGCTGGCGCGAGCACCTGCAAACCTATGGCAGCCGCACCCCGGTGCCGTTCGTCGCCAGCTCGTCTTATCCCAAATCGGCGCCGGCCTTGTCGCGTCACGATTCCTGGCCGCCCGGCGGCGGGCCGCCGGGCTCGGACCTGAAATTCCTGCAACAGCAGTTGCTTGACCGCTACGGCATCGAGACCGGGTTCCTGCACCTCCTCTCCATTACCGGAATGGACCAGCGCAACCAGGAATTCGGCGCCGCGATCTGCCGGGCGATCAACGACTGGCAATTCCATGAGTGGACCCAGCAAGACCAGCGGCTGAAAGCCGCCATCGTGGTGCCGGGCGAGGACGCGGCGGCGGCAGTGGCAGAGATCGAGCGCTGGGCCGGCAACTCGGATTTCGCGCAGGTCTCGTTGCTCACCCACGCGATCGAGCCGCTCGGCCGGCGCCGCTACTGGCCGATCTACGAAGCGGCGGCGGCGCACAACTTGCCGATCGGGTTGCACGTCTCCGGCAACAACGGTCGCGCCGTAACGCCCGCGGGCTGGCCGGCCACTTACGCCGAGTGGCACCAGGAGGTGGCGATCTCGCAGCAGGCGGTGGTGGCGAGCCTGGTCTGCGAGGGGGTGCTGGCGCGCAATCCCGGACTGCGGGTGGTGATCGTCGAGGCGGGGCTCGCCTGGGTGCCTTCGCTTTGCTGGCGGCTTGACCGGCACTGGGCGCGGATGAAGGACGAGGTGCCACATCTCGATGCACCGCCCTCGTCCTATATCCGCCGGCAAATGTGGTTCACCACCCAGCCGCTCGATGAGCCCGAGCGGCCCGAGGACATCCTGAAGGTGCTCGACTGGCTCGGCTGGGACCGCATCCTGTTCGCCACCGACTACCCGCACTGGGACTTCGATGACCCGGAGACGGCGTTCAAGGTGCGTATGACCGAGGCGCAGCGGCGCATGGTGTTCCGCGACAACGCTCGCGCGGCCTATGGCCTGGCCTAAGCGGCGCCACGGCGGGAGCGGCGCGCCGCCATGAGCAAGCATGTCGTTGCACGGCTGGCCGAGCTGCCGCCCGGAGAGCGCAAGCTGGTCACGGTGCGCGGCCGGCCGATCGCCATCTTCAACGTCAACGGCGAGTTCTTCGGCCTGCTCAACCGCTGCCCGCACCAGGGCGGTCCGTTATCCGAGGGCGTGCTGACCGGCCTGATCGAATCCGACGAGCCGGGCTCGTATCGCTACTCCCGCGCCGGGGAGATCCTTCGCTGCCCGTGGCACGGCTGGGAGTTCGACATCCGCACCGGCCAGTCCTGGTGCGACCCGAAGAAAATTTCCGTAAGAAACTATCCAGTGGAAGTCGCACCCGGTCAGCGGGTCGTGCAAGGTCCGTACGTAGCGGAGACGGTGCCCGTGGCGGTCGAGGAAGACTACGTGGTGATCGAGGTTTGAGGGAGTGCCAGGAATGAAGCTCAGTGCCAGAAACCAGATCAAGGGCAAAATCGCCAGCGTGCAGAAGGGGGCGACGACCTCGCATGTGCGCCTAGACATCGGCAACGGCGTGGTGATCACGTCGTCCATCACCAACGAGGCGGTGGACGAGTTGGGCCTGAAGACGGGCGACGAGGCGATCGCGGTGATCAAGGCATCGGACGTGATGGTGGCGAAGTAGGTGCGGCTGCCCCGGACCCTACCGTGGAGGCTGGGCCGGCGCGCGGTGCTCGGCGCGGCGCTGCTGATGGCTGTTGCCGCGGGGCCGACGACCGAGCCCGGGCTGGCCATCGTCGGCCATGTTCGGCTCGAGCTGCGGGTCACCGCGCACGACCTGCGCCAGATGGCGCCGGTCGAGGAGCGCGTTTCGTTCCTCGCCGAACACGGCGAAAAAACCGCCACCTATCAAGGCGTGCTGCTCTGGACCCTGCTGGAGCAAGCCGGCGCCTTCAATTCGTCCAAGCCGCGCAGCCGGGTGCCGGAGGTGATCTTCGTTACCGGCCGGGACGGCTTTACGGCGGCACTTGCGCTGGCCGAACTCGATCCCTCCTTCGAGGATAAGAAGGTACTCATCGCCTATGCGGCTGATGGCGTGGCGTTGCCGGACGGTCAACTTCGCCTCGTGCTACCCGGCGACCGTCGCGGCGGACGCAGTGTGCGCGACCTGGTTCGGATCGAGGTCCGCTGACCTCTCTGGTCCCGCACGCGTGTGCATCGGCATCGCGACCGGCAGCGGTCCTCCAAAGCGCCGCGAAACGTCCATCAATCAGGAATCCCGTCGTTGACGATACCGCGACCGAACTTATCGAGCTGTTGGGTAGCCATGCTGTTGCTCGCCGGTCAGGGCGGCTATTTGCTGCCGTCCGGCTATCTCCACACCAGAGGCAACCAGATCGTCGATGACAACAACATCCCGGTGCGCATCGATGCGGTTGGGTGGTGGGGTGCGAATGCGGCGGGTGGCGCACTCCAGGGGCTGGCGAACACCAGCTACCGGACCCTCATGAACGACGCGAAGGCGGACGGGTTCAACACGCTGCGGATCGCCTGGGGTGATTCGACCCTGAATCAAATTCCTCAGTCGGGTCAGATCAATTACTCGCAGAACTCGAACCTACGGGGTCTGAGCAACCTGCAAATTTTCCAGAAGGTGGTCGCCTATGCCGGCCAGATCGGTCTGAGGGTAATCTTCGATCACCATGATAATGACGGGCAAGCCGGTCAGCAGGCGAATGGGCTCTGGTTCGACAGCGGACCCGGCAGCGACGGCACCGATGGCCGTGGGACAACCGGCACAGTAACGGCCCAGCAGTTCCAACGGGACTGGGTGGCTCTCGCGAGCACCTTCAAGGGCAATTCCACGGTCATTGGCTACGACCTCGACAACGAGCCCACCTCGGTCGGCCACATCAACTGGGGCCAGGGCGGTCCGACCGACATCCAGGCGATGTATTCCATCGTCGGCAGCGCGGTCGAGGCGGCCGATCCCGGCGCCCTGATCATCGCCGAGGGGCCGCAGGAATACGGCGCGCCCCGCCGAGGCTCCGGGATGGACCCGAACGTGGCCGCCCCCGAGGGCAATCTCACAGGCGTGAAAACCAAGCCGGTGCGGATCACCGTCGACGGGCAGGCGGTCATCAACGAGGTGGTCTATTCGGTCCATGAATACCCGTACGGTATTTCCGGTGTTCGGCCCGACTCCGGCCCCGTCGCGATCCAGCGGATGAACCGCGCTTGGGGCTTCGTGGAGACCGACAACATCGCGCCCGTATGGGTCGGCGAAATGGGCTCTAGCCTCGATGGCACCAACGACGGCAACCCCGAAAGCGTGGCCGGCGAGCAAGCCTGGGCCAACACCATGATCGGCTACTTCGATGGCCAGGACGGTGCGCAAGGAGGCCCGACCTTCTCCGGCGACCAGCAGGGCATCGGCACCGGCTGGTGGTGGCTCGGCAGCGGCGGGTCTCCGGACGGCATCCTGACCCGGTACGGCGGGTCCACGCCGAGCTTCAACATCGCTCAGCAGGCCGTCACCGATCAGCTCGTGTTCGTGCCCAAGGGTGGCGCCAAGAGCACCGGCTGGCGGGCGGGGCCTAAGTAGGCCCCACCCGTCCCGTTGGTATCAGCCGTTCCCTGCCTCGGCGTTGCCGCTGTTCAGGTTCACCGCCACGAAGGCTGGCTGGCCGTTGCGGATGATCCGCAACGCCAGAGCGTTATGGTCGTGTTGCAGCGCCTCGCGGATCGCCTTCGTTGCCGAGGCGGGATCATGCACCGAATGGGTGCCGACACCCACGATCACGTCGCCTGCCTGAATCCCGGCCTGCTCCGCCGGCGATCCTGGCTTTACCCGCGTCACGACCGCGCCCTGAGTTCCGCTCGGCAAGTCAAGCTGGCTCGCGAGGTCCGGGGAGACTGGCCCGAGTGCCACGCCCACCTTGGGCTCCTGCGAGTGCGGCTGGCTCCCGCCGCCCGCCCGGGCCATCTGCTGCTCGCTCGGCAATTCCGCGACCTTGACGTCGACCGTCTCATCGTGCCCGTCGCGGATCACGCTGAGATGCGCCTCGTCGCCCGGCTTAACGCTGGCAATGTCCATGGCCAGAGCACGCGGATCCTTGATCGACTGGCCGTTGACCGAACGAATCACGTCGCCCGGCTGGATGCCGCCCTGCGATGCCGGGGTGTTCGGTTCCACCGCGGCAACCAGCGCCCCGCCCGGTTGCGCCAGGCCGAGCGCCTTCGACATCGCATCCGTGACCGGCTGCGCCTCGACGCCGAGATAGCCGCGCGTGACGTGACCATACTGCTCGAGATCGGAGGAGATCCGCTTGATCACGTCCGACGGGATGGCGAAGCCGATGCCGATCGAGCCGCCGGAAGGCGATAGGATCGCGGTGTCCATGCCGACCACCTTGCCGTCCTGGGTGATCAGCGGTCCGCCGGAATTGCCTTGGTTGATCGGCGCATCGACTTGCAGAAAATCGTCATACGGCCCGGCGCCGATGCTGCGTCCGGTGGCCGAGACGATGCCCGCGGTCACGGTCTCGGATAGCCCGAACGGGTTGCCGATGGCGATCACCCATTCGCCCGGCTGCACGTCGGCCGAGTTGCCAAGCTTGAGGTAGGGTAGCGGATGATGCGCGTTCACCTTCAGCAGCGCGATGTCAGTGCGCGGATCGGTGCCGATCACTTTGGCGGACAGCTTATCGCCGTTCGACATCGTGACCTCGAGCCGCTGTGCGTCCTTCACCACATGGTTGTTGGTGACGATCAGGCCATCCGGCTGGATGATGAAGCCGGACCCGCGCGCCTCGACCGCGTGCTCCTGCGGTCCTTGCGGACCTTGCGGGTTCATGTGGTTGAACGGGAACTGGTTAAATGGGAAAGGTAGCGACGGCTGGTTCGGCTGTTGCTCGTTTGGCTGCATCTCCTCATCGGCGACCGCCGGGGTGTTCTTGAGGTAGTTGGTTACTGAAACGACCGCCGGCTTCACCTGTTTGACCAGGTCAACGAAGCTCGGAATTTGCTGCGGCATCGCTTGCGTCGGGTTAATCGGCGGCGGCTTCTGCTGGTTTGGCTGCGCCGTGGTATTGCCCGTGCTTTGTTGCCCCGCCTCAGGCGCCGCGATGCCTGGCGTAATGGTGGCGAGGCCACCAAGCGATGTGCCGGCGAGCAGGGCGGCGGCGAGCGCGGTCCGCAGCCACGGCCGGCCGGCGATGCCCTTCTGGTTGGTCATGAGAACTCCTTTTAAGATAAACCCGTGCGGCTGCGCGAGGGGCAGGCCGCGACGCGCGAGACATACGAAATATGTCGTGGTTGGTCTCGGGCTGGAGCGATTAAACCCCAGCCACGTTCATGAAACTCTGGTCATTCACGCTGACCGTCCAACAAAGGTCCGCTACTCGCGTTGCAAGCGGTCCCGCAGTCGTGAAGCCGTGCTTCTAAACCGGCATCGTCCGTCGCTGATGGGCGCGACCGATCAGCGCCACCTCCTCGCGGTCTCCGGCAATGACGCGGACGCCTTCATCGAGCCGGGCCCGAATGCTGTCCGCGCCGCATCCTTCCAGGAACGCCACCCGGTTCCGCCGGCACGCGGCGAAGATGCGTGACCGCGCCTCCCTCATTTCGGGCGGATAGGGCTCGCGCGGGACATCCGGATAACCGAGCGACAGGCCAAGATCGCCCGGCCCCATCTCGGCGAAGCCGAGACCGGGCACGGCCAGGATCTCCTCGCAGTGCGCCACGCCCTCCGGGCTTTCCAGCTTGACCCCGAGCAGCAGCTCGCCGCTGGGGTTGAGCGGCCATGGGTCGCATCGCTCCAGATATTCGCGCGGTGTCAGGCCCCAAATCGGCGCCGCGGTAGCCTCCGAGCCGCGACCGCGCGCACCAATTCCAAGCGCCGCGTCGGCGCGCGCGCCGTTTGTGCTGGCGCCGCGCATTCGCGCCACGGGCGAAGGGATGGCCGGGTCGATGCCGCGCGTCTGATGCGGGTAGCGGCAGGATTCGACGAAGGCGCGCACCGCCCGCGCATCCTCGGCTTGGCACAGCAGGACGCCATGTACACCGCGCCCGAGGATCTGGCGGAACTGCCAGGCATTGTAACGAACGTTGTCGGCATCGGTGCCATTCACCGGCGCCTCGACGATCACCGCCGGCGTGCGATGCCCGGAGCGGGTCGGCCCGGCATCGAGCAAGCCGCCCATGTACTCGGCAAGCCCGCTCATGTCGAACGCGCCGTGCTCCATGCCGATATTGATGTAGTCGGCCCAGGTGCGCGCGTCCTCCCGGCCCCGCATCCGGGTCAGCACATGCCCCGAATGACCGCCGGTGTAGTAAATCGCTTGACCCTGCTCCAACAGCTCGATCGCCCGATTGATCCGGCTGGGCACTGTCCTCGCCTCCTCCGCCGAGTGCACGCGCGCAGCCTAAAGGGACGGCGGGTAAGGCGCCAGCGATGGTCGTTAGCAGAACCGCGAATAACGGCATGGCGCGAAAGCCAGGCAGTGGCGTGGTTGCTCACAGAATGGCGAGCAACATGTGTGGGCTGCATCCAACCGAAGGTCGGCGAGCGAAGGCGGGACACAGCAGGCGTGACAGAAGGAGACCCGAGATGTTCGAGGCGCGCCAAGAGGACTCGGACTGGCTTCGGGAGAGGGCCGAGCAGTGCTTTCGTCTCGCGGGCATGGCCCATCAGCGTGAAGTGTCAGATCAGCTGCACCGTTTGGGCGAGGAGTTCGAAAAACGAGCCCGGATGGCCGAGGCACGCGAGATCGAGCGGCTTCGATCGTGTTGCAAGCAAAGTTGAATCACTCCGACGCTCTTAGGACGACGATCGGCGGGCGTTTGCCGGCCAGCCGCTCCAGCGCGAGATAAACGGCCGGCGTGGTGTAGAGCGTCAGCATTTGCGAGATCACCAGGCCGCCTACGATGGCGATGCCGAGCGGGCGGCGCAGCTCTGCCCCTGTGCCGAACGCGGCAGCCAGGGGGACGGCACCGAATAAAGCCGCCAAAGTGGTCATGATGATCGGGCGGAATCGCTCCAGGCACGCCTCGTGGATCGCGGCGAACGGCGATAGGCCACGCTGGCGTTCCGCCTCCAGCGCGAAATCCACCAGCATGATCGCGTTCTTCTTCACGATCCCCATCAGCAGGATGATGGCGATGATGCCCATGATGTCGAGCGGCTGGCCGGTAAGCAGCAGCGCCAACAGCGCGCCAAGCCCCGCGGATGGCAAAGTGGAGAGAATGGTCAGCGGGTGCAGCAGGCTCTCATAGAGCACCCCGAGCACGATGTAGATCGCGATCAGCGCGGCCGCGATCAGCAGCGGCTCGGTTCGCTCGGTCTGTTGCAACCACTTGGCATTGCCGGCGAACTCGGTATGGACCTCGGGGGGCATCCGCAGGTCCGCCGCGGCCGTCTGCACCGCCCGCTCGGCATCACCCAGCGCCATGCCAGGCGCGAGATTGAAGCTCAGTGTCGCGGCCGGGAACTGGCCTTGGTGGCGAATGGCGAGCGGGGCGTCGCCCTGCTCGAAACGGGCGATCGCTCCGAGTGGGACTTGGGTGCCGTGGCTGGCGCCCACATAGACCCGGTTCAGCATGGCGGGCGAGGCCTGCAAGGCAGGATCGGTCTCGACGACGACCGTGTACTGGTTGCGCTGGGCGTAGATATTCGAGACCTGGCGCTGCGCGAAGGCGTTGTTCAGCGCGTTGTCGATCGCGGTCGCGGTGATGCCGAGCCGGGCGGCGGCGGCGCGGTCGATCACCACATTGGCCTGCGGGCCGGCGTGATCCTGGTCGGAAGTCACGTCGGCGATCCCAGGCGTGGCCTTAAGCTTGTCCTCCAGGAGCTGACTCCAGCGCCGCAGCTCGGACAGATCCTGGCAGATGACCACGAATTGGAATTGCGACCCGCCGGTGCGCCCGCCGCCACGCAAGTCCTGGGCGGAGAACAGCGAGGCCTGGATACCCCCGAGTCGTTGCAGCTTCGGCCGCAGCCGCGCGATCACCTGCTCCGACGAAATGCGCCGCTCGGACAGCGGCTTGAGGCTGATCTGGAGCCAACCGCGGTTGAGCGAGTTCCATCCGGTGGAAACCCCGACCTGCGACCCGACCAATTCCACCGCCGGATCGGCGAGCACCACGTCCACCAGGGCCCGCTGGCGCGCTTCCATCGCCTGGAACGAAACGTCGGGCGAGGCAACCGTGGAGCCCATCAGGATGCCCGTGTCCTGGATCGGCATGAATCCCTTCGGGACCGAGCCGTAGAGCCGCACCGTGAGCACGATCGTCGCCAGCATCACCAGCAGCATGAAGCCTTGATGGCGCAACGACCAGCCAAGCGACTTGGCGTAGAGACGATCCACCCCGGCCAGCCCACGCGCGATGCCGCGATCGATGCGGCTCCCAAAGCCGATGGCCTGCTCTTGGCCCCCTGCTTCGTGAGCCGCGATGGCGCCGCGCTTCATCCACCGTCCGCAGATCATCGGCGTGAGCGTCAGCGACACCGCGGCCGAGACGACGATCGCCATGGTCAGCGTCACGGCGAACTCGTGGAATAGCCGGCCCAAGATGCCGCCCATGAAGATCAGCGGGATGAATACCGCGACCAGCGAGACACTGATCGAGAACACCGTGAAGCCGATCTGGCGCGAGCCGATCATCGCCGCACGCAACGGCGGCACACCGCGTTCCATGTGGCGGACGATATTCTCGATCATCACGATCGCGTCGTCCACCACGAAGCCTACCGAGATCGTCAGCGCCATCAAGGAGAAGTTGTCGAGCATGTAGCCCATGAACCACATGCCCGCGAGCGTGCCGCAGAGCGACAGCGGCACGGTGACGGCGGCGGCCAGGATCGGCACCAACCGGCGCATGAACAGCAGCACCACCAGCAGCACGAGCGCGATGGTCACGCCCATCGTGTACTGGATTTCGTTCACGCTGGCGCGGATCGTGGTGGTGCGGTCCTGGATCACGGTCAGTTTGATCCCGGCCGGCATCCAAGACATGAGTCGCGGCAGAAGTTCGCGCACCCGGTCCACGGTCTGGATCACGTTGGCGCCGGCCTGCTTGCTGATCGTGAGCAGGATCGCCGGCTTCTTGCCATCCCAGGCGGCGAGCCGCGTGTTGGCCACGCCGTCCACCACGTGGGCCACATCAGAGAGTTGCAGAATCGCCCCCTGGCCGGCCTTGATCACCAAGCGGCGGTACTGATCCGCGTGCGAGATCTGCCCGTTCACGCCGATCGTCTCAGCCCGGTTCGGGCCCTCGAAGCCGCCGGTCGGTTCCGTCACGTTGGCTTCGCGAATGGCGGTAACGACATCCTGGCCCGACAGGCCCGCGGCGGCGAGCCGCACCGGATCGAGATCGACGCGCACGGCCGGCTTCTCCGACCCGTTCACCGTGACGTTGGACACGCCGTCCACCTGTGACAGGCGCTGGCCCAGGATGGTGTCGGCGGCATCGTAAACCTCGCGCACCGGCAGCGTGTCCGACGAGAGCGCGGCGATCATGATCGGCGCGTCGGCCGGGTTGAACTTGCGGTAGAACGGCCGGGTCGGCAGGTCCGAAGGCAGGTCGTCCTGCGCGGCGTTGATCGCCGCCTGCACGTCATGTGCCGCGCCGTTGATGTCGCGGTCGATGTCGAATTGCACGATCATCGAGCTGGCGCCGACCGAGCTGATCGAGGTGATCTCGGTGACTCCCGAGATCCCGCCGAGCCGGCGCTCCAGCGGGGCCGCCACCGAGTTCGCCATCGTCTCCGGGTCGGCGCCGGGGCGGTTGGCGAACACGACGATGGTCGGGATATCGACGCTCGGCAGCGCCGCCACGGGCAGGAAGCGATAGGCGACCAGGCCCGCGAGCAGGAGCCCGATCGCCAGCAGCGTGGTTGCCACGGGGCGGGCGATGAAGGGGGCAGAGAAGCCCACCCCCGGCTATTCCGCCGCCACCGCCGCCGGATCCGGTCCCGCGAAGCGCAGCCGCAGCCGCTCGAAAGCGAGATAGATCACCGGGGTGGTGTAAAGCGTGAGCAACTGGCTCAGCAGCAGCCCGCCGATGATCGTGACTCCGAGGGGCCAGCGCAGCTCCGAGCCGGCGCCGTGCTCCAGGACCAGCGGCAGCGCGCCGAGCAGCGCCGCCATCGTGGTCATCATGATCGGGCGAAAGCGGAGTAGGCACGCCTCCTCGATCGCCGCCCTCGGCGCCAGCCCGCGGCTGCGCTCCGCCTCGATCGCGAAGTCGATCATCATGATCGCGTTCTTCTTCACGATCCCCATCAGCAACACCACGCCGACCAGGGCCACCACGGAAAGATCGCTGCCGCAAATCATCAGCGCCAGCAGCGCACCGATCCCGGCCGAGGGCAGCGTGGACAGGATCGTGACCGGATGGATCCAGCTCTCGTAGAGCACCCCGAGCACGATGTAGATCACCACCACCGAAGCCAGGATCAACCACGGCTCGGCGGCGAGCGAGCGCTCGAATTCGGCGGCATCGCCGGCGTAACTGCCGGAGATCGTGGGCGGCATTCCGATCGCCTGCTCGGCGCGCCGCATCGCGGCCACCGCATCGCCAAGCGAGTGGCCGGGCGCGGTGTCGAAGCTGATCGTCGCCGCGGGGAACTGCTCCTGGTGCGTGACCACTAGCGGCGCCGTGGTCCGGGTCATGGCGGCGATGGTCGCTAACGGCACCTGCGCGTCGTTCGCTCCCGGCACGCGCAGCAGCCGCAGCATGTCGGGGTCGGCCTGCCAGCGGGGATCGGCTTCAAGGATCACGCGGTACTGATTGGCCTGGCCGAAGATGGTGGAGATCTGGCGCTGGCCGAATGCGTCGTAGAGCGTGTCTTCCACCGACTGCATACTCACGCCGAGCCGCATCGCCGCCTGGCGGTCCACCGTGATCTGGGTCTTGTAGCCCTCGTCCTGCTGGTCAGACGCGACCCCGGCGAGCGCGGGCGCATGGCGCAGCGCTGCGACCAGCTTCGGCGCCCATGTCGCCAGTTCCTTGGCGTCGGTATCGATCAGCGTGTACTGGTACGCCGTCCGGCTGACGCGCGAGCCGAGCGTGATGTCCTGCACCGGTTTGAAATACGCCGTCAGGCCTGGAATGCCCGCGATGTCGCGCCGTAGCCGCGCGATCACCCTCTGCGCCCCGTCGCGGCGCCCGACCGGCTTCAGCGCGACGGTGAGCTGGCCGGCATTCGCCGTGGCGTTGATCGTGCCGGCGCCCACGAATGAGACCACGCCCGTCACCGCCGGGTCGCGAGCGATCGCCTCGGCGGCCTGGTTCTGCAACGAAGCGAGACCGGGGATCGAGATGCTCTGCGCCCCCTCGGTCACCCCGACGATCACCCCGGTATCCTGCTCGGGCAGGAAGCCCTTGGGCACGACGACATAGAGCCCGATCGTGCCGGCCAGCGTGGCGAGCGCGATCGCGAGCACCAGGGGCTGGCGGTGCAGCGACCAGGCGAGCGTGCGCCGGTAGCCGCGCAGCATCACCTCGAACCCCGCCTCCAGAGCGCGGGCGACGGCGCCCGGGTGCTGCTCGGCCGCCGGCCGCAGAAGACGTCCGCACATCATCGGGGTCAGCGTGAGCGAGATCACGGCCGAGACCACGACCGCGATGGACAGCGTCATCGCGAATTCGCTGAACAGCCGGCCGACCACGCCGGTCATGAACAGTAGCGGGATGAACACCGCGATCAGCGAGACCGTGAGCGAGACGATGGTGAACCCGATCTGCCCCGCCCCCCGGAACGCCGCCTCCAGCGGCTTCGCCCCCGCCTCGATGTAGCGCACGACGTTCTCGATCATGACGATCGCGTCGTCCACCACGAAGCCGGTGGCGACGGTCAGCGCCATCAGCGACAGATTGTCGAGGCTGTAGCCGAGCAGGTCCATGATCCCGAACGTGCCCACCAGCGACAGCGGCAGGGCGACCGCGGGGATGAAAGTGGCGCGGGGCGAACGTAGGAAGGCGAAGATCACCAGCACCACCAGCGCAATCGCCATGATCAGCGTGATCTGCACGTCGCGCACGGAGGCACGGATGCTGAGCGTCCGATCGGTGGCGACGGCGAGCTGGATGTCGGCGGGCATGGACCGTCGCAGCGCCGGCAACGCTGCCTTGATCCGATCCACCGTCTGCACGATGTTGGCGCCCGGCTGGCGCTGGATGTCGAGCACCGCCGCCGGCGCGCGCTTGCCGTTATGGAAGTACCAGGCGCCGACGCGGTCGTTCTCGACCCCATTCACTACTTGGCCAATGGCGGAAAGCCGCACCGGCGCACCGTTGCGCCACGCGATCACGAGTTCGCGGTACTGATCCGCCGAGACAAGCTGATCGTTCGCGCCGACCGCCACCGCTTGGCGCGCGCCATCGAACCCGCCTTTAGCGCCGTCGGTATTGGCATTGGCGACCGCGGTGCGCACGTCCTCCATCGCCAGCCCATAAGCGGCGAGCCGGGCGGGATCGACGCGCACCCGCACCGCCGGGCGCAGCCCACCTTCAACCGTGACTTTTCCCACACCGTCGATCTGCGCCAGCCGGGGCTGCAATACGGTGTCCGCGGCGTCGCTGACCCGGTCGATCGGCACCGAGTTCGACGTGAGCGCCAAGGTCAGGATCGGCGCGTCGGCCGGGTTCACCTTGGAATAGACCGGCGGATACGGGAGATTGGCCGGCAGAGTGCCAGCCGCGGCATTGATCGCCGCCTGCACGTCCTGGGCGGCGGAATCGAGACCACGGTTCAAGTCGAATTGCAGCGTGATCTGGCTAGTGCCCTCCGAGCTTTGCGAGGTCATGGTCGCGAGCCCCGGGATCTCGCCGAACTGACGTTCCAACGAGGCGGTGATGAGCGTGGAGATCGTCTGTGGGCTGGCGCCAGGAAGCTGCGTCGTGACCTCGATGGTGGGGAAATCGACTTGGGGCAACGCAGAGACAGGCAGCGAGAAATAACCGAGCGCGCCCGCCAGCAGGATCGCGACGGCCAGCAGCCAAGTGGCGATCGGGCGAGCGATGAACGGCGCCGACAGGCTCACGAGCTGCGCGCCTTGTGCCGGTGCGCGCCCGGCGCATTCGCCCCCGGGGCATTTGCCGTGTCGGCCGCCGGCATCGGAGCGGGTTCGCCCGCTGCCGGCGCGATCGCGACCTTCTTGCCGTCGGTCAGGCGCGAGGCGCCATCGGTCACGACCTGCTCGCCCGGCTTGAGGTCGCGCTTCGTTGCAGATGCGATGATCGCGGCGTCCTCATCTTGGTGGCTTACCGTCACCATCCGCCGGGTCGCCGTGTCGTCGGCGTTGATTACATACACGTAGTCGCCGCTGGGGCCGCGCTGCACCGCCGAGGGCGGCACGACAATGACGTCGTGCGCGACCGCCACCTGCAGCCTGACGCCCACAAAGCCACCCGGCCACAGCTTGCCTTGCGCGTTGGGGAAGGTGCCCTTCAGCTTGATCGTGCCCGTGGTGGGATCGACCTGGTTGTCGAGTGCTTCGAGCGTGCCTCGGTCGAGCACGTCGGAGAGGCCGTGCGCGGCCCCCTGCGGGTAGGCGAGCACGACCGGCCTGCCTTGCCGCATCGCGGCCGCGACCGCCGCGAGATCCTGCTGGGGCAGCGTGAACAGCACCGAGATCGGCTGGAGCTGCGTGATGCTCACGAGCGGCGTGGTGTCGGAGAGCTGCACGATGTTGCCCGCGTCCACTTGCCGGAGGCCCGCCCGGCCGTCGAGTGGCGAGACGATGGTGCAGTAGCTGAGCAGGGTTCGGGCGTTGTCGATCTGCGCCTGGTCGCCCTGCACCTGCGCGGTGAGCTGCGCGACCAAGGCCTTTTGCGTATCGGCGGTCTGGGCGGTGGTGTACTTGTTCTGTACGAGCTTGGCGTAACGCGCGAGATCGATCTTCGCATTGGCGAGCTGGGCCTCGTCCTGCGCCTTCTTCGCCACCGCCTGGTCGAGCGATGCCTGATAGGTGCGCGGGTCGATGCGCGCCAGCACCTGGCCTTTCTTGACGTCCTGGCCGTCCTTGAAATCAACCTCAATGAGCGGGCCGCTCACCATCGGCTTGACCGTGACGGTGTTGTACGCCTGGACGGTGCCGAGCGCGTCGAGCCAGATCGGCACGTCCTTTCGCATCACGCCGGTGACCAGCACCGGCACCGGGCCGTCGCCGAACCGGTCTGGCTTCGCGGGACGGGGCTTGCTTGCGGGCCAGAGCCAAATGGCCGCGCCAATGCCGGCAAGCAACACCGCCGACGCGGGGGCCATGCCCAGCCGCCCGCGCCGAGTTCGCGGTTTTGTTTCGACAACGACGGGTTCGCGGGTGCCGATATCCATGCTCAGTTATCCATGCCCCGTACCCACGCCCCGCCGGTTCCGATGCGGTCCCGCCGCGCCAAGGCATATCGGCGCGGTGAAATGGTCCGGCAATCGGGCATTCAGAGATTTCCGCCCACCACGGGCAGCGCGACGCCGCCGCGGAGCAATCCGGGCGAGAGGCCGGGGAACTGATCCGGGATCGGCCCGGCCGGCTGCTGCCAGCCCCCGCCGAGCGCCTGATAGAGATCGAGCAGGGCGACGAAGCGGGCGAGGCGGATCTGGACGAGCGCGTCCTCGTCGGTATACAGCGTCGTTTCGGTGGTGAGCAGCGTGGTCACGTCTGCCGTCCCGGCCTCGATCTGCGCGCGTGCCGCGGCGGCGGCACGTCTTGCCGTCGCGACCGCCTGACGTTGCAAGGCCTCCTGCTCGCTGGTGTAGCGCCATGCGGTCAGCGCGTTATCGACATCGGTGAACGCTTGCACGACCGCCTTGCGATAGTCGGCTAGCAACTCGGCATACCGACCTTTGACTTGCTCCAGTTGGCCGCGCAGCGCGCCGCCGTCGAAGATCGGCTGGGTCACGCTGGCGGCGAGCGAGGCAATAATGCCGCCCGGTGTGAACAGGTTGGCGAGCGCGTTGTTCTGGTAGCCCCGCTCGCCGGTCAGCGCGACCGTAGGGAAGAAGGCGGCGCGGCCGGCCTTGATGTCGAAGTTCTCGGCCACGAGTTGGGCCTCCGCCCCCGCCACATCGGGGCGGCGGCGCAGCAGCTCCGACGGCAGGCCAGGGGAGACAAGGGGCAGGGCCAGCGCGGTCAGGGTTCCGGGCCGCGCCGTCACCTGCTCGGGCGGCTTGCCCACCAGGATGCCGAGGGCGATCAGCTCCTGCTCCAGCTCCTGGCGCAGCGCCGGGATGTTCGCCCGCTCGGTCGCCACGAGAGCCGCTTGCTGGTCGAGGTCGAGCGCGGTCGCGGTGCCGGCGCTAAGCCGGCCTTGGATCACCGCCAGGCTCTGCTCGGAGTCGGCGAGGTTCCGGCGCGCGACGGCGAGCCGGTCGGCGTAGGCGAGCGCGGTGAACCAGGTCTGGCCGACGGAGGTGAGCACGGTAAGGGCGACGGTCTGCTGGTCGAACCGGCTGAACACGGCGTCGGCCACGGCGGCCTGGGTCAAGGCGCGGTTGTGGCCCCAGAAATCCGCCACATAAGCGATGTTGGCGCCAACGCTGTAGCTGTGCAGGTCTGCCGTCCCGCCTCCACTCGCCAGCCCGGTGCCGCCGAAGCCCCGGCTGTTGAAGCCGGCTTCCTGCCAGCTCGCGCTGCCTGTGCCTGTGAGGCTCGGCAGCAGCGCGGCGCCGGCGATGCGGACGGCGGCATCGGCCTGGCGGACACGGGCGACGGCGGCGGCGATGTCGAAGTTGCGCGCCTCGGCTTCGGCCATCAGCCGGTCCAGTTCGGGCGAGCGGAAGCCGCGCCACCAAACGGGGCGCGGCCAGGCCGCCTGCTGGGTGGCGGGCGTGGCGCGGAAGCTTGGCGGGACATCGAGTGCGGGGTGCCGATAGCTCGGCCCGAGATCGCAGCCGCCGAGGAACAACGGGACGCCAAGCGCGGCGGCGAGGAAACGCCTGATGTTCACTGTTGGCCCCATCTGCGGGTCCGTGTAGCAGGCGGATGTCAGTGTCTAATATTAAAGGAAAAGTCACCCGCCGGGGCGGGGCTTTCGCCGCGCGTGCCCCGGTCGCTATGCTGGGTTGGATCGGCCGGAGAGGGGAATCATGCGGGAAGGCGAGCGCACCATGCAACTCGGCATCGCCGGTTACGAGCGGGTGATGGAGGGCGCCGATATGCGGGCCAGCGTGCTGACGCTGACCGCCGGCCAGTGCGTCCCATGGCACTATCATTCCGAGATCAGCGACAGCTTCGTCTGCCTGGAGGGTCCGATGGTGGTGGAGACCCGCGCCCCGCGCGCGGTCCACGAGCTTCGGCCCGGAGAGCGGTGCGCTGTCCCGCCCAACACGGCGCACTACGTCCACGGCAAGGACGGCGGGCCTTGCAAGTTCCTGCTGCTGCAGGGCGTCGGCGTGTACGACAACGTCGCGGTCGGGGGCTGAACTACATCTACTGGGCAATCGGTGGTATGCACTCATAGGCGTCGACGTAACTACCGGCGTGGCCATGCCGGTAACGATCCCATCTTCTAGCGTCCATTGGCACGGGTTTGGTAACCGCATTGCTGGCCAAGGGATTCGATAACTAAATTCGATGCAAAAATCGCGGCAGGAACGTCCTTAGCGAGGCGGCGATGCTACCTGGCAGCAGCCGCCAAAACCCGCATTGCCAGCCGATAATGCGGCCGGTCGATCATCTTGCCGTCTAGCGCGAACACACCCAAATCCGGGTTGGCCGCGAAGTGCTCGCGTACCCGCTCGGCCCAGCGCACCTGCTCGGGCGGCGGCGTGAACACCGCGTTCACGATGTCGATCTGCGCCGGGTGGATCAGGATCTTGCCGGCGAAGCCATCGGCAGCAGCCGCCTCGGCCTCGCGTCTCAAACCGTCGGGGTCGCGCGGGTCGGGCCAAGGCGTGTCGATCGCCGGCACTCCGATCGCCCCGGCCGCCGCCAGCACCGAAGCGCGAGCGAACACCACCGCCGCGTTATACGACCCGTCCGGCTTGCGGGGCGCCACGCCGAGATCGGCCGAGATGTCCTCGGCCCCGAAACAGATCGCGGTCAGTCGCGCGGCCACACCGGCATAGGCGCCCAGCATGAACACCGAGCCAGCCGTCTCGGTCACGATCGCCACCACGCCCACGCTGCCAGCCGCCAACCCCGCCGAGGCCTCCAGCGCCTCCAGGTGGTGATCGAGCGCGCGCAAATCGTCCGGGCCGGTGCATTTGGGCAGCATCACCGCCGCCGCCCCGGCCGGCACCACGGCCGCGAGGTCGGCCAGGTACCAAGGCGTGCCGCGCGGATTGACCCGCACGATCAGGTCGGATTTGCGCGGATCGCCCGCCATCGCGCGCAACCGCGCCGCAACCGTCCCGCGCGCCGCCTCCTTGGCGGGAGCGGCGACGCTGTCCTCCAGGTCCAGGATCACGGCATCGGCTGCGGAACCGATCGCCTTCTCGGTCTTGCGCTCGGAATCGCCGGGGGCGAACAGGGGGCTTTTCAGTCGCATACGGGAAGGGGCCGCTACTCGATTGACCAGGAGCATTCTTGCGCCCCGAATGGCGATGTGCAACTCAGTGGCTCACGCAGCTGTCACGACAAATCACAGGGAGATGTCCAGGCTTGGCCGATTTCATTCTGGAAACGACTGGCCTTACGCGGGAGTTCAGCGGCTTCGTGGCCGTCGATAATGTGGCGCTTCGGGTCCGCGAGGGGACCATCCACGCCCTGATCGGCCCGAACGGCGCGGGCAAGACAACCTGCTTCAATCTGCTGACCAAGTTCCTGCAACCGACGCGCGGGCATATCGCCTTCAAGGGCCGGGACATCACCCGGCTTAAACCCGCGCAGGTCGCCCGGCTCGGCCTGGTGCGCAGCTTCCAGATCTCGGCGGTGTTCCCCAAGCTCACCGCGCTCGAGAATGTCCGGCTGGCACTGCAACGCGCGCGAGGCAACTCGTTCGACTTCTGGCGCTCGGAGGACACGCTCCGCCACCTCGACCGGCGCGCCCACGAGCTGCTGACCGATGTCGGCTTGGCGGAGTTCGTGGAGGCGACCGCCGGCCAGCTCGCCTACGGCCAGAAGCGGGCGCTCGAAATCGCCACCACTCTGGCGCTCGACCCAGAAATGCTGCTGCTCGACGAGCCGACGGCGGGCATGACCCATGCCGACGTCGATCGCGTGGTGGAGCTGGTGCGCCGTATCCGCGCCGGGCGCACCATCCTGATGGTCGAGCACAATCTCTCCGTGGTGCAGGGCCTGTGCGACCGGATTACCGTCCTCACGCGCGGGCGCGTGCTCGCCGAAGGTGATTACGCCGAGGTCTCCGCCAATCCCGAGGTGATTTCCGCCTACCTCGGCACCGAAGTCGCCGAGGTGGCCCATGCTTGAGATCGCCGACCTCAACGCTTGGTACGGCGAGAGCCACGTGCTGCACGGCATGGAGTTCGAGGTGCAGGAAGGCGAGGTGGTGACATTGCTCGGACGCAACGGCGCCGGCAAGACCACCACCATGAAGGCGATCATGGGCCTGGTGCCGCGCCGGGTCGGCAGCGTCCGCTACCGGGGGCGCGAGCTGATCGACGCCGCTTCGGAAACGGTGGCGCGCGCGGGCATCGCGCTGTGCCCGGAGGAGCGGGGCATCTTCGGCTCGCTCAGCGTCACCGAGAACCTGATGCTTCCGCCCGTGGTGGCCCCGGGCGGGCTCGACATCCCGACCATCTACACGCTGTTCCCCAACCTCAAGGAGCGCGCGCGCACGGCCCACGGTACCAAGCTATCAGGCGGAGAACAGCAGATGCTGGCGATCGCGCGCATCCTGCGCACCGGGGCCAAGCTGCTGCTGCTCGACGAGCCGACCGAGGGGCTGGCGCCGGTGATCGTCCAGCAGATCGGCCGCACCATCCGCGAGATCAAGGCGCGCGGCTTCACCGTGCTCCTGGTCGAGCAGAATTTTCGCTTCGCCTCCACGGTCGCTGATCGCCATTACGTTGTGGAGCATGGCCGGGTGATCGACATGATCCCTAATCACCGGCTGGAGGCCAGCATGGATAAATTGCACGAGTATCTGGGCGTTTGATGCCGGCCTCACTCGTTTCACTCAGGATCGACTTGCCATGCACATGATACTGGGGGTGCCAGCGCCGCTGCTGTTCGGGCAGTTGCTGCTCGGGCTGATCAACGGCGCGTTCTACGCGATGCTAGCGCTCGGGCTCGCTATCATCTTCGGGATGCTGAACATCATCAACTTCGCCCATGGCGCGTTGTTCATGATGGGCGCGTTCGCCTCCTGGATGCTGCTGCACTATGCCGGCATCGGGTACTGGCCGTCGCTGGTCCTGGCGCCGCTGATCATCGGCGCGTTCGGCGTCGTGCTGGAGCGGACGCTGATCAGCCGACTCTACAAGCTGGATCATCTCTACGGCCTGCTACTCACCTTCGGCCTGGCGCTGGTGATCGAGGGGCTGTTTCGCAATTACTTCGGCAGCTCCGGGATGCCGTACGACATCCCGACTGCGTTGCAGGGCGCCACCAATCTCGGCTTCATGTTCCTGCCGATCTACCGCGGTTGGGTCGTGGTGGCGGCGCTGGTGGTCTGCATCGGCACGTGGCTGCTGATCGAGAAGACGTTCCTGGGCGCGCGGCTGCGGGCGGCCACCGAAAACCCGGCGCTGGTACGCGCCTTCGGGGTGAACGTGCCGCGGTTGATCACGCTCACCTACGGCGGCGGCGTGGCGCTCGCCGCCTTCGCCGGCGTGCTCGCCGCGCCGATCTACTCGGTGAACCCCGACATGGGGGACAACTTCATCAACACCGTCTTCGCCATCGTGGTGATAGGCGGCATGGGCTCCATCCTCGGCTCCATCATCACCGGCTTCGGTCTCGGCGTGATCGAGGGCTTGACCAAGGTGTTCTACCCCCAAGCCTCGGCTACTGTCGTCTTCCTGGTCATGGTGATCGTGCTGCTGTTCCTGCCGCGCGGCTTGTTCGGAAAGACCGCCTGAGATGTCCTCGACCACCCACTCCCTCACCTTCCGGCCAGCCCGGGGTCTTACCTTCGGGTTCACCCGCGCGCAGGCCGTCGCCTTCCTGGCGATGCTCGTGCTGGTGATCGTGCTGCCCTTCGTGGCCTATCCCGTGTTCCTGATGCGGGTGCTGATGACCGCGCTGTTCGCCTGCGCGTTCAACCTGCTGCTCGGCTATCTCGGACTGCTCTCGTTCGGGCACGCGGCGTTCTACGGCATGGGCGCCTACATCGCCGCCTGGACGATGAAGAATTGGCAACTGGACGCCGTGCCCTGCATCCTCATGGGCGGCGCCACGGGTGCGGTGCTCGGCTTGTTCCTAGGCTATCTCGCGATCCGCCGGTCGGGCATCTACTTCGCCATGATCACCTTGGCGCTGGCGCAGATGGTGTACTTCTTCTGCCTGGAAGCGCCGTTCACCGGCGGCGAGGACGGCATCCAGCAAGTGCCGCGCGGACACGCGTTCGGGTTCTATTCGCTGACCAGCGACATGCACATGTACTGGTTCACGG
The DNA here is from genome assembly GCA_963849305.1 of uncultured Pseudomonadota bacterium. Classification (GTDB taxonomy): domain Bacteria; phylum Pseudomonadota; class Alphaproteobacteria; order Acetobacterales; family Acetobacteraceae; genus CAWKGV01. The sequence continues at coordinate 179,752 of CAWKGV010000002.1, forward strand.
CGTTGATCTTCGTAGCCGGCTTCCTGCTGATCCACCGGGTGATCCACTCCCCGTTCGGGCAGGTGCTAAAGGCGATCCGCGAGAACGAGCCGCGAGCCATCTCGCTCGGGTATCGCACCAACGACTACAAGCTGATCGCCTTCGTCCTGTCTACCGCGCTTTCCGGCATCGCCGGGGCGACCACCGCGATCGTGTTCGGCATCGCCACGCTGGACGGGGTGCATTACTCCCGCTCGGGCGAGGTGGTGCTGACGACGCTGCTGGGTGGCCTCGGTACCGTGTTCGGGCCCGTGATCGGCGCGGGGGCGACCACGTCGATGGAGAACTACCTCGCGCAGTTCGGCTCCTGGGTCACGGTGACACAGGGGGCGATCTTCGTGCTCTGCGTGCTGGCGTTCCGGCGTGGCATCGTGGGCGAGATCGCGGCGGCGCTGCGGCTGTCGCTGTAGTCGCTTCGCCGATCCCTCCTCCGGCCCTTCCCGCAAGGAGGAGAGTCACCCTGGAGGGTTGCGCGCTCCGTCGTGGGCCAAGTTTCTTAACAACGAGTTAAACGCCCACGGCTGCCTAAAATGCCACTGCGTGCGGAGACGGCTCCTAGAGCATTTGTGTCCGCGGGGGACGCATTTCGATCTGGACGGGAACCGATATTTTTGCTTTGTGTCGCCAAAAGTGCGGTCGAAGGCAAATGGCACATACAACTGACGTCGCAATCATTGGGGCTGGGCCGTATGGCCTATCGCTCGCGGCCCACCTATCGGCGATCGGCCTCGATCTCCGAGTGTTCGGTACGCCCATGCACACGTGGCGGACCGGAATGCCACGAGGAATGGTGCTGAAGTCCGAAGGGTTCGCGTCCACCCTCTACGACCCTGGCAGCGAGCTGACATTGGCGGCCTACTGCGCCGAACATGGCGAGCCGTATGCGGATATCGGACTGCCGGTAAAGCTGGAAACGTTCGTCTCCTACGGCATCGCGTTCCAGCAACGGTTCGTCCCCGGGCTGGAGGATAGGCAGGTCGTGACGGTCGAGCGCCTGTCCGATCGGTTCGAGCTGCGCCTGGACGACGGGGAAACGGTTGCCGCGCGACGTGTCGTGGTCGCATCCGGCATCCAGAGATACGCCTTCACGCCGCCTGAACTGTCCGGCCTCGCGGCGCCGCTCCTCACCCACAGTGCCGTTCACCGCGATCTCGACGGGTTCGCGGGCCGCCAGGTGCTGGTGATCGGGGCGGGTGCATCCGCCATGGACCTGGCGGCGCTGCTGCATCAGCAGGGCGCGAATGTCACCGTCGTCGCGCGCCGGCCAAGGATCAACTGGTGCGGGGCGCCGCGGCCGCGCACGTTGCTGGACGAACTACGTGGGCCGATGTCGGGCGTCGGAACCGGCTGGCGATCACTGGCTTGCTGCAAGGCCCCGATGGTGTTCCACCATATGCCGGAGAGTTTTCGCCTTCCGGTCGTGCAAAAGCATTTGGGGCCGGCGCCGGGCTGGGCGGTGCGCCAATACGTGGAGAAGCACGTGCCTCTCGTCGTCGGCAATGCGATCGGCGCGCGGGCGGACGAGGGGCGGGCCGTGCTCACGCTGCGCCGCCCGGACGGTGGCACCAACGACCTCATGGCCGACCATGTGATCGCGGCGACCGGCTACCGGGTGGACATGCGGCGCCTTGAATTCCTGGGCGAGCGGGTGCAAGCGGCGCTCAAATGCGCCGACCATACGCCGGTGCTGTCCGGCCAGTTCGAGTCATCGGTGCCCGGCCTCTATTTCACCGGCGCATCCGCGGCCAACAGTTTCGGGCCGTTGTTGCGCTTCGCCTACGGCGCCGGCTTCGCCACAAGAAGACTGACCAGACATCTCGCCCGCGGCGCCCTGCGTCGGTCCATGATGGCCGGGCGGTCGCCGGTTGCCACGCGCCCCGAAAGCGAGGTGCTGGCCCGATCCTGAGGGCGGCCCCCAACCGCGGACGGTCGGCCCGCTCTGGGCGCGACCGGTTCGGCCAGCACGGGTCCGGGGGCGACGGGCGATGTCCGCGGCCCCTGGACGTGTCGCCTGATCGCCGACACGCAACAGTTGCGACCGATTGATCTGAGGATCGATCCCGGAATCGTACCGCAGGCTGGATGCCAACCTAATGGGAATGTCGCCGATCGCGAAGGTCAGCAGGACAACCAGGATGTGGTAGCGATAGAGCGGGTGGAGACTGGTTCACCGCGCCGCCGCCACGGGGGCTTTGACCCGAGGCGGGTCAGGTGCAATCCGACATTAAGTCGATAAAGTTTCAATTGGTAGGCGGCCGGTTGGGCGGGGCGTCTTTGAGGGGGCGCATCAGCAATTGGCCGACCACCGCCTGCTGGTCAGGGCGCGGAGTGCCATCCCATTTCGCGAGATAGCCGTTCAGATCCCAATTATCCTCACTGCCCCACCACCACCAATCGATGCCGATACCCTGCTGATCGCCCGAGAAGGTGGGGCCGCCCTCGGCGCCGAGCTTGCCGTTCAGGTAGGGCACCATGACCTGCGCCCAGGCGCGATCAACTTGGGTGCGCAGCGACGATCCCATCTCGCCGACCCAGACCGGGGCGATGTTCTGTGCGACCACATCGCCCCAAACCCGGTTCATGTGCGCGACCAAAGCCTCAGGCTCCCGGTTCACGCCGATATCGGCGATCGATGGCGGGTACTCATGTACCGAATAGACCAATTTATGGGGCACGCTGAGCACCACCGGTCGCGCGCGAACCTCGGAAAGATTGCCTTCGGGACCGCGTAGGGGCAGATCCGTCGTGGAACTCCAGTTCTGCGGGCCTTCTACGATGATCAACACGCCGGGCTCGACGGCCTGGATCAGATTGCCGAGGCGTGTTGCCTCGGCACGCCAGTCGTTCCGGCCGCCGCCACCCCAAGTTGCAGCGTTTGCCGGTTCATTATCCAGGTCATATCCGATCACCGTCGGATTGCCCTTGTACCGCCGTGCCCAAGCCACCCAGTTCGCTTCAAACCGCGCCACGCTGGTCGTGGCGTCGTACCAGAGGCCATTGCGCTGCTGTCCGCCCCCGCACGCGTTGTTGTGGTGATCAATAATGATCCTGAGCCCGATCCTGCCGGCATAGGCCACGATCTTGTCGGTGACCTGCAAGGCGGTCAGGCCGCGCAGGTCCGGATTGAGCTGGTAATTGATCGAGGTGTAGGTCGCGTTGTTCAACGGCATGGTCGCGGCATTCTCGCCTACCCAGCCGTCGCAATAAGGCAGGCGAATGGTGTTGAACCCCGCCGCCTTCATATCGTCCATGGTGCGCTGGTAGTTCACCGCGAACAGGCCGTAGGGAGCATAGGCGTCCCCGTCGCCGCCCGGCCAGCCGACGGCGACGATGCGCACAGGCCGGCTCGCGGCATCGACGATCTGGCTGCCGATCGTGCTGAGATAGCCCGCCGGCAATAGTGCGCCCGGCGGCGGCTCAACGCGAGCCGCCGCTAGCGTCGCGGTCGCCTCGAGTAACATCGCCCCGAGCAGGACGCGTAATAGGGTCTTCATAATCACGAGCTAGCTTATACGCTAATCGCTCGTTCTCAAGGGGGTCACCAGACGCAATCGTACCAGCAAATGCAACCCAGCGGCGCCAATCACAATGCCAGTGTCACTCGCGATCACGAACGCTGTGGTGGATTTCGGCCACAGCCGGTGGTTTCCGCACCCCTTCAGGACGAGCGGCGCGCTACCGCCCAGCGCCGTGACAGACAGTTGCATTCCGTGGCGTTTCTCGTTCGTCGTACGGCGTCGGGGGCCAGCGTGAATGCGCCGGCAATTCGTTGACATTCGCGTGTTGCGCGAGCGTGGGACTTTCCCGCGCGTATTGGATGGAACTATCGTGGGCATAACAAATCCCGACTGCGAAACGACAAGCCGCTGCCGGCCTGTCGCATCTTGTCTGTAAGGCGGGGGTTAGGAGGCCCGTCTGTATGCATCGTTTGGATAAGCTCCTGGTGCCAGATGAGATCGGCGTGGCGCACGCGGTGCTGGAGCGGGATGTCGCCGCCCTGGGCCCTACCGCCGCGATGGCCGATGGCTACGGCCGAGCGGATTATGGAGCGGCGCGTCGGTTCAGGTGCAATCCGGTTGCGGTAGGCATAGCGCTCGGCGGCGCCGACGCCCTGGTGGTTATGATGGCCGGCCTGCTGTGCGGTTACGCGCTGCTGGACATCGGCACCCAGTGGGACCGGTCGGTGGCCGTCGCGGCAGGATTCGTGGGCCTGTGTTCGGCGGCGGCGCTGGCGCTGCGGGGCAGGTATGGCGCTTCCGCGCTGCTGGAGCAGAAGGTGGCGCTCGATGCCTTGGCCTTTGGACTGTTGCAAGCATTCGGGGCGCTGCTCCTGGTCCATGCCGCGGGACTGGCGGCGCGCGACATGGGCTTGGTCGGCGGCCTGGTCGCGGATGGCGCGTGGGGCGCGCACACCGAAGCGTGGCTCCTGGCCTTCGGCGTTGCCAGCATGATCGGATTGATCGGGCTCCGGCTGGCTTGGCTGCGCCTGGGCCCGTATTTCCTCTCGCCGGACCGTTTGGTGGTGGTCGGGGCCAACGAGCTCAGCAAGGACTTTCTGCAACGAATGCGGTCGTTGCGGACCCATGACCTGCGCGGGGTGGTTTGCGATCATGGCGAATCGGCGGGGGCGACGTTCTGCGGTCTTCCGGTTTTGGGCACGGTCGCTTCGCTGTTGCCGATGATCCGGCGCGACGAGGTGGATGCGGTCATCATAGCGATCCCCTGGTCAACCGCGCAGCGCATTCCGCTGTTGATCTCGGAGATCGCGGCGGCCCCGGTGGATCTGTTTGTGGCTCCCCACCTGCCGAGCGGAATCCTGCCCGGCCGCCCGGTGACGCGGTTGGCGAGCCTGCCGCTGCTGCGGGCGAGCGATCGCCCGCTCTCTGCCGGGCAGGCGCTGCTAAAGCGCGCCGAGGATCTTTTTCTCGCCGGCATCCTGATCGTCCTCCTGGCCCCGGTGATGATCGGCCTCGCCCTCCTGATCAAGGCGACCTCGCCGGGACCGGTGTTTTTCCGCCAGCGTCGCCTCGGGTTCAACAACCGGGTGATCGAGGTCTTGAAGTTCCGGACCATGTACACGCACCTCGCCGACAGCGACGCCCGTCAGCAAACGAGCCGGAACGACAAACGCGTTACCCCCCTGGGCGGCCTGTTGCGCCGGGCCAGCCTCGATGAATTGCCGCAGTTGCTGAACGTGCTGAGGGGCGAGATGTCGCTGGTCGGCCCGAGGCCGCACGGGTTGCAAACCACGGCGGGCGGCGTGCCGCTGGAGGAGGCGGTGCCTCAGTATGCGTCGCGCCACCGGGTGAAGCCCGGGATCACCGGCTGGGCGCAGGTGCATGGGCTTCGCGGCGAACTCGACACCGTTGATAAAATCGTAAACCGCGTGGCGTACGATCTCGACTACATCCGCAACTGGTCGCTTGGGTTAGACCTAAAGATCATCTGGCGCACAACCCTCCTGATCCTGATAGACCCGCATGCCTATTGAAAGAAAGCGTGACATGACGGAGCTGTCGTCCCTGGAATTGGCGCCGCTGGAGAACTTCGCGGACGGCCGCCGGGGATCCCGCGCACTGCAGGTCAGGGCCGGCGGCCAGGAAATCACTCGGCTGCAAGCCGCGTTCGTGCAACTCTACCACGCGATCGAGGTGCGTCGGACGGGCGCGGTGCCGCTGGTCATTCAGTTCATCTCCCCCTCGGCCGCCGCGGGTGCGACCACGGTCGCGTCCGGCTACGCACGGGTCGCGGCATTGCAGTCGGCGCAGCCGGTGCTGTTCATCGATTGCGGCGGAATGGCGGCGAAGGGCGCGCGGCCGCTCGAGCTGGTCACGCTTATGGATGCGTATCGGCGCGGACTGCCGCTATCGGCGGCGATGGTGCCGGCGCAGGATGCCAGGAACCTGTTGTGGGCCCGGCTCTGCCCGACGCCGCACGCGCTGATGGCGCTCGGTGGAGACGGCCTAAATCGGCTGCTCGGCATGTTGCGCTCGCAGCACTCCCTGATCATTCTCGACAGTGCGCCGGCCGAAGCGCCCGAGGCCGCCGCCTTGTCCCGCTATTGCGACGGTTCGGTGCTGGTGGTGGCCGCCGGACGAACGCGCGAGAGTGAGATCGCGGCGGCGCGCAACCTGATCGAGCGGCTAGGCGGACAGGCGGTCGGGATCGTCCTGAATCGGCAACGGGCTCTGCTGCCGCGCTGGATTGAGCGGCGCTTGTAACCCCGAGCCGGCCGGAAGGTTCGTATGCCTGACACTGCCGCCCTGGTGGGACTGACCGCGCTCGACGAGGCGCGCCGGCAGCACGCGCCAGCTTACGAACCGGGGGCGAAAGCGCCGGCATGCGAGGGCGAGCCGGAACTTCAGATTGTGGATGCGACTGGGCGCCCGGCGGAACTGGCTAGAATGCTGGCAGCGTACTGGCACCGGCCGCCATATGCAATGGCCTTGCGCCTCGTCCGCCGGCTGCCGGGCGCGCCTGAGCCGGAGATCGTCGATGAGGCGGTGATTGGCACCCGGGGCAGCCGGGCGGAATTCCGCCAGCGCGCTGCGGCGACTGTGGCGCGACTTCGCCGCGATGCCACCGAGGGGACCAGCCGGGGCGCCGCGACAGCGCCTCCGCCGCCGCTGCCGCGAGCCAGACGCGCGGATGGCTTGGTGGCGCGGCTCGACCACCTCCGCGCCAGGTGGCGGGAGCGGGTCCTCACCGAGCGGTGGAGCATCGGGGCGGCGAGCGCGTCGCTGGAAGGGATCCTCGCGACCGGCGATCCGGGTCCGGTTCAATGGCTACGGCCACTCTCGGCCCGTGGCTCGCTGGCCGATCCATTCCCCTGGCCGGGCACCGGGCAGCTGCTGTGCGAAGAGATGCCACTCTCGGCCGAGTTCGGCACCGTCGTCGCGCTTCGCGAGGTCGGCGGCAAGCTGGCCGCAACCGGCGCGGTCGAACGATCGGCCTGGCTGTTGGACGATGGGCGGCATCACTCGTATCCGTGTACCTTCCAGGAAGGGGACGTGGTGTATGTGATACCGGAGGATAGGGAGCCCGGCGAAACCACGCTCTACCAGGTCGACGCGGCCGCGCGACTCACGCCGGTTTGCCGACCGGCGCCCGGCCGACAGTTCGCCGACCCGACCCTGTTCCACCACGAGGGGCGTTACTGGATCGCCTGCACCGACATCGCGATCGGCCACCACGACAATCTCTGTCTGTTCCACGCGGACCGGCTGGCCGGGCCGTGGACGGCGCATCGCTGCACGCCGGTGAAGATCGACATCCGCGGCGCGCGCCCCGCCGGGCAAGTATTTCGCATCGGCGGGCAGCTGTTCCGGCCGGCGCAGGATTGCGCCCTGACCTACGGGGCCGCGGTCGTCATCCACCGGATCGACATGCTGACGCCAGACCGCTTCCGCGAGACCCCGGTCGCGATGCTCCGTCCTGATCCGGCAGGGCCGTTTCCGCGCGGGCTGCACACGCTATCAGCGGGCGATGGTCGGGTTTGGATCGACGGCAAGCGTTCGGTTCTCGACTTGCCGATGTTGTTGCGGAAGCTCGCACGCCGAGCCGGACTCGGCGGGGAACTGACCGGCCAGCCCGCCGCCCGGCGGGTCTCGGCAGAGGCCAACGTCCCATGCTAGACTTCGCCGCGCCCGCCGCGCCGGAGCCTACTCTTGCCATGGATCGAACCCGGGCCGGATCTGCCGCGCAACGCCCGCTATCGGTCGCGATCTACATGCATGACCTCTCGGGCGGTGGCGTTGAGCGCCAATGCCTGGCGCTCGCCGGCGCGCTCGCGGCGCGGGGCCTGGAGGTGACGCTGGTGCTGCATCGGCTGCACGGAGAGTTGCTGCCGTCGCTACCTTCTCGCTTGCGAGTGGTCGATCTCGCGAGCAGGCGCACGCTTGCGGACATACCGCGTCTCGCCCGTTATCTGCGCCGCGAGCGACCGGATATACTGCTCGCCAATATCGATCACAACAACGTCGCGGCGCTCCTGGCAAACACCGCCGCGCGGGTCGGCACGCAGGTCGTGATCTGTCAGCACAACGCGCTCACCGGGTTCGCGGAAGCCGAACGCTGGACTTACCGGCTGATCCCGCTCAGCTACCGGCTGCTCGCGCCCGTAGCCGGCGCGGTGGTCGCGGTGTCCCAGGGGATCGCGCAGGAGCTGCGTCACGGCATCGGTATCCCGGATCGCAAGATCCGCACGATCCACAACGCCGCCATCGGCGAGGGATTCGACGCCCGGGCCGGGGAGCCTGTCGCCCATCCCTGGTTCGATGATCGTTCGGCGCCGGTCTTTGTCACGGTCGGGCGGCTGGTGGCGCAGAAGGACCACGAAACGCTGCTGCGCGCGCTGGCAATTCACCAGCGACACGCCCCGGCCCGGCTGCTGGTCCTCGGGGTCGGCCCGCTGCGGGCTCGGCTGGAGGCGCTCGCGCACACGCTGGATATTGCGGATTCGGTCGATTTCCTGGGTTTCCGGGAGAACCCGCTGCCCTATGTCCGGCGCGCGGACGCATTCATTCTCGCCTCGGTTTCCGAGGGGTTTGGCAACGTACTGGTCGAGGCGATGGGCTGCGGTACGCCGGTCATCGCGACCGATTGCCCACATGGGCCGGCCGAAATCCTCGACCACGGCCGATATGGCATCTTGGTGCCGCCGCGGGAACCGACGGCGCTTGCCGAGGCGCTGGCCCAAGCGCGGAGCTTGCGCGCGCGCTGGCCGGCCGAAGTGCTCACCGCGCGCGCGGCCGCGTTCTCCGACGCGGCTTGCGCGGCCCGCTACCACGCGTTGTTCCGTGAGCTGGCCGGCTCGCTCGCGGGCGGCCCATGAACGCCATGCGCACGCTGGGTGCCCCCCGCCCGTTCGGCTTGAGCCTGAGCACGGCCTCGGCGGCGGAGATCGCGAGGGTCGCCCTGTGGCAACCGCGGGCGGCGCGGGACGGCGTCGGCCTGGTGGTGACGCCCAACATCGATCACGTCGCGCGGCTGCGACGGACCCCGGAGCTAATGAGCGCCTACCGGAGCGCGGCCCTGATCGTGTGCGACGGTTGGCCGGTGCGCAGTTACGCCCGGCTGCGCGGCCTCGACGTCCAGCGGGTCACCGGCTGCGACATCGCGGCGCAGCTGCTGCGGGTCGCATCCTACGCGCCCTGGCAGCGACTGTTCTTCGTCCTCGACAGCGAGCGTACGGCGGGTGCGCTGCGGACCTGGGCCGCCGGGCGGGGGATCGCGGCGCAGGTCGCCTGTTTCGTGCCTCCGTTCGGCTTTGAGCACGACGACGCGGTGTGCCGGGCGCTTTCGGGCGCGATCCGGGCGCACGGCACGACGCTGCTGCTGATGGGCGTCGGGGCGCCGCGCAGCGAGGTGTTCGTCGATCGCTTCCGCGATGCGCTGCCCGCCTGCTGGGCATTCTGCGTTGGACAGGCGGTGAAGATCGAGCTTGGACTAGTGAACCGCGCGCCGCGCGCGGTTCAGGCGCTGCGACTCGAATGGCTGTGGCGGGTGGTCCAGGAGCCACGGCGACTGGCCCGCCGCTATGCCGTCTCGAGCGTCGGGTTCCTGCTCGCGGTGCGCGACGACCTGCGCCACGCCCGCGCGGTGGCCGCGAGCGACGTCGGGAGGGTGACGTGACGCTCGCCTTGCGCCCGGCCGATCCGCTGGTCGCGCGCGTGCGGGCGCGAACCCGACCGGATCGCACCAACCTCGCGTTCGCCGTCGGAGTGGCCGCGGTGATCGCGCATTTCGTTATCGGCAACAGCCTATTGAGTTTACTCGGGATCAACTCCCAAGGGCCCGGCGGGAACCCGCTGGTCAAGTTTCATCCCGCTACTTATCTCTCGTTGCTGGCCGCGATTTTGGCGATCACCGGAGCACCCCGGCCGGGCGACGCCTTGGCCCGGCTGTTCGCCGACCGGCCGGGCTTGGCCGCCTACCTGGTGCTGGTCCCGGCCGTCACGTTCTATGCGATGCTGAGTTCGGGCATCGGCGGCTCGGCCAGCTATGTCGACAGTTTCCTGGCCGCCGGCCTGCTCGCCTTGGCGCTGGAGACCGGCTCCGATCGCAAACGCCGGGCCCTGGGCTATCTGATCCTGGCTCTCTGTCTGATCGAGGTCGGTATCTCGATCGTCGAGAGCGTAACAAGATCGCATCTGATACCGTTCGTCATTGACGGGCAGGCGATGACGGCTGAAACGGCGGACGACTTTCGTGGAGTCGCGCTGTACGACCACCCGCTGACCGGCGCGCTGGTCACGTCGATGGGCGTGTTCCTGTTGCTCGCCATGCGCCTGCGCCCGTGGATCACCGCCTCGGCCTTCACGCTGCTGCTGGTCGGACTGCTGAGCTTCGGCGGGCGGACGGCCCTGGTCGTCACGCTGGTGCTGCTGGTCGGCGCGGCAATCTACATGCTGGTCCGTGGCCTGATGATGCGCCGGTTGAACGGCGGCTTCGTCGCCGCCTTCCTGGGCGGGTTGTTCGTGTTGGCCCCGCTGCTGATCATTCTGGCCACCGAAACCTCGATCGGGGCGCGGATCGCCGACCACCTCTATTTCGACTCCAGCGCCCAGGTGCGCGACCTCCAGTGGCGCGTGCTCGACTATCTCACGGTTCATGACGTGCTGTTCGGGCTTCCTCCGGAAGCGCAGGAGGTTCTGAAGGCCCAGATCGGCCTGAACAGCATCACCACCGATATCGAGAACTGCTGGCTGCTGCTGTTCCTCAGCCTCGGCGCCATTGTCTTCGTGGTGCTGATGGCGGCGTTGGTGCTGTTTCTGTGGCACCTGGGCCGGTCGGGCTCGGCGATCGGCTGGCTGTTGCTGATCGCGACAATGATCGACGTCTCCTCCAGCAATTCCCTGGGCCGCAAAGCCGGTGACCTATCGTTCCTTGCCGCCTTCATGATCGCGAGCACCGGCTTCATCGGCTATCAACGGCCTGCCGCCGCCCCAGCCCGGCGCAGGCGGGTCATCGACCTGCGGCGACATCGCGGGCTCGCGACCGGACCGGCGGCGACGGCCTCGGCCCGCGGGCTTACGACCTTACCCGCATTGCGGGCTTCCATCTCCCTCCTGGCAGGACACAGCACCCGATGAGTGCGACGCTCTACTACCGGCGCAGTTCCATGCTCCGCGACGTGCTGAACACGCTGGCATACACGCGCCGGCGCGTGTTCCTGGTCGGCCTGGCGGGAGTGATGCTGACAATCGGCGCCGCCCTTCTGATCAGTCCGACATACCGGGCCAATTCCACCCTGTTGGTGCTGCTCGGCACCGAGTACACTTATCGTGGGGTCGCAGGCGAGACGGCTGGCAACAACGGCGCCATGACGCGCCAGCAGATCCTGGAGACCGAGGCGGACATCCTGGGCAGCGACGGTCTGCGCCGCACGGTGATCGGCCAAATCGGCATCGCCCAGCTCTACCCGCAGCTCCTGAAGCCGCCGACCGGCCTGAACGCGTGGATCGGCAAGGCTAAATCGTACGTAAAGGAACTGCTGACCCCGTCGAACCTGGCGAAGCACCAGGCTCCGATCGACCCGATGACCCTCGCCTCGATGCAATTCAGCAGCCATCTGTCGATCCAGATCGATAAAGATGCGAGCGTGATCCATCTCGGCTTCACCAATCCCGACGCGCAATTGGCGGCCGAGGTGCTGAAGCGGCTGGAGGCCGATTATCTCGCCCTGCGGGCGAGGCTATTCAACGATGTACAGGCACCGGTCCTGCAGACTCAAGTCACTGCTCTGGCCCAGCGGCTCACCGCCGCCGACAATGCCCTCGCGACGTTCAAGGGCGACCACAAGATCGGCGACTATGAGGCGCGGCGCACGATCCTTCTGAAAGAGCAAGGCGAACTCGAGGAGCAACTGCAGAAATCCGAGAGCCATATCGCTGAGCAAAACGCCCGGCTGGGTGACTTGCAGCGGCAGGTTCACGTCGCCTCGAACGACGGCGGCAGGGGTCGGGCCAATCCGGGCGCCGCGCTGCAAGCCATGGCGCAGCAATACCGCGCGCGCGAAATGGAAGCGCAGACGCGCTACATGGGCTCGGCCGCGCAGGACCGGGCCAAGATGGAGGCTTTGCAGCGCGAGACCGATCTCGCCCGGCTCAGAGCGTCCAACGCCTTCGCCGTCCAGCAGGAGGTGATCAAGACCGATGCCGATTTGCGCGCGAGCCTGGCCGGCCGGGAGGCTATCACCCAGCAGCTCGCCGACGTGACCGGGCAGGTGCGGGCCATCAACGGCGACGAGCTGAGGTTACGGGAACTGCAACGCGCGCTCGCCGTCGCCGACGAGAACTATCGGACCGGGGCGAAGATCCTGGACGAGCGCCGCCTGGTCGAGAACACCCAGGCCGGCAAGCAGCCGGACGTGCGGATCATTCAGCCGCCCCTGGTGCCGGAGATGCCGGTGCCGATCCGCCGCATGGTGCTGGCCGCCGGAGTACTACTCACCTTGATCATGATGGCGGCGACCGCGCTGCTCGCGCACTTCTTCCGGACCATCTACTTCGGCGCCGAGGCACTTGAACTCGATACCGAACTTACCGTTCTGACGAGCGTGCCCGAGACCAAGGCGTTGCCGCGGCTCGGGATCGCCGTGGGACCGAATTGAGCGAGCGGCGCCGGTCGTGGGGACGGTTCGTCGCGACGAGGTGAGCAGGAACATGCCGCACTCTCGCAGCTTCCGCGGGCCGCGGGTTCTGGTTCTCGAGGCGAACGCCGTCATCGGCGCCAGCAACGCGAACGCCGCCCGATCATGACCCCGATGCCAGAGCAGTTTCAGGCCCAATCGGACGCCAGGCGGCGTACCGTCTTCGTCGTCGCCCCGGCCGGGCAGGCCGGCGGCGGGATGGGTCGCATCCAGGCGGATCTCGTCTCCCTGGAAACAGACCGCTCGGGGCGGTTGCGGTTCGAGGCAGTCGATTCGCGCGGAGGCGGCCGGCTCTTGCTTTCGCCCTTTCATCTCGCTTGGGCGATGCTCCGAATCGTGACGGGGGCGGCGCGCGGGCGGCTTGCGCTCGTTCACCTCAACGTGGCCGAGCGCGGCAGCGTGGTCCGAAAGGGCGTCCTACTGCTGACGGCGAAGCTGCTCGGCGTGCCGGTGCTGCTGCATCTGCACGCGGCGCAAATGTTCGCCTTCTATGGGAAACTGCCGTCGCCGTTGCGCGGGCTCGTTGGGCTCATGTTCCGTTCGGCCGATCACTGCGTGGTGCTGGGCGAACTCTGGCGTCGGTGGGCGATCGAGGAACTCGCCATCCCGGCGGATCGGGTGACGGTGGTGGACAATGGCGTCCGGTGCGCGCCCGAGCCGCGAATGCCCGCGCCCGCGGGCGCCCCGTTCCGCCTGCTGTTTCTTGGCAACCTTCAGGAGCGCAAGGGGCTGGCCGACCTTATGCGCGCGCTCGCCCGTCCGGAGGCGCGGGATGCCGATCTGGTGCTCACTGTGGCGGGCGGCGGCCCGGTCGAGACCTACCAACAGCTCGCCGCGAGTCTCGGTCTCGGCGAGCGGGTCCGCTTCATGGGCTGGGTCGATCAAGCGACCGCCCGGCGGTTGCTCGCGCATTCGGATGCGTTGGTCCTGCCCTCCTACGACGAAGGGCTGCCGCTGGTGATCCTGGAAGCGATGGCGACCGGGGTTCCAGTGGTGTGCTCGCCCGTTGGCGCGATCCCGGAGGTTCTGGAGGATCGGCGGACCGCGCTCTTCGCGGCACCCGGCGACCAGGCGGGGATCGCGGCGGCGGTGCTCGATCTGATGCGCGACGAGGCCCTGCAAGGACGCCTTGCCGCCGAGGCACTCGCGCTCTACCTTCGCCGGTTCACCATGGAGGCGTTCGCCGACCGGATCAGCGCGCTCTATGAGCTGATTACCCGCCCAAAGCCCGGCCGCGCCCGGGCGGCGCGTGCCGGGGGTGATCGCACCGGGGTCGCCACATGATCGGTTATGCGAACAGCATCGCGCGCAATGCGGAGATGCACGCGGACATCCGGACGGTCTCGGCTGGTGCGGCCGTGATCACCTTGGCGTCTCACGCTGTCGCCGCCGTCCGAGTATGACAACCGCGATGACCATGTCCCTGTCGATCACAGCCGCGGTCCACCACTTGCTACATGCTGTCAGCACCAAGCTGTCCGGGCAGGACGGGGTGATGCTGCTGCTGCTCTGGGCGACCGTCTTCCTCGCCGCTGGCGTAACCTATGCCAAATACGGCTCGAAACCGCGGTCAGTGCGAGGGTTTTGGCGTTTCTTCCTGCCGGCGCCGGTACTGAGCCACGCCTCCGCACGCGCGGACTTCGTATTCTGGCTTTCGCGCCGGATCACCTTGCCCTTGCTGGTCCTGCCACTATCAGCTTCCACCCTGGCGGCTGGATACGCGGTCCATGGGCTGTTGCAGGCGATCCTCGGCCGGCCCGCTCACCCGCCTGGCCAAGCGGGGCCGCTGATGCTGTGCGCCTTCACGCTGACGATGTTGCTGGCGTATGATATCTCTTATTACATTTACCATTACATGCAGCACAAGGTGCCGCTGCTGTGGGAGCTGCACAAGGTCCACCACTCGGCGCAAGTGATGGTCGGCGTCACAAAGGACCGGGTGCATCCGCTCGACGACCTGATGAACCACTGGTGGGACGGACTTATTCCTGGCGCCTGTTACGGGATATGGCTGTTCTTCGCCTTGGACCCGGTCGAGCTGACGATCTTCGGCCTCAACGTCTATCTTCTTCGTAACGTGATCTTCATGATGGACTTCGTCCGTCACACCCATTTTAAGCTGTCATATGGGAAATGGCTCAACGGGATCTTTCTTTGCCCGCATTGGCATCAACTCCATCACAGTTCCAATCCCAAGCATTTCGACAAGAATTTTGGCTTGATGCTGTCGGTATGGGATTGGGCTTTCGGCACCTTGGTGGTACCGGAGTCGGGGGAAGACTTCGTGTTTGGCCTGGCCCAGCACGAGCACGAGGAATACCAGTCGGTCCTGCGGCTCTATATCCTACCGCTGAAGAAGGGCTGGCGCCTGGTACGCGGGTCTCGCCCCGCGCTTCCGGGAAAGTCGGCCGAGGATCCAAGAAGAGCGCTTTTGCCGCAGTCGGAAGCCTAGGATTTACCGAATGACATTCAGAACCGAAATCGTGGCGGCGTCGCCGCGGCTCACCGAGCTTGACCGTCCCTGGCAAGATCTGTGGCGGCAAGCCGAGGCAAATGTCTTCCAGAGTCATCCGTGGATCGCGACCTGGTGGAGGAGCGTGGCCGAGCGCCCCGGGTATCGGCTCGTGGTCGCGCTCGCCTGGTCTGACGATCGGCTGGTCGGTGTCCTGCCGCTGGCGATCGACCGGCAGGGACATGTGCGCATGCTGAGATGGGCAGCCGAGCTGTTCAGCGACTACTGCGATGCCCTGATCGAGCCGGGCCAAGAGTCTTGGCCGGTGCTAGCGGCGCTTTGGGAGTGCGTCGTGCAGGCCGGCGGGTTCGACGTGGTAAGCCTGAGGCAAGTGCGACCCGACGCGCGCGCGCGCCCTCTCCTCGACGCGATCGCCGAGCGAGCCGGTCGGCCTGGCCTGGAGCAGACCAACCGCTGCCTGGGGATCAGTCGCGACTGGCCGGACGGCCAGGCGTTCTTTCGTAGCCTCGGCAAGAAGGGTCGCAACAACCACACCCGCGGCAAGCGCATCCTTGCCGAACTGGGCGGAGAGGTCGCCTTCCGTTGCTATGGGCCGGAACAGCCGCTCAGCGAGGTGCTCGACCAGTTACTGGCGTTGAAGCGGGATTGGCTGCGTGCGAACGATCCCGGCTCGCCGTTGCTAGGCCTAGATGGCGAGGTTGTGCGTGCCTTGCTGGACGCGGCGGCGGCATCGGACCAGCTCAGGGCGTTCACCATCGAGTGCGACGAGAAGCTGGTGGCCGCGTCGGCGAACTTCCTGCGCGGCGATACCATGCAGGCCTATCTGACCTCCTACGACGCCGCTTTTGGCCGGGCTTCTCCTGGGACGATCCTGATCGTGGACTACACGCTTTGGGCCTTTGATCGCGGGATGCGGTATGTCGATTTCCTGCGCGGCGACGAGGCGTTCAAGCTCGGCATGGCGAACGGCGAGGTCAGCCTGAGCGGGGTGGCCGCTCCCCGGACCCTGCTCGGACGTACCGCCTTGGCCGTTCATGGTTGGCGCGCACGTGCCAGGGAGCGCGCCCCGGGCCTCGCGGCACTGGTCCGGACCGGACGATGGGCCGCCCCCGATAAGCCGGCGGAACTGGTGGGAAGCGAGTCCGAGGGACTTTAGCCGAGCCATCGTGGACCTCGCGGCCCGCTACGGCTCTCCAAACGTCGCGATCCGGTCAACCCGACAAACGAACAGCACCCGCTTCTCGTCGATCGACGGGTCGCGCAAGGCATACGGCCCCGGCTTGCCCGTGTATTTCGTCCACAGCCGGTCGATATGCGCCGTGACCTCCTCGCCGCCTGGCTCCCGCTTCTCCTGCTCGACGGTGCATTTGATCTGCACCCAGTGATAGGGGTTATCCGGGTTGACGATCAGTATCGTCAGGCGAGGGTTCTTTCGGATCCAGCCGCATTTCGGCCGGTGCGAGGCCGTGTTGATCAGCACCTTTCCGTCTTGGTGATCGAACCACATGGGCGTGAGACTGGGGCGCCCGTCGGGGCCGATTAAACCGAACGTCGCCGTGATTGGCCGATCGAGCAGGTCGCGATAAATCGGATCGAGATCCTCGAGGCTTCTGATTCGCCGACGCTCACCGACGCCGAACTGCCCAGCCTGCACGCCGTGGGCGACAGTGCGGAAATTCGCGACAATTGGACCCTCTGGCATATGCGTCGCCCCCCTGCTGATCCGGCAACCGCACCGGCTTCGATCTGCGAGCAATGCGCTTCGATCCGTCGAAGTCAACCGTGCCGAACTCCCGCTGCCTAGACATCATCGCGGGACTAGGCCAGCGTGATCGATGCGACGATCGGGAGAAGACGCCATGCAGGACTTGCCACAAATCGACCGCGCGCTCGGCCAGGCGGTCGAGGCCGGGGACATACCGGGAGTGGTCGCCATGGCGGCGACCGCCACGGAGATCATCTACCAGGGCGCGTTCGGCCGGCGCGAGTTGGGCAAGGACGCCAAGATGACCACCGATACGGTGTTCTGGATCGCCTCGATGACCAAGGCCGTGACCTGCGCGGCGGCGATGCAGCTTGTGGAACAGGGCAAGCTGCGGCTCGACGAGCCGATCGGGGCCACGCTGCCGGCACTCGCCTCGCCGGAGGTGCTCGAGGGCTTCGACGATACTGGCGCGCCGCGGCTGCGCCCGGCCAAGCGCCCGATCACGCTGCGCCAGCTCATGACCCATACGGCCGGGTTCTGCTACAATATCTGGAACCCGGAGATGGGCCGGTACATGGAGCACGCGGGCGTCCCGGCGATCCTGACCTGCGAGAACAAGGCGCTCGAGACGCCGCTGGCATCGGACCCGGGTGAACGCTGGGAATACGGGACGAACATCGATTTTGTCGGCAAAGCGGTGGAAGCGGCGAGCGGCAAGCGGCTCGATGCGTACCTGCATGACCACATCTTCGCCCCGCTGGGCATGACCGACACGGGCTTCAAGCTGGGCGCGGGGCAGCGGTCGCGTCTGGCGGGAATGCATGCGCGCCAGCCGAATGGTTCGTTGGAACCGATCCCGTTCGAGATGCCGCAGGACCCCGAGTTCCATATGGGCGGCGGCGGCCTCTACAGCACCGGTCCCGACTATATCGCCTTCCTGCGCATGTTGCTCAATGGCGGCAGCTTGAACGGCAAGCAGCTACTGAAGCCCGAGACGGTGCGAACGATGGCGCAGAACCATATTGGCGAGCTGGAAGTCGTTCCGATGAAAACAGCCGCTCCGGAGGCATCCAACGATGTCGAGCTGTATCCGGGCATGACCAAGAAATGGGGGTTGAGCTTCCTGATCAACACGGAACGCACGCCGGAGGGGCGTAGCGCCGGGAGCCTCGCCTGGGCGGGGTTGGGGAACACGTATTTCTGGCTCGATCCGGCGCACAAGGTGGCGGGTGTGATCCTGATGCAGATCCTGCCGTTCGCCGACGCCAAGGCGCTGACGACGTTCAGCCGGTTCGAGCGGGGCGTGTACCAGGGGCTTGGGCCGGTGCGGCAGGCGGCCTGACGCAAGAGTTGTCCTCTAGCACGGACACGAGCCGGCAACGAATGCCCAGAACGAGTTGGTGGCACCAGCGGGAGGGCTGGGAAGGATTCGATCAGGGCCGCCGGGTCTGACTGCCGCGCAGGTGGATGGCCATATCCAGTATGATTGCGTCCTGGTCCAAATTGTGGTCAGCGAACGATTAGCTTGGCGATGAGCGAAGCGAACTGATCCATGTAGGCTACGGAGCAGAGTAAGGGCAGCAGCGTTCTTCAGCCATTGTCACCGCCACAGATGGGTACGCGCAAGCTCTACTACCTCGTCGGCGCGACCGTTCAAGATCGCGCGCGTCAGATATAAGCCGAAGCCCTTCATCTGCTCCATCGTGGTGCGAGGCGGCATGGCGAGTTCCGTCCGGTTCGTCACTACATCGAGCAGGACCGGTCCCTCATGGGCGAACGCGCGAACAAGCGCCGGCTCGACCTCCACGGGGTCCTCGGCGCGAAGGCCGAGCGCACCGGCCGCCTCGGCCAGCTTCGCGAAGTTCGGATTTTCCAGGTCTACTCCTTCCGGCAGAAAACCAGAGGCTTTCATTTCCATCGACACAAAACCCAATATGCTGTTGTTGAAGACAATAACCTTGACCGGCAGCTTCATTTGCGTGAGCGTCAGGAACTCACCCATTAACATGGCGAAGCCGCCGTCCCCCGAGAGCGAGATCACCTGACGGCCTGGAAATGTCGCCTGCGCGCCGATCGCTTGCGGCAGGGCATTCGCCATGGAGCCGTGATTGAACGAGCCGAGCAGCCGGCGGCGCCCATTCATCTTGAGATACCGGGCGGCCCAGATCGTTGGCGTGCCCACGTCGGCGGTGAAGATCGCATCCGGCGTGGCCAGTTCGCTGACCTTGCGGACGACATATTGCGGATGGATCGGTGTCCGTCCGGGCCGGCCGGACGCGAGATCGTCCAGATCCCGGCGGGCGCGCCGGTAGTGCTGCACCGCCCGATCGAGGTGGGCGCTGTCGGTCTTTCCCGGAAGTCTTGGGAGCAGCATTTCCAGCGTGGCCTTGACATCGCCCACCAGGCCCAAGTCGATCCGGGTCCGCCGGCCCAGATTCTCGCCCCTGTTATCCACCTGAGCGATTTTTGCGTCGGCCGGATAGAACTGCCGATACGGAAAATCCGTGCCGAGCATCAGCAGCATGTCGCCGCTCTCGATCGCGTAATAGCCGGATGCGAAGCCGATCAGCCCGGTCATGCCGACATCGTACGGGTTGTCGTACTCGAGGTACTCCTTGCCGCGCATCGTATGCACGATCGGCGACTTGAGGCGCTCGGCAAGTGCCAGCACTTCGGTATGCGCACCGGCACATCCGGCCCCACAGAGCAGCGTTACACTGCCGGCGGTCCGCAGCATCGCCGCCAGCCGGTCCACGTCCTCGGCCGGCGGGGCGATCGCTGGTGGGCCCTGGGCAATGACATGCGCTGGCGCGGCGGGCGCCTCCGAAAGGAACACGTCGCCGGGGATCACCACGACTGAAACACCGCGTCGCGTCACTGCCTCGCGAATGGCGATGTCGAGGGTGCGGCCAACTTGCGAGACGGTGGTCACCGGGCTGACATAGTGGCTGCAGTCGGCGAAGGTTTGTCCTGGGTTCGTCTCCTGAAAGTAGTTGCTGCCAAGCTCGGGAGTAGGAATCTGAGCGGCGACGGCGAGCACCGGCACCCGGCTGCGGTGGGCGTCGTAAAGCCCGTTGATCAGGTGCAGATTGCCCGGCCCGCAGCTTCCGGCGCAAACCGCCAGCCGGCCCGTCAGGTGCGCTTCCGCGCCGGCAGCGAAGGCTGCGGCTTCTTCATGACGCACATGGACCCATCGGATGCGCCCACTGCGCCGCAGGGCATCGGTGAGCCCGTTGAGACTATCGCCGACGATGCCGTAGATGCGCTCGACCCCAATCCCCACCAGCGTTTCGACGACGAGATTCGCCACGTCTTGCCTGGCCATGCTGCTGTCTCCTCGCGGTCCAGCCATCTTCCCGGACGCGCTTCCGCGTGTCGAGAACGGGCCGGCACGGCATGCCCCGCATGGGCGCTACCGGCGATGTCGCACCGAAACGTGCCCCGGTCAGATGCGGCGGACGTTCCAGAACATGACGAACCCGTTTAGGATACCTGTGATGTCCTTGCGATAAGCCGTGGCCCAGAAGCTCTGGCCGAGGGGCACGTAGGGAACGTCGATCAGAGCCTGGCGTTGCAACTCGACGGCGATCCGCTTCTGCGCTGCGAGGTTGGGCGCGTCGATCCATTGCTGGCGCAACTGCTCGATCTTTGGGGCGGTGGGCCAGCCGAACAGGGCTTGCTTACCGTTGCCGCGCAGGAACGCGTGCCCAACGGGGTTGAACTGGTCGAGCCCTGCCCAGAACGTGTTGAACAGGTTCCAACCGCCCTCATCGGGGGGATCCTGCTTGGCCCGGCGCTGCACCAGCGTCCCCCAGTCCATCGCCTGGTAATCGACGTTGAAGCCGGCCTTCTTCAGCATGTCGGCGCAGACATCCGCCTCCGCCTTCAGGATCGGGAAGTCGGTCGGCGCCATCAGCACGACCTTCTCGCCCTTGTAGCCAGCCGCCTCGATCTCGCGCCGCACCGCTGCGTAGTCGCGCTTGCCGGTGAACACGTCGAGCCCGGCGTCGGTGGCGATCGGGCTTGCCGGGCAGAAGATGCCGGCCGGTACGTGGCGCATCTTCGGATCGTCGCCCGCGACCGCGATCATGAAGTCGGTCTGGTTGACCGCCTTGAGCAGCGCGCGGCGAATCACCGGGTTATCGAACGGCGGATATAACTCGTTGAGCCGCATACAGGCCATGAGCCCGGTGGGATCGATGACTTCGGTCTTGATGTCGACCGAGGCTTGCAGCAGCGGCAGCAGGTCGTTGGTCGGGTTCTCCCACCAATCCATCTCCCCGCTTTGCAGCGCGCTGGCCTTGGTGCTGTCGTCGGGGATCACGTGCCACTCGACGCGATCGAAGTTCGCGATCTTCGGCCCCGAGGTCCATTGCGGGGTGCCGCCCTCGCGCGGCCGATACGCGGCGTTCCGCTCATAGACGGCGAGCGAGCCCACAACCCGTTCCTTGGCATTCCATTTGAATGGCCCGCTGCCCACCATTTCGGTGACTTGCGTGTACGGATCGGTCCTGGCCAGCCGTTCCGGCATCATCGCGCACATGCTGCTGCCCGGCTTGCCGAGCGCGTCGGGCAGTAATCCAAAGGGCTTCTTCAAGCGGAACACGATGGTCTTGTCGCCCGACGCGGAGAGTTCATCGGTGTACGCCATCAGCGTCTGGCCGTAGGGGTCGCGCTTGCCCCACCGCTCGATCGAGGCGACGCAGTCGCGCGCGAGTACCTTCGTCCCGTCGTGCCAGGCGAGCTCGTCGCGCAACGTGAGCTTCCACATTTTGCCGTCGTTCTCGACGTTGTGGCCGGAGACCATCTGCGGTTGCATGCGATACGCGCTGTCGATGCCGTAGAGCGTGTCGAAGATCATGAACCCGTGATTGCGCGTGACGTACGCGGTGGTCCATATCGGGTCCAGGATGGTCACGTCGGATTGCGGGATGAATTTGAGCACACGGCGGTTCTCGGCCCGCGCGATCCTGGGCGCGGCGAGTGGGGCGGCGAGGGCGGCGGCGGACCCGGTGATGAATGTGCGGCGCTTCATGAGAACGGACTTCCGTCAGGCTTACTGCGCCGCTACATGCAGTCCGGCGCGACGGCGCGCAAGCGGCGGCAGGCGGGGGCACAACGGGTGCAGGCTGTGATCGACGCGCTACGCGCGGAGCTGACGCTGCAGTTCCTGCGCTTCGGCACCGTTGGGGTGGTCGGGTTCCTGATCGACACCGCGACGGTTTATTCGTTGCGCGGCTCGCTCGGCCTCTATGGTGCTGGCATGGTCTCCTATCTCGTGGCCGCGACCGCCACCTGGGCGCTCAACCGGTGCTGGACCTTTCGCGGCCGGGGCGAGGGACCGGCGCACCGGCAATGGGCGGCCTTCCTGACCGCCAATCTCGCGGGGTTCGCCCTAAACCGCGGTACATATGCCATGTTGATCGCGACCGTGCCGCTCTGCGCGGCCGTGCCGGTGATCCCGGTGGCGGCCGGCGCGGTCGCCGGTATGTTCGTGAACTTCTCGCTCGCGCGCAGCGTGGTCTTCCGGCAAGCCGCGGTTGACGCGCCAGCGCCGCACGGCTAAATCCCGCGCCCTGCCGCGCAGCGAGCCCATGCCCAGGTGGCGGAATTGGTAGACGCGCAGGTTTCAGGTACCTGTGGCCGCAAGGTCGTGGAAGTTCGAGTCTTCTCCTGGGCACCATCCCCCTCGCCGGTGACGCGGCGGTGAGGGCGTGAGCACCACCCAATTCATGCCAGGCGGCACGATCCACTTGCACCGCGACGACCTGCCGGAAGGGCTTACGCTCGGGCCAGTGGTGGCGGTGGACACCGAGACGATGGGCCTCAATCCGTACCGCGACCGGTTGTGCCTGGTGCAGCTCTCCTCCGGCGACGGCATCGCCCATCTCGTGCAACTGCTGCCCGCGAGGCTCGGCGGTCGCGGGTTCAACTGCCCGAACCTCCGCCGCCTGCTCGCCGATCCCGGCACAGTCAAGCTCATGCATTTCGCGCGTTTCGACGTGGCGGTGCTCCAGTTCAGTCTCGGCATCGAGGTGGCGCCGGTGAAATGCACCAAAATCGCCGCCAGGCTGACCCGGACGTTCACCGACCGGCACGGGCTGCGCGATCTGTGCCGCGAGCTGCTCGGGGTGGAGATCAACAAGCAGCAGCAGACCTCCGACTGGGGCGCGCCGGAACTGACGGCTGAGCAACTCGCCTACGCCGCGTCCGATGTGCTGCACTTGCACGGGCTCTGGGCGCGACTCGAGGCGCTGCTCGTGCGGGAAGGCCGGCTTGACCTGGCGCTGTCCTGTTTCGGCTTCCTGCCCACGCGCGCGCGGCTGGACCTGCTCGGCTACGGAGACCCGGATATCTTCGCGCATTAGACGAAAATTCACCTTTAGTGCGCGAATGTGACTGAGAAACCGGGTTGCCTGGCCTGGCATCCTGTGGTGCAACCGTTTTGGCACGGTTCTTGTCGCGTCCACTTGGGCGTTCGTGCCGCTCGGTTGACCCGCGCTGGACGGCTGGCCATACATCCGTAGGCTACGCAGGCGTTGTCAGCCAAAGAGGGGGAAGGATTAGCCGCGATGACCGTCGCCACCGCCGTTGCTTCCGGCGTTGCGCTTGGCTGGGCCGATCTCGACGTGGCACGCGCCGTTCTCGGGACCGAGGCGACCGGGTTGCGCGCGCTGGCTGCGGGGCTGGACGAGCGTTTCAGTCGCGCGGTCGAGACACTGGCCGGCGCGAGCGGCCGGGTCGTGGTCTCCGGCATGGGGAAGTCCGGTCACGTGGCCCGCAAGATCGCCGCGACCTTGGCCTCGACCGGCACTCCGGCGATGTTCGTCCACCCGGCCGAAGCCTCGCACGGCGATCTCGGCATGATCGTCGCCGGCGATGCGGTGCTCGCTCTTTCCAACTCCGGGGAAACGCCGGAACTGGCCGATCTGGTCGCCCACGCGCGGCGCTTCGCCCTGCCGCTGGTCGCGATCACCGCGCAGGCGAGGTCGGCCCTGGCTGCCGCAGCAGACGTGGTGCTGCTGCTGCCCGAAGCGGCCGAGGCTTGCCCCATGGGGCTCGCGCCCACCACCAGCGCGACCATGCAGATGGCGCTTGGCGATGCGCTGGCGGTCGCCCTGCTGACCCGTCGCGGCTTCACCGCCGCCGATTTTCGCGGGTTTCACCCGGGCGGGCGGCTGGGCGCGCGCCTGCGACGGGTGCGCGAGTTGATGCATGAGGGGGCGGAGATGCCGCTCGCCTCGCCCGAGACGCCGATGGATCACGCGCTGCTGCTGATGACCGAGAAGCGTTTCGGCTGTCTCGGCGTCACGGCGCCGGGTGGAAGGCTAATCGGCATCGTCACCGACGGCGACCTGCGCCGCCATATGGGCCCCGATCTGCTGGCCCGCCGGGTCGGCGACATCATGACCCGGAGTCCACGGACGATCTCGCCGGAGGCATTGGCGGCCGATGCGCTGCACGCAATGAACGCGCGCGACCGGCCGATTACCGCATTGTTCGTCGTGACCTCGGCCGGCAAACCTGTGGGTATCCTTCACGTCCACGATCTGCTGCACGCGGGTGTCGCGTGAGCGCCGCTCCGATGCAGGGGACGCGGCGGGCCGGCCAGTTCCTGGCCGCCTCCAGCGCCCGCTTCCGCCGCGTGCCCACGCCCGGCGTGCTCGCCCGCAGGCGGTTCGCGATCATGGCCACCAAGCTCGCGTTGCCGCTGCTGGCGCTCGGGCTGCTGGGCAGCATGGCGGTCTGGCCCGAGATCCAGCGCGAAGCGGAACAGGCCCGCGCCGCCATGCATACGCTCGGCCGCATCCAGGCGGCCACCATGACCGGGGCGCGCTACAGCAGCGTGGACCAGCGCGGGCGACCCTATACGGTCACGGCCGCGACCGCCCGGCAGGTGAGTGCGAACCGGGTCGATCTCAACGATCCCAAGGGGGACATCACGCTGGCGAACGGCACCTGGCTGATGCTCCAGGCCCGGCGGGGGGTATACCTGCGCCATGAGGACCAGCTCGACCTGGCGCACGATGTCACGCTGTATCGCGACGACGGCACGACCATGGTGACGGCGAGCGCCGCGATCGACCTCAAGCGGGGTGCCGCCGCCGGGTCCGCCCCGGTTCATGCGGAGGGGCCGTTCGGGAAACTTGACGCCGTGGGCGGGTTCACGGCCACCGACCAGGGCCAGCAGATGCTGTTCTCGGGCCCGGCGCAGTTGGTGCTGAACGCGACCAACCAGCCATGACGCGCACCGGGTTGCTCGCTCCGCTGCTGCTGCTCGCGATGCCACTCGGCGCCCACCCGGTCCAGGCGCAGGGGATCGACCTGTCGCATGGCGGTCCGATCGCCATCACCGCGAAGGACGGAATCGAGTGGTTGCAGGCGCAGCACGAAGTCATTGCCAGCGGCTCGGCGCGTGCCGTCCGGCAAAACGTGACCGTGATCGCGGATCGGCTGATCGCCTTTTATCGCAAGAAGCAAGGGGTCGGGGGCACGGCTGCGGCCTCGGCGAGCACGGCCCCGAAGGCGACGCCGACCTCCGCCGCGAGGGCCGCCGGGCCACTCGACATTAATGGCGACGAGGACGCCTCCGGCAACGAGATTTATCGCATGGAGGCGATCGGCCATGTGGTGATTTTCACGCCCACCGACCGCGCGCAGGGGGAACGCGCGGTGTACGACCTCGATCAGGCCGTGCTGGTGATGACCGGGCACGACCTGCGGCTGACTACGCCCAATGACGTGCTCACCGCGCGCGACGATCTCGAATATTGGTCGCTCAAGCATATGGCGGTGGCACGAGGCGATGCCGTGCTGGTGACCAAGGACCATCGCCGGGTCGCCGCTGATGTGCTGGTCGCCTACACGACGCCGGCGAACCAGCAGCCGAGCACGCAACCCGCCAAGCCCGCCGCATCGGTGAGCCCGGCCTCGGAAGACCCGCTGGAGGCGAGCGGCCGGCTGCGCAAGGTGGAAGCGTTCGGCAATGTCACGGTGAGCACACCCACCGAGGTCGTCACCGGCGATCGAGGCGTCTATGTGCCCGAGACCGGCATCGCCATCTTGCTTGGCCAGGTGCGGATCACTCGCGGACAGAACCAGCTCAACGGCGCGGAGGCCGAGGTAAACCTCAAGACGGGTATCTCGCGCCTGCTGCCGGCCCGGTCGGGCCGGGTTCAGGGGCTGATCGTTCCAAACCAGGCGCAGCCGCAGGGGCAAACGCATCCGACGCCGCAAGCCGGGAGCCGCAAGCCGTGAGCCGCGAGCGCAGGACGGAGATGCGCCCGGAACTGCGATTGTTGCCCGGTGGCATCGGGCTGTCCGCCGCGGGCCTTGGCAAGACCTACAACAAGCGGCCGGTGGTACGGAACGTCTCGATCCAGCTCCGGCGCGGCGAGGCGGTGGGCTTGCTCGGCCCGAACGGCGCCGGCAAGACCACCACGTTCTACATGATCGTCGGCCTGGTGCGGCCCGACACCGGCGCGATCGGCTTGGAAGGCGCCGACATCACGCAGTTGCCGATGTACCGCCGCGCCCGTCTCGGTATCGGCTATTTGCCGCAGGAGGCGAGCGTGTTCCGCGGCCTCAACGTCGAGCAGAACATCTTGGCCGCGCTGGAAGTGGTGGAATCCGACCGCGACCGGCGCGACCGCATCCTCGACGAGCTGCTGGCCGAGTTCGGCATCGGCCATCTGCGCCGCACACCGGCGCTGGCGCTCTCCGGCGGCGAGCGGCGACGGGTGGAAATCGCCCGCGCGCTGGCGACCAGCCCCGCTTACATCCTGCTTGACGAACCGCTGGCCGGCATCGACCCGATCGCGGTAGGCGAGATTCGCGACCTCGTCTCCCATCTCAAGCACCGCGGCATCGGCGTGCTGATCACCGACCACAATGTGCGCGAGACGCTGGAGATCATCGACCGCGCCTATATCATGCACGACGGGCAGGTGCTGATGGAGGGCCGCCCGCACGAGGTGGTTGCGCACGAGGGGGTGCGGCGGGTGTATCTGGGCGAGCGGTTCAGCCTCTAGCGCGGAGGCCGCGGGCGAGAGCGATGGCGATCGGGCCGCGCCTGGAACTGCGTCAGGGCCAGTCCCTGGTGATGACGCCTCAGCTCCGCCAGGCGATCAAGCTGCTGCAATACTCGAACCTGGAGGTCGCCGGCTTCGTGGAGGCGGAGCTGGAGCGCAATCCATTGTTGGAGCGCGACGAGACGCCGGAAGCGCCGCCGCCGGAGACGGCGGCGCCAGACCAGCGTTCCGATCGACGGGAGAGCGCGGCGGACACGGCGGACACGGCGGACATGGCGCGCGCCCAGACGCTTCCCGAAGCGACGGGCGCGCCCTTGGATATCGAGCACGCCGAAACGTACGATCGTGGCGGAGCGGCAGACGGATATCGCAACCGGAGCGGCGGCGGGCACGACTTCGACAGTGATGAGCGTGGCATCGATGACATCGCCGAGCGACGCCGGCCGTTGCGCGAGCATCTGGGCGAGCAGCTTCGGCTGGGTTTCGCCGATCACGCCGATCGCATCATTGGCGCCCACTTGATTGGGCTGCTCTGCCCCGCCGGGCGACTGACCGCCGAGCCGGTCGCAATCGCCGCCACGATGGGGGTGCCGCTCACCCGCGTAGAGGCGGTACGCGGGCGCATGATGCGCTTCGACCCGCCGGGGCTGTTCGCCCGCGACCTGAGGGAATGCCTGGCCGCGCAGCTCGCGGATCGCAACCGGCTGGATCCAGCGATGGTTGCGCTGCTCGACAACCTTGACCTTCTCGCCCGGCGCGACTTGCGCCGGCTGATGTCAGTCTGCGAGGTGGATAGCGAGGACTTGGCCGACATGATCGCCGAGATTCGCGCGCTCGATCCGAAGCCAGCGGCGAGCTGGGATGTGGAAGCGGCGCAAGCGGTCATACCCGATGTATTGATGCGGGCATCGGCCGATGGCGGGTGGGTGCTCGAACTTAACGCCGACACGCTGCCGCGCGTGCTGGTCAACCAACGCTTCCACGCCCACGTGGCCGCGCGCGCAGACAAGCAGGCGCGGGTGTTCCTGAGCGAGCGATTGGCCAACGCGAATTGGCTGGTGAAGTCGTTGCAGCAACGCACGCAAACCATCTTGAAGGTGGCGGCTGAGATCGTACGCCAGCAGGACGGCTTCCTGCGACATGGCATCGGCCATTTGAAGCCGCTCATTTTGCGCGACATCGCCGCGGCCGTCGAGATGCACGAGAGCACGGTAAGCCGCGTGACGGCGAACAAATACATCTCCACGCCTCGCGGCATGTTTGAGCTGAAGTACTTTTTCACCACCGCGATCCAGAGCGTGGACGGGGAGGCGCACAGCGCCGAGACCGTACGCCATCGCATCCGAAGCATGATCCTCGCGGAACGCCCCGACGAGGTGCTGTCGGATGACGCGATCGTTGCCGCGCTCCGATCGGAGGGCGTGGACATCGCCCGGCGGACCGTGGCCAAATACCGGGAGGCGCTGCGCATCCCCAACTCGGTGCAGCGCAAACGGGAAAAGGCCGTCCCGGCCTAACGCGCGTTGCGCCGCCGGGCGGGCGGCACGACTCGGGAGAGCCAGATGGAGATCACGGTTTCCGGCAAGCAGGTCGATCTATCCGACGCGCTGCGCGTCCGGGTGGCCAAGCATCTGGACGCCATCGCGCGGAAATATTTCGACCGCGCGCTGGAGGCGAACGTGACCTTCAGCCGCGCCCGCAGCTTCTTCACGTGCGACATCAACCTGCACGCCGGTCGCGGCCTGGCGCTGCGCGGCGAGGGCGAAGCGGCGGATGCCAATAGCGCCTTCGACGATGCCGCCGAGCACATCGCCAAGCGGCTGCGCCGCTATCGCCGTCGCGTCAACGAGCACGCGCGCGACACCGCCAACCGCGAGCGTCCGGAGGCTGCCCGGCAGTATGTGTTGCGCCCGGAGGACGAGGCGGCCCCGCAAGCCACGGCGCGCGCGGATGGCGGGCTCGGCGCCTATGCCACCGTGATCGCCGAGCAACCGACCGAAATTAGCCGGCTGTCGGTCGGCGAGGCAGTCATGCGAATGGATTTGGCCGATCAGCAGGTGCTAATGTTCCGCAATTGCGCGACCGGCGAGCTGAACGTCGTCTATCGCCGCAGCGATGGTAACATCGGCTGGATCGACCCGGAAGAGGGCCGGGAGCGGGCGACGGAAGAAGGCGCGCGATAGGCTGGCGTTGGTTTTTCCCGGTCACGCTCCCGCTTGTCGCGAGCATCCAAGACTATCTTGCCGGCACCAAAACCGTGGATGGCCGTGACAAGCACGGCCATGCCGATGAAAGGGGAAGGACTGGTGCCGTACGGCGGCCCGGCGCCAGTCAATGCACCAGCGCTGGGACCATCTCATGCTGCAAGATCGCCGCGATCGCCACGTCGCGGTCGCCGGCGAGCGCCATCGGGGTGCCGTCAGCGGCGTGGATAGCATAGCCCGGAGCGCCGTTCACCTCGACCGGCCGGATATAGGCGATCTGCGACACCCCAAGCCGACCAAGTTGCTCGGCGGATAGGTGGCGGATATCGAAGCCGACCCGTAGCGCGTCGCTACTGTTGGGATCGCCCGGATGGTTCGCGTTCATGTTCATCTTCATGTCTCCTCGCGCCGGCCCGCATCGCGCAGCACCGCCGCAATTCATTGCGACCACTGGATCGTTCCGTTCCCCTTGGCTCAGGCCGGCCCAGAGTCATCCTCGACCAGCTTGCCCCGGCCGCTGCCATTGGTAGGCGGTCGGTTGATCTGAATGGTCTTCACCCTTTGCTCGGGCTCCGGGCGGGCGAGGTCGATATTCAACAGGCCGTTGTCCAACCACGCACCCTTTACCTCGATTCCCTCCGCCAGCACGAAGGCTCGTTGAAACTGGCGGGCGGCGATGCCGCGATGCAGGAACACGCGATCCTGGCTATCGTCAGCCTGGCGACCGCGGATCACTAGCTGATTGTCCTCCTGGGTGATCTGCAACTCGTTCATCGTGAAGCCGGCCACCGCGAGCGTGATCCTGAGCCCGGTCGGGCTGATCTGCTCGATGTTGTAAGGCGGATAACCGTCCGACGAGGTCTTCGAAGCCCGCTCGAGCATTTGCTCGAGATGGTCGAAGCCCAGGAACATCGGCGACGTGAACAACCGGGTGGTCATGGCCCCCTCCTTAGAGCGAAGCATGTATTCCGAGACCCGACAGCGGCATCCCGGCGTAAGGGGA
The DNA here is from genome assembly GCA_963849305.1 of uncultured Pseudomonadota bacterium. Taxonomy (GTDB): domain Bacteria; phylum Pseudomonadota; class Alphaproteobacteria; order Acetobacterales; family Acetobacteraceae; genus CAWKGV01. The sequence continues at coordinate 209,859 of CAWKGV010000002.1, forward strand.
GGTAGGCCGGCGATAGGGCGGTTGCAAGAGGTCGGGAAGGTGCCGTCCGCGACCCTATTCGGCCGCTATCGCCTCGGGCGAGGCGGCGAGCTGAGATTGCACCAGCTCGGCGAACTGGCCACCGCGCGCGAGCAGCGACTGGAAGCTGCCCCGCTCGACGATTCGGCCGGAGTCGAACACCAGGATCTCGTCGGCATCGCGCACGGTCGAGAGGCGGTGGGCGATGATGAAGGTCGTGCGCCCCTGCATCAGCGTCTTGAGCGCCCGGCTGACCCGCGCCTCGGTCGCGGCATCGAGCGCGCTGGTCGCCTCATCGAGTATCAGGATCGGCGGGTTCTTGAGCAACGCGCGGGCAATGGCGAGTCGCTGGCGCTGGCCGCCCGACAGCGTCGAGCCCCGCTCGCCGATCAGCGTGTCGTAGCCGCGTGGCTGACGCATGATGAAGTCGTGCGCGTCGGCGAGCCGGCAGGCGTGCTCCATCTCTTCGTCGGTCGCGTCCGGGCGGCCGACCAGAAGGTTGTCGCGGATCGACCGGTTGAACAGCATGCTTTCCTGGAACACCACGCCGATCGCCGCCCGCAGGCTGTCCAGCGTGATATCGCGCAGGTCTTGGCCGTCAATCAGCACGCGGCCGGACGTTGGATCCCACAGGCGCTGGAGCAAGGCCATAACGGTGGACTTGCCCGCCCCGGTGCGGCCGACCAGGGCCACCGACATTCCGGGGCTGGCGGTGAAGGATACGTCGGTCAGGACGTTCTGCCCGCCCGGATAGGCGAAGGACGTGTGATCGAACACCACCTCGCCGCGCTCTGCCGCAAGCGGGCGAGCTTGGGAAGATTCCGGCACGGAACTTTCAGCATCCATCACGTTGAAGAACTCTTCAAGCGCGGGCAGGCGAAAGAACAAGTTGGAAACGAAGCTCACCCCCGACTCCAGACGGCCAATCAGGAGCGTGGCGAAGCCCATGAAGCTGACCACGTCGCTGATCTGCGCCTGGCCGGCCAGATGGAGGACCGTGCCGACCACGACGATCGAGATGACGGCGAGCGTGCTCGCGCCTCGGGTTAGCACGTTGACCACGGCCCACCAGTTCAGGACCGGGAACTGGTTGGCGATCACCTGCTGGGCGATATCGCCGAATCGCTGCCGCTCCGCGGCCAGGCGGGTGAAGGATTGGACCACCACAACATTGGCCAGAGCGTCTTGCACCGCGCCCGCCAATGTGGAGTTGGCCCGCTCGGCGCGGCGCTGGCCGGCCTGGGTCCGGCTGATCACCACGGCGGTCACGATGATGAACACCATGACCAGAAAGATGAGGCAAATCCCGAGCCGCCAGTTCATCAGCAGCGTGAGCGGCAGCAGGACGAGCACGGAGCAGAGCGTGGCGAGCTGGTCCTTGAAGAACACCAGCCACATCGCGAACAGCCCGTCGGTGCCCGACAGCATGACCTTCATCAGCCGGCCGGAATGCGTATCGCCGTGAAAGGACAGCGGCAGATCCAGGACGTGACCGTGATACCGGCCCATCGCCTTGATCCGGTTGCGATGGGCGAGCCGCTCGGCTTGCAGGGCGGTCGCCATGTTGGAGGCGATGCCGGCCACCCCCACCCCGGCCCAAATGCCGAGCAGGACGGTCGCTTGTTGCCACAGCACGCTGAGCCGGAGCTGGTCTGATTCGGACAACAGTTCGATCACCCGCCCAAACAGCACCGGGTCGAGGAATTGCAGCCCCGCGACCATGAGGCTACCGAGGGTCAGCAGGGCCGCGATCTTAAGATCGGGTCCCAGCAGCCGAAGGACCCGGCCATAGACTCTCAGGAATCGCATCGGCTCCCCCGCGCGGGTCGTCTTCCTCTGTTAGTCACGCGCCTGTGGCAGCAACAGGGCAACGGGCGCGACGTCACTCCACCCGCAGTGCCGCGCGCAGCTCGGTGAAGCCGGCGGGATCCTCGGCCGCGGCCAGCCGGGCCGCGGCGAGCGAGGCGAAGCGATGCAGCAGCGCTCGCCGCCGGGGCGCGGTGAGCGGATGGTCCGGCGCCTCACGCAGCAGATCGGCTTCGACGCCCTGGGTCACGATCAGCCCCGCCTGCTGCGGCAGAAGCGGCAAGGAAAAGGCGGCGTCCACGGCGAAAAAGAAGGCGTCGCAGAACGGGCGATAGTCCGGCCATTTCCCGTCAGCGAGGAAGTCGCGCGGCCCCGATTTTATCTCGATACAGGCAAAGCCGCCGTCCGGGCGCAAGGCCAGGATATCGGCCCGTCGGCCGTTCGGCAGCGGCACCTCGTGCAGCGGCGCCCAGCCGAGGCGGCCGCAGAGGCGCGCCGCTGCACGCCGGATCATTGCCGCCCGCTCGGCTAATCCCGCCACACTCACGCTCATCGCCTTCTGACCCCCGCCGCACTTGACCGGCGCCGCCATCGGACGGCACCCATTCGTCATGACCCAGTCCGCGCCCCCCGCGCCCGCCTTCGGGCCACCGCCGAGCCTCGACGATATCGCGGGGATGGCCGAGCAGGCATTGGCGACGATCCCGGCCCCGCTGGCGCGGCATATCACCGGCGTGGGGATAGCCGTCGAGGAGGTCGCCGATGACGAGACGCTAGCCGAGCTGGGCATCGATTCGGCTTGGGATCTCACCGGGCTCTATCGGGGCACGCCGCTGCCCGCGCGCAGCGTGGACGACATCGCCCGACCGCCCGACCTGATCTTCCTCTACCGCGAGCCGATCCTGCTCGAATGGATCGAGACCGGCGAAGACCTCCCACGCCTGGTCCGCAACGTGCTGATCCATGAGGTGGCGCACCATTTCGGTTTCAGCGACGCCGAGATCGCGGCGTTAGAGGAGATGGGCTAGCTCCCCTCCCCCCAGCCCCTCCCCGCAAGGGGAGGGGGAGAAACCGTCCAAGATCTCCCGGTGATCGCGCCGGATCAGCCGGCCTTGCGCCGAACGCGCGGTGAAGCCGGATCCTCGACTTCTTGGACCATGTCGAAGGCGAGCCAGCGCGATGGGCAGATTGTCAGCCGGAACCGTCGTGCACAGGCCGACCAGCTTGGCTCGACCTCCTTATCGCTGCCCTGGTTCCACGAATTCGAGTCCGTCGTACAACTCCGCGAGCGCGAGCGACGGGCCGAGATCAGGCAGATCGAGTCTGGCGTCCAGGCCCTCGACGTCGTGCCGCGCCCAGTGCTCGGCTCCCTCGCGCGACCAGTGGATCAGCTCGGCTTGGTCGAGGTTGACCAGCACGATATGGCGCAGGCTCGGCACAGACTTGTACTCTTCCGGCTTGCGGAACAGGTCGAAGTCCCGCGTGGAGGCCGAAAGCACCTCCACTACGAGCGCCGGCGCGTCGGCCGTCGCCGAGTCATCGAGGAACCGCCCGCAATCGACGCCCGCGTCGGGGTAGCGGATGTTGCCCGCCGGGCGACCGGGACGCCGTCCACCAGCTCGTAGCGGCGCTCCTGGCGCAAGTGCCAGGCGAGGAACTCATCGGCGGTCATTGGCCGGATCGCAACGTCCGCCATCACTCACCTCAGCTCTTGCCGGCGTAACTCTTGGCCATGCCCTCGGCCGGCTCGGCCTGCGGGCCGAACGGCATGATCGGATAGCGCAGGCCCGCTTTGGAGAGAGCTTGCAGTCCGGTCACGGCGCGTTGCAAATCATCGGGCGGGCAGGCCATCAGCAGTTCGTCGTCAGCGACGGCGCCATAGCGGCGTTCGGCGTAGCAGGGGATCGACAGGCTCACCTCGCGGGTCTTCAGCGCGTGACCCCAACTATCGGCGCAGGCGCTCTCGCCGGTGATGCTGAAATCGTAGCGGCGGTAGCGCTTCCATTGCAGCCCGTTGATGAACAGAATCATCTGGGCGGGGTTGGCGTAGAACAAGCAGATATCCGGCGGATCGAGCCGGGCGGCGCGCAAAGGGGACACCACCAGGCCCTGGTAGCGGCCAGGCGCCACGCGCGGCATTTGTGCCTGGTGCGCGGCCGCCGCCTCGCGGTTCTCGAACCATACGCCCTCCATCTTGCGGCCCGAGGTGAAGATCTCCCCCGGCGCATCGAGGCCGATTACGCTGCTGCAACTGGAAAAGGACGGGATGTTCTCGGTGGTGATGCCGAGCGTGAACCCCGCCATGCGCGCTTGGGTAACGAGCTGGCAGGTGGAGAAGGTCTTGCCCTTGGGCGGGCGGCGCAGGCCCGGCACGCGGGCCATCGCGTCGAGGTCTTCGAACAGCTTCATGCCGATCGGCAGCGTGCGCAACCGGAGCAGATTTGACAGATGCTCGCCGAGGGCCGCGATCTCTCCGGCGGAAAGCATAGATGCATCGGCCGCCAACGGCGCGTCGGTCATGACGTTCCCCTGATTGATCCCACCGCCCTACTAGACGCGAAACTAGACGCGAAACGGCAGGTCGGTCCAGGGAGTGCGCCAATAGATGAGGCCCGGGCGCGTTCGCGCGCCCGGGCCTCACGCGCACAGTCTGCTGGACCTGATCAGTAAGCGCCCGCTCCCGTCAGCGAGGACAGGCCGACCATGCCGGTCGGGTGAGCCGTCGGGTGGAGGCCCTGAACCGCACCCGCGCCGCTGCTCGCGTTTTCGGGTACGAGGCCGCCGGCCGGCTTGCTGACCTGCCGCAGCACCTCCCCCAAAGTGGTCGTGAAGTCCTGCAAGATCGTACCGCTGGAGGGACTGGCGTTGCCGGTCGGCAGGGCGGTATCCGCGGCGGCGGCGACGCTGGACGTGGGCGCCGGCAGCGGGCTGGTGGAGGTGCCGGCGGCCGGCGACCAGGCGGCGGTCGGGCTGGTCTTGCCCCACCACAGATCGCTCGCGTTCTCCTGCCAGACCTCGCCGTTGACATAGGCCAGTTCGATCACCTTGGCGGTGGTGGTATCGGCGGTGCCGTTGACCGCGACCTGGCCGGCGCTGGTGATGGTCCATTTGTTGCCGGAGGCATCGACGATCGTGCCGGCCGCGCCGGCCTTGACCACGGTGTCGTTGGCCGACGCCTTGCTGCCGGTGCTTGCCGGCAGCGGGCTGGTAGCGGTTCCGGCGGCGGGCGACCAGGCGGCGGTCGGGCTGGTCTTGCCCCACCACAGATCGCTTCCATTCTCCTGCCAGACCTCGCCGTTGACATAGGCCAGTTCGGTCACATTGGCGGTGGTGGTGTCGGCGGTGCCGTTCATCGCCACCTGGCCGCCGGCAGTGATGGTCCAGGTGTTGCCGCTGGCATCGGTGATCGCGGCGGTCGAGCCGGCCTTGACCACGGTGTCGTTCGCCGACGGCTTGGGCGCTGACGCCGGCAGCGGGCTGGTAGCGGTGCCGGCGGCGGGCGACCAGGCGGCGGACGGGCTGGTCTTGCCCCACCACAGCTTGCTCGCGTTTTCCTGCCAGACCTCGCCGTTGACATAGGCGAGTTCGGTGACGTTGGCGGTGGTGGTATCGACCGCGCCGTTCACCGCCACCTGCGCGTTGTCAATGGTCCAGGTGTTGCCGCTGGCATCGACGATCGCGGCGGTCGAGCCGGCCTTGACCACGGTGTCGTTGGCCGACGGCTTGGGCGCTGACGCCGGCAGCGGGCTGGTGGTGGTGCCGGCGGCGGGCGACCAGGCGGCGGACGGGCTGGTCTTGCCCCACCACAGCTTGCTCGCGTTTTCCTGCCAGACCTCGCCATTGACGTAGGCGAGCTCAGTGACGTTGGCGGTGGTGGTATCGACCGCGCCGTTCACCGCTACCTGCGCGTTGTCGATGGTCCAGGTGTTGCCGCTGGCATCGGTGATCGCGGCGGTGGACCCGGCCTTGACCACGGTGTCGTTCGCCGACGGCTTCGCCGGGGGTGGCGACGTCGATCCCGATGCACTCTGGCTGAACAGCCAATCCCAGTAAGGCTGTCCGTTCGGCAGGGGATAATACGTATCCCAAACATCATGGCCAAGATTCGGATCAAGCGTGAGCTTCATATCGCCGCCGATCGCCTGCTCGGCAGCGTACATGTTCTGGTCCCAAGTTGGGACTTGCTGCGTATCCTGGGCTCCGTGAATTGCCCAGATCGGAACGTCCTTCAGTTCCTGCACCACCGATTGCGGAGGCGGTTCGCCGTAGTCGTAGTCGATGCCCGCGAGCGGCATCCCGGCAGCGAAGATCTTGCCCTCGGTGCCGTCGTACGCGTTGTACTTGATCATCATGTCCCATGTGCCGTCGCCGCCCATGGAGTTTCCGGTGAGATAGACGCGCGACGGATCGGTCGAGTACTCCGACATCACCTGCTTGAGCGCGGCGATGGCGTTGTCCTCACCGGGCTGGTCGGCAGGAGTGATTCCCCCGAAATTGATGGTTTGGCCGCTCGGATCCGCGGTCTGATCCAGGAGGGGTGCGACAAAGATTGCTGGATAAGCCGCCCGAAATTGCGCCGTATTGAAATAGGCGTTGATCTGATTTTCGAGAGTTGACGCTCCGTAGTCGCCTAGGTCAAGCTGATGCAGGTAGAGAACGGTCGGATACTTAATAGCGGGATTGTAGTTCGCCGGCAGTAACACCTCGTATTGCATGCCGTTGATGGTTTCGTCTTGCCAGGTTCCTGGCGTCGCGGCGGGCGCCGCGGTAGAAGATGTCGTCATGGGACAGTTTCCTACGTGACAATGCACCCCGCCCATCCGAGCGGGCGTCGGCAATTCAGGCTTACGCGGTGAAACGGAACCCTCGGTTCCCAGCGGGTGTCCGCAACGGCACAACTAACAGACCGTTCTCCGTTCGCTAAAGTATCGAAACCGCAAAGACATGACTTTGACCATTCGCTCGCGGAAGGGTGGTTGGGATTGGGTAAATTGTCTTAGAAACGACGATGTAGCGCTTCGAGCGTGTCGGTTCTTGTCGGGATGACGGCTTGTTTACGGCCGGGTTTGATCCGACCCGCACCATCGCGTTCACCTGAGCGCCGGTCGAAGGCCAACTCGCCTCAACCGCTCGTGCGCGCCCGGCGTACACGAACCACGGCAATGCGATTGAGCCCCGCCCCTACTCGGGCCAAATTCCCTGACCAATGGGCAGCGGCAGTTCCTCCGAGCGGGGCGAGTCATCGCAGCCACGGGACCGGCTGACCGAAGGCCCGGCCGCGGAAAGCGATGAACGTTTCCGGCTCCTGCTCGACACCCTGCCGTATATGGCGTTCGTGATCGGGGCGGATGGCCGCTCGCAGCACTACAACCAGCGATTTCTGGACTACCACGGCCACATCCCTGGACCCGACGCGGCCGCACGCACCGCTCTGCTCCATCCCGAGGATCGGCCGCGCCTGACGGCGGCCAGGCGCGATGGGGCCGGCAGCGACCGCGACTACATTGTGGAGGCCCGGCTGCGCCGCCATGACGGCGCCTATCGCTGGCACCGCATCCATAACGTGCCGCTCCACCGCGATGGCGTGACGATCGCCTGGTTGGGGACCGCCGTGGACATCGACGAGATGCGTCACGCCCAAGAAATCCTGGAGCAGCGCGTCGCGGCGCGCACCGCTGAGTTGGAAGACTTGAACCGGAGATTGCGCGAGCAGATCGTCGAGCGGCGGCACGCCGAGGCGGTGCTCAAGGAAAGCGAGGAACGCTATCGCCGGCTGTACAACCGCACGCCGCTCGCGCTGCAATCGGTCGATGCCGAGGCGCGGCTGATCGACGTGAACGATTCCTGGCTGCAGCTCTTCGGCTACGCTCGCGAGGAGGTGCTCGGCCGCTCGCCGCCCGAGTTCATGACCCCGCAATCGGCGAGTCGCTACCGTGAGCGGGCCTGGCCGGAGTTGATGGGCAGCCGGGGCGCGGTGCAGAGCGATGAGTTTCACTTCGTCAAGCAGACCGGCGAGGAGTTCGAGGGCCGTATCGTCGGGCGCGTGGACTTCGACGCACAGGGCCGGTTCGTGCGCAGTTGGTCCGCGATTGCCGATGTCACGGTCGAGAAGCGCGCCGAAGCACAGCTTCGCCAGGCGCAGAAGATCGAGGCGATCGGTCAGCTCACCTCGGGCGTGGCACACGATTTCAACAACCTGCTGACCGTCATCATCGGCAGCATCGAACTGCTGGAACGGCGGATCGCGCCCGGCGATGGGCGTGCATCCAGGATGCTGACGGCGGCACGATCTGCCGCGGAGCGAGGCGCGCGTCTGACCGGGCAGCTCCTGGCCTTCGCCCGCAAGCAGCGGCTGGTGCCCAAGCCCGTAGATGTCGGCCGGATCGTGGCAGGTATGGGCGGGCTGCTCCGGAGCACGATCGATAGCACCATCCGTATCGAGACCGTCGCGGCAGAGGTTATCTGGCCGGCCCTGGCCGACCCTACCCAGCTTGAACTTGTTGTTCTCAACCTGGCGATCAACGCGCGCGATGCGATGCCGCGGGGCGGCATCATCACCATCGAAACCGGCAACGCCTGCCTGGGCCCGCCGGAGCGCCCCGAGGAGCCGCATGCCGGGGAGTACGTGATGATCGCCGTCGCCGACACCGGGACGGGCATTCCGGCCGAAATTCGCGACCGGATCTTCGAGCCGTTTTTCACCACCAAGGAGGTGGGCCGCGGCTCGGGGCTTGGGCTGCCGCAGGTGCTAGGGCTGTCGCAGCAGCTCGGGGGCGGCGTTCGGGTGCGGACGGTGCCGGGCGGGGGCACCAGGATGGAGGTCTATCTGCCGCGCGCGGTCGAGACGCCGGCCGCGCCGGACACGGCACGCGAGAGCGGGGTGGAGGCCCACGCGCCCCAGTTACCAACTGGCCTCAGTCTAATGTTGGTGGATGACGATGCTTCCGTGCGCGCGATCACCGCGGAGATGCTGCGCGAGGCGGGTCACGACGTGATCGAGGCGGACAGTGCCGCAGCGGCGCTCGAACGGCTGGCGCGTGACGGCGAGCGCATCGGGGTGATGGTCGTGGACTTCGCGATGCCGGGGATGAACGGCATGGAACTCGCCAGGCTTGCCCGCCGTAGCAGGCCTGGGCAGCCGGTCGTACTCGTGACCGGCTATGCGGACATGGCGGCGCTGCACGACGTGGGGCAAGCCGATGGTGAAATAATCCAAAAGCCTTACCACGTCACTGAACTGCTGGCCGCGATCGATCGCGCGCGGTCCCGGAACCACATCGGGTAAGGCGGGCGTTGTTACTTCCTGATCGCGGTCGTGAGGTGGGTTAGGAAAATGGCGCTCCGTATGCCAGGAACCCAAGGCGATAGGCCGCTCCACGGTCAGGGCGATCGCGCGAGATCGCCGCGATCGCCGGCCATGTCCGCCAGAACGGCGCGCGATTCGGGTCTCGGCCATGCGGGGCTGCCGGCCCATCGCCCTCAGGCGGGAGACTGGCCTGAACAGCCGCCATGACTGCGTCAGGATCGAGCGGCTCGACCATCACATGGCCCAGCTCATCCTCGACCTCGGCGGCGAGTTTCTCGGAGCGGGTCATCAAGACCACCGGCAATTTCGGGTGATGGAGCTGCGCGGCCCGGGCAAGCGCGATCCCGTGGGGATTCCCGGCGGGAACCTCAATTCGCGCCACGAGGAGATCGATCGCATCGGATTCGCAGACCCTGCCCCATGCAGTGATTGAATTCCAGTAAGCCGTTACGTCAAAGCCCGCATCCGACAGCGCCGTTCGGAGCGAGTCCAAAATGCTCAGGTCGTCATGGACGACGACAACCCGCCGGCCCATATGGCGCTCCCTTCGAAAACCGTTAGCGGCCCGTTATTGCCCCGGCAAAAGCCGAAAACAACAACGAAGCGATCATGACACAAGAATGAAAGCGTGTCAAAATTTGTTTAATAAGAGGAACGCCACGAGATATCGCGGGGAAGCCCGCCTTGGAAGGCCCGTCAGGCACCAGCCGCGGGGACGCGGGCAAACGATTTGTCAATGCATCAGCGCGAAAGTCCGCCCGCGAAACATACTCAGGTGGGCAGATGAACCAACGCAAAATGCGGGGCTCGGTCGCGGCGGGACGCCGCCGCCGGGCTATGCCGACGCTTCTGCTGGCCCTGCTTGCCGCCGGGTGCGTCAATCGGCAGGAGCTGGCGACCTCGGTCGATAACGTCACGCGCGAGAAGCTGGCCGCGGCGGCGCAAGAAGCGGGAGATCCCGAGGGGGCGTTGGCGCTGCTGTCGGTCGGCGCGGCAAAGGGCTCTGATCCTGGGCTGCAATTGCGCTACGCCGCCGCCCTTGTGGCGGCGGGCCGGCAAGCCGAGGGGATGCGCGCGGCCGAACGAGTGCGCGCCGCTCGCCCGGGCGATCTGGCCATCGCGCGCCAGGTCGGCCGGCTCGCGGTCCAGGCGCATGACGGAACGGAGGCGGCCGGCGCGTTCCAGGCGATCGTGGCACGCAAGCCTCAAGATCCCGAGGCGTTGGACGGGCTCGGCATCGGTTACGCGCTGCAAGGCAAGCTGCCGGCGGCCACCGCGGCGTTCCGGCTGGCGGTGCAGCAGGACCCGGCGAACGTCGCGGCACGCAACAATTTGGCGCTTAGTTACGCGCTGAGCGGCCAGGCGGACCAGGCGATCCCGCTCCTGCAAGCCATCTCCGGCACGACCGGCGGGGACCGGGTGCGACACAATCTCGCCCTCGCCTATGCCGCGCGCGGCGATGCCACCGACGCCGAGACGCTGCTGGCGCCCGAACTCGGGACACAGCGCGCGGCGGCGACCGTCGGTGCCTATGGGCAGCTCGCCCGATCGGGCGGGGCGGAGGCCACCAGCGGGCTGGCACCGGTCCAGGTGCCCGATCCGATGACGGCGAGCCGGTAGCAAATACTAACGGCTCAACCTGGCTTTGCGCGACCCCTCTTCCGCCCCACTCCCCTTTGGGGAGTCGCGCAAGTCAGTCCAACGGCCGCTGGCATCAGCCGCCGCGCACGTCAACCGGCACGATCACGCGCGGCAGCATTCGCCGCGCGTGGAGCAGGCTGACCACGACTGCCCCCGCCCCTGGCCGCTGCACGCGCATCCCGAATTGCAGACGCGGGGGACCTGCTCCCTCGGCGACGCGCCCGCTTACCCATTGCCCGGCCGATACCGCATTAGCCGCCCACGCCGCGCCGGACCAGCTTGTGAGCACGGCAGCGCGGTAAGGGGCGGCCCGCGAGGATGTGGCCGAGTGATAGAGCCCCACCGCCGTTTCCCAGTTTCCCGCCCTCGCCCGCAGTTCGGCGAGGAAGCGGGCCGCGTAGCGGGCGTTGGCCTCGGGGTCGAATGCCTCCTCGATGCTGGCGAAGGCGAACGGATGATGCAGCAGACTGACCTGGAAACAGCCGATATCGAGCGAGCGATCGCCGTTCGCGAGTTGCCGCATCGCATACGCGACCGCCTCGGGCTTGGTGGCGAAGAAGCGGCCCGCGCCGGAATCGTCCACGGTCCAGGGCCAGGGTGCCACCCGCCGGGTAAGCGGATCGGCGCGCCCGCTCTCGACCCGGCCGATCGCGTGCAGCAGGCCGGCGGGAATGGCCTGCTCGTGCTCAGCCTGTGCGGCTGCGACATCGCAAGACTGCGCCTGCGCGCGGAACGGGGCGAGCGCGGTGCAGGCCAGCAGCGCGGCCCATCCAAGCCGGCGGCACGTCATTGCGACAGTCGCAGGTTTACGAGCTGCGCGCCGATCTGGCTGAACGCGGACTGCAAGTCGGCTGAAGTCGGACTCAGGAAATATTTCGACGGGTCGGTGGCGCAGTTTTGGAACAGCGTTTGCGTCGCGGGCGCGATCGAGCCGTCATGGTTGAACAGGATGGTGTAGATGATGATGTTGTACGACTTGATGATCGTGCACATCTGGCTCATGCGCGAGTTGATGTTCGCGGTCGCGTTCGCCTGCGTATTGTTGGCGCCCAGCCCCATGAGATCCTGCTTGAGCCGGCCGTAGGCGGTGAAATCCGTGTCGCCGTCGTTTTTCCAGGGCGGCGGTCCGGCGCCGGGCGCGCCGCCCGGCCAGTCGTACCATTGGTTGTTGCCGTCGGTCATCAAGACGATGACCTTCTGCATGTTGGTGGTGTTGTAGTTGAGCGGCAGGGTCGGATTGCCCCACAGGCCCCGCCAGTTCGGGCTGAGCGTCCACCAGCCGGCTTGGAGCCCGAGATTGATGAAGGTACCGCCCCAATTCACCGCGACCATCTTGTCGATCAGCGACAAGGCGGCATCGCGGCTGGGTTGCAAGCCGAGCACCGGCAGCGGAGAGCAACCCAGATCCGGCCCCACCGCCGTGTCGGCCGGCAGCGTCGCCTGCTGCCCCTCGGTGATGTTGGAGGTCGACCAGTCATTGTCGCCTTTGATCGGTTTGTTGCCGACGTAGTATTCGTTTAGAGTCGAAGGATACAGGAATGGCGTGAACGGTGCCTGCGCCGGAATCGCGTCGGTGAAGTCGTTGCCGTTCTGGGTGCGCGCCATCACGCAGCCCATCCAGGTCGTATTCTGATACGCGGTCTGGTCCACGGTGCCGTTGACGAGCCAGGCCGTGTTGGTCGGCCCAATGTTCACCTCGGCGGTGAACGGCACCACGGCGACCCAGAGATTCTGCTGTGTGTCCGGCGTACCCGTGCCGGTATCGGATGGGGCGTGGCCATAGACGATGTTCAACAGCTCCGTGGCCGACGTGATCAGGGCCTGGATCGGCCAGCCCGCCATCGAGCCGGTGTTGTCGAGCACCAGCGACAGCTCCATGCCCGTGGTCGCGCGCACCGCCTGGTTCGTGGCTTGCAGTCCCATGGTGGGTTTGCCGAAAATCTGCATGAAGGTGGTCGGCAGCGTCGCGGTGGCGGCGATCGATATGGTGTTCGGATCGATTTGCGTGATGGTGGGGCCGATGACGGTCGCGCCCATGAAGCCGACCTGCGACGTGCCTGTGCTACGGCCGAAATTGGCCCAGAACAGGTTGGCGATCTCGGCATCGCGGGTGGCGGAGGCAATGTCGCGCGCCCCGATCAGCGCCGCCGCGTCGATGGCGGTGGTCAGTCGGGACTGGGCCAGCCAGCCGCGGCCCAGATCCACCCCGATCCCGATCGCGGCGATAAGCGGCATTGCCGATAGCGCGAACAGGATCGCGATGTTGCCGCGCTGGTCGCGCGTGAGGCTGGTTATACCAACGCGACTCCTCCCCCCGGCCCACTCCCGCAAGCGGAGAGGGAGAGGCCGCGCGCGACGGCCTCCCCTCCTCTTGCGGGAGCGGTTGGGGGAGGGGTCGAACAGACAGAATGAGCGGTCGGGCAAAAGGGCCGCTGGTACTACTGCAGCGACAACGGCTCGCCCGAGCGTGGCGCGTAGAGCGAATACACATAGGCCACATCGGGCCCCGTGGTGCCCATCTGAAGGAAGCTCAACATCCATGGGTGGATTCCGCTGTAGATTTCGGCCGCGATAACCATCTCGCCACTCGGCACGGCGTAGCCGACGGGCAAGGTCGGCGCCTGCCCGACCGTGCCGAACTTGCTGGTGTAGGCCGCATTAGTGGTGTTCACCTGCTGCCAGGCGATAGTGGTGGTCGTGCCGTTGTTGACGATCCCGGAGATGATGGTGGCGCCGCCCTGGCCGGCGACCGCGAGCGGTTTCGCGATCTGCTGGGCGATCGCGAAATAGCCGCCCGCGGCAGTGAAGTTCGCCGCGTAGAGTGGGTAGGCGCGGGCGGTGATGTCGGCGGTCTCGCTTGCGGCACGTTCCAACCGGAACCAGTCGGTGATCCAGATCGCGAGATCGGTGCCGCCGAGTAGCAGCAGCACGGCTGCCGGCAGCACCAGCGCGAACTCGATCGCGGCCACGCCGCGACGGCTGCTACGGTGTCGGGAACGGCTCATTCTCGACCCAAAACGTGGTGGTGTGCATCAAGTAAGGATGGCCGACGATGCTGCTGGCGATGCTGGTCAGGAACGGCTGCATGTAGGTCAGCGTGTACTGCACGGCATTGCTCGGGCCGCCGGCGTTCGATGCCGGCGCTGACGTGGAGCCGAATTGCGGGTAGCTGGCGAGCGTGACGGTCAGGCTTGACGCCTGTAGGAATCCGCCCGTCGCGTCGACCACGACTGCAGCAACGGCGAGTTCGCGCGTGGCCGGCGGGTTGGACGCCATGCTGGCCGGATACGCGGCGCCGGTGACGCCGAAGCGGCTCGCCTCCCGCGCGCCGTAGTTCAGCGCGCCATCGGCCAGGAGCTGCCAGCCGATTTCGAGCAGGATGATCACCAGCGTGACAAAGCACAGCGCGACGACGGCGAACTCGATCGACGTCACAGCCGCGCGAGGCGGAAGCCGGCGCGACGGCCTGTCGGCGTGCCGCGAGCCAATCATCGGTGGTGGAAGGCAGTCAGCACCTGGACGATCGCCGGGCCGGCGATCACCAGCATGATGCAGGGCAGGATGAAGACGATCATCGGCATGGTCAGCAGTACCGGCAGCCGCGCCGCGCGCTGCTCGAAGGCGGTCAGCGTCATCTGGCGCATCTCCGCCGAGAGCACGCGCAGCGCCTGGGTCAGCGGCGTGCCGTATTGCATGGTCTGCGCCAGCGTGCCGCCGAGCCGGACCATGATGTCGAGCCGCGTCCGCGTGCCCATGTTGACCAGCGCCTGGCGCCGGTCGGTGAGGATTTTCATTTCGCTCGATGTGGTCAGCAGCTCGGTCGCGGCCGGCCGGTTGGTCGCGCGGAACTCCGCGGCGACCCGATCCAGCCCGGCCTCCAGCGGCAAGCCCGCCTCGGCGCAGATGATCAGCAGGTCGAGCGCGTCTGGCAGGCCGCGCTCGACCGCCCGCAGGTAGCGGCGGCGAATGCGCTTGATGATCATGTCGGGCAGCAGCATTCCCGCGATCGCGGCCACGGCCAGGACAATGAGCGGGGGCAGGTGGATCGCGAGGGCTTTCAGCAGCACCCAAGCCAAGGCCGGAAGCGCGCCCATCAGCGCGAGCTTCGCTCCCAGGAACAGCGGCAGGGCGGTTTCGGGCCGGTGAGCGGTGGCGCTCAGCGTCTGCTCCAGGTCGGCGATCGTCTTGCGCGACAGCATGCCGCTGCGCCGGACCAATTCGCCCAAAATGCGCAGCGGCTGCAGCCATGAGGCGCCGCCCCCCGGCTCTCCGGCCGAACGCGCGGCCTGTCCGCTGGCGGCGCGCAGGCGCGCGGTGAAGCGGGCATCGCGCTCGGCGAGTCGGGCCAGCGCGAGGCCGCAGCCGACCAGCAGCGTCGATAGCGACGCCACCAACGGCAATAGCGGCACGCCGTTCACGCCAGGCCTCCCACAAGCGGCTGCGTCATGACAGGCTCTTGCGGATGATGAGCTGCATCGAGCCGATGCCGGTCACGAGCGAGGCTATGCCGGCGATCAGCAATTGCTCGCCGCGCCTAGTGGTGAACAGCAGCATAATGTAGGATGGGTTAACGACCGCAAGCATCGCGAACACGACGAACGGGAGCGCCGCGAGCACCATCGCCGTAGATCGCGCCTCGGCCGAGAGGGCCATGCCGCGGGCGCGCAGCGCCAAACGCTTGCGGATCACGTCGGCCAGGTTCTCCAGCGCGTCGGTCAGGTTGCCGCCGGTCTGGCCTTGGAGCGCCAAGGCAACGGCGAAGAAACCGTATTCCTGCAACCCGGTGCGCCGCGACATCTCCCGCAAGGCGGCGTCCAGCGTGCGCCCGATCGAGAGGTCGGCGTAGAGGCGAACGAATTCCTCGTTGGTGGGCGCGGGCGCCTCGCGCCCGACGGTGCGCAGCGCCTCGCTGACCGGGATGCCGGCGCGGACCGAACGAACGATCATCGACAGCGCGTCCGGCATCTGCCGGTAGAGCAGGCGCATGCGCCGGGCATGAAAAAAGCCGAAGACCGGACGCGCGAACGCGAGCACTAATCCTGGCAGCAGCGCCCAGGCGAGCGGGCTGACGATGCGGGTGACGGGAGCGGTCACGAGCAGCGCGGCGACGAGGCTGCCGAGCAGCACCACCCACCACGGCAACGGGTAGAGTTCGGGCCGATCCGGCTGCACGTTGAGCAGGCGCGACAGCCGGGCACCGAGCACGGGAGAGCGGTCCGCCCGCGCGAGACTCGCGGCGGCCTCGCGCGGGCCGGCGGAGCTGGCCGGCCCGTGCGCGCGCGCCGTTGCCTGCACCCGCGCCTTCATGCCGCGCGAGCGAGCGTCAACCAGATGCAGCCAGACCCCGGCGGCGCTCATGGCGCAGGCGCTGGCCGCGATCGCCGCGCAAACGGCGAGCGGGTTCACCTGCCCGCCTCCTCGACGGCGGCCATGTAGGCGCGGTCGAGGTTGTAATACACCAGCCGCTGCATGAACCCCGGCCGCACGCGCGAGACGGCGTAGCGACCGAGCAGCGTGCCGTCCGGTTCCTCGCCCTCGTACTGGTACTGGAAGACGTTGTTTAGGGTGACGATCTCACCCTCCAGGCCCATTACTTCCGTCACCTGGGTCACACGGCGCACGCCGTCGCGCATCCGCTCGACCTGTACCAGCAGGTCGATGGCGCTGACGATCTGGGTGCGGATCGCGCGCAGCGGCAAGTTCGGCTGGCCCATTTGCACCATGTTCTCGATCCGGGTGATCGCATCGCGGGTGTTGTTGGCATGGATCGTACTCATCGAGCCGTCATGGCCGGTGTTCATCGCCTGGAGCATGTCAAACGCCTCGGCGCCGCGGACCTCGCCCACGATCACCCGGTCGGGGCGCATCCGCAGCGCGTTGCGCACCAGGTCGCGCTGCGTGACCTCGCCGCGGCCTTCCAGGTTGGGCGGACGCGTCTCCAGCCGCACCACATGCGGCTGCTGCAATTGCAACTCGGCCGCGTCCTCGATGGTGACGATCCGCTCGGCCGGGTCGATCATCCGCGACATGGCGTTGAGCAAAGTGGTCTTGCCCGCCCCGGTGCCGCCGGAAACGATCACGTTCAGCCGGCAGCGCGCCCCAATCTCCAGCACGCGGCCGAGCTGCGGCGTGACCGAGCCCTTGGCGGCCAGCGCCTCGAAGCTGATCTGCTGGCGCGAGAACTTGCGGATCGATATGCAGGCGCCATTCAGCGCGAGCGGCGGGAAGATGATGTTGACGCGCGAGCCGTCGGCCAGGCGCGCATCGACCATCGGGCTGCTCTCGTCCACGCGCCGTCCGACCGCGGCGGCGATGCGCTGGGCGATGCTCCCGACATGAGCGGTGTTGCGGAAGCGCACCGAAGACTGGCGCAGCTTGCCGCGCTGTTCGACGAACACGCGGTCGGGGCCGTTCACCATGATATCGGTGATCGTCTCGTCTTCGAGCAGCGGCTCCAGCGGGCCGAGCCCCAGCATGTCGTCCACCAGCTCAGCGGCGAGCTGCTGCTGCTCGCGCCCGTTGAGCTGGACCCGGTTCTCGTCGGCAATGTCGGCCAGCAACCGCTCGACTTCCACCTGCAACCGCTCCTGGCTCATGCCAGCGGCGACCGACGGATCGAGCCGGGAAAGGCAGATCGTGCGCAATTCGGCAATGCCGCTCGGCGCGGGCGCGGGCGCGGGTGCGGCGGGCGGAGTCGGCGCGCGAGCCGGGGCGAGGGTTTGCGCCGCACCCTGGGGCGCTCCCGCTGGCGCGCTCTCGTCCGGCTCGACCCGGCGGCGCCCGAAGCCGCGCGCCAGACTCATCGGCGGAATGCCCGGCCGAACAGCCCGCGCCGCACCGAGTTCGCGGGGCTGGGCCGAGGGCACAGCCTCGCGCGCGAGCTGCTCGATCGCGGTCCGGAAGGCGCCGCGCTGGCGCAATGCGGGGGTGCCGAGCGTGGCGGCGGCGTGCATTTGCTTGGGCAGGAACGGAATGACGATTTCGGGCGTAAGTTGCAGGGCTTCGCAAACCTGCTTGCGGCTCAGCGCGCCGCGCGCGCCGTCCTGGTTCAGCACCACGATCGGCCGGCGCGGCTGGCCCGGCCCGTTCGGCAGGCCGAGGAAGCGCAGCGCGTCCCGGATCGCGGCGAGGGTCGGGTCAATCACCAGCACGCGTTGATGGGCAAGCTCCATCAGGTCGCGGTTGAGCGGGCTCGGGGCGCGGGGCAGGTCCACGACGATGAAATTGAAGCGCTTTCGCAACACACCGAGCAGTTGCGGGGCGGCGCTTGGCGCGATCTTGAGGGAAGCGTCGAGCGGCTCCTCGGCGGCCAGGACGTGCAATCGGTCGCCGATCAGGGCAGTGGCGCGCTCAAGGAACAGCTCGTCCACGCGCGCGGGCGTTTCCAGCGCGACGCGTAGGCCCTTGCCCGGTTCGCCGCCGAGGATCAGCGCCGCAGTGCCGGTGTACGGGTCGGCGTCCAACAGCAGCGTGTGGTGTCGCGCGCGCTCGGCGAATTGCAGGGCGAGGTTGACGGCGATGGTGGAGGCGCCGACGCCGCCCCGCACGCCGGTCACGGTGATGAGCCGGCCGCCGCGCACGCCCAACTCGGGCGTGGCGCGCCCGGTGATCGCCGGCAAGAAGTCGCGGGCGACCAGCTCCCGGCTCAGCGGCTTGTGCAGGTATTCGACCGCGCCCATCCCGCGTGTGACCTGGCGGTAGAAGCCGATGTCCTGCCGCTCGCCCAATACCAGGACGCGCACGCCCGGCTCGACGAATTGCGCCAGCTCGTCGAGCGCGCCGAGTGGGTTCGGCTCGCCCGAGACATCGACGATCAGCGCATTCGGGGTGGCCATTTGCTGCAAAGCCGCGCGCGCAGCCGCTAAGTCGCCGCGGCGAATGCCAGCGGCGGACTCGCCCAGTGCCTCGCGCAGCACCGCTTCGCTCTCGGCGTCACGCACGAAGGCGAGCAGGCCAGTCCGCCCGGTCCGTAGCGGATCGCCAGCCTGGTCCGCGATCGATGGTTCGAGCACCTCGGACATGGGCTCAGTTGCCCCCGCTTGGCGCGGCGACGGTGCTGGTCGACCCGCCGGAGGAGACCGCGACCTCCGAGATCGCGCTGTCCGGTAGCGGCTTGACCCGATCGGCGCGCAGCCGTGCGACCGCGACGGCCGCGAGCTGCCCGGAGGCGGCGTGGCTGGCGGCGCCGAACCGCAGGTCGGCCGGATCGGCCGCCATCGTTTGCAAGTTGCGCTCGTTCAGCCCTTCGGGCTTCCACGTATTCTCGCGCGCGTATGGATCGTTGAACCCGGTGCCGGCGCAGCCGGCGACGCTCAGCAAGAGAGCCATGGCGCGGATGCCTCGCATGGTGCGTCCCTCAGTTCAGCATAAACCCGGCATTGATGACGGGCCGCGCGGCCGCGGCGTCGGGGCCGGTGCCGTTGGCGCGCTGCCATTGGTGGAAGATCCGGCCACCATCGTTGGCCGGCACGAAATCGTCGGTGGGCGTGGCGAGCCGCGACGGGTCGCTGACCGGATTGACCAGATACGGGGTGATGATGATGACCAGCTCGGACTCGTTGCGCTGGAACATGCTGGAACGGAACAGCGCGCCCAACACCGGGATATCGCCGAGATACGGCAGGCCGCTGCCGGTGATGTTCGCTTGCGCCTGCATCAGCCCAGCGATCGCGAAGCTCTGGCCGCTGCCGAGATCGACCGTGGTTTCCGCGCGCCGGACGTTGAGCGCGGGAATGGTCAGCGTGCCCCCGCCGAACAGGCCGCCGAAGCCGACCGGGACCGAGACCGCGCCCTGATTGGTCAGCTCGCTGACTTCGGGGCGCACACGCAGACTGATGCGGCCAGGGCCAACCACCGTCGGCACGAAGGCCAACGACACGCCGAACTGCTTGAACGAGACCGAGATGGTGTTGTTCTGCTCGGCGACCGGAATCGGGAACTCGCCGCCGGCGAGGAAGCTCGCGGTCTCGCCGCTGCGCGCGGTAAGGTTGGGCTCGGCCAGAATCTTGACCAGCCCGTCCTGGGCCAGCAGATCGACGACGGTGTTCAGGCTCAGCGAGCCGCTCTTATACCCGGCGAAGATGGTGTTCGGCGGGTTGGTCGGATCGCTCACGCCATCCGCGATTGCGGCCCCGATGAAACCGTATCGCCCGATACTGCCGAGAGCGGACCAGTTGATTCCGAGCTGGCGCGTGACCGAGCGCGAGATTTCCGCCACCCGTACCCGCAAATTCACCTGCTGCGGCGAGGCGACACCGACGCGGTTCTCGATCGTCTGCTTTTCGCCGACATGTTCCTTGAGCAGCGCGGCCACGCGCTCGGCGTCTTCGGCGGTCGCGACGGTGCCGGTCGCGACCAGGCCGGTCGGCGTCACCTCGACGTTCACCTTGTTGCCCGGCAGGTCGCGGGCCAAGGCCGCCTGCGTTTCCGAAGCCGCGTAGCCGGAGGGGCGGACCGTGACCTGCCATTGCGCGACGGGCGCGCCCGCCGCGTTCATCGCGGCGATCGTGGTGCGCCCGGGCGCGACGCCGAACACGAACACGCTCGTCGGGCTGGCGGGGCGGACCTCGGCGGTCTTGGGGTCGGCGGCGAACAGGTTGGCAACCGGCTCGCTGACCTGCATCACTCGGCCCGAGCCGACCTCGATCACCATGCTGCTTCGCGTGCTGGCGGGCATTGTTGGCCCCGCGGCCGGGTCAGCCGCGACCCGGTGCGCCGGATGATGCTGCGGTCGGTGCCGCGCCGGGGCGCTCCAGGCGGGCACCAGCGCGGTCGCGAGGAGAAGGACAGCCGAGATGACCTGCTTTTTGCGCATCAGAATTTAAACTCGACCGCCTCTTGCGTGCCGCGGAACACGCGAACCGCGGCGCCGGCCTTGCCGTTGGGCTCGGACCGAAGCGCCTTGGACACGTCGCCGCCCCAGACAATCTGCACGGGATCGGGTTTCGAATTCGTTACGGCAGTGACGGCGTCCCGGTGGGCGCCATCCTGCACATCGGATGGCGGCCCCGCCGTTCTCGAGGCCGAGCGCACCACCAGCGCGAGCCGGCCGAGCCGGGTGGAGACCGCCACGCGCTCGGCATCCCCGGGCGTGACCTCCAAAGTGATGGTGCGATTCTGCTCGGCGTGCAGGCCGGCGCTGGCCTGGCCGCCTTGCACCAGGTTCTGGTCCACCGCGATCACCCGCACATCGGTCAGCACCGTCTCGCCGGCGATCCGGTGAGGCAGCGGCTGGCCCTGCTCGTCAATGGTCTCGGTAAGGATCAGGTCCACGCGGTCGCCGGGCCAGATCAGGCCGGCGGTGCCGGAAACGGAGTCGACGCCCACTGTGACCGCCCGAGTGCCTGGCGCGAGCACGGCGGCGAGGAAGCCGCGATCGCCGGGGCTCAGCACGCCATCGGCCAAGATCGGCTGGCCGGCTTGCAAGGTGCGACGGACCATCGCGCCGAGCAGGGCGGAGCGCGCCTCGGTGCTGTCGCGGGTCGCGCCTGGCGGCAGCGCATCCGGGGGGATTTGCTTGGCAGCCAGGTCTTCCGGGACCAGCAGGCTGCCGGCCCGCACGTCACGGGCCGCGACCAACATGGCGATCTGGACCGGCGGGGCCGGGGTTGGAGCCGGAACGGCCGCCGCTACCGGGCCGGGGCGATCCTTGTGGGTGGCGATCAACACCGCGCCGCCCAAGCCGGCGACGCCGAGGCCGATCAGCAGGGCGAGAAAGATGCGAACGAGCACGGTGCGCTATCCTGCGATGAGGGGGACGAAGGCATGCAGACCGCCCGCGGCGATCGCGACGGCGTAGGGCAGCGGGCCGCGCCGATGCATCCGCCACGCCTCGGCCTTGGCGACGCGCGCCAGCCAGTTGCGCGGGCGACCCGGCGCGGGACGCGGAACAACGCAGGACAGCGCCAGGTAGATGACGGCGAGCACGCCGCCGGCCAGCGACATGGCGAGCAAGAACGGGCCGACCGAGGCCGGCGGCAGGCAGAGCGAGGCGGCGGCCCCGAGCTTCACGTCGGCGCCGCCAAGCGCACCGCGAAGCCAGAACAGCCCGGCGCCGAGGAACACCGAAGCGGCGAGCGCCACGCCCGCGAGCGCGCCGCCCTCGATCAACCGCAATCCCAGTCCCACGGCCGCTAGGAGACAAGCGACCCAGTTCGGCACGGTGCGCGTCGCCAGGTCATGCAGGGCGGCGAGCAGCAGCAGCAGCGCGGCCGCGCCGGTCAGGGCTTGATCGAACGCGTGTGGCATGGCGGCACAGGAGCTGGAGATGGAGCGATGCGTTCAGACCGTCGATCGTGTGCCAGGGCGCACGGGCGTTTTGCCCATCGACACCCGGATCAGAGGTCGCCGGCTATCTTGGTGAATAGGGCGTTGAGATTTGTGCCAACCAGAGTGACCCCAGTGATAATCACCACTGCGATCAGCGACGCGATCAGCCCGTATTCCATCGCAGTCACGCCCTTGCGGTTCGCTATCAGGGCGCGGATGGTCTTGTAAGTCTCGATCATGAACCGTGTCTCCTGTTCGGGCAACAGCTTGCGCCCTCTGGTGTGTTGGCCAGGAAGCGGCCGATCCGCGGCCTGGAGTGGCCGCACGACTCGCTCGCCCGGCGGGAGGAAATCTGTACGGCAACGCCGTTTCGAAATGATTAACACGGACGCTCAAAATTGAGATGGCGCGTCCGTCGCCCCGCTGCGAACCATGACCAGATTGAGGCCGATCACCGCGATCGTCACAACGCCGCCGCGCCGGTGACGTAACAGAACAGCCCGCGAGCACGTCGTCCCTCCGTCATAGATGCTCGCGACAAGCGCGAGCATGACGTGGAAAACCTGCAGTCGTTTCTCATGTCTGAGTGGAGCGACGCGGACAGTCGCTTTCGGAACTGCCCTATGCCGCCATCCGGCGCAGCCAGACGCTCGCTTTCGCCACGGCATCGCGGGCCTTGCCAACCTTGGCCGTGGCGCGGATGAAGCCGTGGACGACGCCGGCAAAGGTTTCGCTCTCGACCTGCACGCCCGCCTGGCTCAGCTTGCGCACGAGCGTCTCGCCCTCGGAGCGCAGCACGTCAAGCTCGGCCAGGTGGACGAGCACTGGGGGCAGCGCGGTCAGGTCCGCGCGCAGCGGCGCGGCGAGCGAATGGCAGCGATCGGCTGGGTTGGGCGCGTAGACGCTCCAGTAGAACGCCATCCGCTCGCGCGACAGGCCCCAGCCGGAGCCGAATTCGCGGTAACTCGGCGTGTCGAGGTCGCAGTCGCAGACCGGGTAGGTGGCGAGGATCCCGCGCAGCCGCGGCGCATCCGAGCCGCGCAGCAGCAGCGCGGTCGCCAGCGCCAGGTTGCCGCCGGCCGAGTCGCCGCCGAGCAGGATGCGGCTGGAATCGAGACCCCAATCCGCGCCTTGCGAGGCGACGTGACGGACCACCGCGGCGCATTCCTCCACCGCCTGCGGAAACTGGGCCTCGGGGGAGAGCGCGTAGCCCACGCTCACCACCGCCACGCCCGCGCCGGCCGCGTATTCGCGCGCCAGCCGATCATGCGTTGCCACCGACGCCCAGACCCAGCCGCCGCCGTGGAAATAGACCATGACCGGCAGCTTCCGCTCGGTGCTGGGCAAATAAACGCGGCATGGGACGCGCCGCCGGCATGCGGCGACGCGATCCGCGGTTTCCACCATAAGTGGGCCGCCCTCCGCCATGCCCAGCGCGAGCGCGTCGTTCACCGCGCGATGCGGCGCGAGCGGCACCTCCAGCCGGATCGGCGGATACTTCGCCGCCTCCGCGTCCTGCTCGGCGAGGAACGCACGCATCTCGGGATCGAGCTGGCTAGGGTCGGTCATGACTGATTGCCTACAAAACCCTGCCCCACATCCAATCATCTCCCAAAGGGGAGCCCATAGGGAAGGTTGGCCGATGCGCACCAACCAGATGTCAGGGAACCACCCGAAATTCAGATGCATTAGGGAGCATGCCGGCATTCATCTGCACCACCTGCGGCACTCAGCACAAGCCGAGCGACGCCCCGCCCGGCGGATGCGCCATCTGCCAGGAGGAGCGGCAATACGTGAACCCGCTCGGTCAGTCCTGGACCACGCTGGAGCAGATGCGCCGGACGCATCGCAACGCCTTCGGCGGCCACGAGCCCGGGCTGATCGGCATTGGCACCGTGCCAAGTTTCGCCATCGGCCAGCGCGCGCTGCTGCTGCGCACGCCGTCGGGCAATGTATTGTGGGATTGTGTCAGCTTCATCGACGACGCGACGGTGGAGATCGTGGCGGCCCTGGGCGGGATCGCGGCGATCGCGATCTCCCATCCGCACTACTATGCCGCGATGGTCGAGTGGAGCGGGGCGTTCGGCGGCGCGCCGATCCTGCTCCACGTGGCCGACCGGCAATGGGTGATGCGGCCAGACCCGGCGATCGCCTTCTGGGAGGGCGACACCAAGGAGATCGCGCCCGGTGCCACGCTGATCCGGGCAGGCGGGCATTTCGCGGGCGGCACGGTGCTGCATTGGGCGACGGGCGCGAACGGCAAGGGCGCGCTGCTCTCGGGCGACATCGTGCAGGTGGGGCCGGACAAGAAGGTGAGCTTCATGTGGAGCTACCCGGACCTGATCCCGCTAGACGCAAGCACCGTTGAGCGCATCGCGGCTGTCCTGGAGCCCTGGCCGTTCGAGCCGATCTACGGCGCCTGGTTCGAGCGGATCATCGCCTCGGGGGGCAAGCAGGCGATGGCCTATTCGGTGCGCCGTTACATCGAGGCGGTCAGTCGGCCGCGACCCGAGCAGCCCGGCACCGCGCGCGGATCGTGAGCAGCAGGATCGCGGCACTGACCCCACCCTCCCGCATGGGGAGGGGAGGCTGTTGATCGCAGCTTCAACTCCCCCCGAAAAACGTCATCGCCGAGCTTAACCCGGCGATCCAGCGCTAGCTTCGCGCACATCGGCGCTGCGTTGGATGCCCGGGTCAAGCCCGGGCATGACGAGGTGAGAGCGGCAACGTAGGCTCAGACAAAGACACTCTAATGGCCGGTGCCGCCAGCGCCTGCCCCACCAGCACCTGCCCCACCAGCACCTGCCCCACCAGCGCCTGCCCCGCCACCAGCGGCGCCGCCCGCGCCGCCACCGCCGCCAGGCGCCGCGGCGCCCCCGTTCGGGCCCTCGCCCGGCGTTGCCATCCCGTTTTGCATGCCGTTGTCGTTCATGCCGCCGGCGTTCATGCCGCCGTTGTTCGTCCCGCCGGCGTTCATGTCGCCGTTGTTCGTCCCGCCGGCGTTCATGTCGTTCATTCCGCCGCCCGCGCCCTGATTGCCCGTGGATGCGGACGAAGCGGGCTGGAGATTCATGGCAGCAAGGGTAGCGTCGTCGAGATGGCCGTCCCCTGGCAACCCGTTCTTTTGCTGGAACTCCATCACGCCGTGCTGGGTCATCGGACCCCAGGTCCCGTCGATACGGCCCGCATACATATGGTTGTTCTTCAGGTCGCGTTGTACGCGCCGCACCAGACTGTGCGACAACTCATTCTGTTCAGGATTGCTCGCGTTTTGCGTCGGCGGTGCCGGCGCGGGGGCTGCCGCGGGCGCCGGGGCAGCAGCAGCAGCCGGCGTCGGAGCGGCTGCCTCGTTGCCGCCACCCCCGAACATCGAGCAACCGGGCAGGGCAAGTAGAGCGCCGACCCCTAGGACGGCAGCGAAATCGCGGACCTTTGTCACGTGTCAGTCTCCTCTTATATTAGGCGGAACATTCCCCGCCCGCTTCCCTGTCCGGTAAGCCCCAGCTCTGATAAAGGGGCCGTCACGGACACGAAATCGTTAGCGGCTTGATGGCGAGCGGGTTGCCAGCGCTCGCGGATTGTGATGGACCGAAACGGCCAGACACAATCACAGCACCGCGAACCGTGGCGGATGCGCGGCACAACATGCAGATGTACCACATCCTTGCGCGATGATCTTAGCAAGGGTCGCCGAAACACCTCATTCGACGAGTCATGCTCCTCCCTCCTTCGTCAATTCCCGGACCAGTTCTTCCCATTCCGCCGCGAGCGGTCCTGTGGGCGGCTGTCGGTCGGCCCGGCGATACCAATAAGCCGCATTAGAGGGGTCTCCCTCCTTGCGATGCAAGTAGGCATGTACAACCGCGCCCGTGCGGCCTTCGTCCTCCTGAGCGCAGGCATGTGCCCGGTGCCACTCACCCTTGGCGTCCCACCACAGCGTTCGTAGCGCCAGGCTCAAATCCGGCGGAGGGTTCGGCCGGTCGAGCGAGTGGCGGAACGTGTCCAAATCCATGGTCGCCTCCGTGTCACGAGGGGCTGAACCGCCGCCACGCGCTCATCTGGATGGCGGAACTATGCACATGCACGACCACCGGGCGAGTCTTGACGGCGAAGGCGCGGGCGATGCCCTCATCCACCTCCGAGTCCTGGCGAATGGTGATGCCTTCGCACCCGAACGACCTGCCCCAGGCGGCGAAGTCGGGGTTCTTGAGCCCGGTCGCGGACTCGAACGGACGGCCCGGGTAGCGCACGTGGTGATGCATGCTGATGGTGCCGTAGCAGCGGTTGTCCGAGATCACCATGATCGGGGTCGCGCCATATTGGCAGGCGGTGGCGATTTCGTTGCCCATCATCAGCGCCCCGCCGTCGCCGACGAAGGCGACCGCTTGCTTGCCCGGCCGGCGCAGCCCGGCGGCCACCGCCATCGGCATCCCCGATCCCATCGCACCCACGACCGAGGACAGGAACACCTGACCCGGCTTGAAGTCCAAGTAACGATGCACGAAGCTGCCGAAATTGCCTGCGTCCGAGGTGACGGCAGCATCGTCCGCGAGATGCCTGTTCACCTCGCAGACAACGGCGGCGAAGTTGACCCCGTCCGGCGCCGGCTCCCAGACCGGTTCCATCAGCTCGCGATGGATGGCGTGCAGGCCATGCACCCAGCCGCGCCGGGAGGGCGCGCCGGGCGGTGCCGGGCGCGCCAGCAGCCCCTTGATGACTTCGTGCGGGTCGCAGGCCATCCCGAGATCGACGCGCCAGACCCGGCCGATCTCGTCCGGATCTGGCCAGACATGGACCAGGGGAAGCTGCGGCTGCGGCGCGTTGGGGAAGCTGTAGCCCTGGCTCACTGTGTCGGTCAGCCGCTCGCCGAGCGCCACCAGCAGGTCGGCGCGCTTCATTTCGGCGATCTGCTTGGGCGGCACGCGGATGCCCATGTAGCCGCCATAATTCGGGTGCCGCGAGTTCGAATAGCTGCGGGCGGCGGTGGGTGGGGCTGATCGGCAGCACCCAGTCCTCGGCCAACCGGCGCAGGTCGCCAAGCGCGCGCTCGTCGCGCAGGGAATCGGCCACCAGCGCGCCCCCGACCAGCACCAGCGGTCGTTCGGCCTGAGCCAGCATGGCGGCGAGCCGATCGAGATCCCGCTGGCGCGGGCCGGCCAGCGCGCGGGGGCGCGGCTGGTCGAGCGGGGCGTCGGTGGTCTCCTCGAATAAGTCTTCGGGCAGGATCACCGCCACCGGACCGGGTGTCCCGGCCTCCGCCAGATGGAACGCCCGTGCGATCGCCTCCGAGGCCTGCTCCGGTTCGTTCACCTCGATTACCGCCTTGGTGATGTCGGAGAGCAACCGCGCGTAGTTCTGCTCCTGCAACGCCATCCGTCCGAACTCGGCGCGCTCCACCTGGCCCACCAGCATCACCATCGGGGTCGCGTCGTGATAGGCGGAGTGCAGCGAGACCATGGCGTTGGACAGACCCGGGCCGCGCGAGACCATGCAGACGCCGGCGCGTGCCCGCAGCCGCCCGTCGGCCACCGCCATGAACCCGGCCCCGCCTTCGTGCCGGCAGACGATGATCCGCATGGCGTTCATGTCGGCCAGCGCGTCGGTCAGGCCGATATAGCTCTCGCCAGGCACGCAGAAGATCTGATCGACGTCGTGGGCGGCGAGGCTTTCGGCCAGAAGGCGGGCGACGGTGCGGGACATCGGGCGTCGTTTCCTGGGGTCAGGATGGCGTCAGCTCGCGGGGCAACGGACCAGCGGGAAGGGGAAGTCCTTGCAGCCGGGAAATCGGATCTCGTCATTGGTGAGGCGCTGGACATGCAGCGCATCTGGTGTTTCGCAGCCGAAACCCTGGCCGGGAGCGGCGGCGGCGAGCAGCGCCTGGCCCGGCTGGGGTTGCGCCGGGATGAGCTGGATGTCCACCCCATTGCCGGTGCCGCGCGCGGTCTCAATCATGCGCTGGATATAGAGCACGTCGGTGAGGGTGGCCCGCATGACGACGTCGCGGGTGAAGATCACCGAGGGCTGGGCGAGGCAGGTTCGCGCGGAGACCACGCTCGGCGGCGGGAACAGCCCGCCGGTCCAGGCGCCGAACAGGAAGGCGTGCGGCGTCGCGGTGGTTTGGGCGCGGGCGGGGGCCGGAAAGGCGGATTGCGCGAGTGGCGTCGCGATGGCGAGGGCAGCGAGCAGGTGAGCGGCGGTCCGGCGCATTCGGGCTCCTGGGGCGCGGTTGTCGACGGGCACGATACGGGGGCGGTCGCCTTCGCACCAGGGCCGCGGCGACCGCGAGGTCAGCGGCCATGGCAACGACCGCGCATCCGCCTAATCGCGGTCGGGAACGTCCGGCGGCTCGTAGGCGAGCGTGTCTTCAACACTCCAGGGACACTCTGGGGGAAACGAGCTGCGGGGCTGGCGCGTCTCCCGTGCCGTGCGCCGTATCGCGTCGTCGTAGGCATCGGCCAGCAGCCCGGGGGCGTGCTTTGCCAAGCTGAGGATCGACTCGAGCAGGTCCGTAGCTCGGCCTGCTGCTCAAGGACGTGCTGATCCAACTGCCGGTGAGCCGCTCCGGCTGGACCCGAATTTTCAGCAAGTGGATCAGCAAAACGGTGAGCGCGCTCTTCAGTTCGCGGCGGTCGCGGACCGTCATGTAGGTCAGGAACTCGATCAGGTGTTGGCGATCAAGTTGGTTGACGCGACCGAGACGCAGCGCCTCGATCTGCTGTCCGATCCGTTCGTGCTCGTCCATCTCATACAGATTCGTTCCAGATTCGTTTCCCCGCCTTCCGGGGAACGGTGCTAGAGCGTCCAAACGAGCCCTCGCCCCGTGTGGCGACATTTTCCGACGACCTTCGCGGCACATTGAGACTATTTCCGCAGCACCGCCCCGACCTCCTCCAGTGCCGCCGGATCCTCGATCGTGGCCGGCGGGTTGGCCGGTTCGCCGTCGGCCAGCTTGCGGATGCTCGCCCGCAGGATCTTGCCCGATCGCGTCTTGGGCAGGCGGGGGACGACACGCGCGTCCTTGAACGCGGCCACCGGGCCGATGCGCTCGCGCACCAGCGCCACCAGCTCTGCCGCGACCTCGGCCTCCGGCCGCAGCACCCCCGCCTTCAACACCACGAGCCCGAGCGGTACTTGCCCCTTCAGCTCGTCGTGCGCGCCGATCACCGCGCACTCGGCGACGTTCGGGTGCGAGGCCAGCACCTCCTCCATCGACCCGGTCGAGAGCCGGTGGCCGGCGACGTTGATGATGTCGTCGGTGCGGCCCATCACCCAAACATCCCCCTCCTCGTCGATCAGGCCGGCATCGCCGGTGCGGTACCAGCCGGGGAAATCCGCGAGATAGGCGGCGCGAAATCCGGCGTCGTCCTGCCACAAGGTGGGCGCGCAGCCGGGCGGCAGCGGCAGGCGGACGGCGAGGTTGCCGGTCTGTCCCGCCGCCAGCTCCCGCCCCTCGTCGTCAAGCGCGCGCAGATCGTAGCCGGGGCTCGGCCGGCCGGCCGAGCCTGGCTTGAATGGGAACAGGCCATAGTCGCGGAACCCCGCCGTGACCGGCCAGCCGGTCTCGGTCTGCCACCAATGGTCCACCACCGGCTTGTCAAGCTTCTCCGCCGCCCAGAGCGCGGTGGGTGGGTCGCAGCGTTCGCCGGCCAGGAACAGGGTGTCGAGCCTGGACAAGTCGTGTCCGGCCAGCAGCACGCCCTCGGGATCCTGCTGCTTGATCGCGCGCAGCGCCGTGGGCGCGGTGAACAGCATCCTCGCACCGTGCTGGGCGCAGACCCGCCAGAACGCGCCCGCGTCCGGCGTGCCCACCGGCTTGCCCTCGTACATCACGCTGGTGCAGCCACGCAGCAGCGGCGCATAGACGATGTAGCTGTGCCCGACCACCCAGCCGACATCCGAGGCGGTCCAGCACACGTCGTCCGCGTCCACGCCGTAGATCATCCGCATCGAGTTCCAGAGCGCGACCGCGTGCCCGCCATTGTCCCGCACCACGCCCTTGGGCCGGCCTGTCGTGCCGGAGGTGTAAAGGATGTAGAGCGGGTCGGTCGCGTCCACCGGCACCGGCTCGTGCAGGGTGCTGGCTGCCTCCGCCTCCAGCAGATCCTCGTCCCGGCCAGGCAGCAGATCGGCGCGCGCCGCCTCGCGCTGGAGAATCAGGCAGCGGTCCGGTTTGTGCGGCGAGAGCCCGATCGCCGCATCGAGCAGCGGCTTGTAGTTCACCACCCGTCCTGGCTCGAGCCCACAGGAGGCGGAGACGATCACCTTGGGCTTGGCATCGGCGATGCGAACGGCCAATTCGGTGGCCGCGAAGCCGCCGAACACCACGGAATGGATCGCGCCCAGCCGGGCGCAGGCGAGCATCGCGATCGCCGCCTCGGGCACCATCGGCATGTAGATCACGACGCGATCGCCGCGACCGACTCCGCGGGCAGCCAGCGCCCCGGCGAGCCGCCCCGTGCGATCCTGCAACTCGGCGTAGGTGAAGGTCTCGATGCGCCCGGTCATCGGGCTATCCCAAATCAGTGCCGGCCGCGCGCCGCGACCGGCCGCCACGTGCCGATCGAGACAGTTGAAGCAGGTGTTGAGCCGCGCGCCCGGGAACCAGGTGCCGTACGGGCCGCGCGCGCGGTCGAATACCTTGTCCCACCTGCGGTCCCAGGTGATGCCCTCGGCGATGTCCGCCCACCAGGCTTCGGGGTCGTGGCGCCAAGCGGCGTACGCCGCTTCGTAGCCGGATGCGGGCGCGGGATCGTTCATCGCGGCGGCCTCCATGCGGGGAGCAGCAGAATGGCGCAGCCCCACCCATGGCCGCAATGCCACGCGAGTTTACGCAAAGCCACGCACGAGCAACGCAACGGCCTTGTTCCGGTCACGATAAAGTGCTTTAAATTGGTTTCTCCAGATGGCGGGAGATCCTCATGAGACCACACGTCTTTCGCCGCTTAGCGCTGGCCCATGAGTTGCTCGGGCAGCAGACCCAGGCCGCTGCGACCGTCAAAGAAGGTGAAGTGGGGTCGGACCCGGAAACGAGCGGCCCGCCGCGGTTATCCCTGCTGGTGACCCGAAGGACGACCGGGGCGGTTGACGCGACGGCACGCTGATCCCCGGTCCCCCGCCCCAGGAGGCCGCCTATGCGGGCGGTGGCGGGGCGCGCAGCAGCGCGATCAAACCCAGCATCAGCACCGTTCCCGCGGTGACAATCTGGAACCCATCGATGTAAGATAGCACACTCGCCTGCACCCGCACCGCCTGCGCCAGCAGCGACGCGGCCCGCGCCGCCGCTTCGTCGCGCCCCGGCACTTGCGGTGCCACCGCGGCCGCATAGCTCGCGAGCCGCGCCGCTGTGGCGCCGGTACCGCTCTCGACGTGCAGGCCGACCAAATACGAATCGCGCTGCTCGGAAATACGGACGAATGTCTGCATGAAGGCGTTGCCCAGCTCGCCGCCGAACAGCCGGGCTGTTTGCAGCACCGCGCCAAAAGTCAGCGCGTCGGCTGGCCGCAGGTGGCGGACGAAGAACAGCACCATGGCGATCAGCGCGGCCGATTGCCCGAACGCCTGCAATACCTGCGACGGCAGAAACTCCGCGGTCTGCCATTCGTGCGTCAGCCCGCTCGCCAAGTAGCACGCGACGCCGATCACGGCGGTTCCGATCGCCATCACCATGCGCGGCTCCACTCGCCGCAGCACAGTCGCGATGAGTGGCGCGATCAGCAGTTGCGGCAGGGCGATCCAAAGCAGCACCCGCCCGGTCTCAAGGCTGCGGAAATTCTGAACCGTCGTCAGATATTGCGGGATGAGATAAGCCGTGGACAGCAGTAGAAAACGATAGAGCGCCAGGACCGCGACCAGCAGCAGAATGTTTCGCCCCAGCAAAAACCGCAGGTTCATCCACGGATGTGGCGCCGTCTCCTCCTGCACCACGAACGCCGCCAGCAGCACCAGCCCACCCAGCAAAAGACCGCAGACCAAACCCGAATTGAGCCAGTCCAGCCGATTGCCCTGATCGAGCGCGGCATAGATCATCGAGAACCCGCCGCCGCAATACACCATGCCCCAGCCATCGACTGTGCGCAGCGCCTGACGGTTCACCTTCTGGCGCGGGATGCCGAGCGCGATGCACGCCATCATTGGCAGGCTCAGGACCGCGCTCTGCCAAAAGATCCATTGCCAGGAGAGATGGTCCAGATACCAGCCTTCCAGCGAGGCTGGAATGTTCAGCGACAGCTCCAGATTGAGCCCATAGGCCGCGATGCCGAAGGGCCAGAGCGCCGGCGGCAGGTTTTGCAGCACGAAGCCGATGGTGAGCGGGATAAAAGTGCCAGACGCGAGCCCGGCCACGGCCTGTCCGGCGAGCAGCGCCGGCAACCCCGGCGACAGCGGGATCAGGGTGGAGGCCATGGCGAACACGCTCGCCGAAACCATCAGCACCCGACGCGGTCCGAACACCGCGCCGAGCCAAGCCGCGACCGGACCGATCGCCATTTGTCCGACCGTGGCCGCGGTGCCGATCCAGGCGCCCTCGTCAACGCCAGCATGTACCGCGCCCCGCACATCGGCGAGGCCGAAGGTCGTGAGGCGTCCATATAAGGTCGAGATCAACGCGCCCAGGAGCACGGCGGCGATGCCGACGAACGGCCGGGTGCAATGCCGCGCCTCGATTTCGTGATTCGCGGCCGGCGCGAGCCCCCGCCTAGCCGCGGTGGCGCTCACGCGTGCGCGCCCGGTTGGTCCGTGTGAATCGTCACTTCGACCGACATCCCCGGCCGCAGACGGTCTCCAAGCTTGTGGTCGTCGAGCACGATCTTGACCGGAATCCGCTGCACAACTTTGGTGAAGTTGCCGGTGGCGTTGTCCGGCGGCAGCAGGGTGAATACCGATCCGGCGCCCGGCGACCAGGCGGCGACCCGGCCGCGCAGGACCACGCCGGGGAAGGTATCGATCCGCACCTCCGCCGGCTGCCCGACCGCAAGGTGTGTGAGCTGCGTTTCCTTGTAGTTGGCGATCACATAAACTAGCGGCAGCGGCACCAGCGAGATGACTTGCGTCCCGATCCCGACATACTCGCCGGGATAGACCCGGCGCTGCCCCACCATGCCGTCGGCGGGGGCAGTAATCCGAGTATAGCCGAGATTGATCCGCGCGATGCCGAGCGCCGCCTCGGCCGCCTTCAGGTTGGCCGCGAGCTGCGCCTCCTGGGTGTGCTGGACCTGCAATTGCCGCCCGCCGGCCTCGACACCGGCCTGCGACTGCAGAACCTGCGCCTCGGACAGCTTGTAAGCGGCGTCGGCCTGCTCCACCGCCTGTTCGGTGCCGGCGAGGTGGCTCGCCAGAAGCGCATGTTGGCGAATCGATTCGAGCTGGTTTTTGTGCTCAGTCGCGAGATTGCCTTGTACGGTGGCTTCCGCCGCCGCGATATTCGCCAGTTGCAATTGCTCCTGAGCGCGCAGGTTGACGATCGCGGCGTTCGCGGCGGCGACATTGCCTTCGGTCTGCGCGACCTCAGCCGCATAGGTGCGATCGTCGATCCGCACCAGAAGGTCGTCCTTCTTCACCCGCTGGAAATCGGCGACCGCGACCTGGCTGACTGGCCCGGCGATCAGCGCCGACAAGGGGGTAACGTCGCTCTGGACATAGGCGTCGTCGGTCCATTGCGGCCCGGCGCCGCCAATCCATCGGCCCCAGTTCACGATCACCAGGGCGGCGAGCGCCCCGGCGAGCACCAAGGCGAGCAGATGGGGAATCCACCCGATCGGGAACCATCGTATGCGGCTGCGGGTCTCCGGCTGCGCGGCCGGCCCGCGGCCGACCTCGATTGCTTGGTGCTCGCCCATGCTCTCCCCGCGCGAGTCCAGCCCGGATAGTTGCTGACGATTTAGCCCTTCGCAACCCAGCAATCCCCCGGCCTCGGTTGACGCCGGCCGGCCGCGACCCGACCTCTGGCCGGCAGCTGGCCCCGACCGCTTGCGCCATCTACCCCCAACATGGTCTGAACCCCGGATGGATGCCGCACCGCCTGCCGAGTTCCCTGCCTTGGGCTTCGGTTTTATCTTGTCCGAATTGGCCGGCCGCGCCGGGCTGATCCGGCTCGATCGCGCCTTCCTCGATCGGCTGGAAGCCGACGATGCCGGGCTGCACCGGCGCCTGCTCGCTGCCCGTGCCGCGCCCGAGGCGCTATCTGTCAAGGAAGAGGCCGAGCTGGTGGTGGCGCTCGGCCCGTTTCTCGATCAGTTCGTCGCCGCGCTGTTCGGCATCCAGGCCGAAACCGAGGCGCTGACCCGGCAGACGCTGGCGCTCGACCCGGTCCACAGTTGCAAGCGCCTGTTCGTTCAGCGGCAGGCGGTGAAGAAATATCCCGACCCCGCCGGCTTTGATGGCCCGGCGCTGCGCGCCTCGCTGGAGGCGCTGTTCGGCGCGAAGCTGACGGAACTTAGCTTTGCCCGGCATGTCCAGCTTTGGGAGATGCGCCAGGACGCCGAGGCACTGGATGTCGCCATGCGCTACGCCGCCTGGGCGACGTTGACCGAGGCCGGGCGCGCCGCCCATCCCGGCAACACGCTGTTCCACGCGCCTCGCAAGATTGATCCGCTGTATCTCGTTCCGGTAGAAACCATCGAGCGAGACGGGGTAACGATGCTACGGTTGCCCGAGCATCACTGGAGGCACCGCGACGGCTTCGCGCTCACCGATTCGGGCATGAGCCGACAGCAGGCGCTGGATCAGATGAATTACTGCATCTGGTGCCACTCCCAGACCAAGGATTCGTGCAGCAAGGGGCTAAAGGACCGCAAGACTGGCGCCTATCAGAAATCGCCGTTCGGTGTCCCGTTGACCGGCTGCCCGCTCGACGAGAAGATTAGCGAAATGCACGAGCTGCGCGCCCAGGGCCATGTGCTCGGCGCCTTCGCCGCGATCGCGGTGGACAATCCGATGATGGCGGCCACCGGCCATCGCATCTGCAACGATTGCATGAAGGCCTGCATCTACCAAAAGCAGGAGCCGGTCGATATCCCGCAGGCCGAGACCTCGATCCTGAAGGACGTGCTGGCGCTGCCTTGGGGGTTCGAGATCTACAGCCTGCTCACCCGCTGGAACCCGCTCGACATAAACCGCCCGCTGCCGCGCTCGCAATCGGGGCGCAAAGTGCTGGTGGTCGGACTCGGCCCGGCTGGCTTCACCTTGGCGCATCACCTGCTGAACGACGGGCACACGGTGATTGCGGTGGACGGGCTTAAGATCGAGCCGCTGGGGATCGACCCGGCGGCCCCGGTCCGCGACGCCGATACACTGTTCGAGAACCTGGACGATCGCGTGATGGCCGGGTTCGGCGGCGTGGCCGAGTACGGCATCACCGTGCGCTGGAACAAGAATTATCTGAAGCTCGTGCGCCTGCTGTTGGAGCGGCGGCCGGAATTTGCTCATTTCGGCGGCATCCGCTTCGGTGGCGGTGCCACGCTCGGCATCGACGACGCCTGGGCGATGGGGTTCGACCACATCGCGCTCTGCATGGGCGCGGGCAAACCCACCGTGCTCGACATCCCGAACGGGCTCGCCCGTGGCGTGCGCGCGGCCTCCGATTTTCTGATGGCGCTGCAACTCACCGGCGCCGCGAAGCCCGGCTCGATCGCCAGTTTGCAGCTCCGGTTGCCGGTGGTGGTGATCGGCGGCGGGCTGACCGCGATCGACACCGCGACCGAGAGCCTGGCTTACTATGTCCGCCAGGTGGAGAAATTCGCGCGGCGCTACCGCACCCTGGTCGCCGAGCGCGGCGATGCGGTGGTGCGCGCCGCCTGGACCGCCGAGGAGGCGGAAATCGCCGACGAGTTCCTCGCCCACGCCGCCGCCATCGGCGCCGAGCGCGAGCACGCTGCGCGTGCCGGCCGCCCGCCGCGCCTGGCCAAGTTGCTGGACCGATGGGGCGGGGCCACGATCGCCTATCGCCGGCAACTGATCGACAGCCCCTCCTACACGCTCAACCACGAGGAGGTGGCGAAGGCGCTGGAGGAGGGCGTGCGCTTCGCGGAGGGCCTGTCGCCGCGCGCCGTGGAGGTGGACCGGTTCGGCCATGCTTGTGGGCTGCGTGTTGCCCGCAAGGACGGCTCGGAGGTGGTGCTCCCGGCGCGGGCCATCCTGGTCGCGGCCGGCACGCAGCCGAACACGGTGCTCGCGCGCGAGGACCAGCGGATCGCGCTGGACGGCAAGTATTTCCAGGCGCTGGACGAGACCGGCGCGCCGGTCTCCCCAGCCCGTGCCTTCGCCAAGCCCGAGACGCCGCAGGTGATGATGCACCGCGCGCCGGACGGGCGCTTCCTCAGCTTTTTCGGCGACCTGCATCCGAGCTTCTTCGGCAACGTGGTCAAGGCGATGGGCGGGGCCAAGCGCGGTTATCCGATCGTCTCGAACGCGCTCGCCGCGCGCGAGGCGACGGCGGTGTCCGGCCCCGAGCTGATCGCGCGCTGCCGCGACCGGTTGCAAGCGACGGTCCATGAGGTCAACCGGCTGACCCCCACCATCGTCGAGGTGGTGATCCGCGCGCCGGCCGCCGCGCGCGCCTTCCGGCCGGGGCAGTTCTATCGCTTGCAGAACTACGAGATGCTGGCGCCCAAGGTCGATGACACGGTGCTGACGATGGAGGGCCTGGCGATGACCGGGGCCTGGACCGACCCGGCGCGCGGGCTCGTGTCCGTCGTCGTGTTGGAGATGGGCGGCAGTTCCGACATTTGCGCCCTGCTTCGGCCAGGCGAGCCGGTGGTGCTGATGGGGCCGACCGGCACGCCGACCGAGATCGTGCCCGATGCAACGGTCGCGTTGGTGGGCGGCGGGCTCGGCAACGCGGTGCTGTTCTCGATCGGGGCGGCGCTGCGGGCGGCGGGCTCGCGGGTGATCTACTTCGCCGGCTATAAGCGGATGGAAGATCGCTACAAGGTGGCGGAGATCGAGCGCGCGGCCGACGTGATCGTGTGGTGCTGCGACGAGGCGCCCGGCTTCGCATCCAACCCCGCCCGCCCGGAGGACCGCGCTTTTGTGGGCAACATCGTGCAAGGCATGGCGGCCTACGGTGCCGGCCGGCTGGGCGAGCCCCCGATCCCGCTCGACGCGGCTGACCGCCTGATCGCGATCGGCTCCGATGGGATGATGCGGGCGGTGGGCGCCGCGCGACATGGCGTGCTGGCGCCCTGGCTCAAGCCCGGCCACGTCGCCATCGGCTCGATCAACAGCCCGATGCAATGCATGATGAAGGAAGTGTGCGCCCAGTGCCTCCAGCCGCAGGTGGACCCTGTGACCGGCGAGCGGACAGTGGTGTTCTCCTGCTTCAACCAGGACCAGGCCCTGGATCGGGTGGATTTCGGGGCGCTGCACGAGCGGCTGGCGCAGAACGGGGCGCAGGAGAAGCTAACGGCGCAGTGGGTTGATCGCGCGCTCCGCCGCCTGCACGCGCGGCCGGCGCTGGCGGCGGAGTAATCTGGAGGCGAACCGAAGACCGCATGAGCGACATCTATGACGCCGACATTCTGGTCTGGTCCGAGCGACAGGGCGCATTGCTTCGTCGGATCGCCGCGGGCGAGCGCGTGAACGAAGTCGATCTGGACTGGTCCAACATCATCGAGGAGGTCGAAGGCGTGGGCCGCGGCGAACTGGCCGCCGTAGAGTTGCTGCTGTTTCAGGCGCTTGTTCACATGCTCAAGGCCGATGCCTGGCCGTCCTCGATGGCAGCGCCAAGCTGGCGTGCGGATGCGAGAGGCTTTCGGGTGCAGGCACGGCGACGGTTCGCGCCTTCCATGCGCCAGGGAATCGACGTCGCCGGGTTGTATGCGGATGCGCTGCGGGCGCTACCCGAAACCATCGATGGCCAACCCCCGGTTTTGCTGCCCGCCGAATGTGGAGTGACTCTCGACCAGTTACTGGGCGAGATCTGAAACCGCACTGGTGGTCCTCAAGAGCCTGGCTGTGCACGAGCGACGCGCGGCCGGCGCTGGCGTGGAGTGAGAATAGCTGAATTCGGAGCGGCGCATGGCAGTGAAGCGCATCGTGGCCAACATCGCAGCCGATCAAGTTGACGATGCCAAAGCCTTCTATGCCGACGTGCTCGGGTTGCACCTGGTCATGGATTTCGGTTGGATATTGACCTTCGCGGCCGAGGGGGTCGCGGTGCCACAGGTCAGCATTGCCACCGAGGGCGGATCAGGCACGCCAGGTACCGGATCTTTCCATCGAGGTGGACGATCTTGAAGAGGTCCATCGGCGTGTTCTCGCTGCAGGATCATCGATCGAATACGGTCCAACAAGTGAGCCGTGGGGCGTCACACGCTTCTATGTTCGCGACCCTTTCGGGCGCTTGCTCAATATCCTCGCCCATGACTCATAGGCGGGGCTGAACTTCAATCTCCACCCGAAGCGGTCATCCAATGCGGCCGCAGCATGGCGAGGCACCCGCAGAGCCCTGTCGATGAACTCCCTAAACACACCTCTTGTATTGCTTGGGCGAGATTGAGTGGCTGGCCGTCACTATGAGTTATGTAGCTCAGCCTCAGTCAGGCAGGGCATCAAGACCCGTCGGCGGGCGAAATCGCGGCGGCGTATCCGGCCGCGAGAGCCTCGGTATCCTGCATGAGGCGTGCGAGCAGCAGGCCGCCCAGCATGGCGGCAAGTGCACGGGTGGCAGACCTGCGGCGCTCATCTTCGGTGTCGCCCGCCGCATATTGCGCCAGCACC
This sequence comes from uncultured Pseudomonadota bacterium, assembly GCA_963849305.1. Taxonomy (GTDB): domain Bacteria; phylum Pseudomonadota; class Alphaproteobacteria; order Acetobacterales; family Acetobacteraceae; genus CAWKGV01. The sequence goes on from CAWKGV010000002.1 coordinate 248,611, forward strand.
CCGATCAGCGTCTTGGTTCCCTGGGCGAAGGCCTCGCGCACCGCGGGGTCCGCCCGGACCCCCTCAGCCCCTAGGGCCGCGAGGATGCAGCCCTGGTCGGGCCGATCGCGGTGAGCGGCGGATAGGTAGCCCTCGGCGATCGCGTCGATGGGGCTGCGCGCAATGACCCGCGCCTCCCGCGCAACCTGCTCCCATCGCGCCGCCGTTTCGGCGAAGGCCTGCGCGACCGAAGCGGCGGCGAGCGCCTGCTTCGATCCGAACTGGCTGTAAACTCCACCATGTGTCAGGCCCGCCGCCTGCGCGAGCGCATCCACACCGACGCCCGCGAAGCCATGCGCGCGAAACAAGCGCCCCGCCCGCGCCAGCATCCGCTCGCGGTTCTCGGCCGCCTTTGCCTTGGATACCCGCATCGAGACCACCCTCCGGGCCACTTCTTGACATAGATGGCGAACGCCATCAATGCGCATCCATGGCGTTCGCCCTCCATGAGGGGCAATCACTGCAACCCCGGGGTGAGCCGTTCCGAGCGGGCGCGAATTGATCCGCCGATGAACGCAACCTCCGCCGCGCCCTGGTGTTGCCGCTCGGGTACGCGGAGAGGACACCGGCATGGATCGGCCGCTGGAGATCGCTTTCCACAACATCAGCTCGTCGGAGTCGCTGGAGGCGCTGATCCGCGAGCAGGTGGACCGGCTGGACCAACGCTTCGGCCGGCTGGTCGGCTGTCGCGTGTCAGTGGAGGCGCTGCACCGGCAACATCAGAGCGGCAACATCTACGAGTGCCACATCGTGCTGTCGGTGCCAGGCCGGGATCTCTCGGTCAGTCGCGAGCCGCACCGGGCAAAGGAGCGCTACGCCAATCCCGACGTGCGTACCTCGATCCGCGATGCGTTCAAGGCCGCCGAGCGGCAATTGCAGGAGTTCAAGGATCAGCTCCGCACCGACACCACGTCGCCCAGCGGCTCGGCATTGGCTGGGCAGGTGACGCAGCTCATTCCGCGCGAGGATCACGGCTTCATCCTCAACAGCGCCGGCACCCAGCTCTATTTCCATCGTGACAGCGTGACCAATGCCCGGTTCGAGGATCTGGAGCCAGGCCAGCTCGTCCATTATGTCGAGGAAGAGGGCGATGCCGGACCGGTGGCGACCAAAGTCCGCGTGCCGGAACGCAAGCCCGACTGAGCCCGGGCCGCGCATAGCGCCGGAACGTCCCCGGCATAGGCGCGTTCAAGCAAGGCCGCCGCTCGCAACTCAGGACACCCGAATGCCCCGCGCGCTCGCCATCGCCGCCGTCGTTTTCATGGGGCTGTGCGCGACCGGGCCCGCCATCGCGGCGACCGGCACGCTGGACACCGGGGCATTGACCCCGCAATCGGAGTCCAGCCGCAGCATGGCGGAGATCGCCAATACGGGTGCCGCGGCGACTGAGGGGAGCAGGAGCCAGCAGGCGGGCCCGAACGCCCAGCCAGCCAAACCGACCGAGCCGGCGGCGCCGCCGTTTAATGCGGCGAAGCCCGCTCACTAACGTAAAGCGGCGCGGGAGAGCGGAGATGTCGAGCACCATTCGAACATCAGTTTCGCCCAAACAGGACCAACCGCCGACGACCCCGCAGACCGCGCAGAGGCCAGCCGCGGCGCAAATCCGCGACCCGGTCCGTACCATCGCGCATATCCTGCGAGCGACGGTCATCATCGTCGGTGTGGCCGCGCTTCTTTGGGCGCTCTCCTCCGCGTTCGTCGTGATCATCCTCGCCGTGATCCTCTCGACCCTGCTGCGTGGCTTGGGCAAGGAGCTGAACCACTACACTCGGCTGAACATGACCATCGCAGTACTGCTGGTCTTCCTCGCGATGGTCGCCGTGGTCTGCGGCCTCGGTTATTGGGCTGGACCGAAATTCGCTAGCGAGGGGCAACAGCTCTGGGCCAAGCTCTCCCACAGCCTTGGCTCGATCCAGACCATGATGGGCAATATAGGGATCGGGAGCGGGGCTGGGGGCTCGGGCGGTCGCGGCGGGCTCGCGGCCGGCGGCCTCACCCACATGCTACCCGGTGTGCTGGGTCAGGTGGCCAGCTCGACGGTGGGCTTCCTAGGAGCGATCCTGGTGATCGTCGCCACCGCCGTCTATTTCGCTATTTCACCAGACATGTACATCACTGGCATCGTGCATCTGACCCCGGTCTGGTATCACGAGCGGACGCGCAAGATCATGATCGAGATGGGCCACGCCATGCAGGGGTGGATGCTCGGCCAACTTATCGACATGATCATCGTCGGCCTGATCGTGGGCGGCGGGCTGAGCCTGATCGGCGCGCCGCTCCCGCTCGCGCTCGGCGTGATCGCCGGGCTGTGTACCTTCATCCCATATTTCGGCACCATCATTTCGGCCATCCCGGCCGTTATCGTCGGCGCGACCGTCAGCATTAGTTTGCTGGCGTGGGTCATCGGCGTGTTCGTGGTCGCGCACGTGGTGGAAGGCTACATCGTCGCGCCGTTCGTGCAGCGCCGCACGGTGCATCTGCCGCCTGCGCTCACCTTGCTCGCCATGGTGCTGCTCGTCGCGGTCTTCAACATCTTCGGCGTGCTGATCGCCACCCCGCTGATGGCCGTGATCATGGTCGGCGTCACCCGGGTCTATGTCGAGGACATCCTCGGCGATCCCTCGGGCCGGAAGCTGACCGTCCGCGGGCACTGGTATTGGTTCACGCCCCCCGACGAAACAGAAGAGCAAGCTCGGCGCGGGTGAAGCGCAGCACGGTCGGGCGGCCGTGGCTGCAGGTGGCCGCACGCGGGGTTGCCTCCATGCGCCGCAGCAGCGCGTCCATTTCGGCGTGGCTCAGCCGCCGGCCGGCGCGGATCGAGCCGTGGCAGGCGAGCCGGGCTAGCGCGGCATCGAGCCGCGCGGCCAGCGCCGTCGCCTCGCCCGCATCGGCGAGCTGGTCGGCCAAATCGCGCAGCAGTGGCGCTGGCTCGGGCGCGCCGAGCGCCGCCGGCAGCGCGCGGACCAGCACGGCGCCTGGCCCGAACGCCTCGACCTCCAGGCCGAGCTTCGCGAGATCGGGAGCATTTGCGAGCAGTCTCGCGGCATCGGCGGCCGGTAATTCGACCACTGCCGGCATCAACAGCGCCTGGCTCCGCACCCCGCCCGCGACAAATTGGGCGCGCAGCGTCTCATGCGTCAGGCGTTCATGCGCGGCGTGCTGATCGACCAGGACCAGGCTGCCGTCGGCCGCGACCGCGACCACGTAGGTGTCGAGCACTTGGCCGAGCGCGGCGCCAAGCGGATGGTCGGGGCAGGGGGCGTCATCGTGGGCGAACTCGGGGGTGGCGCGAACCGACGGCGTGAGCGCGATTGGCAACTGCGCCTCGGCCATGCCCGGCAGGGGCATGTGCCAGCCGGATGGCGGCCGAACTCGGCGACAGCGCCGGGCGAGCGGCCGGGACCGAGGTGCCGGCCGCTCCTGCGAGTGTCCTGCCGAGGCCGCCGATCACCAGCGCGCGGATCGCCCCCGGGTCGCGGAAGCGTAGCTCCGCCTTGGTCGGATGCACGTTCACGTCCACCGCATCGGCCGGCAGATCGAGCCACAGCGCGACCACGGGATGGCGTCCGGCCGCGATTACCTCGCGATAGGCGACCCGCACCGCAGTCTTGAGCAGCGGATCGGCGACGGGCCGGCCATTGACCGTGAGCGCCTGCTGCGCGGCGGTGGCGCGGGTGATCGGCGGGCGAGCAGACGAAGCCCGACAGGCGCGCGGCCTCGCGCGCGCCCTCCACCGGCAGCAGGGCGGCGGCGGCTTCCGCGCCGAGCAGTGCGGCCACCCGCGCGCTCCGGTCCTGCCCCGGCAGGTCGAACACCGTCCGCCCGTCGCTTTCGAACCGGAACGCCACCCCCGGCGCGGCGAACGCCAGCCGGCGGATCGCCGCCTCGGCGTGCTCGGCCTCGGTGCGCGGGTGCTTCAGGAACTTGCGCCGCGCCGGGGTGGCGAAGAACAGGTCGCGCACCACGACGCGGGTGCCGGCCGGTCCGGCCGACGGCGCCGGCGCGCCGACCCGGCCGCCTTCCACGGCTATGGTATGGGCGTGCGGAGCGCCCACCGGACGCGTGGTGATGGCGAGCCGGGCGGCCGCGCCGATCGCCGGCAGCGCCTCGCCGCGAAAGCCGAGCGTGGCGATGCGGTCGAGATCGTCGCCTGCCAGCTTGGAGGTGGCGTGGCGCAGCACCGCGAGCGCCAGTTCCTCGGCGCTCATGCCGTCGCCGTCGTCGGCGACCTCGATGCGCGCAATGCCGCCAGCCTCGATTGCAACCTGGATACGCCGGGCGCCAGCGTCGAGCGCGTTCTCGACCAGCTCCTTCACCGCCGCAGCCGGGCGCTCGATCACCTCGCCGGCAGCGATGCGGTTGACCACCGCCTCCGGCAGCAGCCGGATGCCCGGCAAATCGGGGAGGGAGTTGCGCGTGGATTCGCTCATCTGTCCCGAGCATCATCGGAGTGGATCGGCCCGGAGTCGAGCCAGCCTTGCCACGATCGGTTCAGACCTGCTCCACCTCGCGCGCGACATGCATGGTCTCCGGCATGAACCACCAGACCACGGCCACGCCGACGAGCGAGACCAGCGCCAGCGCCGCGAAGCCTATGGTGTAGCCCATCTCCTGCGCCAGGAATCCCACCGCCGTGGTGCTGATCGTGGCGCCGATGCCGGCCACCATGCCTACGGCGCCGAGCGAGAAATTGTAGCGCCCCGAATAGCGGGTCACGTCGGCGACGATCAGCGGCGTCATGATCCCGATCACCGCCGCGGTCAGTCCGCCGAGCACCTGCACCCCGACCAGGAACCATGGCCCGGGCGCGATCGCGAACAAGATTGCACGCGCCGGCAGGGCCGCGAAGCCGGCGAGCAGCAGCGCCTTGCGGCCCCATTCGTCGGCCTTGCGGCCGATCCAGGTCGCGATCAGCGCCGTCGTCAGCTGCGGCACGACCACCAGGGCGGCGGTGACCAGCTCGGATTCATATTTGTAGTCCGCCGCCAGCCGCTCGGCGGCGAGCGGCAGCATCGAGGCGTTGGCGAACTGGAACAGGAACAGGCAACCGGCGAACACCAAAAGCCGATGATTGCGCAACAGCTCCCGCCAGCGGGCCGCCCCCGGCTCGCGCCGGCCCTCCGATTGGCGCGCGCGGGCATAGTCGATCTCCCGGCCGCGGATCAGGCCCAAGGCGACGAATGCCGGCACGCAGAGCCCGGCGGCAGCCAAGAACGGCGCGGCGGGGGAGACAAGAGTGCCGAGCGCCCCCATCCCCGCCGCCGTGGCGGCGTTGCCGAACGAATCGTAGCGATGATTGCGTCCTACCCGGGTGTGGAAGGCGCGGTGGCCGACCAGCCCCAGTGCGATCGCCGCGACTGCCGTGCGTACCGCGCCGCCGGTGATGCCATGCAGTGCCTCCCCGGCCACCACCGGCAGGTAGCTCGGAAATAACGCGATCAGCAGCGAGCCGGCGGCGATGCAGCCAAGGCAGACAGCCACGACCACGCGTTTGTGGCGCGTCCAGTCCACCAGCCAGCCGGCCGGGGTTTGGCTCGCCAGCGCGATCGCGCTATTGACGGTGATCACCGTGCCGATCGTGCCCTGCGCCCAGCCGTTGACCGAGAGATACACCGCGACGAACGGGCCGAACGCGGTCTCGACATCGGCGATGAAGAAGTTCAGCCAATCGAGCGCGTGCTGGCTGCGGGTGGACGGCCTCGGCGGGGGCGGCGGCATAAAGGATCAAACGGTGCCGTCGCCGCTTGGTCCCCGCCGGCTAGAACAAGCCTTCGAGCAGTCCCTTCCGCTTGTCCTTGATGATTGCGGTCTGGCCGGCATCGGGGCTCTGGCCGAGCGCGGCGTCGCGGCGCAGGCGCTGCGCCTCCAGCTGTGGATCGACGACGGTGCCGGGCCTGAGCGGCGGGCGCCAGAACATCAGCCGGTCGATGAAGCCCTGGCTTGGCTTGTCCAGGGCCGCTTCCTGATCTACCTCGCGGCGGATGTCGGATGGTGCGGGCGGGCCGGCTTGGCGAAGGAATGCCTGCTGGCCCGGGTCGAGTCCAGCCTGTGAGGGCGAGCCCAACGCCAGTTGCGGGGCGAGCGCCTCCTCGGCCTGGAGCCGCTCGGACCGGTCCTGCGGACGTGGGGCGCCCGGCCGGGGCGGGCGCAGCGTGTAGTCCGGCGGCATCGACAGCGGCGGCTGGGTGGTGACGGTGAACTCGTCGGGCGCGTCGTGGACAAACCCAAAGCTGCGGGCCAGATCGTTGCCTCCGCAGGCTGAAAGCAGGGACGCGAGGCCGGCGAGCATCAGGGCCGGCAGCACGCGGGCAGCGACTCGCGACATGGTAACCATCTCAGGCAACTCTCTACCCGCCGCGCGGGGGTTTCGGCAAGCCGCAGGGCGCGGCATGAGGGTTACCGCCATCGGTGGCGCCCCGCGCGAACTGACTTTCCAGCACTAGCGCGATCACGCCGCACACGATCGCCGCGTCGGCCACATTGAACACGTACCAGGACCACGTGCCGGCATGGGCATGGATGAAATCCACCACCGCGCCGTGGCGCAATCGGTCCATCACGTTGCCCACCGCCCCGCCGGCGATCGCGCCGATTGAGATCGCCGCGAGCCGCGTGCTGGCGTGGCGCAGCCAGAAGCCGAGGGCCGCGACGATCAGAAGTGCCACCACCGCGATCGCGGGCGTGCTCCAGGCGCCCAGGCCGTTCAGCAGCCCGAAGGTCACACCGCGATTCCAAACCATCGTGAGGTCAAGCACCGGCAGCAGCCGCACCTGGCCAAGACGTGGCAGGTCGAGACCATTCAGGATCCACCATTTGCTGATCTGGTCGGCGGCCAGCACCACGACCGCGGCGACGATCCCGAGCCAGGTGAGGCGCCGGCGCGTCATGCGGCCGCCCGGCAGACGAGGCCCGAATTCGACCGCGTCGGTGCAGCGCAGGCAAAGCGCGGGGTGGCGGGGATCGCTGCCCACTTCGGACAGCACTCGCCAGCAGCGCACGCATTTCGTGCCGGGGGCGGGCGTTACGGTCACGAATGGTCGTCCCTGTTCGGGATCGAGGTCAACGGCGGAGACGATGGCCACCTCCGCCCATTCGTCCGCGGACAAAAGTCCCTCTTCTCCCGACCACAGCGGCACGGAAACCTTCGCCTGCAACGATGACTTGAGCCATCCCTCAGCCCTCTCCTGCTCCATCGCCGTCGTGATCCGGCGGCGGACCTCGCGCACCTGCGCCCATTTCGCGCCCAAGGCGGCGTCGCGCCAGTCCGGAGGCAGGGCCGGGAAGGTGTGCAGATGCACGCTGTCCTGCTCGCCGAAACGCGCGCACCATGCCTCCTCGGCGGTGAAGCAGAGCACCGGGGCGAGCCAGGTCGCGAGGCAACGGTGCAGATGATCGAGCACGCTGCGCGCCGCGCGGCGGCGCAAGCTGTCAGGCCGGTCGCAGTAGATCGCGTCCTTGCGGATGTCGAAATAGAATGCCGAGAGATCGGTGGCGCAGAAAGTGTGCAGCTCCGGGTAAATGCCTGTCCACTCGTAGGTCTCGACCGCGGCGCGGATGCGGTCGTCCAGCTCGGTCAGCCGGTGCAGCACCCAGCGTTCGAGTTCCGGCATCTCGGCGCGATCCACGCGCTCGGCCTCGGTGAAGCCGTCGAGCGAGCCCAACAGCCAGCGCAGCGTGTTGCGCAGTCGGCGGTACAGCTCGGCCTGCTGCTTCAGGATGTCGGGGCCGATGCGCAAATCTTCGGTGTTGTCCGACATCATCACCCAAAGGCGCAGGATGTCGGCGCCGTATTTGTCCGCCACCTCTTGCGGCGCGGTGACATTGCCAAGCGATTTCGACATCTTCCGGCCCTGCTCGTCCATGACGAAGCCATGCGTCAGTACCGCCTTGAACGGGGCGCGGCCCCGCGTGCCGACCGATTCCAGCAGCGAGGTTTGGAACCAGCCGCGATGCTGGTCGGAGCCTTCCAGATAGAGGTCGGCGGGCCAGGGTAGGCCACGCTCTTCCAGCACGAAGGCGTGGGTCGAGCCCGATTCGAACCAGACCTCGACGATGTCCATGACCTGCTCGTAATCGTCCGGGTTGCGCTCGTTGCCAAGGAAACGACTGGGCGGCGTGGAGTACCAGGCATCCGAGCCCTCGGCGGCGAACGCCGCGACGACGCGCGCGATCACGTCGGGGTCGCGCAGCGGCTCGCCGCTGCGCTTGTCCACGAACACCGGCAGCGGCACGCCCCAGGCGCGCTGGCGGCTGATGCACCAATCCGGCCGGGTGCCGACCATGCTGGCGAGCCGGGTGCGTCCGGCTTCGGGGACGAAATGGGTAGCCGCGATCGCCTCCAGCGCGGTCTCGCGGATGCGCTCCGGCCCGTCCATGCGGATGAACCATTGCGGCGTGGCGCGGAAGATCAGCGGCGCCTTGGAGCGCCAGGAATGCGGGTAGGAATGCACCAGCGTGCTTCGCGCCAGCAGCGTGCCGGACTCGGCCAGCGCGGCGGCCACCGGCTCGTCCGCCTTGTACACATGCACGCCCCCGAACAGCGGTACCCAGGCGTTGAACCGGCCGTCGTCGCCCACCGTTTCGGGCACCGGCAGGTCGTGTGCGCGGCCGAGGTCGAAATCTTCCTCGCCATGGCTGGGCGCGATATGGACGAAGCCGGTGCCGGCCTCGGTGGTGACGAAGTCGCCGAACAGCACCGGCACGTCATGGTCATAGCCGCGGCTCCGGAGCGGGTGCGCGCAGATCGTGCCGGCCAGTTCGGCCGCCCTTCAGCACCCGCAGCAAGTGATGGGCGGCGATCTTGGCGTCGGCGCAAAATTGCGGCAGAAGCGCGAGTGCGACCAGCAGCCGCTCGCCCGCGCGGGCCAGAGAGCCGTCCTCCACCGCATCGACCCGGACCAGCGCGTAATCGAACCCGGACCCGGCGGCGATGGCGCGGTTGCCGGGGATGGTCCAGGGGGTGGTGGTCCAGATCACCAACGCCGCGCCGACCAGATCCCCGGCCGGCGCGGCGAGCACCGGAAAGCGCACCCAGATCTGGGTCGATTTGTGGTCGTGGTACTCGACCTCGGCCTCCGCCAGCGCGGTCTTCTCGACCGGCGACCACAGCACCGGCCGCAGCCCCCGGAACAGCGCGCCGTTCAGCAGGAACTTGCCGATCTCGGCGGCGATCGCCGCCTCCGAGTCCCGGTCCATCGTCGCATACCGCTCGGCCCAGCCGCCTTCCACGCCGAGCCGGCGAAACTCGCGCTGCTGGATCTGCATCCAGTGCGCCGCATAGGCGCGGCACTCGGCGCGGAACTGCAACACCGGGACCGCGTCCTTGTCCTTGCCGGCGGCGCGGTACTCCTCCTCGATCTTCCACTCGATCGGCAGGCCGTGGCAGTCCCAGCCAGGGATGTAGTTCGCGTCATAGCCGGCCATCTGGCGGGTGCGATTGACCACGTCCTTGAGGATCTTGTTCAGACCGGTGCCGATATGGATGTTGCCATTGGCGTAGGGCGGGCCGTCGTGCAGAATGAATTGCGGTCGACCCTTGGACGCTGTGCGCAGCCGGCCCCACAGGTCCATCGCGTCCCAGCGGGCGAGGATCTGCGGCTCTTTCTTCGGCAGGTCCGCGCGCAGGGGGAAGGTCGTCTGCGGCAGGAAAACGGTGTCGCGGTAATCGCGCTGTGCGTCGCTCATGGGGGTTCCGGGCGGCATGGGCCGCGGCAATGGGGGGCAAGGGTGCGTGATCTGGAGCGCGTGATCTTCCCGGCGCTCTCAGCGAGCGGCCGGGCCGGTAATTCGCGCCTGCCTGTAGCTCATTGCCATCGCCTAGACTATGGGGAGCCGGCCATCGCGCGGTCAAGCAATCGGTACGCTTCAGTGACATCGGCGGCGATTTGCGTGCGGAGCGCGTCCAGGCCGGGGAACTTCACCTCGGGGCGGATATAGGCCCGCAGCGCCACGGTCAGCTCGGCCCCGTAGAGGTCGCCCGCGAAGTCGAAGACGTTGACCTCAAGCCGGCTCTCGGGGCCGGCGTTGACCGTGGGACGCCGGCCGATATTGGCCGCTCCGCCCCGCATCGTGCCGTCTGGCAGGCGCACGGTGACGGCATAAACCCCGCGCGCGGGCTCCAAATGCCGGCCGAGTGCCAGGTTGGCGGTGGGGAAACCGATGGTGCGGCCCCGTTCGTCACCGTGCGCCACCTCGCCGCGAATCGCCCAGGGCCGGCCCAGCTCCGCCGCCGCCCGCTCCGGGTAACCATCTTGCAAGGCCCGGCGAATCCGGGTGGACGACAGCGGCCCCTCGGAATCGGACACCGGCGGGACCAGGGTGATCCCCATGCCCAGCGCCTCCGCGCGGGCGGCCAGAAAGCCGGTGTCTCCTCCCCTGCGATGGCCAAAGGCGAAATCCTGGCCAGAGGTCAGGTGGCGCGCGTCCAATCCGCGGTGCAGCACCTCGGTCACGAAATCCTCGGCGCTCATGCGGCTGAAGGCGAGCGAGAACGGCAGCTCATAGAGCAACGAAACCCCGAGTGCCGCGAGCGCATCGGCCCGCTCGGCCGAGAGGGTGAGCCGAAACGGTGGGTCGTCGGGGCGGAACACCTCGCGCGGATGCGGCTCGAAGGTCAGCACCGCGAGCGGCGCCTCCGGCCGTGCCGCGTGCGCCGCGCGCAGCACGGCGGCGTGGCCCAGATGCACGCCGTCGAAATTGCCGAGCGCGACGCTGGCGCCACGCGCGCCCTCTGGCAGCTCGCGCCAATCGTGGAAGACGCGCATCACTCGCCCCGGGTCATCGCCCTCACGGCACCTGCACTTGCGCCTCGCCCTCGATCACCACCTTGCCTCCGGCCGTGCATGTGGTCTTGAGCGTGGCCCGCTTCTTCGCCGGATCGAGCGCGGTCACCTCGACCGTGGCGGTGACGGTGGCGCCGATCTTCACCGGGGCGCGAAAGCGGAGCGTCTGGCCGAGATAAATGCTGCCTGGGCCGGGAAGCCGGGTACCCAGCACCGCGCTGATTAGCCCGGCAGAGAGCATCCCATGCGCGATGCGCTCGCCGAACATCGAATCCCGTGCCGAATTCGGCGTTGATGTGGACCGGGTTGGTGTCGGTGCTGACCGCCGCGAACATCAGGATGTCAGCCTCGGTGATGGTCTTGCCGAGGCTCGCCGTCTGCCCGATTGCCAGTGTCTCGAAGGAGGCGCCGCTCATGAGGTGATCCGTTCCGGGTTGTGGGCACTTTCTGAGCGAACGGGCACCGGCGGGTCAACCGGCCGAGCTGCTCAACCGCGGCGAGCAGGATCAAATCAATATATCGTGAGGCTGGTCGCCTCTGGCCGGCCCTAGTCGCACCAGGGGTCGTCAATCCTATAGTTTCACGCGAAGGACACGGGAGAAACCTCTATGCGGCCGAGGAGTCTGGCATTGCTGTGTCTGCTCATGGCGACGCTGGCCGGGCGTGCCGAGGGCGAGGTCACTCCGGTCACCTGGACCATCACGGTCGTCGCCAAGGCGCATCGGCCGGTTGGCGTCACGCGCCATCGAGTGCACGCGCGCCGCGCCCAGCAGCCTTTCGTTTGCGGCCGCCCGGGACCGCGCACCGCCTATGACCGGGCAAGCGGGGTGTCGTTCGATGGGCGCATCGTCAAGGCATTGTTCGGGCAGGGCCGGACCGTGCTGATCCTGCGCGACGCCAGCGGCCAGACCTGCGCCTACCTGCCCGGCCGAACCGACCTGGCGCGGCATGGGGTGGATCCTGCGCAGCTCCAGCCGCGCACGCAGGTGGAAGTGGACGGGTTCGCGCATCGATCGAACCGTCGGAAAGTTCTGGTCGAGCAGCTTACGGTGCATCCGCGTGGGTAATGGGCACCTGGTCAGGGCCGGCCCGGAGCCAACAGCGACATGGCGCCGGGGCTGATCGCGCCGCCCGCGTCGAAGGCGGCGACTAGTGCCCGTTCCTGCTCCGCGTCCAGGCGGCGTCGGCCATCGGGCAGCCGCTCGGGCACGATGCGTGCGATCGGGAAGCCGTTGCGGGTGACGACGAATTCCTTGCCGGCCTAGACCTCGCTCAGAACCCGGGCAAAGTGACGGTTGGCGTCCCGGGCGGTGATTGTATCGGTCATGGTGGCACCTGCGATCCCACTCCAAGTAGGACATACGCGAGCCGCCTGCGACCACCGTCACAGCCGCTTGTGCACCAAATAGCGACTGTGCCCCGGCGGGTAGTCGGGCAGTTCGCCGAATTGGGTGTAGCCCAGCTTTTCGTAAAACGGCCGCGCCTGCCAACTATGGGTGTCGAGCCACACGCCGACGCAGCCGCGCCTGCGCGCCTCGTCCTCCGCCATGCGCAGGATCCGCGTCCCGAGCCCGCGTCCCCGCTCCGTGCCCGGAATGAAGAACAGCGCGACGAACAGCCAGCTCCACATCGTCCAGCCGGTCAGCCCGCCAATCGTCCGGTCGCCGTCCTTGAGGAGCACCGCGAGCGGGCGCCAGTCGTCCGGGACGCCGCGGAGCAGATTGTAGGCGCTCAGGCCCGCCACGACCGATTTGAGCTCCTGGTCGCTGGGCTTGTCGGTCAGCACCAGGTCCGGGGTCATGGCCCGCTCCGTGGACAGGAAGCGTCATTCAGCGCAAACACCCGGCGCACGCAATCGCGACCGGGAGCAACCGATGCCGCAGACCGAGGTAGGCCGGTCCGATGACCTGCTGACCGAGCTTGCCGGATGGGTGCGGCTGGAGACCCCGACCACGGACGCCGCCGCGGTGAACCGGCTCATGGACGTAGCGGAAGCCGAACTGTCCCGCGCCGGCGCCGTGCTCACCCGCATCCCCGGCCGCGACGGGTACGGCGACACTCTGGCCGCTCGCACACCCAGGCCGAAGGGAGGTGACTCGAAGCCGATCCTGGTAGCCGGGCATCTCGACACTGTCTGGTCGCGCGGCACGCTGGAGGCCATGCCGTATCGCGTGGACGGCGGCAAGGCGCACGGGCCGGGCATTTACGACATGAAGGCGGGAAGCTTCATTGCCTTGCACGCTGTGCGCGCCATCCTGCGCCAGAACATTCCGACGCACCGGCCGCTCGTCTTGCTGCTGACCCCGGACGAGGAGGTTGGCAGCCCATCCAGCCGGGAATGGATCGAGCGCGAGGCGGCCGAGGCGGCCTATGTCCTGATCCCCGAACCCGCGGGCGGCGGCGGCGCCTGTGTCACCGCGCGCAAGGGGGTGGGCCGGTTCACCGTTCGCATCGAGGGTCGCGGCGCGCATGCGGGCGCAAGCTTCCAGGAGGGCGCGTCCGCCGTGGTCGAGCTGGCGCACCAGATCCAGGCCATCCACGGCATGGTGGACCTCGATCGCGGCATCACGCTGAACGCCGCCCCGATCTGGGGCGGCACACGGCCCAACGTCATTCCGCCCGACGCTGGTTGCGAGATCGACCTCCGTGTGAGCACCGCCGAGGACGGCGCGGCGATGGAGCGGGCGTTGCTCGGGCTGAACGCGCGAACACCCGGCTGCCGGGTGACGGTCGAGGGTGGCATGAACCGTCCGCCCTTCGCCGAGACGCCGGAGATCGCCGCGCTGTACGAACGGGCGCGCGCGGTCGCGGCGGGCGTGGGCATCGACCTGCCCCGGCAGAGCCGGGGTGGCGGCTCGGACGGCAATTTCAGCGCCGCCCTCGGCATCCCGACCCTGGACGGGCTGGGTTGCCCCGGCGCGGGCGCGCATGTGAAGAGCGAGCATATCCTGTGGCGCCAGCTTGCCCCGCGTGCGGCCTTGCTCGCCGGGCTGTTGGAGACGCTCGATTAGGCTGGCCGGCCGATGCTGTTCAACTCGCAAGCGTTCATCTGCGGCTTCTTGCCGATCGTGCTCGGCCTCTACTACGCCCTGGCGGGTAGCCGCACCGCGCGGCAGGTGCTGGTCGTGGCCGCGTCACTGTTCTTCTACGGCTGGTGGGATGTCCGGTTCGTGCCGCTGCTGGTCGGGCTCACGCTCGCCAATTGGCTGATTGCCCGCTGGTTCGGCAAGTGGCGGGCCGGCTTCATTCCGTTGCTGGGTGTGGCGCTCAATCTCGGCGTGCTCGCGCTGTTCAAGTATGCAGACTTCCTGCGCGGCAGTTACTATGGCGTGTTCGGCGGCGATTGGACCGCGTGGCATTTGATCTTGCCGCTCGGCATCAGCTTCTTCGTCTTCCAGAAGATCTCCTACCTGATCGACCTGCGCCGCGGCGACCGTCATGAGTACGGCCTGCTGGACTTCTTCATGTTCGTGACGTTCTTCCCGCAGCTTATCGCCGGGCCAATCGTCCGCCACAACGAGATCATCCCGCAATTCGACGCCGACCCGCGCCGGGCCGAGATGTGGGAGAATTTGTCGCGCGGCTTCGCGCTGTTCTTGATCGGCGTCGCGAAAAAGGTGGCGCTCGCCGATACGCTGGCGATGCTAGCCGATCCGCTGTTCCGCACCGCCGTCGCCACACCGCTCACCGCCGCCGACGCCTGGATCGCCTGCGCCGCCTATAGCTTGCAGATCTACTTCGACTTCTCCGGCTACTCCGACATGGCGATCGGACTGGCGCGCATGTTCGGGCTGCATTTGCCGTTCAATTTCGACGCCCCCTACCGGGCCGTGTCGGTGCGCGACTTCTGGCGCCGCTGGCACATGACGCTGTCCCGGTTCCTGCGCGACTACCTCTATATTCCACTGGGCGGCAACCGCTGCGGGCCGGGGCGGCAGGCAGTCAATGTCATCGTCACCATGCTGCTGGGCGGGCTGTGGCATGGGGCGAACTGGACCTTCGTCGCTTGGGGCGGGCTGCACGGCGCGGGGCTGGCCGCTAATCACGCTTGGGAACGGGCTGGCCTGCGCCTGCCGCGCGCCGTTGCCTGGCTGCTGACCTTGCTGTTCGTGATGGCAGGCTGGGTGCTGTTCCGCGCCGAGAGCTTCACCGTGGCTGGCCAGATCTTGGGCTCGATGCTGGGACTGCACGGGCTTGGCCACGTCGCGCTGGACCGCGAATATGTCGCCGCGCTCGTTGGCGGCGCGGGGGTCGCGGTGCTTGGGCCAACCAGCCAGCAGGCAGCGCTGGAGCGGCTGGCGCCGCGCCCCTGGCTCGCGGTTCCCGCCGGCATCGGGCTCGCATATTTGGTGCTTCTCGTCGGGGGACGGCTGGCCAATGCGTTCATTTACTTCCAGTTCTGACCCGCGGCTCTGGCGTCGGTTCTTCGGCCTCGCCGCCGGCAGCGGGGTCGCGTGCGTGGCGGTGATCTACGCCTTCCTGGTGCTGGTCGATCCGTTCGATACTCTGCCGCTCTCCCCGCAAGCGGAACGCTGGCCGGTAGCCACCGACGCGCGCTTCTCCTTCCCCGCGCTCGCCCGCGCGGCGCGGTTCGACAGCGCCATCATCGGCACCTCGACCAGCCGGTTGCTGCGGCCGGCGGCGCTCGACCCCAAGTTCGGCGCGCGCTTCGTCAACCTCGCGATGAACGATGCGACGGTGTACGAGCAGGCGCGGCTGCTGGATGTGTTCCGCTGGGCGCACCCGGCGCCGCGCGTGGTGATGGTCGGCCTCGACGTGCGTTGGTGCGTGACCGGCGACAGCTACCAAAAGCTCACCCCGAGGCCGTTCCCCGATTGGATGTACCGCCGGAGTCTCTGGTCCGGCTATCTGCGCATGTTCAACCTCTACGCGGTACAGGAGGCGGGCCAGCAGTTCGGCATCCTAGTCGGGCTCAAGCGCCCGGTCTACGGACGGGACGGCTATACCAGCTTCGTGCCGCCGGATGCCGAGTACGATCCGGCGCGCGCGGAGGCGCATTTGCGTGCCGCATTCCCGGATGTGCCGCCCGGCGCGCGCGCCGGGCGGCCGCGCGCCTGGCACTACCCGGCGCTGGAGACGCTTGCCGCCGAACTCGGCAAACTGCCGCGCGCGACCCACAAGCTGCTGTTCTTCGTGCCCTATAACCACGTGCTGTTCTCACCTCCAGGCAGCGAGGGCGCCGCCGTCTGGGACGAGTGCAAGCGCCAGGTCGCCGCGCTCGCCGCCGCTACACCCGATGCGATGGCGGTGGATTTCATGCGTCCGAGCCCGATCACGGAACGCGATGACAACTATTGGGATCCGCTGCACTATCGAATCGGAGTGGCCGATCGCCTGGCGCGCGATCTCGGACTTGCGGCGCGCGGCTTTTCGTCATCTGATTTCCGGCTCTTGAACGGCCCGCCCGCGCCGCCTTTGGACTGATCCCGCGCGCTGCCGAACGCGCGTCAGCGCACGGCGTTTGCAGTCTCATGGCCCAGCAGGAATCAACCGGCGTCGTGATCGCGGCGCTGAGCGCCAATGTCGTGATCGCCGTCGCCAAGTTCGGGGCCGCCCTGCTCACGGGCAGCTCCGCGATGCTGAGCGAGGCGGTGCATTCGTGCGTCGATTGCGGCAACGAGGTGCTGCTGATGATCGGGCTGCACAAGGCCAAGCGGCCGGCCGACGAGGCGCATCCGTTCGGTTATGGCATGGAGATCTATTTCTGGGCGTTTCTCGTCTCGGTGCTGATCTTTGGTGCCGGCGCCGGCGTCTCTTTCCTGGAGGGATTGCGCGGCGTGATGCACCCGGCGTCGATCGAAGATCCGCTGATCAGCTATATCGTCCTCGGCGTGGCCGCACTCGCGGAAGGCACATCATGGTTCATCAGCGTGCGTTCGTTCAACCGCAGCCGGCGCGGGCGTGGCTGGCTGCGCGCGGTTCAGCGCAGCAAAGACCCAAGCGTGTTCGCGGTGATGTTCGAGGACACGGCCGCGCTGCTCGGCTTGGCGGCCGCGGCACTCGGGATCGGGCTTAGCGAGCTGCTCGCCCAGCCCATTTGGGACGGCATCGGCTCCATCGTGATTGCGCTCATTTTGGTGGTGGCGGCGGGCCTGCTCGCGCGCGAGTGCCACGGATTACTCACCGGCGAGTCCGCGTTGCCGGAGTTGCGCCGCAGCATCGCCGAGGTGGCGACACACCAGCCGGGCGTCCGTCGCATGGGCGAACTGGCGACATTGCATTTCGGCCCCGATGCGGTGCTGGTGACGCTGAGCCTGGATTTCGAGGACAGCGTCAGCGCGGGCGAGGTGGAAGGCGCAGTCAGCGCGATCGAGCGGCGGCTGAAAGCGGATCACCCGGAGATCAGCCGGGTGTTCGTCGAGGCGCAGAGCATTGCAGGGCGCGCGGCCGAGGCGCGCTGACTTCCCCAAGTCACGATTTGTTGGACGGCTGTCGCAGGCTCGCCAGTAGCGCCGGAATGAACACCAAGCTCGCCAGCAGGGTGCAACCAAGGCTGATCAGCAGCAGGTCGCCCATGCTGGCGGTGCCTGGATGGTGCGACAGCGCCAGCGATCCAAACGCGGTGCCGGTGGTCAAAGCCGAGAACAGGATCGCCCGCGCCGTTGCCGAGGCGAGCACCGCGCGGCGCCCGGCCCGCCAGTTCATCACGAAATAGACGTTGAACGACACGCCGACGCCCAACAGCAGCGGCAACGCGATGATGTTGGCGTAATTGATCGGGAACGGCATCAGCACGATGACGAGCAGGGTAAGCAGCCCCGCGACCAGGAGCGGGGCCATTACCAGCGCGGCGTCGCGCAGCGAGCGCAGCGCGAGCAGCAGGATCACGGCGATCGCCGCGAGGGCGTAAGCGGCGGCGGAGCGGAAGGCATTAACGATGGTGTGGCTGGTGGCCACGATGGTCACGGCTGGCCCCTCGGCATTAGGCGCCACCTGCTGCACCTGCGACACGAATGCGCTGATCGCCTTGCTCGATTTGGCGTTGATGCCCTTGGGCACGACCTGGATACGCGCCCGTCCGTCGGGCAGCACCCAATCGCGCTTCACCTCCTGCGGGATCGAGGCCAGCGTGACTGGCTCGGCGCTGAGCGAGTTGCTCAGCTGCGCAAGCTCGTTCGGAAGAAACCGGGTCAGCGCCTCGTTGACCGCCATCACGACCTGATCGGGCGCGGTCTCGAGCGCATGGAGGTCTTCGGCGATTGCTGCCAGCGGACTGTTTGGCTTGAGCTTCGGCAGGGCGGGCTCGATCTGCTGGTAAGCGGTCTTGGCTGCTAGCCTGATCTGATTCGGGGTGACCGGCGCGCTCGCGACGGGTGCCGAGAGCGTGGGCTCCAGGATTTGCTGCGTATCGGCGATGATGGCGAGCTTTTGCTTCTGGTCCTCGGGGATGAAGCTGTCGATCGAGCGGAGGCTGAGGACGGAGGGGAGCGCGCGCAGCTTCTGCGCCGTGGGCGCGATAGCCGCGACATTCGGCTCCATGATGTCGATCGTGAAGGGATTGGCCACCGGCGAGGAGATCAGGTCCAACAGAGTCCGCATCGCTTCGGTGTTCGAGTTCTTTGTGTCGAGCGGGTTGGCGTCGAAGGCGAGGCCGGGGGAGAGCACGATCGCGGCGATCGCGACGGCGCCGAAAGCCGCCAGGATCGCCCGGTGCCAGCGCACGACCGCCGCATCGAGCGGAACGGCCCAGGTGAAGCCGATGACCCCCGTTTCCCCGTGCGGACGGAACAGGGTGATCGCGGCCGGCAGGAAGAACATCGTGCAAACAAAAGCGATCAACATGCCGATCCCGGCGATCAGGCCAAGTTCGGCGACGCCCACGAAATCGGTGGGCACGAAGGCGAGGAAGCCGGCCGCGGTCGCTACAGCGGCCACCAGGATCTGCTCGCCGGTGCGCGCCGCCGTGCGTCGGATCGCCTCCGCCGGATCGTCGATCTCGTGCCGCCGCTCCCGGTAACGCACCGAGAACTGGATGGCGAAATCGACCGCGATCCCCACGAACAGCACCCCGAACCCGACGGAGACCAGGTTCAGTGTCCCCACAGCGGCGGCCGCGAACAGCAGTGTGAGCGCCAGCCCGAGTGCGAGCGTGAGCAGGATCGGCACGATCAGCCGCCACGTTCGCACCGCGAGGAACAGCCAGAGCGTGATCAGCACCACGCTCCCGGCGAGGCCGAGGGCCGCGCCTTCGGCGACCGTCGCGAACTCCTCGTCATTGAGCGCCACCGAGCCGGTGAAGCGCACCTGTGCCTGCCCCGATCGGACGAAGGGAAGCTGCGCGGCGGCATCACGCAGCGCCTTAGTGGCGGCGCCGCCTGGCTCTAGGGCGCCGAAGTTCAACTTCGGCTGCGCAAGCACGAAAACATGCTTACCGGCCAGCTCCGATAGTCCGCCACCCAGCAGGTTCTGCCACGAGAGCGGTTTCGGATGCCCGTCCAGCGCGCTCCTGATCGTCGCGGAGAAGCCGCGCAGCACCGGATCATAGGGCGTGAGGTCGGCCAGGCCCTGCGCGGCGCCCATGCCGAGCAGGGAAAGCGCCGAGAACAGCCCGCGCGCCGTGGGATCGGCGACAAGCTGGCCCAGAAAGGGCTGCGCCTGGATCAGATGATCGCTCAGCGCCTGGAGCTGGTTGGGGTCGAGATAGAGCAGCCCCTCCTTGGCGAAGAAGGGTGAGGCATCAGGCCGGGTGACGGAGCGAAAATGCGCGTGATCGGCCCGCAGCTTGTCGGCCAGCGCGGCGGCGGTGGCGGTCGCTTCCTCCGGTTCCTGCGCGTCGATGACGAGCACAAGCAAGTCGTTGAACTGGGGGAAATCCTTCGCGAATTGGATCTGCGCTTGGCGCCACGACAGGCTGTTCGAGAACATCTTGCCGGTATCGGTCGTGACCCCGAGATGGCCGGCCGCGTAAAGGCAGCAGACCAACGCGACCATGAAGCCGCACAAGACCACGAGCAGGGCGTGGCGTCGGCTCGCATCCGCCGCACGGACGAGCAGGCTTCGCAGTGACATGATCGCGCGGTTTAGTGCCTCCCGGAAGCCTGGTCCACCTCGGGCCGGCCCATTCCGCGAGCGGCCTTTGCCGGATGCCCGCCCTGCGGCAAGATGTCCATGACGCAGATGGAGGGCCGTCCGATGCCGTCAATCGCCGCCTCCGACCCGCAGTCCGGACATCGCGCGCGGCCTCCATTCCGGGCCGATCACGTCGGCAGCCTGCTCCGTCCCAAGGAACTCGCGGAGGCGCGAGCGGAGCACAAGGCCGGCCGCCTGCCGGCCGAGGCGCTGCGAGCTGTCGAGGATCGTTGCATTGAGCGGGCGATCGCCAGACAGGAGGAGATCGGGCTGCGGGCGGCCACCGACGGCGAGTACCGTCGCGCCTATTGGCACTACGATTTCGTCGCCCGCCTCGAAGGTGTGGAGATCTACGAGCCCGAGCAGAAGATCCAGTTCAAGGGCGCCACCCTGCCGCATGCGCTGCGCGTCACCGGGCCGATCGCCTACCGCCAACCGGTCATGGTCGATCATTATCAGTTCCTTGCGAGCCATGTGCACAAGGCGATGCCGAAACAAACCATCCCATCGCCCAGCGTGGTGCATTTCCGCGGCGGACGCGGTGCGATCGACACCAGCGTGTATCCCGACATGGACCGCTTCTTCGCCGATCTCGGCACGGCCTATCACAAGGCGGTGCGCGCCTTCGGGCAAGCGGGCTGCCGCTACCTTCAGCTCGACGAGGTTTACATCGCCTATTTGTGCGACCCCGAGCAGGTGGCGGGGCTCAAGGCTCGGGGCGAGCATGTCGATAACCTGCTCGCCGCCTATGCCGCCCTGATCAACCGCGCGATCGAGGGGCGCCCGGCGGACATGACCGTGACCATGCATCTGTGCCGCGGCAACTTCCGCTCCACCTGGGTCGCTTCGGGCGGCTACGAGCCGGTAGCCGAGGTGCTGTTCAACCAGATAGATGCCGATGCCTATTTCATGGAGTACCGATTCCGACCGCGCGGGCGGCTTCGAGCCACTGCGCTTGGTGCCGCGCGGGCCAAAGGTGGTCGTGCTCGGGTTGGTGACCAGCAAGACCGGCGTGCTCGAGAGCAAAGACGAATTGAAGCGGCGAATTGAGCAGGCGGCGAAATATTTACCACTGGAGCAACTTGCGATTAGCCCGCAATGCGGGTTCGCTAGCACTGAGGAGGGCAATGTGCTCTCGGAAGAGCAGCAATGGGCGAAGCTTAGGCTCTGTGTGGAGGTGGCGGAGGAGGTGTGGGGCGGGGTGTGACCTGCCATGCCCCGCCGCGATGCACGGGCTCGCCAGCAAGACCCGGCGAGCCCGGCTCCAGGCGAACCTCACATAGGCGGCGTGAGGCCGTTCTTGCCGACCGCGACGAATTTGGCGTCGAGTTCACTGCTGCCGCTCGGCTTGATCGCAACTATGAAGACTTTCGCACCCGACTGCACCAGCGAACGCTGACCCGGAGCGAAAGTGACCACGGGCACGTCCGGGGGCACCAGCACCTGCGCCTTCTGACCTTTGAACGTGACGGTGAGTTCCTTGCCGCCCGTCTTGCTCGTATCGGCCGCGACCGTGCCGTTGGTCATGGCGGTCTGGACCATCGGCCCATTATTCGCGCTCGTGGCCGTCTGGACCGTGCCGTTGGTCATGCTGCTCTGGACCTGGGGCCCGGACCCCGTGCTCTCGGTGCCGCTTTCCGTGTTTGGCAGCTTGTCCCACGGGTAGTGCCCCTCGCCCGTGCCGCGCATGGAATTGGGGAAGATCACTACCTCAAGAGCGACCATATCGCTCTCAGGCCCCTTCGTGGCGGTGCCGATGAAATCCCCCGGCTTCACTTCCGACAGGCTACCGGGAAGCACCGAGGCGAATTTCGTGTCCGAACCTATCATTAGCTTTACGTCCTTGCCGTCGCGCGACCTAACAGTGAACGTGTTGCCATTGACCGCTTCGACCGTTCCGCGCACCCGTTGGGGGATCGGTTGCGCTTGTTGCGCCATCGCGCTTACGCTGAAGGCAGTCAGGCCCGCAAAAGCAAGGCCCAGGAACTTGGACATGATTGTCTCCTCTCGCCATCTCGCCCCGTGATATGGGGCGGGGCGCAGATCGGGCGGAGGGTAGGATGGCCGATCCCGGCAACTGCCGCTACACGCTTACGTGGGTGTGGAGGATGCGGCGGCGGTGAGGAGATTTAGGCAGTCCCATTGGCGGCCGATTTATCGGCACAGCTTACCCGTCCGCATCACGCATTGGGTCAACCTGGCCTGCATGATCCTGCTGTTGATGAGCGGGTTGCAAATCTTCAACGCTCATCCCGCGTTGTATTGGGGTATCCGGTCGGAGTTCCGACACCCGGTCCTCGCGATGTCGGCCGAGCAGATCAAACCGGGGCAATGGATCGGCCGGACCACCATCCTTGGCCATCCATTCGACACGACGGGGGTGCTCGGCTTGTCGGGTGGCCCCAGTGGCCGCTCATACGTGCGCGGCTTTCCCGAGTGGGCGACGATCCCCGGCCCGCAATGGCTGGCCATGGGGCGGCGGTGGCATTTCTTCTTCGCCTGGGTGTTCGTGCTGAACGGCGTTTTTTATGTCCTCTACTCGGTGATCAGCCGCCATCTATGGCGGGATCTCCTGCCGTCGCGCGAGCAACTCAAGCATATTGGGCGGTCTGCGTGGGACCATGTCCGGCTTCGATTCCCGCGCGGTGAGGAGGCGCGGCACTACAACGTCCTGCAAAAAATCTCCTACGTTGTGGTTGCCTTCGGCATGGGACCGCTGATCCTGGCGACCGGCTTGACCATGTCGCCGCGGATCGACGCGGCGTTTCCCGTGCTCCTGGACGTGTTCGGCGGGCGCCAGTCGGCCCGTACCATCCACTTCATCACCGCCTTCGCTTTCCTGACATTCGTGCTGATCCATGTGCTGATGGTGCTGCTGTCCGGGATATGGAACAACATGCGCTCCATGATCACGGGCCGTTATCGAATCGAGGAACCGGCCGAGAGAGATGTCCAGACCGTATCGGATTGACCGCCGCAGGTTGCTTGGTCGGGCGACGGCTGGCGCGAGCGCGCTGTTGCTTGGTGGTTGCGACCGGCTGTCCCGCAGCGCCTGGTTTACGCGCATGTTGGACAGTGACGGCACGATCAACCGCCACGTGCAATCCTGGGTGACGCCGCATGGGTCGCTGGCGCGCGAATACACCGAGGCAGATCTGTCGCCATTCTTCCGCAGCAACGGCACGCATTACCCGGACGACGAGGACTACCAGGCGCTGGCGCAGAACAACTTCGCCGATTGGCGGCTGGAGGTGGGGGGCGCTGTGGAACACCCGATGCGCCTTTCCCTAGCCGATCTGCGAGCGTTGCCGTCGCGCACGCAAATCACCCGACATGATTGCGTCGAGGGATGGAGCTGCATCGGCAAATGGCGTGGCGCGCGCTTGAGCGCATTGCTCGATCATGTCGGCCCGCGCCCGAATGCGCGCTATGTGGTGTTCTACTCGGCCGACGCGCTCGGAGGGCCGAATCTCGACGGCACGGTCGACAAATACTACGAGAGTATCGTGCTCGCAGACGCGTATCATCCGCAAACCATCCTGGCCTACGATATGAACGACAAGGTGCTGCCCATTCCGCACGGCGCGCCGCTGCGGGTGCGGATCGAACGCCAGCTCGGCTACAAGATGGCGAAATACATCATGCGGATCGAGCTCGTCGAAAGCTTCAGGCACATCGCCGGCGGCAAGGGCGGCTACTGGGAGGACCAAGGCTACGAGTGGTACGCCGGGATCTGATCAGTCGGGCGACTGGGCGCGTCCGGATCGGCATTTCAGGCTGGACCTACGCGCCCTGGCGCGGAATGTTCTATCCGCGCGGGCTGCCGCAGGCGAAGGAGCTGGACTATGCGGCCGCCCGGTTCCAGACCATCGAGATCAACGGCACCTTCTACGGCTTGCAGCGGCCGGAGAGCTTCGCCGAATGGGCGGAGCGCACGCCCCCGGACTTCATGTTCGCGGTGAAGGGGTCGCGCTACATCACGCACATGCTGAAGCTTCGAAACGTCGAGGTGCCTCTGGCGAATTTCCTAGCGTCCGGTGTGCTACGGCTCGGCCCCAAGCTCGGCCCGCTCCTCTGGCAGTTTCCGGCCCGTTTCGCCTTTGACCCGGACCGGCTTGCGCCGTTCCTGGCGATGCTTCCACATGACACGGAAGCAGCCGCGACGCTCGCGCGCGCGCACGATGCGCGGCTCGCCGGCCGAGCCTGGACCAAGATCGACGCGCACCGACCGATGCGCCATGCAATCGAGATCCGGCATGAGAGTTTCCGCGATCGCAGGTTCATCGAGCTGCTACGCGCGCATCGTGTTGCGCTGGTTTGCGCCGACACCGTGGCATGGCCGCGGCTGATGGATATCACCACGGATTTCATCTACTGTCGGCTGCACGGCTCCGAGGAACTGTATTCCAGCGGCTACGACGAGACGGCGCTGGACATCTGGGCGGCGCGCGTCTTTGCGTGGGCGCATGGAGGCGAACCAGCGGACGCCGAGCGGGTCGCTGGCCCGCGCCGACCGGGTCGGGCACGCGACGTGTTCGTTTACTTCGACAACGACGCGAAGGTGCGCGCGCCTTCCGATGCGAAAGCTTTGGCTGAACGGGTGGCGCGATTGGAAGCCGAAGCAGCGCGATGACTCGCGCCCGGCGGCTAGACCACCCGACCTGAGCTGGCCTCCATCAAGTGCATGTTATTCAGGTCCACGGTCAGCGGCAGGATTTCGCCGGGCGAGGCCGGGGTCGAGGGCTCGCAGCGGGCGCAGACCGGGACACCGTCGAGGAAGAAGTGCACCTCGGTCTCCTTGCCCATCGGCTCCACGACATCCACCGGCGCGTCGATCCGCCCCCAGCCAGGACGCCCGGCCTCTTCGTAGTCGAACATGTGCTCCGGGCGGATCCCGAGCACCATGTCCCGGTCCTTGTAGGGGGCATAGCGATCGATGCGCGCCGGCGGGATCGGCAGCACGACCTGGTCGTCGAGCCGGATGACGAGGCCGGAGGGTCCGTCCTGCACCCGGCAGGGTAGGAAGTTCATCGCTGGGCTGCCGATGAAGCCGGCGACGAACCGGGAGGCGGGGTTATGGTACAGTTCCTGCGGGGTGCCGACCTGCTCGATCACGCCATGGTTCATCACCACCACCCGGTCGGCGAGCGTCATCGCCTCCACCTGGTCGTGGGTGACATAGACCGTGGTGGTGCGCACCGTCTGATGAACTTTCTTGATCTCGGTGCGCATCTGCACGCGCAGCTTGGCATCAAGGTTCGAGAGCGGCTCGTCGAACAAGAACACCTTCGGATTGCGCACGATCGCGCGCCCCATCGCCACGCGCTGGCGTTGGCCGCCCGAGAGCGCCTTCGGCTTGCGGTCGAGCAACATGCCGATGTCGAGGATGCGCGCCGCCTCGTCCACCCGGCGCTTGATCTCGTCGCGGGGGAACTTCCGCAGCTTGAGCCCGAACGCCATATTGTCGAACACGCTCATATGCGGATAGAGCGCGTAGTTCTGGAACACCATCGCGATGTCGCGGTCACGTGGCGGGACGTCGTTCACCACGTCCCCGCCGATCCAGATCTCGCCCGCGCTAATGTCCTCCAGCCCCGCGATCATGCGCAAGGTGGTGGACTTGCCGCAGCCCGACGGCCCCACGAGCACGACGAACTCGTGGTCGGTGATGTCGAGGTCGATCCCCTTCACCGCCTGCACGCCGCCGTCATAGGTCTTGACCACCTTCCGGCACGACACTTCCGACATGACAGTCCCCTCAACCCTTGGTGGCGCCGGCGGTCAGGCCGGCGATGTAGTAATCCATCAGGAAGGCGTAGATGATAATCGGCGGCGCCGAGGCGAGAATGTTGGCCGCCATGATCTTGCCCCACTCGAACACGTCGCCGCGGATCAGGTCGCTGACGATGCCGACGGTCAGCACCATCTGGTTCGACGTGTAGAGATAGGCGAGCGGATAGATGAAGTTGCCCCAGGCGACGGTGAACGCGAAGATCGTTGCCGCGATCAGGCCCGGCATCGCTACCGGGATGAAGATGCGCCACAGCATCTGCAAATAGCCCGCGCCGTCGATCAGCGCCGCCTCGTCCAGCTCCTTGGGGATCGAGCCGAAATAGCCGATCATGATCCAGGTGCAGAACGGTACCGACAGTGTTGGATAGATCAGCACCAGGCCCCAGTAGCTGTTGATGAGGTGCAGCCAGCCGATGATCTGGAACAGCGGGATGAACAGCAGCGAGGCCGGAACCAGGTAGGTCAGGAACACCCCGGTCGCGAGCGTCTTGCTGCCCCAGAACCCCATGCGCGCGAGGCTGAACGCCGAAAGCACCGAGATCACCATGGTGATCGCAACCACCAGCACGGTCACGATCGCCGTGTTCAGGTAATAGATCTGAAAGTTGTGGTAAGTGATCAGGTACCAGAAGTTCGCCAGGGTCGGATGATGCACGATCCAGGGCGAGCCCTGCTGGGCCGAGATCTCGCCGGAGCCTTTCAGGCTGGTGATCACCGTGTAGTACGGCGGGACCAGGAACATCACCACGAAGGTAGCGAGCGCGGCGTAGCTGCCGAAGAGCGCCCACCGGCGCCGGCTTTGCATACTTCCGTGACGCCTCGCCGCCCGCGCTCGGCCGAGTGTGGTGGCGCTCATGCCCCGATCTCCTGGCTGCGCTTGTTCACGCCGCGGAGAATGAAAAAGGCCGCGACGGCGAGGATCGGCAACATGAACAGGCTCACCGAGGCGCCGAGCGGGATGTCGCCCGACTGGATGCCCACCTGGAAGGCGTAGGTGGCGAACACGTGCGTCATGTCCTGCGGGCCGCCCGAGGTCAGGATCCGCACGATGTCGAAGTCGGCGAAGGTCACGATCAGACTGAACAGCACGGTGATGGAGATGATGTTGCGCATCATCGGCAGGGTGACGAAGAACAGCTTCTGCACCGGGTTCGCGCCGTCGATCGCCGCCGCCTCATAGAGCTGGTCGGGCACCGATTTCAGCGCGGCCAAATACATGATCATGAAGAACGGGGTGCCGTACCAGATATTCACCACGATGGTGCAGAACCGCGCGATCCAACCGACGCCGAGCCAGGGCACCGGCCCCAGCCCGACCCCCTCCAGCAAGCCAGTTGAACGCCGAATAGGACGGGTCGAACATCCACCACCAGGTGAGCGTTCCGAGCGCCAGCGGGATCACCCAGGGCACCATCAGCAGGCCGCGCCAGATGCGTTGGTACTTGCCGCCGATATTGTGCATCAAGGTGGCGAGGGTGAAGCCGATCAGTGCCTTGAATATCACCGAGGTGATGGCGAACAGGCAGCTCTGGAAGATCACGAGCTGGAACGTGTTGCGATGCACCAGGAAGAAGTAGTTGGCCAGCCCGATGAAGGCCGTCATCTTCCGGTTCAGCAGGCTGAGATAGATCGCATAGCAGGCCGGGTACACGATCAGGCCGGCGACCAGCAGGATCAGCGGCAGGCTCATCAGGAAGGCAACGCTGCTTCGTCGCTGGGAGAAACGCCGCAGGCTGTCGCGGGAGCGCCGTGCCGAACCCGCACGCCCGACCACCATCGTGCCGTCAGCCATTGTTGCTCTCCTGAGAAGAGGCGCCGCGCTGCGTGGATGGGCGTGCCAGGGAGGAGCGCGGCTGGTCGCTGCCTGGCGCTTGCGGCGGCGCGGAAACGCTACCCGGTCCCGCCATCTTGGACATGCTCCCCGACGCCGTCATGCCCGGCGCCATCCCGAAACCCAAGCCCGTCATCCTCGGCGGGTCTTTCCCGCCTATTGGGCGCAACCCCGGTCGTGCGGCCGGGGCTCGCCGTTCGCAGTGACGCTGCCGCGCCAGACACCTGAAGACCAAGCTAGCGGCTCGGTCCACCCAGGGCAATGCCGACTTGTCTGCCGCGCATGGCCCGGATCGATCCGCCAGACGGGTCGTCAGTGCAGGAAACCCTCGAGCTGGTCCTGTGCCCAGGCGATCACCTGCGGGATCGACTGGCCCCGCTTCATCCGTCCGAGCATCCCGTTATGCGTGGCGTTCTGATAGATTTGCACGGCGATTTCCGGAGGCGCCTCGGAGCCGGTCAGGCTTGGTTCGGCGTGGTGCCACGGGCGGATCGGGTAATTATACACAGTGCCGGGCGGCGGCTCGACCGTCTCCCAGATCTTGAAGTCGTCCAGGCCGGCGTAAGGCGGGAGGTCATAGCCTTCGACCACGCGGTCGCGCGCCTCCACTTGCTCGCGCTGCATCAGATACGCGATCAGCTCCTTGGCCGCCGACTGGTTCTGGCTGAACGACCAGATGCCCCAGAAGAAGGTCGCAGTCGGAACGAACCGGCCTTTCGGTCCGGCCGGGGCCGAAAAGGTCCAGCAATCCGCGGCGACGGCCGGAGCGTCGCGTTTCGCCACCGCCCAGGCCGACGGCGGATTGAAGATCAGCGCACTCTTGCCGGAGATCAGAGCGCGGTTGTTGGAGGCATCGTCGAAGCTCATCGCCTCCGCCGGCATCCATTGGACCAACTTCTGTGAGTATTCGAGCGCCTGATGCACGGCATCGGACTTGAGCTGGACGTTGCCCTCGGAGTCGATCAGGTTGGCTCCGAAGGCGTGGAACATGGCGCCGACCTGATCGATGCCATCGGTATTGGTGTTGCCCCCCAGACCCATGGCGAAGGTCATGTCGTTCTTGTAGGCTGCCTCGGCGTATTTCAGAAACG
Organism: uncultured Pseudomonadota bacterium; assembly: GCA_963849305.1. Taxonomy (GTDB): domain Bacteria; phylum Pseudomonadota; class Alphaproteobacteria; order Acetobacterales; family Acetobacteraceae; genus CAWKGV01. The sequence goes on from CAWKGV010000002.1 coordinate 277,236, forward strand.
CGTCATAGGTCCAGGTATCCGAGAGCGCCGTGTGCTCGGGCTTGACCGGATACATCGCCTGCAAGTCGAGCCTCTGCTTCTTGAACCAGCTGATCCGGGCGCAGGGTGGCTTGGTCTGGGTGCCGGTGCTGGTCGGCACCGCGATCCAGTGCCCCTTTGGCCGGGCCAGGTACTCGGCGGTCTTGGTGACAGCGCCGTTCTTCTCGATCAGATGCTGCATCAGGTCATCAACCGGCGCCAGCGACGCCGATTCGTTGAAAACATCCCAGTTGAAGAACGTGAACATGTCATGTCCGGACTTGGCTTGCGCCTCGGCGACCCCGGTGGTGAGCAACCGATTGTTGTTGCCGGTGATGAAATCGGCCGCGACATCGACCTTGTTCTTCTCGGCCCAGGCATCGACCTGCTTTTGCATGATCTTGTTACCGTCGGGCACCCAGTGATCCCAGAAGGCCACTTTAAGCCTGCCGGCGGCTCCGGCGCCGCGGATGTGAACCAGCGGCAACGTGCTCGCGGCCACTCCCAGCTTCAGGGCGTGGCGGCGCGAAATCCCATTGGTCAGCGTCATTGAACGTCTCCCTTCGCGGCCGTTTGCCGCGCGTTGGTTGCAGCGGTTGCCTACCCGCGTTTCATCGCAGCCTAGAGCCGGATGCGGTCCAAGGGCAATCAGGGTGCCTGAAGGACCGCGCGTGCGGCCGCGAGCACCCGGTCGGTGAATGCCTGCGCGCTACCGAGATAGCCGGCCGGATCGGTCAGCCGCTCGATCGCCGCGCGGTCCAGCTGGCCCGCGATCTCGGGCTCGCGGGCCAGCGCCTCGGCGAGCGGGATGTGTTCGGCCAGCGCCGCGTTACAGGCGGCCGCGACCACGTGATGGGCCTCGCCCCTCCCGAGCTGCGGTGCCAGGCCCATCATCACCGCCTCGGCCACGATCAGCCCGCCGGTCGCATCCAGGTTCCGCCGCATCCGCGCCGCGTCCACCACCAGCCCCTCCGCGATCGCGTGCGCGTGCAGCAGCGCGCCATGGGTCAGCACGAAGGCTTGCGGCAAAGCGAGCAGCTCCGCCTGCCAAGGCCCGGTGCCGCGCTCGTGGTCATGCGCCATCGCGCCCTGCATCAGCGGCACCAGCGCCTGCGCCCCTCTCGCGGCGGCCAGCACGTATTCCGAGGCGATCGGGTTGCGCTTCTGCGGCATGGTGGAGGACGAGCCGCGTCCGGCCTCGTACGGCTCTGAAACCTCCGCCACCTCGGTCTGGGCGAGCAGGATCACATCGGTCGCGATCTTGGCCAGGCTGCCGCAGACCAGGCCGAGGAAGCCGACTGCCTCCGCTAGCCCGTCGCGCGCGACATGCCAGGGCGCGAGCGGAATGCCCAGGCCAAGCTCGACGGCCAGCGCCTCCAGCACCGGGATCCCCTGATCGCCCAACGAGGCGAGCGTGCCCGCCGCCCCTGCGAAGCTCACTCGTTCGAGCCGCGGGCGGAGCTGGTCGAGGCGTTGCACATGTCCGATGAGCGGCTGCGCCCAGACCGCGCATTTCAGTCCGAACGTGGTCGGCAGCGCCTGCTGCAAATGCGTCCGCCCGGCCATCACCGTGTCGCGGTGCCGCTCCGCCTGGTCCGCCAGCGCCGCCAGCAGGGCGCGCAGTTCCGCGCGGATCAGATCCAGGCCCGTTCGCGCCTGCAGCACGGTCGCGGTGTCCATGATGTCCTGGGTGGTGGCTCCCCAATGGGTCCAGCGCCCGGCCTCCCCAGCCGCGCGCGAGAGGCCCCGTACTAACCCGACCACCGGGTAGCCGACATGGCGCGCGCTCGCGGCAAGCTCCTGCTGGTCGAGGTTCTCCAGCCGAGCGGCGGCGCCGATCGCCCTCGCCGCGTCTTCGGGGATGATGCCGAGCCGGGCCTCCGCGCGTGCAAGCGCCGCCTCCACGTCCAGCATCCGCTGGAAATACGCCCGCTCGTCGAACACCGCGCGCATCGCGTCGCTGCCGTAGAGCGTGCCCAGGATCGGGCTATCGGCGGGATTGGTCGGCATCGCATCGGCTCCCAACTGCGACGCACGGTCCCACGGTCTCGGAGACCGCGCAACGAGCGGGCTGGCACACAGGATCACACCGCAGGCCCGCATCGGGCCAGGTGAGTCCGGGCATGACGTGGTGAAAATTGGTTCGTGAGCGGTTCAAGGTATGCCCAGCGCGACCCCGGAGGCGCCGCTTTAAGCGGCGGCGCGCATCCGACCATCCAGCGGGCCGCGTTGCCGCTGCCGGCGCTTGGGTGCGGGCCGGGGCGCGGCGCGGGCCTTGGCTTCGTTCGGCGGCTCGCCTATCGTGCGCAGCTTCAATCCCGCGCGCCGTTCGATGGCGCCCAGCGCCGAATGCTCGGAGCTGTCACAAAACGAGATCGCGATGCCGCGCGCCCCGGCCCGGGCGGTGCGACCGACGCGATGGATGTAGCTCTCAGGTTCCACCGGCAGGTCGAAATTGACCACGTGGGAAATGCCATTGACATCGATACCGCGCGAGGCGATGTCGGTCGCCACCAGCACCCGAGCGCGTCCGGTACGGAACCGATCCAGCGACTTCTCCCGCGCCGGCTGGCTCTTGTTGCCGTGCAACGCCTCGGTCTCGATCCGTGCCGCTTGCAGATGCTCGGCGACGCGATTGGCGCCGTGCTTGGTCCGGGTGAACACGATCACTCGCCGCATCTCCGGGTCAGCCTCCAGCAGCCGCGTCAACAGCGCCCGCTTGCCGGCCGTATCGATGAAATGCACGTGCTGCTCGATGTTCTCCGCGGTGCGCAGTTCAGGCGCGATCTCGACGCGGTGCGGGTCAGACAGGAAGCTCCGCGCGAGCTGCTCGACCGAGGCCGGCATGGTGGCAGAGAACAGCATCGACTGCCGCTCGGCGGGCAAGGCGGCCACCACTCGGCGGATGTCGCGGATGAAGCCGAGATCGAGCATCCGGTCCGCCTCGTCGAGCACGAAATGCGTCACCTCGTCGAGCCGAAGGTGCCGCGTGTTCATCAGGTCGCGGATTCGGCCGGGCGTGCCGACCACGATGTCGGGGCCGCGCCGCATCCGCTCCTCCTGCGGCCGCCGCCCGACGCCGCCCAGGATGACGGCGGTGGCCAGCCGCAGCCCGGACCCGAAGACCTTGATCGCGGCGTCGATCTGGAGCGCCAGCTCACGCGTCGGCGCCAAGATCAGGGCGCGCGTGCCGAACGGCCGGGCGCGGCCGGGCGTGGCGGACAGGTGCTGGAGGATCGGTAGCGCGAAGGCCGCGGTCTTGCCGGTGCCGGTCTGCGCGATGCCGAGCAGGTCGTGACCGTCCAGCAGGGGTGGAATGGCGTTGGCTTGGATGGGGGTGGGACGGTGGAAGCCCTGGGCGTCGAGCGCGCGCAGGATCGGCTCGGCCAGGCCGAGCGTCGTGAAGGTTGGAAGTGTCAAAGGTTTATTGGTCCTTGGGCGCCGCGCGGCCGGAGCATGTGTCCGGATCGGAACGGGCGTCGTGGGTCCGCCAGCCCCGCGTAACGATGGGGCGGACCGGTTTCGGATGCGATATCCCGGGAGGAGGTCGCCCGCGAGATCGCGGACAGGCCGATTACGCGGTCACGGCATTATCGAAACCGCATATCGGCCCTGCGGCTTGGAATAGCAAGGAACGTTTTCGCAGGGTGGACGGCTCACGTGCGCGGACCTCTCCCGCGCGGCCAAAGACGGGAGAGGTGCCACGTTCCTCGCTCAGTCGAACCCGAGCTTGGGGCGGACCCAGTCCGCCAGCCTGCGGATCGCGGTATCGGCCTCGGGCGCCACGCCGGCGAGGATCTGGAAGACGTGCTGCATCTCCGGCACCTCTTCGAGCTTGACCTCCGCGCCCACCTTGCGCGCCCGCTCCGCGAGCGTGCGGCTGTCGCCCAGCAGCGCCTCGTCGGAGCCCACCTGGATATACATGGGCGGCAAGCCCTTGAGATCGGCATTCAGCGGATTGGCGAGCGGGTCCTGGCGGTTGCCGTGCTCGCCGAGGAAAGCGGCCGCCATGCCCTGGATGATTTCCGGAGAAACGAGCATATCTTTCTCTTTGTTGGTCGTGAAGGTTTCGCCCTTCGCCTCCATGTCGCACCAAGGCGAGAGCGGCATGGTAGCCGCCGGCATCGGCAAGCCTTTCTCGCGCGCGCGCAGCAGCGTCGTGACCGCCAGCGCCCCGCCGGCAGAATCGCCGATCAGCGCGATGTGCCGGGGCTGGATGCCCTGGTCCAACAGCCATTTATAGCTCTTGACCATGTCATCGACCGGGCCGGGATGGGCGTTCTCGGGCGCGCGGCCGTAATGCACCACCAGCGCGCGGCAGCCGACCGCCTTCGCCACATGGCCGTACATCCGGCGATGCGTGTACATCGAGCCGACCACGTAGCCGCCGCCATGCGAACAGAGCAGGACGCGATCCTGCGCACAGCCCTTCGGCGCCGCCCAGAGCGCCGGAACACCCCCGGCATCGACCTCGATATAGTCGATGCCGCCCGGTTCCGCGGTGATGTCGCCCCATCCGTCGAACAGCCGCCGCATCTTGTCGAGCGGCATCTCGGGATCGGCTTGCAACGCCGACAAAATGCCCTTGTAGGCGGTCTTCAACTCCTCGGCTTGCGGGCTAGCCATTGTTTGTTTCCTCCTATGGTTGGATCGGCGGAAACGGGCTATCGGTCGCGAACCGATAGATCGTGGTCGAGCGGAACGTCTCACCGGGCTTGAGTTCCGTGGTCGGGAAGTTCGGATGGTTCGGGCTGTCGGGGAAGTGCTGCGTCTCCAGCGTGAAGGCATCGGTCTGGCGGTAGGTGCCGCCCGAGGAGCCAACCACCGAGCCGTCCAGATAGTTCGCGGTGTAGAGCTGCAGGCCGGGCTCGCTGGTGAAGCAATCGAGCACCCGGCCCGAGACCGGATCGTAGCCGCGAGCCGCGAACACCAGCCGGCCGGGCGCCCAGTCGTTCAGCACGAAATTGTGGTCGTAGCCATGCACATAGACCATCTGCTCGAAGGCGCTGCGCAGACGGGCCCCGATCGGCGTCATGTGCCGGAAATCAAGCGGCGTGCCGGCTACGGGCGCGATCTGGCCGGTGGGGATCGAGGTGGAATCGACCGGGGTGTAGGCATCGGCGTTGATCATCAGGAGCTGGCGCTGGACCGTGCCGGAGCCGTTGCCGGCGAGATTGAAATACGAATGGTTGGTAAGGTTGACGACCGTATCCTTGTCGGTTGTCGCCGCGTAGTCGATGCGCAGGGCGTCGTCGTTGGTCAGCGTGTAGGTGACGCGCACATGCATGGTCCCCGGATAGCCGTCCTGCCCGTTCGGGCTGGTCAGCGTAAGCGTGGCGGCGACGCCGTTGGCCACAGGTGTCCGCTGCACCGCCCAGACCATCTTGTCGAAGCCCACCGTGCCGCCATGCAGAGAATTCGGCGGGTTGTTGATCGGGAGCTGATAGGTCTGGCCGTCCAGCGTGAAGCGGCCGTTGGCGATCCGGTTCGCATAACGGCCGATCAGGGCGCCGAAATAGATCTTGGCGCCCTCGGTCTCGTAGCCATGCAGCGTGTTGAAGCCAAGCACCACGTCGGCGAGCCGGCCGTCGCGGTCCGGCGCGTCGATCTCGGCGATGACGCCGCCGTAGCTCAGGAACCGCACCACCATGCCGTGGTCGTTGACCATCGTGTAGATATCGACTTTCTGCCCGTTCTGCGTGATGCCGTAAGGGGCGCTGTCGAGCCTCGCCGCGCGCGCGGCTTGCGGCGAGGCGGCGGCCAGCAGCGCGGTGGCGAGAATGGTCGTTTTGCCTGTGTAGCGCATGGATGGTTGCCTCCCTGGGTTATTCGGCCGCCTTGCGCAGCGGCCATTCATCAACCGCGATGCGGGGCATCTCGAACCGGTCGGTGGTGCGCGCGTACCAGCCGCGCCCATGCATCCGCCCAATCAGGTCGAGCTTCGGCGTATCGACGTAGCAGCGCACCGGGTCGAGCACGCAATCATCCTGAATGTGCATGGCGACGACCCTGCCCAGGATCACTGAGCGATCGACGCCCACCTCGACGATCACCAGCCGCTCGCACTCCATCGACACCGGCGCCTCGGCGATCCGCGGCGGCTTGACCCGCGTGGACGGGGCGATGGTCAGCCCGGCCTCGGCGAGTTCGTTCACGTGTTTGCCAAAGTCTATGGCGGTGACGTTCATCTTCTCGGCCAGCGCGTTGTTGACCAGGTTCACGACGAATTGGCCGGTGCGGCGAATATTGCCGCCGGTATCCTTGGCGTCCCCCGGCGCGCGCCCGCCGATGCCAAAACAGACGATCGGCGGGTTGCCCGAGACCGCGTTGAAGAAGGAGAACGGCGCCGCGTTCAGCGTGCCGTCGATGTCCTGAGTGGTGACCCAGGCGATGGGACGCGGAACGACGGTCGAGACCAGCAGTTTGTAGGCGTTCTCGGGCGAGGTGGTCGCGAGGTCGAATAGCATACGGGCCTGTCGGTTGCGGCGGCCATTCAGCCTGTCCGATGCATCCCGCGCTGTCCAGGCCGTACGGCGATGCCTGCTTCCGTCCGTGGTTCGCTTCGGCGTAACGGTTCCGCCATGGCCCGGCCCCCATCCGGCCCTGATCAGAACAGCGACATTTGCGCCTCTGCCATGCCGGGCCGGGTGTCCGGCGCGGCGAAGCTGGTGCAATCCAAACCCTCGCGCGCCTCGTCCAGCCCCCATTGGCGGGCCGCGCGGGCGAACCGGCGGAGCAGCAGGTCGGCATAGGCGCCGTGCCCGGCCATGCGATGGTGGAACCTGGCATCGGACAACGCGCCCGAGCGGGTTTCGCGGATCAGGCTCAAGACATGCCGGGCGCGGTCGGGGAAATGGGTTGCCAGCCAATCCTCGAACATCTGCTTCAGCTCATGGGGCAGGCGCAGCAGCACATAGCCCGCGTGGCGCGCGCCCCCACGTGCTGCGGTCTCCATGATCCGCTCCATCTCCGCGTCGTTCAGGCCGGGGATCATCGGCGCCACCATGACGCCTGTGGGCACCCCGGCGCGGGTCAGCTCGGCGATCGTGTGCAGCCGGCGCGCGGGGGCGGCGGCGCGCGGCTCCATCCGCCGGGCCAGCGCCGCATCCAGCGTGGTGACCGACACATAAACCCGTGCCAACCGCCGTGCCGCCATCGCGGCGAGGATGTCGAGATCGCGCAGCACGCCGGCCGATTTGGTCACGATACTGACCGGGTGGTTGAACCGGTCCAGCACCTGGAGTACGGCGCGGGTGAGTTGCAAGGTGCGCTCCACCGGCTGATAGGGGTCGGTGTTGGATCCGAGTGCCAAGGTGCGCGGGACGTAGCCGGGCTTGCTCAACTCCTTTTCCAGCAACTCCGCCGCATCAGGCTTGAAGACGAGCTTGGTCTCGAAATCGAGCCCGGGCGAGTAGCCGAGGTACGCGTGGCTGGGCCTTGCGTAGCAATAGATGCAGCCGTGCTCGCAGCCGCGATAGGGGTTGACCGCGCGATCGAAGCCGATATCGGGTGAGCTGTTCCAGCTAATCACCGAGCGGGTGGTATCGCGGATCAACGTGGTTGGCAGGGGCGGCAGCTCGCCGAACTCTGCCGCCAGCGTGTCCCACCCATCGTCGAACTGGCTGGCGTTTTGGCTGTCGAAGCGCACGGCCGGATTGGTGGTGGCCCCGCGTCCGTGCCGCGCCATCGCCGGCAGCCGCGCCGACGGCGGCGGCTCAGGTGAGCCGGCGATGTCGAGCGCGGCGATCGCGGCTACATCCTGGTCAGGCTCGCGCGGCTGGCGCATTGTTCTGTTCCCTCTCTGTTCGAGCGAAGCGTGGCAAACCTCACCCTATCGGTCAAGAACAAAGAAAGAACTCAGGGGAACTCGCTCCGTCAGCTCTCGGTGGTCATCCCGACCCTGAATGCCGCCCGGACCCTGCCGGCGACCTTGGCAGCTCTGGGGGGCGCGCCGCAGGAAGTGATGGTCGTGGACGGTGCCAGCTCGGACGGCACACCGGAACTGGCCGCGAGTCTCGGGAGCGTGGTTCTCGCCGCGCCGCGTGGTCGCGGTTCGCAACTCGCCGCCGGGGTGGCCGCCGCGCGCGGGCCATGGCTGCTGCTGCTGCACGCCGACACCCGGCTCGCGCCCGGTTGGCGAGAGGTGGTGGCCGGGCACATCGCCGCCGGCCCTGACCGAGCAGGGTATTTTCGCTTGGTGCTCGACAGCGCCGATCCGCGCGCCCGGAGGCTGGAGCGCGCGGTCGCCTGGCGCTGCCGGCTGCTGGCCCTGCCGTACGGCGACCAGGGCTTGTTGATCCATCGCGACCTGCTGGGCGCGGTCGGCGGCCTCCGGCCTCTGCCGCTGATGGAGGATGTGGACCTCGTGCGCCGGCTCGGCCGCCACCGGCTGGCGCCACTCCCAGCCGCCGCCATTACCTCGGCGGCGCGATGGGAGCGGCAGGGCTGGCGGTGGCGCTCGCTTCGCAATCTGCTCTGTCTGTCGCTCTGGTTCACCGGGGCTCCGCCCCGGCTGATCGCCCGGCTCTACGGGTGAGGAATATCGTCATAGTGTTTGCCCGCGCCCCGCGCCTCGGGGCGGTCAAGCGCCGCCTCGCGCGCGAGATCGGCGACCGTGCCGCGCTGCGGTTCCATCGCGCCGGGCTGATCCGCCTCCTGCGCGTGTCGGCCGCGGACCGCCGTTTCCGGACCGTGCTCGCCGTCACCCCGGATCAGGCCGTGTTCCGCCTGCCCGTCCGCGTGGCCCGCCTCAAGCAGGGCAGGGGCGATCTGGGTGCCCGAATGCATCGCGCTTTCCGCCGGTTCCCACGCGCCCGCGTGGTGCTCGTGGGGTGCGACATCCCCGAGGCTGGCCCGGCCGACCTGACGGCGGCGTTCCGGGCCCTCGGCCGCGCCCCCGCGGTGTTCGGCCCGGCCGAGGACGGAGGCTATTGGCTGGTCGGCATGGCGCCGCGCCGTCCCGCCCGGCCCTTCGCCGCCGTGCGCTGGTCCAGCGAACACGCGCTCGCCGATACGCTGCGCAATTTCGGCGCTAACCGCGTCCGTTTGCTGCGCACGCTCCGCGACGTCGATACGGCAGCCGATCTGCCCCGAAACTGACCTATTCCGCCGCCGGCTTCAGGTGTTCCTGCAAGCGCGGCATCAGCTCGACCAGGTTGCAAGGCCGGTGGCGGCTGTCGAGCTGCCAGAGCAGGATATCGTCCCAGCCATCCTTCGCTGCCCCGGTGCTGCCCGGCAGCGCGAACAGGTACGTCCCGCCGGCCACACCCCCAATGGCGCGCGACTGCATCGTGGAGGTGCCGATCTTCTGATAGCTCAGCATCCGGAACAGCTCGCCGAACCCCTCGACCCGCTTCTCCATCACCCGCTCGAATGCCTCGGGCGTGACATCGCGGCCGGTGATGCCGGTTCCCCCGGTGGTGATCACCACGTCGATCGCGGGGTCGGCGATCCAGCCCCGCAGCCGGCGCTCGATCGCCCCGGCATCGTCGCGCTCGATCGCCCGGTCCGCCAGGCGGTGCCCGGCCCGCACGATCCGCTCCGCCAGCGCGTCACCCGAGGTATCGTTCGCCGCAGTGCGCGTGTCGCTGACCGTCAGCACCGCGACGTTGACCGGAATGAATCGCCGGCTCTCGTCGATCCCTGCCATGACCTAACCCTCGCTGTGCGTCACCGCGCCCAGGCGGTCAATGTGGTGCGCGGGCGCTGAGGCGTGAAGCTCGGATAGCGCCCGGCCGCGATCTCGTCCAGGGTGGGCGCCGGCAGTCCGAGCCGGGCGGCGTAGATCCAAGTGTAAGTCAAGGCACGCTCGACGAAGGCGCGGGTCTCGGCGAGCGGGATGGCCTCGATGAACAGCAGCGGATCGCCCGAGTCCCTGATTTCGGGCGCCCAGCGGGCGTAACTGGTCAGGCCGGCGTTGTAGCTCGCAAGCAGGCCCAGGAGATTGCCGCCGATCACCGATTGGTCTGCGAGGGACAGGATCACCCGCTGCCCGAGCCCGAGATTGATCGCGGGGTTCTCCAGCGCGGACCGTTGAGCGGGCGCGCCTTCGGCCACGCTGCGTGCGGTCACCGGCATGAGTTGCATCAGCCCGAGCGCGCCGGCCGGCGACACGGCCTTGGCATCGAAGTTCGATTCGGTGCGCGCCACGCCATAGACCAGCGCCGGGTCCATGACGAACCCTCCGGCGGGATGCAGCGCGGGAACCGGGAAACGAAGCTCGTCGTGCGGGATGCCGTCGGCCGCCTGCACGAGACCGGCAAGTTGCGCCGCCAGATCGGTCAGATGCGCGCTCGAGGCAACCACCAGCAGGGACTGGCGCAAGGCCCTGCTGGTTGCCACCTCGGGCCAGAGCCGGCGCAATTCGGCCTCGGCCCGCGTCCTCTGCCCGACTTGCAGCAGAGCGAATGCCCGTTCCGCGCCGGGCAACGCGGCCAGGGCATCGAGATCGGCGGTGGACAAGGTCTCGTGGCTCAGCAGCAGCCCCGTGCCCCATCCCAGGATCTCGCGGGCGATCAGGCCATGCAGGGTGCGGCGCTCGGCCGCCGCGCGTTTGAGCCATGCTAAATAGCCTACGAAGTCATGGACCCGTAGCTCACCCTTCGCCGCCCAAAACGCCCCGGCGGCGCGCACCGTGGCCGGGCCGATCGGCGCGGTGGCGGTGTCCTGGAAATAGGACAGGGCGAGACCGATCCGTCCGAGACGCCAGGCCGCGAGGCCCGCCAGGTAGGCGGCTTGGCCGGTCCGCTGCTGCGCCGGTGCCTTTCGCCAGGCATCCGCCGCGACCGTCAGTGCCTGCTCATCTCGGTTGTCGCTGAAGAGCCTGCGGGCTATCTGCGTTTGTAGTAGGCTCGCGTTGGCCCGGCTGAGACCCTTCGCCCGGTCAATCAACCGCAGCGCGGCCCCGGAATCCTGAGGCAGCACGAGCCGCGCCACCTCGCCATCGAGCAACGGATTGCGGGCGGTGCGCCGGTCGGCCGGATCGATGTCCTCCGGCTCGGGGTCGGCGGGTGCCTGAGGCGCCTGCGAGGCCGGCGCCGGCACTTGCGGCACGGCGACGCCCTTGGTCAACCGACGGGTCAGCAGCGCCCTGATATCCGCCGCCTGCGGCTCGCCGGAGTAGTACGCCAGCCACTGCTCGAGTTCGCGGGGCGTGGCATGGTGGAAGCGGCCCAGATAACGATCAGCCAGGATCGCGCCCAGCAGCAGCCGGTTCTGTAGTTTTGCGGTGTCTCGCTCCGCTAACGCCACGTGCCCGCTAGATTGTTCGGCGAAGATGCGTCGGACGAGCGCGGCATCGGTGGGGCCGAGGGGCTGCGGCAAGACGATTTCGGACGCGCTATCGACCGGCGCGAACCGGGGAAATGCCGTCGCGGTCTGCTCGCTCGCCTCGACACGCGGCTCGGATGCCGCGGCGGGGCAGGCCAACAGCACGGCACAGGCTGCTCCAGCGAGGGCTGCCCGCATGGTCGGATGGCGGGAGAGCGTGCGATTGATCCCTCGCATCCTTCGGCCCTAGACAATCGAGAGCCGAGGGGCAATCCTGTTGCTTGACGAATGATAGCTGGCGGGCTCACCGATCCGTGTGTGTCAAGGGCTTAGCAGCCGACCCTGGCTCACCTATGCGCGAGATCAGTGTCCAGCGACCGACGCAGGAGCCGCAAATCGGCCCACGCGGCGCGCCGTGAGGCCGGCTCCCGCAAGAGCCGCGCCGGGCTGAAGGTCGCCAGGCCGGGCAGCTTAGGGTCGAGGTCGGGGATCGCACCTCCACGAACCGCCGCTCGGTGCGCCGGACCGCCGAGGTCGGGGATCGCCACCTCCACGAACCCGCCGCCCCCGGTGCGCCGGACCGCGCCCAGCAGCGCTCTCACCGGCAGCGAACCCAGAAGGACCAGCCGGCGTGGGCCGGTCAGCGCGATCAGCCGATACAGGAAAGGCAGGCATATGGCGATTTCCGTCGGGCTCGGCGGCCGGTCGCCGGGCGGGCGCCAAGGGATCAGCGGCGCCAGCAACAGCCGCGCGCGGTCGAGGGCGATGCTGGCCAGCATCTTGTCGAAATAGAGCCCGACGGCCCCCGTCAGCGGGCGCCCGGCTCGATCGTCGTCCGAACTGGGCGGGTCGGCGATCAACAGCAATCCAGCGGCAGGGTCGCCCTCGGCGAATACCAGGCTGGTGGCGGTGTTGCGCAGCGCGCAGCCGTCGAATGCGGCCATCACGGCGCGAAGCTCCGCCAAAGTCCCGGCGGCCAGCGCCGCCTGGCAGGCGCGGGCCCTCGCGCTTGCGCGCCCGGGCGCTCCGGCCGGAGTGGGCGGCGCGCGAAGCACGGACGGAGCGGCCGGACTCGAAACGGAGTCGATCGGTTCCGGTCGCGGCAGGGGCGCGCGAAGCCGGTTCACCGGGTCGGCGTCGAGCAACTCGTCGGCGCCCCATTCCAGTTGCAGCTTGAGCGCCGTCAGCTCGTCCATGCGCCATTCCTGCCCAGGCGAGCCGCCTTGCGCAACCCTGTCGCTAGCCTAGTTTGGACGGAACCAAAGAGGAGCCAGGCGGATGGCAGAGGAGCTGGGTGCGCGCGAGTCGATGGAGTTCGACGTGGTGATCGTGGGCGCCGGGCCGGCCGGGCTGTCCGCAGCGATCCGGCTCAAGCAGCTCGCTCCCGAAGCTGGCGTGTGCGTGGTCGAGAAAGGCGGCGAGGTCGGCGCGCATATCCTCTCGGGTGCGGTGCTGGAGCCGCGCGCGCTGAACGAGCTGATCCCGGACTGGCGAGAGAGGGGCGCCCCGCTCGAGACGCCGGCGCGACAGGATCGGTTCCTGTATCTCACCGCCAGCAGGGCATACCGCCTGCCCACCCCGCCGCAGATGCACAACCACGGCAACTTCATCGTCTCGCTCGGCGACGTGGTGCGCTGGCTCGGCCGACAGGCGGAGGCGATCGGGGTCGAGATTTATCCAGGCTTCGCTGCCGCCGAGGTGTTGGAGGAGGGCGGCCGGGTGGTCGGCATTGCCACCGGCGACATGGGAATCGGCAAGGACGGCGAACCCACGGCCAACTTCCAACGCGGTATGGAGCTGCGCGCCCGATACACGCTGCTTGCCGAAGGCTGCCGGGGTTCGCTCTCTAAGCGGCTAATCGAGCGGTTCCGGCTGCGCGAGGGCCACGATCCGCAAACCTACGCGATCGGCATCAAGGAGCTGTGGGAGGTGCCGCCGGCGAACCACCAGCCCGGCCTGGTCGAGCACACGATCGGCTGGCCGCTTGACGCCGGCACGTATGGCGGCTCGTTCCTGTATCATTTCGCGGAAAATCTGATCTCGTTCGGTTTTGTCATCGGACTCGACTACCGCAACCCATGGCTGTCGCCGTTCGATGAGACGCAGCGGTTCAAAACCCACCCCGCCATACGCCACCATTTCGAGGGCGGGCGGCGGGTCAGCTATGGCGCGCGGGCGCTGAACGAGGGCGGGGCGCAGTCGGTCCCGCACCTGGTCTTCCCTGGCGGCGCCCTGATCGGCGATGCCGCCGGGTTCCTAAACGTCCCGAAGATCAAGGGCACGCACACGTCGATGAAGTCGGGAATGCTGGCCGCCGAGTCGGCGGCCGAGGCGCTGGCCGGTGGCCGGATCGCGGAGCTTGCGAGCTATCCCAAGAAGCTGCGGCAAAGCTGGGCGTGGGACGAGCTGCGCGCAGTGCGCAACGTGCGCCCGGCCTTCGCCAAATTCGGCACTTGGGGCGGCCTGGCCTACTCAGCGATCGACACGTACCTGCTGCGCGGCAAAGCCCCTTGGACGTTCCACCATCGTCACCCCGATTACGAGACCCTGATCCCGGCCGATCAGGCGCCGCAAATCAGCTATCCGAGGCCCGACGGGCAGCTGACCTTCGACCGGCTCTCCTCGGTGTTCATCAGCAACACCAATCACGAGGAAGACCAGCCCGCCCATCTACGGTTGCGCGACCCGGCCAAGGCGATCACGGTGAACTGGGACCGGTTCCGCAGCCCGGAGACCCGGTATTGCCCGGCGGGAGTGTACGAAATTGTCGGCGCCGAAGAGGGGGCGCCGCGGCTGCAAATCAACGCCCAGAACTGCGTGCATTGCAAAACCTGCGATATCAAGGATCCGACGCAAAACATCGACTGGGTGACCCCGGAGGGCGGAGGCGGCCCAAACTATCCCGGCGGGATGTGACTTGGTTCCCGGGAGAATCTCGTGGCCTGGCATCAAATTTCGATGACAAGACGCTCGCGCGATTGTTAGTCTTCGCGCATGCAAGATGTTCGCTTTGCCCGGCGGGCCCTGCGGCTCGCGATGCCCGTCCTGTGCGCCTACGGTGTGCTCATGCCCGCGGTTGGCGCCCCCTCCGTCGCGATGGCAGTCGAGCCGCAGCCAGGGAGCACCGGCGTATTCTCCGACTTTCTGGCCGGTCGCTTCGCCGAGTCGCACGCCGATCCGGATTTCGCCGCCGGCGCCTTCCTTCGGGGTCTCAGGTTTGACCCGAGCCAGCCCGAACTGCTGCGGGAGGCATTCCTGGCGAGCGCGATGAGCGGCAGGGCGGACGCGCTTGGCCTTGCGCAGCGGTTGCCGGGCGATGCGATCGCTCAGCTTTTGCTCGCCAATGATGCCGCGCGCCGAGGCGATTGGCAGGCGGCCGAGACACGGTTCCAGGCGCTGCCGCGCGATGGCCTCGCCCGTGCGTTGCGGCCGTTGCTGATCGCCTGGGCGCAACAGGGCGCCGGCCAGACCGATGCGGCGTTGGCGACACTGAACCCGCTGGCCGGTGGCGAGCAGTTCCGCACCCTGTACTCGCTTCATGCCGGGCTGATCGCCGATTTGGTCGGCCGGGAGCAGGCGGCCAGGGCTTATTACCGCCAGACGGAGGCCGCGCTCGGCGCCCCCAGCCTGCGGCTCGCGCAGGTGATCGCGAGCTTCCAGGCGCGGCATGGCCAGCACGCCGAGGCCATGCGTACGCTGGCACAGGCCGCGGATGGGGCGCCGGAGACCGCGATGCTGTTGCCGAGTCTCGCCGCCAATCTCCAGCACTCGCCGGTAGCCACCGCCGCCGACGGCATGGCCGAAGCCTACCTCGCGGGCGCCGGAACCCTGCAACAGCAGAATATGAGCGACTTCGCCCTACTGATGTTAGACTTCGCGCTCTCGCTGCGCCCCGATTTCACTGCCGCGCGCGTAATGGCGGCGGATATCGTGGAACTGCGCCAGCAGCCGGAGCGGGCGCTCCAAATGCTGGGTGGCGTGGCCACCGATGACCCGCTCGAGGCAATGGTCCGCCTGCACCGGGCGAGGCTCGCGCAACGGGCGGGACACACCGGGCAGGCCATGCGCGAGCTGGACGCGCTGGCGCGGGACTGCCCCAACAGCCCGCTGCCCTATGCTGAGGAGGGCGACATCCTGCGGTCCCAAGACCGATTCGCCGACGCGGTGGCAGCCTACAACCGCGCTATCTCTCGCGTGCCCGCCCCCTCGCTCGCAGACTGGGTGCTATTCTATGAGCGCGGCGTGGCTTACGAGCGAACGCATCGATGGGCGAGTGCCGAAGCCGACTTCAAGCGCGCGATCGCGCTCGCGCCCGACGAGCCGCTGACGTTGAACTATCTCGGCTATTCGTGGGCCGACATGGGCGTCCATCTGAAGCAGGCTCGCCAGATGATCGAAAAGGCGGCGCAGCTCGAACCCAACGATGGCGCCATCCAAGACAGCCTCGGCTGGGTCATGCTGCGCGAGGGCGACACCGCCGAGGCGGTGCCCACTCTGGAGCGGGCGGTGGAATTAATGCCGGAAGACCCGACCCTGAACGCGCATCTCGGGGACGCCTATTTCGCGACCGGCCGAAAGCTGGAGGCCTCGTATCAGTGGCGCCGGGCTTTGACCCTTCACCCGCAGCCGTCGGATGCGGAGAAGCTGCAAGCGAAGCTGGATGATAGCCAGCGCCAGGTGGTGGGCAGAGCGCCATCAACCGCGCTGCAACCGCTGCCCTGACCGACAACGCCGCCTACCACCCTGGCCGGGGCCGGGAGTTCGCGCCGGCGAAGGTGAACTTGTTCCTCCATGTCATCGGGCGGCGATCGGACGGCTATCACTTGCTCGACAGCGTGGCGGTGTTCGCCGCCGCCGGCGACATGCTGGAGGCGGAGCTGGGTGACCGGCTCGCGCTCGCGATCGATGGTCCATTCGCCGATGGCCTCCGCGCCGAGCCGGCCAATCTGGTGCTGCGCGCGGCTCGGGCGCTCGCGCGCGCGGCCGACATTGGACTGGGCGCGCGGCTGAGGCTCACCAAGAACCTCCCGGTCGCATCCGGGATTGGCGGCGGCTCGGCCGACGCAGCGGCCGCGTTGCGCCTGCTGGTCCGGCTATGGCGGGTCGACCTGGCCGAGATCGACCTGCCGGCGGTCGCACTTTCGCTCGGCGCCGATGTGCCGGTGTCCCTGGCCAGCCGTTCCGCCCGGATGGGCGGTGTTGGGGAGGCGCTGACGGCCGCGCCTTCGGTGCCGGAGTGCGGGATGGTTTTGCTGAACCCCGGCGTGCCGGTTGCAACGGCCGAGGTCTTCCAGGCGCTGGTCGGCCAGTTCTCGATGCGGGCCGCACTGCCCGCATTTTGGCTGACGGTCGAATCGATGGCGGCCGATCTCGCTCGGCTGCGCAATGATCTGGAGCAACCGGCGATCGCGCTCTGCCCACCGATCGGCGAGGCGCTCGCGGCCCTCTCGGCCGAATCGGGCTGCCTGATTGCGCGCATGAGCGGATCGGGCGCGACCTGCTTCGGCCTGTTCGCGACCCCAGCCGTGGCCGCCGAGACGGCCAGCCGGCTCGCTCGGCCCGGCTGGTGGGCATGGGGCGGCGGGCCATTCGGCCCATCTCTTGCGTCGTGACTGCTTTACGGGCCAGACCGCCCGGCCTATCAACCGCCACGCATTTGGGGCGTCGCCAAGTGGTAAGGCAGCGGATTTTGATTCCGCCATGCGGAGGTTCGAATCCTCCCGCCCCAGCCAGGTCGGGAGGGATGGCCCCTCCCGACGGAAGCATGGTTACGAAGCTTGTCCGGGACCGGGGGCTGCGGGCGGAGCCGGAGGCTGGAACCCCGCTCCGCCAGTCGGCGGCGGGGGGTGGCGATGGCCGTGCGGATGGGGTGGAGGGGCCGCGATCGCGACAGCCTGCGAGGCCGATGGGCCAATCTCCCGCGCCCCGATCGACTTGCCCAGCGGTCCCGCCACGCCATCGCCGCTCGCCCAGACCGTCTTGCCCGGCGCCAGCTGATCGGCTAGGCGTTGCGCCTCCGGGGGCGGCAGGTGGATCATCGTGCCATCCGTCAGCAGCACGCCATTCAGATCGCCGCGCGGCCCATAGAGCCGCATCTTGACCGTGCCCTGCGCCTGCATCGCCGGTCCGTCGCCGCCGGGGCCCCGAGGTCCGGGACCGGCGGGCCCGGTGTCCGTGACCGTTCGGCCGGTGGCGTCGTCGGTGATCGACTGCGCCTGGATCAGCGGCAACACCCGCGCCTTCAGCCCATGCACGGTCACGCTGTCGCCCGGCTTCACGGCATAAACCAGCTCGGTGCCGAGATGCGGGGGCAGCAGCACCTCGGTGCCGTTGTCCAGTATCAGGCCGTCCACGTCGCCGCGCGGCGTCAGGCTGAATTGCGCCACCTTGCCGTGGAACGCGGGCAATTGCTGGGTATCGTAGGTTCCGGCTCCTGCCGCGACATCCTGCGCGAGCGCGGTGCCTCCGGCACCTGCGATCAAGCTCGCCCCGATCAGGGCGGCCATTAGTCTGGTCATTCAATCCTCCGTCGAGTGGTTCGAGCCGTAAGGCTCCAACCTCCCTACGGCAAGCGGCGTGCCACTCTCCAATTCCTTGGCGGATCTATATTTCGCCATCGCGGGCCGCGTCCGCTCCGTCCGCCGGCCGGACATCGCCCGTCCGCTTGCCCGACGGCTCCAGGCCGTAGCGCCGGATCTTCGCGTGCAGAAGCTGGCGATGGATGTTTAGTCGCCGCGCCGCTTCGGTGCGGTTGCCTCGCGCCGCGTCCAGCGCGCGCCGGATCATCGCGGCCTCCAGCCGGGCCAGTGCCGTCGGCAAATCTCCCGCTAGCCAATCGGCCGTCTCCGCCGGAGAATGCTCGAGGCCCAGGAAGCCGAAATCCTCGGCCGTCAGCACCGGCTGGCGCGACAGTGCCGCGACCCGCTCCATCGCATTCTTCAGTTCGCGCACGTTGCCGGGCCAGTGATAAGCAAGCAATCGGCTCGCGGCCTCCGCCGACAGCCGCTTGGTCGCGGCCGCATCGCCGCCGCGCCGCAGGAACTGCTCGGTCAATGGCAGGATGTCCGCCAGCCGCTCGCGCAACGGGGGCAGCCGCAGCGGAACGACGCCGAGCCGGTAATAAAGATCCTGCCGGAACCGCCCCTCGGCGGCGGCCCGGGCGAGATCGCGATGCGTGGCGGCGAGGATGCGCACGTCAACCGCCACTGCCCGGCCGCCTACGGGCGTCACCACCCGCTCCTGCAACACACGTAACAGCTTGGCCTGCATCGCCAGCCCCATGTCCCCGATCTCGTCGAGGAACAGCGTCCCCTTGTCGGCCTGCCGGAAGGAGCCAAGCCGGTCCGCTACCGCCCCGGTGAATGCTCCGCGCACATGCCCGAACAGCTCGCTTTCCAACAGCTCGGACGGGATCGCCGCGCAGTTCACGGCGACGAACGGGCCGGAGCCGCGCCGGCCATGCCGATGCAGGGCGCGCGCCACCACCTCCTTGCCGGTGCCGGTCTCGCCGATGATCAGCACGGTGGCGTGGCTGTCGGCCAGCATCCCGATCGCCTTCTGCACCTCGCGCATCGCGGGGCTCGATCCGACCAGCTCCTCCTCGGTCCCGGGCAACCGCGCGGCGGGCGAGGCG
This sequence comes from uncultured Pseudomonadota bacterium, assembly GCA_963849305.1. Taxonomy (GTDB): domain Bacteria; phylum Pseudomonadota; class Alphaproteobacteria; order Acetobacterales; family Acetobacteraceae; genus CAWKGV01. The sequence goes on from CAWKGV010000002.1 coordinate 296,155, forward strand.
GATCGGGATGGCAGCAGCCGCGCGAGCAGGGATACCAGGGCTTCGCGGCCGATCGGCTTGGTCAGGTGATCGACGGCGCCGAGCCGCATCGCCTCGATGGTGTTGGAAGCGGTGGCGACCGCAGTGAGCACGGCAACCGAGGGCGGATCGGGGCTGGCGCGAATGCGCCGCAGCACCTCCATGCCATCCATGCCCGGCATCCGGAGGTCGAGCAGGACCGCGTCTACCCCTTTGCCCGCGAGTTGGGCGAGCGCGGCCGCTCCGTCCGGTGCCTCCACCGGCTCATGGCCGAGATCGGCGAGCGCCTCGGCCAGACCCTCGCGCAATGCGGCGTCGTCGTCGATGATCAGAATTCGCGCCACGGCAGCTCCAACGCGAACGCCGCCCCTTCGCCGGATTCATCGCCGCCCGGTCGGGCCATCGTCAGCTTGCCGCCGTGCGCCTCGGCCAGTTCGCGGGCGATCGCGAGCCCAAGCCCGGTCCCTTCCGGCCGGCCGGTGGCGAAGGGCTCGAACAGGCGCCCGCGCAGGTCGGCGCGCACGCCCGGCCCGCTATCCTCGACCACGAAGCGGAGACGGTCACAGGCGCGTGACGCGGACAGGATTACCCGCCCGCCTGCTGGCGTGTGCTGGAGCGCGTTCAGCAGCAGGTTATCGAGCACCCGCTGGATTAGCGCCGGATCGAATACGGCCCGGCCCGGTGCCGACCGGGAGTCCAGCATGACCCCGGCCGCGGCGGCCTGGTCGCGTTGCGGTTCCAGAGTGCCGCGGACGAAACTTTCCAGATCAACCGCGCGAGGCGCCGGCTGGCGCGCTTGCGTCGCCGCTAACAGCTCGCCCGCTAGCCGGTCGAGGCGCTCGATCTGACCGAGAATCATCGTCAGGGCCTGGCGTCTGCGCCCATCGTCGCCCACCAGGGCGTTCTCTGCCTTAAGTCGCATCGCCGCGATCGGATTGCGGATCTCGTGCGCGACACCGGCCGCCACCCGGCCGAGCGCGGCCAGGCGCTCCGCCGTGGCGACGCGCTCGGCCAGCTCGGCCGATCTGCGCCGCGCGTCACGCAGGCGGCTTCCGGCTTCGTTCAGCGCGGCCACCAGCCGGTCAAGCTCGCGCTCTCCGGTGCGCTCCAGCATTGGCAACACCCCGTCGGCCCCGGCGGCGAGCGCGGTCTCGATCCGACCGAGGTGACGCGACCAGGCGATGATTAGCCAGGCGACCGTCGCCGAGATGGCCACCATCAGCCCGAGCAGCACGCCCAAGCCGATGCGCAACGGGTCGGCGCTGGACGCGGCCCAAACGGTCGTCATCGTCCATGCCGTGAGCCCAAGTACGGGGCCACCGAGCGGACAGGCCACCAGGAATTGTGTATACGAGGCGGCGGGAAACGTCCGTGCGATCGCCTGATCCTCGTTGCTCGCGGCCTCGCTCGCACTGCGAATCAGGTCGCGTCGCGCCTCGGGAAAGCCCGTGCCGTTCTCGGTTGGGAACGCGAACGCCACCGGGCCTTGGCCGATGCGCCAGATGCCGCCCTCCACTCCGGTCTGCCCCTCGAGCGCTGCTGCTACGACCTCGGCCAGCCCCTTGCTGAAGCTTAGGTCGCCCGGGGCCGGCGGCGGTCCGGACCACCCAGCGGTGTAAAAGTCATAGCGATCGCGGATCATATCGCAGGCGCGCGCTACCACCGCCTCGGCGCGGCCCACCCGGGCGGTCGAGGACTGCCGGGAGAGGTTCGCGAGAAGCACCCCGATGACGATCGACGTCGCCAGCGAGAGCACCCAAACCAATAACAGCCGCGCACGCATCGAGCGCGGTCCCCAGCCACCCCAATGGTGGAGGCCGGACGCCGCCCGCGCCCCGCGGTCACGGGCGGCGGGCAGCCAGGATCGCAACCGGGTAGGCGTAATGGAGCGCATCGCCGTCGCGGCGCACCGGTATGCCGAGCCGGTCATCCTCAGCGGCGGCGGCGAAGGTCGCGACGATCTTCGGCCCGTCGCCCGGCTCCGGGAAGGAGCGGGCAAGCAAGTTCTTCACCTCGCCGCGCAATTCGTAGAACGCGGCGCGCGGCTCCGGCAGACCCACCTGCGGGAACAGCGCGGCAGCTCCGACAGGGTCAGGCAGCGAACATGCGACGGATCCCGCAGCTTCTCCAGCTCGTTCCAAGCCGCCGCCTTCGCCTCGTCCTCCGAGGCATACATGTCCACGACCAGCACGCGCCCGCCGGGCCGGCACACCCGCACCATCTCGGTCAGTACGCCAGCCGGATCGAGGAAGTGATGAAACGAGAAACGGCTCACGACGATGCTGAAAGTGCCATCCGGCCACGGGAGGCGGCGGACGTCGCCCTGCTGCCAGCTCACATTGGCTACGCCTTTCTTGGCGGCCAGTGTACGGGCCTGATCGAGCATCGCCGGCGTAAGATCAATGCCGGTGGCGTGGCGCACATAGGGAGCGAAGGCGGACACGATGATCCCGCCCCCGCACGCGACATCGAGCACCGTGTCTTCCAAACCCGGCACCGCCGCATCCAGGATCATTCCCAGCGCGCTTGCGTCGGCGATAGCTGAAGCCGTGCTGAACGGCGCCGCCTGCCGCGTGAACTGATCCACGATCAGTGAATTGTGAGCCGTCTCAGCATCCGCAGTGTTAGGGAGGCTCACCCCTGACTGGGTGTGGCATGAGGCCCTCACCCAACCCTCTCCCAAAGGGAGGGCGGGCGGATCAGAGCCCGCTCCCTGAGGGAGAGGGTTGGGTGAGGGCCGGAGCGGCAAGAACGGTCACACCCGACTACACCAGCCGGCGGCTCAGGAGCGGTAATCGACCGGCTCTTCCGGGCCGAGGCGTTGGGTGGCGGAACGCCGAAGCTCGCAGATCGCGGCGTAGATTTGCTGCCAGCGGTCGAGCCCGGCGGTGTCGCCCTCCAGGCGTTTCTCCTGCACGCGCTCCAGCGCGATCGCCTGCGCTTGAAGACCGTGGCGCTTAATCATCTGCCGAGCGGTCTCTTTGGTGTCCATCTGCTCGCGCATCGGATGCCTCCGTGGATGCCCTCTGGATATGTCGGCGAGGCGGCTTGGTTGCGAATCCCAGCCCCGTGAGCCCCGGTTACAGTCAAGTCAACGCCGTGACTGATGCGGCGGTGTTCCGTCATCCACGCCCCGCCTCCGCCTCGTAACGGGCCTTGTTCTCCGTGTTCGGGGGATAGAGCCCGGGCAACCGGGCGCCCTGGCCCACCTCCCGCATGATCCACTCCTCCAGCCGCTCCTGCTCGGGGCCGGCGGCGGTGACCTCCGCCACCAAGGCCTGAGGGATCACGACGGCGCCGTCGGAATCGGCCAGCACGACATCGTCGGGAAAGATCGCCACACCCCCGCACCCGATCGGCTCGCCCCAATTGACGAACGTCAGGTTTGCCACCGAGGGCGGCGCGGCCGTGCCGCCGCACCACACCGGTAGCCCGGTGGAGAGCACGCCCGCCACGTCGCGCACCGCCCCGTCCGTGACCAGGGCAGCGACCCCGCGCTTTGCCATACGCGCGCAGAGGATGTCGCCGAAGATGCCGGAATCCGTCTGACCCATCGCATCCACCACCGCGATGCAGCCCTCCGGCATGTCTTCGATGGCCGCCCGGGTCGAGCGCGGGGAGGCCCAGGACTCGGGCGTCGCCAGATCTTCGCGAGCCGGGATGAACCGCATCGTGAACGCCCGCCCGACCAGGCGTGGCTGATCCGGGCGCAGTGGCCGGCTGCGGCGCATCCAGACATTGCGCAGCCCCTTCCTGAGCAGGATCGTCGTGACCGTGCCGGAGGAGACGTTCCGCAACGTCTCCGTTGTCCTCCCGTCCAGCGCCATGTGACCGCCTCCGTCTCTAGGTTTGGCCCAAACCCTTCGATTGCAAGGCGAGGCCATGCGTACTCTGCCTCGTTGCCGTCCAATACACGATCGAGTTGGCGTTCGGTGTGGTCCGCACAAGGGCTGTCAGCGGATCGAGCGGCCCTGCTCACAGTTCAACGCGGATTCGGCAGGCACGCGCCAAAGTCGCGGCACTATTCGTGTCGCGCTCCGAGACTCAATGCCGATCTCAGCGTGACGGGCAGATCAGCTTGCACACGATCGCGCGGAGCGACGACTAACCATCCTGGTGAGCCTGCTACAAAAGACCGTATCATCGCGCTTCGTCCCATGAGAGCCAGGATCGGGGGCCGGTTAACATGACCACGGGCGCCCAAGCGGAGCGGAACGCCCCCTTGGACCGGCGGGCGGCAACGCGGATCGGGTTCGGGTTGCATCCTGCCCGGCTCCTCGCCGCCCTTATCGCCGCGACCGCTGTGCTGGCGGCAAGCACCGTCGTCGCCGCGCTCTGGCCCCGGTTCGGCGGTGCGGCGGGCCTGCTTCCGGCCATGCTGGGCGGTATCATGGCGCTCAATACATTGCTGTTCTTCCCACCCGGAGCGCTCGGGACGCGGCCTTGGTTCATGCCGGTCTTGCTGCTGGTCAATGCCCTGGCCCTGCCCGCGATTATCTTGCTCCGCGAGGCCGACCCGCTGCTCGGCGACGCCGCCCTGGTCGCGGCGACCGGGGTCGCCATCCTGGCCCGCTCGCTGCCTCCTCCGGCGGGGCTCGTCGCATTCCTGATTGCAATCAACGTCATCGTCTGCCTGGTCCTGGGTGCCGGCCAGCTTCTGATCGGGCTCGGTCTGCTGGCCGCCATAGTCGGCACGCCGATCGCTTTTGGCGCCGATGCCATCGCGTGGCTGCTGCTGCGGCGGATGGGCGCACGGGTCGAAGGGGCACTGCTCGCCGCTGCCGCCGCCGACTTTCTCGCCGACCTCGCGCGCCGCTGGGGCGCTGCGACGGCATGGCCTCCCGCATGGTTCGAGTCTCACGCCGAGCGGTATTGCGACATCCGCGCCGACCTCGCGTTGTCGCGGCCGTCATCCTGGGTCGCTCCAGCACGGTTGCCAGACCTGCTCGTGGAAAGCATCGGGCGGCAAGCGCAAAGGCTACACAATGGCCGCGGAGGTCTGCCCGCAACTGTGGACGCGGCGATCCGCCAGGCGTTCGCCCGATTGGCGGAGGCCGTGGAGAAGCGATCCGAGCCGAACGCCCGCTCGGCGGTCATGGCGCTGCGCGACGCGGTGCTCGGCTTGCCGCAAACGGCATCGAATGACGCCTCGGCCGGCGATGTGTTCGGCCTGGCGCTCTTGCTCGGCGATTTCGTGCAGGCGTCGTTGTCGCCGCTGCCACAGCGCGCCCAGGCCACGGCAAAGAATCCAAAACGGCGTATCGTGATCGCGCCTTTCCAGTTCCGCCTGGCCGCCCAGGCCGCGATCTGTGTCGCGGCGGCGATCGCGGTGTCGCACCTGGTGCCGACGCCCAAGCCGTACTGGATTCCACTGACCGCCCTGCTCGTCACCTGCAACAGCTTCGGCGAGAGCGTCCAGAAGGCATTGGAGCGCAGTCTCGGCACTATCGCCGGCCTGCTCGCGGGGCTAGTGGCATGGTTCCTGCTGCGCGGCCAGCCTCCGCTGCTGCTTGGGGCGATCGCGGTCTCAGTCCTCGGCATCTTCTGCAGCCGCGCAGGCCCATACCGATGGATGCTGTTCTGGATCAGCATGGCATTGACTCTAATCCTGCACATGGCCGATAGCGCGCCGGCGCTCTATTTCGCGCGGCTAGGAAATACCCTGATTGGCGCGGCCATTGCTCTGTTGGTCACCCGCGTCGTGTTCCCGGCGCGGACCGGCGGGGTTGCGCGCGCCCGTGTGCGCGATCTGATCGCCTTGGTCGCTGGCCGGCTGCGCGAGATGGCCGCGGTGCTGGAAAGAGCGCGCGTCGAGTCGGGCGGCCCGGCGATAACCGAAACGGACCCGGCAGACGCTATTGCGGCCCTGCACGCGCTTGCCGATGCGGAGATCGTCGAGGCGGGCCTGTCTGGCGTCGCCAGGCGCCGGGTCGCGAGGCGCCTGGCCGCTGCCGACCGGATCGCGCGCTGTCTGTTGTCGCTCGACTTGCTGCTGCCGGAACTGTCCGCCGCAGGGGTCGGCGCAGCGACCGTGGCGCTGATCCGCGCCATCGCCGACGCGGCCTCGGGAACCACACCTGCTATCGATCCGGCCGCATTCGCCACGCGTGAGCAGGAACTGCTCGCCGCGACCGGACGATCGTCTGCGATAATCGAGGAAACCCGCGCTGAGTTGCACCTGCTCCGAGTGCTGGCGGGCCTTGCGCAGAGTGTGGAGACGCTGCGCACGACCGACGCCCTGGGCGACGTAACCGCGCCGAAGCCGGCCATGGCCCGAACCGTGCCCACGAGCGCGACCAGATGAGTTTTGCTCCCCCTCCCCTTACGGGTGTTTGGACCGGACGCAAAGGTTACATCCGTTCGAGGACATAAACCCGCAAGGCTCATTGTGTCACCCATGTCCCCGAACACATGTCACCCATCTCCCCGATCTATACACTGTCAAAACACTGTCAAAGCGAGAGGTGCAGGACAAAGCCCTCTTCCTGTGGGAGAGGGTTGGGTGAGGGCCGGACCGGCAGAGGACAGTCGCGCTAGAATGGCTCCTAGCAGAGAGCGACACCGAAAGCTGTCAGGCGATCTGATTTCGCAAGCTGCGCTCCCCGCGCCATATGCGGTCGAGATTCTCCAGCAATATGTCGATCACGTTGTCCTCGTAGCGACGGGTCTCGCCGGCGGTATGGGGTGTGATCAGCACGTTCGGCATGGCCCAGAGCGGGGAGTCCTCCGGCAGCGGCTCCTCGACTGTGCAGTCGAGCGCGGCCCCGGCGATCCGGCCGCCGGCAAGTGCCTCGATCAGCGCCGGTTCATCGACGCAGCGGCCACGGGCAATGTTGATGAGGTGCGCGGTCGGCTTCATCAGGCGCAGCGCGTCGGCGTCGATCACGTGCTCGGTTCGCGGCGTCAGCGGGCAGGTGAGGGCGACGACATCGGCCTGCGGCAGCAAACTGCCCAGCTCCTCCATGCCGCGCACCTCATCGGCCGCTCCGGCCCCGGCGGTTGCGTCCTGTCGGGTCGCCAGCACGCGCATGTCGAATGCCTTGGCGAGCCGCGCCAGCCGCCCGCCGATCCGGCCGAGCCCGATCACGAGCAGCGTCTTGCCCCCAAGCTCGTCCTCACGCTGAGCGAGGTCGCTAATCATGCCGCGCCAGTGGCGCTGGACCTGGTTGTCGCGCGCCTCCGGCAACCGGCGAGCCAGCGCCAGGATCAGCGCCATCGCGTGCCCCGCCACCGCTCGGGCGTTGACGCCGGCGGCGCTGGCGAGCCGGATCCCGGCGGCGGCAAGCCGATCGCGGTCGTACTGGTCAACGCCGGCGCTGATCGACTGGATGAAGCGCAGCCGTGGCGCCCGCCCGATCAGGTCGTTGTGCCACATCATCGAGACCGAGAGCACGTCGGCCTCGCCGATACGCCGGTCCAGCTCCTCGCGCGAGCGGACTTGAAAACAGCCGATCCCGGTGTCGCGCAGTTCGAATCGCTGCTGCATCTGGTAGGCGATATGGGCGAAGCAGATCGTCAGTCGGTCTCGTGGCGGCAACATGCGGAAATCCCCCCGGCTGGCGGCTTGGTAGAAACGCCTGCCAGGACATACAGGGCAACATGACCGACACAACCCCTCTGCGCTGCGACTGGGCCAAGGGCAATGCCGCCATGATCGCGTACCACGACCGCGAATGGGGCACGCCGCAGCACGACGACCGGGTGCTGTTCGAATTCATGGTGCTGGAAGGCGCCCAGGCGGGGCTTTCCTGGCGGACCATCCTCGACCGGCGAGAGGAGTACCGCCGCGCCTTCCACGGCTTCGACATTGCCCGCGTGGCGGCCATGACCGATGCCGAGCTTGAGGAACTGCTGCGCGGCTCGGGGGTGATCCGCAATCGCCTGAAGGTGTTTTCTGCCCGCGCCAACGCGCGCGCCGCGCTGGAGGTGATCGGCCGAGGGGGAAGTCTCGATGGCTTCTTCTGGTCCTACGTGGGCGGCCGGCCGATCGTGAACCGCTGGTCCTCTATGGACCAGGTTCCCGCCCGCACCGCGCTGTCGGACCGAATGAGCAAGGATCTCCGCCGCCGCGGCTTCGGCTTCGTGGGTTCGACCATCTGCTATGCCTTCATGCAGGCGACGGGTATGGTCAACGATCACCTTGTCGGCTGCTTCCGGCACGTGGCGGCGAGCTGAGCCGGCGGCTCATCCGCACCGGTGGGAACTCCCGACAAATTGTTGCGCACACCGGTTGGCCAGCGCGCTTCCGGTGTGTTGGCTCCACGGGCGCGGAGACCTCGGTGCATGGCGTACTACACGAGAGTGCTGCAGCCAGACGAGATTGTAAGGGCCATTGGCCGGCCGCATTGGCTGATTTTCTGGCCGGGTATCCTGTGGCTGCTGATCGCGATCGCGATCGCGATCGTCGGCAATTGGGTCGCGGCCGAAAACCCGCAGCGCGACATCTGCTTCTATGCTGCCGCGGCGATCGCCATTATCGGCGTGGTCATGCTCATCAGTGAGTGGATCCGGCGGCTCGGCACCGAAATCGTGGTGACCGACCGCCGGGTGATCTTCAAGCGCGGCACCTTCTCGCGCTACACGGCCGAAATGAACGTCAGCAAGATCGAGACGGTGGACATCGAGCAGACCCTGGCCGGCCGTCTGCTCGGCTACGGAACGGTGGTGATCCGGGGGACGGGCGCCGGGATCGAGCCCCTGCGGTTCATCGGCGAGCCGGTCGAGATCCGGAACGCGATCCTGCTGCCCACAGTCTAGCAGCCTGTCGGATTCAGCCTGCCGGCTGAGCCAATGAGCAAGCCGGCTGGGGTGTTCACGCCGCCTGCAGGCGGGCAATTCGCCTGCAGTTGTAGGCGAGCGCGGTCAGGGTCCACTCGGCGGCAACCTTTTGGATGCCGCGCAGGTGGAAGCGGACGAAGCCCATGGCGCTCTTGATGATGCCAAACACCGGTTCGATGGTCTGCTTGCGTCTTTTGTAGAGGTTCTTGGCATCTTCGGTCTCCAGCTTGGCTTTCATCGCCAGGCGCCAAGGCTCGGTGATCCGGCGCGGCGTGGTTTGCGGCGGCGGCGGACGGAAGTCGTAGGGCCGGTGCGGCTGGGTCCGCCCGATCGCCACCAATGGCTCGATGCCATGTGCGTGCAGGTCCGCCACCGCTGGGCCGCTGGCAAAACCGGTATCGGCCAGAACGATCTTGGGTAGGCCAATGGTTGTTTCCATTGCCAGGGTAGTCGCGGCAAAGCTCGGCGCATCGGCTGGGGTCGCGACCAGGTTGGTCGCCAGGATCAGTTGCGCACCGTCGGCGCACACCACCGCCTGTGCGTTGTAGGCTTGGCGGTATTCATGCGCATCCGAGCGTCGCATCAGGGCGCTGTCCGGGTCCGTCAGGTTGCTTTGTCGCTCTGGTGGCGGCGTATCATCGGGCGGTTTCGGCGGCCGGCCGCGACGCCCGTTCTTGGCGTCATAGGCGGCCTTCTTGGCCTCATAAGCTGGGCGGGCGGCCTCAGCTTCGGCGCGTGCCTCGGCTTCCAGCCGCTCGCAGGCAGCATCGAGCTTCGCCTGGAGCGCGTTGCGCCGGGCCAGTTCTGCCGGCAACGCTTGCGGGTCGTGGTCCCCGGCGTCGGCCGCTTCGGCCTGCGCGGTCAGCGCGGCGATGTCAGCCGCCAGCTTGGCCCGCAATTCCTGCGCCCGGTCGTAGCGCACGGAGCGGATCTTCGAGGCATTGGCGTCGATCTTGGTCCCATCGATCGACACCGTGCCGAGCCGCAGCAGCCCACTCTCGCGCGCCAGCAGCAGCACTTGCAGGAAGGCCGCCTCGAAGGCCGCTTTGTTCGAGCGTCGGAACACCGCGATCGTGTCGTGGTCGGGGTGCAGGTTGGCCGCCACGAAGCGAACCGCGATGTCACGGTAGGTTGCCCGCTCGATCCGCCGCGACGAGAAGATGCCGTTGGCGTAGCTGTAGATCAGCAGCGCCAGCATCAGCCGCGGGTGATACTGCGGCTTGCCGCACGCTCGCTCCGCCACTCGGAACGCCCCGAGCGGTACCCGCTCCACCGCGGCCACCACGAAGTGCGCAAGATCATCCTCCGGCAGCCAAGTCTTTAGGTCGGGCGGCAGCAGAAAGGCCTGGTCGCGGTTGAACGGCACAAAATTCGACATCCGCCAATTCTAGCCACGGATCGCGTGATCGGGTATCTCAATCCGACAGGCTGCTAGGTCAACCCGCCTGCCTACAGTCTAGGTCAACCCGCCGCACTCAACCCGACCACATGGCGGACGGCCAAATCCTCGATCTCTGCCTCGCCGTACCCGTGCTCGCGCAGGATGTCCGCGCTGTGCTGGCCGAGGCTTGGCGCGACCGCGAGCGGGCTGCCGTCCTCGAAGGGCGGCGCCCCGATGATGTTCGGCAGCGGCAGCCGTTCCGGCACGAACGGATGCGTCACCCAGCCGATTGCCCCCGAAGCGGCGACCTGCGGCTGTTCGAGGAAGCCGGCGTAGTTGTTGACCTGCTCGTGCATTATCCTGCGTGCCGTGAGGCGTTCCGACCACACGGCAGTGGGATGCCCGCCAAAGAGCGGGCGCAAGATGGCGCGCATCGCTTCCGCGTTCTCAATTCTTAGATCGACCGTAGCGAACCGGGGATCGTCGATCAGATGAGCGAGGTCGAGCGCCTGGCAAAACGCCAGCCATTCGTGCTCGCGGGCGACGGTGACGTTGATCCAGCCGTCCGCCGTCCGGTACACGCCGCTCGGCCCCGCGGCCGGGCGTAGTCTTCCTTGTTCCAGGTATTGCTGCATCATGCGCACCGCCTGCAACCCGGCAGCGGCTTGCAGCAGGCTCGCCTCGATGTGCCGGCCGCGCGGCTCGTCGCGGCGGGCGTGTAGCGCCGGGGCGAGCGCCGAGAAGGCATAGATGGCGGTGCACATGTCGATGGCGATGATCGGCGTGCGGTGCGGGATGCCATCCTCGCCGACATTCTCGTTGATCAGGCCGGTATAGGCTTGCAGCACCGGGTCCATCGCCGGGCGCTCGGCAAGGGGGCCCGCCTGGCCGAAGCCGGAGACGGACAAATAGACGATGCGCGGCTCGGCTTCCGCGACCGCCGGATACCCGAAGCCCAGCCGGTCGATCACGCCCGGGCGGAAGCCCTGCAGGAACACGTCCACGCCCCGGATCAGCCGCCACAGCACCATCCGGCCAGCATCTGACTTGAGATCGAGCGCGATGCTCCGCTTGCCGAGATTGGCCGGAATTGAATAGGCGGTGTGATCGCCGTAGCGCAGGCCGAGCCCCCGGCTCCAGTCGCCGCCCTCGATCGGTTCCACCTTAATGACGTTCGCACCGTATTGCGCGAGCAGCATTCCGCAATACGGGCCGGCGACGCCCTGGCTGAGATCGACCACCTTCAGCCCGGCATAGGGCCGCTCGTAGCTCATAGCTCACCCCAATTCACCAAAACCGCCCTCAAGTGCGATCCTGCAAGAACGCCTCGACGACGGCAACGAAGCCGTCCGGATTATCGGCGTGGAGCCAGTGGCCCAACTCCTTGAGCGAGACGAACCGTGCGGCTGGAAATAGCGCGCGGATGCCGGCGCGGTGCTCCTGGCGGATGTAGTCCGACCGCGCGCCGGCCAAGAACAGGGCGGGGCCATGGAAGATGGCGCCCGCCGGCGCCTCCCAGCCCTCGATACGAGGCAACGCCGCCGCGATCTCGGCGAGCCCAATCCGCCAGGCCGGTGCGGCGCCGAGCCGAAGATTTTGCGCCAGGAACGAGCGCACCCGAGGGTCGGGCACTGCCGGTGTCAGCGCCGCCTCGGCCGCCCGGCGCGTGAGACCGGGTGTGAGCGGCAGCGCCGCCATCGCCGCGGCATAGCCGCCGAACGTCGGCGGGTACGAGACCGGCGCAATGTCGGCGACGATTAGGCGCCTGACCGCGTCGGGCCGGGCGAGCGCCGCCCGCATCGCCACCTTGCCGCCCATGGAATGCCCGATCAGTGCCGCCGGCAGCGCAGCCAGGCGCGCGAGCGTGTCCAGCACGTCGTTGGCCATCGCCGGATAGCTCATGTCGGGATCGTGTGGGCTCGCGCCATGATTGCGTAGGTCGAGCGCGATGACGCGGAATTGCCGGGCTAGATGGCGCTGCGCGCTGGCGAAGTTCTGCGCCGCCCCAAACAGCCCATGCAGCAACACGACCGTTGGCCCGCTACCCGTGTCGGACGCGCGCAGCATCATGCCTAGCGCAGCGGCAAGGTGGCGAGGGCGACACCGGCCAGGATCAGCGCCGAGCCCAGCCGTGCGTCACGCTATTCCGAGGATTCCGATTGCGTCGAACTCATATCGGCTTCCTCCCCACGATCTGTTTGTTCGACAGCTTACTTGATATCCTTGAAGCGCACCATCCGACCGCGCTCCTCGTCCCACAGGGCGAAACGCGCGCATCGCACGCTGCCGAGCAAAGTCAGGCGCTTGGCGTCGCGCAACTCCGCGTTCTCCGCATGGCACGCGCGCAATCGGTAGTTCGGTATCCGGCTGGACAGATGATGGATGTGATGAAAGCCGATATTGCCCGTGATCCAATGCAGGCTCCGGGGCAGGTCGAAAAACGAGCTGCCCTGCATCGCGGCCGCATGGAATTGCCAGCCCGGCCGCACCCTCCAATAGCCGTCCTCGAACTGGTGCTGAACATAGAACAGCCACACGCCGATGAAAGCGGCCAGCAGCAGCACCGGCAGATACCCCAGCAGGACCGGCTTCAGCCCGATCGTCAGCGCCACGGGCGCGATCACTGCGACAATCGCGGCATTTGTGCCGAAAATACTTAGCCAGCTTCGCCGTTGGCGGAACGCCTGGCCGGTCGGGATGCGATGGCGGATCAGCACCAGGTACAACGGCCCGAGGCCGAATATGACCAGAGGATGCCGATACAGCCAATATGCGAGGCGGCGGCCGGCCGGCATCGCCAGATATTCGCGCACAGTGGCCGTGGCCACGTCGCCGATGCCGCGGCCGTCCAGATTGCCGGACGTCGCATGATGGACGGCATGGTTCCGCCGCCAGAACGTGTACGGCGTGAACGTCACCACGCCCAGCAGCCGACCGAGGAGGTCGTTCACCCAACGAACCGGGAAGAACGAGTTGTGCCCGCAATCGTGCTGGATGGCGAAGAGCCGGACCAGCAATCCCGCCCCGACGGGGCTGAGCAGGAGCGCCGCCATGATGCCGTGGTCCAGCCCCCAGAGAATCGCCGCCATGATCGCCAGGAAGGGCGGGAAGGTGTTCAGGAGCTGGATGATGCCGCGCCGAGCGTCGGGTTTGACGTAAGGAGCCAGCAAGGGCTGCCAGGAACTGGCGGAGCGACTGTCACGCGTCGTATGCGCCGATGTCGGCGCGCTTCTCGGAGCGATGGAGGAATGATGCATGTCACGTCAGGAGTGAGGTTGAGCAGGAGCGGCGAACGGTCGGAGTATTATAATCGGGACCGGACCACGCGTCTTGGCCTATGCGCGCACGGAACGCAGGTTCCGCGGGTTCATCCGGTGAAGCGCTCGTGCGGGCGAGTGGCTGGCCGGTCGGTTGACCGGTCGGCCACCGAGATTTTGGGAGCGTTGGCTTTTTCGACCACCAGGTAAAGCAGCGCGGCGACTACGGCTCCGATGATCGGGCCGCCGATATAGACATACCAAGCCGGATAGGTGCCGGCGACGATCATCGGACCGAGCGCCCTGGCCGGGTTGCCCGCGCCGCCGCTGACCGGACCGCCCAGCAGGACGCCCGCCGCGAGCGCGAATCCGATGGCCAACGACGCGCTTCCGGCCGGCACCCGCGGATCGGTGGCCACTGCTATGATCGTGAACATCAGCATGAAGGCGATGAGCGCCTCGGTCAGCAGCACCTGGAGATACGCGGCTCCATGCGCCGGCGCCCCGAGATGCACCGCGTAGCCCGTTTTGCCGTAGGCGCCCCAGATCACGAGCGAGGCGATGATCGCGCCGACCATCTGCGCCACGATATAGGCCGGGACATAGCGCCCGGGGAACTTGCGAACGACCGCGAGCGCGATGGTGACAGCGGGGTTGACGTGAGCCCCGCTGATCTGGCCGATAGAGGCGACGATAGGCATCAGGATGAGGCCGAAGGACAGAGCGATCGCCAGCGAGTTGTAGGCCGGTCCCGCGGTGTTCTTGCCCAGAGCGGCGGCGCTCGCCACGGCGGTCCCGACCAGGACCAGCAGGAAGGTACCGATCATCTCGGCGAAGGCCAAGCGCGCCATGTTGCTGGAGAGGGCGGCGGCGGAGCCATGCAGCCCGCCCTCGTGCGTCTTATCCGGGATGCCCTTCGCCATTCGGTGCCTTCCTCGTGGTGGGTCCGAAGCCATATATGTCGCTACACGGAGATCGTGGAACTCCCCGCTCCCGGCAGTTGCCCGCCCGGGGTCAGACGATCAACGATGCCGGGAAGATGCTGGCTGAGTTGCGCGAGCAGGTCGTGCATCGGTATGCCCGACTGAGAGGACATGCTTTGCACCTGGTTCTCGCCGAGCGCGCCGTGCAGTTGCTGCGGCGTGATCGGCTGGTTGGGACCGTTGCCGATCCATGACTGAGCGATGCCGCCGAGCCCCGCGCCTTCAAAGCGCTGGATCAGGGAGCCCAGGCCGCCATCCATCCCACCTGACGCGCCCTGCGTTGCCTGCCCTTCCGCTTGGCCTCCACCAAGCAGCCCCGTCAGGACTCCCTGGATCGAGGAAGCGCCACCGGCCTTGCCGCCGATGCTTCCCATCACTTCATCGAGAAAACCCATTTCATACCTCCTGAAACCAGCGTTGAGGTGGCCGAGTATCGCGGGCGCTCCCCGGCCACGTATCCGTCACCCGGCGATCAGGCGATCCGCCCGCGATCCGCCACCGCGTGGTAGATGAGCAGCACGACGATCGCGCCGACCACGGCCACGACGATGCTATAGACGTTGAAGCCGGTGACCCCGGACGCTCCGAACGCGCTGAATATGAAACCGCCGACGAGTGCGCCGACGATCCCGAGCACGATGTCGAGCACGATGCCCGCGCCGGACTTGTTGACGATCTTGCTGGCGATGAAGCCGGCGATCAGCCCCAGCACGATCCAGACGATAATGAACATCGACAATCCTCTCGGAACTTTGGGGGAACGCCGCCCCGGTGGGGTCGGCGTTCCTTACGCTTTACGCTTTAGCCACGCAGCGGCTGTCCCGGACCAGCGCGCTCGGTCAGCAGTGTCCGCCGCTGAACCGCGAGCGAACCACCGATGGCGGCCGCGATGAGGTCGAGCAGCAACACCCCGAAGATCAGATAGGAACCCGTCGAAGCGTCTCCCGCGCTGGCGGTCGCCGCCGTTTCTGTCTTTTGAATCGCCGAGTTCTTGGTCTGGCTCGCGCGCGCTTGGAGCTGGTCGAAGCGCTTGGTGGCATCGGCCTGGCTGACCTTCATCTGCGCAGCCATGATCGCGATGATCCGCGCCTTCGCCGCGGCGGCACCCGAGCCGCCGGCAACGTAGGTCGGCAGCTCCGTAGCGATCGCCTTCTGGGCCTGCTGCGAGTTCATCGTCGCCGGATTGGGGTCGGTGGGTTGCAGGTAAGCCTCCGGGGTGACACCGGCGGCCTGCGCCACTTGCGGTACCGCTGTCTTCACGCTGGCGCCGGCGCCGGAAAGACCGCTGCCGACGACCGAGAACGCCCCGCCCAGAAGCCCGCCGAGCGCCGTGGTAAGCAGATAAACGACGACCAGCGTGGCGATCGCCCAGGTCACCACCCCGTGCAGCAGACCATCGAACCGCGATGTGATGCCGGCAAGCCACGCGGCCACGAAGCCGCCGATCCCGAACGCGATCAGGGTGCTCACGAACCACCATACGCCAGCGCCGATCCCCAGGCTGCTGACGTGCGGCGTAGCACCGGCTTGCGGGCTGACGAACCCGAGCCCGACACCGACCCCCAGGATGCTGAGCATAAGCTCGACCGCGATGGCGACGAAGACGGCCGCGAAGAGCGCCGGCCAGGAGATCCGGCGGTGGATGTGGGCGGAGTCGAAATGCCGCTCCGTCTCGTAGGCGACGGTACGGCGCTCCGGGAACAATTGGTCCTCTGGGAGCCCGCCGTAAGTTTCCGTGGTGGACATATATTTCTCCGAGCGAATGCCCGGGCCGCACCAGGCGGTCCGGGCAAATGGGAACGGTTCCGTCAGATCTTCGGGGCGCGCGGGTCGCTCGGCCTGGCCGGTTTCGCTCCGGTGGCATCGACATAGTCGGTATTCCGAGCGGTGCCCGGAACCTTCTCGACCTCGACCTCGTCACGGCGCACTGTGTCGCGCACCGCTTCCACGCGCTCGCTGACGTCCTTGTGGATCACCAACTCCTCCGTGACCCGGGCGGTCTTGGCGACCACCGCCTCCTCGCGGGTCTCGGTCATCTCGACGGTCCTGTCAGTGAAGGCATCGGCGCCGACGGCGTGGCTGCCGCTGACCGGCCGGCGCTCGATGGAGACCGTCTCGTCGCGCAGCGTGACATTCTCCTCGATCGGGGTCTCGACTGTGTAGCGGCGCAGCCGGGTCGTGCCCCGATTGACGGCGCGCTTGCCTATCTCGAGATGTTCCTCGGAGAGCTGAACCACCTGGTCATTGCCGTTGTCGGCAACGCCCGTGCGGGCAGGTTCGGTCCTGGCCCCCACGGTGGCGCCAGTCCCCGCCAGCCCGTAATGGGCCGCGCGCTCGTCCACGTCGATCGGATTATGCCGCTCCAGGATCTCCAGGACTCGGCTGCCGTCGCCGTTCGAACCCTGTATTCTGACCGCCACCACCGCGCCGCCGCTCTCGACCGTGCGGTCATAAACGGCCCTGTCATGCACCGGCGGCTCCGTGCCGAACAGCCGGCCCCAGAAGCCCTGCTCGACCGGAGCATTGGTTTCCATCCGATCGCCGCCCATCGTGTCCCTCGCGTGACGGCTGATGTCGTGGTCCGGAACGCCGGCCGCCTTCAGATCGCGCACGGCGGCGTCGGCATGGGCTTCCGTATCGAAAACAGCAACGACGTTCTCATGGTTTGTGTGTGACGTTGCAGATGTCATGTTCATGATTCCTCATTGTGCATTGCTCTGGTTTCGGCCGGATGCACGTCCGCTCCCGGTGCGTTCGCATCCGCTTCGATGCGGTCGATGACCGCTTCCTGTGCTCGCAGCATGACGGTTTCCCGGTATTGCTCCGTCTTCCGTGCGCGCCGGATGTGGATCTCCTCCTTCAGGACGAGCTTTCGTTCGATGGTGATGACCTCTTCCACCACCGGAACAATGATCGTGTCCCGGTCCCGGCGCACGGGCGGGGCGGCGCCGATCGGCCGCCCGATGGCGACACGCTCGACCTCTGCGCTTCATGCGTGAGAAGCTCATTGACGAACTCCTCATGTTCATGAGTGACGGTGGTGACCCGAACCCGCGCCACCGGCACGCGCCGGCGGGAAACCGACAGTTCCTCAAGATGGAGAGGAACGGTCACATAATCGGACTCGCGATCGGCATCGATAGATGTCATCGGTCTTGTTTCTTGATGAAGCGACGGTGCGAACGCATCGCTCGGAACCGACCACGCTCAGATGGGCATGACACGATGGCGGGGTATCGCCGAAATGCGGCGACTGGCTATGCGAAGTTGGAGCGACGATTGCTCACCGCCGGCTAGGCGCTCTCGCGTTAGACAGGATGCAAGCTGCTTGCGAGCGCGCGAACCGTTTCGATGATGGCGTCGAGGGTGACCCTCACGCGTGGGGTGTGCCGGCTGTCGCGATGCACCACGAGGAGAAGATCCGCGGCCGGCGCCGGGGACGGGGTAGGAATGCGGGTCAGGCCGGTTTCACGGTCGGCGCGGAAGCAGGCCAGGCATACCAGGCCACCGTCTCGAAGAGCGGCCGAAACCGCGGCCTCATGGCTGCTGGTTTGCAATCCCACGTTGGCCCGTGAGCCCAGGTCAGCGAGCCAGCCCGTCTGCGGCGCGTCCTCGATGTCATCGATTTGCGTGATCAGCCGGTGACCCGGGCAGCCGGCCTCAAGATCGGGCGGGCCGTGGCGCTCCAGGTACGTAAGACTGGCATAGAGCCCGAATGCCACGCACCCGATCCGCCGCACGACGAGATCATGCTGGCTAGGCTGCGTCGTGCGGACGGAAATCTCCGCGTCGCGCATGGCGAGGCTCAGTTCCCGCGGATGCGGGAGCAACTCGATCATGATGTCGGGGTGCCGCGTAGTCAGCGCGGCAAGGCCGGGCGCCAGGATATGGCTGGCGACGGCATCGCAGCAGGCGACGCGAACAAGACCCGCCAACCGTGTGTCGCGGCCGCCGACACTGCGTTCGACAGTCAATGCCTCGGCTTCGACGCGCTCGGCCTGGGCGCGGACACTCTCTCCAGCCAGAGTCGGCACATAACCGTCGGGTGTCCGGTTGAGCAGACGCACGCCAAGGCTGGCTTCCAGGGATATCAGCCTTCGACCTACCGTGGACTGCGCCACGCGCAGATCCTTGGCGGCGGCCGAGAGATTGCCATGACGGGCGATGGCCAAGAAAAAACGAAGATCGTCCCAATCGAGCATAGACGGTCGCTCCGCGTTTTCGCATTTCCGCTAGCCGGCATTGGTCCTCTCATCGCGCCGGACCACCCCTATCTATCATTCAGATCGGCGGACCCAGCCGAAGCCTCATGTAATTCCAGCCTACGCACGATCAACACCCGACCTTCGGCCGCGGGCTACGCTCACGAAAACGCGAGCAACACGTGCGAAGGAAGCACCATGACCAAAAGTCCCCATCCCCATCGCGAGGCCGATGGCCTGGCCGAGAGCACACCGGTGCGGACGCTGCGGTGCCGCACCGTCGCCCAGGGTCGTTTTGCGCAACTCAATTACATTCGTGACCTGCCGCCGCACTTGGTGGCGGAAGTCGAGCCGTTGGGAACGCTCGATGACGACGTCGCGCCGAACGCCTCGGAGGCGCTGCTCGCAGCCCTCGGCTCGTGCCTCGCCGTTGGCATTCATGCCCATGCCGTGGCACAGCGCATTCCGATCCGACAACTCGAACTCGAACTCGAGGCCGACATCCACCCCACGACCGCCCCGGGCTCCGGAGCTAGCAGCCCGAAGCCTATCGGCTTCGAGGCCGTGCGTGTCGCCGTCCATATCGACGCGGATGCCTCCCGAGAAACCCTCGCGGCACTGATCGCCCATGTGACGCTGAGATCGCCGGTCGCGAACACTGTGCACAATCCGGTTCACCTCGATGTCGCCCTGGCCGAGACTCGGCCAAGTGCCCCGGCGACCGTTCCAGGGTTCGCGGCCGGCGCTGGCGGATGAACCTGCGGCGCGAAGAGTGCGCCAGACAACTGGCCGCGATGGCCGGTGATGGCCGATCAACACGTGAACGTGGTGGCACGGTTTAACGCCAAGCAAGGTCAGGCCGAGCAGGTCGAGCGCGCGCTTCGGAAGATAATCGAGCGAGCGCCGAGCAGGGCAATATCGCTACGAGCTGCGCCGGGGCGTCGAGAACGAGAATAAGTCGTCCTGTTCGAGACATGGCACAGCAAGAGACATGGCGCGGCAAGCAGGATCTCGACCAGCACATCCAGACGCCGCATTTCAAGCCAATGGACAAGGATCTATCGGGTATGCTGGCGGAACGGTACAGCGTCACCCTCCTCAAGCCGATCGGTGGTGGCCGAGCTTAGCCGAATAGCACCGCCGCCGCCGACCCAGCCGCCGCCACGAACGGGCCGGGGAACAGGAAGAAGAACAGCGTGAACAGCCCCGTCACCGTGGCGACGAACGCCACCGCCGTCGGCGTGCGGTCAAACTCCGCCGCCGGCGCGTCGAAATACATCACCTTGACGATGCGCAGGTAATAGTAGGACGCCACCACGCTGGTCAGCACGCCCACCACCGCCAGCACCCACATCTCCGCCTGCACCGCCGCCAGGAATACGTACAGCTTGGCGAAGAAACCCGACAGCGGCGGAATGCCGGCCAGGCTGAACATGAACACCGCGAACGCCAACGCCAACGCCGGGTCGGTGCGCGCCAGCCCGCTCAGATCGTCGATCCGCTCCAGCGCGCGGCCGCGCCGGCGCATCGCCACGATGCAGGCCCATGATCCGGCGCTCATGAAGATATACACGATCATGTATACCAACACACCACGCAGGCCGACCGATGTGCCGACGGCGAGCCCGATCAGCGCATAGCCTACATGCCCGATCGCGGAATACGCCATCAGCCGCTTGATGCTGGTCTGCCCGATCGCGGCGAGCGCGCCCAAAAACATCGAGGTAATGGAGATGATCTCGATGATCAGCCGCCAGGAGCCCAGCAAATGCCCGAACGGCTCGGCCATGGTGCGCAGGAACAACCCCACCGCCGCCACCTTGGGCGCGGTCGCGAAGAACGCCGTCACCGAGGTCGGCGCGCCCTCGTACACATCAGGCGTCCACATATGGAACGGCGCGGCCGAGACCTTGAACGCCAGGCCCACGATCACGAACACCACGCCCACGATCATCCCCGGCGAAGCCGCGGCGGGCGAGGTCAACAGATGCGCCAGCGTCGCGAAATCCATCGTCCCCGAGAAGCCATAGACCAGCGAAATCCCGTACAGCAGCAACCCGGAAGCCAGCGAGCCGAGCACGAAATACTTAAGCCCCGCCTCGGCGGAGCGCAGTTCGTCGCGCCCGAACGCGGCAAGCACGTAGAACGACAGCGATTGCAGCTCGAGCGAGAGATAGAGCGTGATAAGATTGGTCGCCGACGCCATCCCCATCATGCCGACCACCGAGAACAGCATCAGTACCGGGAACTCGAAGCGCGCGATCCCGTGGTCGCGATTGTAGTCGAGCGAGAGCATCAGCGTCAGTGCCGCCCCCACCAGCACCAGCGCCTTGATTAGAATGGAGAACGGATCGACCGTGAACTGGCCGAAGAACCCGGTGCCACCGACCCGCGTGACCACCAGGAACCCGGTCAGTAGGAAGGCGCCCAGCACCATCATGGTGCAGGTCTGGGTCTGATCCTCCGTGCTCAGCACGCCATAGATCAGGATCAGCATCCCCAGGACGGAGAGAACGATCTCCGGGATCGCGATGGTCCAGTTCATCAGCGCGTCGCCTCGGCCAGCATGGTGCTCGGAGACGTCGCGGGTGCGGCCATCGCCTGTTGGTGGCGCACCACCATCGCGTTCACCGTCGCGTCCCAGAACCGGGTGAAGCTTGAAGGATAGGCGCCCATCCAGATCGTGATCACGAGCAGCGGCGTGAAGATCGCGATCTCGCGCGGCTGTAAATCTAGCATCCCGCGCAAGTCGATCTTGGTGAGCCGCCCGAAAATCACCCGCCGATACAGATACAGCGTGTACATCGGCCCCAGGATCAGGCCCATGGCGCCGAGCAGCGCCAGCCAGAAGTTGACATGCAGCGCGCCGATGGTCACCAGGAACTCGCCCACGAACCCCGACGTCCCCGGCAGCCCGACCGAGGCCAGGACGAACACCATGAACGCGAAGGCGTAGAGCGGCATGTTGTCCGCCAGCCCGCCATAGCGCGCGATCTCGCGCGTATGCAGCCGGTCGTACACCACGCCCACGATCAGGAACAGCGCGGCGGACACCACGCCGTGCGAGAGCATCTGGAACAGCGCCCCCTGGATGCCCTGCACGTCGAAGGTGAAGATGCCGATCGTCACTAGGCCCATATGGGCAACCGAGGAATACGCGATCAGCTTCTTCATGTCCTCCTGCGCAAGCGCCACGTACGCGGTGTAGATCACGGCGACCACCGACAGCGTGTAGATCAGCGGCGCGAGATGCACCGAGGCGATCGGCAGCATCGGCACTGAGAAGCGCAGGAACCCATAGGCGCCCATCTTCAGCAGCACGCCTGCCAGCATCACTGAGCCGGCGGTCGGCGCCTCCACATGCGCGTCGGGAAGCCAGGTATGCACCGGCCACATCGGCACCTTCACCGCGAAGGCCGCCATCAACGCCAGGAACAGCCAGGTCTGCATCCCGGCCGGGAAGTGCGTGCGCAGCAGCACCTCGATGTCGGCGGAGTTGGCGTAGCGCCACATCGCCAGCAGCGCGATCAGCATCAGCACCGAGCCGGTGAGCGTATAGAGGAAGAACTTGAACGCCGAATAGACCCGCCGCGGCCCGCCCCAGACACCGATGATCAGAAACATCGGGATCAGCACGCCCTCGAAGAAGACGTAGAACACCACGAAATCGAGTGCGCAGAACATGCCGACCATCATCGTCTCGAGGATGAGGAAGGCGATCATGTACTCGCGCACGTAACGGGTGATCGTATCCCAGCTCGCAAGGATGCAGATGGGCGTGAGCAGGGTGGAGAGCAGCACGAACAGCACCGAGATGCCGTCCACTCCCATCTTGTAGCCCACCCCGAATTCGGGCAGCCACGGCGCGTTCTCGACGAACTGGAAGCCCGACTCTCTCGGGTTCCAGTTGGCCCACAGCACCAAGCTCAACGCGAGCACGATCAGGCTGGTCCACAGCGCGGTCCAGCGCGCGTTGGACGCGACCGTTTCCTCGTCGCCGCGCACCGCCAGGATCACGCCGCAGCCGACCAGCGGCAGCCAGGTCAGCAGCGATAGGAGCGGGAAGCCCAAAGTGTTCATCGCCTCACCGCCAGATCAGGAACACGCCGACCAGCACCACCAGGCCGATCAGCATCACCAGGGCGTAGACCGCGATTGACCCGGTCTGGATCCGCACCGCGCCTTTCGATCCGTCCACTGCCATCGCCGCAAGCCCGTTTGGCACGCCGTCGATCAGGGTGGCATCGCCGCCCTGCCACAGCAGGTGCGCCAGCCGGAACGCCGGCCGGACGAACAGGACATCGTACAGTTCGTCGAAATAGTACTTGTTGAGCAGCAGCAGGTAGATCGGCCGGAAAGTACTGGCGAGCCGCACCGGCAGCATCGGGTTCAGCATGTAGAACCAGTAGGCGACCGCGATGCCGGCGAGACCGCACAGCAAGGGCACGTAGCGCACCCCGCCCGGCAACTCTTCCATCCGGGTCATCACCTGGTTGTTCGGCGCGATCACGATGGAATGGCGCCAGAATGCATCCCAGTCCTGCCCGAGCAGCAGGTTGTGCAGCAGGAAGCCGGCGCAAAGCGCGCCGATGGCGAGCGCGATCAGCGGCACCAGCATCACCCACGGACTTTCATGCACATGCTCCCGCACATGCCGCTCGGCGCGTGACGTGCCGTGGAAGGTCATGATGATGATGCGCCAGGTGTAGAACGCGGTGCAGAACGCCCCGGCGACGCCGGCGATGAAGGCGTAGATCGAGGCGTCGGTCTGAGAGGCGTATGCCGCCTCCAGGATCGCGTCCTTGGAAAAGTAGCCGGCGAAGGGGAAAATGCCGGCCAGCGCCAGCCCGCCGGCCCAGAATGTGACATACGTGACCGGGATCTTCTTCCATAGCCCGCCCATCTTGCGCATGTCCTGTTCGTCGGACATGGCATGGATCACCGAGCCCGCGCACAGGAACAGCAGCGCCTTGAAAAAGGCGTGGGTCAGCAGGTGGAAGATCGAGGCCGGGTACGCCTGGACGCCAGCGGCGATGAACATGTAGCCGAGTTGCGAGACGGTCGAATAGGCGATCACCCGCTTAATGTCGTTCTGCACGCAACCGATGGTCGCGGCAAAGAAGCAGGTGGTGCCGCCGATCACCGTGATCAGGGTCAGTGTCTTGGGCGCGAAGTCCAGCAGCGGCGACATCCGCGAGATCAGGAACACGCCCGCCGTCACCATCGTCGCCGCGTGGATCAGTGCGGAGACCGGTGTCGGCCCTTCCATCGCATCCGGCAGCCAGACATGCAGGAAGAGCTGCGCCGACTTGCCCATCGCGCCGATGAACAACAGAATGCCGATCAGTTCATAGACGTGGAACGTCCCCCCAAACAGCGAGTAAAGATCGTTCTGGTGGCTCGACACGGCGGAGAAGATGGCATCGAACTGAAGCGAGCCGAAGGTCAGGAAGATCAGCGCCACCGCGATCACGAAACACAAGTCGCCGACGCGGTTGACCACGAACGCCTTGATCGCCGCCGCGCACGCTGCCGGCCGGTCGTACCAGTAGCCGATCAGCAGATAGGAGCAGAGCCCAACGCCTTCCCACCCAAAGAACAACTGCAACAAATTGTCCGCCGTCACCAGCATCAGCATGGCGAAGGTGAACAGGCTCAGATACGCGAAGAACCGATAGCGCGGGTATTGGTCGTGGGCCATGTAGCCGATGCTGTAGACATGGATCAGCATCGAGACGAAGGTGACCATCGCCACCATCACCGCCGACAGCGCGTCGTAGCGCAGCGCCCAGTCCACCTGGAAATTGCCGGCGGCGATCCAGGTGCCGAGCTGGTCCACCCCGGCCGGCGCGCCGCCCCACTCGAAATTCACCCAGGCATACGGCCCGCAGGCCGCGGCGAGCAACATGCAGAGCACCGAGACCGCCATCGCCGCGCGATCGCCGATCCACTTGCCAAGCAATCCGGACACCATCGCCCCGAACAAGGGCGCGAACACCGCTGTGATGTAGGTCATAGCGCGCTGCTCCCCCACCCCTTGCGGGAGGGGGCCGGTGCGAGGGGGCCGGCAGGCGGCTCAGACTCCAGGGCCAATGGCACGACCACTGCCTCTCACCCCTTCATGAGGTTTACATCCTCAACCTGGATCGAACCGCGGTTGCGGAAATAGATCACCACGATCGCCAACCCGATCGCCGCCTCGGCCGCCGCGACGGTCAGCACGAACATCGCGAACACCTGGCCCACCATGTCGCCAAGCGCGGCCGAGAACGCCACCAGGTTCAGGTTCACCGCGAGCAGGATCAGCTCGATCGCCATCAGGATGATAATGACATTCTTCCGGTTCAGGAAGATGCCGAACACTCCCAGCATCAGCAGCACCGCGCTCAGAACCAGGTAGTGCGCGACGCCGATCGTCTGCAGCCCTGCCATTTCAGCCTCCCCCGACGCGGTGCCCCGCCGTGCAGCGATCTAGCGTGTCTCGGGCGCGTGCGGCGCGCCTTCCGGATGGTGACCGGCGGGCCGATGCGCCGGCCCATGCGCCGGATCGAGCGGGTCTTCGTCGATGTCGCCGGGCTCGGTCACCTTAGGCCGCAAAATACCCCCGGATCCGATGCCGTCGCCAAGTCCAACCCTGACCAGCTCCAACGTGTCCCTCGTCTCGCGCGCGTTCTGCACCCGAATGACCTGATGGCGCGAACGTTTGCGGTCGCGCAGTGTCAGCACGATGGCGCCGATCATCGCCACCAGCAGTATCAGCCCGGCCGCCTGGAACTGGAAGATGTAGGCCGTATAGATCAGCCGCCCGAGCGCATCGGTGTTGGTGATGCCGGAAGGCGGTGGGGCGAACCGCAGGAGCCCCGCCGCGGGCGCGATGGGCCAGCCCAGCATCACGATCACCAGCTCGGCCAGCAGCAGCGCGCCGATCGCGCCTCCCACCGGCATGTAGCGTTGGAAGCCGCTTCGGAGCTGCTCGAAATCCACGTCCAGCATCATCACCACGAACAGGAACAGCACCGCGACCGCGCCCACATAGACGATGACCAGGATGAAAGCGAGGAACTCGGCCCCGGCGATCAGGAACAGCATCGCGGCGTTGAAGAACGCGGCGATCAGGAACAGCACCGAATGCACCGGGTTGCGCGAACTCACCACCATCGCGGCGCAGACCACCAGCACCACCGCGAAGACGTAGAAGCAGACGGCCGGATAGAGCATCGCTTGCCTAACGGTACGGGGCGTCGATCTCGAGGCGCTTGGCGATTTCCGCTTCCCAGACATCGCCGTTCGCCAGCAGCTTTTCCTTGTTGTACATCAGCTCCTCGCGGGTTTCGGTCGCGAACTCGAAGTTCGGCCCCTCCACGATCGCGTCCACGGGGCAGGATTCTTCGCACAGACCGCAATAGATGCACTTGGTCATGTCGATATCGTAGCGCGTGGTCCGGCGCGACCCGTCGGCGCGCGGCTCGGCCTCGATGGTGATGGCCTGGGCCGGGCAGATCGCCTCGCACAGCTTGCAGGCGATGCACCGCTCCTCGCCGTTCGGATAGCGCCGCAACGCGTGCTCACCTTTAAAGCGCGGGCTGAGCGGACCCTTCTCGTACGGGTAGTTGATGGTTGCCTTCGGCTTGAAGAAATAGCGCAGCGTCACCCACATGCCCTCGAGCAGCTCCCAGAGCAGCAGCGTCCGCGCGGTTCGGTCCAGAACAGCCATGGCCTCCTCAATCCTCGCGCGCCGGGATAGAGCCCTCGCGTCCCCGCATCAAGCGGGTGTCGGCACGAACCCGGTCGCGAGCAGCCCCCCGGCGGTGATCACCAGCCACGCCAGGCTCGCCGGCAGGAACACCTTCCAGCCGAGCCGCATGAGCTGGTCGTAGCGATAGCGCGGAAACGTGCCGCGCACCCAGATGAACACGAACAGACAGAAGCAGATCTTCAGGAAGAACCAAAGCGGTCCCAACTGCGGTCCGATGCCGAACGGTCCGAGCCAGCCGCCCAAGAACAGGATGCTGGTCATGCCGCTCATCAGGATCATGTTGGCGTACTCGCCGAGGAAGAACATCCCGAAGCTCAGCGCGCTGTACTCGACCATGAATCCGGCGACCAGTTCGCTCTCGCCTTCCGGCAGATCGAACGGCGAGCGGTTCGTCTCGGCCAGCGCCGAGACGAAGAACACGATGAACATCGGGAATAGCGGGATGAAGAACCACACCGTCCGCTGCGCCTCGACGACCGCCGACAGGTTGAGGCTGCCTGCGCAGAGCAGCACCGAGACCAGGACGAAGCCGATCGAGACCTCGTAGCTCACCATTTGCGCGGCGCTGCGCAGCGCGCCCAGGAAGGCGTATTTCGAGTTGCTCGCCCAGCCGGCGATGATGATGCCGTACACGCCGAGCGAGCTGATCGCGAACAGGTACAGCACACCCACGTTGATGTCGGCGAGCACCCATCCGCCGCTGACCGGGATCACCGCCCAGGCGACCATCGCCAGTCCGAACGTGATCATCGGCGCGAGCAGGAACAGGAGCCGGTTCGCCCCAGACGGGATGATCGTCTCCTTGGTCACCAGCTTCACCGCGTCGGCCCAGGGCTGCAACAGGCCGAACGGGCCGACCACGTTCGGACCCTTGCGCGATTGGATCGCGCCTAACACCTTGCGCTCGGCATAGGTCAGGTAGGCGACCATGACCAGCAGCGGGATCAGCAGCGCCAGCGTCTCCCCGAACACCAGCCCGAGATGCCCAAGCGGGGTCTGCCAGACGCTTTGGTTGGTGACACTCGGCATCGCCCCTCACTCCGCCGCGACACGGGCCGGCGCGACGAAAGTCGCGGTGCATTCGGCCATGGTCGGGCTGGCGCGGCTGATCGGGTCGGTCTGGTAGTAGTTCTCGACCGCCGGCAGGAACGGCGCCTCGCCCAAGCGAACGGGATCGCCCGCCGGCCCGGACGGGTCGGAGCAGCCGAAGCGCGGCAGGAAGTCGAGCCGGCCGAACACCGGGTTCACTTGCTCGAGCCGGCCGCGCAGCGCTTCGATGTCGTCATAGGGCAAGGTCACGCCAAGCATCTCGCTCAGCGCGCGGGGAATCTTCCAGTCCTCCCGAGCCTCGCCCGGCGGATACACGGCCAGCGCGCCGCGCTGCACACGCCCTTCGGTGTTGACGTAGGTACCGTGCTTCTCAGTGTAAGCCGCGCCCGGCAGGATCAGATCCGCCCGCGCCGCCCCGCGGTCGCCGTGATGGCCCTGGTAGATCACGAAGGTCTCGCGCCCGATCCGGGCGGTGTTGAATTCGTCGGCGCCGAGCAGCCAGAGCACGTCCGCCCCGCCGCCCATCATCTGCGCCATGCCCTTGCCGCGGGGGCCGGGCAGGAAACCGAGGTCGAGCGCGCCCACGCGGGCGGCCGCGGTATGCAGCAGGTTGAACCCGTGCCAGTCGGGACTGAGCGCGCCCGCCTCGCGCGCGATCCGCCAGGCGGCGGCCAGGACCGCCGCGCCGTCGGGCCGCGCCGTTGCGGCCACACCCAGGATCACCATCGGCCGCTTGGCGGCTTTCAGCGTCGCCGCGAAATCGTTCGAGCCGCCCAGCAGCGCGCGCAGCGCATCCGGCGCCTCGCCAAGATACCGCGCCTCATAGGTTAGATCGGCCGCCTGCCCGATATGGCCGATCGGCAGCCCGCTCGCGAGCCAGCGTTTGCGGATGCGCGCGTTCAGCACCGGCGCCTCCCGGCGCGGATTGGCGCCGATGATCAGGAGGGCATCCGCCTCCTCGATCCCGGCGATGCTGCTGTTGAAGATGTAGAAGTCCCGCCGCGACGCATCGAGCTGCGCGCCGTCCTGCCGGCAGTCTAGATTGGCCGAGCCGAGCGCCGTCATCAGATCCTTGAGCGCCAACATGCTTTCTGCATCGCACAGGTCGCCGGCGATGGCGCCGATCTTCTCGCCCGGCGCGCCCCGCAGCCGGTCGGCCACGACGGCCAAGGCGTCGGGCCAGGTCGCCGCCACCAGCTTGCCGCCGAGGGAGGCGGATTGCCGCACCCACGGCCGGTCGAGCCGCCGGCGTTTCAACCCGTCGAGAGCAAAGCGCGACTTGTCGCCCAGCCACTCCTCGTTAACATCTTCGTTCAGGCGCGGCAGGATGCGCAGCACCTCCGGCCCGCGCGCATCCACCCGGATGCTGCAACCCTGCGCATCCAGCACATCGACGCTGTCGGTCTTGGTCAGCTCCCACGAACGGGCCACGAAGGCATAGGGCTTGGAGGTCAGCGCGCCGACCGGGCAAAGGTCGATGATATTGGCCGACAGCTCCGAGCCGAGCGCCTTTTCGACATAGGTTCCTACTTTCATGTCCTCGCCGCGCGCGGTGGCGCCGAGATCCGGGACGCCGGCGATCTCGGTGATGAACCGGATGCAGCGCGTGCACTGGATGCAGCGCGTCATCACCGTCTTGACCAGCGGGCCGAGATACTCGTCCGTCACCGCGCGCTTGTTCTCGCCGTATCGCGAAAAGCCAACGCCATAGGCGAGCGACTGGTCCTGCAGGTCGCACTCGCCGCCCTGATCGCAGATCGGGCAATCGAGCGGATGATTGATTAGCAGGAACTCCATCACGCCACGCCGCGCGTTGCGCACCATCTCGGTGTCGGTGTGCACCACCATGCCGTCGGCGACCGGCCAGGCGCAGGAGGCGATCGGCTTAGGCGGCGCTTTTTCCACCTGCACGAGACACATGCGGCAGTTGCCCGCGATCGACAGCCGGTCGTGGTAGCAGAAGCGCGGAATCTCGATGCCGGCGGCCTCGGCCGCTTGCAGGATGGTGGAGCCATTCGGCACCTCGACCTCGATGCCGTCGATGGTGAGCTTGGCCATCAGCTTCTCGTTTTCCCCGCGACGGCGTCCGGCGCGCCGCTGCTACCTCCACCGTCATGGCCGCGCTTGTCGCGGCCATCCACGGCTTTAGTGCCAACGTGACAGTCGTAGATGCTCGCGACAAGCGTGAGCATAACGGGGCAACCTTGTAGTCGCGATCTCACGTTTTACTCCGCCGCCAGCCTCATTCGGGGCATGTCGGTCCGCCGCTTGTACTCCGCGATCCGCGCCTCCATCTCCGGGCGGAAATGCCGGATCAGGCCTTGGATCGGCCAGGCGGCGGCATCGCCCAGCGCGCAGATCGTGTGGCCCTCCACCTGGCGCGTCACCTGTTCGAGCGTGTCGATTTCCTCGGGTTCCGCGCGGCCTTGCACCATGCGGTACATCACGCGCATCATCCAACCCGCGCCCTCGCGGCAGGGCGTGCATTGCCCGCAGCTCTCGTGCTTGTAGAACTGGCTGAGCCGCGCGATCGCCCGGATGATGTCGGTGGACTTGTCCATCACGATCACCGCCGCGGTGCCGAGCCCGCTTTGTACATCCCGAAGGCTGTCGAAATCCATGAGCACGTCGTCGCAAACCCGCTTCGGGATCACCGGCACCGACGAGCCGCCCGGAATCACTGCCAGCAGGTTGTCCCAGCCTCCACGCACACCCCCCGCGTAACGCTCGATCAGTTCGCGCAACGGAATCCCGAGCGCCTCCTCGACGTTGCACGGCTTGTTCACATGGCCCGAGATGCAGTACACCTTAGGTCCGGTGTTCTTCGGCCGCCCGATGGCGGAAAACCAGGCTGCCCCGCGCCGCATGATGGTCGGCGCCACCGCAATGCTCTCGACGTTGTTCACCGTGGTCGGACAGCCGTAGAGCCCGACGGCGGCCGGGAACGGCGGCTTCATCCGCGGCATCCCCTTCTTGCCTTCCAGGCTTTCAAGCAGCGCCGTTTCCTCGCCGCAGATATACGCGCCGGCGCCACGATGGACGTAAATATCCAGGTCAAAGCCCGAGCCGCAGGCATTAGGTCCGATCAGCCCGGCCTCGTATGCCTCGGCGATCGCCGCCTCCAACACGAGCAATTCATCGTAGAACTCGCCCCGAATATAGATGTAGCAGGTGTTGGCGCCCATCGCATAGCAGGCGACCAGGCAGCCTTCGATCAGCTTGTGCGGGTCGTGGCGGATGATGTCGCGGTCCTTGCACGTCCCCGGCTCGCTCTCGTCGGCGTTCACCGTGAGATAGGCGGGCCGCCCGTCGGACTGTTTCGGCATGAACGACCATTTCACGCCGGTGGGAAACCCCGCGCCGCCGCGTCCCCGCAGGCCCAATTCCTTGATCTCGTTGATGATCGCGTCCCGGCCGCGTGCCAGGATGTCCTTCGTCCCGTCCCAGTCGCCACGCGCGCGCGCTGCCTTCAGCCGCCAATCGTGGATACCGTAAAGGTTGGTGAAGATGCGGTCCTTGTCTTCGAGCATCCTCTATCCCTCCGGTGTCGCCGGCAGCGAGGTTAGCGTATTCGGCCCGCCCTCCGGGGCCGATGTTTGTCGCCCGATCATCGAGCCCGGCTCCGGCAACTCGCCGCGGCGCAGCGCTTCCAGCAGCCGGGCGGTCAGCGCCGCGTCCATGTCCTCGTAGAAATCATCATTCACCTGCAGGATCGGAGCGTTGACGCAGGCGCCGAGGCACTCGACCTCGGTCATGGTGAACAGCCCGTCGGCGCTCGTTTCGCCCCAGCCGGCGATGCCGGTCGCCTCGCGGCAGGCACGTACCACGTCATCGGAGCCGCGTAACCAACAAGGCGTGGTGGTGCAAACCTGCAAGTGCCACCGCCCGATCGGCCGGAGGTTGAACATCAGATAAAACGTCGCGACCTCGTAGACGCGGATCGGCGGCATCTCAAGCCGCCGTGCCACTTCGTCCATCGCCGCGCGCGGCACCCACGCACTGCCAGTCTGCCGCTTGAGCTGGTTCTGCGCGATGTAGAGCACCGGGATCACCGCGCTCGCCTGCCGGCCGGGCGGATACTTGGCGATATGCTTATCTATCTCCGCCTCGCTGGCGTTGTCGAAGACGAAGCTCGCGGGCTGGAACTCCTCGCTGCCCGGTGCGCCGTCGCCGCCGGATGGTGCGCTGACCGCCATTGCCGCTACCGGTCGATTTCGCCGAACACGATGTCGAGCGAGCCGATGATCGCCACCGCGTCGGCCAGCATGTGCCGCTTCGCCAAATGATCCATCGCTTGCAGGAAGGCGAAGCCGGTCGAGCGGATCTTGCACCGATAGGGCCGATTGGTCCCGTCCGCCACCAGATAGACGCCGAACTCGCCCTTCGGGCTCTCGGTCGCGGTATAGGTCGCCCCCGGCGGGACGTGGAAGCCCTCGGTGAACAGCTTGAAGTGATGGATCAGCGCCTCCATCGACCGCTTCATCTCGACCCGGTGCGGCGGCGTGAACTTGCTGTCCGCCGCCTTGATCGGCCCCGGCTTCATCTTCGCCAGGCACTGCTTGATGATCTTGACGCTCTCGCGCATCTCCCACAGCCGGACCAGATAGCGGTCATAGCAGTCGCCGTTGCGCCCCACCGGGATGTCGAACTCCACCTCGGCGTATTTGTCGTAGGGCTGCGCGCGCCGGAGATCCCATGGCACGCCGGAGGCGCGCAAACAGGGACCGGTCCAGCCCCAGGCGAGCGCGTCCTCGGGGGTCATCACGCCGATATCGACCAGGCGCTGCTTCCAGATGCGGTTGGCGGTAAGCAGCTCCTCCAGATCATCCACGAACTTGGGGAAAGTGTCCGCCCACTCGGCGATCCGGTCGGTCAGCCCCGCCGGTAGGTCTCGGTTCACGCCACCGGGCCGGAAATAATTGGCATGAAGCCGCGCCCCGGACGCGGCCTCATGGAACTCCATCAGCTTTTCGCGTTCCTCGAACCCCCACAGGCTTGGCGTGATCGCCCCCACATCGAGCGCGTAGGTGGTCACGTTCAGCAGGTGGTTCAGCACGCGCGTGATCTCGGCGAACAGCGTGCGGATCCATTGGGCGCGCTCGGGCGCCGCGATGCCGAGCAGCTTCTCGGTCGCCAGCACGAAGGTCTGCTCCTCGCACATGGGCGAGACGTAATCCAGCCGGTCGAAATAGGGAACGTTCTGGATGTACGTGCGATATTCGATCAACTTCTCGGTGCCGCGATGCAATAGGCCGATATGCGGGTCAGCCCGCTCCACCACCTCGCCGTCCATCTCCAGGATCAGCCGCAGCACTCCGTGCGCGGCGGGGTGCTGGGGGCCGAAATTGATCGCGTGGCTATCGATCTCGACGACATGCCGTTTCTTGGCTTCCGTTTCGGGCAGGATGTTCTCGCTCATAGCCTCAGCTCTTGGGCTCCGGAGCGGGCATGGGCGGGTTGCGCGTGATCTTCGTGCGCTCCTCATGCACCTTCTCGTCGCCCGGCAGGGTGGTCACGCCCTCCCAGGGGGAGATGAAATCGAAGTTCCGCCAATCCTGCGTCATCCGCACCGGCTCATAAACGACCTGCTTGCGCTCCTCGTCGTAGCGCACCTCGACGTAGCCGGTCTGCGGAAAGTCCTTACGTAGCGGAAAGCCCTCGAAACCGTAATCGGTCAGGATGCGGCGTAGGTCAGGCTGCCCGGCGAAGATGATGCCATACATGTCCCAGGCCTCGCGCTCCCACCACGTCGCGCACGGCCAGATCGTGTACACGGACGGGACTGGAGTCTGCTCGTCGGTGGTCACGACCACCCGGAGGCGCTGGTTCAGCGATACCGATAGCAGGTTGTACACCACGTCGAATCGCTCGGGCCGGTCGGGCCAGTCCACGCCGCAGATGTCCACCACTTGCTCGAAGGCGAAGCGCGGGTCATCGCGCAGCGCCGTCATCAAGCCCACGAGCGCATCGCGCCCCGCATCCGCGATCACCTCGCCAAATTCGACCCGCACATCGCGAATGCCGGCCAGCGCGCCCACCTCGCGCGCAAGCTGGTCCGAGGGCCGGGGCCGCTCGGCCGCTGGCTGCTCCCGCGCCTCAGCCACGCAGGATGGTCCCCGTCCGCCGGATCTTCTTCTGCAACTGCATGATTCCGTACACCAGCGCCTCGGCTGTCGGTGGGCAGCCGGGCACATAGATATCGACCGGCACCACCCGGTCGCAGCCGCGCACCACGGAATAGGAGAAATGGTAGTAGCCGCCCCCATTGGCGCAGCTTCCCATGCTGATCACCCAACGCGGCTCGGCCATCTGGTCGTAAACCTTGCGCAACGCGGGGGCCATCTTGTTGCAAAGCGTCCCGGCCACGATCATCACGTCGCTCTGCCGCGGCGAGGCGCGCGGAAAAATACCGAACCGATCGAGGTCGTAGCGCGGCATATAGGCGTGGATCATCTCCACCGCGCAGCAGGCCAGTCCGAACGTCATCGGCCACAGGCTGCCGGTACGCGCCCAGTTCACGACCCGATCGACGTTGGCGACGAGGAAGCCCTTGTTCTCCATCTCCCCGGTAATGCCCTTGATGACCGCGTCCTGCTCCGGCCCGGGCGCCAGCGCCTCCCGGTTCCAGGCGATCCCCGGGGTTGCGGTCCCGATAGTGCTACTCATGGCCTCATTCCCAATCCAACGCGCCCTTGCACCACTCATAGATGAAGCCGACCGTCAGGACTCCAAGGAAGCCGACCATGGAAAGGAAGCCGAACAGGCGGATGCTCCCGTAGGCGACCGCCCAGGGAAACAGGAAGGCCACCTCCAGGTCGAAGATGATGAACAGGATGGCGACCAGGTAATAACGTACATCGAAGCGCCGGCGGGCGTCGTCGAACGCCTCGAATCCGCACTCATAAGCGGACAGCTTCTCGGGATAGGGCTTCTGTCGGCCCGCCAGGAGCGTGCCCGCCGTCATGGCGCAGACGACCACCCCGGCGATGACCATGAACACCAAGATCGGCAAGTATGCCGGCAATACGTATGGCATGATCTACCCCATCGCCCCGCCTGGGCCGCTCGGGTCCAAGGCACACACTTGTAAGGACGGCGGACATTATCCGCTACTGTCCTGCCTCGCTATAGGTCGGTCCGACAGGACGCAGCCGCGAGAACAACGGGGTGTCGGTCTTTATCACCTGCTACTGGCGCGAGTGACGGGACTCGAACCCGCGACCTCCGGCGTGACAGGCCGGCGCTCTAACCGACTGAGCTACACCCGCAGCGGCGTGCAGCACTAGGCCGGGGGCGCCGGAGCGTCAAGATATGGAGCGTCAAGGGATGGTGGGCGGTGACGGATTCGAACCGCCGGCCCTCTCGGTGTAAACGAGATGCTCTACCGCTGAGCTAACCGCCCCCGCGCCGGTCTGGCCGCGCCGGCCAGGTCCGCGCCCGTCCGCATGCTAATTGACCGCATCCTTAAGGCCCTTGCCGGCCTTGAAGCGCACCGTCGTGGACGCGGCGATCTTCATCGTCTCCCCGGTGCGGGGGTTGCGCCCCGTGCCAGCCTTGCGCTGGGCCGTGGCGAAGGTGCCGAAGCCCACCAGCCGCACTTCCTCCTGCTTCTTCAGTGCTTCCTCGATCGCGCCGAACACGGCGTCAACGGCCTCGGTCGCCTTCGCGCGGGACAGCTCTGTTTCCTCAGCGACAGCCGCGATCAGCTCCATCTTGTTCACAGAATATCCCCCCTTGCGCGGTGATGCAGCATAAGTCCGGTGCGGCCCGCCGATCGACGGCCCGTTTAATCTGGCGGACACTAAATGGCAGATTTCCGCCACGTCAACGCAATGTCGTCGGGGAGGCCGGACGCGCCGCTGGCCGTGATCGGAACGCAATGGCCGAAAGGCCTGGGAACGCCAGGCGGCCATAGCCGTTCGGGGCGTATTCAGCCAACGACCGGTGCCCGCCCGCCTGCGGGTGGCGGAAAGGGGACACCCGCACGATATCGGCATCGAGCCGCGGCCGGCGGTCACGCGCGCCAGCGACCGCTCACAGAACCCACCAAGGAGCACCTCGCCAGCATGCACATCACCATCCTGGGCAGCGCCGGCTTTCTCGGCCGCAAGCTCGCCACGCACCTCGCCCAGCACGGCCAGATCGGCGGCAACGAGGTGACCGGGCTGACCCTGTTCGACTTCGCGACCCCGCCGCGGCTGGTGCCGGCGCCCTTCCCCGTGCGCTGTATTCAAGGCGACATCGCCGATCTGCCGCCCGAGGCTATCCCGCCCGATACCGACGTGGTGTTCCATTTGGCCGCCGTGGTCTCGGCCCAGGCCGAAGCCGATTACGACCTCGGCATCCGGGTGAACCTGCAAGGCGCGCTGGCGGTAATCGACGCCTGCCGCCGGCTCGGCCAAGGAGTGGAACGGGGAACGGATCAGCGTCGCGCCGTTCCGCCGCGCGTGGTGTTCACGTCCTCGGTGGCCACCTTCGGCGGTGGGCAGGACGCGAAGCTGGAAGACGATGCCAGGCAGGTGCCAGCCAACAGCTATGGTGCGCAGAAGGCCGCGGCCGAGCTACTGCTCAACGATGCCTCCCGGCGCGGGTTCCTCGATCTGGTGGCGCTCCGGCTGCCCACGATCGTCGTGCGCCCCGGCCGGCCCAATCGGGCGGCCTCGAGCTTCCTCTCCGCGATCATCCGCGAGCCGCTCCTCGGGCTGGAGACCGAGCTGCCGGTCTCCGACGCCTTCGCCTCCTGGGTGGCCGGTCCTCGCCGCACTATTGATTGGCTGCTGCACGCGGCGAGCATGAATACCGAGCCGATGGGCATCGACCGCAGCGTCAATCCGCCGGGGATGAGCGTCACGGTGGCGCACATGCTCCAGGCGCTGGACGAGGTGAAGCCCGGCGCCTCGGCCCTGGTGCGCCACGTTCCCGATCCCGCGATCGCCGCCATCGTTGAGACTTGGCCGGCGGCATTCGAGCCGATGCGGGCGCGAACACTCGGCTTTTCCGCCCACGAGCCATTGGGTGAGGTGGTGCGCGCCTTCGTGGAAGACGATCTCGAGGCCACGAAGGCCGAGCGGGGCAACGAACGTTAGACGCGGAGCAGCGGCGCAACAGCGGAGGAGTAACAACCAGGGCGCGTGTATCTTTCCGATAACTGAACGAAATTGTTGCTCCGAATCCCCGATCGGCGCGTTATTCCAGTTGAACCGCCGCGCCGATGGTTTCATGAATGCCAGGAGAGTCGTCGGTCCCGCGCGCCGGCGGCTGGCCTCGGCTCAGCTCCTTTCTTCCGTCCTTGGACATCGCGCATGTCGGCTGCTTCTGGCCATCCAACGCACGCAGGCGCGCCACCCGCCCTGCCTACCGCCAGAAACATGACCGGGCGCAGCAAGACCGGGGACGCGATGGCTAAGCGCGACACCGCGCGGCGGCACCGCCGCCCGCTGCCCGAGGCGGTGCTGCACGCCCCGCAAACGCTGCGCGCGCTGGTCCGCGCAAACGACATCTGGCTGGTGGTGCTGGCGGCATTCGTCGGTGCCGCAGCCGGGGTTTTGGTGTACGTCATAACGCTGGCCGCCCAGTTCGCGCACGTGCTGCTGTTCCAAATCAACCTCGAACAACACCTAAGCGCCATGGACCACGTCGATCGGCTGCGGAGCCTCCTTGTCCCGCCGCTCGGGGGCCTCGCGCTCGGATTGTTCGGGCTGGGGGCGGCGCGCCTGTGGCCCCGGCGCGCGATCGACCCGATCGAGGCCAACGCGCTGTACGGCGGCCGGATGTCGCTCAACGACAGCCTGATCGTGGTGGCTCAGACCGTGATCTCCAACGGCGTCGGCGCCTCGATCGGGCTGGAGGCGGGCTACACCCAGATCGGGGCCGGCATCGCCTCACGGCTTGGACGCAGTTTCCGCCTCCGGCGCAGCGAGACGCGGCTGATGGTCGGCTGCGGCGCGGCCGGGGCGATCGCCGCCGCCTTCAATGCGCCCCTCACCGGGAGCTTCTACGGGTTTGAGCTAATCATCGGCACCTACACCCTAGGTACGTTCGCACCAGTGGCCGCCTCGGCGATCGTGGCCGTGTCCGTGCTGCACGCGCTAGGGCACGCGCCGTTCGACCTGACGCTCTGGATTCCGCCGCTCGCGCCAGAGCATTACCCATCGATCCTGGCGCTTGGGATGATCTGCGCCCTGATCGGCATCACGATCATGCGCGGAGTGACCCTGACCGAAGACCTGTTCCGCCGCAGCCGCCTTCCAGCCTGGCTGCGCCCGCTGTTCGGAGGAATCGCGGTGGCGTTGCTCGCGCAGGTCACGCCCGCGGTGCTCTCCTCGGGCCACGGCGCGATCGGGATGGTGATCGAGGCGCATTATGCTGTCGCCTGGGTTGGTCTCCTGGTACTGCTGAAGTCGATCGCCTCGGCGGTCTCGATCGGCTCGGGGTTCCGCGGAGGGTTGTTTTTCGCTTCGCTGTTCCTCGGCGCGCTGGTCGGCAAGTTCTTCGCCGGCGTTGAGGTTCTCCTCACGCCTCACGCGGTGCCGATGGTAGTGGGCGCGGTCGTGGGCATGAGCGCGCTGGCGGTAGCGATCATCGGCGGGCCGCTGACGATGGGGTTCCTGGCCCTCGAATCCACCGGTAGCCTGCCTCTCACTATCGCCGTGCTCGGCGCCTGCGTCGTCTCGGCGCTCACGGTGCGGCGCACCTTCGGCTATTCCTTCGCGACCTGGCGCTTCCACCTGCGCGGCGAGGGCATCCGCAGCGCGGTCGATGTCGGCTGGATGCGCAATCTTACCGTCGGGCGCATGATGCGTCGCGAATTGCGCACGGTACGCGCCGAAACCCCGCTCACCGCCTTCCGGCGCGACTTCCCGCTCGGATCGACGCAACGAGTGGTCGCGCTCGACCCCGAGGACCGCTACGCCGGCATCGTCCTGGTTGCCGAGGCCCATGCCGACGACACGGACGGCCATCTAGTGAGCGATGTGCTGCATAACGGCGAGGACATGTTGCTCCCGCAGATGACGATCAAGGAAGCGGTGGGCCTGTTCGAGAGGGCGGAAAGCGATGCTCTGGCCGTGGTGGACGGTGCAGAGACCAAGCACGTCATCGGTTTATTGACGGAACAATATGCGCTCCGCCGCTATACCGAGGAACTGGACCGACGCCGCCGCGAGCTGTCCGGGGAATGATATCCACGGTCCTTGAACGGACCGAGTAGTTTGTCGTTCCGACCCCTCGCCCTGCCCCTCCGGCAGGGGAGGGGCAGGCTTTTGCTCACGGCTCGACTCCTCCCCTCCAATTGCGGGAGCGGGCCGGTGGACGGGTCGCGGAGACGCGCGCTATGGCTCGCCTCGCTCGTCCACCTCGTTCGTCATCACCATGACCGCGCGCCGCAACCGTATGACGCCGCCGCGCACCTGGCCCTCGTCGCAGAGCTGACGACCCTCCACCGAGAGGCTGGCGACCTCCGTGGGGACCGGAGCGGCGGACATGCGCACCAACTCGGTCACGCGTTCCAGAAGCTGCCGGCAGTACCGCTGTGTGTCGGTCGTCACCACGAACGGCGGGGACCGGATCACACCATGCACGCCCGTCAGCAGAACCAAGCCCACTCCGGCCGTGATGCCGGCGACTCCGGTTGTTCGGGCCAAGGGCGACATGCATACCCAATAGCGTGGCCCACCCTCTCCGCGTGTGGGTGCAACATGACAACAGCGTCATCCTGCCGGCTGTTGGTCATGAGTGGATAACTTTATCACCGCGACGAGCCCTGGCTGGGCATCGCCCAAGGTCAGCATCCCGCCATGCAGCAGCGCCACCGCCTGCACCAATGCGAGCCCAAGCCCAGACCCCGGCGTGCTGCGGGCGGCCTCACCGCGAAAAAACCGCTCCGTCGCGCGGGAACGGTCGGCGGCCGGAATGCCGGGCCCTTGGTCGGCCACCGTGATCTCCACCCCGGGGGCGGGCGGGCCCACGGCTTCGGCGATGACCCGCACCTCTCTGCCGGTCGGAGAGAACTTGACCGCGTTATCCACCAGATTGCCGACCGCCTGTTGGATCAGCTCGCGATCACCGTACGCGGGCAGCCGGTCGGGTACGCTCACGGTGAGCCGAACGCCCTTGTCCTCCGCCACGGCCCCATAAAGTTCGGTCACATCGGCGAGCAGCGGCGCCACATCGAAGTCGGCGAAGGCCGAACGGCGCGAACCAGCTTCGATCTCGGCGATCCGCAGCAGCGCCTGAAACACCGCGACGATGCCGTCCAGATCGGCGATCGCACGCTCGATGCCGGCATGGAGTTCGGCCGGCGTCGTGGCATGGATGGCGGCATCCTCCAGCCGCGTCCGCGCGCGCGCGATCGGCGTCCGGAGGTCGTGCGCGATCGCATTCGAGACCTGGCGCACGCCATCCATCAACCGTGTGATCCGGTCCAGCATGTCGTTGATTGTCTCGGCGAGTTGGTCGAACTCGTCACCGCGACCGGATAGCTTCACCCGCTGGGTGAAATCGCCCGCCGCGATGGCGGCCGCGGTAGCGGACACGTTGGCGAGCGTGCGCCGGAACAGGCTGCGCACCACCAGTGCGCCCGCGGTCGCCATACCGATCACAACAATCAGCGCCCACAACAATGCATCGGTGAGTAGCCGACGAAGCTGCGCCCGTGTCTGCACGTCGCGGCCGACCAGCAGGATATCGCCATCGGGAAGGTCGTAGCGGTGAACACGCGCCAGCGAGCGCATCCCGGCGCGCCGGAGCGGCAGCTCGTACCAGGCATCGGTCCGTTCGACCCCAGCCGGCCAGCGGTCGAGATTGCCCGCGATGAAGGTTAGGTCGGAGTCAACCAGCAGGTAGATCGCGTTGTCGTCCACGTCCTGCGCGAGCCGGTCCTGGATGGTCAGGATCAGCGCCGGCAACCCGCCCTCCTGCCAGCGCTCCACCAGGCTTTGCGCATCCGCGCTGATCGCCGCTTCCGTCTGGCGGTCGAGCAGCCCGGCGGTCGCCCACCACAGAAAAATCGCAAGCGCCAGCGCGCTGATGGTGAGCAGCCCGGCATAGACCGCAGCGAAACGCAGCCCAGCCGAGCGGATGAATAGCGGCTGACCGCGAGGCCCCGGCGTCGGCCCGATAACTGACGCTTCGCTCACCGGCCCGGCCGCGCCGGGCGGCTTATCCGGCTGGCTCCGGCGCAGGAAGCTCAATGGGGCGAACTAGCCTGAGTCGGCGCGCAGCATGTAGCCGGCATTGCGGACCGTGTGGATCAACGGCATCGGGAACGGCTTATCCACCTTCTGCCGGAGCCGGGAAACGTGTACGTCGATGACGTTGGTCTGGGGATCAAAATGATAATCCCAAACCCCCTCCAACAGCATCGTCCGGGTCACGACCTGGCCGGCGTGGCGCATGAGGTACTCTAATAACCGGAATTCGCGCGGTTGTAGGTCGATTTTCTGACCGCCGCGCCTCACCTGCCGCGACAGCAGATCAAGCTCAAGATCGGCGACCGCGAGCTTGGTGATCGGGCCTTCGGGCTTGCCGCGCCGCGCCAAGGCCTCCACCCGCGCGAGCAGTTCGGAGAAGGCGAAGGGCTTGGTCAGGTAGTCGTCGCCGCCGGCCTTCAGCCCGCGCACCCGCTCGTCCACGTCGGCCAGCGCCGAGAGGATCAGCACCGGAGTGGAGTTCTTCTGGGTACGCAATGTCTCCAGCACCCGCAACCCGTCGATGCCGCCCGGCAACATGCGGTCGAGGATCATCGCGTCGAACGGCTCACTGGCCGCCAGAAAGAGCCCGTCACGACCGTTATCCGCGTGCTCCACGACATGTCCGGCCTCGCGTAGCCCGCGGACCACGAATCCGCCGACCTCCTTATCGTCCTCGACCACCAGGATTCGCATCATTCTCCTCCTGCCGGTGCCGTCCGGCTCATTGCTGCTCCACCGCGGGGCGGCGGCCCACTGTGACCGGCAATGTGATCTCCTGACCCGCGCGTCGGACCAGCAGTGTCACGGTCGTCCCCGGCGGTTCCTCGGCGATTGCCCGGACGAGGCCGAGCGCGCTCTCGACCCGATCTCCATTGACCGCGAGCACGACGTCTCCGGCCCGCAGCCCAGCGCGCGCGGCGGGGCTGGCGCGCTCCACGCCGGCCACTTGCACCCCGGCACGCCCGCCCGCGGCCGGTTCCATGGTTTGTACCGAAACGCCTAACCAGCCGCGGTCGATCCGCCCGTGCGCCCGCAACTCGCCCACGGTACGACGGACTGTATCGCTCGGGATGGCGAAGCCGATGCCGACCGAGCCGCCCGAAGGCGAGACGATGGCAGTGGTCATCCCGACCACCTGCCCGTTCAAGTTGAACGCCGGGCCGCCCGAATTGCCGGGGTTGATCGGCGCATCGAGTTGCAGGAAATTGTCGAATGGCCCGGAGCCGAGATCCCGCCCCTCGGCCGATACGATCCCGGCGCTCACCGAGCCACCTAGGCCGAACGGATTGCCAGCGGCCAAAATCCAGTCACCCACCTCCACCTTGCGGGAATCCCCCCAGGTGACGGCGGGGAGGGGGCGCGGCGCATTCACCCTGAGGACCGCGACGTCGGTAAGCTCGTCCGCGCCGATAACCCGCGCCGGCATTTCGGTCCCATCGGTCAGGGCGACTATGATCTGACTGGCGCCGCCGACCACGTGGCGATTGGTGACGATGATGCCCGTTGGGTCGATGACGAAGCCCGACCCCGCGCCCGTCAACTCCTCGCTGCGATTGCCGAAGCGGCGGCGGAACTCCCGGCCGAGCGGCGTGTCGCGCAACTCCGGCGGCAACGCACCCAGCATGTTGCCTGCTGAAACGGTCTCGGTCACAGCGATATTCACGACCGATGGCAGCACCAGTTTGACCAAAGGAGCGAAGCTTTCCGGGACCGCCCGCGCGCTGGCGACCTGCGATGGGGTGGTCGCACAGGCCGAGGCGAATAGGGCCATGCCGAGCACCAGGCCCCTTGGATGCAGCCAAGAGGGGCGGATCACGGGCATAAGGGAAGGATCCTTCGGCTGCGGCGACCTGAAGCTTTCGTCAGGACATGGCATGGCGGCGCGGGCGCAACAAGAATCGCGCCATTAGTCTTTCTTCACTGGTGCTTGCGCCACTGCCAAGGACGGGTCCTCCGGCCAGGCGTGCCGCGGGTAGCGTCCGCGCATCTCGCGACGCACATCGGCCCATCCGCCGCGC
The DNA here is from genome assembly GCA_963849305.1 of uncultured Pseudomonadota bacterium. GTDB lineage: Bacteria > Pseudomonadota > Alphaproteobacteria > Acetobacterales > Acetobacteraceae > CAWKGV01. Next base: position 338,788 of record CAWKGV010000002.1, read on the forward strand.
CAGAACTGTTCGAGATCGGGTGTGACCGCGACCGGCCGGCCGGCTGGCGAGAGCAGCGCGAATGCCAACTTCACGCGCCCTCCGGCCAGGCCCGGCGTGGAGGTGAGGCCGTAGAAGATCTGTGCGCGGGCTGCGGCCTGCGGCACCGGCTTGGTGTAATCCACCGCCGCACGCCCGCCCGGCAAGGAGACGTGGGCCGGCAGCTCTTCGTCCAGTCGGCGCGACAGCGGCCAGGCCAGCATGCCGCGCAACGCGGCGAGCAAATCGAGCCGCGCCAGGTCGGTCAGTTGGTTCATGCCGGCGAGACGTGGGGCAAGCCAATCCTGGACGGTTGCGGTTAGCGCGGCCTCGGACAGATCGGGCCAGCCGGCCTCCGGCTCGATCGTCCGCATCAGCGCGATCCTGGCCTGGAGCTGGCGGGCGGCTTCGGTCCAGGGCAGCGGGCGCAGCTGCTCCGCGGCCACGACGGCTGCGAGGCTGGCGGCGATCTCGACCGGATCGGCAGGCTCGGTTCGGTCGGCGAGCACCAGCGCGCCGAGCCGCCGGCGTCGTCGTACCAACACGGCGCCGGCGGCAGGGTCGAAGCCGGTCTCCACCTGTTCGGTCACACGGGCGGCGACTACCGGCGGCAGAGTCTTCGGGTCGAGCGGGGCGGCCAGGCGGATGCGGGCCGAGGCCGCCATCTCCACCGCCGCCACCGCGAGCAGCGGCGCATTCGCGAGCTTGTCGGTGCGCGGCAGGCGCGCGCCGCCTCCGCCCGCCAGGCGGAACGAGCCGGGTTCGCCCCGGCGTTGGGCAATGCGGTCCGGAAAGCCGGCGGCGATGAGCGGCGCCGGGTCAACCGCTTGCGGCGCTGCTTGCGGCAAACCGAGGCGGCGCCGGTACTGCGCCGCGACACGGCGGATGCGGGCCAGGGCGGCGCGATCGGCAGTGGGATCGCCCTCGGCCAGCGCGTCCATGCGCAGAACGATGTCGGCCGAGGCTTCGAGCGAACCCCTCGACGCACGAAGCGGATCGCGCTCTTCCAAGATGGCGGTGAGGTTGGCCGCGCAAGCGGCCTCGGCCGGATCGCGGGCGACCAGCATCATCGCGGCCAGGCGGGGGTGAGCACCGAATGCGGCCATCCGTCGGCCAGCTTCAGTGATCCGCCCCATGTCATCGAGGGCGCCAAGCTCAGTGAGTAATCCCCGGGCTGAGGCGAACGCGCCGGCCGGAGGCGGATCGAGGAACGGCAGATCCGCGGGCGCGGCACCCCAGCCGGCGCAGTCCAGGGCGAGCGATGCAAGCTCGGCTTCCAGGATCTCCGGCCGGTCATGCGCCGACAGGCCGCGATGCAGAGCGGCCGTCCAGAGGCGGATCGCGGTGCCCGGCGCTTCGCGTCCGGCGCGTCCGGCGCGCTGCTCGGCGGCGGCACGGGAGATGCGCAGCGTAGCGAGACGAGTAAGCCCCGTGCCCGGATCGTGCCGCGGCGTCCGGCGCCAGCCGCCGTCGACCACGATCTGCACGCCGGGAACGGTCAACGAGGTCTCGGCGATAGAGGTCGCGAGCACCACCCGCCGCCCCTCGGCCGGTACGCAGCGCGCGATCCTGCTCGGCGGGCGGAAGATCGCCGTGCAGCGACAGCACCAGCGCGCCGCAACCAGCCAGCTCGCTCTCCGCGCGGCGAATTTCCGCCATGCCGGGCAGGAACGCTAGGATGTCGCCCGCGTGCTCGGCGAGGGCGGAGCGAACCGCGCGCGCGACCGCCTGGGGCAGCTCGCGTGGGGCGGCGATGTCGCGCTTAGTGTGTAGGACAGCGATCGGATGCAGGCGCCCGGCGCTCTCGATGAGCTCGGCCTGCATCAATTCGGCCAGGCGCGCGCCTTCGGCGGTCGCGGACATGGCGATCAGCCGCAGCTCGGGCCTCAGCGCGCGTTGCAGATCAAGGCAGAAGGCGAGTGCCAGGTCGGATTCAATCGATCTCTCGTGGGTTTCGTCCAGGATGACCGCGGCAACGCCGTCGAGGCCGGGATCGGATTGCAGGCGCCGGACCAACAACCCCTCGGTGACCACCTCGATGCGCGTCGCGGCCGAAACGGCGGCTTCAAGCCGGGTGCGGAAGCCGATGGTCTGGCCGACGCTCTCGCCGCGCAACGCGGCCATTCGCGCGGCGGCGGCGCGGGCGGCAAGGCGGCGCGGCTCCAACATCACGATGCGGCCGTCGCCACGCCAGGGCGCATCGAGCAGGGCGAGCGGCACCAGCGTTGTCTTACCGGCGCCAGGCGGGGCGACGAGAACCGCGTTGCGCCCGGCCGCCAGTGTGGCATGAAGTGCGGGCAGCGCGTCGGCGACGGGGAGATCGGGCGTCATCGGGCCGGCGCAGTACCATGTGTGTTAGGTCGCGGCCAGATGCCACGGCGGGAGACTCGGCCATGGACGTCGCACTCGCGAGACGCGTTACTGTCGCCGACTTCCTCGCCTGGGAGGAGCGCCAGCCATTCAAGTACGAATTCAACGGTATCCGGCCTGTCCTGCTGCCGGACGGAACATTCGCGCACTCCGCCATCCAGCGGAATCTTTTGGTGGCGCTCGGTCAGCAATTGCGGGGCAAGCCCGGCCAAGTGCACGGCAGCGATTTGAAGGTCGAGGTGGCAGGTCGGGTTCGTTACCCGGACGCATTCGTGGTCTGTGCCGAAACGCCGCGCGACGCTCGAGTGGTGCGCGACCCCGTGGTAATTTTCGAGATCCTAAGTGAGAGCACGTCGAGACGGGATCGGGGGGAGAAGCATGATGACTATCGCGACACCCCATCCGTCGCGCGTTATGCGATGCTGGAGCAGGACGAAAGACGCGCCACCGTGTTCGCCCGCGAAGGCGACCGCTGGATGGGGTTCGTTGATCTCCGGCCCGGACGCAGTGCTGGCGTTGCCTGAAATTGCTGTCGAGTTGCCGCTGGCCGAGATTTATGAAGGCGTGCAGATGCCGTTCGACGAGCTGCCCGAGTGACTCGATGACCCGCTCCGCGCTTTGGCTGATCGTGCTCGCCGCGCTGCTGTTCGCGGGCCGCCCGGCTGACGCGGCGCAGAGCGCGACGGTCGCGAGTTCGCGCGCGACGGTCTCGATCGTCTCCGACACCGACGCCGTCGCGCCTCGCACCCCGTTCCGACTGGGCCTGCTGATCCGGATGGCGCCCGGTTGGCATACCTACTGGAAGAACCCTGGGGATGCCGGCGCTGCGCCCGATCTCAAGCTATCGGTGCCGGCGGGCGCCAAGACCGGCGGCATTGATTGGCCGGTGCCTCGCCGGCTCTCCGAAGGGCCGCTGACGACGTATGCGTACACGGGCGACCTGCTGCTGCCGATGACGGTGACGCCCAGCGCGAACGGGAGCGGCCTCACGGTCACGGCCGACGCGAGCTGGCTGGTCTGCAAGGACATCTGTGTGCCTGAGCAAGGCACATTTCGGCTCGATCTGCCTGCCGGCCGCCCGGCACCGTCGGCCGAAGCGCCGCTGTTCGAAGCGGCGGCCCGTGACGTGCCACGCCCGTCGCCGTGGGAGACGCATATCGCCCCAGACGGCACGCTATGGGTACGCGGGCCGGAGCTAGGCGCGGCCTCTATCGCCGATGCCTGGTTCATCCCGGACACGCCGGGCACCATCAACGATGCCGCGGCGCAGCCGTTGGCCGCGACCGAGGGCGGGTTCGCGTTGCATCTGGCTCTTGGGCGCGGGTTCAAGCCCGCTGGCGGCCTTGCCGGCATCCTGACCGTGCTCGACCGATCCGGGCAAGAGACGCATCTGGCGGTGACGGCGACGCCGGGCGCGATCCCGGCGGGTTTCCTGGCACCCGCCGGCGCCTCGCTCTGGCGCTTGCTCGGGCTCGCGCTGCTGGGCGGGCTCATCCTGAACCTGATGCCCTGCGTGTTCCCGGTCTTGGCCATGAAGGCGATCGGCCTCGCCTCTGGAGCGGCGCGCGGCCGGCTGCGCGCCGATGCGGCGAGCTACACGGTCGGGGTATTGGCCGCCTTCGCCGTCTTGGGCGGGGCGCTGCTTGTGGCGCGCGCGGCGGGGGCCGCGGCGGGGTGGGGGTTCCAGTTCGCCTCCCCGGTGTTCGTGGCGATCATGGCTGTGGTGCTGTTCGCGGTCGGGCTCAACCTTTCGGGCGTGTTCCAAGTCGGCCAGCGGCTCGTCGGGACTGGGCAGGGGCTGGCCGAGCGCGGCGGGCAGCTCGGGAGCTTCTTCACCGGGCTGCTCGCGGTGCTGGTCGCGACACCTTGCACGGCGCCGTTCATGGCGGCGGCGATCGCGGGTGCGCTGGCCGCCCCACCGGTCGCGACAATGGCCGTGTTCCTGGCTATGGGCTTCGGGCTCGCCGCGCCCTATCTGGCGTTCGCGATGGTGCCGGGGCTGGGGCGGCTGCTGCCGCGTCCGGGGCGCTGGATGGAGACACTGCGTCAGGTACTGGCGTTTCCGATGTACGCCGCCGCCGCCTGGCTGATGTGGGTGCTGAGCGCCGAGGCCGGCCCGGACGGGTTGGCGGCGGCACTCGCCGGACTCGTGCTGGTGGGCTTCGCCGCCTGGCTGTTGGGAGCTTCGCAAACCATGCAGCCGCCAACCGGACGGCTCGGCAGACTCGCGGCGACGGCGGCGGCAGGGGCGGCGCTGGCGGCGCTGTGCACGATCGGGCTTGCGCCCGCCGCCGCGCCATTGGGCGCATCCGCGAACGCTGCCGAGGCGTTCAGCCCGGCGCGGCTCGCGGCACTCCGGGCCGAGGGCCGGCCCGTGTTCGTGGACATGACCGCGGCCTGGTGCGTCACGTGTCTGGTCAACGAGCGCGTGGCGATCGAGGCTGCATCGGTGCGCGAGGCATTTGCCGCGCGACGTGTCGCTTATCTCAAGGGCGACTGGACGCGCCAGGACCCGACGATCACTGGGTTCCTGCGCGCGCACGGGCGCGACGGCGTGCCGCTCTATCTCTACTATCCCGCCGACGCCCGCGAGCCCCGCATCCTACCGCAGATACTGACGCCGGGCGAGGTGCTGGCGGGCCTAGGGGCGGGGTGAGAAGGTCACGACCCGGCGGTAGAGGTGCCAGGTCGCGTGCCCAAGCACCGGCATCACCACGGCGAGGCCAAGCAGGAAGGGGATCGAGCCGATCACCAGGCCGGCCGCCACGATCAGCCCCCAGAGCGCCATCGTCGCCGGGTTCGCTCGCACCGCCGCGACCGAGGTCCGTACGGCCGTTTCGACGCTGGCATCCCGATCGACCAGCAGCGGGAACGAGACCGCGCTGATGGTGAGGACTACGACCGCGAATAGGAATCCGACACCGTTACCGAACACGATCAGCACCCAGCCGCGCCACGTAGTGAACACGTCCAGCAAGAATTGCCCGGCCGTAGCGGGAGCCTCGGCGCCCACAGTGAAGCGGTAGATGAACTCCGCCGCCACCAGCCACACGACGAAGATGGCCGCGAGCAGGACTCCGAGCTTCATGATGGCGCCGATGGACGGCGATCGGAAGACCTGGAAGGCATCCCACCAGTGGATCTCCATCCCCTGCTCGCGTCGGCGGCTCAGTTCATAGAGGCCGATTGCGGCGAACGGTCCGATCAGGGCGAAGCCAGCCGCCAGCGGAAAGGCCAGGTGAAAGACCTCGCCGCCGGCGACGAGCTTCCAGAGGATCAGGCCGACGATCGGGTAGATCGCGCACAGGAAGACATAATGGGTGGGGTCGGCCCGGAAGTCGGCGAAGCCCCTGCCCAGCACGTCTCTGAGGTCGGCCCCGCCGATGCGACGGACCGCCGGACGCGCATCCCTTCCGCGATGATCCACGTGGCCGGCGGCATCCACGGCCAGCGCCGCGCCTTTAATCTGATCCCAGCCCCAGACGACGGGATTCCGAATGATCGCCATGTCAACTCCTCCGAACCATTGGTCCGAGGGATCGCTGGCCTGGATCGCGACAGGACGCCCATCCGTTCGCCGGTCACGAAAGGCAGCGACCCGCTGTGGAGCGAACATACGTCCGCTCCGGAGCCTTGTCACCTTGTCACGAGCCGAGCGGGAATGTGGGCGTGAACCAGGGCCGAATGGGCTGATGGCGCTTGACGCCATCACTGTTTGCTGGCATATGAGGCCATCATGCCTGCCGCCACACTCAATCACGCGACGCCGCACATACTTCGAGGACGGTTCGTTTGTGGAGATGCGGATGTGGTCTGTCGACGCCCGGGTACCGCCTAGCCGGCACGACTATAAGTATTCGTTGGTTTATGTAGTAAATTACAAGCGTATCATTGGATATGATAATGAGCGTGGCAAAGGAGACCATCGCCACTACAGGGGCGTCGAGACGTCCTACGGACACTCTGAAAAAGCCGCTCTCGACACGGTCACGGAACAGCCTGTAGGGCGGGTTCTGCGGATTTCGTGCGGGGCCGATATGCGGCAAGCAACTCTGGCGAGCGTCAACTTCGAGCGCTACAGCAAAACCACGCGTCGCGCCGCGTTCCTTGCCGAGATGGACCGCGTTGTGCCGTGGCAGGACCTCTGCCGGCTGATCGAGCCGGTCTATCCGAAGCCAGGCCACGGCCGTCCGCCGATCGGCCTTGAGCGCATGGTGCGCATTTACTTCCTGCAGCTCTGGTTCAACCTCTCGGATCCGGCGGTGGAGGAGGCGCTGTATGATTCAGCCTCGATGCGGCAGTTCGCCGGCATCGATCTCGGTCGGGAGCCGGCACCGGACGAGACCACGGTGTGCAAATTCCGCCACCTGCTGGAGAAGCACGAACTCGGCAAGCGGATACTCGAGACTGTCAATGAACATCTCGAGAACCGAGGATTGAAGGTGGGCACTGGCACAATCGTCGACGCGACCATTATCAGCGCCCCGAGTTCGACCAAGAATGCGTCCAAGCAGCGCGATCCCGAGATGCATCAGACCAGAAAGGGCCAGCAGTGGTATTTTGGCATGAAGGCGCATCTCGGGGTGGATAGCAAAACCAAGCTGATCCATTCCGTGGTTGCCACCGCGGCGAATGTGCATGATGCGGCGGTGCTTGGTGATCTGCTGCACGGCGAGGAAACGCGGGTGTGGGGTGACCAGGCCTATCGCGGCCAACGCGAGGTGATCCGCGAGCATGCGCCGCACGCGCAAGACTTCACCAACCGGCGCTATCGGCATCGTGGCGTGGTCGATGAGGCGGAGAAGGCACGCAACCGCACCAAATCGACGGTGCGAGCCAAGGTCGAGCACAGCATCGGCGTGATCAAGCGTGTGTTTGGCTTTGTGAAAGTGCGCTATCGTGGGCTGGACAAGAACGCCCACCGGCTGTTCGTGACTTGTGGACTGGCTAACCTTCATCTCGCTCGCAAGGTGCTGGTGCGCGCCTGACGGGAGATCTGCGCCCAAAATGGCGCCCTGCCGCCGGCGAGGGAGGCCAAATCGTCGTAAAAACCCAACTCCAAGCGCAATTTGGTTGCTGTCGTTCCTTTTCTCGACCGAGCCGGCCCGGTTACTCCTTGATCAGAGTGTCCCTACATCTTCCATTCCATTCAACGCCTGTTGGCCGATTTCCTGGCTGACGTGGAGAAAGAGAGGAGTGGTCCCCATGAAGGTGAACAGGGAGACTAAGGTTCACGTCGGCGGCTCTCTCCGAGATGCAGCAGACGGTATTCTGGCAGACGTTGCCCGTTTCGAGCGCGGCGAGAAAGTCGACGAGCGTCACCTGATCTTTGAAAATTGGCAAGCTCTGTTCTCAGTTCTGACGCCCAAGCGTTACGAGCTTCTCCACCATGTCCATAGACACCCGGAGCCGAGTGTGAGGGCCTTGGCTCGCTCGCTCGATCGGGACTTCAAGCGGGTCTACGAGGACGTCAAAGCACTCGTCGACGCGGGCCTTCTTGAACAGTCCGCGGATGGACTGAAAGCCGAGTATGAGCGCATCGAAACGGCAATTGCGCTATGATACCCGTGGTGATCGGCGGCCAGCCGGACCACCGCGGCGATCCGGGGAAGCTCACGATGCGTCAATAGCAGGCACGACCCGGGCGTGCCTGGGCCAGCGCCAGTACAGACTTCGTCCCTCCCCCCGCTAGGCGCGGGCTTGATCGGATGCGACCAGGCCTCTCCACAAGCAGGAGACGAAACCGATGCGCCGCGAACAGCTCACCGAGTGGATACTCGACATCAAGTGCGAGAACGGCTGGACCTGGAGCCAATATCGCCGAGCAGGTCGGGGGACTGTCGCCGCCGCTGATCACAGCGGCCCTGCTCGGACAAATGCGGCTGCCCAAGGCGCGGGTTTACGCGCGCCGTTCAGCGTCCCCGGAACACCGGCTTCCGCTTCTCCGCGAATGCCGCCACCGCCTCCCGATGGTCCTCGGAGAACCCGGTGCGTGCCTGATGCACCGCCTCCAGGTCGCAGACCGAAGCCAGGGTCTCGGTCTCGGCCGCGTTCAAGTTGCGCTTGACATAACGATAAGACAGCAGCGGCCCGCCGGCGATGCGCCGGGCGAGCGCCATCGTCTCCTCCACCAGCGCCACGTCGTCCACGACGCGGTTGACCAGGCCGATGCGACCGGCCTCGTCCGCGTCGATCACGTCGCCCAAGAGATACATCTCGCGCGCCTTGGCGGCGCCGACAAGCTGGGTGAGCAGCCAGGAGCCGCCGAAATCACCCGAATAGCCGATGCCGACGAAGCCGGTGCCGAACCGGGCCGAGCGCGCGGCGATGCGCAGGTCGCAGGCCATCGCCATCCCGAGTCCGGCGCCGACCGCCACGCCATTGACCATGCCGATAATGACCTTGGGCAGCCGGCGCATGAGCTGCGGCAGCTCGTGCATCCGGGCGAGCCGCTCGATCCGTTCCTCGTAGGTGTGCTGCCCGCGCGCCGCCATGTCCTTCACGTCGCCGCCCGCGCAGAAGCCGCGCCCGGCGCCGGTCAGCACGATCGCGCCCACCGCGTCGTCCTCGGCGAGCCGGGTCAGCGCGGCGTGGAGCCCGCCCAGCATCGCCTGCGACAGCGCGTTCAGCCGGTCGGGCCGGTTCAGGGTGAGCGTCGCCACGCCGCCCTCGATCGTTTCCAACAGGTCGGTCATGCGTCCCCCGTTTCCAATCCGCGGGCGAGAGCTTGGCGGGCGGAGCGTCCGCGGGCAAGCTCGCGCGGCAAGCAAGGGCCGGAGGGGATGATGCGCGTGTTCACGGTGCTGCCGTTGGACCGATGGCGCGATGTCGCTGCCGCCGCGCGGGCGGCCGAGGCGGTGGGGTTCGACGCGTTGATGTCGGTCGAGCTTGGCCATGACGTTTTCGCCCCGCTCGTCCTGGCCGCGCTGGCAACGGAGCGGGCGGAGCTGACGACCTCCATCGCGGTCGCGTTCCCGCGCAGCCCGACCGTCACCGCAGGTCAAGCATGGGACTTGCAGGCCAATTCGAACGGACGGTTCGTGCTCGGCCTGGGCAGCCAGGTGAAGGGCCACAACGAGCGCCGCTTCGGCATCCAATGGAGCGCGCCCGCGCCCCGCCTGCGCGACTATATCGGCGCGCTGCGCGCGATCTGGCGCTGCTGGGAGACGCGCGGGCGGCTCGACTATCACAGCGAGCACTACACGCTCACCCTGATGACACCCGACTTTTCGCCCACGCCCACCGGCTTGCCGATGGTGCCGGTCACGGTCTCGGCGGTGGGCGAGGCGATGCTGCGACTGGCCGGTCAGCATTGCGACGGCGTGCGCCTGCATCCGCTGTGCTCGCGTCGCTATCTCGATGAAGTCTGCCTGCCCAACATCGAGATCGGCCTCAGCCGTGGCGACCGGCGGCGCGAGAATTTCGACCTGCACGGCGGCGGCTTTATCGCCACCGGGCCGAACGACGCAACGGTCGCGGCGGCGATGGACAAGATCCGCGCGCGCATCGGCTTCTATGGTTCCACGCGCACCTATCTGCCGATCCTTGCCCTGCACGGCCTGGAGGAGCTTGGCGCCAAGCTGCACCGGATGTCGGTCGAGGGACGCTGGGCGGAGATGCCGACGCTGGTGTCGGACGACGTGGTACGCATCTTCGCGGTCTGCGCTACTTTCGAGCACTTGGCCGAAGCCCTCGCCGCGCGCTACGGCGGAGCGGCGGATGCGTTCGACCTCGTGTTCCCGCCGGGCACCCAACCCGGCCTGCAACGCGAGCTGCTGACCGAGATCCAGCGCATCCCGCACGTGTTCGCGGGCTTCGCGACCGACTGGGCGGTGTCATGACCTTGCCGCTGGACCACCGGCTGCGCATCGGCGTCGCGACCCTGCACCGCCGCACTGAACCGGCGACCGCGCCGTGGCGCCCAACCATCGACGAGCTGGCGGCGCTCGTCGAGCTGGTGGACCGAAGCGGCTACGATTCGATCTGGAGCGGCGATCACATCTCCTTCGCCGTTCCAATGCTCGACCCGCTGCTGCAGCTCGCGCAAGCGGCGGTCGTGAGCCGGCGCCTGCTGCTGGGCGTCGGCGTCTATTTGCTGCCGCTGCGCCATCCCGCCCCGGTGGCCAAGCAGGTCGCGACGCTCGATCATCTGACCGAGGGGAGGCTGATCGTCGGCGTCGGCGTGGGCGGCGAGTTCCCGCAGGAATACGCCGTCTGCAGCGTGCCGCTCGCTGAGCGCGGCGCGCGGCTGGCTGAAGGCGTGGGCTTGCTCCGCAAGTTCTGGACCGGCGAGGCGGTGAGCCATGACGGGCGCTTCTACGGCGGCTTCCGCGATGTCGCGTTGACCCCGCCGCCGCGCCAGCCCGGTGGACCGCCGATCTGGTTCGGCGGTCGGTCGGACGCGGTCTTGCGACGGACGGGCCGGCTGGGCGACGGCTATTACGCCTATGTCGTCACGCCCGAGATGTACCGCGCGGCTCTCGACAAGATCGAGACCGCGGCGGCCGAGGCCGGCCGGACGCTGACCACGTTCGGCACCGGTCACCTGCTGTTCACCCGGCTCGATGATAGCTACGAGGCGGCCCTGGATGCCGCGGCAGCCACGCTCAGCACCCGCTACGCGATGGATTTCCGCAAGCCGGCGCAGCGTTACTGCGCGCTCGGCACGCCGGCGCAGGTGGCCGAACGAATCCGCGCGTTCCATGAGGCAGGCGTGCGCCACGTCGTGATCGACCTGGTCGGACCATACGAGGAACGGGACCGGCAGATCGAACGCTTCGCCGCGGAGGCGATGCCGCTGTTGCGCGATCTGATGACGGCGTGAGGCGACCGATGGCGTCGTCCGATGCAATGCCCGCGATTCGGTTGTTGACATCGGCCGACGCGGCCGCGTTTCGCGAGCTACGCCTGACCGCGCTCGCGTCCGCTCCTGAAGCATTTGGTTCGAGCTATGCTGAAGAAGCCGCTCAATCAGTCGAAAGCTTCCACGCGCGCATCCCGGATGTTGGACCGGACGCCATTTTTGGCGCGTTTGCCGAGGGATGGTTGGTCGGCACTTCGGGTTTTGCGGCGAACCAGCGCGCCAAGCATCGCCACAAGGGGCTGCTGTGGGGCGTGTTCGTGCAACCGCAATGGCGCGGCCGCGGGCTGGGAGAACGCCTCGTGAGGCATGTGATCGCACACGCCTGTGAACACGTGTTGCTGTTGCACGCGACCGTGGGGACGAGCAATCAGACCGCGCGAGCACTGTATCACCGGCTCGGGTTCGTTCCGTACGGCATCGAGCGGCAGGCGCTCTGCATCGATGGCGTGTTTTATGACGAGGAGCTGTTGGTGGCGAACTTGCCCCGCCTCACCATCCCAACTGGTTCAGGAGAGCACCAGCCTCCTCAAGATCGGGGGTCTCGAAGCCCACGGTGAATTAGGTATATAAGGCGCCAGCAAGTCGCGCGCCGTTCCGCACTTCGGCGCTCGACCGGGCGATGCAGGCGACGACGGTCGCCGTCCATCGCGAGCTGCTCAGCGAGTGACGAGGTTTCCCAGCAATCCGTTCGCGGCCGCGGTCAGGCCATGGAACATGCCGAAATCCGTCCGGTTGACCACGAAAAACACCGCGGCACCGCGGCCGGGCGCGAACGCCACGTAACTCATGAACCCCGAGAGGCCGCCGGTTTTCTGCACGATCAGCGGCAGCGGACCATGCGACTGTTCGATCACCCAGCCCAGGCACAGCCCGGCCATCGGGCCTGCCTCGTCGAAGCCTATCGCCGCCGCCAGCGTCTGCCGCTGCCAATAGACAGCCTGCGAAAGAACCAGCGCCGGGTCGGTGCCCGCCAGCACGTGGCGCATCCAGAGCGCCATGTCCGCGCCTGTGCCGTAGAGGCCGCCGCCGCCCTGAACCGCTTGCATATCACGGCAAGGCGCCGGACCGCCGATGCCGCTGCCCAGCATCAGCCGCGCGCACGCTGCCGCGGACGGGCTGAACCCGGTATCGACCATCCCGAGCGGTTTGGTGACGCGATCCTGCAGCAGCGCGGCATACGGCTTGCCGGTCGCGGTCTCGATCGCGTCCGACAACAGGTCGAAGCCGATGTTGGAGTAGGCGGCGACGGTGCCCGGCGTCCAGCCGAGCGTGTGCTTGCCGAGCCACGCCCAGCGGTCTGCACGGGTGGGCTCGGTGGAGGTGTCAGGCGCAAAATCCATCTCGCGCGGCAGGCCGGCGGTATGCGTTGCGAGGTCGAGCAGCGTGATCGCCCGCCCCTCGCGCGACGGCACCGGCAGACCGCCGGAATCGTGTTCCAGCGTGTCGGTCAGCCGCATCGTGCCGTCGGCAACCAGGCTGCCCAGCACCTCGGTCGTGAACACCTTGGTGATGGAGCCGAGGCGGAACAGGCTTTTCGCGTCGGGTTCGCGTCCGTTGCCCTTTGCGGTCTCGCCGTAGCCCTGGACCAGCGACGCGTCGCCCCGCACCACGACCAGCACCATTCCCGGCGCCCCTGAGCTGAGGAACATCGCCGGCCCGGCGAGACCGATCGATTCGGCGAGCAGCAGATCGGCGGCCCGCGCCGGAACGGTAGCGATCAGCGCTGCCGCCGTGAACAACCAACTCAGTTGCCGCATCGTTGCCCTGGCGTAAAAGCAAGGTTTTGGGCGCTGCCTAAAAACTCGTCAAGGGCGTTGCCGGGGTGAGCCTGGGTCGCGATGGGCACCAAATCCCACCGGCATACAATGCTCTGTTAACGGGTTTGGCGTCCTAGTAGAGCATGGACGCCAAAACGCGCCCGTTCCTGCTCGGCCTGCTGGCCGCCGTCGCCGTCGCCGGGGCGAGCCGGGCGCAGGTGCTGTCCGACCAGCTCCCGCCATCGGTGCCAGGCTTCGGTACGGTGCCCGGCGAAACCGTAGCCTCGCGCCCACAGCCGCTCTACGACAGCCAAGGCTCCCGGCTCGACGGTCTGTGGGTGCGTCCGGAACTTGATCAATCGGTCGGCTATGATGGCAACGTGCTGGGCAGCAACGCGAGTGGCGGAAGCTGGATCGTCGGCACGCGCCCGTCACTGCTGGTACAGTCCACGGCGCCCCGCGATCCATTCGCCCTCTATTTCAGTCTCAACGACGCCCGCTACCTGGACTTGCCCGCGCAAAGCCGGATTGACTGGGTCGGCTCAGGCGGTGGGACGATCGACATCGGCCAGGACAAGCTCACCCTCTCCGCCGCGCACTTATCGCTGCACCAGGACCGCACGGACCTCGATGCGCTGCCCTCCGACCGGCCGGTGGCCTATCAGGTGAACGACCTCCGCGCCGGCTACGCCTCGGGCTGGAACCGGTTTTCCGTCGAGCCGAATATCGATCTTTCCACCTGGCGTTTCGGGGCAACGACGATCTTCGGCGTACCGGCAAGTCAGGCCTACCGCGACCGCGACGTGCTGCAAGGTGGCGTGACCTTGCGCTACGAGACGGCGCCGCAGCGGAGCGCGCTGTTCGTATTGCGCGGCACGGATCAGCTCTACGTGGCACCCGCTGCGGGCGCGCCCTCGCTCGATTCGACCGGCTGGGCGGCGCTGGCCGGGCTCGCCGACGAGGGCGAGGGAATCTGGCACTGGCGCGTGCTCGCGGGCTGGGAGCGGCGCGCCTTCGCCGCTCGCCAATATGGCGCCTATGGCGGCCCGGTCGCCGAGGCAGACCTGAGCTTCTCGCCCGGCGGGATGACGACGATTACCGCCGTGCTCTCGCACAGCCTCCAGGACGCAGCGCAGGAAGAGGTGGCTGGCTTCGCCTACACCCTAGGCAAGCTCACCCTTGACTACGAGTGGCGACGCAACGTGCTGCTGCAAGGCTCCCTCGGGCTCCAGCGGGCCGATCTGCTCCAGGGCGGCGGACAGCAAACCGCGTACACACTGGGCCTCGGTGCGACCTGGCTGCTGAACCGGCGAATGCGCCTGCTGGCGAGCTACAGCTTCGCCGATACGCGCAGCACCGAAGGCAGCGTCGCCGGCACCGCCCCGCTCGGCGGAAGTTTTGTCCGGAATCTTTGGACGCTCACCTTGCGTCTCGCGCTTTGACGGCTGATCGGGGTCGGTAGGAGCCACCTCTCCCCTTCGCAAACGGGGGAGAGGTGGTTGCTAACCCGCATTTCTCACCGGATCGCGATGTAGAGCCGTTTGATTGGTGGCGAGCGGTGATGGGCGCGTTGGTGCGGGGCTGAGGGCTGGCTTGGTGGGTCTGCGGGCGTGCTGCCGCACGCCGTAGGCGTTGAGTTGGCATCGGTCGGGGATGTCGGCTTGCGGTGTCTGGCTCGTTGCTGTCAGGCGATGGCCTGTCGGAGCTTTTCGTAGGCATCGGCAAACTCCTGTTGGGCGGGGCATCCAGAGGCCATCGCGACGATGACGCGGCGGACGCTGATGCGCACCAGCGCGCCGATCTTCAGGAGCCGCAGCCGGATGGTGCCGCAGGTGGCGCGGGCGAACGTGGTGTGCGCCAGGCCGATCTGCCGCAGCGCACAGAGCAGCACGTAGGCGGCGGAGGCGAACCACAGGCGCAACTGGTTGGCGCGCATCGTGGCGGCGGACGTGCGGTCGGCGAACAGGTCGAGCTGGCATTCCTTGATGCGGTTCTCCATTTCGCCGCGCGCGCAGTAGATCGCCTCGTAAAGGTGCCGTGCGTCCGCCTCTGCTCGCTCAGCCAGGTGACGACGAAGCGCGGGTTCGGCTCGCCTTCGGTCCACTCGGCCTTGCCGACGACGCGCCGCTCGCGGCTCCAGCTGTCGCGTGTCGTCCAGGGGACATCGCGGAACCGCCGGGCCGGCTTGCCGGTCTGCTCCGCCTCGGTGCGCGCCTCGGCCATCTCGGCCTGGATCCCCGCGCTCAGACGGCTATTGCGCGCCAAGCCGAACAGGTAATCGACGCCGCTTTGCTCGCACCAGGCCATCAGCGCCCTCGCGGGCGAAGCCGCTGTCGGCGCGCAGCAGGATGCGCACTTTCGGCCAGCGGGCGCGGATTTGCGCAACGATGCGAGCCGCCTCCTCCACCGCGCCGGCGCTGGCGTCGATATCCGAACACCGCAGCTTCGCCGCCAGCAGGTGCCGGCCGCAGAACACATAGAGCGGCAGGTAGCAGTAGCAATCCTAGTATCCGTGGAAGAACCGGCCTTCCTGGTGGCCATGCAGCGGGTCATCGGTGGCATCGAGATCAAGAATGATCTGCTCCGGGGGCGTGCCGTGCGCGTCGAGAAACAGCTCGACGAACAACGGCTCGATGGCCGCGCTTTCGGCGGCAATGCGGGCATAACGGGTGGGCTCGTCACGGCTGAGCTCAAGCCGGTTCAGCGTGCTCTTGCCCGCCAGAGGCGCGCAGTCGCTGCGGCGAGGCCGCGAGCTTGCCGGCAAGCGTCGCCAGCACCGGGTCATGGCGCAGCTGGTCGTGGTCGTTGAGATCCTCATAGCCGAGCGCAATGCCGACAACCCGCTGCATCACCAGCGTCTCGACCTCATGCTCGGCAAAGGCGGGATCGCGGCTATCCTTGAAGCAGGCCGCCAGCTTCGGGTCAGCCCGAGCACCCGATCCGTCGCCCCGAGCAGCAAGCGCACCGGCATCGCTGGTGATCGGCGCCACCATCGAAGGAGGCAACGACCGGGCGGCCTTCGGCAGGTGCAAACGCAAACAGGTTCGGGTTACACTGTGTCGGCATCGGGGACTTCCTCTGCTGCGCGATAAGGCTTTGTTGCAGAAGAACTTTCGCTCGATTCAGAGCCCCGATGCACCTGATTCTTGTGAGAGATGCGGGCTAGGGGAGCCGGAAGAAGCCAGGCTGCTCCGGGGGTTCGGCGTGGTCATCGACGATGCTGACCACCTCGGCCAGCCGTGGCCCGCGCCGGCAGAGGCGGAGCAGTTCCTCGACGGCGTCAGCATCGCCCGCCACCAGCGCCTCCACCGCATCCTCGCCCATGTTGCGCACCCATCCAGCGAGCCCCAGCCTGGCGGCGCGCGAGACCATCCAGTCGCGGTAGCCCACCCCCTGCACCCGGCCGCGCACGACCAGCCGCTTGGCGATCACGGCACCTCCTCTCCCCGGGAGAGCGCCATGAACCGGGCCGCCAGCGCGACGTCATCGGCGATCGCCAGGCGGCGCGCGGAAGCCTCGGCGTCCTCGCCCCAGATCTCCGCCTGATAAAGCTCGTCCAGCGTTCCGAGCGCAAAAGCTGTCTCCGGGTCGAGCCGGCCCTCGGCCAGAGCGAGGCCAAGCACCAGGCTGCCCAGCGCCGGCACCGCGAGCCCGAGGCCGGCCAGTCCGTGCGGGTCGTGGCTGGAGACCGCTCGGCGCAGGGCGGCGATGCTGCCGCGATGCTGCCTGATCGGCGCCACGCCGGCAATCACCCGCAGCGGAGCGTCGAACCTGCGGGCGGCCCAGTCGAGCCAAGGCTGCCAGCCGCGCGCTTGGCGCTCCACCAGGTTGGGCGGCGCCTCGGCGCGGTAGCAGAGCAGCTCGGTTTCGCCATAGCGGCTGATGGCATCGACCGTGGGCCAAGGGTCCGGCGCAATAAGCTGCTGCGCGGTGCCTGTCAGGCGCGTGAGCGGGGTGTCTTTGAGGGACATCTCACCTCCCGGTTCCGCGCCGGCCGCTTGCCATTCCGCCGCGATGGCGCGGGCGAGGGGCTCGGGCCGCACATGCAGCACTGCGCCGCCCGGCAAATGCACAGGGCGGTGGTCGAGCAGGATGGCGAAGCCGTGCGGCGTGGGATCGATGCCGGCCCGGTCCCAAAAGCGTTTCACCGGCCGATGCCTCTCTTCTCAGCGAAGGAATTGGCGCAAGAGCGAGGCGGGGTTCGGAAGCTTCGCCGGTCCCGACCGAGCCGCCCGTCCCGTCGCCCGCCCTTGGGCCTCGCCGGGCACGCTGGCGCAGGCCGGCCCCGTTTCGCCGCTGCCGCCAAGCCGCGCGCCCTTGTGGGCCAACGCGTCGAGCGCGGCATTCAGGCCGGCTTGCAATGCGCCCTTGTCGCTGAAGCTAACGCGCGGCGCGCGGAACCCCCCGCTTACCACCACTGGCACGGCGATCGCGACGCCCCCGGCCCGCCCCTGAGGATGCAGCGTCAGGTCGAGCATCTCGGCACCCAAATTGATCCGGCCGGAGCCGTTGATCGTGATCAGCGGCGAGCTGAACAGCAGCGGCGCGATCTGTGCCACGCCATGCCGCACCTGCACGCGGACCACTGCGCAGCGGATCGGGCTCGTGGCGCTGCTGCCCAAAAGCCCGAGCGGGTTGGCTCGCGCGATCGCCGGGCCGAGCGCCTGTTCCAGCAGCCGCGTCTCGATCGTCCCACCGTTCATCGATAGCGTGAGCATACCGTCGAGGCTGGCGGCGATCGCGTGCGGCGTGGGGCCCGCACCACGCAAATCCGCGGCCACCCCGACCGCGCCGGTAGCATAGCCGGGCTGGCCGAACGCGGCCAGCAGCATCTGAAGCGGCAACGCGGGCGCGCGCAAGCTCGCGGCGACCGTCGGGCTTGGGCCGGCGGCGTCGGCCGAAAGCGTGAGCGCGAGCGGGCCGGAGGGAAGCGTGGCGCTAATAGGGAGCGCCAGTTTGCCGTCCTGCACCACCAAATGGCCGGACGCATCGTGCCAGCTTGCCCCACCGCTGATGAGCGTCGCGACGACGATCTGGATGTCGGCATTCGCGTGACGAAGCTCATTGAACGGGATCGGTGTATCAGGGATCACATGACCGGCGGCGGCCTTCGGCGGCGGCTTGGGAGCGGAGCCGACGGCCGGTCCGGCGCCTGGCCCCGCAACCGGGTGCGCTGCCGCCGGAATTGCGAGCTCGGCGCGGAGCGCATCGGCGTCCACGCGCTGCGACGTCAGGTTGGCGCGAATGCCTGGCTTCGCGGTAAAGGCGATCTCTACGGCGCCGGCGAGGTCCGCCTCCCCGGAGGTCAGTCTGAGATCGCTCAGGGCGAGCCCGTGGCGCAGCCCGTTAATGTCGTTTAGCCTGGCGCTCGCGGCGATGTTGTGCAGGGCAGGCAGCGGCCGGCCGGCCAGCGGCGCCAGCGCGGCCAGATCAGGAACGTTGCCGGTCGCGGTGAGATCAACCCCGCCGAGCCGCACGGGATCGGCCACGCGCCCCTTCACGGCAAGCCTGGCACCGGCTACCGCGGCCGTCACGTCCACCGGGAACGGCATGGAAGAATGCCCCGCGATCAAGGCAGAGAGCGGCCCAAGGGTCGCGCCCAGGGTCAGCGGCGTACCGGCGAAGCCACCCACCGCCGCAAGCTGCACGTCCTGCTGCAGCGATGGAGCAGCGAGGTCGAGCTTGGTCAGGGTGAGGCCGGGTGTGATCGCCGAAAGCTCTGACGCGCCGACCCGCAGCAGGATGTCGGAGACGGCCGGAAACTTTCCGCGGCTGCCGGCGATCTGCGCGGCGAAGGTCACGTCACGCAGGGCGGGAAGCTTGGTCGTGGAAAAAAAGGGGCGGAACGCCGCGAGGTCCGGCACGGTGGCCAGCGTTTCCAGCTTGTAGCCACGCCCTGACAGCGGCTCGGCCACGGTGCCCTCGGCCGATAATTTGGCGCCTGCGGCGGTCAGGACCGTCTTGATCGGCCATGGCCGCGAGTTCCCGCCGGTCAGGTCCGCGAACGAGCCGCCGTCGGCTTCGAGGTTGACTTGCGTTCCCGCGATCACAGCCTGCGCGCTGAGATGGAGGGGCGCCGATACGGAGGTGGCACCTCCGTCGAGCCGGTTGAGCGCCAGGAGGGCGTGCTGGCCGGTGCGATCGTCGCGATAGCCGAGTGTGCCGTTCTCGATCCGCGCCGCGCGCAGCTCGAATCGCGGCACGGCTTGGGTCGGCGCGGGCTCCGAGCGCGTGGCTTCAGGCGGTCGCGTTTCGCGCGCCGGAACCGCCGACTGGGATGCGGCCACGGTGGGCGGCGGGGGCGAGAATTGCCAATTGACCTGGCCGCTCGCGTTGCGCTCCAGCAGGATGTCGGGGCTGATCAGCACCAGCCGATCGATCACCAGCCGCCGGCTGATCAGCGGGGCCAGGCCGACTTTCAGGTCGAGCGCCCGTACCGCCGCCATCTCAGGTCGCGAGAAGCCCGGCGGATTGGCGAGCGCCACATCCCTCAGCTCGATGGTGGGATGCAGCGCGAACTTGAGCCGGATCGACCCATTCAGCGCCAGGTCGCGGCCGGTAGCGGCCTTCACCGCTGCGACGATACGCGGCTTGTAGGCGTTAGCATCGAAGCTCTCGACGAACGCACCGACCGCGATGCCGCCGAGCACCATAATCACGACCAGCGAGATCAAGGCGGCGCGGAGGTAACGGCGGCTTCGGCGGGGCCTGCGGTCGGACATGCAGCTATACCCTCTGAGGCGGCCGCGCCGGTGGGACGGCGAAGCCGAGGGTGCGAAAAGTCTCGACCATGTGGGGTGACGGATTGGCTTCCGCCACCATGAAGCCGCCGGCCGGGTGCGGCAGGCGCAGCCAGCGCGCGTGCAGATGAAGCGCAGTGGGCAGGCCTGCGACGGAGGCGCTGAAGGCGCCGTTCTGGTCGGGCTCGGCGTATTTGCCGTCGCCCAGGATCGGCGCGCGGACGGCGACGCAGTGGACCCGGAGCTGGTGGGTGCGCCCTGTCAGCGGCTGAAGTTCCAGCCAGGCGAGCTTTGGTCCGGCGTGGTCCAGCGTGCGGTAGAGCGTGACCGCGTGCGCGGCTTCCGGATCGGCACGGTCGGCCGGGACGGTACGTTGGCCCGCGCCGCTGCCGATGCGCTTGAGCGCCAGGTCGATCCGGCCCTCGGGCGGGACCGGGCGGCCCGCCGTGACCGCCCAATAGGTCTTCTCTACGTCGCGTCCGCGAAACGCGGCGGCGAGCTTGCCCGCCGTACCAGGCGATCGGGCGAGCACCAGTATGCCGGAAGTATCGCGATCCAGCCGATGCACCAGCCGGGGCCGGTCGGGCGCGCCGAAGCGGAGCGCGTCTAGCAGTCCGTCGAGATGACGGGTGATCCCCGGGCCGCCCTGAACCGGCAGGCCATGTGGCTTGTCGAGCACGATCAGATGCTCGTCCCGGTACAGCACGAGGTGTTGCATGTCCTTGGCGACGAGAGCGTCGATATCCGGCGCGGGCCGTGGCGCGGCAGGGGCGGTGGGCAGTGGCGGGACGCGCACCGACTGGCCGGGCGCCAGCCTGCTTGCCGCATCGGCGCGGTGGCCATCGACGCGAACTTGCCCGGTTCGACAGAGTTTCTGGATCGCGCTCTGCGCCAGACCGGGGAAGTGCCGGCGGAACCAGCGGTCCAGGCGGATGTCCGCTTCGTCCTCGGTAACGCTTTGGAATGAAATCATGCCCTCTGGTCCGGTCGGAGAGACACTTCTCTGTCGCGGCCGGCCAGTGCTTTGCAGGCCTCAGCCGCTGAGGTCAAGGATCATCGCCCCAGGCGCCAGCAGGTTCCTCCAGCGCCCACTGCTGCCTGCCGCGCCGGGGCGGTGTGTGCAGTGCAGGGCGTGGGGTCAGATCGGCGCGCGCTGTCCAGGCCATCCCTGCGCACAGAAACCGGCCCACCAACGCGGAGTGACTTCATTCACAGCCATAGTCGTCCGTACACTGCATGCTTTCGCTTCAAAGCCGTTTCGGTCTGCGAGGGAGCGAGGCCAACACCATGTCGACAGCCGATATTGCGGGCTATGTGATCTGCGTCGCCATCCTGCTGCTGCACGCACAACGCCGCTTTAACACGCCGCAAACCAACCGCTCCACCACGCGGCAGCGGCTGTATCGGCAGGCGGTGATTGGATACATGCTCAGCACGCTCGCCCTATTCGCCGTGCTATCCTGCGCACTGCGGCTGGAGGCGATGCGGCAGTTGTTGCTGGACGGGATCGTGCCCGGCGGCGCGGGCGCCGGGCAGCCCACCAGCGAGACCGCGGCAAAACTCCAAAGCCTCTCCGCGTTGCCGGCGCCGTACATCGCCGCTCTGATCCTGACCACGCTGCTCCCGAACACGCCCTGGCTCAGCGACATCGACCAGAAACTCCTGGATGTGTTCAAGACGATGGCCAATATTCCGAGCGAAGTGCAGCGAAGGGCAGCGCGCCTGACCCCAAACGCATTCCGTGTCGAGCAGCATGACCTTCCGGGGCTGGCAACCTTCATCGAAGAGGCCAGCAATCTGCCGGACGGATTGCAACGCCATCTGCGAGCCGACCCGGGGAGCGGGCTGCAGATCTCGCAATTTCGCTTTACGCGCGTGGTCAAGCTCTACCGGGATGTCGCCGAACTTGCCGCGGGTCATCGCTACCAGCGGTTCTTCGCGGATTACGCGGAAGAATGGAGCAAGGCCCAGGCCGAGTTCCAGAAGTTCTGTTTGAGATCATCCGATGGGCTGGACATCGCGGTTCGGTACCGGGACACGAATGCGCCCGAGGTCTATGAGGATCTCATGCGGGAGGCGCGCGAGAGCTTCCGTCTGCAGTGCCGGCAATCGTTCGACCAGTTGACCCTGCTTGCCGCAGGCGCGGTGCTCAGCTCGGAATCCTCGGAACATGCCATCGCCCGAACGCTCCGGGACATGGGTTTCACGGTGGAGGACGAAGCAACCCCGGACTTCCCCTTGCAAGACTTGATCGGCCTTGCGATCTGCTTAGTGGCTTATCTTATGGCCGTACATATCGGCATTCATCGGTGGCTTCCACCGCGGCCGCACGCCGGCGCCGGACATCTGCCGAGGATAGCCATGCCATTCTTCTTCGGAGCGGTTCACACCGCGACGACCATGGCAACCGTCTGACTGCTGCAACGCCATCCGAGCTTGCAGCGCCAACCGGGGCGGGGGCCGATGTGGGGCACGTATCTACTTTGCTCGCTGATCGGCGCCGGCATCGCGGGTGCGATGTGGATCCTGCTGTTCGTTGGCCAACACAGCGCATTACCGCTCGGTCCCGATGACTGGGTACGGGTCTTTTCGATCACGTCTCTGGCCGGTTCGCTGAGCGGAACTGTCGCCTTCTTCTGCGACGCCTGGACGCAGGACGCGCCGGCACCCGGCCTGCGGCGAGTGTGGGAAGCCGTCGGCTGCGCCGGCATGATGGCGCTGGTCGCGGCCCTCGTGCTCAGCCAACGCGGTCTGTCTCCCGGTGTTCCGCTGGAAGCACAGACCAGACTGACCCTGATCATGATCGGCTTGCCGGCCTCGGCCGCCTTTATCGTCGGGCTCTTCGTCCCGCACATCTACCGAACCGCCCGTTACGTGGCCCGGCTACGCCAGGCGGATCCGCCTGGCTCTCGCGCTCCGCAACGGCCGGTCGCGACGATCGCACCCGCCGCCATACGGTGATTGCAAAGCTGCGCCGGTTTAGCCGCCCCGCTCAGTCCGCAGCTTCGACCAGAAGGCCAGCGCTCGCCGATTCTCGCGCTCGAAGCCACGCTCGCGCGGGTGATAGAATTGTTGGCGCTCCATGCCGTCCGGAAAATAGTTCTGCCCGGAAAAGGCGTCGTCCGTCGCGTGGTCGTAGGCAGAGCCGGCGCCGTAACCGAGATCCTTCGTCAGCCGCGTGTGGGCGTTGAGGATGTGCGTTGGAGACATCAGGCGCTCCGTGGACCTGGCCGCGGGTGCGCGGCGACCGGGGCCAGCCCGGCCGCCGGGGTGTCGCCACGATGGCGAGCTCATGAATCCGGCGTCATGGATGAGGCGGAGTGATGCGGGCGCGAGTGCAGACTTTGGCGGAGAATGAATGCGAATGCACTTCGTTAGCCTTTTCGGCTGGCTGTCGATCGCCGGGATTTGCTAGCCTACGACGTTCTGGCCTCGGTGCGCGAGGAGGATGGCGCTATGTCGCATACGATCCGCGATATCATCAGGAACCAAACCGTACCTAACCTTGCCTCCCGAGGCATCGGTGCGGGCCGCGGCCCGCGCGATGACTGAGCGGAATGTGGGCTCGGTGGTGGTGGTCGAGAACGGCAAGCTGGTCGGCATCTTCACCGAGCGCGATGCCCTGGTCCGGGTGCTGGCGGCCGGGATCGATCCCGAGACGACCAAGCTTGGCGCCGTCATGATCCGCAAGGTGATGACCATCAGCCCAGACCGGTCGCTGGTGAACGCGCTGCATCGGATGCACGACAACGGCTTCCGCCACCTGCCGGTCGTGGAAAACGGGGCGCTGATCGGGATGGTCTCGGTGCGCGACGCCCTGGGGTCCGATCTCATCCAATGGGAGGTGGAGGAGCAGACCAAAGAGCGGCTCACCAAGGTGATGTGAGGCGAAAGGCATCGGGGTGGCCGACCGTGGCTCATGGGCGCGCGGCGAATGCGATCAGCACGTTGCCCGCTTTTCCGCCGTACAGCCCGTATCCCGAGTTCACGAAGATCATTCCTCCCGACACGGTCGGTCCCCCGGTATCAAGCGAGCCGCCATTCGCAGCCACGTGGTTGACTGTCACGAACGGTCTGGCGGTGTCGTAATCCCACAGCACACCGCCATTAGTCGTCGAGTACGCCCGCAAGTGACCATCGACGGAGCCGGAGAGGACGTACTCCGGGGTGGTGGTGACGGCGCCCGATTGCGCGGGGCTGCAATCCTTGCGCCCCCGGCACGCGTTCGCCGGCGGCGCGGTCCACAGTGTCGCCCCGGTAGCCGCCGAGAGCGCGTGCAGGCCACCGCCTTGGTGCGGATCGACGACCAACGGCTGTCCAAGCACCGGATTGAAGAACCCGAGATCCGAGACCGCCGCGTAGACGGTCTTCCCGTCGGTCGCCGTGCCCCACTGCACGCCGCCCAGGGGTCCGCCGGCGCCGACGCGCGCTTTCCACAGAATCTTCCCGCGGTCATCGGGATCGAGCCCCCAAACGATCCCGGATTTCTGGCCAATCGCCAGCACGCGCTTGCCATTGTCCAGAGGAATGAGGTTGGGAGACGCGCCGAAGTCGAAGTCAGGACCATGCGGCTCCGGGCAATTCGCCTTGTCCGCGGCGAGACACGCACTGTTGCCCATATCGCCTGCCGTCAATTGTCGGGACCACACGATCCTTCCCGAGCCGAGTGATACGGCGAGCACCGAATCGCTGGTGTCGGTGGGCGGCGCCGAGTGATTGTCGCCTGTTCCCGCGTAGAGCAGCCCGCGAGCTTGATCGATCGTCGGCGATGACCAGATCGAGACGCCCGAAGGCCCCCAGAGCTGCGTGCCGGCGCTGTTCCTTCCTTGCGGGCGCGCCTCGGGGATGGTGTACGTCTTCCAGATCACGTTTCCGGTTGCCGCGTCGAGTGCGACTATCGCGCCTCTGCCCTGGCAGCACGGGTATTTTGGGTCAATCGCGCGGCTATCGTCGCCCACCGAGATCGGCACATAGAGTCGTCCCTCGAACAGCGCTGGTGCGCCAGTGACTTGAACCGCGACGGCGTCGTCGGGCGTCACTTTCCAGATCGTCTTGCCGGTGGTCGCATCGACTGAGTAGACGTGCCCGCGGCGATCGCCGAACAGCGCGACGGTTCGATCGCCGATGCGCGCGACCGTGATGGCGGTCCGCACGCCCGTGCTCGCCGTATAATCCCAATAGTAGCATCCGGAAGCCGCATTGAGGGAATAGACGTGCCCATTCTGGCCGCCGACGAAGACGCGACCGCCGACTAAAGTGGGCTGCCCGAACATCGCGACGACGCCGGGAAAGCCAAAGGCCCATCTCACGTCCAGCCGCCCGAGTTGCGCCGCGCTGATGCCAGGGTTCGGCTGATACCGCCAGTTCGCGAGATTGCCGCCCCAGCCGTTGAACGACGGCCCGCCGGGCGAAAACGGCGTCGTGTCGTCGCAACGCCCCGCTATCGGCGCTTGGGCGCCGACCTTCCGCCCGGTGAGGTATTCGGCGATCGCGATGCGTTGCGCGGGCGACAGAACGGCCCCCTGGGGTTTCATGATCCCGTCCGTGAGCGCGCCGACGATGAAATCCGGCGACATCGCGTGCAGCGAGGCGCGGGCCGGCGCGCGTGTGGCCGGATTGTCGTGGCAGACCGCGCAATTTTGTCGGAATACCGCTGCCTCTGGGCTTTGCGGTGTCTGCGCCGACAAGGGCGCCGATGCGAGGAGCGCGCTTCCAAACAGCAGCGCGCCCAAAGAGGGCTTCAGCGCCGGCATCATTTTTCCTCCCCAAAAATGAGCCTCAAGCACCTCGGCGATCAGCAAGAGGCCTGGAACAACATTGGCCTACCCAAGATCGTTCTGGCCGATACCGGTTTTGCCAGCGGCCCAGCGGTGGCGGACCTGCACGCACATGGCATCGAGCCATTGGTGGCGATCGGGCGGACCCAGCCGCACCGGCCCTACGACTTCCGTCCGCCGCCGCCGCAAACCACGCCGCGCCGGATCACCGAGCCTTGGCGCCTGGCGATGAAAGCCAGCTGGAGACCGAAGATGCCAAGAACCTCACAAAGACGCAAGCAGACCATCGAACCGGTGTTTGGCATCATCAAGAGCGCCATGGGCTTCGTCCGCTCCACCTGCGCGGCATCCAAAAGGTTGCCGCCGAGTGGACCCTGACCGCGCTCGCCTACAACTGCGGCAATGCCCGCCTGCAGGCGGCGTGAACACCCAGCGGCTGCCAGGCCAGCGGCAGGCGAATGAAGGCTGCTAGTGCTATAGTCCAGGCAAACCTCCCCCGGCCATCACTTCAAGCGATCCGCGATCCGGTCGGCGACGCGCAACGCGTTGGCGATGATGGTGAGCGTCGGATTCACGGCGCCAATCGAGGGAAAGAAGCTGGCGTCGGCGATGTAGAGATTGTCGAGTTCGTGCGCCTTGCAGTCCAGATCGAGCACCGAGGTCGCGGGGTCGGTGCCGAAGCGGGCGGTTCCGGCCTGGTGGGCCGTCCCCCCGATCGGGATGTTCTTGCCCAGATAAAGCGAACGCTCCAGCAGCACCGGGTGCGCACCGGCCACGCTCATCAGGCTCTCCAGTTTTTTCTTCAGGCGATGCGCCGCCTCCATGTTACCCTCGGTGATGTCGAGCATCACGCGGTTCCCCTCGTACATGATGCGGTTCTCCGGGTGCGGCAGATCTTCGCTCTGCAACCAGAAGTCCATCGAGTACTCCGCCATTTTCTCGAACGGCATCTCCGGGAACCAGGACAGCCAGGCGGGCAGCAACTCGCCCCGTATCTGCTCGCCGTGCGACGTGGCGCACATCTGGATCAGCCCGAGCGGGTATTCCCAGTCATTGGAGCGGAAATAGTAGTCGCTCACCGCGAGCGTCTTTTGAAAGACCGTGTCGTTGGGCTCGCGCAGCAGCGCCATCAGCACCGACATGTTGTGCCGCATGTAGTTGCGCCCCACCTGGTCGGAGCCGTTGGCCAGGCCCTTCGGGTGCCGATCGTTGGCCGAACGCAGCAGCAGCAGCGCCGAGCTGAGGGCGCCACAGGCCATCACCACGATGTCGGCGGAGTACTGCTCGTCGTGGCCGTCGTGGATCGCACGCACCTTGGTCACGGTGCGGCCCGACGCATCCGTCTCCAGCTTGGATACATAGGCGTTGGTGAGCAACGTGAGGTTGTCGTGCGCCGCCAAGGTGGGATCGACGCAGATTACCTGCGCATCGGCTTTGCCGTTGAGCAGGCACGGAAACCCGTCGAACGCATCGCAGCGAATGCAGATGCTGGTCGGGGTTGCCTTGCCGTTCTTCTCGTCCAGCAGGATGCCGAGCGGGAGGTGGAAGGGGTGCAGCCCCTGATGGCGCCAGCTCTCGCTTAGTTCCTGGATGCGCGGCTCATGTGCAACCGGCGGGTATGGGTAGGGTGCGTCCGTTGGCGGTTCGGTCGGATCCTCCCCGCGCTGGCCATGCACATGGAACAGGTGTTCCGCCGCGGTGTAGTACGGCTCGAACACGTCGTAGCCGAGCGGCCAGGCGGGCGAGATCCCGTCGGCGTGCCGGATTTCGCCGAAATCCTCCTGGCGCAGACGGAACAGGGCGGAGCCGTACACCTTGGAGTTGCCGCCGACGAAATAGTGCAAGCCTGGATGAAATTCCCGTCCGTCCTTGCCGTACCAGGTTTCCTTCGCCTGATAGGTGGCATCGACAAACACCGTCTTGGAATCCCAATTCGCCCGCGAACGCGGAAGATAGTCGCCGCGTTCGAGCAGCAGAATTCGCTTGCCGGTCTTGGCGAGCTTCCATGCCACGGAACCGCCGCCGGGACCGGACCCTATGATGATAATATCGTAATGTCCGTTGCTCATAGCGGGTTGTGCTCCGTACGCTGGGGTCGGGCGAAGAACGTCGGGGAGCGCCGGCTGTTTCAGCGGCGTGAAAACGTGCTCTGCAACCGACCGGGCGGGCGCGCGATTAGGTGCAGGGCGCCAAGGCGAAGGAGGATCGGATGGGGCTGAGCCGCGCGATCGAGGCCGCGATCCGCTATCTATTGGTCATTCTGTTCTTCCCGTTCAGCGCGCTCGACAAGACGCTGAACTTCCAGCGAATCAGTGAACCAGGCGAAGGAGCTGGTTCCGGCCGACAAGCCGGCGAAGGGGCTCATACTCACCGGCCTGTTCATCGAGACAGTCATGCCGCTGGCGATCCTGACCGGCGTAATGGACCGGCTCGCCGCCTTCATCATGGCCGGCTACTGCGGCGCGACGGCAGTGCTGTTCAAGCGGTTCTGGGAGCCTGGCGATTTCTGGGATGCGGGCAAGAGCCAGGGGCGGGAGCTGTTCTGGGAATTCCTGAAGAACTTCTCGCTCGCGGGCGGCTTCCTGCTGATTACCTTCGGCACCCGCGCCGGCAGTGAGGGCGGCTTCCTCGCCAACCCGTTGTCCTCCTCCCGGCCGTACCGGACCAAGAAGGGAGCACGCAAACACCGATGAGCACGCACGCGAAACCGAATGTGCCGTACTGGCATCTCTGGATCGACGAGCAGGGGGTGAGCCACCAGACCAGATGCGCATTGAGCGAGTTCGAGATGGGCTCCGTCGGTGGCGGGGCCGCCGCGCAGTGGCAGGGGCAGAAAACCAAGGCCGAGGCGACGGTTGAGGTCACGGTCCTGCCGGTCGGCTGGCAGGGCGGCTGGCACCCGAACCCGAAGCCGCAATGGATTGTCCCGCTCTCCGGCCGCTGGTTCGTCGAATCGATGGATGGCCAGCGGGTGGAAATGGGGCCGGGCGACATCGCGTTCGGCGAGGACCAGGGCAGCCGCGAGCGCGACGGCAAAAAGGGCCACTCCTCGGGGACAGTCGGGGACCAGCCGGCGGTGCTGATGCTGGTGCAGTTCGAGACCCCACCCACCGTCGCCTCGCCCTGTCGGTTCAAGTAGCGGCCGCGGACGCGCAACGTGGACGGCTTCGAGATCGAGGATCGGCGGTTCGCCCGGTACATCCTCGCCAACGCCCCGCTGGAGGAGCTTGCCTCCGGCTTCCGCTGGATCGAGGGGCCGGTCTGGATGGGCGACGCGAACTGTCTGCTGTTCCAGGACTTGCCGCGCAACCGTACCATGCGCTGGACCGAGGAGACGGGCGTCTCGGTTTACCGTGCGCCGTCCGACTACGCCAATGGCCAGACGCGCGACCGTCAAGGCCGGCTGATCGCCTGTTCCCATCACGGGCGGTGCCTTTACCGCACCGAGCTTGACGGACAAGTGACGACGCTGGTCACGCATCACGACGGCAAGCGGTTGAACGCGCCCAACGACGTGGTGGTGAAATCGGATGGCACCATCTGGTTCTCCGATCCGCTCTACGGAATCCTCAACGACTACGAGGGCGGCCGGCAGCAATCCGAGCAGCCGCCGGCGCTCTACCGCCTTGACCCGGAGACCGGGGACATCAGGGTGATGGCGGGCGATTTCGATGGTCCTAACGGGCTCGCCTTCTCAACCGACGAGAAGCGGCTGTACGTCGCCGAGACCGGCGACCAGAGCCAGCAGACCCCGCGCCAATATATCCGCGTCTTCGATGTTTCCCCGGATGGCGCGCGGCTTTCAGGCGGTGATGTGTTCCACAAGGTCGAGCCCGGGTACTGTGACGGGTTCCGGGTGGACGAGGACGGCAATCTGTGGTCTAGCGCCGCTGACGGGGTGCATTGCATCAGCCCCGATGGGAAACGTCTGGGCAAGGTGCTTGTGCCGCATACGGTATCCAACGTGACCTTCGGAGGTTTGCACAAGAACCGGCTGTTCATTGGCGGCTCACACACGCTTTATGCCATATTTCTGAACCGACGTGGTGCGCAGAGGCCGTGAGCGCGGTGTGCAAGCTTGCACGCGTCAGTCTCACGACGGCTGATCTGGAGGCAGCCGAGGCGTTCTATCGCGATGCTCTGGGCTTTGAGCGGCTGGCCGTGCAGGAGCGAGCGGGGGAAGCGTTCGCGCAATTAATGGGTGTGGTCGGCGCGCGGGCGCGGGTCGCCGTGCTGCGTCTCGGGCGGCAAGAGATGGAGCTGGTGGCCTTCGCACCGCGCGGTGCGCCGTATCCTCCGGGGAGCGCCAGCAACGATCTTTGGTTCCAGCACATCGCGATCGTGGTCGTGGATATGGGCGCGGCCTATGCCCGGCTGCGCGCGCATCCGGGCTGGTCGGCGATCTCCACGCAGGGACCGCAGCGCCTGCCGGAAAGCTCCGGCGGGGTAACCGCGTTCAAGTTTCGCGACCACGAAGGACATCCGCTCGAATTGCTTGAATTTCCGCCGGGCAAGGCGCCGACCGCCTGGCTTGGGATGCGCGGCAACGGGCCGTGCCTCGGGATCGACCACTCGGCGATAAGCGTCGCTGACACGGCGAGGAGCGTGGCGTTTTACGCACGTTTGGGTTTGTCGGTTGCAGCCAGTTCGCTGAACCAAGGCGCGGAACAGGAGCGGCTGGACGACGTGCCTGGCGCAATCGTCGAGGTGACGGCGCTCGAACCGCCGGGCGCTCCGACCCCGCATATCGAGCTGCTCGGTTATCGCCGCCCGGTGGGACGCGCGGCGCCGGCCATGCACAGCAACGACGTGGCGAAGGCCCGCTTGGTGCTGGAGGCGGAGGATCTACCGGCGCTGGTGCGAACGCTGATCGCGGCCGGCGCGTCCTTCGTCTCGCCGGGAGTGGTGACGCTCGCGCCTGGCTGCCCGGCCGCGCTGCTGCGCGACCCGGACGGACACGATCTGCTGCTACAAGGCTTCTGAGGGGTCTGGCGCGCCTCGCCCTGTTCCGATTCAAATTCGGGCGTTAGGCTTCCCGCGGATCGACAACGAACCGGGAGGCTCAACGTATGAACTCGCCAAACTCGCGCCGCGCGCGCCGCCTGTTCTTCCCATTTTTGGCGTGTTTGCTCGCACCGGTTGCGGGCCGAGCTCTGGCAGCGGCGGCCGCCACGCAGGGCGTGAGCGACACGGAAATCGTGATCGGCACCACCACAGACCTCTCGGGCGTGACTGCGATCCAGGGCGTGAACAACGCCAACGCCATCCGCCTCGCCTTCGAGCAGGCCAACGCCAAGGGCGGCGTCAACGGGCGCAAGATCCGCTACGTGGTCGAGGACAGCCAATACACGGTGCCGCGCGCCGTGCAGGGGATGAACAAGCTGCTCAACCAGGACCATATCTTCTTGGCGCTTGAAGACGGCGGCACGCCGATGAACGACGCGGAAATGCCGATGGAGTTTCGCAAGGGCGTGCCGAACGTGTTTCCGCTCACCGCGGCCCGCTCGATGTATGAGCCATTCAACCGCCTGAAATTCGGGATGTTCGCCTCATACTACGACGAGATGCGCTCGGCGGTTAAATACTTCGTCGAGCAGCGCCATCGCGGCAAGCTGTGCGCCATGTATCAGGATTCGGATTTCGGCCGCGACGTGCTCGCCGGCATCAAGGCCGAGGCCGAGGCGCTACATGTGCCGGTGGTCGCCACCACAGCGCACAAGCCGACCGATGTCGATTTCAACGCCGCCGTACAGAAGCTCCACGACGCGGGGTGCGACTGGATCGGCATGGGCACGATCGTGCGGGATACCAACATCATCATCTCGACGGTGCGCAAGATGGGCTGGAACCCCGATATGGTCGGTCAGTTCGCCTCCTACGATACGGCTGTGGCCTCGCTGCCGGGCGGTGCCGCCGAGGGCTTTTTCTGCATGACGCCCGCGATCTACGCGTATCCCGACGACCCCCGCCCGGCGGTGCAGGAGTTCTTCAAGGCGTATAAGGCGCATTACGGGATCGAGCCCAACTTTCACGGCGAGATGGGCTGGACCGCGGCGCAGTTCGTGCTTTTGGCGCTGCAAAACGCGGGCCGCGATCTGACGACCGACAGCTTTATCAATGCCATGGATAGCATCCACGATCATACAAGCATTTTCGGCATGAAGCTCAGCCTCGGCCCCCACCAGCACCACGCCGAGACCGCATCATTCCTGACCGTGGTTCGTAACGGGCGGTGGGTGCCCGTGAGCAGCGAGCAGCTTTCGTACTAAACAAACAAGGTTACCGTCATCCAGGCGCTTGCCTGAACGCCTGCCCTTGCATCATCGGATGGCCGGGTTTGACCGGTCATCCGATGATCCGCCCCCGTCCGTCGCCAAGCTGACCGTGCGCTCATGCAGCGCCGAGGCATCGACATGCACGCCAGTGATCAGCCCGACCACATCATGCATGGCGGCATCTGCCGTCACCAGATCGCCGGCACGCCTGCCATGGCGCATAACGAAAATTCGGTCGGTCAGCGCGAAGACATGCGGCATGTTGTGGCTGATCAGCACCACCGCGATCCCGCGCTCCTTGACCCGCTTGATCAGGTCAAGTACGCCCTGTGACTCGCGCACGCCGAGTGCCGCCGTCGGCTCGTCCATAATGACAACCTTGCGGCCCCAAGAGATCGCCCGCGCTACCGCCACGCTCTGCCGTTGCCCACCAGACAGCAGCCCGACCGACTGGCGCACCGATTTCAGCCCGACCCTCAGCGAGGCAACGTGCTCCGCCGCTTCCCGCCGCATCGCGGGCTTGTTGAGCAGCCAGCAATTCCACCAACTCGTGAAAGTGACTTCCCGTCCCAGGAAAAGGTTTGCCTCTACATCCATCTGCGGCACGACCGCCAGATCCTGATAGACCGTCTCGATCCCCAGCGTGCGCGCTTCGAGGGGCGAGGGAATGCGCACCTCCCGCCCCTCGAAGCGGATCGTGCCAGCGTCGGGCTGCACCGCGCCGGACATCACTTTCACCAGCGTCGATTTTCCGGCGCCGTTGTCGCCAACTAATCCAACGATCTCCCCCGGCCGGAGCTGGAAAGACACGCCGTCTAGCGCATGGACCGGGCCGTAGCGTTTGTGGACGTCCACCAGCTCCAGGATGGGTCTATCGTCCAGCATGTCACATGCAGCCAATTGGTGCTTCCTTGAATGCCTTCGCAGCGCCCGCGGGCGTGGCGGCTTCTTTCCAGCGCGCGATCCATTCGTCCACGTTCTGTGCCGTGACCACCGGCATCGCCTGCGGCACGAGCTCGGGGTAGTGGCAGTTCTTGTTAGTCAGCAGGTTGTAAACGATACTGACCGATTGGTAGCCCCAGCCCCAGTAATCCTGCCCGACCAGCGCCTGCACATAGCCATCCTTCACAAACGGCAGCTCAGGGGCCAGGATGTCGGTGGTGATGATCTTCACCTTGCCCTTGTTCTTGATCACCTGAGGGAGTGCGCTCATCTTCCCGAAGAACGGCACGCCGGCGACCATCAGGATCGCGCCTGCATCGGGATGGGAAATCAGCAGATTGTTCGTCAACTGCTGCGCCTGCACCAGGTCGTCGTTGTGGAAGAACGGGCCCAGCGTCGAGATGCCCGGGTATTTCTTGAGATAGTCCGTGGCACCCTTCAACCGCGCGTTCAGGTTCGTGGCGCCCGGGCCGCCGCTGACCAGAATGACCGAGCCGCTCTTGCCCATGAACTTGACGGTCTGCTCGGCCAGGCTCTGCCCCATCTTGTAGCTATCAACGCCATAGAACAGGCGTCGCTTGCTGGCCGGCACGTCGGAATCCCAGGTGATCACGGTAACGCCCTGCGCCACGGCCCGGTTGATCGGCCCGACCAGCGGCTCTGGCGCGTTGGCGTCCACCGCCATCCCATCGACATGCCGAGAGATCAGACCAGCGAGTATTTCCGCCTCCTGGTTCGCGTCCGACGTGGTGGAAGCGGTCCAGATCACGTCGACATCACCGAGTTCCTTGGCGCGCTGCTCGGCGCCGTAATGCGCATAATAGAACACGGTATTGTCGAGCGATTTCGGGATCACGGCAATGGAGTATCTCTTTGCTGCACGGGCGACGAGCGGGCAGGCAAGGCCCGACAGCCCGGCGGTGGCGAGTCCGGCGCCTCCTCCCAGCAGGATCCCGCGACGGCTCAACGACGTGTTCATGATGACGCTCCTTCCCGACTGGAGGGTTGTGCCATGCCTCAGCGGCCCCGTCTCGCTTGAAGGCGCTCGCGAGCTATGTCCAGCGTGGCGGCGGCAACGATCACCATCCCGGTGATGAACTGCTGCCAATATCCGGCCAGCCCCACCAGCACGATTCCGTTGTTGATGACCCCGAGCAACGCGGCGCCGATCAGCACGCCCGGGATGGTGCCCCGGCCGCCATAGAGGCTGGTGCCGCCGATGATGACGGCGGCGATCACGTTCAGCTCGTAGCCGGTACCAGCATCAGGCAGGGCGGTGCCGGACTTGGCGGTCAGCAGCACGCCACCGATGGCGGCAAGTACCCCGGAGATAAGGTACATGATTAGCTTCAGCCGGTTCACGTTCAAGCCGAGCAGCCGCGCCGCCGCCTCGTTGCCGCCCACAGCGTAAACATGCCGGCCGAACGGCGTCTGATTCAGCACCACCAGCAGCACAATGCCGATCGCCACCAGCACCAGCACCGGCACCGGGATGCCGGCCACCGCCCCCGTGCCGAGCGTGGCGAAGGCCTGGCCGGCCGGCGTATCGGGTGGCGTAATCGCCGCGCCCTGCACGATGCCGTACGTCACGCCGCGCACCACGCTCAGCGTGCCGAGCGTCGTAATGAATGGATTGAGCCCTATCCGCGTGATGGCAAGACCATTAACCAATCCGATCGCCGCGCCGGCCGCCACGCCGGCCAGCAGCGCCAGCCACAGCGCGCCGCCGCCGCTCAGCACCAGGGCTGCGACCATGCCGGCGAATCCCATTGTCGAGCCGACCGCGAGATCGAGCCCGCCGCCGATCATGACCACCGCCTCGCCGAAGCCGGCGATGCAGATCCACGAGAAATAGACCGCGACCGTGCCGAGGATATTGCCCTCGGTCAGGAAATAGGGCGATTCGAAGCTGATCGCCGTCCCGAGCACCAGCAATGCCAGCAGCACGCCGGCCCAAGGAACTAACAAAAACCGGGACAACAAACCAAAGCGTCCAGTGGGTGGTGCCCCCTCCGCGGAAACACCGGACGCAACCGTTGTCGCGTGCTCAGCCATCGGTATGGCGGCGCTCGGCGTCGTGGCACATTGTCTCGAACGCCCGTCGTTTTGGCTCCATAACGCGCGTCCCGCCAACATGGAGCCGCATGTCGGATGTACCTCCCGGTCGGGAGTGTTTCCCGACTACCAGCTCAATGCAAGCGTTAGGCTGTGTCCTGGCATCATCTGCTGGGCAGCTTCTGCCGCGTTGTTAACGCAAGGGTAAGCCCAAGCTGGCATCCATCGGCACACGGCAGGACGCCGTGCGCCAGGAGCCGGCCCGAATGCGAAACAGGCACAGAGCGGCGAATAGGGATGGCTCATGCAATCCCTGATCGCGGGGCTGAAGACGCTCGGCCCGGTGCGCCTAGCCGCGATGGGTGTGGTCGCGGCGGGGGTGCTTGGCCTGCTCGCGCTACTCGCCCTCGGCGGCAGCCGACCGCCAATGGCCTTGCTCTACGGCAATCTGGACCTCAACGATGCGGCACAGGCGGCTGACGCGCTCGACCGCCAGCACATCGCGCACCAGCTATCGGCGGGCGGCACCGCGATCCTGGTCCCGTCCGATCTCGTCGCGCCGGCGCGCGTGCTGCTCGCCAAGAGCGGGCTGCCGTCCGGCGGATCGGTCGGCTACGAGCTGTTCGATCGCAGCGACAGCCTGACCAGCACCGAGTTCCAGCAGCAGATCAACGAAACCAGGGCGCTCGAGGGCGAGCTGGCCCGAACCATCCGTGCCGTCGATGGCGTTCGCGCCGCGCGTGTCCATCTCGTCCTGCCCCGACGCGAGCCGTTCGCGCGCGAGCAGCAGGACGCACGGGCGAGCGTGCTGCTGACCATGGCCGGCGCGGCGCGGCTGGATCGGGAGGGAGTGCAGGCGATCCTAAATCTGATCGCCGCCGGGGTTCCGGGGTTGAAGCCGCGCGACATCGCCATCGTGGATTCGCGCGGCGAGCTGCTGGCCCGCGCCGGCACGCCGCTCGGCGAAGCGGGGGGCGGCATGTCGGCCGACGAGGTCCGCCGCGCCACCGAGCTGCGCTTGGCGCGCGCGGTGGAGGAGATGCTGGAGCGCACTCTCGGGGCCGGGCATGTCCGCGCCGAGGCCGCGGTGCGCATCAACTTCGACCAGGTCCACGAGACCCAGGAGAACTACGACCCCGACGGCAAGGTGCCGCGCAGCGAGCAAAGCACGACCAGCAGCACCAAGAGCACAGAGCCCGGCGCGACCGTTTCAGTGCAGAACAACCTGCCAAACGCCGAGCAGGCGACGAACGGCGCCGGCAGCGAGGAGACGCGCCAGGAGGAGACGACGAACTACGAGGTGAGCCGCACGGTTCGCACCCTGATCCGCGAGCAGCCGGAGATCGGCCGGATTAGCCTCGCGGTGATGGTGGATGCGGCGAAGGCGCACGCACCCGACGATCTCACGCGCATCGCGGATCTGGTCAAGACCGCGATCGGCTTCGATGCCAAGCGCGGCGACGCGGTACGGGTGGAGGCGATGCCGTTCGCCGTGGATGAGGCGCCGGCAACGGCGCCCGCGCCGACGCTGTTCGGCCTGCATTTCGATACCGCCGACCTGATGCGGCTCGCGCAAACGGCGCTGTTCGGGGTGATCGGGTTGGTCGCTCTGCTGGTCGTGCTACGGCCGATGGTGATGCGATTGACGACATTGCCCATGGGCGCGCTGGCCGAGGGCGCGGGGGGCACCCTGGGCGCGTCTGCCGGGGCGTCCTCGCTCGCGGCGCTGGCGCTGCCGAGCGCGCCCGACCCGTTCGCCGGAGCCGGAATGGCGCTGCTCGAAGACGCGAGCATGGTGAATATCGCGCAGATTGAAGGCCAGCTCCGCGCCTCCTCGATCCGCCGGATTACCGATCTCGCTGACAAGCACCCGGAGGAGACATTGGCGATCATGCGCGGCTGGATCGGCCAGGAGGCAGCCTGAGATGATAGCGGGCGAGGATTATCGGGAGCTCAGCGGCCCGCAAAAGGCCGCCATCCTGATGCTGGCGTTGGGAGAGGAGCAGTGCTCGCGGCTGTTCGCGCTGATGCATGAGGAGGAGATCAAGCAGATCTCAGCGGCGATGTCGCAGCTCGGCTCGGTGCGCGCCGAGGTGGTGGAGCGGCTCTGCGGCGACTTCGTGGACCGCATGGGCGGCACGGGCAATCTGGTCGGCAGCTACGAGAGCACGGAGCGGCTGTTGCAGAAGGCGTTGCCGCGCGAGCGCGCCGCGCAGATCATGGAAGAGATACGTGGCCCCGTCGGGCGGACGATGTGGGACAAGCTGAACAATGTCAGCGAAGCGGTCCTCGCCAACTATCTCAAGAACGAATACCCGCAGACCGTCGCCGTGATCCTCTCGAAGATCCGCCCCGAGCACGCCGGGCGGGTGCTGACGCTGCTGGCGGAGCCGTTCGCGATGGAGGTCGTGACCCGGATGCTGCGGATGGAGAGCGTCCAGAAAGACGTGCTCGAAGGCGTGGAACGGACGCTGCGCACCCAGTTCATGTCCAACCTGGCGCGCGGCACGCGCCGCGGCTCGCATGAGACGTTGGCGGAGATCTTCAACAGCCTCGACCGGCAATCCGAGGCACGCTTCCTCGCCGCGCTCGAGGAGCAGGATCGCGAGTCGGCGGAGCGGATCAAGGCGTTGATGTTCACTTTCGAGGACCTTGCCCGGCTCGGGCCGGCCAGCGTGCAGATCCTGCTGCGGGACGTGGAGAAGGACAAACTGCCCATCGCCCTCAAGGGCGCCTCGGAGAAGATCCGGGATCTGTTCTTCAAGAGCCTGTCGGAGCGCGCCGGCAAGATGCTGCGCGACGAGATCGAGGCGCTAGGCCCGGTGAAGCTGCGCGAGGTGGACGAGGCGCAAGCCGCGATCGTGCAGGTCGCCAAGGATCTTGCCGCCCAAGGGCAGATCGAGCTGAGCGAAGGCAAGGACGAGGAGATGGTGTACTAGCATGGGCGGGCTTGTGGGCTATGCCACGCATGGGTGTGCGGGACTGGTCTCGCGGATGCGCGCGCACGCGCTGTTCGGCGAGGACTTCGACCTGCCGGCGGAGCTGGAGCCCGAGCAGGCGCCGGAGCCCGAGGTGATCGCTCCGGTGCTGATCGCCGCCGACCTTGATGCGGCGCGGGCCGAAGCCTGGGCCGAGGGTCACGCGGCCGGCCTGGCGGAAGCGGCGGCTGACGCGGCGGCCGCGCTC
Organism: uncultured Pseudomonadota bacterium; assembly: GCA_963849305.1. Classification (GTDB taxonomy): domain Bacteria; phylum Pseudomonadota; class Alphaproteobacteria; order Acetobacterales; family Acetobacteraceae; genus CAWKGV01. Next base: position 376,771 of record CAWKGV010000002.1, read on the forward strand.
GCCGGCGCCGCGCAGGCGTTGGCGCCGCAGCTCGCCAACCTCTCGATCCAGTTGCGCCAGCAGGTCGAGGAGGCCGCTAGCGCGATCGCGCGGCTGCTGCTCGACACGCTAGCAACCCTGTTTCCTGCCCTTTGTGCCAGGCATGGCGAGGCAGAGGCGCGCGCCGTGCTGCAGACGGTGCTGCCGGCGCTCGCGCAAGAGCCCGCCGTCACCGTGCGCCTCAGCGGCGGCCTGGCCGCGGCGCTCGAGCATGAAGTCGCCCGCTGCTCGGAGGATTTCGCTGAACGGGTGGCGCTGGTCGCGGACCCGGCGATGGCGCCGGGCGATGTCAGGGTCGCGTGGCAGGGCGGCAAGGCGGTGCGCGACGCCGCCGCGCTGTGGGCGCAGGTCGCCGCGGTGCTGGCGCCCGCCGGATTGCTTGGCCCATCGACGGAGGAGATCGAGCATGTCGGGTGAGATGCCCTTGGGCGAGTTGACGGATGCGGCCTCCGAGAACGAGGAGGCAAACGGCCTGCGTGGCCCGCGCGACCTGGAGGCGGTGTACGACATCCCGGTGACAGTCAGCGCCGTGCTCGGCAAGACGACAATGCAGGTGAGCCAGTTGCTCAAGCTCGGCCGCGGCGCGGTAGTGGAACTCGACCGTAAGCTCGGCGAGGCGATCGATATTTATGTGAACAACCGGCTGGTGGCGCGCGGCGAGGTGGTGATGGTCGACGACAGCCGGCTTGGGGTGACGATGACGGAGATCATCAAGGCCGACCGGGCGAGCTGAGGGGCGGCTAGCGGAGGAGCAGGCAATGCGGGTGCTGATCATTGGGTCGCTGCGGGCTGAGCTGGGTCAAGCGGCGCGTATCGCGATCGCCCGAGGTGCCAAGCTCGATCAGGCCGACGATGTCGAGGCGGCACTAGCCCGGCTGCGTGCAGATGCTCGCACCGACCTGGTGCTGTGCGATGTCGCCCACGACGTGGGCGCGGTGGTGCGCGCGCTCGCGGGCGAGCGGATGGCGGTGCCGGTGGTGGCCTGCGGCACCGGCGACGATCCCGAAGTGGCGGTGCGGGCGATCCGTGCCGGGGCACGCGAATTCCTGAGCCTACCGCCGGACCCCGATCTGATCGCCGCGATTCTCGCCGCGGCTTCGGGCGAAAGCCACGCGCTCGTGGTGCGCGACCCAGCGATGGCCGCCGCGGTGCGCCGCGCCGAGCAGATCGCGGCATCAGAGGCGTCGGTGCTGATCGCGGGCAAGTCCGGCACCGGCAAGGAGGTGCTGGCGCGCCACGTCCATCGCCGCTCACGCCGAGCCGGCGGGCCGTTCATCGCGCTGAACTGCGCCGCGATCCCGGAAAATCTATTGGAATCCGAGCTGTTCGGCCACGAGAAGGGCGCGTTCTCCGGCGCCATCGCGCGGCGGGTCGGCAAGTTCGAGGCGGCGGATGGCGGCACGCTGTTGCTCGACGAGATCAGCGAGATGGACGTGCGCCTGCAAGCCAAGCTGCTGCGCGCGTTGCAGGAGCGCGAGATCGACCGGCTCGGCGGCGCGGCGCCGGTGCGGGTGAACGTGCGCATCCTCGCCACCACCAACCGCGATCTCGCGGCCGAGGTCGGGCGCGGAGCGTTTCGCGAAGATCTCTATTTCCGGCTCAACGTGGTCAGCCTGCGCATCCCGCCCCTGCGCGAACGGCCGGGCGACATCGCTGCATTGGCCGAGCACTTCGCCCGCCGCTACGCCGAGGTAAACGGTGCGCCGTTCCGCCCGCTGGCCCCGCTCGCGCTGGCGCGGCTGATCGCGGCCCCCTGGCGCGGCAATGTGCGCGAGCTGGAGAACACGATCCACCGCGCGGTGCTTTTGGCTGAGGGCGATGCGATCGGGCCGGAGGCGATCGAGCTTCCGCTTGGCAGGGCGGCTGCCGCCGGCACGACGGCGCACGTGCTGGCGGGCGGCACCGGCACGGTAACGGCGCTGGTCGGCCGGACGGTCGATGAGGTGGAGCGCGAGCTGATCCTGGAGACGCTCGGCCACACGTTGGGCAATCGCACCCATGCCGCGACGATCCTTGGCATCTCGATCCGCGCGCTGCGCAACAAGCTGCGCGACTACGCCGCCCAGGGCCTGCCGGTACCGTCGCCCGGCGCCGGCGTGGCGGCGTGAGGGGCGGGTGGGTTTATGTGATAACCAATCGCGAATGGGCCGCTGTGTCGCGTGACCTGCATTTGGCGCGACGTGTTTGGGAGCATCGCGAGGGCGTGGCGGATGGTTTCACAAGAGGTATGTACAAAAACGACTAGTATATGCGGAGTGGCATGAGAATATTTGAGACTATCTAACGCGAGAAGCGACCAACCCGGACTGGCGTGACCTCTACAACCAGCTCGTATGACCATCACTGCGCTCCATGAGTCGTCATGCGCAAGCTTGACCCGCGCATACAACGCAGCGTTCGCTCGCACTCGGGCGGCGTTGGATGTCCGCGTCAAGCGCGGGCATGACGATCGGAGGGCAGGCGGGCGAGCCGATGGGAACGTAGCCGACCCATGCCTGCGATACCTAACCTCCCGCAGGTGCTCCCCAGCCTGCGCCGCTTCGCCCCCGGCAGTGACGTGGGCCTTGCACTCGGCGTCGTGGCACTCCTTTCGGTGCTGGTGCTGCCGCTGCCGCCGCTGCTGCTCGACTTTGGCCTGGCGATCTCGATCACCGGGTCCGTGTTGGTGCTGATGGTGGCGTTGTTCCTGACCCGCCCGCTCGACTTCACGAGTTTCCCGACCCTGCTCCTGCTCACCACCTTGCTGCGGCTGTCGCTAAACGTCGCGACCACGCGGCGCATTCTCTCGCATGGCAGCGAGGGCGCGCTCGCCGCCGGCCACGTGGTGGCCGCGTTCGGCGGCTTCCTGATGGGCAACGACGTGGTGATTGGCCTGATCCTGTTCGCCATCCTGCTGGTGGTGAATTTCATGGTCATCACCAAGGGTTCGGGGCGCATCGCCGAGGTGGCGGCGCGGTTCAGCCTGGATGCGATGCCCGGCAAGCAGATGGCGATCGACGCCGACCTCTCGGCCGGGCTGGTCGATGAGAAGACCGCCCGCCAGCGTCGCCGCGCACTCGAGGAGGAGAGCGGCTTCTACGGCGCGATGGACGGGGCGGCGAAGTTCGTCCGTGGCGATGCGGTGGCGGGGCTGATCATCACCTGCATTAATATCCTGGGCGGGCTCGCGATCGGCGTGGTGCAGCACGGCATGGCGTTCGCCGACGCCGCCGCGACGTTCACTACGCTCACCGTAGGCGACGGGCTGGTGTCGCAGATTCCGGCACTGCTTGTGTCCACCGCGGCCGGCATCGTGGTGACGAAAGGGGGAATTGAGGGCAGTGCCGATGCCGCCCTGGTGCGCCAGCTCGGCGGCAGTCCGAAGCCGCTGGCGATGGCGGCGGGCGCGGCGGGCGTGCTGGCGCTTTTGCCCGGACTGCCGGCGCTGCCGTTCCTAGCACTCGCCGGGCTTGCCGGCGGCGGCGCCTGGTTCCGCTACACCCACCCGGCCGACGCGCCGGCCGAGCCCGCCGCCGGGCCGCCGGCCCCGGTCGAGCCGCCGATCAGCGACGCGCTGCGGATCGACCTGATCCGGTTGGAGCTGGGCTATGGCCTGCTGGCGCTGGCCGGCGGCAGCTCGGGCCGGCTCACCGAGCAGATCAAGAGCCTGCGCCGCTCGGTTGCCACCGAGATGGGCTTCGTGCTGCCCCCGGTCCGTATCCAGGACAACATGGAGCTGGGCGCGGATTGCTACGCGCTGCGGGTCAAGGAGATCGAGGCCGGGCGGGGGGAGCTGCGACCGGCAATGCTGCTCGCCATGAACCCCCAAGGCGGCGTGCCCGACCTGCCGGGCGAACGCACCACCGAGCCCGCGTTTGGTCTGTCCGCGCTCTGGATTCAGCCTTCGGCCAGGGACGAGGCGATCTTCCGCGGCTGCACGGTGGTCGATCCGGCGAGCGTGCTGACCACGCATCTGACCGAGGCGGTGCGCGACAACATGGCCGAGCTGCTCTCGTACGCCGAGACGCAGAAGCTGCTGGACGAGCTGCCGCGCGAGCAGCACAAGCTGGTCTCCGACCTTATCCCGTCGCAGACCAGCGTGGGCGGGGTGCAGCGTGTGTTGCAGTCGCTGCTGGCAGAGCGCGTGTCGATCCGCGACCTGGGCACGATCCTTGAAGGCATCCACGAAGCAAGCACCGGCGGTGCGCGGTCTGTCCCCGCGATCACCGCGCACGTGCGCGGGCGCCTCGCCCGGCAGATCAGCGACAGCCACACCGGCGCGGCCGGTTATGTCCCGCTAATTCCATTATCGGCGGAGTGGGAAGCGGCGTTCGTGGAATCGCTCACGGGCCCGCCCGAGGACCGCCAGCTCGCGATGGCGCCCGGCAAGTTGCAGGACTTCATGCAGCGCTTGCGCGCCGCGTTCGAGGCGGCGAGTGCCGCGGGCGAGCAGGCGGTGCTGCTCACCAGCGGCGGGCTGCGCCTGCATGTCCGCGCCATCGTCGAGCGCATCCGGCCGAACACGCCGGTGCTGGCCCAGGGCGAGATTCACCCGCGCGCGCGCATCCGCACGGTGGGCACGATTTAGACTAGGCCAATAATCCCAAATTGCCGGCCCGCGTGAAACCTGACCGGAAATTCTTGCGGGTACCCGCTGCAAATTCTTGTTTGATACGATTCCGTAGGTATCGTTGGGGAATATAACATCCAGAACCCAGAATCATGATCCCGAATGCAGCTAATGACGCTACCGGCAATATCATCGGCGCCGGCTCCGATGCGCTAATCCTGCAAATGTCCGAAGACCCGGACGGCCCGGCGGGTGTAGCGGGCACCGATGCCGAGTTCACCGTCAACGTGGACGGCCAGCAGATCGGCGGACTGCAAACCGTGACCGCGCTGCACGCGCTCGGCCAGCACGAGACCTTCACGTTCAAGGGCAACTATGCTCCCGGCCCGCACACGGTGACGGTCACGTTCGCCAACAACTCCGGCACGCCGGGGGACAAGCTCGACCCCAACGATGGCGGCGATCGCAATCTTTATGTCGACAGCCTGGCCTATGATGGCACCACGGTCTCAAGCTCGACAGTGCCCATCTATGTCTCGCCCGGCGCCCCGCCCAATTATCCGCAGGGGCAATGGCCGTCCGGGAACGCGCAGTTCACAGGTACAGGATAGCACCGCGGTTCCGCCGGGCAGCCCCTCGGTCCCCACCACCACGCCGGGTCCGGTCACCATCGGGTCCGGCGCGAATGACCTGCAGCTCCAGATGGCGGAAGATCCCTGGCAGGGCGACGCGCAGTTCACCGTCGCGGTGGACGGCCAGCAGGTCGGCGGTACTCAAACGACGACGGCCGTGCATTGGGAAGGCCAAGCGCAGACCTTCAAGGTGCTCGGCAATTGGGCGCCGGGGCCGCACACGGTGACAGTGACCTACACCAATGATGCGGTCGTGCTCAACGCGCAGGGGCAGGGCATCGATGCCGAGGACCGCAATCTCTACGTCATGGGCATGTCCGACAATGGCACGCCGATCACCTCCTCGCCCGGCACGCCGTGGGAGCTGGCCTCGACCGGGTCGCAGTCCTGGGCGTTCAATGTCGCGAACAGCGCCACGACCACCATTCCGGCGTCCGAAACGACGGCCACCATCAATCTCAGCCAGGAACAGATCGTCGCGACCAGCGGCGATCACACGCTGTTCGTCGGCGGCTCTTACGACACCGTGCAAATGAGTGGCGGCAACGAGAAGGTCGTGGCCCATCAGGGCCATACCTCGATTGCGACTGGGGGCGGCAACGACACGATCGCGGTGGCCGGCACCGGCAACGTAGTGAATACCGGCGGTGGCGAGAACTGGATCGGCGATTGGGGCAGTAACGACACCATCGCGCTGCCCGGTCCCGGTCAGGGACTGGACCACTTGTTTGGCAACTTGCTGGCGCAGGGCAACACACTCGACCTCACGGGCGCGCTGGCTCATACGGCATGGGACGGCAGCCAAGCCACGCTCGGGCAGTTCATTCAGGTCGCTAGCAGCGGCGGGAACGCCACGATCGCGATGCGGGCGACTGTCGGTGGCGCCGCGTCGGTCATTGCCACGTTGAATGGCGTCGGTGCGCCGACCCTTCAGTCGGTGCTGGCGCACGCAACGGTCTAGGCAATGCCAGTGCGTTAAATGTGATCGGGGAGGAGGGTTGCGTCCTCCTCCTGTCGAGCGATGCTGTGCGTCCAAGCCGACAAAAAGGGAAGGGAGCTGTCCATGAAGTTCATGCTATTCGTGCTGCCGACCGTCCCCGCGACGCTTGAGGAGCGCAAGCGGCTGCGGCCGATCGGGCGGAACAACGAGCGTTACCAGGCTATGCTGGACGAGCTGCGCAAGCTCGCCGTGTTCGCCGATGACGCCGGGTTCGACGTGATGTCCACCACCGAGCACCATTTCCACTCGGAAGGGTACGAGACATCGGTGGCCCCGCTGCTGCTCTACGCCGACCTGGCCGCGCGCACCAAGCGGATTAAGTTCTCCCCGCTCGGCTTGGTGCTGCCGTCCTGGGATCCGATCCGCTGCGCCGAGGAGCTGGCCGTTCTCGACCATCTCACCAAGGGCCGCATCTACGCCGGCTTCGCCCGCGGCTATCAGGATCGCTGGGTAAACGTGCTCGGCCAGCAGTATCACGTGACCGGCGCGCCGATGGACGGCTCCTCGATCGACAACCACAACCGCAGGGTTTACGAGGAGACGCTTAAAGTCATCAAAATGGCTTGGACGCAAGAAACGATTGCCTACGACGGCGAATACTACAAAGTTCCGTACCCGTACGAGGAGGGCATCCGTCGCTGGCCGGTGGCGGAGTGGACGCGCACGTATGGCGCGCCAGGCGAGATCGACGACGAAGGCGTGATCCGCAGGATCTGCGTCGTCCCCAAGCCCTACCAGCAGCCGCACCCGCAACTGTTTCAGCCGTTCTCGGTGAGCGAGAACACGATCCGCTACACCGCCCAGTCTAACATCGTGCCGTGGATCCTCGTCTCCAACCCGCCCGATTTCCAGCGTCTATGCCAGGTCTATCGCCAAGTCGCCGCGGAAGCGGGCCGGAAACTCGGCCTGGGCGAAAGCGTCGGTGCCTTCCGTGCCGTGCATTTCGGCAACACCGAGGCCGAAGCGGTGGAACTGCTGCGCACCACCAACTACGCCGGCTTCAACGACTATTTTGCCGGCTTCGGCTTTTGGGAGGCGTTCCGCTTCCCGGAAGACAACGAGAAGTATCCGTTCGGCCAAAAGATGTTGCCGCCCTCCGAGTGGACACTCGAACGGATGCGCAACGCCAAGTATGCGCTGGCGGGCACGGTGGATCAGGTCAAGCGCGACATCGAGGCGCTGCATAAAATCGGCGGCGAAGGCGAGCTTGAGTGGTTCGGCTGGTTCTTCGATCAGGGATTCATGTCGTACGACGAATCGATGCGCCAGATCGAGCTCTTCGCCCGCCACATCATCCCCGCGTTCCGCTGAGTTACCGGACCTAGCCGGCATCTATGGCAAGGAGAAAACCATGCCAGGCTTGCGATTTACTGCGATGAATGTCGGGCCGATCAGTTGCGCGAAGGCGAACTTGGTCGCCTTCGCGCCAGGCACAGTTGATGCGCCCACCACATCCGCGATCATCGAGCATCCGAAGCACGGGTTGGTGCTGTGGGACACCGGCGTCAACGACGCGGTCGCCGACCCCGAGCGAGCCGATGCATATTGGGGAGCGGGCCTGCGCGACGCGTTCGGCACTCACGCCTTCACCCGCGAGCACGCGGTCGATGCGCAGCTCAAGCGGCTCGGCTTCCGGCTCGAGGATGTGCGCTACGTGGTCTATTCCCACCTGCATCTCGATCACGCCGGGGGCATGTCGTATTTCCCCTCCGCCATCCATGTCGTGCAGCGCGACGAGATCCGCTACGCGCTCTGGCCCGACCCCTGGACCCGCCCGGTTTATTGCCAGAACGACTTCCGCGACATCCGCAAGTTGGAGATCCTGGAAATCGAGGGCGACTTCGACCTGTTCGACGACCGCACGCTCCGGCTGGTGAAGACGCCCGGCCACTCGCCCGGGCATCAGGCGCTGATCCTCGACCTGCCGCAGCGCGGCCGGGTGTGTCTGGGCGGCGATGTCGGTCATGCGCGCGACGGTTTCCAGCAGATGGTCCCGATGCCGTGGGACTGGAGCACCAGCGCCATGTCGATGACGCGGATGCAGATGCGGCAGTTGGAGCGGAGCGGTGTTCCGGTGTTCCTCTGCCACGAGCCGGAGGATTTCGCCAAGCTGCCGCAAGACGGGAAGTTCTGGGAGTGATCGAGTTCGCTCGGCTTCGCCCCGGACGAGGACGCGCCGATTCCGTACATGCGGCGCACCCGCGATTACTACGCCGCGATCGGCTATCCCACGCCCTATCACTGGGCGCACTACGTCGATGCGCCATTCCAACCGCTCCGCAAGCCGCTCGTGGAAGCGCGGCTCACCCTCGTCACCACGGCAGCACCCTTCCAGCCCGGCAAGGGCGACCAAGGACCGAGCGCCGCCTACAACGGAGCGGCCAAGTTCTACCAGGTGTACTCTGGCGATACCGCGCGGGAGCACGATTTGCGCATCTCGCACATTGCCTACGACCGCGCGCACACGACGGCCGCGGACAGCGCCACATGGTTCCCGTTGCCGCTGCTCAAGCAGCTCGCCTCACAGGGGCGCATCGGCAGCGTCGCGCCTCGCTTCCAGGGCGCGCCCACGAACCGAAGCCAGCGCGTTACGATCGAGATCGACGGGCCGGAAATCCTACGACGTTGCCAAGAGAATGGCGTCGACGCCGCGATCCTCGTGCCCAATTGCCCAGTGTGCCATCAGACTGTGAGCCTCATTGCCCGCCACCTGGAAGCGAATGGCATTGCAACGGTGATCATGGGCTGCGCCAAGGACATCGTGGAGCATTGCGGGGTGCCGCGCTTCCTGTTCAGCGACTTCCCGCTAGGCAATAGCGCGGGCAGACCGCATGACATTGCCTCGCAGGCGCTCACGCTGGAGCTGGCTTTGCTTGTGCTTGAATCAGCTCCGGGCGCCCGTACCACCGTTCAGTCGCCGCTCCGCTGGGCGGCGGATGCAACTTGGAAGCTAGATTACTGCAATGTCGGCGGCGTGACACTTGAGGAGCTGGATCGGCGCCGGCAGGAGTTCAACGAGCAGAAGCGGATTGCAAGCGGCGTGCGCGAAAGCGTGGCCTGAACGGAGCGGCGCCGACCAGCGATAACTCCGCCGGTCCGCGCCTCTTCGCATCCGTCAATGATTCTTTTGATACTGGAAGTTTGGCTGTTGATTCAACGCCTGCTGAGTCTCGTCCGGGATGATCGCCTTGTTGTTGCTGTTCAATTTGGCATTGCCGAATTGGAGCTTGTTCCAAGGCACCTGCACCAGCTTGTTATTGGTCGAGATAATAACGTCCGGTTCGCCGGAACTGCCCATCAGCACGTCATCGACGCTGCCAAGCTTCTTATCCGCTTTGTTGTAAACGTTGGTGCCGATCAGCTTGCTCATTCGCACGTCGCCATTATCGGCCAACAGCGGATTGCGTTGAGAGGGCGAGCCGGCTTCCGGTATCACCGTGGCGGTTGCCGCGTTGTTTGAGGTCGTGGCCGTGCCCGTGGCAGCCGCAGGGTTGGCTGCGGTCGAGGTATTCGCCCCCGCGGCCGGGTTGTTCGCCGGCGCGGCGGTCGCCGGGTTTTTGGGCGTCTGGTCCGAGGTGGTGGCGTTGGAGTTGTCGGCTGCGAGGGCGGGTGCGGCGCCCAGGGCGATGGCCAAGGCGACCGCGCTGAAGAATGGCTTAAGCATTTCTGGGATCCTCGGTAAAACCGGATGGTTAATGGCGCGACGCCGATCCGGTTTCCGACCCACGCGGCAGGCCGGTTCAGAATCCCGGGAGTGCGCCCGGCCGTGATCGCTGATTATCCCCCAATCCTGTGGAGAACTCTGTGGGCCAATGTCGTCGATTGGGCCCAGAAGGGCGAAATGCCGCGCTTGTGATGGGATGATCAAAATTGAGGCACCATGCTCGGGGGCGGTTGTATTCCTAGCCAAATTCAAAGTTGGCGAAGCGTAAAGCTCTATTCTCACTCGCGCTTAGCGAGATGGCCTCACCCGAGCCCTGAAACCAACGGATGCAATTGGCCGCGTTCAGGATAGTACCTCGGAACGGCTAGCCACCCGGAAAGAGCGGAACCGGCAACTTGTGGATGAGCTCTGGGCATGAACGGCTCCGGCCACGGTGGCAGGTTGGATGAAGACGGCGTGAACACTCCTGCCGTTTCCCCCGCTGCTGGTGCCCGCGCATCTTGGGTCGGGCAATCGGTGCAACGGGTCGAGGACGCGGCGCTGTTGACCGGCCGCGGGCGCTACATCGACGATCTCGGAGTGTCGCCCGGCACGCTGCACGCCGCGATCCTGCGCTCCCCGCACGCGCACGCAGCGATCGAGGAGATCGCACCGGAGCGGGCGCGCGCGGGGGCGGGCGTGGCCGCCGTGCTGACCGGCGCGGACATTACAGCGCTGACCGCCAGCCTCGTCGTCGGCGTCAGGGCGCCGATGGATTCCTGGCCGATCGCTACCAATCGCGTGCGCTACGTGGGCGAGCCAGTGGCGGTGGCGGTGGCGCGGGACCGCTATCTGGCCGAAGACGCGCTCGACCTGATCGACGTGCGCTACCGGCCGCTTCCCGCCGTCGTGGACCCGCTGGCAGCGCTGGGCGCCGCGGCGCCGGTGCTGCACGAGACGCTCGGCGGCAACGTCGCGAGCGACCGCTCGTTTCGGTTCGGCGACCCGGAGCGCGTGCTGGCCGAAGCGCCGCGCCGGATCACGGTCGAGGCAAAGTATCCGCGTAACGCCTGCACCCCGATCGAGACTTACGGCGTGCTCGCTGATTACGACCCTGGAGCCGACGCATACGATGTGCTGGCGAACTTCCAAGGGCCGTTCAGCCTGCACGCGGTGATCGCGCGCGCGCTGAAGGTGCCGGGCAACCGGCTCCGGCTGCGCACGCCGCCCGAGTCGGGCGGCAGCTTCGGTGTCAAGCAGGGCGTTTTTCCCTATATCGTGCTGATGGCGGCGGCCGCGCGCGCGACCGGGCGGCCGGTGAAGTGGATCGAGGACCGGTTGGAGCATCTCGCCGCCTCGGTCTGCGCCACCAATCGCGTCACTCGACTGGAGGCTGGGGTCAGCGAACAGGGGCGGGTGCTGGCACTCGCCTGGGACCAGATCGAGGATTGCGGCGCGCATTTGCGCGCTCCGGAGCCCGCGACGCTGTACCGGATGCACGGCAACATGACTGGCGCCTACGACGTCCGGCATGTCTCCATCCGCAACCGCGTCGTGCTGACCAACAAGATGCCGACCGGGCTCAATCGCGGCTTCGGCGGCCCGCAGGTCTATTTCCCGCTGGAGCGGCTGATGCAGCGCATCGCGCGGAAGTTGGGCCTCGATCCGCTGGACGTGATCCGCCGCAATCTGGTCCCGCCCGACGCTTTCCCGTACCGCACCGCCACCGGCGCGCTGCTCGATTCCGGCGATTATCCCGCCGCGCTGGAGCGAGCAGCGCAGGAGGGCGGGTTGGCCGAGCTGCGACGTCGGCGCGACGCGGCGCGAGCCGAAGGCCGGCTTTACGGCATCGGCTACGCGGCGGTCGTGGAGCCGAGCGTCTCGAACATGGGCTACATCACCGCCGTGCTCACGCCGGCTGAGCGCAAGCGGGCCGGCCCGAAGAACGGCGCGCAGGCCACGGCCACGATCACGCTCGATCCGCTCGGATCGGTGAGCCTGCAGGTCGCCTCGACACCGCAGGGCCAGGGGCATCGCACCGTGCTCGCGCAAGTGGTCGCCGACGTGCTCGGCCTGGCCCCGCCCGATGTGCGGGTCATCACTGAGCTGGACACGGTGAAGGATGCCTGGTCGATCGCATCCGGCAACTACTCCAGCCGCTTCGCTCCGGCGGTCGCCGGGGCCGCCCATCTCGCCGCCACCCGGTTGCGCGAGAAGCTGGCGCGCATCGCCGCCGCCCAGCTCAACATCGCGGCCGAAGAGCTGGTGTTCGAGCGGGGCCGGGTCCGCGCCCGAGGCAATCCGGACAATGCCGTGCCGTTCGCGCGCCTGGCCAGCGCGAGCCATTGGGCGCCTGGCACGCTGCCGACCGACGCTGAGCCAGCCATCCGCGAGACCGTCTTCTGGACGCCGCCCGAGCTGACCGCGCCCACCGAGGCGGACGAAGTGAACAGCTCGCTCTGTCACGGCTTCATCTTCGACATCTGCGCCGTCGAGGTTGATCGCACGACCGCCGAGCCGCGCATCGACCGCTACGTCACGATGCACGATTGCGGGCGCATCCTGCATCCCGCGATGTTGACAGGGCAGGTGACCGGCGGCTTCGCCCACGCGCTCGGTGCGGCGCTTTATGAGGAGCACGCATACGGGCCGGACGGCAGCTTCCTGTCCGGCACCTTCGCCGACTATCTGGTGCCGACCGCGATGGAGGTGCCGGAGCCGCTGATCCTGCATCACGAAACGGCCTCGCCCTTCACCCCGCTCGGCGCCAAAGGCGTGGCCGAGGGCAACCCCATGTCCACGCCGGTCTGCATCGCCAACGCCGTGGCCGATGCGCTGGACCTGGACGACATCGGCTTGCCGTTGCTGCCGGCACACCTCGCCGTTCACCTGCACGGGCCGGAGCCCGCGGACCAACGTGCCGCCGCGCGCCCGACTGTGCCCGCAATTGCCGCCGGCGCGCGCAAGCTGTTCGGCCAGGGTTCGGCGATGGTCGAGGCGCCGCGCGCGAAGGTCTGGGCGATGCTGCTCGACCCGGACACGCTGGCCGCCGTCATCCCCGGCGCGCATGGCGTGCAGAAGCTTTCCGATACGCACTTCCGCGCCGACGTTACATTGGGCGTCGGCCCGGTGAAGGGCCGCTACCAGGCCGGGGTGCAGCTCTCCGAAATGGAGCCGCCGCGCGCGGTGACGCTCACCGGCTCGGCGACCGGAGGGCTCGGCTTCGGGCAGGGCAGGGGCCAGGTGACGCTGGAGCAGGAGGCGCCGGCGCGAACGCGCCTGACCTACCGCTACGAGGCGTCGATCGGCGGCCGGGTTGCCTCGATCGGGGGCCGGCTCCTGGACGGCGCGGCGCGCGTCATCATCGGCCAGTTCTTCGCCGCGCTGGCGCGGGAGGCCGGCGGCGGTGGGCGGGGCGATCTGCTCGCCTGGCTGCGGCGGCTGCTGCGGAGAGGCGGATGAAGCCCGCCCCGTTCGACTACGTGCGGGCCGACACCAGTGAGGAGGCGCTTGCCGTGCTGCGGCGAGAGGGCGCGGATGCCCGCGTACTGGCGGGCGGGCAGTCGTTGCTGCCGATGTTGAACATGCGCCTCGTCCGACCGCGCGTCGTGGTGGACGTGATGCATGTCGCCGCGCTCGGAAGGGTCGATGACGACGGCCGGCGCTGGCGCATTGGTGCGGCGGTGCGACAGGCGGAGTTGCAGCGGCGGCCCGATCTGGCGTCCCGACAACCGTTGCTCGCCGCCGCACTGCCCTGGGTTGGCCACGCGCAGACGCGCAGCCGTGGAACCGTCTGCGGTTCGGTCGCGCACGCCGATCCGAGCGCGGAACTGCCGCTGGTGCTCACTGCCCTGCAAGGGCAGGTCCATCTGCGGTCGTACCGCAAGTCGCGCGACGTGGCGGCGGAGGATTTCTTCGCCGGCATGATGGCGACCATGCGGGCCGACGATGAGCTGATCGAGGCGGTGTCGCTGCCGACCGCGGGCAAGGGGGCCGGTTATGCCTTCCGCGAGATCGGGCGGCGTCACGGGGATTTCGCCATCGTCGCCTGTGCGGCGGTGGTGGCGGCGGGATCGGTGCGGCTCGCCGTCGGCGGCGTCGCCGACCGTCCCGTGGCGCGCCCCATGCCAAAGGCGGACGCGCCGGAGTTGGGCGAGGCGCTGGATGATTTCGCCTGGGCGTTGGAGGCGCGCGACGATCTGCACGCCACGGCTCGCTACCGGCGCGAGCTGGTGCGCAGACTCGGTCGCGCCACGATCGAGGAGGCAGCGCGATGTCTCGCTTGAGCGCGGGCGCGCGCCATCGCATCGGTTTCACCCTCAACGGCCGCGTTGTCTCGGGTGAGGCCGAACCGCGAATGTTGCTCACCGACTTCCTACGTCATGTGCTCGGCGCGACGGGCACGCATGTCGGCTGCGAGCATGGCGTGTGCGGCGCCTGCACGGTGCAGGTGGATGGCGAGCCGGTCCGCGCCTGCCTGATGCTGGCGGTGCAGACGGAAGGCGCGGAGATCCGCACCGTGGAAGGACTGGCCCCCGCGCCGGGCCGGCTCTCCGTCCTGCAGGAATGCTTCCGCGAGCATTACGGCTTACAGTGCGGCTTTTGTACCCCCGGCATCCTGATGTCATTGGATGCGTTCCTGCGCGAGCGGCCGGAGGCGAGCGAGGCGGACATTCGCGCGATGCTGTCGGGCCATCTCTGCCGCTGCACCGGCTATGCGCCTATCATGAGGGCCGCGCTGGCTGCCCAGCGGCGGCTGCGGGAGCAAGGGCAGGATGCTTGACCTCGGCACCAGTTTCCTGGCGAGCGTGGCGCGCGACCCGGATGCGCTAGCGATCGTGGATGGCGACGTTCGCCTGAGCTATCGGCAGTGGCACGATCGAGTCTGCTCGGTCGTCGCCGGGCTGGACGAGGTGGGCCTAAAGCCGGGAGATCATCTGCTCACCCTGCTGCAAAACCGCTGGGAGGTGGCGACGCTGCACTGGGCCTGTCAGCTCGCCGGGATCGTGCTGACCCCGCTCAACTGGCGCGCCACCGCCGAGGAGATCGACTTCTGTTTGGCTGACGCGGAGGCTGCCGCCCTGGCTTACGAAGGCGCCTCGGCCGGGGAGGTTGCGCGTTCGAAAGTGGCCCGGAAGGTGCGGCGAATTGCCGTTCATGCGCCCGCCGAGGATGAGATCGGGCTGGCCGCTTGGATGGAGTGTCGCGCGCCAGATGCGGCACCGCGTGTTGGGCCGGAGGCGTGGTCGCTGATGCTCTACACCTCCGGCACCACCTCGCGCCCAAAGGGCGTGCCGCGCCGGCACCGGACGGAGCGCGCCGCCGCGCTCGCGCATGTCGCGCAGAACCTGTACCGGCGTGGCGAGCGGACGCTGGGGGCGATGCCGCTGTATCACACCATGGGGGTCCGTTCGCTGCTGGCGATGTCGCTGATCGGCGGCACCTTCGTCTGCCTGCCCCGGTTCGATGTCGCGCGCGCCCTGGACCTGATCGCGCGCGAGCGGGTGACCAACCTCTATCTCGTGCCGACGTTGTATCACGACCTGGTTCATGATCCGCGATTCGCGCGCACCGATGTCGGTTCCGTGCGCAAGCTCGGCTTCGCCGGCGCGCCGATGACGGATGCGCTGCTGAGGAAACTACAAGACGCATTCAGGCCGGAGCTGTTCGTCAACCATTACGGCAGCTCGGAGGTCTATACCGTCACGATTTCCCAGGATGCCGCGGCGAAGCCGGGCTGCGCCGGCAAGGCGGGGCTCAATCAGATGATCCGGGTGGTGCGGCTCGATGCCGGCTCCGAAGACGATCTGACGGCAACCGGGGAGGAGGGCGAGATCACCGCGCTGCTCGCGGGCGACGAGGCGTTCGAGGGGTATTGGCGCCGCCCCGAGGCGGACGCCAAGGCGCTGCGCAACGGCTGGTACTTCACCGGCGACACCGGCTATCTCGACGCGGACGGCGAGCTGTTCGTCACTGGGCGGGTGGACGACATGATCATCACCGGGGGCGAGAACGTGTCTCCGGTGGAGATCGAAAGCTGCCTGTCGCTGCACCCCGCCGTGGCCGAGGTAGCGGTGGTCGGGCTGGCGGACGCGCGCTGGGGCAAGATCGTCACCGCCTTCGTCAAGCCGCGCGAGGAAGTGGACGTGGCCGAGTTGGAGGAGTTCTGTCGCGACTCGGGGCTAGCGCCGTTCAAGCGCCCGCGCCGCTTCGTATTCGTCGAAGAATTGCCGCGATCCCCGGTCGGGAAACTGCTGCGGCGCAAGCTGGCCGATGGCGCACATCCAATCCCCCTTGACCCACAGGAGCCTGCCGGATGAGCGAGACCGAGCCCCTTGCCCGGGAACACGACGGGTTCCGCGTTGAGGTCGATGCCGGGCGCGCGCGCGGCGACATTGTCCTGGATCGCCCCCCGCTCAACGTGATTTCCATGCCCGAGCGCGATCAACTGCGCCGTGTCTTTGAAGTGTTGGACGAGGACGAGCGGGTGCGGGTGATCGTGCTGCGCGCGGCCGGCGAGCACTTCTCCTCGGGCGGCTACATCAAGGGATTCCTGGAAGCCTCGCCTGAGCACGTCTCCCGACTGGCCTGGAACGTTGCCGCGCCGGCGCGCTGCGCCAAGCCGGTGATCGCGGCCAATCGCGGCTTTTGCTTCGGCGTCGGGTTCGAGCTGTCGCTCGCTTGCGACTTCCGCCTGGTGTCTGAGACCTGCCAGTATGCATTGCCGGAGCAGAAGCTGGGACAAATCCCCGGCTCCGGCGGCTCGGCCCGATTGCAGAAGATTGTCGGCATCACGCGGACCAAGGACATCGTCATGCGCTCCAGGCGCATTCCGGCCCGGCAGGCGCTGGACTGGGGCATCGCAACGGAACTGGTCGCCGACGCCAAACTAGAGGCGGCGACCGACGCTTTGGTGGAGGAGCTGATCGGGTTCGCCCCGCTGGCCCAGCGAACGGCGAAGAAGCTGCTGAACGACACCGAAGACGCGCTGCTTTCGGTCGCCATCGAGCTGGAGGGGCATTGCTACAGCCGCCTGCGCACCTCGGAGGATTTCCGCGAGGGAGTCGAGGCGTTCCATGAGAAGCGCGCGCCGAAGTTCCGGGGGGTGTGATGCCGTATGATACCGGCGCTCCTACGCCGCCTCCGCCTGCTGCGCCGCACGCCTGACGCGCACCCGCCGGATACGGCGAGGATCGGCGTCCAGCACGCGGAACTCGAGCCCGGACGGATGGCTGATCACCTCGCCGCGCGCTGGAACGCGGCCCGCCAAGGTGAACACGAGCCCGCCCACCGTGTTGATGTCGGCGTCGCGCTCGTCATCGGTCAAAACCGAGCCTAGCCGGGTCTCGAACGCTTCGACCGGCAGGCGGGCGTCGATGTCGAGCGCGCCGTCCGGTCGCTCGGTAATCATCGGACCCTCGATCTCATCGTGCTCATCGGCGATGTCGCCGACGATCGTCTCCACCAGATCCTCGATCGTCACCAGTCCGTCGATGCCGCCGTACTCGTCCACGACCAGCGCGAGATGCATCCGCGCCTGGCGCATTTGAACCAACAGGTCCAACACCGGGATTTGCGGCGCCACCATCAGCGGCCGGCGGAGGATGTTTCCCAGCGAGAAATCCGGCGGGTGGCCAACATAGGCATACACGTCCTTGATGTGGACCATGCCCACGATGTCGTCGAGTTGCTCGCGATAGACCGGCAAGCGGGAATGACCGTCCGCTCGAATTTGCGCCACCACCTGCTGAAAGCTCGCGTCGAGCCGCATGGCCACGATATCGGTGCGCGGTACCATCACGTCGCTAGCCGTGGTTTCGCGCAGGCGCAGCACGTTGGCGATCAGTGCCCGCTCGTGCCGATCAAGCTCGGGCACGCCGCCCGGAATCTGGGGCGCCTCCGCCGCCTCCTGCACCAGTTCGGCGATCGAGTCGCGTACGCTGTGCTCGATCTGGCGGCGGTGCAGCCGGTTGCGCACCCGCCCGAACAGCCCTAGCCGCGCCAATGCCCCGCTCATCGGCCGCCCCTAGGATCGGCGCGTTTCCAGGGGTTGGGAATGCCGAGCCGGTGGAGCAGGCGCGCTTCGGCAAGCTCCATGCGTCGTGCCGCGCCGGGATGATGATGGTCGTGGCCGGCCAGATGCAGCGCGCCATGCACGACCAGATGGGCCAGGTGGTGCGCGGGACGTCGCGCGGCCGCGGCCGCCTCGCGCCGCACGGTGCCGAGGGCCAGGATGATCTGGCCTGGCAATCCGGGCGCGGGCGGGTCGTAGGTGAGCACGTTGGTTGGTTTGTTGCGCCCGCGATCACGGGCATTGAGCCGGCGCACCGTCCGGTCGTCGGTCAGCACGACCATGCTGGGCATCCCGGCGATACGGGCGGCACGGCTGGCGATCGGCTCCGCTCCCGGAACGTGCTGCCGCCAGGCCGGCTCCGCGACAATCACCTCCGGACGATCTGGGCGCCCCGCCGAAGCGGGGTTGATACTCGAAGGGTCCATCTTTACTCGCCGGAGCCCATCTCCGCCTGGGCCGGATCGCGCGCCCGGCACGCTTCCCGGCGCTTGTCGCCCACGGCCGCCTCGCGTTGGTCATAGGCGTCCACGATGCGGGCGACCAGCCGGTGGCGCACCACGTCGCGCTTATCGAACCGCGCGACGGCAATTCCCGGCACGCCCTCCAGCGTCTCCAGCGCGTCCTTCAGGCCCGAGCGGATGCCCATCGGCAAATCGATCTGGCTGAGGTCGCCGGTGATGACCATCCGAGTGCCCTCGCCCATGCGGGTGAGGAACATCTTCATTTGCACGGCGGTCGTGTTCTGTGCCTCGTCCAAGATCACGTAGGCGTGTGCCAGCGTCCGCCCGCGCATGAACGCGAGCGGCGCGACCTCGATTTCGCCGGTGCCGAGCCGGCGGATCACCTGCTCGGCTGGGAGCATGTCATGCAGCGCGTCGTACAGCGGACGCAGATAGGGATCGACCTTCTCCTTCATGTCGCCCGGCAGGAAGCCCAGCCGTTCGCCGGCCTCCACCGCCGGCCGGGAAAGCACGATCCGATCTACCTTGCCGGTCTGGAGCATCGCCACTGCCTGGGCAACGGCCAGATAGGTCTTGCCGGTTCCGGCCGGGCCGACGGCGAAGACCATCTCATGGTTGACCAGCGCCTCCATATAGGCCGCCTGGCCGGTGCTGCGCGGCCCCACGGCACCCCGGCGCGTGCGGATCGCCGGCAGGTCGGATAACGGCAGGCGCGGGTCGATCTCGATATTCGCGAACCGCAGCGCCGTTTCCACCTCCGGCCGGCCTACGCTCTCGCCGCGCTCCAGTCGTTGCCACAGGCTCTCGAGCGTCGCCTGGGCGGCATCGACGCGCGACGCCTCCCCGGCGATCGCCACGCGATTGCCACGGCAGGACAGCCGGACGCCCAACGCCTGCTCGATGCGGACCAGATGGCGGTCGTGGTCGCCGAGCAATAGCGGCAGCAGCGTGTTGTCGCCGAAATGGAGGGTGGTGGCCTTGCCGTCGGAAGGGGGCGGGGCGGGGGTGACCTGGATGGTTGCGGCCTGGCTCAAGCTTGGGTCAGCTCCTTTGCCAATGATCCCGATAAGGAGTTGGGGAGGGCGGCGTCAATTCGCACCAGGGCCTCGGCGCCAATGAGGTCTGCCGACCCAGTTAGATGCACGGGTTGCAGGTAAGGCGAGCGGCCGGCGACCTGACCGGGGTGGCGGCCGGGACCGGTAAACAGCACCGGCAGCGACCGTCCGACGCACGCTTGGTTGAAGCGCGCCTGGGCGCTGCGCAGAACCGCCTGGAGTGCCTGCAAGCGGCGGTCCTTCTCTGCCTCGGGCACCTGGCCGGAGACGGATGCGGCCGGCGTGCCGGGCCGGGGCGAATACTTGAAGCTGAACGCCTGGGCGAACCCAACTTGGTGCGCCAGCTGCATCGTCGCCTCGAAATCCGTCTCGGTCTCGCCGGGGTGGCCGACGATGAAATCCGACGACAGTGCGATATCGGGGCGCATCGCCCGCAGCCGGTCGATGATGCGTCGGTAATCGGTGGCTCGATGCCCGCGGTTCATGGCCGCGAGCACCCGATCGGAACCCGACTGGATGGGCAGGTGCAGGAACGGCATGAGGCTTGGCACGTCGCGATGCGCCGTGATCAGCTCCTCGTCCATGTCTCGCGGGTGCGAGGTCGCATAGCGCAGCCGCCAAAGCCCAGGTATCTCGGCCAGAGCGCGGATCAGCCGGGCCAGGTTCCATGGGCCGCCATCCGAACCATTACCGTGCCACGCATTGACGTTCTGCCCCAGGAGCGTGATCTCACGCGCGCCCTGGCGAACAAGATGGGTTGCCTCGGCGATCACGGCAGCCGCGGGGCGGCTCTGCTCGGCGCCGCGCGTGTAAGGCACCACGCAAAAGCTGCAAAACTTATCGCATCCCTCCTGGATGGCGAGGAACGCGGTCACGCCCTGCGGGGAGCCTGATTCAGGCAGGAAGTCGAACTTGTCCTCGGGCGGAAACGCGGTGTCGACCACCGTCCCGCCGGCGCGTGCGGCGCGCGCCACCATCTCGGGCAGCCGGTGGTAGGTCTGCGGACCAAGCACGATGTCCACGAACGGCGCCCGGGCAAGGATCTCGGCGCCCTCCGCCTGGGCGACGCAGCCGGCGACGGCGAGGATCATGCGCCCGCCCGCGCGTGCCTTCGCCTCCTGCAAGCGGCGCAGCCGGCCCAGCTCCGAAAACACCTTTTCAGCCGCCTTGTCGCGTATGTGGCAGGTATTGAGCACTACCATGTCGGCGCCCTCGGGCGACGGCGAAGGCGCGTAGCCGACCGGTGCCAGGACGTCCGCCATCCTGGCGCTGTCATACACGTTCATCTGGCAGCCCCAGGTGATGACGTGCAGCCGCTTACGTTCGATCTTTCCTTCGACGGGTCTTGGCGCCGTGTCGCTCATCGGCGAGGCTCCACCCACCCACGCCCGGCCATCCCGGCCGTGGAAGCGGAACAGATCAGGGTTGGCGAGCCAGGGGTCAAGCGCGAGACGGTGACACCGATCACGAATGCGATTTTGCCATCACCCGCCGGCTGCATGTCAACGGCGGGCTGATGCCGGTCATGCGTGGGCGGTCCCAGCGCCTTGCTCTAGACCTCGGGCCGGTTCTGCCCAATCGATTGGCGTGGCCGGACGGTTCTGACGCAGCTTCGCCGCGCCGTCGGCCACCACCCGCCAGACCGCCTGGGACAGCGCCTTGCGGTCGGGGAACGCGGCCGGATCGAGCGGGGCGTGGAGTAGAACGCTGACCCGCAGGCCACGATGCTGAGCGAGCCGCCAGTAATGCGAAGCGATGTCCATATCGCCATACCAGGCGAATAGCGGCCTGGTCGCACGCCCGGCCGGCAGGCCGGACAAGCGGTCGTACACAACCGAGACCGGCTGCACGAGCGGCGGCTGCGCACCCTCGGTTACCGCGAAGAAGGAACTGCGGAAGTCCATGACTCGCGAGCCGTCGGAGGTGGTTCCCTCGGGGAACAGGATCAGGTTGTCGCCGCTGGACAGCCGCGCGCGCATCGCATCGCGCTCGCGCGCGGTAGCGCCGCGCTGGCGGCTGATGAAGACAGTGCGCCCGAGTCGCGCCACCGTGCCGATCAGCGGCCAGGCGCCGACCTCGCCCTTGGAGACGAAGCAGGCGGGCAGGATGCCGCCGAGCACCGGGACATCGACCCAGGATGAATGGTTCGAGACGAACACCACCGGCCGCCCGCCCGTGGCGAGGCTGCCGATCACCCGCACCCGCATCCCGAGCAGGCGGCAGAACGTCGCCCAGTAGGTGCGCGCGAACCACACCTTGCCTCGGCCCGGAAGCAGCAGAAAAGCGCCCTGGACGGCCATCGCGAACAGCGTCCAGATCAGGAGCAGCAGCAGGCGCCTGATCGCGCGGATTCGGCCAGCCAAGGAGCCCCGCCGGCGCGTCTGCCACCAAAGCTGATCCGACCCCTGGAGCGAAGGGGCGATCGGCCGATGGGGGGAGCGGCGGAGTCGTCGAGGGGCCTGGAGCATGGGTTGTGAATAGCTTTGGCATTTGTCGGAACAATGGCGTGTCCGTGACCGTTTGGCGGAGCTTTGCCGGGACCGGATTGGATTTAGTTTGTCAGGGATGAACCGTGCCCTTCGCCTGACCCGCTACTGCCCCGCGTTGCTGATCGCGGCCGTTCTGGTGGCGCTCACCGGGCCAGGCCCTTGGGCCGCCGATCCGCAACCCTACACCGTCAGCATCGCCAAGACCCAGGATTCCGCGCTGAACAGTGCGCTGGAGGGTTCCTCCCAGCTCGCCGCGCTGCGCACCAAGGGCCCGGTTGGGCCGTTTGCCCTGGTTGCCAGGGCGCGAGCCGACGAGGAGCGGTTCCTGACCGCGCTGCATAGCTTCGGGTATTACAAAGGTCAGGCCCGCATCACAATCGACGGCCACCCGGTCGGGCAATCTGGGCTGGTCGATCTTCTCCAGTCCGCGCCCGCCCCGCCGCCCGCCGCCGTGAAGGTGGCGATCGAGCAGGGCCCCTTGTTTCATTTCGGCCTCGTCAGATTGACGGGCACCTATCCGCCGGGCCTTGAGACGCAGCTTGACCTTGCGCCCGGAGCGCCGGCGGTCGCCGGTCAGGTGATCGCGGCGCGCGAGAAGCTGCTCGCCGCCTTGCGCGAGCAAGGCTACGCGCTGGCCAAGGTCGAGCTGCTGCCCGCCGTCCTCTATCTCAACCGGAACCTGGTCGATGTGACTTTCCGGGTGGACAGCGGCCCTCGCGTCGCTATCGGGCCGATCACCTTCCAGGGCTTGGACGGCGTGAACGAGGATTTCGCCCACCGTATGCTCCCCGTGCGCGAGGGCCAGATGTTCAGCACCTCGGCGCTCAGTAAGGCGCGCGCCGAGCTTGGCAAAATGCCGATCTTCGCTTCCGTGCTGGTGGTGCCGGCTACCCAGCTCGACCCGATTGGCACGCTCCCGATCACCATTCGCACGACCGAGCGGCCGCTCCACGCGGTGGATTTTGGCGTCTCCTACTCGACCGATCTCGGCATCGGCCTGACCTCGGGCTGGCACGACAGGAACCTGTTCGGCAACGCCGAACAGCTCAACCTCACCGCCGCCTTCCAGGGTGGCGGGAATTCGGAACTTCACCCCGGCTACCGGGTCAACGCGCAACTCATCAAGCCTGGTTTCCTCGATCCCAATCAATCGCTTGAGGCCAATGTGGGGGCGGTGAAGCAGAGCCTGATCGCCTACGACCAGGAGGCGCTGCTGCAATCGGTGGCGATCAACCGGACGCTCTCGCCGCATTGGTCGGGCAGCGCCGGAGTCTCCGCGGAGGAGGAACGGATCACGCAGGAAGGCGTTTCCCGCCGCTACAATCTGCTCGGACTGCCGCTGAGGGTGAAATACGACAACACCGATAATCTGCTAAACCCGACCCACGGGATCCGTGCGGCCCTGCTGGTCACGCCGGAGCAGTCCTTGACCGCGCCGCAGGCCACGTTTGTCATTGCCCAACTCTCGGCGTCCACCTATCTGGACCTAAGCGGCAACGGCCGCAGCGTGCTCGCGTTGCGTGGCCTACTGGGCGAGGCATTCGGGGCGAGCCTGTTTAGCTTGCCGCCCGACCAGCGCTTTTATGCCGGCGGGAGCGGAACGTTGCGCGGCTACAAATATCAGTCGGTCGGCCCGCAGTTCCCGGACGGCACGCCCGAAGGAGGCACCCAGATCACGGCCGGCACGATCGAGTTCCGTCAACGGGTGTTCCAGAGCTTCGGGTTTTCGCTGTTCACCGACGCTGCCGAGGTTACCGCGCCGGGGGCTAACCTGTCTGGCAAATATGGCGTTGGGGTGGGCGCGGGCGTGCTTTACTACACCTCGATCGGTCCGATCCGGCTCGAGGGTGCGGTGCCGGTGGTGAAGCTGCCGAACAGCGGCAACTTCGAGATCTATGTCGGCCTGGGGCAAGCATTCTGATGCCAGGTTGGGGGCGGCTCCGCACCGTGTTGCCAGCCGCGCTCCTCGTGCTCGCCCTCGCGCTGATTCCGGTGAGGCCGGCCCGCGCGTCGTTGCTGGACCGATTGCTGCCTTGGGTCACGAACTCTGTCCACACCCAAGGTCTGTCGATCCACTGGGGCGGGATGATCACCGCCGATAAGATCGAGTTGCTCGACGCGGCGGGCACATACGCGACCCTCGAGCACGTGAAGATCGTCTGGTCGCCGATGCGGCTGCTGCTGCATCGCGCGCTGGAGGTGGACTCGCTCACTTCCGACGGGGGCGAGCTTGCGCGGCTGCCGCACAGTTCATCCTCGGGCGGCGGTTCCGGCATGCCCAGCAAGATGGACCTCAAGCACGTGGAACTGGAACGGCTCGCTATCGCCCCGGTGGTGACTGGGGTCGCCACCGCGCTCAACATCCAGGCTTCTGGTAGCCGGGACGGTGCGAGCATAGAGGAAGGCAAGCTCGCGGCCGAGCAGGTGAACGGCAAGGGCATTTACGCTCTGCGAGGGAAGAAGACCCCAGCCGGGATCGAGGCGCAGGCCGGCGCCAAGGAGCCGGCGGGCGGTCTGGTGGCCCAAGCGGCCGGGTTGCCTGATCTCGGTGCCATCCTGCTCGGGGCATCGATCTCCGGGCCGGAGCGGAACCTTACTACCGCATTGGTGCTCGCGGCGGGCCAATTGCGGGCCGATGCTGCCGGCGCGATCGATATGACCGGGCGCAGCCTGGCCCTGACCATCAACGCCAGCGCGCCGGCGATGGCGCCACGCCCGGACGTCGCGTGGAAATCGGTGTCGGTCCAGGCGCATTTGCAGGGCCCATTCGCCGCGCCAGACCTGACCGGCACGCTTGGCGTCGATGCGCTCTCCGCTGCCGGCGCCACGGTTCGGCGGGTGGCGCTGGACCTCAACGGCAAGAACCGAAAGTACCAGCTTAGTGGCCAGTTCGATGGGGTCGCGGTGCCGGGCAAGAACCCGGACCTACTGGCCGCCGCACCGCTGACGCTGAGCGGCGAGGCCGATTTGCACGCGCCCGGCGAGCCGGTCCGCTTCACACTCCACCATCCGCTGCTGGAGGCGAACGGAAGCGGAGAACTCAAGAGCGAGCAGGGCCAGCTCCACCTTAGCTTGCCGGAACTCGCACCGTTCGCCGCGGCGGCTGGGACGGACCTGCAAGGGCGGGCGGCGCTGTCCCTGACCGCTTCCCGACAGCAGGGCGCCGTGGCCTTCGGCGTGACCGGCGATCTCGGTGTCACCAAGGGGCCGAGCCCTGCTCCGGCGTTGATTGGGGAGGCGGCCAAGATCGATATCGGCGGGCAGATCGCGGGCAGTACCGCTCACCTTGTCGAAGCTGGCGTTCGACGGGCAGGATGTGACGCTGTCCGCGCGCGGTTCAGTCTCGGCCGAGAAGCTGGATCTCAACTTCGCCGCGGGAGTCGCGCGCCTGGCTCCGGTCGATCCTCGCCTCGCCGGCTGGCTAAAGGCCCAGGGGCATGTTGTCGGTCCGACCAGCGAAGTCGCGCTCGCCACGCAGCTTACCGGGGATGTGAACGCGGAGGGCCAATCCTCCGGCCCGTTCACCGCCGAGTTGCAGGCACAAGGCTTACCGCACGAACCTTCCGGCCGATTGACTGCGCGTGGCGCGCTACTTGGCTCCCCGATCGCATTGGCAATGGCCGGAGGGCGGGCGCCAGATGGGACGCTTCAGCTCACGATCCGGCAGGCGTCCTGGAAGAGCGCCCAGGCAAACGGGACCGTCTCGTTGCGAAAGGGCGGAACTTTGCCGCTTGGCCAGATCCGGCTCAGCATCGCCGATCTGGCGGATTTCGGGCCGCTGCTGGGCAAGCCGCTCACCGGCAGCATCAGCGCCGCCGTTGACGCCACCCCGCAGGAGGCTCGGTTCACGGCGCAGGCGACCGATGCCGGCCTGCCCGGTACCGGCGCGATCGGCAAGCTGGCGCTGCGAGCGACCGTTGGGAGCCTTACCAGCCGGCCGGTCGTAGACGCAGAACTGACCGCGAACGGGGTGCGCGCGGGCAAGATCGCGGGCTCGGCGCGCCTCGTCGCCAGCGGCCCCACCGATGCGCTTGCCCTGCGCCTCGCCGCCGATGTGGCGAACCTGGCCGGCAGCCCGGCAAAACTGACCAGCCAGGGAGAACTGGATGCCACGTCGCGCGCGCTGACGCTTGCCAGCTTGCGCGCGAATTGGAAGCAGAAGGAGTTGCGCCTGCTCGAGCCGGTGCGGTTCGACGTCGCGTATGGCCTGGACATCCAGCACCTGCGCCTCGGGCTCGATCAAGCGGTGGTGCGGGTGAACGGACGCGTGACGCCGAGCCTCGATCTGACGGCGAGCCTTCGCGATCTGCCCGCGAGCCTCGCCGCGCTGGTTTCGCCGAGTTTTGCCGCCACGGGCCTAATTTCGGCCGAGGCGCGGCTCAGCGGAACCTTGTCCCAACCCGAAGGCGTGATCCGCGCCCAGGCATCGGGCCTGAAGCTTGACACACCGACCTATCGCGACTTGCCGCCGGCGTCGCTCACCGCCACCGCCGATCTGCGAGGCACGGCGGCGCGGCTCGACGCGAGGCTCGCCGCCGGGTCATCGTACTTGACCGTGAGCGGGCGCGCGCCGTTCAGCACCACGGCGCCGCTCAACTTGCGCGCCGATGGTGCCGTCGACCTCGCTCTTGCAGACCCGCTGTTTGCCGCCCCGGGCGAGCGGGCGGCCGGCAGGATGACGCTGGCCGCCGCTGTCACCGGCACCGCGGCCAAGCCGGACGGCACGGTTCATGTTCAGGCATCCGATGTGCGAATGCTCAACGGCCCCGGCCAGGCACTCCCGCCGGCCAGGCTGACCGCGGTGGCGAATTTGCACGCCGGCAAGGCGCGGATCGATTCCAGGCTGGCCGCCGGTCCATCTCATCTCGCGGTCGCCGGCACCGCCGTGCTCGCCTCAGCTGGCGCTCTCGATTTGCGGACCACGGGTGCGATCGACCTGGCGATGCTTAATCCGCTGATCGCGGCCAATGGCGAGTCGGTCCATGGCACGCTCGCGCTCGATGCCGGCGTGATCGGCACCACCGCCGCGCCGCGCCTGACCGGCGGAGCGACGCTCAGCGGCGCGGACGTGCGCGACTACGCCGAAGGCGTTCACCTGGGTTCGATTACCGCCCGGATCGAGGCTGCCGGCGACACGCTGCGGTTGGTTTCGTTCAGCGGCGTCGCGGGCCAGGGGACGATGACGGCGCACGGGACCGTCGGCTTACTCGCTCACGCCATTCCGGTGGACCTGGTCATCACCGCGCGGAACGCGACGCCGATCGCGGGCGATCTGGTGACCGCGCGGATGAATGCCGATCTCGCCATCACCGGCGAGGCCGAGAACCGGCTGACGCTGGGCGGCGTGGTGAACGTGCGAGAGGCGGCGATCCAGGTTCCCGCCACCATGCCGCCCTCGGTCGCGACCATCCCGGTACGCATCGCCGGCGCACCTCCGCCACCGCCGCCGAAGCCGTCCACGGTCGCGGTGGTGATCGCCATGAACCTGACGATCGCCGCTCCGCAACAGATCTATGTGCGCGGGCGCGGGCTCAATGCCGAGCTGGGCGGCAGGATCCACATCACGGGTACGACCAAGAACATGCAACCCAGCGGCGGCTTCAAGCTGATCCGCGGCACGTTCAACCTGGTCGGCAACACGCTCACCTTCGATTCGGGGAGCATCGACTTCAACGGCGGCAGCCTGACAGATCCTGCGCTGCACCTCGTCGCCACCTCGGTCAGCAGCACCATGACAGCCAATCTGGTCGTCGGCGGGACTGCCCGCGATCCCACGATCACGCTGACCAGCACGCCGCCGCTGCCGCAGGATCAGATCCTGGCACAGTTGCTGTTCCATACCAATGCCGCGCTGAGCCCCTTCCAGCTTGCCTCGATCGCGGCCGGCCTGGCGGAGATCTCCGGCAAGGGCGGCGCTCTGACCAGCCCGCTGCAGGGTGTGCAGAACGCGCTCGGGCTCGATCAGCTCGGCATCGGCACGGGCCCGAACGGCAACCCGACGCTGCAAGCGGGAACGCACCTAACCCGGCGCATCTATGTCGGCGCCCAGCAGGCGACCGGCGGCACCGGCGCTCAGGGCACGGTGCAGTTCGACATCACCAAAGGGCTCAAGCTGAATGCCACTGTCGGCTCCGGCGAGGCCACGACCGCCATCGGCTCCAGCGGGGAGAGCAGCGGCGCGAGCGTCGGGCTGACTTATCAGTTCCAATATTGAGCCCCCGACTGTAGGCCCGCCCCATCTAATGGTCGGCGACGCATGTCCTCGGGCTGGCACCGCCGCCATCGGGAGTGACAATTCGATAGTCGCTGGGCAGCAGGGCAAGAGGAGAGCAGCGGCGCGAGCGGTGTGACGTACCGATTTCAGTGATTAGCCGCTTGAGCAGCTCATCCGGTCATGCCCGGGAAGGCGGGCACTTCTGCTCCAAGCGGCGGCTCAAGCCGAAGCCGCGATCTTCGCCTCGATCCGGTCCCAGATCGCACGCCCTAACTGGACACCGTCGAAGCGGTCGATCTCCTGGATGCCGGTGGGAGAGGTCACGTTGATCTCGGTCAGCCAGTCGCCGATCACGTCGATCCCGACAAAGATCATGCCCTGCTCGCGAAGGATCGGGCCGATCGCGGCGCAGATCTCCCGGTCCCGCGCGGTCAGTTTCGATTTCTCCGCCAGCGCGCCGATATGCATGTTCGCGCGCGCCTCGCCTTCCGCGGGAACGCGGTTGATCGCGCCCATCGGTTCGCCGTCCACCAGGATAATGCGCTTATCCCCGCGCCGCACCGCGGGCTCGTAGCGCTGGAACATCAACGGCTCGCGCGAGCGGGCGAAGTGCATCTCCACGAGCGCGCCCAGGTTCTCGTCGTCCGGCTTGATCCGGAACACGCCCGCGCCGCCGTTGCCGAACAGCGGTTTGACCACGATGTCCTGGTGCTCGGCGCGAAAGGCGCGGATCGCCTCCAAGTCCCAGGTGATCAGCGTCGGCGGCATCAGGTCGGGAAAGTGCGTGACCAGGATCTTCTCCGGTGCGTTGCGCACCGCCGCCGGGTCGTTGACCACCAGCGTGCCGGGCTGGATGTGTTCCAGCATATGGGTCGCGGTGATGTACGCCATGTCGAACGGCGGATCCTGGCGCATCAGCACCACGTCCATGCTGCCCAGGTCGAGCAGTGCCGGCTCGCCGAACCGGTAGTGCCGTCCTCGCACCCGCTGTACCGTGACGGGGCGGGCGCGCGCGAACAGGCGGTCCGACCACCGCGTGCCCGGGCGCGAGACCCCCTCGCGCAGCGACATGTGGCGCACCTCGTAGTGCCAAAGACCGTGCCCGCGGGCCTGTGCCTCCAGCATCAGCGCAAAGGTCGAGTCCGCGTCAATATTGATGCTCTCGATCGGGTCCATCTGGACCGCGACTTTCAATCCCATGTGGCCTCTCCCGCCGGCGCCGCCGGGCGCCGCCCGGCTGCTCCTAGTGCGAGATCGCCTCCAGCGCGAGACCCCGAGTACGCGGCCCGAAGACGCCGATCACGAACATCACGATCGCCATGCAGCACGCGATGAAGATGAACACCGCGCTGGTGCCGCCGATGCCCAGGAAGGTGGCGATGGCAAGCCCCGAGATGGCCGCTGACAGTCGGCTCCAGGCGTACACGAACCCGACCGCGCGGGAGCGGATACGCGTCGGGAAAAGTTCCGCCTGATAGTTGTGGAAAGCGAAGGACAGCCAGTTGTTCGATAGCGTGATCAGCACGCCGAACACGATCAGCGGCCCCGTGGCAGACTGGAACGCGAACAGCAGCCCGAACACGATGATGCCC
The DNA here is from genome assembly GCA_963849305.1 of uncultured Pseudomonadota bacterium. Classification (GTDB taxonomy): domain Bacteria; phylum Pseudomonadota; class Alphaproteobacteria; order Acetobacterales; family Acetobacteraceae; genus CAWKGV01. Next base: position 406,519 of record CAWKGV010000002.1, read on the forward strand.
AGGGCGGCGCAGACGATCTGCCATTTGCGCTCCATCCTGTCCGCGACCAGCATTCCTATCAGCGGGCCGATCGGGTTCGCGACGGCGATGATGAAGGCCCATTCCAGGCTCCTGGTGACGCTGATGCCCTTCGCGATCAACAGCGTCGGCACCCAGGCGGCGAAGCCGTAATAACCGTAGGTCTGGAAGAAGTTAAAGACCGACAGGACGACGGCGCGCTTGCCGTAAGGCCGTTCCCAGATCTCGGCGAAGTTGCCCTTGCCGACCTCATCGATGGCAGGGCCAGGCGGTGGAAGCGGTGCGCCGCCGTATTCGGACCGGACACACTCCTCTATGTGCCGGACCACCGCTTCGGCCTCGGCGAGCCGACCGTGGCGCGCGAGCCAGCGCGGCGATTCGGGGAGGCTAAGCCGAAGCCACCAGACGAACACTGCGCCTACCGCGCCGATGACCACGACCCAGCGCCAATGCTCGGGGCCAAGGAGCCAGGGCGAGGCGATTAGCGCGACCACCGGCACCGCGCAGAAGGTCACGAACTGACTGAAGGCGAAGGCGCGGCCTCGTTCGTAGCGGGGGATTAGCTCGGAAACGTAGGTGTCGATCGTCACCAGCTCCACGCCGATCCCGATGCCGGCAATGAAGCGCCAAATGTCGATCCAGAAGCCAGTGGGCATCGCGGCCATTATCAGGGTACTGATCGAGTACCAGATCAGGGAGAAGGTGAAGATCCGTCGCCGGCCGTAGGCGTCGGAGACCCAGCCGAACAGGATCGTGCCGACGAACAGGCCGGCGAACAGGAAGAAGACGAAGGTGCCCGCGCCCGGCGTGTTGATCGCCTTCAAGGCGCGGAACGGGCCGAGCGAGGCATCGCTGAACAGGCCCTCTTTCGCCATGCCGGGCACGACGTAGGCGGTCAGGAACAGGTCGTAGAACTCGAAGCAGCCACCGAGCGAGATCAGCGTGATCATCCACCAGACATGCCGACTACGGGGAAGGCGGTCGATCCGCGCCGCGATTTCGGCGGCCGGCACAGTGGCCATGGACAATCTCCTGCGCGTCCGGCGCGACGCTCGGCCGGGTCATTGCGCATATCGGGAACCGCTCGACGAATGCCGTCAAGGGGTTGCGTGTCGTTGCCGTCACTTGCTGATCCGGGCCGGGGTCGCCATCTAGGGGTGCAAATGCAGAACATACCTTTTGTACTGCCCGACCCAGTAGGTTGGCACGGGACGACTATTCTGTGCGTGCGCCGGGATGGGCATGTGGCCATGGCCGGAGATGGGCAAGTGAGCCTCGGGCAAACTGTTGTTAAGAGCAACGCGCGCAAGGTTCGCCGCATCGGGCCCGGTGGCTCGATCGTCGCTGGCTTCGCCGGGGCCACGGCGGATGCCTTCACGCTGCTGGAACGGCTGGAGTCTAAGCTGGAGCGGTTCCCCAGTCAGCTTGAGCGCGCCTGCGTGGAGCTTGCCAAGGACTGGCGCACCGACCGCTATCTCCGGCGGCTGGAGGCGATGATGGTGGTCGCCGACCGCGATCGCAGCTTCACGCTGACCGGCACCGGCGACGTGCTGGAGCCGGAGGACGGGGTGATCGCCATCGGCTCCGGCGGCAACTTCGCCCTGGCCGCGGCTCGGGCGCTGCTGTCGGTCGAGGGTTTTTCGGCCGAGGAGATCGCCCGGCGGGCGATGAAGATCGCCGCCGAGATTTGCGTCTATACGAACGACAAAGTGATTGTTGAGACCATCTGACATGGACGTTCCAACCTATTCGCCGCGCGAGATCGTCTCCGAGCTTGACCGCTTCATCGTGGGCCAGGACGACGCCAAGCGCGCGGTTGCCATCGCCTTGCGCAACCGCTGGCGCCGGCAGCAGCTCCCCGAGGGCATTCGCGAGGAGGTGGTGCCCAAGAACATCCTGATGATCGGCCCCACCGGCTGCGGCAAGACCGAGATCGCGCGCCGCCTCGCCAGGCTCGCGCAGGCGCCGTTCCTGAAGGTGGAGGCGACCAAGTTCACCGAGGTCGGCTATGTCGGGCGCGACGTGGAAAGCATCGCGCGCGACCTGGTCGATGCCAGCATCACCATGCTGCGCGACACCTCCCGCAAGGAGGTTCAGGCCAAGGCCGAGCTTGCCGCCGAGGAGCGGCTGATTACCGCGCTGGTGGGCGAGGGCGCGGGAGCCGACACGCGCTCGAAGTTCCGCCGCATGTTGCGCAACGGCGAATTCGAGGACAAGGAGATCGACATCGCGGTAACCGAGCCGCCGTCGGGGATGCCGATCGGCCAGCTCGACATCCCCGGTATGCCGCCGGGCCAAATGATCAATATTGGCGAGATGATGAAGGGCATGTTCGGCCGCCCTGCCCAGCAGCGCCGCCTCACGGTGCGCGCGGCGCGTCAGGCGCTGGAGCGCGAGGAGGCGGACCGGCTGCTCGACAACGACCGGTTGGCCAAGGATGCGCTGGCCCACGCCGAGAACAACGGCATCGTGTTCGTCGATGAGATCGACAAGGTGTGTGCCCGCACGACCGAAGGTGGGTTTCGCGGCGGCGATGTCTCGCGCGAGGGCGTGCAGCGCGACCTGCTGCCGCTGATCGAGGGGACGACGGTGAACACGAAATATGGGCCGGTGAAGACCGACCACGTGCTGTTCATCGCCTCGGGCGCCTTCCATTTGGCCAAGCCGTCTGACCTGCTGCCCGAATTGCAGGGCCGGCTGCCGATCCGCGTCGAGCTGGCGCCGCTCTCGCGCGATGACTTGCGGCGGATTTTAACCGAACCGGAGCATTCGCTGGTCAAGCAATACGCCGCGCTGATGTCCACCGAGGGAGTCACGCTGGAGTTCGCCGACGATGCGATCGACGCGCTGGCCGAGCTGGCGGCGGACATCAACGACCGGGTGGAGAATATCGGAGCGCGCCGGCTGCATACCGTCATGGAGCGGTTGCTAGAGGAGATCAGCTTCACGGCGACCGACCGCGCGGGCCAGACGATAACGGTCGATGCGGCCTACGTGAACGAGCGCGTGGCGCCGCTGGCGCAGAGAGGCGACCTCAGCCGGTTCATCCTGTAACCCCCTGGCGGGCGTCCTGTCAGTCCAGCTCTGCGATGCGGATGCGGCTATCATGACGCTAGGCTCGCGGGGGCGACATAACGGACGAGGCGTTCACGGCATGGGTTCGTGAGAACGCGGCCGATATGGGTTGACGCCCGCACCCGCGGTCCGCACATCAACTCAATGCCCGATCCATTCTTCATCCCCGAGGAGCCAAGCGCCGCCGAGGCTGATCGAGGCCATCGGCGACGAGCTTGGCGTGTTCGATGACTGGATGGACCGTTACCAATACATTATCGAACTGGGCAAGAAGCTCCCGCGCTTCCCGGCCGAGTGGATGGATGACGGGCATCGGGTTCCCGGCTGCCAAAGCAAGGTGTGGATGGAGGCCGCGCGGCGGGACGGGCGGCTTTACCTAGCCGGCACGTCTGACGCGGCCATCGTCTCGGGATTGGTCGCGCTTCTGTTGCGCGTCTATTCCGGCCGCAGCCCGGCCGAGATCGTCGCGACCGATCCGGTGTTCCTGAAAGAACTCGGATTGCTGGAGGCCCTGTCCACCAATCGCGGCAACGGCATCGCCTCTATGGCGCGCAAGATCCGGGAGGCTGCGGTACTCCAGCGTGCCGCCTGAGCCGCGCTGGCGTTTGCCCCGCGTGTGCGCGGCGTGGCTTGATGCGTGCGGCAGAGGAGGTGGCGCGGTGCAAGAGACGGTGGACCTTGCCCTGGTCCTAGCCATAGACACGTCCGGAAGCGTCAGCGATGCCCGGCTGGCCCTCCAGCTGCGCGGCTACGCGGATGCCTTTCGCAACCCGGCGCTGGCGGAAGCCGTGCGGGCCGGACCACGCGGCAGGATCGCCGCCACCTTCGTCGAATGGTCCGATGCCGGCCGGCAGTCCCAGGCCGTGGGATGGACGATGATCGCGGACTCCGCCGAGGCCCGCGTCTTCGCCAATGCCATCACGGCCGCGCTCAGCCCGACGCCGGGCTGGACCTCGATCAGCGGCGCGATCGACTATTCGGCCCGGCTCATCGGGCACAGCGGCCTCAGGGCGGAGCGGCGGGTGATCGACATCTCTGGGGACGGGCAGAACAACGATGGCCGGCCGGTCGTGGAGGCGCGCGACGCGGCGGTGGCGGACGGGATCACCATCAACGGGCTGCCGATCCTAGAGGTGGACCCGGCGCTCGATGACTATTACCGGCGCGAGGTGATCGGCGGCCCGCAGGCGTTCGTGATCATCGCGCGTGACCGCGCGAGCTTCGCCGATGCCGTGCTGCGCAAACTGCTGGTCGAGGTCGCGGGCGGCACGTGGGCCAGCCGCGCGCGGGAGAGCGCGTTGACATCGGTGAGCCGGACGCTATAACCCGCCGTTCCCGGCGGCCGGGTACGCGCCGCCGCGGGCTCTCGTGGGAAGTCCCAATGTTCGCAGTGATCCGCACCGGCGGAAAGCAGTATCGCGTGACGCCGCGCGCGGTCCTGAAGGTGGAGAAGCTGGAGGCCGAGCCCGACGCGGTCGTGACCTTCACCGACGTGCTCGCGGTCGGCGGCGATGGCGGCCTCACCATCGGCGCGCCCACGATCCCGGGTGCCGCGGTCACGGCGACGGTGATCTCGCAGGACCGTCTCGACAAGATCATCGTGTTCAAAAAGCGCCGCCGGCAGAACAGCCGCCGGAAGAACGGTCATCGCCAGCATGTCACCGTGCTGCGCGTGCAGGGCATCAGCACGGGCACGGAGCAGGGCGGCGGGGCACCGACGGGCGAGGCCGTCGACGAATCGGGCGCCGCGGCCACCGGGGAGCCTGGGCCGCCGACACCGAGGACGGGCGAGACCGAGGACCAGTCCAACGACCCGGAGTCCAACAAGGTAGCACCGACGGGTGAAACTGCTGACGAGTCCGGCGCCGCGCCCAGCGAAGGAGCAGTTTAGATGGCGCATAAGAAGGCGGGCGGCTCGTCGCGCAACGGGCGAGACACCGCTGGACGCCGGCTCGGCATCAAGAAATACGGCGGCGAGCAGGTGGTGGCCGGCAACATCATCCTCCGCCAGCGCGGCACGAAGTGGAAGCCGGGGCAGAATGTGGGCCTGGGGCGCGATCACACGATCTTCGCGCTGGTCGACGGCAACGTGGAGTTTCAACGGAAGGCGGAGGGCCGGGTACATGTCTCCGTGCGACCGCGGGCGACGGCGGGGGAGTAGGCTCGGGCCTGGCGGTCCTGCGAGGTGACGGTCGAAGATGCTCGCAGTCGCGAGCATGACGTGGCTGCATGAAATTTCTGGACCAAGCCAAGATCTATCTGCGCTCCGGTGACGGCGGCGACGGCGTGGTCGCGTTCCGGCGCGAGAAGTTCCTGGAGTTCGGCGGCCCTGACGGCGGCGACGGGGGCAAGGGCGGCGACATCGTCCTGCAGGCGGTGGCGAACCTGAACACTCTGATCGACTTTCGCTACGCCCAGCATTTCCGCGCCAAGAAGGGCGGCAACGGCGCGGGTTCGGATCGCACCGGCGCGGGCGCCCCCGATGTCGTCATCAAGGTTCCCGTGGGTACGCAAGTCCTGGACGACGACCGGGAGACGCTGCTGGCCGACCTCGCCTCGCCCGGCCGGCGCGTGACGTTGCTGCGGGGCGGCGACGGCGGGTTCGGCAACGCGCACTACAAATCCTCCACCAACCGCGCGCCCAGGCGCGCCGACAAGGGCTGGCCGGGCGAGGAGCGTTGGGTCTGGCTGCGGCTGAAGTTGATCGCAGATGCCGGGCTGGTCGGGCTGCCGAATGCCGGCAAATCGACCTTGCTCGCCGCTGCTTCCGCCGCGCGCCCGAAGATCGCCGATTATCCGTTCACCACGCTTCATCCCCAACTTGGCGTGGTGCGGCTGTCGGCCACCGAGGAATTCGTGTTGGCCGATATTCCGGGACTGATCGAGGGCGCACATGAGGGCACCGGGCTCGGCGACCGTTTCCTCGGTCATGTCGAGCGGTGCGCGGTGCTGCTACACTTGATCGATGGCGCCGCCGGGGACGTGGTGGATGCCTGGCGAACCGTTCGCGGCGAGCTGGCCGCGTATGGCCATGGGCTTGCGGACAAGCCCGAGATCATCGGGTTGAACAAGGCGGACGCGATGTCGCCGCGCGAGGCCGCGGCGCGTCGGACGGCACTCGCGCGCGCCTCGGGGCGGCCGGTTATGTTGCTGTCGGGCGCCACGGGCCAGGGCGTCGCGGCGGTGCTGCGCGCCGTTCAGGCCGCCGTTTCCGAGGCGCGTCAAAAGGCTGCCGCGTGACCGCCCAGCCGAAGCTCGCCGCCGCTTACCGGCTGGTGGTGAAGATCGGCAGCGCGCTTGTGGTCGATCCGGCGGAAGCCGCGCCTCGGAACTCCTGGCTGGCTGGCGTGGCGGCGGACGTCGCCGGCCTCCGGGCGCGGGGGGTGGACGTGATCGTGGTCTCCTCCGGCGCGATCGCGCTGGCACGGCGCTCGCTGGGACTGCCTCGCAAGCGGCTGCGGCTCGAGGAGCAGCAGGCCGCCGCCGCGGTCGGGCAGATCCGGCTCGCGCAGGCCTGGAGCCAGGCATTTTCGGCGGTGGGGCTTACCGCCGCGCAACTCCTTCTGACCTTGGACGACACCGAGGACCGCCGCCGCTATCTCAATGCGCGCGCGACGCTCAACACGCTGCTCGGACTCGGCTGCATCCCGGTGATCAACGAGAACGACACCGTCGCGACCGCCGAGATCCGGGTCGGCGACAACGACCGGCTGGCCGCCAGGGTGGCCGAGATGATCCAGGCGGACCAACTTGTGCTGCTGTCTGACATCGACGGGCTCTATACGGCCGATCCAAGGCGCGATACCCGCGCGACGCACATCCCGCTGGTCGAGGCGATCACGCCGGAGATCGATGCGATGGGGGGCGAGCCGCCGCCCGGTTATTCCTCGGGGGGCATGCGCACCAAGTTGGCGGCGGCGCGGATCGCCACCCAGGCGGGCTGTGCGATGGCGGTCGCGTTCGGCGACACCGACCGGCCGCTGACGGCGCTCGCCAATGGCGCGCGCTGCACTTGGTTCCTCGCCGCACCCGAAGGCCGTTCGGCGCGCAAGCGATGGATCGCCGGGGGGCTTGCGCCGCTGGGCGTGGTCGAAGTGGATGCCGGGGCGGCGCGCGCGCTCGCCGCCGGACGCTCGCTGCTGCCGGCCGGGGTGCGCCGTGTCGCGGGTGCTTTCGAGCGCGGCGATCCGGTGATCGTGCGCGGCCCGGACGGCACGGCGCTGGCGCGCGGCCTATCGGCCTATGCCAGCCCCGACGCCGTGCGGATCGCGGGACACCGTTCCGACGAGATCGAGGCGATCCTCGGCTGGCGCGGGCGCGACGAGATGATCCACCGTGACGATCTGGTGCTGCTTTAGAGCCGGACCTGGCGTTTGACCTGGCCGAACGACTTCCACCAGAAAGGCCACGTCCCGAAAGCGACGGGAACTTTTGCAGAGCGGGAAACGACATCATGAAAATGGCGGAAATGGACGCGAAAGTTGGTATCCGCGACCAGCTTGAAGACCCGGGCGGCTCAGTCTTCTTGATCAATACTCTCACCGTGGATCCTGACGAGGCCGATCAGTTGCTGCGCGCCTGGGCCGAGGATGCGGCGTGGATGAAGCGTCAACCCGGATTCATCTCTACCCAGCTTCACCGGGGAATCGCGGGCAGCGGGGTGTTCCTGAACTACGCCGTTTGGGAGTCGGCGGCGCACTTCAAGCGGGCTTTCACCAATCCCGAGTTCCAGGCCAAGCTCGCCCACTACCCTGCCAACGCGGTCGTCTCGCCGCATCTCTTCCGCAAGGTGGCGGTCGCGGACATCTGCGTCGCTTGAGCAGGGAGCGAGCGCGCGGCTCCCGCCGCGATATTGGCAGCATGGCGCGGCTGGGCCATAGTCGCGGCTCGGCGCGCGAGTGGCGAAATGGTAACCGCAGGGGTCTCAAAAACCCCCGGAGGAAACTCCTTGCCGGTTCGAGTCCGGCCTCGCGCAGACCACCATCACGCCGCGCAGCCCTCCTCGCGCAGCACTTCGACCACAGCCGCCTCCGGCACGTCGCGCGCCGTGAACGCCTGGCCGATCCCGCGCGCCAGCACGAAGGTCAGCGCCCCGTCGCGCACCTTCTTGTCGTGCCGCATGTGGCCGATCAGCGCGGCCGCGGAGAAGCGGCGGTTGAGCATCCGCAGCTCCGCCGGCAACCCCGCCTCCGCGACATGGGCCACCGCCCGCTCGGCGTCCTCGGGGCCACAAAAGCCGAGCCGGGCCGAGAGCCGGAACGCCAGCCCGAGCCCGACTGCGACGCCCTCTCCATGCAGCAGGCCGCCGCCATAGCCGTACTCCGCCTCCAGCGCATGGCCGAACGTGTGGCCGAGGTTGAGCAGGGCGCGCCCGTCGGTGGGCTTCTCCTCCCGCTCGTCATCGCCCACAATCGCCGCCTTGAACGCGCAGGCGCGCAGAACCGCCTCGGCCTGCACCTCCGGCTCGCCCCCAAGCACCGCGCCGGCGTGTCGCTCGCACCAGGCGAACAGGTCCGCATCCCCGATCAGCCCGGCCTTGGCGATCTCGGCGTAGCCCGCCCGCAGCTCGCGGCTCGGCAGGGTCGCCAAGGCCGCGGTGTCGGCCAGCACCATGCGCGGCTGATGGAATGCACCCACGAGGTTCTTGCCCTGGGCGGTGTTCACGCCGGTCTTGCCGCCGACTGCGGAATCGACCTGCGCCAGCAAGGTCGTCGGCACCTGGACGAAAGGCAGTCCTCGCAAGGTCGCCGCCGCCGCGAACCCGGCCAGGTCGCCCACCACGCCGCCCCCGAGTGCCACCACCGCCGTCTGCCGCTCCACCCGGGCCTCCAGCAGCTGGTCCACTACGCGCGCCCAGGTCGCGACGGTCTTCGACGCCTCGCCCGGCGCCACGATGATCGGGCTGGCCGTGATCGCCGTCTCCGCCAGGCCGCCGAGCAGGGTCGAGAGATGCAGCGGCGCCACGGTCTCGTCGGTGACCACGATCGCGCGCTTCTGCGGCAGCACCGGCGCGAGCAGGGCGCCGGCGCGCGCCAGCAGGCCCACGCCCACGACCACCTCGTAGCTCGTGGCGGCCAGCCGCACCGCCAGCCGGCGCGGCGGCCGCCATTCGCGCAGCGCGGCCATCACCTGCGTCGTCGTCGCTTCCGGGCTTTCGTCGCCGCACTGCACGATCACGTCGGCCTCCGCGTAAATGGGATGGCGCTGGGTCATCAGCCGCCCTAGGATCTCGCCCGGCTCGCCGCCGGCCAGTAGCGGCCGATGGTCGCGCCCGGCCACCCGGCGCACCAGGGTCGGCACCGAGCAGCGCAGCCAGACCGATACCGCCGATGCCCGGGTCGCCGCCCGCGTCTCGGGGTCCATGAAGGCGCCGCCGCCATAGGCCAGCACCATCGGCTCGCCCCCGAGCAACCGGCGGATCACCCGGCGCTCGCCGTCGCGGAAGGCCTGCTCGCCATAGCGGGCGAACAGCTCGGGGATGGTGCAGCCCGCCGCCGCCTCGATTTCCGCGTCCGCATCCCGGAATGGCAGGCCGAGCCGGGCGGCGAGCCGGCGTCCGATCGACGTCTTGCCGGCGCCCATAAGGCCCACCAGAGCGATGGTGCGCCCCGCCAGCCGATCCGGCAACGGAACCAATTCCCTCACGACGATGTTGCGCGGCATGGCGCCGGACGCTAGCACAGGGGCCGAGCCGGAGGCCAAACGGGCCCGAGTCTCGCAGGGTTCGACCGCAGGTGAGGTGATGGCCCGCGTCTTCGTGATTGCCGCTGCGGGTGGGCTAGCGTTGCTGGCCGTCGGTGGCGTGGTTTACCTCGGCGCCTTCCCGCCGACCCCGGTGTCGCATTCGGTCCAGAAAGTGCTGCCGAACGACAGCTTCCGCGCACCCTGAGCCGGGACGCGGGGTTGGAGCGCCATATCGAGGCGTTCCTGGAGATGCTCGCGGCGGAGCGCGGCGCCGCGCGCAACACGCTGGAGGCGTATCGGGCCGACCTTGCCGATTTCGCCCGGTTCGCCGCCGCCTCCGGCGCCGGACCAGCGGCGGCCGACGCCACGCTGTTGCACGGCTACATGGCAGAACTGCACCGCGCCGGCCTGTCGGCCCGCACCGCCGCCCGCAGACTGTCGGCGCTACGCCAGTTTCATCGCTTTCTGCTGCGCGAGGGGATGCGGGCGGACGATCCGACCAGCCTGCTGGATGCGCCAAGGCTGCCCAAGCCGCTGCCCAAATACCTGTCGGAACAGGAGGTTGACGCGCTGCTCGGCGCGGCCGCGCGCCAGCCCGGCCTCAGGGGCGCGTTGGCGCTCGCGGCGCTGGAGGTCCTGTATGCCACCGGCCTTCGGGTCTCGGAGCTGCTGTCCTTGCGCCGGACGGCACTTTCGGGCGATGCCGCCGTGCTGCTGATGCGGGGCAAGGGCGGGCGCGAGAGGATCGTGCCACTATCGGACCCTGCCAAGCGGGCCGCTGCGGCGCTGGTCGCCGCCCAGCCGGAACCCTCGCCCTTCCTGTTCCCCGGCCGCGACGGTAGGCGCGCGCTGACCCGGCAGGGCTTTTGGCTGCTGCTCAAGCAAGTAGCGCTGGAGGCCGGGCTCGACCCGGCCCGCGTCTCGCCGCACGTGCTACGCCACTCCTTCGCCTCGCATCTGCTGGCGCGCGGGGCCGACCTGCGCAGTCTCCAGCTCCTGCTCGGCCACGCCGACATCGCCACCACGGAGATTTATACCCATGTCCTGGCTGAGCGGCTGCGGCTGTTGGTCGAGCAGCACCATCCGCTGGCGCGGGGGTGAAAGGGCGGAGCCCATCGTGGTGTACACATGCCCCCTGCGGCGGGTTTCGGCACGCGAACCAAGTGTACACATCCGCCTATCTCAGTGGCACTGGTGTACACCAGCCGTTAACCAGTCATTCACACATGCGCCGCAGGGCCAAGGGGGGGCCAAAACGATAAGGCGGATGTCATACCAGCGTCCGCGTTCGATGACCGCTTTCGGCCGATGCTTTGAAAAAGGGTTGAGCGGCTTCGTAGGGCCTGATTCGCTCCTGGCCGGTCCAGCGAGGGCGCGCCGATGATGGGCGAGCGGACAATTCTGTAGGGGGCGCTGTTCTACAGCTTCAACCTCGACCGCCAGGTGCCAACGGACCACCTGCTGCGCTCGATCGACCGCGTTGTGGACCTGTCCGGCGTTCGCCAGCACCTTCAGTCCTTTTGCAGTAGCATCGGCCGCCCCTCGGTCGACCCCGAGCTCATGATCCGTATGCTGATTGTCGGCTGCTGCTTCGGCGTACGCTCCGCGGGATCGAGCCGCACATCCCAGTGTTCGACAAATCAGCTCGCAAGGACGGGTCTTTGTCACGTGCCGATTTCACCTACCACCATGCAGGTCGATACCGATACTTGTCGGCGAGGCAAGCTGCTGACCACGCGCGGCACGCTGGTGAACGACGGCGCGACCCTGATCTGCCGCGCTAGCAAGTTCGACCGCACGTCCTGCGAGCTGAAGCCGCGCTGCGGCCCCAACACGCCGGCGCGCAAGGTGCCGCGAAGCATCTACGAGGGTGCGCGGGACATGGCCCGCGAGATCGCCGAACCGATGCCTACGTCGGCTCCAGGCGAGAGCGGAAGAAGATCGAGATGCTGTTCGCCACCTCAAACGCATCCTGCGTTTGGACCGGCTGCGGTTGAGAGGACCCTGCGGTGCCCAAGACGAGTTCCTCCTTGCCGCTACCGCCCAGAACCTACGCAAGCTCGCCAAGCTGATGCCGCTCCCTCAGCCGGCAACAGGCTGAAGCCAGCATCGGCCATGTCCCGCCGTGAGAGCCCTCGGCCCGAACAGCGCCTTTAGCAACACAATCGGTGGAAAGCGGACGTAAACTACCAGCTGCGCCGAGGTCCGCTAGGCGCCCATACCGGACCTAGATGCCGCTTCCAAGGACCAACTCATATCATATCCCGCCTGGCTTGATGCCGTAGGTCCAGCGATGAACGACTGGTGTGCGGTTGATCTCACCGATTGCGTCCATGATCCGTTGGCTGAGTTCGTCCTGTGAGGCGACCCGAATGTGGCGCAGCACCGAACGCGCCAGCTTGGAGAAGAAGCCCTCGATCAGATTCAGCCATGACGCATGCGTGGGCGTGAAAACGAATTGAAAGCGTCCCTCGCGCTGTTCCGCGAGCCAGGCGCGAACGGCCTGGGAGGTATGGGCCGAGTGGTTGTCGAGGATCAGCCGGAGAGCCGTGTGGGCGGGATAGCTCCGGTCGAGATCTTCGAGGAAGGCAATGAACTCCGCCGAGCGGTGCCGCTTCTCCACCCGCGCATGCACCTTGCCGGTCAGCAGATCGATGCCCGCCAGCAGCGATACCGTGCCATGGCGGACATATTCGTGGTCGCGGGCCAGGCAGGCGTGTTGACCCGGTTTGGGCGGCAGATCCGGCGCCGTGGTGCCGACCGCCTGCACCCCGGGTTTCTCGTCATAGGAGATCACGGCCACCATCCGCGGCTCCTCAGGCTGCGCCTGGCGCTGCACCTCTACCTCCTGGTAGACGCAGAGGACATCAGCCTTCTTGCGGTCGAAGTCGGGATCACGCCGCTCCAGATAATAGCGCACCTTGTGCGGCTTGACCTCGTTCGCAGCCAGCATCTTGCACAGCGTTCCCTGTGCCAGCCTGGCGAGACAGGCATGTCCCGCCGCCGCGCCATGCTCGCGGACGTGCCGTGCCAGCAGCCGCGTGGTCCACAACTCATGCGGATGGCCCACCTCGAGCGGCTTGCGGCACGCCAATTCGACCACCCAGGTTCTCGCTTCCGCCGTGATGACCCGCTCCCGCCCGGGGCGTGGGCGGTCTTTGAGGGCCGCCATCACCCCCAGCCGCACCGCGCGGTCGAGACATCGCTCCACCGTCTGGTGGGTCACGCCAACCGATTGGCCGACGGCGTAAAACGACGGCGTGGCGCGATACGCGAGCAGCATCCGTGCCCGCTCGACCCGACTCGCCGAGGCCTTGCGGGATCGGGCAATCGCCTGCAATTGCATGAGCTCTTCGTCAGTGATCGTCAGTTCAACCTGCCGGCGCGGCGGTGCCATCGCGTAAGGCTCGCTTCTGTGTTCCAGGCGATGGCTACAGACCGCCCCGTGGTCAGGGGAATCCCCGATATGAGCGGGTCTCGATATGAACAGGTTATGAATGGTAGGCTCGATCCTTGTCGTTCCCAGAAGCGAGCGTTTTTTGAGATGAGCAGCTTGAGCCCCAATTCCGTGATGGGGAGTTTTGCGACCGTCCGCTCTGGGTCTATTGCGCGGGAAATCGGACATAAGCACGCAAACCATGTTGACCCGAGGGCATCGGAAAACCGTTTTGTGGCAAGACGCCCTCGTCTGAAAGGTGTCGGGTGTGTCTCTTCAAGCGATCTCCGATTGCCGGCAGAAGCCAAGGCGGCTTCCCCTGCGGTGCGCTCTGTGTGACGGCATTCCGTGTTGCGTGATCGCTCGGGATCGCGATATCTTGGTTTGAGCGAATTCGCTCTGTTCCCGCATCTATGACTCCGGTTCGTGATCATCTGAAACAAGTTCCTAGAAACAGCGGAGATTTTGGGATGTCAGGGAAGAGTTGGGACAGAGTGCCGATCGACGCGCAGAGCGTCGACGCTCCGCTGTCGCTAGCGGCAGTCTTTCTTGTGGTCACCGTCGCGAGTGAACAGACCGCTCTCGCGAAGGTCTCCTCGGTACTCGGTGGGCTTGACGATCTCGTCAAGACTGTTGGATTCCGTCATCTTTCCGGCCGACTGTCGTGCATTGCCGGGATCGGTCGCGATCTATGGGATCGTCTCCATTCAGACAGGCGGCCGCAGGAACTGAGACCGTTTGCGCCGATTAGGGGAACGGTTCATGCGGCGCCGTCAACACCGGGCGACCTTCTCTTCCATATCCGATCCGAACGTCCCGATTTGTGCTTTGAGTTTGAACGCATTCTGCTCGACAGTTTTGGTGCCGGCGTCACTGTCGTCGACGAAGTTTCAGGCTTTCGATATTTCGATGCGCGTGACCTTCTTGGCTTTGTCGACGGCACGGCTAACCCGACCGGCCTCGATCTGCCCGCCTCGGCGCTCGTCGGCAATGAAGATGCTGACTTCGCCGGAGGCAGCTATGTCGTCGTTCAGAAGTATCTACACGATCTCAACGCGTGGGTGCGGATTCCAACGCGTCTCCAGGAGGAGATCATCGGTCGCACGAAGATAGACAATATCGAAATCGATGATGACGACGCTCCGCGCAAATCGCACAAGTCGCTGGCCACCATCGTAGATGCCAATGGAAACGAATATGACATCCTGCGCGACAACATGCCCTTCGGCCGACCAGGACGACAGGAATTCGGAACCTACTTTATCGGTTATTCCCGATATCTTTGGGTGATCGAGAAGATGCTGCAACGAATGTATATCGGTGACCCGCCGGGAGCTTACGACCGACTGCTTGATTTCTCGACGCCGCATACTGGCACGACGTTCTTCGCTCCAGCCCGCTCCACGCTGCAAACGCTTGTTCAAGCGGCGCAGGAGAAACTTACGGCCGCTCGATCGGCTGATGCGCCACCGCATTGAAAGCGGGCAGCGATAGGTGGCGGCCGAAGCACCGTGGCTGAGACACCTGCTGTGAGGCCATGCATGCCAAAAAAGGGGACAATTTTGTGTGCCCACCGACATTGCGGCCGCGCTCGGAGGCCAGAAGCTGACGCCTGCTTTCGGGGCACAACATCGTAGCTATGAATGGCTTGATCTGGTCGTAAATCGCCGACCAGGAGGAACTCGTCTTGGGCACCGCAGGGTCCTCTCAACCGCAGCCGGTCCAAACGCAGGATGGGTTTGAGGTGGGCGCACAGCATTTCGATCTCTTCCGCTCTCGCCTGGAGACGACGTAGGCATCGGTTCGGCGATCTCGCGGGCCATGTCCCGTGCACCCTCGTAGATGCTTCGCGGCACCTTGCGCGCCGGCGTGTTGGGGCAGCAGCGCGGCGCGGTCGATCGAGCGCAGCAAGTGGTCCGTCGGCACCTGGCGGTCGAGGTTGAAGCTGTAGAACAGCGCCCGTTGCAGAATTGTCCGCTCGCCCATCATCGCCGCGCCCTCGCTGGACCGGCCAGGAGTGAATCGGCCCTTCGAAGCTGGCTCAACCCTTTTTCAACAGCATCGGTCGGAAACCGACAATCAAACCTACCGCCGGCCCCGTTCGCTTGCCGTGCCCGCCCGTGCGGGCCATGTTCGGAGCAAGACCGGCTGCGGGCAGGTGCCACGGATGCGGCACCTGCCCGGTGCAGCGGTGCGATTCTCTCAGAACGAGACAGGGGACCCAGCCAGCCGATGAACGCGCCATTTGATCCGGGGCTGCTCGCGGACATGAAGTTCGGCGTCGGCCAGCCGGTCCCGCGCAAGGAAGATCCCAAGCTCCTGCGCGGCGAAGGCCGCTATACCGACGACATCAACCTGCCCGGCCAGGCGTACGCCGTGATGGTCCGCAGCACCCACGCGCATGGCCGCATCCGCGCCATCGACACCGACGCCGCGAAGTCCATGTCAGGCGTGCTGGGCGTCTTCACCGGCACCGACCTGATCGCCGCCGGGCTCGGCAACATGCCGTCGGGCACAGCGTTCAAGAACCGCGACGGCTCCGAGATGCCCAAGCCCGCGCAACCGCCGCTCACCATCGACAAGGTGCGCTTCGTGGGCGATCCGGTGGCGGTCGCGGTCGCCGAGACGGCACAGCAGGCGAAGGACGCCGCCGAGGCCGTGTTCCTCGACATCGACCCGCTGCCGGCCGTGACCACGGCGCGGGAGGCCGTTTCCGCCGGTGCGTCGCTGGTCCACGAGGCGACGCCCGGCAACGTGATCCTCGATTTCCACCACGGTGACACCGAGGCGGTCGCGGCGGCCCTCGCCAAGGCGGCCCATGTGACGCGGATGCGGGTCCGAAACAGCCGCGTGGTCGTCTGCCCGATGGAGCCCCGCGCCGCCATCGGCGCCTATGAGCCGGAGGGCGGGCGTTGGACGTTGCACCTCGGCTGCCAGGGCACGTTCCCGATGCGCCAGCTCTTGTCGGTGCCGCTCAAGACCCCGGTCGACAACGTCCGCGTGCTCACCGGCAATGTCGGCGGCTCATTCGGGATGAAGGCGTCCTGCTATCCGGAATACATCGCCATCCTGCACGCCGCGCGCGTGCTCGGCCGGCCGGTGAAGTGGCGCGACGAACGCTCCGAGAGCTTCCTGTCCGACAGCCACGGCCGCGACCACGACATGGAGCAGGAGCTGGCCCTGGACGCGGACGGCCGGTTAGCGTCCCCACAGGTGGTGGAGATTCGGTCGCACCTGCGGTGCAGGGCGACGGTGTAGTTGGAAGGTGGCCATCGGGTCGGTCGGCTAAGGTGGAGTTACGACGCTTCACCCCGAGCCGAGAGAGGACCCGATGGCCGAGGAAAGATTGGCGCTGGCCGAGCTGCTGGAGAAGGCCGGCGAAGGTGATTTTCTGCGAGCCGTGGCGGAGATGGTGCTGCAGCTGCTGATGGAAGCCGATGTCGATGGGGTGATTGGCGCCGGGCGCTACGAGCGCAGCGGCGAGCGCACGACCTGGCGGAACGGCTTCCGCGAGCGCAGTCTGGATACCCGCCTGGGATCGCTGCAGCTACGCATCCCGAAACTGCGCCAAGGCAGCTATTTCCCGCCCTTCCTCGAGGCCCGGAAGGGCTCGGAGAAGGCGCTGGTCGCGGTCATCCAGGAGGCCTGGATTGGCGGCGTCTCGACCCGGCGGGTCGATGAGCTGGTGCAGAGCATGGGGCTGAGCGGGATCAGCAAGTCCCAGGTCTCCAAGCTCTGCAAGGATATCGACGAACGGGTGCACGCCTTTCTCGACCGTCGGCTCGACGGTGAATGGCCGTATCTCTGGCTGGACGCGACCTATCTGAAGCAGCGCGAGGGCGGCCGCATCGTCTGCGTTGCGGCGATAATCGCCATGGCGGTGAACACCGATGGCAGGCGGGAAATCATTGGTCTGCACATCGGCCCTTCCGAAGCCGAGGCCTTCTGGTCCAGCTTCCTCAAGAGCCTGGCGCGCCGCGGACTGCGCGGCGTGAAGCTCGTCATCTCCGATGCGCATGAGGGCTTGAAGGCGGCGATCCGGCGTGTGTTTGGCGCCGGCTGGCAGCGTTGCCGCGTGCACTGGATGCGCAACGCCCTGTCCTACGTCTCCAAGACCCAGCAGAGCATGGTCGCGGCGGCTCTGCGTCAGGCGTTCATTCAGCCTGATCGGGGGCAGGCCAACCAGACTTTGCGCCACGTCGCCGATCAGCTGCGGCAGAAATGGCCGAAGCTCGCGGCGTTCATCGAGGACAGCGAAATCGATGTGCTGGCGTACATGTGCTTCCCAGACCAGCACCGGACCAAGTTGCACAGCACAAACCCGCTGGAACGGCTCAACAAGGAGGTCAAGCGGCGCGCGGATGTGGTCGGGATATTCCCCAATGAGGCTGCGATCATTCGGCTGATCGGGGCTGTATTGCTGGAACAGAACGATGAGTGGCAGCTGCAGCATCGCTACATGCAGGTCGAAGGGATGGCCGAACTCGCCGCGCCGACGAGCGATGCCGAGCCCAGGCAGATCTCATGCGCGGCGTAAGGCCATCAGCAGGTGTGTCCAGGCAACAGCCACGGGCCGCAAGAGACAGACTGCGGCGTCAACGGCGTCTTTGCCACACGCTCGGCAGCGGCGGCACGGTCAAGCCCCAGAGCCGCGCAGCGGTGCACCGAAGGTGCAGGGCTTGACGGTGCCGACCGCGGCCGCAGCACCATCAGGCCAGCCGTGCATCGCAGCACAGGACGCGATCAGACATCCCAAATTTCCACCAACATCGCCGATCCAATGCCGCTCTTCTATACCAGGAATCCACACCAGCTTGACGGACGTGACCGACGGCCGCATCCTCGCATTGCGCGTGACCGGCTACGGCAATATCGGCGCCTATCTCTCCAACGGCACGGTGCTTCAGCCCACCGGCAACGTGGTGAAGAACACCATCGGCGTCTATGCGACGCCGTTGCAGGAAGTGACCTCGCAGGCGGTGTTCACCAACAGCTCGCCGGTCGGACCCTATCGCGGCGCCGGAAGGCCCGAGGGCAACTACTACATCGAACGTCTGCTGGACACCGCGGCGCGCGAGATGGGCATCGACCGAGCGGAGATCCGGCGCCGTAATCACATCCAGCCGGACGCCTTTCCTTACACGACCCCGGCCGGCACGGTGTACGACAGCGGCGACTTCCCGGCCCTGCTCGACGAAGCATTGGCGAACGCGGACTGGGCCGGGTTCCCGGCGCGCAAGCGACAGAGCAAGGAACGCGGCAGGCTGCGCGGCATCGGCATCGGGCAGTATCTGGAAGTCACTGGCCCGCCCGCGCCCGAGATGGGCGGCATCCGCTTCGAGCCCGACGGCACGGTGACGATCATCACCGGCACGCTCGACTACGGCCAAGGCCATGCCACGCCGTTCGCGCAAGTCCTAGCGGCTCGGCTCGGCATCCCGTTCGAGCGCATCACTCTGCTGCAAGGCGATTCCGACGAACTGCTCGCCGGCGGCGGCACCGGCGGCTCGAAGTCCATGATGGCCAGCGGCACCGCGATCATGGAGGCGAGCGAGATCGTGGCGGAGAACGGCCGCAAGATCGCCGCCCATGTGCTGGAGGCGGCGGTTGCGGATATCGAGTTCGAGGTCGGCGCCTCGGGCGGGGTGTTCCGGATCGCCGGCACCGACCGGGCGATCGGCATCATGGAACTGGCGGAGAAGCTGCGGGCGGGCCTGGACCTGCCGCCCGACGTGCCGCCCACACTCTCGGTGAGCCACGTCGCCCAGAGCCCGCCCTTCGCCTATCCGAACGGCTGCCATGTCGCCGAGGTCGAGGTGGACCCGGAGACCGGCGAGGTCGAAGTGGTGCGCTACACGATGGTCAACGATTTCGGCACGGTGATCAATCCGCTGCTGGTGGAGGGCCAGGCGCATGGCGGGGTGGTGCAGGGGATCGGCCAGGCCCTGCTGGAGCGGGTGGCGTTCGACACCGAGGGCCAGCCGCTCACCGGCTCGTTCATGGATTATGCCCTGCCGCGCGCGACGCATGCGTTGTCCTTCGCCTTCGCTACGCACCCGGTCCCGGCCAAGACCAACGTGCTTGGCGTGAAGGGCTGCGGCGAGGCGGGCTGCGCCGGGGCGATGCCATCGGTGATGAACGCGCTGGTGGACGCGCTCTCGGAGTTCGGGATAACCCACATCGACATGCCGGCTATACCGTTGAAGGTCTGGCAGGCGATCCAGGAGGCCGTTCCGGCATGAACATCGCCTTGCGTAAGGCCGCGACTTTGCCGGAATTCCTCGCCTGGGAGGAACGCCAGGAGTTGCGGTACGAGTTCGATGGCTGCCAGCCGGTCGCGATGACCGGGGGAACCGTCAACCATAGCCGGATCGCACTCAGGCTGCTGCGACTGTTGCAGGACACACTCGCCGGAAAGCCCTGCGAACCGTTCGGGATCGACGTCAAGATCGTCGTCGCCGGCAAGGTTCGCTATCCGGATGCGCTCGTGACCTGCACGCCCCAAGCTGGCGCCACGACGATTAGCGTCGAGGTGCCGCTCGCGGAGTGCTACGCGAGACTAGATTTGCCGGGAGAGACCGACGACCCAACGCCTGCCGACGCCTAGCCCGCCGAGCAGGAGAACCGTACCGACCAGACTCAGGCCGAGAATGCCGGCCGAGATATCCGTCCTGCCGAGCAGCCGGGGCAGCGTCAGCGCGCAGCCGGCTGCGATCGCGCAGCAGGCGAACGCCCGCAGCCCGGCGCGCAACGGCCGCAATAGCGGCGTGCCCAAGACGCGCGCCGTCGTCCGGAGCGTGTAAGGCGCCACTGCCGCCTGTGCTGCCAGCCAGATTGCAACCGCCGCGACCGGGGAGGTCGGCCGGACGATCAGGATCCCCACCGCCACCGCCACGCTGCTGGCGAGGCTGGCGTGCAGGGCGATGCGCGGCGCCCCGCGCGCCACCGCGGCCACGCCGGACGGAAATTGCAGGAACAGCCAGGCCGCGAGCGCCACTAACGGCAACGTGGCGGTGCTGGCCGGCGCCCATACGGGGTCGAGCAGCAGCCGCACCAACGGCCCGATCGCGACCAGCATGGCCGCGCAGAGCGGGAACAGCACTCGCCCAATCAGATGCAGCCATCGGTCCATCTCGGCCCGCAACCCCGCGACATCGTGCTGCCGCTCCGACATCGCCGGCAGCATCAGCCGCCAGAGAGCCGTGGAGACCAGCTCGCGCATCGTGTCCACCAGCCGGAACGCCATGTGGACCTCGCCCAATGTCGTGGCCCCGGCGGTGCCGCCGATCAGCAGCGCGAACATGCGGTAGCGGCCGTGCAGCACCAGCGTGCTCACCGTCAGCGGGCCGCCCAGCCGCAGCATTTCGCGCACCGCCGTCCAGCGCCACATCGCGCGCGGCCGCCAGCCCGACCCGAGCAGCAGCGCCAGCGCACCGATAGCCGAGGTGGTGGCTTGCTGCCCAACCAAGGCCCACGCCCCCGCGCCGTGCAGGGCCGCGCCGATCCCCACCGCCGTTCCGGCGCCCTGGCCGATCAAGGCGCGGCACGCGAGCAGCCGGTAGCGCCGTTCCCGCGTCAGCTTGCCCTGCACCGCCCCGCCGGCCCCGACCAGCGGCAGGGGAGCCGCCAGGGCCAGCGACATGGCAACCAGCCTCGGATCCCCCATCGCCGCCGCGAGCGGCCAGCCGGCCGCCGCCTGGACAGCCGCGGCAAGCGTGCCAACGAGCGCAGAGGCCCAGAACGCGCTCGCCGCCGCCTCCTCATCAAGGTTGGTGCGCTGAACGATGGCGTCAGCGAACAGCGCATTGACCCCGACCCAGAGCAGGACATGCACCGCGACCGCGGCGGCCCCAGCGCCCATCTCCGCCGGCCCGATGATCCGCGCCACGACGAACGCGGAGACGAACGAAAACCCGGCTGAAAGAGCTGCTTCGAGCCCGGACCAGAAGATCGCGCCCGGCGCCGCCACTGCGGCCCTCACCCAACCCTCTCCCAGAGGGAGAGGGCTTCGTCCTGCTCCATCTCCCGTGGGGCAAGGGCTCGAATCTTCCCCCTCTCCCTTTGGGAGAGGGTCGGGGTGAGGGTGGAGAGGCTGGGGGTGAGGGCCAATAGCGCGGCCAAGGTCGGCAGCCACATCACCCGGCTCTGATAGCGCGCGTGCGGGCCGGACAGGCCGCCCGTGACCAAGGCATTCACCAGCACCGCCAACAGCACCGCCGCAAGCAACCCCGCGAGCGGCTCGCGCCGGCGCAACGCGCCGGGCAGCAAGATCAGGCACGCAGCCATGCCGGCGAGCGAGACGGCGTCGTGAAGCGGCGGAAGCCACCCCGGCAGCATCGGCCGGCCCTGGGTCTGACGCGCGGCCGCGTAGCTCCGCTGCTCGAAGGCCGGGAAGTCGCGTTCGATCCACGGAGTCACTGTCGCCGGCCAGGGTCGCAGCCCGTCGCCGGTGCCGAACAACGCGGCCTGTCGTGCACCGTTCACCAGGACGGCCCAAAGCTCTTTACCCGGCTCGGAGCGCAGCGCCGCGTCGATGATGTCGTCCGCCTCCCGGCTCACGACCTTGGCCCCGCCGGCGCGGGCAAGTGGACTGTCCGCGCCCCACAGGAACTCATCGGCAGTTGGCGGGAACGCGCCCACGAAATCGCAGAGCCGCCACCCCGGATGCGGGCAGAAGCGCGCGAGCGCGTGCACGCCCGGACCGTCGTACAGCACGCGGGCGAGCAAGAAGACGTTGCCGTAGGGGGCGATGGACGCCGTGCCGTGTCCGGCCAGGTTCACGCCGGTCATGGCCAGCAGCGCCAGCAACGGGGCCGAAACGAGCCGTGCGACCCCGGCTCGCCTCAGTGGGGCCGCCGCTCCCAACCGCCGCCGTAGCGGCGCGAGCAGGAGCAAGAGCGCCAGCGCCAGTGGCAGGCTCGACAGGTGCGCGGTCATCGCGAAGGCCGCCAGCCCCGCCAGCCAGACCCGCTCGGCCCGCGCGAGGCGCTCGGGAACGAACAGCAGCAGGACCAACGCCGGCACGAGCAAGGCCACGAACAGGTCGGGCATGAGTTGGGCGGCGAACCACGGAAGCGGGCTCGCCACGGCCAGCACGGCCGCCAGCGGCACCACCGACCAGTCGCCCAACAGCACGGCACCGAATCGGGGCAGCAAGGTCCGGCGGGCCAGATGCAGCAGATGCGCCGCGATCAGCGCCTGGGCGACAATCGCCGGCCAAGTGGTGCGCTGAAGATGCAATGCCAGCAGGAAGACGCTGTAGAAGACCGGCCGGTCCCAACCGAGATAATGATTGATCGCTTGCGACAGATAGGTGCCGGTATCCGAGAACACGAGCGGATAGCCGTTCACCGCCGCCGGCCATAGCAGGAAGGCGGCCGACAGCACGACCGGCGCGGCCGCCCCCATGCGTTTAGGTTCGGAAATAGCGGCCGTAGCGCGGGTGGCAAGCTTCCGCGTCGGCGTAGCCGGAACGCCGGTGCGTCCGCGCGTCCACCCGGGTCAGCGCCACGCCGGCCACGCTGGCATTCGCCGCCTCCAATAGCTCGATCGCATTCTGCACCACGGCGCGCGGCGTCCGCCGCCAGCGCGCGCAGACCAAGGTGGCGTCGGCGATCTGCGCGATCGCACGCGTATCGGTCATCGCGTGAGCAGGTGGCGCGTCCAGCAGCACGAGCTGGTACTCATGGCGCAGCGCCTGCAGCACTTGTCCCATCGCCTCCGACATGAACAGGCCGAACGTGTCGGGCCCGGCCGTCCCGGCAGGGATGTACGCCATGTTGGTTAAGGGATCCTTCTGGATCACCTCCTCCAGCCGGGCGACGCCGCGCAGGCAGTCGGCCAGGCCCGGTTCCGCCGCACCGCCCAAGCGGTCGGGGAAAGACGGGCTGCGAATGTCGCAATCGACCGCCACCACGCGTTCGCCGGCCATCGCCGCCGATCGGGCCAGCGCCAGGGTGATCGTGGTCTTGCCCTCGGCCGGCCGCGCGGCGGTGATCGCCACGGTGCGCGGCCGTTCCGGGCCGAACCAAAGCCCCGCGCGCAAAGCGCGCAGTTGTTCCGCGAACGGCGTCAGCGGCTTGTGCGCGGCGTATTCCTCGATCCTGAGCCAGCCCCGCGCGCGCCGGCCGACGAACGGGACCAGCGCGAAGCACGGCAGCCCGAGCCAGGCCCGCACGTCCTCGCCGCTCTTGAGCGTCGTGTCGCTCAGCTCCAGCACATAGACGACCATGAGCCCGAACAGCACGCCGAACGCGACGGCGGCGGCCAGCAACGGGCCGGTGCGCGGGAAACTGGGCTCGGCCGGCGCCAGCGCCAGCGACACCTCGCGCGCGTCCGGGCTCTCCACCGCCGCCTGCTGTGCCGTTTCCTGCAGGCGTTCGAGCACCGATTGCAATAGCGTCCGCGACGCATCCAGGTCGCGCTCCATCGCGTTCAGTGGCACCTGCGCCTCGGCCCGGCTTTCCGATTGCGCCTGCGCCTTGGCCACGTCGTGCTCCAGCGCCTCCACCCGCGCGCCCGCCGCCCGCACCTCGGCCTCGGTGGCGCTGACCACCCGACCTTCCGCCGCCGCCACCGACCTCCGGACCTGGTCGAGCTGGCGCTGCACGGCGCGGACATCGGGATGGTTGGGACCGAGCCGGGTCAGCAGCGAGTGCAGTTGCGCCGTGAGCTGATCCTCCTGCTCGCGCTCCTGCACCACGCTCGGGGCGACGGCGGCCTCGGCCTCGGCGCCAGCGCCGTTGCGCGCCGCGTCGAGCCGCCCCTGGGCCGCCGCCAGCTCGCTGCGCGCCCGCGCGAGCCCTTCGGTGAGATTGCTGATCTGCTCGGCGTCCAGCCCCGCGTGCATCCCGCGCACCAGCCCCTGCCGGTTGCGGTAGGCGGCCACGCGGTCCTCCGCCGCCCGGACCTCGCCGCGCAGCGCCTGCGCGCGGCTCTCCAGCCAGTCCTGAGCGCGTTGGACGGCACGGAACTTGGCCGTGAGCTGGTTGCGGACATAAACATCCATCAGCGCGTTCACGGCGGAGGCCGCGAGGTGTGGGTCTTCCGACGTGAATGACACTTCCAGCACCCGCGAGGCATTCACCGTGCGGACCTGGACCGCCTGCTGCGCGGCGAGCAGCACGGCGTCGCGCGAGCTTTCCTGCCCGGGGGCCGCCGGCCGTGCGGCCTGCCGCAAATGGAGCCGGTCGAGGGCCAAGTGCAGCAGCCGCGCCGGCCAAGGCACCGGCCGCAGCGCGGGGTTGAACTCGGCCCGGCTGAACAAGTCGAGCTGGCGCGCCATCTGCTCGACGGTCTGCAGGCCGCCCAGGACCTCGGCTTGGCTCGCCATTACCGCCTCGGTCGTGGGATCGACGCGCAAAATGCTTTGCAGCTCGCGCGGCTTATATTCGTTCGGGTCGTAGATCAGCGTGCCGGTGGCGGTGTAGCGCGGCGTCAGATGGCGGATCGCCACCAGCGCCAGCGCCGGGATCAGCAGCGCGCATGCGAGCAGCCACAGCTTGCGGCGGCGCAGGCTGCCGAGGATCGCTTGCGCGCTGGCCGGCTCGTCCAGGCGCGCGGCGTTCGGGCGCAGGCCGGCGGCCTGGCGCCTCAGCCGGGGCGCGGGCGCCTGGCCGGGTCCGGCGGATTGTTCGCGCATCGCGCCCCCAAAACAGAGCCCGGTCGTTCTGGCCGGGCATCGCGGTGGCGTCATCATCCGCGCGAGCCGCTAACGGGACGCTAATGCGTGCGCGTTAACGGTTCGGAGAGAGACCGACGCGAGTATGCGCGCATGTCACACCGCTCGCCCGATGTTCTGGCCCCGCGCGAAAACCTCCCTACCCCTTGCGGGAGGGGCCGCGGGAGGGGTCGGGGAGAGAGACTAATCCGCCCCTTGTCCGCGCTGCTTGCCACCCTACTCGCCGCCGGCTGCGCGCCGGGCGCGAGCCTGCCGCCGCTCCCCGAGGCCGCGCGTGCCGGCTACCGGCTCGGTCCCGGCGATCAGGTCCGCATCATCACCGTGGGCGACGAGGCGCTCACGGGCGAGTTCCGGGTCAGCGATAGCGGCGCGATCGCCTTGCCGATGGTGGGCGGCGTTCATGCGGCGGGCCTGCGCCCGTCCGGGCTGGAGCGCGCCGTGGCGGCCGCGCTGACCCGGGCCGGGCTGGAACGGGAGCCGTCGGTCGCCGTCGAGGTGATCGGCTACCGGCCGATCTTCGTATTGGGCGAGGTCAACAAGCCGGGCCAGTTCCCGTATCAGCCGGGCATGACGGTGCTCGCCGCCGTAGCGCTCGCCGGTGGGTTCACCTACCGGGCGGTGGAGGAGTACGCCTCGGTGGTGCG
The DNA here is from genome assembly GCA_963849305.1 of uncultured Pseudomonadota bacterium. Lineage (GTDB taxonomy): Bacteria > Pseudomonadota > Alphaproteobacteria > Acetobacterales > Acetobacteraceae > CAWKGV01. Next base: position 432,056 of record CAWKGV010000002.1, read on the forward strand.
CAGCGAGGGCGGCGCGGGCGTCGAGGGCCGGGTCGCGCGCCAGACCGCGCTGGAGCCGGGCGACGTTGTCACGGTGTTCGAACGGCGGTTCTGAAACGGCGTCTCCATCCGCGAGCTGCGGGATTCCAATTTAGATGGCCCGACCGGTCGACCCGCAGAGTGGGTTCAGACCGATCGACCTCAACCTGGTGTTCGCGGTGCCGGAGTGTGAAGGGGCGTTCGCGGCGGATTCGGTGATTGAGGCAGGCGGGTGAGTGTACACCGGGGCAGAGTCGAGCTATTTCGTCCGGGTGCGATGTGTACACCGAGGGCAGGACGGGACGATCAGGTGTACACCGGCCGTTAACCGGCTATTCATGCGTGGCGCTCGCGGGCGGGTTCACCTACCGGCGGTGGAGGACTACGCCTCGGTGATGCGCAGCGAGGTGGCGCGGGCATCGAGGGCCGGGTCGCACGCCAGACCGCGCTGGAGCCGGGGGATGTTGTCACGGGTTGGAACGGCGGTTCCGAAGCGGCGTCCGCACGTGCGCGCAGGGCGACCTGGGCTTGACCCGGCGATTTATGCAGGCCCTTGCTGCATGAATGTTTCGATAACGTAAGACAGATAGGTCGGAGTCGCGGCCCCCGCTCGCACCCAAGCAATAGCGTCTCTGCGCCGGTTGAAACCGGACATAGCAGACGTCTCGCGCGTAGGTCCGGTTCGCGCCATAACCGCCGTTCAGTCGAGTAGCGCTGGTCCTCCAAAGCGGACACCCCGTCCGCTCGCTTCCCAGGTTGGGATGAGTGGAACCGGTGATCCGGACAGCAAATATTTAGGGGCGGTGCGGCTATGCTCTGGCATACTCGGTTTTATCTTCGCCTACGTTTGCCATGATGGGGCTTATGCGGGGGTAGCCTTGCGTGCCGCGCGCCGAGGCGCACGGCACAACGTCAGGAACCATGACCGCCGCCACTTGGAGCAGCCAGACGACCCATTCCGCCGCGTGTGACCGTCACGCCGCATGGCGCCAGATGCAGCGGCGGCGGGCAGCCTATGCCGCGTGGCGCTCGCGCTGGGGCAGGCTTGGCATCGGTGGCAGCCAGGACCGGCCGGTCGTCGCGGGCGCACGATCCACGACCAGCGGTAGTTCCGCTTTGATTTCTGACTAAATGGGCCGACAACGGGGCCCGCATTTTCCCCTCGAAAGGAAATTTCATGCCCTGCCCCGATTATCCGCGAGACTGCCGTGCACCGGCATCCGATCAGCGCCATCTAACTCCCGGTGAACAGGCCGCCATTACCAGCAAGGCAGCCGCTTTCGCAGGTCAGGCAGAGCGTTGCGCCTATTGCGGCTCGTTTACATCAGTGGCAACTCGCTACGTCGCCTTGGTTGGCTCGACGGCATGATGGGGGCCGGATTTCATCCGACGCAACGCGCCGTCTAGGCAAGCACACAACCCTCTGGGACCGGCCGCCGCAGGCAGCATAAGTCAACAATTCTGTAACGAGCAAAGCGATTGGGCATTTGTGACGAGGCAGCGCAGCATATCGCCGCGGTTGAGACGGTACAGGCCAATCATCATCAGGGGCGATGCCCGGCTTGAGGGCGGGGCGAAGCTTGGGCCGCCACCGACGCCGTTGCCAGCTACCGCAAGCGCGGCATGGCCGCCTTTGTAGCGGTCTATGAGCGGGTCAATCAACTGGCGGTTGCCGACACCCTCCTTGCAAACTCATCGCTTGCGGGTTGCAGGATTGTATATCAGCCGCAGATAGCGGCGGACGACCGCCGGATTGATTTCGTGGTTCCGACTGCTGAGAGCGGATACCTTTACATCGAGGTGAAGCTAGTGCGACCGACTGCCAAGGACACTGAGGAGCACTGGCAAAAATACGAACAGCGCAGACAGCGCCACACCGAGAATGTAAGCTATATCGTCGGGAAGGCGTGGCTAGGAGCGGCAATTTACGGGAACTCGTTTTCCGCACGGTCAAAGTTTATGGAATACGTGCTCGACTTCGAGCCGCGGCTGGCTGACGCCAACACGGTGCAGCCGGGGCGCGGCTTGCTCGTATTCTGCGGCGCAGGGATGGAGTGGCACTGCTCAGAGCTGGAGGACTTTGCGGACTTCTACCGCACCGGACAGCACCGCCACGATGATCCCTTTGCCGCAATGGAAGCCGAGTTCCTCAGCAAAGGTCGTATCCAGCTACGGCGCAACATTGCGGCGTTCAGCTTCATGAAGCGGCCTATGGACAGTATCGCCGTGGAGAAGTGGATAGCCGATGTGCGCGGCCCGGTGCAGTGAACCCACGAGCCTTCCTGGCCGCCGGTATCGTTAACGCGCGATGCACGGCGCATGGCGGATGTCGGGTTCTATGCTATAATGGAATGATGAGTGCCAACGACAACCTCTTGAACCAGATCGCCGCCAAGAAGGCCGAAGCTTGATCGGCTGCGCGCGCGCGCACCCGACGCGCTGACAATTTTCAGCATACCATTGACATCGAACTGACTTACAGTTCGAACGCCATCGAGGGAAATACGCTGACCGCCGTCGAGACAACGCCTGTTGTCGAGAAGGGCATCACCATCGGCGGCAAATCGCTGAATGATCATCTGGAAGCCATCGATCACCTCCACGCATTCGCTATGTGCGCTCAATTCGGCCAACAGCGAATCGCCGTTGACCGAGATGGACGTGCGCAACCTGCATCGGCTGGTGGTGCTGCGCTCCGGTCCCGATATTGCCGGCCGTTATGCCGATCAGGCGCGGCTCACCGACGCCGGGCCGGCACAACTTCCCATTGCCGGCCGAAGTGCCGGCGCTGATGGGCGACTTCGCCAAGTGGCTTGCGGCGGCACCGGCACACCGGAGACCGCCTTCACGGCGCATCGGCGGCTGGTGGAAATTCATCCATTCAATGACGGCAACGGGCGCACTGCCCGGCTGGTGATGAATCTGGTGTTGCTGCGCGGCGGCTATCCGCCGGTTGCCGTGCCGCCCGAAGACCGGCCCGCCTATATCGCGCGCTGCAACAGGTCGAGACCGGCCACGGCGTCGCGCCGTTCGAACGGCTACTTTACGAGCGACTGGATACAACGCTGGGGGAGTCCTTAAGCGCCTTAAGGCAGGCGCTTCCCGCTTCCCCAACACGAGCGAGACCGAGCGATAAGCCAAAGCCGGCGTGATTGCTTATAGCCGTCCGTCAAAAGTCAATAATTCCACCGCCCCTGATTTTTCAAGCGGGACGGCAATACTTTTGCAATAAGTCGCCTTCCGTGTTCACACTCCTTCGTTCAAGTCACGCACAGCGGGCATGGACGGCGGCACGCGGAGCCGTCCTTACGCCCGCCAAGGATCGTCAGTGCGTTGCGCCGAGCTTCTCCGCAGACTGAAGTGACAACAACCTCAGCTTTCCAACCTCCGGCCAACGCCACCCGTCTGGAATCTCCTGGAATTACCTTTCTGTTACTGTGGGCAGCCTTGCTTTATCCAGCACCCGAAGGTGGCGACCCACTCCTGCGACCAGGGTTGCTCGCCTGAGCCGGGCGGCGGCATGTAACCATTTGAGACCTGGTTATAGATCGGCACCGCGTTGACCATCACATCCTGATAACTGCTGAGATCGATGTTTTTAGTCTTCATGTGGGCGATGTCGGTGGCGGTGAACATCTTCTGTATGTCGTTTGTCCAGGTAACCTGGTTCGGACAGTCCATATTGGCGAAAAACGCGTGATGTTGGGCCATTGCTTTGGGTGTCCTACAGCGGTTGAACGTTATCGGCTCAGGCTCCTGTTGCGGAACACGGCGGTCATTCCCTGGCTGGTCGCCATGGACGGCGTCTCCGGTTGCGTCACTGAGCCGCGGGCGAGAATCACGCTGAAGTCGCCGGCACCGTAGGGAATCAAAGGATTCTGGCCTTGGCTGCCGTGGCAGCCCATGCAGCCGCCCATATTGTCGAAGTGACCGCCATAGTAGGTGTTCTTGTGGGGTGAGCCGTCCTGGTTCCAATCCGTGCTGATGTTCGGTGACAGTCCGCCGCCGAACAACTGCAGCGAACGATTGGTCTCGACGACGATGTTCGCTTGATAATAGCTCGACGGAGCAGGGTTCGTGGCTGTGAAGGGTGGTTGCGCGACATATAGCGATCCGTTCGGCGCACCCGCAACCGGGACCTTATCGTAGGGGTAATACTGGACGTTGATCAGTTTGTAGGAGAGCCAGGGCGCGGACGCAATGCCGGCCTGCTTGAGATAAGCGGCCATGGCGGCATGAGCCTGGCGGTTGGCCTCGATCGCATAATCCGGGATCGCGTTATCACGTTTGTTGACGCAGATATTCCCCTCGTAGGGAGCACCATTTTGTGGCGGGTCGGCTTGCTTGTTGCGGTAATAGAGCCGATTGCCTGGCGCGCCACAGTAAGTAGAAGACTGCGCCGGCTCGCAGCTTGCAGGATCGGCCGTCAGGATTACCGAGCCTAATTGGCTAGTAACTTCCTCGCCGTTGGGCGGCGGGGGCGCAACCGGAGGCCGAGCGTCCATGAGGCACACCTGCGGCGTTCTCGACGTTGTCAGTTGTGGAGATCGGATGTTGCCGTCCACGTCCTCGACCGGCTGGCCGTTCGCGGTTAGCAAGTTATCGGCTTGTTCGAACGTCGCATAGATGAAATACGGCGCCGAAGGTGTCTTCTGGATGATGTGCAGCGCGATCAGGCCCCAGGTCGCATCGACATAGCACTTAGACTGACCGCCAGCCGCTAGTTCATAGAACCGCACTCGCTGGGTGTGGAACCGTCCGGAGGCGGCTTCAGAGGGATTGAGCGGGCGCCACCCGGCTTTGACCTCAATGGTTCCATTGGGCTGGCTGACTAGGTCGTTGCTTCCTGCCGGTGGGCTCACCCGGTTTGCCTTCAGATAGGCTTTGGTCGCGTCGACCACGCTCTTTGGGATTGCCCCCCACCACAGCTTGGTTGGATCGCTCAGTGTACTGTTCTTTGCCACATAGACGTATTCAAACCGGTTGGCCTTGGCCAGAAAGCGAACGAGCTGTGGAGAACTGTTGCCGGGCGAAACGTTGGGCTGGACCACGCCAGCATACATGTTGTCGAGCGTGATTTGGTCCGTCTCGTCGAGGTTGATCCATGGAGTCGGATCGTTATTTTGGTGCGAATTGCAGGCAGTGATTAGCGAACTATAATTATAGGTTGGCAACGCATCATAGCCCAAGGCGGCGTCGCCGGGGGGACCGGGAAACCCTGGCGGCGGCAGGACCTCCCGAAACGGAGGTTGGGAAATCGGCTTGGTCTTACCCGGAAAAATCTCGACCTTGCCACGAAACGTCTCCCACACCAGTGGACCGGAATAGGTCGGGTCGCCAAATCGGTAGGTGGAGGACGCTCTGTCCCGCTGTCCCGGCATTCCCTGTTGTGGGCCAGCCGGCCAGTTCAACGCGATGAATTCCTGCCACGCGAACGCCGCGGCCTGTTCCGGTGTGGCACTCGGGGCACCCCCCGAGAGAGGAGGCCCCTGAGCAAAGGGAGCGTTCAATTCGCTTGGTACAATGGGCGAGATCGAGATAGGCGAACCTTTGGTTTGGGCGCCAAGCTCGACAGCCCCGCCCATCGCGAATGTCGCGGCCAGCAAAACACCAATCAACGCGCGCTTCGTGCGTTGCCGGGCATAATCTCGCATGGTCGCTCCTCCCAGAGCGCGGACAGGTATCAATCGATTATCACGTGGCCCTCCCCAAGATGCAACAATTTGCGTAAGTTCGGTCCGAGGCTTGTCCCGACAGCGGCCGGGATCTCTGGCTTGGCGATTGTGGCGGCCCTTTCCGCGCCGTGGGGAGGCGAAAATCCGGTGAGGGCCCCGCTTCCGCAAAATTCAAGAATTTCGCACCGCTTGCCCGGGCGAGGAAAACCAAGGGTTTGTCTGGTGCAGAAATCCGCTGCGGATGTCCGCTTAGGTTCGGCGGCTGCTGGCGACTCCTCCAAACCCGATGTTCGGGGTCTTGCTTACGGATCACCGAAAGCTGCCATTCCGCTTCCCGCCCGAAGACCGACCGCGGCTCTACCGGCAGGAAGGTCCGCTTTGGGTCGGAGGCGCGGCGTTCATCGAAGACACTCTGCGCGGCCCAACCGAGGGCTGCGCCAAGCGCGGACAGCCCCAATCAGCATCAGGATAATCGCCCCAACCCTGCCTCCGAACGCGGCCCTCCCAAAACGGACGCCGCAGCATCAACTCGCTCCACAACCACCCGCCTCCCCCCAGCCGCCCGAACAAATCCTCCCGGCACGTCAGGATCAGCAACTGCGTCTTGGCCGAGGCCAAGGTGAGAATATCGAACATGCGCTCCATCCGCTCGGCATCCGAGTAGGCCAGCGCATCATCCAGGATCACCATCGCCGGCTTGCCCCGGTCCACCAGCATCTCGCAGAATGCCAGCCGCGCCAGCACGGCCACCTGCTCCTGCGTTCCGTCGGACAGCCGATCGAACTCCTCGGCCCCGAGATCGGCGCGGGTAATCCCAGTGATGCGCAGCGCGTCGTCGCACGCGATCTCCGCGCCCGGGAACAGGCTCCGAAGATACGGCGTCACACGCCTGACCACCGGCGCCAAGTAGCGTTCCTTGGTCTCGCGCTCGGCGGCCGAGAGCGTGTCAAGCAGCAACTTCAGAACCCCAACCTCGCGCCCATAGCCCGCCTGCTCCTGACCCAGCGCGGCGTGCTCGCGCTCCGCGGCGGCGATCAGCTCGTCGAGCCCGTTGCCGCCCTCCTGGGCGATGCGGGCGCGCAAACCGGCGATGGTTTCACGCAGCCGGCGCACGGTCTGCTGCCGCCCCGCGAGCGCCTGCTCATACCGATCGATCCGGGCCTGCATCGCCTCCGGAGTATCCTGCGGCCGATCGCGTTCGCGCGCCGCCAGTTCGTCGCGGCAACGCAAGCGCGCGGCCGACGCCTCCGCGAGTCGGGCCGCCAAAGCCTCCGCCGGCTCGCGTCCCTCCGCGCCCTCTGCTTCGGCGCGCAGTCGGGCCTGCTCCGCGCGCGCGGCCTCCGCCCGCCCGGCCGACTTCGCCAGCGCCGCGCGCGCGTCGCCATGCCGGCCCATCGCGCCGTCGAGGTCCGCGCGCGCCGTCGCCAGGGCTTCCGCGGCAGCAGTTTCCTCCGCCGCCGCGGCGCTCGCGGCCGAGACGGCCTCGCTCATGCGTGGGGAGGCATTCGAGTCCGAGCGACGTGCGGTCCTCCCGCACTCGGCGCCGAAGGATGTCCACATGCTCCAGCAACGCCCGCGCCCCCGGCGCCAGGCCGGAGGCTGCGTCGCCCGGCGCCAGCCGGCCCAGCTCCGCCCTGGCTTCGCCCAGCTCGCGCTCCAGCGCCTCGCGCTCGCTCCAGCGTTGCTCCGCCTCGTCAGGGTCCGCGCACGCACCTGCCAGCAGGGCCGCGCGCAGCGCATCCTCGGCGACTTGCAGCTTGCGCAGCAGCTTGTCGCGATCGCGGATCGCCGGGCGCACCCGGATGCGGCCGATGCCGGCGATGCTGATCTCGGTATCCTCGACCACCGCGATCGAGCCCCGCCCCGGTGCCGCCGGAACGCCCCGCACCGCCACACGCCCAAGCGCGTCGGGCGATAGGTCGAACTCCACTTGCGTCGCGAGCGCCGACAGAACCGATGAAGCGGTCTCCCGGTCGCGCGCCGTCTTGCGGATCGCCGCGATCCGAGGCCCGTCGAGGCGCATCGCCTCCAGCCGCGCCAGCAACCCGTTGATCCGGCCCTGCGCCGCTTCAGCCTGTGCCGCGGCCCGCTCCTGCGCGGCAAGCGCCGCGACTCGCCGCAGCATCTCGACCACGTCGCGCCCGCGACGCGCCGCCAGCCCCGCCGCGTCGGCCCGAGCCTGCGCCACCGCCAGCCCCGCGCGCGCCGCCGCGAGCCGGGCCTCCGCGTCGTCCGCGGCCCTGCTTGCCTCGGCCTCCGCCGCACCCGCAGCCGCGAGCGTGCCTTCGCCGGCCCGCATCGCCGCCGCGCGCTCGCCGCGCGCCAGCGTCTCCCGCTCCGCGTCGGCGCATTCGCGCTCGGCGAGCGCGAGCGCGCTCCGGGCCGCCTCCAGGCGCCCTTGATACACAATCGCCGCTTCCCTGCGGCGCCGCGCATCCTCGATCGCCGCCCGGTCCCGCTCGTCCGCGCCCGGATCGCTCTCGCGCTCCAGCAACCCCGTGCATCGCCGCAGCTCCGCGGCGTCCTCACTCAAACGCGCCGCCCGCTCGCGCAGCTCGCGCAGCTTGGCATCGAGCTCTTCGACCGCGGCGAGAACCTGCCGATAGCGCCCCTTCGGCTTGCCGTTGCCGTCGAGCAGCAGCGCGAGCTGCGCGCGCGCCGTGCGCATCAGCGCCTGGCCCTTCTCGCCGCCGGTCAGCACGCCGACCTCGGCCTCCAGGCAGCCCGTGATCGTGGCACGCGCCAGATCGGAACTAAGGTCCGCCTGCTGCACCGACTCCCGCTGCGTCACCCACAGCGCGCCCCACACCCCCATATGCTCGGACTTCGCACCCTGCTTGCCGGGAGCACCGAACCCGAGCAGCCGTTGCAGTTCCTCTTCCGCCGCCTCGCCGTCGAACCGGCCGCCATCGGGCGCGATCAAGCAGGCCATCGGCTGGTGCAGGAACCGCTTCTCGATCCGCCACAGGCCGCCGGCGGTCTCGAACTCCATCGCCAAACGCGGAGCGGCATTGCCACGCCAGCTCTGCATCCGCTTGATCGGTTCGGCCTTGCTGTTGTGGCGCTCGAACAGCACGCCGCGGATCGCCGCCAGGATCGTGGACTTGCCGAATTCGTTCGGCCCGCACAGCACGTTCGCACCGTCGGCGAAGCCCGACAGCCGCACCGGCCGATCGAATTTGCGGAACTGCTCGATCTCGAGCGCGCGCAGCTTCATCGCTTGTCGTTCCCCGGCCACTGCATATGCAAGACGTAGAGCCGCTGCAGCGCCGCGGCGGCCGCTTCCCGATCCGGATCGGCGGCATCGGCGGCCCGCGCGGCCAACCGATCGGCGGCGGCGCGGACGAAGCCGGCATGGTCGATCGCCTCCAGGTCCGCCGCCGTCGGGCGCGCCAGCAGGTCAACGTCGTCCAGGCGCAGCACCCGCAGCGCGCTGCCCACGCCATGACGGATGCGGTTCTCGAAGGTCTCGCGTTCGGCCAGCGACAGCGCGCCATGCACCCGCAGCCAGACCAGCACCGCCGAGAGATCCGGCGCCATGCCCCGAAGCCGGGTCTCAAGGATATCGATATCGGTCGCGTTGTTGAGCGAAACATCCATCCTGGTGCCAGCCGAACCGGCCGACGCGGTGGCGGGTCACGACCGGCGCCGCCCGGTGTCCCTCCAGCGAAACCACCAGCGCCTCGCCGCCGCCCGCGCCTCCGGTGCTGAAATCGTCGATTTCCGGCGTGCCGGAATACCAGCATCGCTCGCCGATGTTCTGCGCGCCGTGCCAATCGCCGAGCGCCAGATAATCGAGCCTCGCCCGTTCCGCGCGATCGGCGGCGATCCGGTTATGCGTGCTGGTCTCGTCGGTGCCGAAGCTGGTGATCGAGCCGTGCGCCAAACCAATACGGGTGACGCCCTCGGGCGTGGCCGCGCCGTCCATCGCCTCGGTCGGGTCGGAGGCCGCGTGCCGCCGAGTGAGCACGCCGGGCAGCAGCCAAGCGCGCCCACCCGCGACCGCCGCCGGTTCCGGCGCCAAATGTAGCCGGATCGTCTCCGGCAGCTCCTGCCGGCGCAGCCGCTCCCAAGGTCCGCGCGGCGTGTGCGGATCGTGGTTGCCGGGGATCAGGTGCCATTCGAGGTCGGGGAAGGCGCGCATCCGCTCGATCGGCTGACGGAGGGTGCGTTCCGACGGCGTCTCGACATCGTAGATGTCGCCGGCGACCAGGATCGCCGCCGCGCCCTGCGAGCGCGCCAGTTGCCCGAGCCGGGAAATCGCCTCCAGCCGTTCATCGCGAAGCAGCTCGCTGGCATCGTCGGCAAAACGGAAGCTCTTGCCGATCTGCCAGTCGGACGTATGCACGACACGCATTCCGAATCCTCGACGGGGCGAATGTCTCGCCATGATTGGGTCGGCTGGTTAGGGAAGGCTTAAGCGAGCGCGATGCCCACAAAGACCAGCGGAATCCTTGAAGCACCGGATCAGGCCGAACTCGAGCCGCGTCAAGTGACGTCCGAGAGTGATCCCGCAAAGGTCACCGCCGGACGGCAGCTCTTCAATGCGACCTGCACGGGCTATTGCCACGGCAGGGACGGGCTGGTCGGGCGCACTCCCTCGCTGCGTGACAGAACCGATCTGAGCGCCGAGGAGATCCGCGATACGATTACCAATGGCAGGCGCGAGCCGGGCAAGATCATGCCGGCCTGGAAGGGGCAGTTGACCCCTGAGCAGATTTTCCCAACTCATCGCCTTCATCGTATCTCTGAGAGATGTCAAATGAGACCAGCCGCAAAATCTGTTTCGTTTGCTGATTTCTGCGGCGTAGCGGCGGTCCCGCTGATGAGTTCGGGGGTTCGAACCGTCCAGGCCCGGACGCTCGACGAGATTCTCTGGCGCGAGGCATTCACGATCTGCGCCGCCCCCGACGCACTCCCATTCTCGAGCCGAACAGAAAAGCCACCCGGCCTTCAAATCGGACCGAAGAATGGCTCCAGCCAGGAGGACAATATGCCGTCACATCAGATAGCCTGATCCCAAGCTCGCAACTTTCCACGAAACCGGGGCAAGCCCAATGGAGGACGTAGCGGCTCGGTTGGCGAATCGGGTTCAACTCACTACCGATGGACATAAGGCATATCTGGACGCCGTAGAGGGTGCGTTCGGCGCGGAGGTGGATTATGCCCAGCTCGTCAAGCTGTACGGCGAGACGCCGCATCCGCCGGGCCGCTACAGCCCCGCCGAATGCACCGGGATCAAGAAGACGCGGGTAGAAGGTAGGCCGGACCCAACGCACGTCAGCACGTCCTATGTCGAGCGCCAGAACCTCACGATGCGCATGTCCATGCGCCGCTTCACGCGGCTGTGGTGGCGCTGATCGATGCACGGGCCGAGCCGCCGAAGCCGCGCGGCCCCTATAAGCCCAGCGCCATCAAAGCAGCTTGACATGACCCCCGACCGAGCAACCAACTAGCTCAGTGGCTAGGAGTTAGCCGGGTGCTGAACAAGGCTAGATGGGGCTTTCCTGCGGCTCAATGGGAGGCTGGCAAGAGCGAAACAAAAGCCGTTCTGGTCGAAGTTGCGAGACGGCGTGGGATGATTGCGTACTCCGATTTGGTGAGCCAGCTTAACGCCCTATCATTGCAGGCTCATGACCCAAGGCTATTCCATTTGCTTGGAGAGATATCCAGCGAAGAAGACGCTGCCGGGCGAGGAATGTTAACGGTGATCGTTGTTCACAAGGTCGGCGACATGCAGCCAGGACCCGGATTCTTCGAACTAGCAAAACTTTTGGGCAGAGATACTAAAGACATTCTCGGTTGTTGGGTCTCAGAGTTGCACCGCGTTCATGCTGCTTGGAGCCTACCTAGATCGGGGAGGCGTGAAATTTCAAACTGAGACACTACTCAAGCCGGGCTTGGGTTGGTGACATTCGGGCGGATGTGTACACTCGCCCGAAGCGGCCGAGGGACGACGTCGTGACAGGATCGGAAGTGTCGGCGACCGGCTTCGCCTCGGAGCGGCCGAATGGCGCGGCCATAACCGCCGCTCCGGGCGAGACCGGCGATAGCCTCCTGGCGCTGCGCGGGATCGGCAAGCAGTTCGGCGGCACGCAGGCGCTGATCGAGGCCGGGATCGCGGTCGGCGCCGGCGAAATCGTCGCCCTGCTCGGCGAGAACGGCGCCGGCAAATCGACCCTGATCAAGATCCTCGCGGGGGTTTACGCGGCTGACTCGGGCACCGTGTCCTATCGCGGCCGCGACGTCACGGGCGCGCTGCGCCGCCTGCCGATCGCCTTCATCCACCAGGATCTTGGCTTGATCGAGTGGATGACCGTCGCCGAGAACATCTGCCTGACCTTGGGATATCCAAGGCGAGCCGGCATCGTGGACTGGAACGCGGCGCGCCTCCGTGCCGCCCGCGCCCTCGGCGCACTCGGTGCCGACATCGACCCCGACCTGCGCATCCACGACCTGAGCCGCACCGAGAAGTCACTGGTCGCGATCGCCCGGGCGCTGGCGGCCGAGCCCGAGATCCTCGTGCTCGACGAGCCCACGGCGAGCCTGCCCGCCGACGAGGTGGCGCGGCTGTTCGCGGCCCTGCACCGCCTGCGGGCGCGCGGCGTCGGCATGATCTACGTCTCGCATCGTCTCGACGAGGTATTCGAGATCGCCGATCGCATGGTGGTGCTGCGCGACGGCCGCGTGGTCGGCGAGCGCGCGGTCGCCGAGACCACGCCCGAGGAAGTCATCTTGCTCATCGTCGGCCGCGAGCCGTCGCAGGTCTTCCGCCGGCCGCCGCAACGCCAGGGCTCGCCGCTCCTCGTGCTCGAGCAGCTCATGATCGGGACGGTCGGGCCGATCAGGTGCCAGATCCACGCGAGCGAAATCGTCGGGTTGGTCGGGTTGCGCGGCTCGGGCCAGGAAAGCGTCGGGCGCGCGTTGTTTGGCCTGGCGCCGATCACCGCCGGGCGCGTGCTGCTGGAAAGCCGGCCGATCATGCCGGGCTCGCCGCGTCAGGCGATGAAGGCGGGCATCAACCTGATAGGCGCCGATCGCGTTGCCGAATCGGTCGTGCCGACGCTCGCGGTCCGCGAGAACCTGTTCCTCAACCCGGTCGCGGCCGGGCGCGGCTTGCTCTCGTTCCTCGCGCCGCGCCGCGAGGCCGGCGCGGCGCGCGAGCTAGGTCAAGGCATCGGCTTGCGGCCGAACGATCCCACATTACCGATCGAATGGTTGTCGGGGGGCAACCAGCAGAAAGTGGTGGTCGGCCGCTGGCTGCACCTCAAAGGCAAGATCTACGTCTTCGAGGATCCCACCGCGGGCGTAGATGTCGGCGCGAAGGCCGAGATTTATCGTCTGTTCGACGTGGCGCTCCAGCACGGCGCCGCTATTCTCGTCGTCTCGACTGACTTCGAGGAAGTCGCCAAGGTGTGCCACCGTGCCTTGGTCTTCGACCGCGGACGGGTCGTGGCCGAGCTGGCGGCCTCCGATTTATCGGTCGAAAATCTGTTGGCCGCCGCCTCGGCGAGCGTCGGTCAGGTGGAGGAAGCCTTGACGTTGATCCAGCCGACCGGGGCTAGCCATGCAGTCGCTTAAGTCGAGCGCCCTCGAACCCACCAGAGCCGAGCTTGCCAGGCTGTCGCGCCGCCAGGCGATCATCCGGATTCTGCCGATCTACGGCCTGCCGCTGCTCACCGTGGCCCTGGTCGTCTTCTTCTCGCTGCTGCTGCCTGACTCGTTTCCGACCGCCATCAATGCCCGGTCGATCTTGAGCGACAAAGCGATCATCGCGCTGCTGTCGCTGGGCGCGATGCTGCCGATGATGGCCGGGCGCATCGACCTGACCGTCGGCTTCGGCATCGTGATGTGGCATATCCTCGCGATCAGCTTGCAGGTTTGGTACCATGTTCCGTGGCCGCTCGCGTTCCTGGTCGTGCTGGCGTGCGGCGCGTTGGCCGGTCTGATCAACGGCCTGTTGGTCGAAGTGGCCCAAATCGATTCCTTCATCGCCACGCTCGGCACCGGTACGATCCTCTATGCCCTCGCCTTGTGGCATAGCGACGGACGGCAGGTGATGGGCCAGCTTCCAGCCGGCTTCATCGACGTGAACGCGAGTTCCGTGCTCGGCATCCCGATGCCGGCCGTGTACGTGCTGGTCCTCGCGGTGGTGCTTTGGATTGTCACCGAACGCCTCCCCCTTGGTCGCCAGGCCTACGCTATCGGTGCCAACGAGAAGGCGGCGGCGCTTAACGGCATTCCGGTGCGGGCCTATGTGATTGGCGTGTTCGTGGCCTCCGGACTGATCGCCGCGTTCACCGGCTGCGTGCTCGCCTCGAAGTTGCAGATCGGGCAGGCGAATGTAGGGCTTGACTATTTGCTGCCCGCCCTTGTCGGGGCGTTTCTCGGCTCGACCACGATCCGGCCAGGACGTGTCAATGTCTTGGGCACGATCATCGGCGTGGTGATCCTCGCGGTCGGCATCTCCGGAATTCAGCAGCTCGGCGGCGCGTTCTTCATCGAGCCGATGTTCAACGGGGCGACCCTCATCATCGCGATCGCGCTGGCTGGCTTCGCCCAGCGGCGCCGTTCGGGCGCGGTCGCCAAATCCGCCCCGCCGAGCGGATAATGCGCTTCGGTCTGAATTGGGTCTGCAATCCCGAGGGAGGAAACAAACACATGCCGATAATGCGCTCGCTGCTCAACGCGTCGCTCGGATGCGCGGCCGTTCTGGCTCTGAACGCTACGTCCGCACGCGCGGATGACGCTGCCTACCTGAAGATGGCGAAGGACTACATCGCCAAGGTGACGGCCTCGCGCGTGCCTTGGACTGGCCCAACCACCGGCCCTAAGGCGCAAGGCAAGAAACTCATCATCTACGTCTCGGCGGACCAGCGCAACGGCGGCGCCCAGGGCGTCGGCGACGGAGCGCAGCAAGCGGCCAAGGTGATCGGCTGGGAGTTTCGCATCCTGGACGGCCAAGGTTCGGTCCAGCAGCGCACCTCCGCGCTCAATCAGGCGATCGCGTTGAAGCCCGACGGCATCATTCTCGGCACCGTCGATGCGCACGAGCAGGCGCCGGTGATCGAACGAGCGGTCAAACAGGGGATCAAGGTCATCGGATGGCACGCTGCGGGAGCGCCCGGCCCGGTGAAAGATCCGCCGGTGATCGTCAACATCACCACTGACCCGAAGGAGGTCGCGAAGGCCGCCGCGCTCTATGCCGTGGTCGATTCGGGCGGGACCGCGGGCGCCATCCTCTTCACCGACAGCCTCTACGCCATCGCGACCGTCAAGACCAACGCAGAGGCCGCGGCGATCAAGGGATGCGGCGGCTGCAAGGTGCTGAGCGTCCAGGACACCCCGATCGGCGATCTGGCCAACCGGCTGCCGCAATTGACCACGTCGCTGCTGGTCAAGAACGGCAAGAAGTGGACCTACAGCATCGCCGTCAACGATCTCTATTTCGACTTCTCGGCCCCGTCGTTGCAGTCGGCCGGCGTCAATCCCGCCACCGGCTACCCCCGCCAGATTTCGGCCGGCGACGGCTCGGGGCCTGCGTTCCAGCGCATCCGTGACAAGCACTATCAGATCGCGACCGTCGCGGAGCCGCTGCATCTGCAGGGCTGGATGTGCATCGACGAGCTGAACCGCGCCTTCGCTGGCCAGCCCCCGAGCGGCTTCGTCCCGCTGCCGCATTTGTTCACCGCGGCCAATCTCGACAGCGACGGCGGCCCGAACAACAGCTATGACCCGGAGAACGGTTACAAGGAGATCTACAAGAAGATCTGGGGCAAGGACTAGACTACCCCTTGTACTCCATCGTGTAGAGCCCGGCCGAGAAGTCCGTGCAGTAGCAAATCCCATTCTTGTCGACGAACACATCGGCCGAGTGTAGCACCACCGGCCGGTTGGGCCGCGGATCGACCAGCTTGCGCGGCGGCGGTGGCACGCACGCCGCGACCTCGGCCGGATGGAACGGGTTCGCGATGTCGTACACCCGCACGCCCGCGTTCTGGTACGTCACGAAAATCAGCTCGGAGCTTTGCATCCCGTTCGGCCGGTTCTCATAGATGTTGTGCGGACCGAAATGCCCGCCGAGCGCCTTGTAGTCGCGGTCGGACGGAACCGGACAGGTGGCGATGCTGATCGGATTGCTCTTGATCTGATTGTCGAAGATCCAGACATATTTGCGTCCGTCCTCCTCGTTGTCGAGCACGGCCTCGTCCACCACCACCAGCAGGTCGCGATCCGGCAGCGGCAGCGCGTTGTGGGTGCCGCCGCTCAATGGCGGAAACCAGCTTTTATGCACGATCAGCTTGGGATCGTGGCGGTCAGCGACATTCACCACCGCCAGGCAGGCGTCGCGCCAACTGCAATAGGCGACATCGCCATGAACGATCGGATGGTGCAGGCCGTAGCGACCGTTCGGCAGCGGCCAGTTCGGCGTCTCGCCGGCGGCGTGGTTCATGCCAGGCAGCCAGTATTTGCCCGCCATCCTGGGCCGTGTCGGGTCCGCCATATCGATCGTGATGAAGATATAGTCGGTGAACCCGTCGAGCAGCGCCGAGGCGTAGGCCCAGCGTCCGCCCACATACCAAAGCCGATGCAGACCGCCTCCCTCCACCGACATGAAGCCGATCTTCCGCGGCGAATCGGGCTTGGAGATGTCGTACACGGCAAGGCCCGCCGTCCAGTCACGCCGCACCGGTTCGGCTTGGGCATGGAAATCGGCTTTGCCCTTGTAGTAGTTTCTCTCATCGGCGAGTTCGGGCTGCGCGAACATATCCTTGGCATTGATCACCAGCAGCAGGTCTTCGTGGCTCTGTAGATGTATGCTCCACGTGTTGGCGGGTGCCGCGATGTAATTCACCGGCTTGGGTTGCTTCGGGTCGCGTACGTCGATCACACTGAAGCCCTTGGAAAAGATGTGGCCGACATAGGCGTAACCCTTGTGCAGCATGATCTGCACGCCGTCCGCCCGGCCTCCGCCCTGGTCGGTATGCCCCAGGATGCGCATGTTGCGGGCGTAAGCTGGTGCGAGCGAACCGTCGTCGGCCATCAAGTCTTCTCCCTCTTGCTGATCTAGCTTCGGTGGCGGCGGGATGCGGCGGCCGGATCGCCAGGTTCCGCCGTGTTGGCGCCCCTACTCAGCCGCGCGCGCGTCCTTGCCCCATAGCCGGGCGGAGGCAATGTCGGCGCCCGCCCGGCAGGCGGCTAGCTTGGCCCAAACCACGTCTTCCGCGACCCACTCCCAGCCCGCGAAGGTGCCGAACCCGCAATCGCTGCTGGCGATCACCCGCTCACGGTCGCCGACCGCGGACACCGCCAGCTCGATGCGCTGGGCAACCACTTCGGGGTGCTCGACGAAATTGCTGGTGGTATCCAGCACCCCTGGGAGCAGCATCATCCCGTCCGGCAGCTTCTGGCGCCGAAGCGCCGCGATTTCGTGCTGATGGCGGGGATTGGCAAGCTCGATCGAGAGCGCACCGACATGCGCTTGGTACAGCATCGGCAGCAGCGGATCGAGCGCGATATCATGCACGTGAGGGCCTTCCCAATTGCCCCAACACACATGCAGGCGCACCCGATCGCGGGGGATGCCCTCGAGCGCCAGGTTCAGCGCCGCGACATGCGCCTCGCAAACCTTGACATACTCCGCGTCCGACTTGTCCTGGAACAGAAACACCCGCTCCATCGCCAGATCGGGCGCGTCGATCTGCAACAGCAACCCGGCATTGGCCACCGCCAGGTACTCGCGACGCATCTCGCGGGCCAACGCGTTCACATAGGACTCGTGCAAGTCGTAATGGGCGTTCAGCATCGTGGTCGCGATGATGCCCGGCGACGGCGCGTTCATGAAGCATTCGGCGAATGGCGGCTGCTGCTCCCGGGCATGACGCTGGAGACGGTCGATTTCCCGCTCGATCGTGCTGGTATCCTCGTACCGTACCTCACCGATCGCCTGCGGTGCGCCAAACACCTTGCCGGTGCGCGGAATGCGCGCCTGCAACCTCTTGGCGAAAAGCGGAAACTCCACGAATTCCGGCGGCACTGGCCGCTGGGATTCGCCGCCGAAGCCGGACATGCGTTGCGGCACATAAGTCTGGAACCCGACCCGACCTTGCTCGCCGTCATTGGCCACATCGACGCCGGCTTCATGCTGCTTGCGCATCACGTGGGCAACGCGCCGTTCGGTCTCGGCCAGCAGTTCGTCTTTATCGACGTTGTGGCCGAGTTCATCCTCGATCAGCAATTCGCCCAGCCGTTCGCCGCGCGGCAGGCTGCCGACATGCGTGACCAGAATGCGTGTCTCGCTCTTGCGCATCGTAATTTCCCCCTCGCTTGCTTACCTCATTGTCAGCCGCGTGCCGCCCCGAAATGACGCGCGTTCAGCGTGTCGAACGCACGCTGGAATACCTCCTGATGGATGCGCGGGATCAGCTCCACGTCGTCGTTTGCGGAGGCCACCCAGTCCGCCGTCCAAACCGCGAAGGTCTGGTCCGTGGCCGTGATCGGGTAGAGCCGGGCGCCGGCATGATAGTTGAGCCACGGCATCGGGCTCTTGTTGATCTTGTAGCGGAACGTGTGCGTGCGGTCGCACAGCAGCGTAAGCTGCTCGTTCAGCGCGCCATCGCCGAACAGGAAATCGCGCACGCCGGAGACCTTGTCCGATCGCGCGCCGTCCAGCATCGTCATGTCGCGGATGTCAGGATGCCACTCCGCCATTCCCGCGAAATCCCGCATCCGCGCCCAGGCCGCCGCGAGTGGTGCGGTCAGTACCGCGGAGCAGAACACCTTCGCCGGCCGAAAGCCTTGCCAGCGTACCGCGCCGGCCGGTGCCGAGCGGCCTGAAACGGCGGCCGACAGCGCCGCGATCCCATCCCGGAACACGGCCTGCGAGATGATCTCCTGGTACTTGCCCGCGTCCTCCGGCCGCTCCTCGAAGCTCGCGCCCCATTGCGCGAAGGTCCGCTCGCCATCTGTCACCGGAATCAGCTCGAAAGTGGCAACGTAGTCCGCAACCGGGAATGCTGGGGTCTCGAAGTTGTAGGCGAACGCGTAACGGCTGTCGTCCAGCGACAGCAGGCGCTCGCGCACATGCGTCCCATCCTTGAGATACATCGAGCGCACGCAGCCCACCACGTCCGGGTCGAGCCCGCCCTCGATCTCGCTGCGGTCGATCGCGGGATGCCAGCGCGGCAGGTCGTTGAAGCCGCGCGCCATCTCCCATACCGCCTCCACCGGGCCATCGATGATCGTGCTCGCGTATGCCTTGGCCACGGTTCCCCTCCCTATTTCGCCGTCAACGCGCGATGCGCTTGAAGCTGCGCGTCTGTTCGGTCAGCGCCGTCTCGACCGGCAGGCGCTCCATGCTGCTCGCGCCGTAGAAGCCGTGGCAATCGGGGCAGTGCCGCAGGATGTGCGTCGCGTCCTCCGGCATGGCGATCGGCCCGCCGTGGCACAGCAGGATTATGTCCGAGCGCGTGCGCTTCGCGGCCTCGGCGATGGCGTTGATCCGCTGCACGCAGTCCGCGAGCGTCAGCGCCGTGCCGGCGCCGATCGCCCCGCCGGTCGTCAGCCCCATATGCGCCACGATGATGTCGGCACCCGCCTCGGCCATTGCCACGGCGTCCTCGGGGGTGAACACATAGGGTGTGGTCAGCAAATCCTTGCTGCGGGTCAGCCGGATCAAATCCACCTCCAGCCCGTAGCCCATCCCGGTCTCTTCCAGGTTGGCGCGGAACGTGCCGTCGATCAGGCCGACCGTGGGGAAATTCTGCACACCGGAGAACCCGACCGCGGCGAGCCGGTCGAGGAAATCGGGAAACAGGCAAAAGGGATCGGTGCCGTTGACGCCCGCGAGCACGGGCGTGCGCCGCACCACCGGCAACACCTCGTGCGCCATCTCCAGCACGATCTCGTTGGCGTTGCCGTAGGCGAGCATCCCAGCCAACGAGCCGCGCCCGGCCATCCGATAGCGGCCGGAGTTGTAGATCACGATCAGGTCGATCCCGCCCGCCTCCTCGCACTTGGCCGAGAGGCCCGTGCCGGCGCCCCCGCCGATGATCGGCTCGCCGCGTCGGACCATCGCGTGAAAGCGCGCGAGCAGGTCAGCGCGGGCGATGCGCGGCATGGTCAACCTCCGTTGCCGAGGGCGCGGTACTCGGTGACCAACGCCTCGGCGAACGCCGCGTCGTTGATGTGGTGGGGCAGTTGGATGAGCCGTCGCCGCTCGGTCCGCCGCACCGTCTCTTCTAGCGCCGCGAACAGCGCGCCATCCGCCGTGGGGTCGTGGAACGCCATGCTGGGCGCATCGAGCGCGGAGACGCCGCCAGCGGGCAGCAGGAAGCGAACCTCGCCCTCGCAGCGGTTCAGCCGCTCGCCGATCCAGCGCCCGACAGTTACGTTCTCTTCCGGCGTGGTGCGCATCAGCGTCACCTGCGGGTTATGCGTGTAGAGCTTCCGTCCCCGGAACCGTTCCGGCACCGTGTCCATCGCCCCGAAATTCACCATGTCGAGCGCGCCGCATGAGCCGACATACGGCAGGCGGGTGCGGGCGACCGCGCCGAACCGGTCCTCGGTGCAGGCCAGCACGCCGCCCAGCAGCAGGTCGCACACCTCCGTCGTGGTGACGTCCAGGAAGCCCGCGATCAGGCCGGACTCGGCGAGCTTCTCCATCGACATGCCACCGGTTCCGGTGGCGTGGAACACCAGGCAATCATAACTGTCCGCCACAAGCGCCACGACCCGGTTCACGCAAGTCGTGGTGACGCCGAACATGGTCAGCCCCAGCGCCGGCTTGTCCGCCGCCAAGGGTGGCGGGGCGCCGCTCGCCATCCCCGCGATCGCATGGGCCGCATTGGCAAGCACGATGCGCGAGATTCGATTGAGGCCGGCGAGGTCGGTGACGGAATACATCATCGCGATGTCGCTCGGGCCGACATAGGGCGCGACATTGCCCGAGGCGACGGTGGAGACCATGAGTTTAGGAACGCCCACCGGCAGCGCGCGCATCGCCGGCGCGACCAGCGCCGTCCCGCCCGAGCCCCCGAGCCCGAACAGGCCGGCCACATCGTCGCGTGCCACGATGAACCGCGCGAAGGCGGTCGCCATGGCCGCGACCGAGGTGCCCCGGTCGCCGGTGAACACCGAGGCCATCCCATCGGGATGATGCCGCGCCACCTCCGAGGCCGAGACGTCCGCGGCACCCGAGGGGCCGCTCCCCGGGTCAAGAGTTGAAAGGTCCACGACCACCGCGGGCACACCCCGCGCCGTCACGAGTTGCTTCACGTAGGCTAGCTCGCGTCCCTTGGTGTCGCAGGTTCCAGCGATATACACGCGCCGCTGCAAGGCTGTTCCCTCCCGGCTTTGCGGTCATGAAAGCATGGCCGACCGAAGGCCGCCAGCGGGTCCCGTAGCAGGGCATCTAGCCGACCGGCGCATTTGACCGCCGCGCGGCCTGCTCGGTAGGTTTGCCTGAAGACGTTAGCAACAGCCGAAACCAGGATGGGGAAATGTCCGCACTCCGCTCCCGCATCCACGCATGAAGAAGCTGATCAACGATCCGCGCCGGGTCGTGCCCGAGATGCTGGAGGGCTTGGCCGCGATCGCGCCCGGTCTTGCTCTGCTCGAGGGTATGAATGTCGTTGTGCGCGCGGACGCGCCCATACCGGGGGAGGTGGCGCTGATCTCCGGCGGCGGTGCCGGTCACGAGCCGGCCCATGCTGGGTATGTCGGGGCCGGCATGCTCACCGCCGCCGTCTCCGGCGAGGTCTTCACCTCTCCGAGCACGGACGCGGTGCTTGCGGCGATCCGCGCCGTCAGCAGCGGGGCCGGCGTGCTACTGATCGTGAAGAACTATACCGGAGACCGGCTGAATTTTGGCTTGGCCGCCGAGGTCGCGCGCGCCGAGGGCATCCAGGTCGAAATGGTAATCGTCGGCGACGATGTGGCGCTGGAGGCGGGCGGCGCCCATGCCGGAAGACGGGGCCTCGCCGGCACGGTGCTGATCCACAAGGTGGCCGGCGCGGCGGCAGCCGCCGGGCTGTCGCTCGCCGAGGTGAAGCGCGAGGCGGAGGCAGCGATCCTGGCGCTCGGCACAATGGGCGTCGCGCTCACGCCTTGCACTGTCCCCGCCGCCGGCCAGCCGGGGTTCAACCTGGCCGACGACGAGATCGAGCTAGGCCTCGGCATTCACGGCGAGCCGGGCATCCGCCGCGAGCACATGACCTCCGCCGATGCGCTGGTGCGGGAGATGCTGGACCGAATCACCCGCGACCTCGGGCTGGCTTCGGGCGAGCCCGTCGCATTGCTGGTGAACGGCCTGGGCGGCACGCCGGCAATGGAGCTGGCGCTGATCGCCCGCAGCGCGGTCGCTCACCTCGTCGGCCTCGGCGTCGCCGTGGAGCGGGCATGGGCCGGCTCGTTCCTGACGGCGCTGGAGATGGCGGGCTGCTCGCTCTCCCTGCTTCGGCTCGACGAAACGCGGCTTGCCCGCCTCGATGCCCCGACACTGGCACTGGCGTGGCCTGGCCCGGCCGCTGCCACAGCCAGGCTCGACCGTCCTCGGCGCCCGGTCCCAGCGGCCGCGCCGCTCCCGCCGGCGCACGCAGCGCAGGATATGCCGCTCGTCCATGCTGTTCGGGCGATCTATGCGGCTCTGCACCGCCAAGAGCGACGGCTGACGGAACTCGATCAGGCGGTCGGGGATGGCGATCTCGGCACCAGCCTTGCGCGGGGAGCCGAGGCAGTGACACGCGAGCTGCCGGGTTACGATTTTTCATCCCCCGCCGCAGCGCTGCGCGGGATCGCCGGCACGGTCATGAACGCCCTCGGCGGCACCTCCGGGCCGCTCTACGCCGCCCTGCTGTTGCGCGCCGCGGCCTCGCTCGAGGGCATTGCCGCGCCAGCGCCGCGCGATTGGGCAGCGGCGTTGCAGGCTGGCATCCGGGCGGTGGCCGAGCTGGGCGGGGCGGAGCCGGGCGACCGGACCATGCTGGATGCGCTGTACCCCGCCTCGGCGGCCTTGCGGCAGGCACTGGCGGACGGCGCTCCGCCTGTGAATGCGCTGTGCCGGGCCATCTCCGCCGCCCGCGAGGGTGCGGCGGGCACGGCGCGTATCCCGGCCCGGCGCGGCCGCAGCAGCTATCTCGGCGGACGCGCGATCGGCCATCCGGACCCCGGCGCCGAGGCGGTCGTCGTGTGGCTGGAAGCATTGCGCGCGGCCGAAGCAGGAGCATCGACATAAGGACCATCAAGGGATCGGCCATCCTTACCTCGCCCAGTTCGCCGGGGATGCGCCACCGCGGGAACGCCACGCTCTCGGCCCGGCCGATGTTGACCGGGGCCGAGAGCGCCCATAAAACTCTGCTCGCGGATTTGTGCAGAACAAATGAACCGGCCCGGAGGAAACATGTTTGGCAACGCATCGAAGTTTGGCGCCGATCGGCTCACCCGACGTA
This sequence comes from uncultured Pseudomonadota bacterium, assembly GCA_963849305.1. Lineage (GTDB taxonomy): Bacteria > Pseudomonadota > Alphaproteobacteria > Acetobacterales > Acetobacteraceae > CAWKGV01. Next base: position 455,196 of record CAWKGV010000002.1, read on the forward strand.
AGCTGATCCACGGCTCCGCCGCGCTCGGCGCCGCCTCGCTCGCTTGCCCGAAATACGTGTTCTCGCAAACCGAGCGCAACCACCCCCTGGCCGGCAAGTCGATCCATATGTCCATTTTGGGGGTCGCCGGATGGTTGCCGAGCAGCCTCAGCGTTGACATGTCGCCCGAGTTCGCGCGTTACGCTAAGGGCAAGTATGGCTACGACGTGAGTTTCTCGTTCGCCGGGGCACCGTTCGGGGCGCTATTCCAGAAAGGGGCCACCTCCTTCGCGACGCATAGCCAAGAGTACAACATCATGATCAGCGACAGCCAGTGGCTGGGCGCGCTAGCCACGCCGCACTGGATCGTCAAGCTGAACGACATCATCGCCAAGAACCCGGATCTCAACATCGAATGGTACGCCCCGGTGATCCGCGCGGCGTATCAGGTCTATCCCGACGGCAGCGACAATCTTTGGGGCTTTCCTCAAGTCGGCGACATCATCGGCATCTTTGTCCGCAAGGACATGCTGGAGGCGCCCGGCGAGGCGGAGGCGTTCCAGAAGCAGCACGGTCGCAAGCTGCCGATGACATGGGAGGACTGGGAGGCGCTCGATTTCGAGCAATGGCGCGACGTGATGGCATTCTTCAACCGGCCGGAGAAGGGCTACCACGGCATCGCCATGCAGTATTCGCGCGAATACGACGCATGCAGCTGCCCGACGATGTCGTTCATGCGCAGCAAGGGCGGGGACATCTGGAACCCCAAGACCGGGCAGGTCCAGGGCATCTACGACACGCCTTCGAACGCCGAGGCGCTCGAACAGTACAAGTCCATGCTGAAGTACAACCCGCCCGGCGCGCTGAACTACTTCATCGCCGAAGTGGTCGATGCGTTCACCAAGGGCAAGGTCTTCGCCGCCTGGCAGTGGGTCGCCACGGGTGCGACGATGATCCCGAAGGAACTCGCCGGAAAGGTGATGGTCGTGCCGCCGCCCTCGTTCAAGGACAAGAGCGGCAAACTGAACCGCAACTACATCATTGGCGGCCAGCCCTGGGTTATTAATGCGTTCAACGATCCCGAGCACATGCAGGTCGCGATCGACTTCATGAAGTGGTGGTACTTGCCGGAAACCTCGCGGGAATACCTGAAGCGGGGCGGAATGCCCTGCGACAAAGCGACGCTCAGCGCGGCAGGATTCGACGACATTTATCCGTGGAACCGCACGTATAAGTACATGCTCAAGCACAGCAGCGATTTCTGGCACGACCCGAAATATTCGGAGATGCTGTCGGTCCAGCAGGAAGCGTTCACCGGTTACATGGCGGGCCAGGTGAAGGATCCGATGCACGCGCTGCAATATGTCGCCTGCAAGCAGCAGGCGATCCTCTACGACGAGGGTGTCGCCGAAAAGGCGCCGACCAGCGCCTGCTCGGGCATTGTGCTGTAGCCGCATGGCAGGCGACGCAAGAGCAGTCGCGCCCCTCCCCTCGGGGAGCGCCGGTACGTTTGCGCCGGCGCGCGGTCCGCGCCTCACGGACTTCCTGGGCCGGCGGGAGGTGCTGCCGCTGCTCCTGCTCATGCCAGTCCTGGTGTTCTTCATCGTCTGGAACGTGATCCCGACGTTGTGGCTGCTCGGGCTCGGCTTCTACCGGTTCTCGCTCACCAGCGGTCGGCCCCCGCTATTCGCCGGCGTCTACAACTACGCGAGCATCCTGAACGATGCCGAGGTGTGGTTCGACCTGAGCCGCACCTTTGTCTTCGTTTTTCTCGCGGTGAGCATCGAAACCGGGCTCGGCTTATTGCTCGGGCTGCTGTTCTGGAACAGCCACAAGCTGCCGGGACGGCGGATCGCGCTGACCCTGCTGTTCTCGCCCATGGTCGTCACCCCGGTCGCTAGCGGCACCTTCTGGCGCCTGATCTACGATCCGACGTTCGGCATCCTGAACAGCGCCATCCGAGGTCTCGGCTTCCATTCGGTGGCATTCCTGCAAGAGTCCGCGACGGCGTTCGGCGCCGTGCTGGCCGTGGACGTGTGGATGTGGACGCCGTTCATGGTGCTGATGACGCTCGCTGCACTGGGCTCGGTCCCAAAGGCGGAACTGGAGGCGGCGGAGGTCGATCGGCTGCCCTGGCACCAGCGCCTGCGGCTCGTGGTGCTGCACCACGGCAAGTTCATCCTGATGCTGGGCATCCTGCTGCGCACCATCGACGCGTTCAAAACCATGGACCTGATCTACGACATGACCTATGGCGGCCCCGGCTCGGCGACCCAGCTCGTTGCAATGACGCTGTACCGGCGCGCCTTCGAGGCGATGAATCTTGGTTGGTCCTCGGCTTTGGCCGTGATCCTGCTGCTGATCTCGATCGCCTTCACGGCGACCTTCATTTTCGTGCTGCACTCGCGCGAGCGAGGGGCGGAGGCAGCATGAACTGGCGCCAGCACCTGTATCACGCCGTTCTATGGCTCGTGGCGCTGATCTTCTTCGCCCCGATCCTGTGGATCGTGCTCTCGTCGTTCAAGACCGCCGACCAGATCCTCGCCGTTCCGCCGCTCTTCGTCTTCCGCCCGACGCTCGCGAACTACGCCAACCTGTTCGCCCGCGCCTCGTTCCTGCATTCGCTGATCAACAGCGTGATCCTCTCGGTTTGCGCCGTCATCGTCGCCGTCGCCGTCTCCTTCCTCGCCGCCTTCGCGTTCGCCCGCTTTCGGCCGGCCGGCACCAATTTCCTAATGTTCCTGCTACTCTCGATCAGGATGCTGCCTGGCTCCGCCGCGGTGCTGCCGGTTTTCCTGATGTACGTGGCGTTCGGCTGGAAGGACAGCTTTGGCGGCATGATCCTGTTCTACGCCATGTTCTCGATCCCGTTCTCGGTCTGGATCCTCAAAGGCTTTATCGACGGCGTGTCCCAGCGATTCGACGAGACCGGGCTAGTGAACGGCGCTTCCTGGCTCGGCATCATCGTGAAGCTGATCTTCCCGCAGGTCTTCCCCGGCGTCGTCGCGGCCTTGATCTTCAACTTCATATTCGTCTGGAACGAGTTTCTGTTCGACTACATCATCGGCGGCATCCGCACCCAGAACATCCCCGTTATCCTCGCGAGCGGCCTCTATTCCAACGGCGGCGTCGATTGGACCTTCATCTCCGCGCTGACCACGGTGTACATTCTGCCGCCGATCCTGGCCGTGTATTTCTTCCAGCGTTACCTGCTGGTGGGGATGACGTTCGGCACCGTGCGCGGGGAGGTCTGAGGCGTGCGACGGGGCATCGTCCCGCGGCTCGAACTTGCCCTCATCACCGTCATGTGCGTGGGTTTCGTGCTCATCGCCCAGACTTGGAACTTCCGCCTCTATCAGTTCGGCCTACTCGCGATCATGGCGGCCACTGTCCTCAACATCGCGGTCGGGAACCTTCCGCGCCAAGCGAGGCCGGGGCGGGCGCTAGGGTTCACGCTGCTGATCCTTGCGATCGTGGCCGCGGTGTTTGGCCTCGGCATTCTGCTTGTCCCGGCCCTGGCGCGTCTGGGTCAATAGCTCCATGAGCCAGATCCGCCTTCAAGGCATCACCAAGGCATACGCGAACGAGCCAGTGCTCGCCGGAATCGATCTCGACATCGAGCCCGAGTGTCTCACTGTCTTCACCGGCGCGCCGGGCAGCGGCAAGTCGGTCCTGTTCCGCCTAATCGTCGGGCTCGAACGGCAGGATGCGGGGCGCATCCTGGTGGACGGGGCCGACATCACGCGACTTCCCGCGGCGCAGCGGACGATCGGCTATGTGCCGCAATCCTTCGCCCTGTTCCCCCATATGAGCGTGTTCGACAACGTGGCCTATCCGCTCAAGCTGCAAGGCGTCGCCCATGCCGAGGTAAAGCGGCGCGTGGCCCAGGCGGCCGAGCTGCTGCACATCACCAGATTACTGGACAAACGCCCGAGCGAGCTGTCCGGGGGCGAGAAGCAGCGTTCCGCACTCGCCCGCGGCATCCTCAAGGACGCGCGCATCTTCGTTCTCGACGATCCCCTGGTCGGGCTGGACTTCAAGCTGCGCGAGGGCCTGATGGAAGACTTGGCGGACATGCGCGCGCAGCTCGGCGCCACGTTCCTGTACGCCACGGCCGATCCGCTGGAGGCACTGATCATGGCGGACCGTCTGGTGGTGCTGGACGGCGGACGCGTGGCCGACGCCAACAGCGTGGACGCGCTCTACGCCGAGCCGCGGCATCTGCGGGCGGCCGAGCTGGTGGGCTTTCCTCGCTGCAACATCATCCCCGGACGGCTCGAAGGCGGCATCTGCGCGACCGCGCTCCTGCGTTTTCCGCTCACGCTCGAGGGCGCCGCGTCGCCGGATGTTTCCGTCGTGATCCGCCCGGAGCATATCGTGTTCGCCGGAACCACGGCGCCGCCCTCCGACGCTCCCACCGGAGTCGGCACCGTGCGTCTGCTCGAGAATCTCGGCGCGGAATCGGTTGTGCATTTCGCCGCGGCCGGCGAGACGCTGGTGACCACGGCCCCAAGCCACGCCATCGCCCAGCTCGACCTGGGCGCCCCATATCCATATTTCCTGCGCATCGAGGGAATGCTGGTCTTCGACCGCCTGAGCGGCGCGCGGATCGGACACGGCCATGCCTGACATCCGGCTGAGCGGACTCACCCGCCGCTTCGGCGCCATCGCAGCCGTCAACGATGTGACCATGACCTTTCCCGAGGGCACGGTCACCTGCCTGCTCGGCCCCTCCGGGTGCGGCAAAACCACGCTGATGCGCATGATCGCGGGTCTGGAGACGCCGACCAGCGGCAGCATCGCCTTCGGCGAGCGCGACATGACGCCCCTGCCGACGCGCCGCCGCGATGTCGGCATGGTGTTTCAGTATCCCGTGATGTACCGAACGCTCACGGTGCGGGAAAACATCGACCTCGCCCTGCGGCACGACCGTGCCTTCTCTCATGCCGACCGCCGCCAGCGGGTCGAAGAGGTGCTAGAGGTACTGCGGCTCGCTAACCACAGCAACCGGCACATGGCGGGGCTCGACATTGGCACGCGACAGAAGGTTGCGGTTGGACGCGCGATCGCCCGCAGTTGCGACGTGATCCTGTTCGACGAGCCGACGACCAACGTGGACGTTCACGCCAAGCTGCAACTGATCCGTGCCTTCAAGGAGTTCCGCACGCGGTTCCGCCAGACGATCATCTACGTCACCCATGACCAGACCGAGGCGATGACACTGGCTGACCAGATCGCGCTGATGCGCGACGGCGTGATCAGCCAGTGCAGCCCGCCGCGCGCCCTCTATGATCGGCCGGACAGCGAGTTCGGCGGCTGGTTCCTGGGCAACCCGGGCATGAACTTCGTCGAGCCGAGCGGCGAGCGCGACGGCGGGCTGGCCTTCGACATCTTCCCCTATAAGCTGGCGACGCCCGCGGGCGGTGCGGCGCGACTGCGCATCGGCATCCGCCCCGAATGCGTACAGGTGAGACCTGCCGGGGCATCCGGCACCGTTCCCGCGACGCTGCTACGCCGCGCCATCACCATCGGCGGGCAGCGCCTGCTCACGCTGGCCGTCGGGCAGACCCGGCTCAAGGCGAAGATCGCGCCGGATCAGGCCGCCACGCTACCCGCGGACCTGGGTGTCGAATGCCCGCTGGACCACGTGATGCTGTTCCGCGACGATTTGCGCCTGCCGGAGGAGCCGCGGGCGCTGGCCCCGCGCGTCTCCGCCTGATCTCGCTCTTTGCGGCAGGGGTCGGGCAAAGAGGTCGAGCACGATAGCAGAGCCGGTCGATCCAGCTGCTCAAATCCGCACACGACCGACACACGGTTGCGGCTGCTGTAGGTGGAGAGAGCCACAATTCGTTAGGGTATTTGTGGCAGTTCAACTAATGGGTCGCTAGATTTCCAATCCCGAAATGTCTGAGACATTGTAAAAGCATGCCTTTTAAAATCCGCGGTGTAGTCCTCGTGCGTCTTTGCCCACCCAACAAAATGGTCCCATACACCTCCGGTGTGTCCAAGCAGATCGGATAGCAATAGTTGAGCGGTCAATTGGTCGCCTGTAAGTAACACTGTTCCAGTAGGAACCGGATGCCCGCCTAGTTCGCAGTGGAAGCCGTAATCTTTACCTCGAAATTTGCCTTCTGATGCCTTACGCAATTTCGCAGGTTTGAAAAATTCTTCTCGAATTTTGCGGTCACTCCGGAGCCAGCGTGCGGCATCTTGGTCGCGGGTTTCAAAGGCCCATGCGAGATATTCGATCTCGACAATTTGGCGCAATAGCGCCGCTCCTGCATAAGGACGACCTTTAGTCAGCAATTCGGCGCTTGCGGATATCAATTGGCTGCCGATCCTAAGAAGGACGGACACTCCGACAACTTCATCACTGCCATATCGGAATGGCGACTTTCCTTCCTTCCGATCAGTTCCGTATAGGTAGCCGGCTACATGGAGCTGTGTTCCTACATCCGAGAAGACTTGCGAAGCAAACAACGCCAACTCTTTGCGAGTCGTCACAAGCTTCTGGTCGAGTGCAGCGGCAGAGACAGCGGCCCTGACTGCTTCGATATCGGTGCTCATTATCATGCTCATGAATGGTCTTACCAGCTAGGCCCGGAATGTTCTTACCAGCTAGGCCCGGATTCGCCACGTTGTGCCGCCACTAACCGGCGCAGGCACTCGAAAGGCGTATAACGTTCAGTATGGAAACTGGCGTAGGGCGGAATTTCGGATACTCTGCAGGTTGGCAGCCAACGTCCGCGTTCACCAGAAGCGATCATCAGACCGGCGGCCAACATCAGACATCCGCGAACGGGTTGCGGATAACCGACCTCCCGGCGATCGCCCGTCCGTGCTGCATGTCCTCGGACAGCAGCGTCGAACAGCCTGCTCGAGAGCGGACGCAACGATCAGTGCGTCAAGGCGAACCCGTCCCGCCGAGCGATCTCCAGCGCCGCCTCGTGCGTTGCCACATTGATAGGGAGTGGTCCCGGGCACAAGGCCCTGAAAGCGTCCAGCGCTTCCATCACCTCGGTCCAAAACCAATTCAGCTTGCGACGCGCGATGTTGGCGAAGTTGTTCAGCACCTGCACGCTGATCGTGCTGTCTTTCGCGTGCAATTCCGTCGCGACGGCAGTACGCGGATCGCCCGCCACCACCGCGGCCTGGCCCTCGCTCCACTGCGTGCTAGCCGCCTTGCGCCATGCCGCCCGCTCCGCTGCCGCGGCGGACAGGGTCTCAAGCGTGTGCACCCGCGCGGGCGTTGGTTTGAGGGCGTCCAGGAACTCGCTTCGCGCTTCCGCCTCGGGTGCGTGGGGATGGCAAGGTGCCCGGCTCATGCCGGGTCGCTTGCCTGGCCGTTGTCCAGCCGCGCGACCAGCTCTGCTACGCTCAGGTGCCCGGCCAGCAGTTCGTTCAACGCGAAGGGGCACGCATCGGGCAATGGGCGAGGGGTGATGCCGACGTCCTCCGCTGCCGCCCGCGCCCGCCCCCCCGCCTTGTCGTAGAGGTCGTCCAAGTCGATCCGCTGCCGCATGGATGGCGTGAACCGGCGCTGCACGTCATGCAGGAAGGCCCTGATCTCGTCGCGCCAGTGCGGGGCCGCCTGGCTCTCCGGAAGGGCGTGCAACTTGAGCAGGTGCGCCAGCGCCTGTTCCAGCAGGCTTTGGCAGGCCCGCAGCTCGGACAGTCCCACGTCCTGCACCTCCTCGATCACGTTGGGCCAGTCCACCGCCGCGTTCAGGCGCTCGCCCGTCGCCAGCCGCCGCAGCAGGTCCGCTTGCTGCTCGGCCCAGGCCAGGGCGTCGCGCTCATAGAGGCCATCGGGCATGGGCATCTCCTACTCTCAGCGGCTCCACGTCGGTTCGCAGCCATCTTGCGCGCGCTCGCCGGCTTTGACGATCTCAGCGTGGGGCAAGTGTGGGTGGCTAGGTGCGCGCCGCATAGTGCGGCCGCAGTCCTCGGCGGACAGGGCTTCGTCATGAGCCCCGCCAGCCAGCCCCGAGGACAAAACCTAACGGATATGTATGGCATAAGGACGCCCGGACAACTACTCGGCGGCCCACCGGACCTCCTGCGTTGTCATCCCGCACCGCCGCAGCCTAAATTGCGCAACAAACCAGGGAGGGAAGGATGCACCTGTCCACGCACAACTGGATGCGTGCCGAACCGCTCGAGACGACGCTCAAGCGGATCAAGCGGCTTGGCTTCGAGAGCATCGAGATCAGCGGCGAGCCGGAGCAATACCGGATCGAGGAGACAAGGCGGCTGCTCGATCAGCACGGCATAAGCTGCTGGGGCACGGTGACGCTCCAGCTCGGCGAGCGCAACCTGGCGGCCAAGGACTCGGCGCAGCGAGCCCGTTCGGTCGCCTATGTCAAATCAGTCGTGCAAATGGCTGCCGATCTCGGCGGCCAGATTGTCACAGTGGTGCCGGCGACCGTGGGCAAGATTATCCCAGACGGTCGGCCGGAGCAGGAATGGCAATGGGTCGTCGATGCCCTCAAGGAGACCTATGAGCTTTCGGAGCGGCTGAATGTCCGTCTCGCGCTCGAGCCGTTGAATCGCTTCGAGACCTACTTCCTCAACCGCGCCGACCAGGCGCTCGCGCTAGCCGAAGCAGTCGGTCCGAATTGCGGCGTCTGCCTTGATGCGTTCCACCTCAATATCGAGGAGGCGGATATGTTCGCGGCGATCCGCTCGGCGAAGGGCCGGCTGGCCGATTTCCACGTGGCCGACAACAACCGTCTGGCCGCCGGCATGGGCGCACTCGACTGGGTGCGCATCGTGCGCACGCTAAAGGAGATCGGCTATGACGGCGCGTTGACCAACGAGTTCGTGGCATCCGTGGACCGCACGCCCGTCTCGCCGTTCCCGAACCAGCTCGAGAGGAATCCGGTCGATATCTTGCCCGAACAGCTCAAGTTTATCGAGGACCACGGCAGCAGCCTACTTAGCGAGGAATTCTATACCTCGCTGGTGGAGAAGACCGCCCAGACGGTGCTGCCGCTCATCGGCCCATGATGGCGCCGATTAACGGCAGAGGAGGCGGACATGAGGACCATCAAGGGACCGGCGATCTTCCTGGCCCAGTTCGCGGGCGACGCAGCGCCCTTCGATAGCCTGGATGCGATCGCGGGATGGGCGGCGGCTCTTGGCTACAAGGGCGTGCAGATCCCGTCTTGGGACATGCGTTTGTTCAACCTCGCCCTCGCGGCCGAGAGCACGGCTTACTGCGACGAGATCAACGGCACGCTGGGCCGGCATGGGCTGGCGCTGACCGAGTTGTCCACGCATCTGCAAGGCCAGCTCGTGGCGGTGCATCCGGCCTATGACATCGCTTTCGACGGGTTCGCTCCGCCCGCCGTGCGCGGCAATTCGGCGGTCCGCCAGCAATGGGCCGTCGAGCAAATGCGCCTCGCCGCGCAAGCGTCGCGCCATCTCGGGCTCACCGCTCACGCTACGTTCTCCGGCGCGCTCGCCTGGCCCTACGTGTATCCGTGGCCGCAGCGGCCGCCCGGCCTGGTGGAGATGGCGTTCGACGAGCTGGCACGGCGCTGGACGCCGATTCTCGATGCGTTCGATCAGGCGGGCGTGGATGTGTGCTACGAGATCCACCCTGGAGAGGATCTGCACGACGGTATAACCTTCGAGATGTTCTTGGAGCGCACCGGCAATCATCCGCGCTGCCATCTGCTCTACGATCCGAGCCATCTGCTGCTCCAGCAGCTCGACTATCTCGGATATATCGACGAGTACCACCAGCGCATTCGTGCCTTCCATGTCAAGGACGCGGAGTTTCGCCCGACTGCGAAGGGGGGCGTCTATGGCGGGTTTCAACCGTGGCTGACGCGGGCCGGGCGGTTCCGCTCGCTCGGCGACGGGCAGGTGGATTTCCGGGCCATCTTCTCCAAGCTGTCCGCCTACGGGTTTGACGGATGGGCGGTCCTGGAATGGGAGTGTTGCATCAAATCCCCCGAACAGGGTGCGCGCGAGGGCGCACCGTTCATCCGTGAGCGCATCATCGAAGTGACCGCAAAGGCATTCGATGATTTCGCCGGCGCGGGAACCGACGAGGCGGCGAACCGCCGGATGCTGGGACTGGCGTGATGGCCGTCGAGGGGACAGCGCCAGGCCCAACGTCGCGCCGGCTGCGCCTCGGCATGGTCGGGGGCGGCCGAGGCGCGTTCATCGGGGCCGTCCATCGGATGGCCGCGCGCCTGGACGATCAGTACGATCTTGTGGCCGGAGCGCTGTCCAGTGAGCCAGAACGTGCTCGCGCCAGTGCTGCGGAGGTGAACATCGCGCCTGACCGCGCCTATGACAGCTACGAAGCGATGGCCCACGTGGAGGCGTCGCGCCCAGATCGGATCGATGTCGTTGCCATTGTGACGCCCAACCATCTGCATCACGACCCCGCTCGCGCCTTTCTCGATGCCGGCTTTCACGTGATCTGCGACAAGCCGCTATGCCTGACGCTGGCGGAAGCAGAAGACCTGGCGCGTGCGGTAGCGACCAGCGGCCGGGTGTTCGTGCTGACGCACAACTACACCGGCTATCCGATGGTGCGCCAGGCACGCGAAATGGTGGCGGCCGGCGAGCTGGGTGCCCTCCGCGTCGTGCAAGTGGAATATCCGCAGGAGTGGCTCACGACGCCGCTGGAACGCACCGGCCAGAAACAGGCCGAATGGCGCACCGACCCCGCGCGCAGCGGCGCTGGCGGGTCGCTTGGCGACCTCGGCACGCACGCGTTCAATCTGGCGGAGTTCGTCACCGGCCTGCGCTGCCAGGAGCTGGCGGCCGAGTTGACCAGCTTCGTTGCGGGCCGCAGACTGGACGACAATGCGCAGATCCTGCTGCGTTTCGCGGGCGGCGCACGTGGCGCATTGTGGACCAGCCAGGTCGCGCCGGGCAACGAGAACGCGCTGCGCCTGCGTGTGTTCGGCGAGAAGGGCGGGCTCGGCTGGGCGCAGGAGCACCCCAATTATCTGCACTGGTCGCCTTACGGCCGTTCGCCCTGTGTGATCTCCCGCGGCAGCGGAGCGGCAAGCCCGGCGGCGACGCACGCAACCCGCATTCCTGCGGGCCATCCGGAGGGCTATCTTGAGGGCTTCGCGCAGATCTACCGGGACACGGCTGAACTGATCCGCGCTGCGTTGGATGGCCGCGCGCCCGACCCCGCCTGCACCCTGGTTCCAGGAATCGGCGAAGGCGTTCGCGGGATGCGCTTCATCACGGCCGCGATCGCGTCAGGCCACGCCAACGCGGCTTGGACGAAGCTGGGTTGAGGCGGAGCCGACCTTCGGCGCGATCCGACATGTTTTTGTGGAGTGAAAAGGGCTCAGCTGGTGGCCAGGATCGGCCTCGACAGTGCCTCTCTCACTGATGCGACAAGATCGGACTGCCGGAACGGCTTGCGGAGCAGTTCGAACTCGTGCCTTGCGTCGGCTTGTGCAACGAGTTCTTCGGCGGCCGGTCCGGTCATTAAAACGACGGCAAGATTGGGCATGGCAGACCGAGCGGCGTGCGCAAGCTCGACGCCGGTCATGCCATTGCCGCTTAGCGCAAAGTTCGTAAGTAGAACCCTGACATCCCCCCGCATCTGCAACAACGACAGGGCCTCGGTAGCATTCTGCGCGGTATCGACCCGGCAGCCCGCATCGGTGAGCCAAGAACGTACGACATCCAGCACTTTGGCATCTTCCTCGACAAGCACCGCCGAGGTGCCATCCAACTGCGGGCGTTGCGCAAAAAGATCAGCATTTCTGACGGCACTGCTCGGTGGCCTGGTGTCGGCTGGCAGGAACAACGTCGCATTCGTACCCGCGCCGACCCCGCTGCGAATGATTAGATGGCCAGACGACTGCCGTGCAAAACCGTAAACCTGGGATAGACCGAGTCCGCTTCCCGCGCCGGTTTTCTTCGTGGTGAAGAACGGCTCAAAGGCTCTTGCCAGGATCTCCGGGGTCATGCCGGTGCCTGTGTCCTGCACCGACACGGCCACGAACGGGCCGGGCGTGGCATCCGGGTTCCCGTCAAGTTCCGCTGCTTGAAGCACGCGCGGCGACGAGGTGATCGTGAGTTGGCCGCCCTCCGGCATGGCGTCGCGGCCGTTGATCACCAGATTCAGGATGGCGGATTGGAAGTGGGCCGGATCGGCTCGACAGAGCGGCAGATTTGGATCGAGGTTGAGTTCGAAGCGGCTACCGGTGCCCAATGCGCGCGACATGATCGGTTCGAAATCCTGGAGCAACGCATTGGCACTGACCCACTCGGAGCGTAGCGACTGCCGCCGGGCGAAGGCGAGCAGGCTGGCGGTCAGCCTGGCGCCGCGGTCGGCCGCGTGCTGGGCCTCCGCGGCGTACTCGATGACCTGCTTATTGCCGGCCGCCGCGAACCTGACCAGATCGAGATTGCCGATCACGATCATTAGCAGGTTATTGAAATCATGTGCGATCCCGCCTGTCAGATGGCCGATCGCTTCCATCTTTTGGGCTTGTTGCAGCGTCGCGGCAGTCGCATGGTGCTCAGCAATTTCCGAGCGCAGCCGCACGTTGACCTCGTTCAGCTCACGGGCTTGCCGTCCGTGAGCGATCTGGAGCCGGACACGATCGCCGAAGGATCGATGTCCGCGAAGGCTCACGAGCGACAGCGCGATCGCGAATATGACGATCATGAACGCCGCTATACTGCGAGGCGTCGAACCATCGATAAAAAAGCGCGCGGCGAGCGGCAGGCAGGCGGGAAACATGAATCCAAGGACGCTGGCCCAATGGGCGAAATTCACTGCCAGGGCGCCGGCGCTCATGCCGCCGATCACGAAAGCCAGGAATAACTGATACGTCTCGACGCTCGGAACCAGGCCAACGGCCGCCGCACCCCAGAGCACACCAGAGAGGACCGATCCCAGCACGCCAAGCAGCAGCCAGCGACGCCATTCCGGGGCCGCCGGCTCCCGCTTCTGGAACAGCCGCCAGATGCTCAGCCTAACGGCTGACACACCGACCATGGCCGCGAGCCAGAGTATCAGCAGGCGATGGTCGATCACCGGCTCCAGCACAATGGCTGCAAGCGCAGCGTTCACGGCATTGACCGACAATGCCAGGGGTGCCTGCTGAAACACCGAGCGGACCCGTTCGGCCTGGACAAGAGCCGTGTCTGCTGTAGCCTGCATTCAACGCTCCGACTGGCGTGCAGTCAGTAACGGCTTGCCTAGCGAAACGCAAGAACCCGCTGCGCCTAAGACTTACGATTCTAGTCGTCCGCACCAGCGGTGCGTCTCGCAGCTCAGCAATTACAGCAGACTATTCCAGGCTTTGTCCCGAGTTACATTGGCTGACCTCAGGCCGACAGCGCCTCCGGTTCGGTGCGCAGCCGCTTCACCAGCAACTTGTTGAGCGCATGGACATACGCGCGCGCCGATGCGACAATAGTGTCGAGATCGGCGCCCTGGCCGTCCACCATCTTGCCGTTCTCCTCCAGCCGCACCGTTGTCTTCGCCTGCGCGTCGGTTCCTTCAGTCACCGCCCCAACCGAAAACAGCACCAGATTGGCCTCGTGCGGGAAAATATGGTGGATCGCTTTGAAAGTGGCGTCCACCGGCCCGTCGCCGATGCTGGTGGCCTGCTTCGTCACGCCATCCACCTCCAGCTCCAGCTCCGCCCGCTGCGGCCCTTTCGACCCCGCGCGCACGTCGAGCGAGACGAAGCGGATGCGTTCGTGGTCGCGCATCACCTCATCGTCCACCAGCGCCACGATGTCCTCGTCATAAACCACCTTCTTGCGGTCGGCGAGATCCTTGAAGCGGCGAAACGCGACGTTGAGCGCGTTGTCGCCAACCTCGTAGCCGAGCGAGCGTAGCTTGTCGCGGAAGGCGGCGCGGCCGGAGTGCTTGCCCATGACCAGGTTCGACTTGGTCCAGCCGACACTATCCGGCGTCATGATCTCGTAGGTGGCGGCATTCTTGAGCACGCCGTCCTGATGGATGCCGGCCTCATGGGCGAAGGCATTGCGCCCGACGATCGCCTTGTTCGGCTGCACGTCGAAACCGGTCACAGTGGAAAGCAATTTCGAAATTTTGAGAATATTGCGGGTCTTGACGTTGTTCTTGAATGGCACGGCATCGTGGCGGGTGCGGATAGCCATGACCGCCTCTTCTAAGGAGGCGTTGCCCGCGCGCTCGCCGATGCCGTTGATCGTGGCCTCGATCTGCCGCACTCCGGCTCGGATCGCGGCCAGCGTGTTGGCGACCGCCAGCCCTAGGTCGTTGTGATTGTGGGTGGACAAGACCACCTTATCGGCACCCGGTACCCGCTCGCGGACCATGGTAAAGATGCGCGCCATGTCCTCGGGCAGCGCGTAGCCCACCGTATCGGGAATGTTGATGGTCGTGGCCCCGGCCTCAATCGCGGCCTCGCAGCAGCGGCAAAGGAAGTCGGGGTCGGTGCGGGTGCCGTCCTCGGCCGACCATTCGACATCGTCGGTGAAGTCGCGGGCCAGGGTCACGCTGTCGCTGACCGCCTGCAACACCTCCTCGGGCTCCATCCGCAGCTTGTATTTCATGTGCAGCGCGCTGGTGCTGATGAAACTGTGGATACGCTTGCGCTTGGCCGCGCGCACCGCCTCGCCGGCGCGCATGATGTCTTCGCGTCCGGATCGCGCCAGGCCGCAGATAACCGGCGTGTCATCGCGCTGGCCGACGCTCTCGGCGATCGCCTTGACCGATTCGAAATCGCCCGGCGAGGCGATCGGGAATCCCGCCTCCATCACGTCGATCCCCAACTCGGTCAGCGCCTCGGCCATGCGCAGCTTCTCGTTTATATTCATTGAGAAGCCGGGTGATTGCTCGCCGTCCCGCAGCGTGGTGTCGAAGATGATGATTCTGTCGTCGTCCAGCTTGCCGAAGCTGGGGTGCTCGATGCTCATGGTGCGATCCTCGGGGGAGAATTCATACGCCTAGCCGTCAGGGCGTCCCCTGAGCGATGCCGGCGTCCTTCACCCCGGCGGCGCGCTCAGGGGCGGCTAAGTCGAAGGATCAGCCCGAGGGGCAGTGCCAGGCAGGCCAGCAAGCGCAACGGCGCACGCGTCACGGCGCGGGCGAAGCGGCAGGCCAAGCAGGCACCGAAGCAGAGCATGCATTCATCATAGGCGAACGAGCGACCACACGCAACTGGGTGATGTAGGCCTCACATCCGGGCCTTGGCGGGGTGGGGCGGCTGTAAGCTCTCCAGATACGCGATCACGTCGCGGCGGCGGATGGGGTCGGGCAATCCCATCGGCATCTGCGCGCCGGGGATAAAAGACTGCGGCCCGGAAAGCCATTTGTCCAGGTTCGTTGCGGTCCAGGTAATCGCTGACCCGGCGAGCGCGGCGGAATAGGGATAGCCGGGCGCGGTGCCGGCCCGTCGGCCAAACACGTCGGCCAGCGGCGGGCCGAGCTTGACGTGCTCCAGACCGTGGCACACGGCGCATGTCGTTGCGAACACCTTGCGCCCGGCGGCGGGGTCGGGGGGCGCCGCCTCGAAGCGCGCGAGGTCTTGCGCGCCGGCCGGACGGCGCGACAGGAAAAATTCGTAGGACAGGTCGATCTCGGTCACGTCGTTGGTATTGCGATTGGCCTCCAACCGCGGATCGACGAAGAAATCGACCGGCATCTCCACCTTCTGGTGCGGCGCCAGCCGCTCCTCGGTGAAGCAGAAGCATTCGATCTTCTTGAAGTACTTGCCGGCCTTCCCAGGGGTGACGTTGAAGGTCGCGTGCCCGACCAACGGCTCGTCCGACAGGTTCTCCGCCTCGAAAAAGACCAGCGTGTCCTGCCCGAGATGCACGCGCACCTGCTCCTGCACCGGCTGAAACCGCCAGGGCAGGCCGGGCGCGACGCTGGCGAGGAACTTGACCATCACCATCCGATCCGATTGCGCCGCGACGTCTGCGGCCACCCGCTGCGTCGTCCCGAGCGCGCCGGTAGCGGAGCAAAAGAGCCGATAGAGCGTGACCGAGTAGGAGACCAGCGTGACCATCACCGCCAGGACAGCAAGCAACCCGCCGAGGGTCGCGGTCATTCGCAACCGACCGGGCGGCCGCCAGCCACGCGGCTGGTTCGGGCCGCGAGGGGTGGGCGCGTGACCGTGCTGCATGGCGCCGGCTTCTACGCCCGCGCGTGCGGCTCGGGCAAGTGCCGGGCCGCTCCAGCCTCGGCGAGCGCGGCTTGATAGGCGCGCAGGATCTCGGGGCTGAAGCAGGCGAAGATCACGCGCTCGATCGCCTGCTCATCGGTGAGGATCGCGCCGACCGTGCCGACCGCGATCCGAGCCGCCTCGGGTATGGGATAGCCGTAAATGCCGCAACTGATCGCCGGAAAGGCGATCGTGCGCACGCCGTTCGCGACCGCGAGCGCTAGGCTCTCGCGATAGCAGCTCGCGAGCTTCTCGGCCTCCCCCCGCCCACCTCCGTGCCAGACCGGACCCACCGCATGGATCACGTGCCGCGCCGGCAGCCGGTAGCCCTTGGTGATGCGCGCCTGCCCGGTCGGGCAGCCGCCGATGGCGCGGCACTCGGCCTTGAGGTCCGGCCCGGCGACGCGATGGATCGCCCCGTCCACCCCGCCGCCGCCCAGCAGCGACTCGTTCGCGGCATTGACGATGGCGTCCACCGCCAGACGCGTGATGTCCGTCTGCTTCGCCTCCATGCGCTCCAGAGCGCTCATGTGCGCGCCTCCAGCCGGTCGTAGCCGCGCAGCCGATAGACCGCGGCGGAGCCGATCCAGCTCACGGCGAATACGCCGATGATCACGAACCCGACCGCGCCGAAATTGTCGTTCAGTGCGCCGACCGCATCCCAAAACGGACCGTTCAGCCTGAATTGCGCGCCGAGCAGCCCCAGCATCTCGATCCCGCCCACCAGCAACGCGACCACGACCGAGATGAAGGTAATCGTCAGGTTGTAATAGAGCTTGCGCAGCGGCTTGACGAACGCCCAGCCATAGGCGCCCATCATCAGTATACCGTCGGTCGTGTCCACGAGCGACATGCCGGCAGTGAACAGGGCCGGGAATACCAGGATGGACCAGATCGGCATTCCCTTGGCCGCCTCGGCCGCCGAAATGCCGAGCAGCCCGATCTCGGTCGCGGTGTCGAAGCCCAGACCGAACAGCACGCCTAGCGGGTACATCTGCCAACTCTGTTCGATCAGGCGGAACATC
This sequence comes from uncultured Pseudomonadota bacterium, assembly GCA_963849305.1. Classification (GTDB taxonomy): domain Bacteria; phylum Pseudomonadota; class Alphaproteobacteria; order Acetobacterales; family Acetobacteraceae; genus CAWKGV01. Next base: position 472,360 of record CAWKGV010000002.1, read on the forward strand.
GGCCGGAACAGTCGGGCCAGCAGGCCGCCGCCGGCGAGGAACACGCCAAGATCATTCGTGGCCGATGCCCCGTTAGCGCGGACCTGGCGAAAGCTGCGCATGAGGGTCCAAAGTATCACCAGGTTCATCAGCGCGATCACCAGCAGGAAGACGGCCGAGATTCCGGTCCCCACGACGCCGCCAACACTTTGCAGCCGCTCGAACTCGCCCTGGAACGCGGTCGCGGTCGCGGCGATGCCGACCGAGGCCAGCACGACGATGGTGGAATGCCCGAGCGAGAAGAACAGGCCGACCGCGGCTGGACGCTTCCCCTCCTGCATAAGCTTGCGGGTCACGTTGTCGATGGCGGCGATGTGGTCGGCATCGATTGCGTGGCGCAGGCCGAAACTGTACGCCAGCATGGCCGTGCCGAGGAGCAACGGGTAGTGGCGGAATGCGGTCAGCGCCCAAACCCAAGAAACGACATTCGCGCCTATCAGCCCCCCGTAGATGCCGATCACTCTGCTGCCGATGCGTTCCTTACTCTGCATCCCGACCTCGCCGTTCCGGGTAGGGCAGGGCGCCCTCCCGGAACGGTGCTATCAGAAGCCGAGGACGACGTCTCCCCCGATGGTCACTGAGTTGAAATCCTTGCCGGCGTCATGGGGATGGGCGGCGCCGAAGGAGTGGTCTCAACGGATCTCCGGGCGCAACATCAGAGCTGCGATTCGCGTTGAGGCTGGCGACTTGTAAGTAAAGCCGAGCGTCAGCTCGCCGTAAGTGGCGGGGCCGGCGGTCTTAACGGATGGCGTAGGGTTGCCCGCCAGAGCGTTGGTCAAATCGAACGCCACGGCGCCTGCAGCGGGCGGTAGGCCAAGGCGCCACTAGGAGGCTCGTGGTGTTCGCCTGCACAGCCTACATCCGTCTCGCCCCACGCACCATTATGCGCCCGTCCAGACGGCAGCTAAAAAAGGACGCCCGTCTCCAGCAGACCGCGAACCTGGTTGGTGCTGTTGAGGTTCGGACCCAGCGCGAACCCGGCCGTGCTGTCGAACATCTTCACGAAGGAAAACTCAGCGCGCGCGAAGAAGCGATCGTACTGGTAGGTTGGTGTCAACGTTAAGGACATGGCCTTGCTTCCCGGCCCGTAAAGCAGGTTCGGCGATCCGTTCGATAGGCTGCCCGTGGATGCGATGTATTCCACGCGTCCGGCCAGACTGTAGTGGGAGTTGAAGGCGTAGCTCGCGAGCACCGCGCCGCCGAACGTCTCCGCATCGTGGGCGATCCCGATTGCCGGATTCTTGGGGATGTGACTCGCTTGGATGTAGGGCGTGATCGTCCACGGTCCGGACGTATGGGTGTAAATGAGGTTGTAAATCGAGCTGTTGTTCTGTGGGATCGGAGTCGCCAAGTTCGAAAAGCTGGTACTGCCGGCATTGCCGCCCGCCGCGAAGGTCATCGTGTTGGCGCTGTTGACGGTCCAAACCGCCGAGCCGGAAAGCCAGGTGAACCGGTCGGAGTAGTAGCCGTCGTTCAACGACAGCGAAAAGGCGACCGGGCCCATCGTATAATTCGCTTGCACACCGCGGCTGACCGCAGGCTCCTGATTCCACAACAGCCCGCGCTCGATGTTCATGTTCTCAAAGGTGAAGGTGTACTCGGCGCCGATCAGGGTCGGCAGCTTGCCGACCTCGATCGAGAAGTTGCTGGTTGGCGCGATCTTGATGAAAGCCTCGGGCACCGCGCCGTAGAGATCGGTGGTAGCGCGACCTACAGGGAAATACTGCGTTCCGAGCGCTGGCAGGGAGTAACCGCCGATCTGCACGTCGTACTGTACCAGCCCATCAATCTTCTGAAAAATTAGCTGACCGTTGCTGAGGTCGATATGGCCGTTCTTATCGCCGGGTACGGGATTGTTCTGCACCAAACCGAGGCCACTTATCACTCCACTGATATAAGTCTTCCCGGCAGGGCCGAGATCAATGCTGAACGGGGCAGGGTTGAGCGCCAAAGGTCCGCTCATCCCCGGCGCTGGCAGGGTTACCGTTGTCGCGGCTGGTAGGATCGCCGGCACGGGCACGGTTGGGGCCGGCGAGGGCGCGGACGTTGGCGGAGTGGGCGCAGCGGTCTGCGCCAGTGCCGGAGATGCGGCGAGACATAAAGCGAGCGCAGCGGCGCCCGGGCGGGCCAAAGAAGCGGGCATGAGTGCTCCGACGTTTTTCTGCTGCTGAGGTTCGGTTCTGCGTCGCGGATCGATCGCGTGGCAACGGAGGTCGCGCGACGGAGGACGCCGCTCCGGCGTCCTCCGTCGGGGTCGAGTTACTGGAAGATCTGCTCGCCGTGCAGCACGAGGTCGAGGCCCTCGCGCTCCTGCTCGCGATCCACGCGCAGGCCGACCAGCGCCTTTGTAACCATCAGGATGATCAAGGTCATCACGCCGCTGTAGACCAGGGTTGCGCAAACGGCGATGAGCTGCGCCTCGAACTGCGCCGCGCCGCCGATGTTGACCCCCTGCGGCGCCTGCGGGGTGGCGGTCAGCGGGCCATAGGCGAACACCCCCGTCAACAGCGCGCCGATGATGCCGCCGATGCCGTGCACGCCGAAGGCGTCGAGACTGTCGTCATAGCCCAGCATGTGCTTCAGGCTGGTGGCGGCCCAGAAGCAGCCGACGCCGGCAGCGACGCCGATCGCCAACGCGGGCCCCGGCAGCACGAAGCCGGAGGCTGGGGTAATGGCGACCAGCCCGGCGACCGCCCCCGAAACCGCGCCGAGCACCGAAGGTTTGCCCTTGGCGGCCCATTCCGCGAACGCCCAGGCGAGCGCCGCGGCAGCGGTGGCGATCTGCGTCACCGCCATCGCCATCCCCGCGCGTCCGTTGGCGGCCACCGCCGAACCGGCATTGAACCCGAACCAGCCCACCCATAGCAGCGAGGCGCCGATCACCGCGTAGGACACATTATAGGGCGCCATGTTGTCATGGCCGTAGCCCACGCGCTTGCCGAGCACGAGCGCGCACATCAAGCCCGCGATTCCGGCGTTGATATGCACCACCGTTCCGCCCGCGAAGTCGGCCGCGCCCGGCAACCCGAGCACCCCAGCGCCGAGCCAACCGGTCGCGCTCCAGACCCAGTGCGCGATCGGCGAATAGACGATCAGCGACCACAGCGTCATGAAGATTAGCAGGGCGCTGAACTTCATCCGGTCCGCGAAGGCGCCGGCGATCAGCGCCGGGGTGATGATCGCGAAGGTCATCTGGAACATCATGTACACAGTCTCGGGGATCGCGGTCTGCGTCGGGCTGCCGGAGCCGGCCCCGAGGGTGAACGGCTTGTTCCAATTCTCGCCCAAACCGTTGAGGAACAGCCGCGAGAGGTCGCCGATATAAGGATTGCCGTTGGTGAAGGCGAGGCTGTAGCCGAGCACCATCCAGACGATGGTCACCAGGCAGCACACCGTGAATGACTGCATCATGGTGGCCAGCATGTTCTTCCTACGCACCATGCCGGCGTAGAACAGCGCCAGGCCCGGAATGGTCATCATCAGCACCAGCGCGGTGCTGGCGAGCATCCAGGCGGTGTCGCCGCTGTCGAGCTTGGGTGCCGGCGTATCAGCGAAGACAGGTGCGGCTAATAGAAGGGCTGGCACCAGCGCCGCCCCGCCCATTGCAAATCGGGATCGCGTCATGATTCCCAGTTCCTCGTCGATGAGGTCAGAGCGCAGCGACATCGAGTTCGCCGGTGCGAATGCGCACCGCGCGCTCGAGATCAAAGACAAACACCTTTCCGTCGCCGATCTTGCCGGTTTGCGCGGCGCTCTGGATGGCCTCCACTATCTGCTCCGCAAGTTCGTCCTGGACCGCGACCTCGACCTTGATCTTGGGCAGGAAGCTGACGTGGTATTCCGCCCCGCGGTAGATCTCGGTCTGGCCCTTCTGGCGGCCGAACCCTTTCACCTCGGAGACGGTGAGGCCCTGCACGCCAAGCGGCGTCAGCGCGTCGCGCACCTCGTCAAGCTTGAATGGCTTTATGATCGCGATGATCATCTTCATGTGGCTGGCCTCGTGTGTGTCCTTGCCGCCGCCGCCGAGGCAGCGGGCTTCTAGGCCGGAACTCAAAAACCGTGCCACAATATTGCCGCGCAACAGGTTGCGGCGGTCCCCAGGGCTGCCTAGCAATTAGGCGGCATGACCGGCGAATGACGGCCCTTTGGGCGTTCCGGCGCGCGTAGGGGGCTGCGGGATAGGGAAGGTAAATATGAATCGCATTGAAACCGTGTTCCTGTTCGACCTTGACGGCACGCTGGTTGACAGCGTTTACCAACACGTTCTCGCCTGGAAGGACGCGCTGGACCAGGAGGGGATCGACCTTTCGGTTTGGCGCATCCATCGTAAGATCGGCATGAGCGGGGGCCTGTTCACCAACATGCTCCTGCGCGAGACCGGGCTCGACATCAGCCCTGAGCGCGTGGAACGGCTCCGCCACTTACACTCCGAGGCGTATCTTCGCCTTGCCCGTCAGATCCGGCCGCTGCCGGGCGCCCGCGAACTGCTGGAGACCCTGACCCGGAACGGCACTCCCTGGGCCATCGCCACCAGCGGACGCATGGAAACCGCGGCGACAAACCTGCAAGCCCTCGGGGTCGATCCGAAGGCGGTCCCGGTCGTGACACGCGACCAGGTCAAGTATGCCAAACCCGACCCCGACCTGTTCCTCGCCGCCGCGAGCCGCCTGAACGCGCCCATCGACACGGCCGTGGTGGTCGGCGATTCCATCTGGGACATGCTGGCGGCGCGGCGCTGTCGGGCACTCGGCGTGGGCCTGCTGTCGGGCGGTTATGGGCAAGAGGAGTTGGAGCGAGCCGGGGCGGCAAGGGTCTACGAAGACCCTGCCGACCTGCTTCGTCACATCGACGAGGTGGGTGGCCGGCGGTAACCACTCACCGGCACGAACCTTTCTAACCGCGGAGCGGCAACCGCTCGGCCAATAGGAATGGCTGGCCCGGCGCGATCTGTGTGAACAGGCAGATATCGGCAACGCGCCGCGGTTCTAGCAGGGCGCGGGCGAAATGATGCTCGGCCGCTGGTTGGAAGAGCGCTCGTTCCTCAGCGCTGACCCGCCGGGTCAGCGTCATGTGGAAGAACCAAGTGCCGAACACATAGGGATAGCCCCAGCGGCGCAACATCGCGTCCTGCGCGATTGAGAGCCCGGCGCGGCGCCGACGGCTCGTCTCCGCCTCGTCCAGCGCCGGGCGGAACTGATCCAACCCGGCGACGGCCAGGTCGGCGAGCGCCTGCAACGGCAGCGAGGGTTCGGTCTCGCGGAGCGCAAGGAAGCCCTGCAATTCGGCCACGGTAAGCGGCGGGAGTTCGAACGGCGCGATTCCGGCAGCCAGATCGGCGCCGGCGGCGGCAAAATCGTTCCATCCGCAGTTTGGCTGAAGCCGCATTGGCGGCTTCAGCGTCGCGTGGAAGCCGTAAACCCGCGGCTCGGCCGTCACTTCCTGCAAGCCCGGAATGTCCGGTTGCGGCGCTGGCGCGCCGCTCTCGGGGTCGCGGCCGAGCCAGGTGGCGCCTTCCGCGAATAGCGGATCAGCCGCCGCCGGCGCATAATAGACAGCGACGCGCGCTTCGGCCGGCAGTCTCACGCCACACGCTCCCCGGCCCGCCACACCTGGCGCACAATCGGAAGGCCCTCATGCAATGTCACGCGCACCACATCGCCGCGCTGACCCGGCGCCAGCCGCCCACGGTCGGGCAGGCCCGCCATGCGTGCCGGCGCCTCGCTCACCAGCGCCAATGCCCGCGGCAAACCAAGCCCACCGCGCGCGCACTGGAACGCCGCCTCGATCAGACTCGGCGGCACATAGTCCGAGGCCAAGGCATCAACCGCGCCGCAATCGAGCAGCGCCTTGGCCGAAACGTTTCCGGCATGCGAGCCCCCGCGCACGATGTTGGGTGCGCCGGCGATCACCTGCATTCCCGCTGTCTTGGCGGCGCGCGCGGCCTCCATCGTGACCGGGAACTCGCTCAAGCCAATGCCGTCGGCGGCATTCTCGGCGATCTCCGCCTCGGTGCGGTCGTCGTGGCTGGCAAGCGCGACCTCGCGTCCGGCGAGGCGCGCTAGCAACGCGCGGCGATTTGCCTGCCTGACGCGGGCGCGGGTCGCTTGCAGCTCGGCGATGTTGCGGTCGATCTCGTCGTCAGCCGTCCCGCCAGATCGCCGCAGCGCCCGGTAGAAATCAAGGTCGGCATATTGCCCGACCCCCGGCGTGTGGTCCATCAGGCTGACGATGCGCAGGCGCGGGTGGAGGGCGACAGAGTCGAACAGCTCGATCATATCCTCGGCCGGAATCTCGCACCGCAGATGCAGGAAATGCTCAGCCTTGAGCAGCCCGGCGCCCCCGAGCGTATCGAGATCAACGACGCCCTCGCGGAACGTGCGCACGCGGTCCTTGTCGAAGCCAAGATCGCCTAGGCAGAATGCGTCCAGCACCGTGGTCACCCCGGCGGCGACGCATTGCGCGTCATGCGCGATTAGCGCCGAGCGCGATGGCCAGCGCGCGTTACTGCGCGGCTGCACCTGGCGTTCCAGATTGTCCGTGTGCACGTCGACAACGCCGGCGATGATATAGTCGCCCTGCATATCAAGCGCACAAGACGCCCCGCTTGGCCCGGGCTGCACCTCGGCGATAGCATCGCCGCGCATGACCAGCGTACCGCGCAGCACGGCATCATGCAGCACCAGCGCCGCATTGGTGAGGACCGTCTCAGTGCTCATGCGGCGTCCTGCAACGGATGAAGGAGAAACACCCGATCCGCGACCGCAGCGCGAACCTCGGCATCATGGAAAATGCCAACCAGCGCCGTGCCGCGCCCCTTGGCCTCGCGGATCAGCTCGATGACCACGGCGCGGTTTTCCGCATCCAGTGCGGCGGTCGGTTCGTCAAGCAGCAGGATCGGATGGTCCCCGATGAAGCCGCGCGCGACGTTGACGCGCTGCTGCTCGCCGCCGGAAAATGTGGCGGGCGGCAGTCCTTGCAGCCGAGGCAAGATATTGAGCCGCAGCAGGAGCGAAGACGCGGCAGCGCGCGCCGCCTCAGGCGTGGCACCGCGCGCGATGGCTACTTCCGCCACGATGTCGAGGGCCGACACGCGCGGCACGACGCGCAGGAACTGACTGACATATCCGAGCGTCTCGTGCCGAACCGCGAGGATTGTGCGCGCATCGGCAGCAGCGAGATCGAGCATCTCGCCGCGATGGCGCACCAGGGTGCGTCCGCCATCCGCACGGTAATTGCCGTAGAGACTTCGTAGCAGGGTGGACTTCCCGGCCCCTGACGGGCCGGACAGCGCAACGCACTCGCCGGCGTGCAAGTCGAGCATGATGCCGCCCAGTACCTCGATGCGCAAGCCAGCTTGAAGGTGTAGCGTGAATCCCTTGAACAAGGCTTCGGCGCGTAGCATCAGCTGCGGCATGGCAACGCTTTGTTCAGAGGCGCGCAAGTAAAAAACAAAGAGCGCGGCGGCCGCCCTCGGAGAACACGTATGCGCGTGCGCATTGCACTTGTGATCCGATGGGCTCTGAGGCGATCCGGATCTCACTCAAGATCCGCCTCTAGCACATCGGGGGGACCGGAGAGGTGGCGCAAGACCGCCCCTGCGGCTCTCTGATCAACATCTCGCCCCGTTCCTCACAACCATCGTTCCGCACCGCTCACGCCTGGAGCACCGAACTCACCAGCAGTTGCGTGTATGGATGCCGCGGATCGTCGAGCACCTGATCGGTCAGTCCTGCCTCCACTACGCGTCCGCGCTGCATCACCATGATCCTGTGCGCAAGCAGCCGCGCCACCGCGAGATCGTGTGTCACCAGCACAACCGCGATCGTCAGCCGCGCTACCAGCGTTCGGATCAAGTCGAGCAGCCGCGCTTGCACCGACACGTCCAGTCCGCCGGTCGGCTCGTCCATGAATACCAGGCGTGGGTGCGTGACCAATGTGCGGGCGATCTGCAACCGTTGCAGCATCCCGCCCGAGAAGGTCCGGGGCAGGTCGTCGATGCGGCTCTCGTCGATCTCAACCTGAGCGAGCCAGTCAAGCGCTGCCGCCCGGATCTGCCCGTAATTCCGCACCCCTTGCGCCATGAGCCGCTCGCCGACATTGCCGCCGGCTGTGACGCCCATGCGCAGGCTCTCGCGCGGGTTCTGATGCACGAACCCCCAGTCCGATCGGTGCAACCGCCGCAACGCTGGCGCCGGCAAGGCGTGAACGTCGTGCAGATGCCCGACCGGGTCGCGATACCAGGCCGCGCCTGCATCGGGCAGCAGGCGCCCCGACAGCACGTTCAGCAACGTGGTTTTTCCCGAGCCCGACTCGCCCACCACCGCCAGTACCTCGCCGGGCCAGAGATCGGCATCGACCTCGACCAGCGCGGGGATGGGGCCGAAGCGCAGCGTGAGCCCGCGCGCGGAGAGCAGGGTGACTTCGCTCATCCCACTGTCTCTGGCGATCCGTGCGCGCCGAGATGCCCGCGCGCGCGCCGTCCGGCGCAGTGGTCGGTATCCGAACAGACGAACAATCGCCGGCCGCGATCGTCCACCACCACCTCGTCCAGATAAGCGTCGGTCGCCCCGCACAGGCCGCAGGCCCCGTCGGGGCGACCGGCACGAAACGGATAGTCGTCGAAGTCGAGCGAGCGCACCTCGGTGTACGGCGGCACCGCATAGATGCGCTTCTCGCGCCCGGCACCGAAAAGCTGCAATGCGGGCATCAGGTGCATTTTTGGGTTGTCGAACGCCGGTATCGGGCTTGGAGACATCAGATAACGGCCGCGCACCATGACCGGATAATCATAGCTGATCGCCACCTGGCCGAAACGGGCGATATCTTCATACAGCTTCACATGCATCACGCCGTAATCGGCGAGCGCGTGCATCCGCAGCGTCTCCGCTCGCGAGGGCACGAGCCGGTACAAGGGCTCTGGTTGGGGCACCTGATAGACGATGATCTGATCCGCGCACAACTTCGTTTCCGGGATGCGGTGGCGCGTCTGGATCACCGTCGCCTCGGCCGTGTGGGTCGTGGTGCGCACGCCGGCCGTCCGGCCGAAGAAGCGCCGGATCGAGACCGCGTTAGTGGTGTCGTCGGCACCTTGGTCGATCACCTTCAGCACGTCGTGCTGGCCGAGCACCGAGGCGGTCACTTGGATGCCACCGGTCCCCCAGCCGTAGGGCAGAGGCATCTCGCGCGACCCGAACGGCACCTGATGCCCCGGGATCGCCACCGCCTTGAGCAAAGCGCGGCGGATCATGCGCTTCGTCTGCTCGTCCAATAGGCGAAGTTGTACCCCCTCATCCGGCCGGCTCACGACAGGCCGGTTCCACGGCTTCGGCGCGCATTCGCCGCACTGCCTCCAGCTCGCTCTGGAAATCGACGTAATGGGGCAGCTTCAGGTGCTCCACGAACCCGGTCCCCTCAATGTTTGTCGCAGTGCGATAGCACGAACTCGGTGTTCTGCGCCGGCGCCGTGATGTCCTCGCCCAACTCGTCGGCGCGCATCGCCCGATCAACCAACGCCATCGCCATCGCTTTGCGCTCAAGGTGGCCGAATACCAGCCCGTAACCGCGGGTGAATTGGGGCGGGGCGGATTTCGAGCCCGTGAACTGGTTCACCATCTGGCATTCGGTTACGGCGATGTCCCCCATGTCGATCGCGAACCCTAGCTCCGGAGGTTCGATCTCAACCGACACGTCGCCGACCCGGATCTCGCCAACAAACGGATGTGTCCCGCCATAGCCCCGCTGGGTCGAGTATCCGAGTGCGAGCAGAAAACCCTCGTCACCACGCGCGAGCGCCTGCAATCTGGCATCCCGGCCGGCGGGGAACGACAATGGCGCGCGGGTCAAGTCGTGCGGCTCGCTCTGCGACGGGCCATCGAATTCGATCAATCCCTCCGCGCCCAAGATGTCGTGAACGCGCGGCACCGGGACTGTCTCGGCCGGCGTGCTCGCTGGGACCGGCTCCGGCCGGGTCTCGGTCCCCGCGAGCGCGAAGTCGAGCAGCCGGTGCGTGTAGTCGTAGGTCGGGCCGAGCACTTGGCCGCCCGGAACATCCTTGAAGATCGCGGATATGCGTCGTCTCGGCGCCATCGAAGCCGTATCCAGCGGCCGCGAATGGGCGAAGCGCGGCAGGGTCGCGCGGTAGGCGCGCAACAGGAACGCCGCCTCGATCAAGTCGCCCTGTGCTTGCTTGATCGCTAGCGCGGCCAGCTCCAGGTCATGCAGAGAGCCCTCGACCATCACCCGATCGACGGCGCGGCCAAGCTGGCCGGCGATCTGGTCGAGCCCAAGTTCCGGAACGGCGGGATCACCGCGCCGCTCCTCGGCGAGCCAGGCGTGGGCGTTGTCGATTGCCCGCTCGCCGCCTTTGACCGCGACATACGCCATCACGCGTCCTCGATGCTTACGGTGCGTCGCAATGCCGCGATCTGCGTTCCGGCGCAGAGCACAAGATCAATGCCGTGCGGAAATGATGCGGCGTTTCGTTCCCAAATGTCGGCGAAGCGGCTAGGCAGCCCTGCCACCGCAAGCATCATCGGGACCAGCAGGCCAGGCCCACGTAGCCGATAGCGCGCGCCGGTTCCGAGAGCCAGCACCTGAAGAATGACGGTCGCCGCTGCCTCCGGCGCCGCGTCCGATCCGGGGTTGAGGCGGCCGAGGTCGGGCCACGCGAGCGCGGCCACGAACGCCGCCGCGCCCGCATCCTCGACGCAGGTGACGCCGCAGTGAAATTCGACCCACTTGCGCGCCGGCGCGGCGTCGGGATCAAGCCAAAGCGAGGTCTCGCCATCAATCAGGGTGAGCAGGACCGCCGCGGTCGCGGGATCGAGCGGCCCCGGCGGCCTTAATCCTGCGCCGGCTATCCGCAGGCTTCCCGGGCGCGCCATGGCGTCCAGCACGGCGCGGAAGCATTGTTGCGCCTCCGCTACGGGGTCAGCGAAGCCGGCGAGATCGAGTACCGTCATGAGCGCATCGTTTGCAGAGCGAAGAATTGCACCCGCGTCGCCTCCGCCTTTGCCGCCACCGCAGCACGTCGCTCCGCCTGAGAGGCCGCGAGCGGTGCGATCACCAAATCGGTTACGCTTTCGCGCCAGGCCGCGTCCTGCATCAACGCATCCACCGCCGCCGCAAGCTCCGCCTGCCGGGCATCGCGACCGGCGACATAGGCGTGGCCGATCTGGCCTGACCCGGCCCGTACCGTGCAGCGCGTGACGGTCATCTCGCCGAGATTGAAGGCCGCGCCGCCACCGCCGGCGCGGCCCCGGACCATGACCAGCCCAGTCTCCGGGCCGCGCAACGCGCGCCAGGACGGCAGGTTCGGAACGCTTTCCAGCCGCGCCGTGATCTCTTGCGCAGGAGCGCGCGCCAGGATCGCCATCCAGCGGCTGCGCTCCGCCTGCCCCACGCTTTGATCGCGGTGGCGATCCGACCCCGCATCGTCCATACCGGCACCAAGGAAGATGTCGAAACATCTAGACGTCTACTGACTGGCATGGCTACGGTCAAGGAACGCGCGCGTTAGTCATCCGGCCGAGAGGATGAAATTGCGATGACAGAAGGGCCGCCGGAGATGGGAGCGGTGCGCCGCCACCAGGGTGTGGCGCTTTGGCGTCAGATCGCGACCCGCTTGCAGGACGAGATCGGCACCGAAGCTTACCCGGCGGGCGCGCGCTTACCCACGGAAGTCGAGCTTTCGCGGCAGTTCGGCGTCAACCGGCACACCGTCCGCCGGGCGATGGAGGAATTGTCGCGCGGCGGCTTGGTCAGAGTGGAGCAGGGACGCGGCTCGTTTGTCGCTGAGGACGTCCTGGAATACACCGTCGAGCCACGCACCCGGTTCTCGGAATGGGTCCGCCGCCACAACAAGGAGCCCTCTGGGCGAATCATTCGGCTTGGGGAGGTCACGGTGGATAGCCATGTCGCAGCCGGGCTCGGCATCCGCCCTGGTGCGCGGGCGGTGGAGCTGGAACGGCTCGGCTTGGCGGATGGTCGCCCGGTGAGCCTGGGAACGCATTATTTCCCGGCCGCCCTGGCCGGAATACTCGCGGCCTTGCGTGACAGTCCGAGTATCACCGCCGCGCTGCGAACGGTCGGGGTCGCCGACTATCTCCGCCAAGTCACGCGAGTCAGCGCCCGGATGCCAACGGCCGAGGAAGCGGAACTGCTGCGAACCCCGCGCAGCCGGCCGCTCCTGCTCGCTGAGAATGTGAACGTGGATCGTACCGGCGCGGTGGTCGAGTTCGGCATCGCGCGCTATCCCACGCCGCGCGTGCAGATAGTGTTCGAACCTTGAGAGGCCGCAGATGCTCGCTAACGATCCTCGGCGGGCGGGTGCTGCTGGCGCATGGGGAGCAGACGACCGAGATGGCGATCGCGATCGCTGACGGTTGCATCGCGCGCACCGGCGGCGCTCTGCCGGGAGCGCGGCTGGATGCCACCGGATTGCTGGTCCTGCCAGGCATCGTCGACATCCACGGCGACGCGTTCGAGCGTCAACTTCAGCCGCGGCCCGGCGTCGATTTTCCGGCGTCGGTCGCACTCCGAGATACCGAGACGCAACTGCTGGCCAATGGCATCGCCACCGGGTATCTCGGCGTCACCTTGTCCTGGGAGCCCGGCCTGCGCGGCTTGGCCACATGGCGGGCGTTGCTCGATGCGCTTAAGGCGGAGCGCTGGATGTGCGACCTGCGCGTGCATTTGCGTGGGAGGCATACAACCTAAGCGCATTGGCTCTGGCGGAGGCCGACATCACCGCCGGCGGCGTCCATCTGCTGGCCTTCAACGATCACACGCCGGCGATCCTGCGCAAGATCGCCGACCCGGTGACAGGCACGAAATATAGCGAGCGCGCGGTTGTGTTGCTCGCCGACTTCCGCGCCTTGGCCGCCTGTGTCGGTCGGCGCTCAGCCGAAGTGCCGGCGGCTCTGGACCGGATCGGTGCCGCCGCGCGCTTGGCCGGTATTCCGATGGCCAGCCACGATGACGAGACCGGGAACGCCCGCGAAGGCTTCCGCGCGCGGGGGGCGAGAATTTACGAGTTCCCGATGGCCGAGCAGGTCGCGCGTGCGGCGCGGCTAGCGGGGGACTGGGTGGTGATGGGCAGCCCCAATGTCATGCGCGGGCGCTCGCATCTTGGCTGGGCTTCGCCGAGCGGCTAGCTGAAGCCGGCGTTTGCACGGTTCTGTCGTCGGATTACTTCTATCCCGCGATGCTGCAAGCAGCACTCATGCTGGCGGAGCGGGGCGTGCTCGATCTGCCGCGCGCCTGGGCGCTGGTCTCGGGCAATCCCGCGCAGGCCGTCGGGCTTAGTGACCGCGGCTCGATCGCGGCGGGTAAGCGGGCCGATCTGATCCTGGTCGATCCGAGTTCGCGTCGTGTCGTGGCGACGATCGCTGGCGGGCGCGTCGCGCATCTAACGGCTCACGGGGCGGCGCGATTCCTATGAACCGAAGGAATGCGTTTCATCCACGGATTACTCCCTCGGAACACATCCGTTGGACATTGACATGCTTTGTCTAAATTGCGAGCGTCCGCGCCGCTGCCCGAGACAATTCTTCTGTTTGTGCAACGTTCTATTGGCGGCGAGGCGGCGGTGAAGATGTCGGAAACCATGAACCTCGTAGGGGCCGCGCCTGCCCGTTCAGCGGACGGTCGCGAGTTGACCATTCTCATGCCTAGCGTTGATGATGCGGAAACCCTCGCTCGCGACATTGCTAATGCCCGCGTGGTCTTGATCCGCGGCGGGGGCGGCTACGGCACTCCCGCCGAGCCCGCGCTGAGGGCCGCCCGGATTGCCGTCATGATCCCATGTTACAACGAGGAAGCCGTCGTGCCGCACGTGATCGCGGCGTTCCGCGCCAGCCTGCCGGACGCGGCGATCTATGTGTATGACAACAACTCCCGCGACCGCACCGCCGAAGTGGCCCGCGCCGCCGGTGCGGTGGTGCGCACGGAGCGCCTCCAGGGCAAGGGCCATGTCGTGCGCCGCATGTTCGCCGACATCGAGGCGGACGTGTTCGTGCTGGTGGACGGGGACGACACCTACGATGCCGCCGCCGCACCAGCCCTTGTGCGGATGCTGTTGGACAACCAGCTCGACATGGTCACGGCGGCGCGCGAGAGCGTTGGCGATGATGCCTATCGTCGCGGCCATCGTGCCGGGAATGCGATCCTGACCGGCATGGTGCGCTGGGTGTTCGGCGATCGCGTGAGCGATATGCTATCCGGCTACCGGGTCTTCAGCCGTCGCTTCGTCAAATCGTTCCCGGCACTCGCGGCCGGGTTCGAGACCGAGACGGAGTTCACTGTCCACGCGCTCGAACTCTGTATGCCGATCGGCGAGATGCGCACGCGCTATCGCGGCCGTGCCGAGGGTTCGAGCTCTAAGCTGCGCACATGGACGGACGGGCTGCGCATCTTGCGCACAATCGTGCTGCTGGTGAAGGAGGAGCGCCCGCTGCAATTCTTCTCACTAGCCGGATTGGCGTTGCTCTGCAGCGGGATTGGGATAGGTCTGCCGGTCATCTTGGAATTCGTGCACACCGGCCTGGTGGCACGCCTGCCCTCTGCGGTGCTCGCAACCGGCCTCGTACTCGCAGCACTGCTTGCTATCGCTTGCGGCCTGATCCTCGACTCGGTTTCCAGGGGTCGCAAGGAGATGAAGCGCCTCGCCTACCTGGGAGTGCCCGCGGTGGTTGCGCGATGATAGGATCAGCACTGCAAGACCGCCGCGTCGCGCTGGATCATGGCGCTGGCGACCTGGACCATAGCGGCTCTCGCCATGCTGTTTTTGGGTATTGTGGGCTTTCATTAACGGTCGATCCGGACTCGCGTAGCGTCGTGGCGACGGTCGCGGGCGGGCGGGGCGCGTCGCGCCCGCGGGTGTCAGGGCTCGGAGGCCGGACGTCGGTAAGATTGTCCGCCGGAAGCTCGCTCGGCACGAACAGATCCACCAAATAGAGCGGCCGGTTCTTGGTTTCGTTGAAGACCCGTCCAAGGGTACTCGCCGATCACCCCGAGAGTAATAAGCTGAACCCCGCCCAAGAACAAAATAACGGCCATCAGGCTGGGGTAGCCTGCGACGGGATTTCCCAGGATCAAGGTCTTCAGCACGATCTGTGCGGCGTACACCACGGCCAGCAAGGCGACCACCAGGCCCAGATAAGTAGCGAGCTTCAATGGCAAGACGGTGAAGCTGGTGATGCCCTCGAGTGCCAGGTTCCAGAGTTTCCAGTAATTCCATTTGGTCTTCCCGGAATGCCGGGGAGCGCGGTCGTAGAGCACCGCATGGGTCGAATAGCCCACCCACGCGAACAGACCCTTCATGAAGCGGTGCTGTTCACGTATTTGCAACATCGTGTTGGCGACGCGCCGGCTCATCAGCCGGAAATCGCCCGTGTCGCGTGGCAACTCGACTTCGCCCAGTCGGCCCATGAAGCGATAGAATAGGCCTGCGGTGGTGCGTTTCAGCCACGACTCGCCTTCTCTGATGCGGCGCTGAGCGTACACCATCTCGAATCCCAGCCGCCACGCGGCCACCAGGTCAGGGATGACCTCCGGCGGGTCTTGCAAGTCCGCATCTATGATGATCACCGCCTGCCCACCGGCATGATCCAGGCCGGCGCTGGTGGCGATCTCCTTGCCAAAGTTGCGCGATAACCGCAGCAGCGCGACCCGCGGTTCAGCCTGGCGCAATCCCTCCAGCAGCATCGGAGTGGCATCACGGCTACCGTCATCGACGTAGATCACCTCCCATGATCCCAGCGCGTTCATCACGCGGGCAAGCCTGTCGTGGAACTCGCGGATGACATCGGCTTCGTTGAAGACCGGGACGACGACGGAGAATGTGGCAAGCGACGGCACCGCGCCGGAGGGGGCGCGGATCGGCGGAACTCGGCGGGCAGGTGTGGATCGGACGCGGACGCGTGTTGAGCGACACGTGGCTAGCCATTGGGAGGGATCCTGTTTGCCACCACCTCAGGCGTTGACGAACCCAACCCGTATGAAGCTGCGAGCGTGTCTGCGTCTAGTCGCCGCGCCCGGGCCGGGCCAAACATGCGAACGACGCCCGGCGACCGCCCGAGAATGGCGGCGGCCGCCAGGAACGGCAGGAGCCAAATCACGCGCGAACTCGTAGCGTCCCTGAGGTGTCGAGATACCGCCACAGACCACTGCGTTGACGACAATGCCGACGACAACGAGTAATGAGAACCGCCGCTGCGCCAGATTCAGGAGACCCGTCCGCCAGATCAACAGGAGAAAGCCTATAGACAGTACGACAACCGTGTAGGCAATCACCGTTCGGATGCTGAGCCACGCTGGTTGCTGGTCGGGAATTGTACTTACCATGTTACTCGGGGTTATGTTGGCATGGCTTCCGAGTACATAGTCCTGCAAAGTGAATATCGTTAGCTGCCGGAAAATCTGACGCCCGAGCGAAGTTGCTTCCAACCAAGGATGCTCCAGGGCCGCGGCGATCACTATTCGCTTTTCCTCGTCTCGGATTCGGTCCCGCTTCCCGGCTGAAACCACGCTATAGACACCTTTGGGATCCCACAGAAACTCGTCGGCGGAGAGATTGAGTCGATCGGTGTAATTGCACATCTCCAGCGCCGCTTGCGGGCAGTGTTCCTTCAGATAGAGGCGGGCAGGACCATCCTCGATCGAGCGGGCGAGCAGAATCGGAGGGCTTTGCGGGAAAAGCGTCAACTGGTGAAAGCCCACCAAGGCGACCAGTAGCATGGCAACAACCGCGCCGCCCCCGGCGGTCGCCGCCGCTAGCCAGCGGGCCGGCCCCCGCCACGCCCGGCGCCAGTCCGCCAGCAATGCGACCAGTCCGATCACTGCCGCGAGGGGGAGATACGATGCGTGCATGAGAATCGATGCCAAGACGGCGCAGGGCAACAGAACGCGGGCACTCGTCGTCAGCTCGGGCCAGTACACCAGGAGTGTCACGAGTGTCAGGATCAGCACGCTTGCGAACAGGTCGGGCATGATCATCGATGCTGACCATGGCGCTGGGGTCAGCAGTGCCAGGAACAGGAGCAGCTCAAACTGGCGCTTCGGGGCGGGGTTCGCGCCGAAATGCCCGAACGCGATCCGGCAGACCCACGCCAGCAACACTGCCTGGATGGCAATTACAAGCCATAGCGACCCGAGATTGCTTACTCCATAAACGAATAGAGAATAGAATGCCGATCGTACGCCCTTGGCCTGACGCAGCATCTCGTTGACGCTATCGGCTCCGACACTGGTTCCCGCGCCCCGCGTGACCGCGTGTTGCGCGACAGCGGCGATTTTTGCGAGAGCCGCGCGACCTCCTAGATAATAGGCTCTTGTGTCCGGAAAAACAAAAGGAGCCCGATTCCACAGCGCCGGCAGGCAAAACAGGAAAGCGCCAACGCACGTCACCACTAAAGGGCGAATCCTGATTTTCCCTTCGAACAGCTTGTTCACCACTCGGCTGTGTCCTTTTGCAATTGGAGCTCAGCACGTCGCGCTTAGCGGCGTGGGCCATACGCCCGGTAAAGTCCACAAAACCTGATGTGAGTGGCAAGAGCAAGAGCAGCGGGCCGGCGTAGCACGGATCTGTTACCGCTACATGGCACATATCTCCCGAGATGAGATTTGTCGCAAAGTCACGGCAACCTCGGGGTGGCGTCAATGCGTGATTCGCGAATAAAAGCCTGCTAAAGCCAACATGATAGGAAAAATTACCGGAAAAGCATTGGCGGGCATCATTCGAAACTGAAATCTAACCGATGGCGGTGCCGGCGCAACAACTCACGGTTGTCTTTCCATATTTGTTACGATAAAAGTCTAATTGCGAAGTCAGAAAAAGGCGTTCGCAGGGTTCCAAACGTTGCCACTGAGCAAGACGGAGTCTCGACAAGAGAAACCGATTTCGAATTCAGCAGCAGATTAGGTCGGAACCATATCGAAACGGACGGCTCCGTAGCCTCAAAACGAGAGTGACGGCGCCTGCGCCCTCCGGGCGGCTTGCGTCATCAGAATAGGAAAACAGTCCAATGACAACAACGTCTTACACCCCCTCGGGTCAGGGCGGCTATTTGCTGCCGTCCGGCTATCTTAGCACCAGTGGCAACCAGATCATCGATGCCAACGGCAACTCGGTACGCATCGATTCGGTCGGCTGGGCCGGCGCCGACGGCGCTGGCGGCTCGCTCTGGGGCCTGACAAACACCAGTTACCAGAACCTCATGGACTCGGCCAAGACGGACGGGTTCAACACCCTGCGCATCGCCTGGAGCGATGTCGATCTGAACGCGGTTCCGCAGCCGGGCAACATCGATTATTCGCAAAACCCCGACCTGCAAGGCCTGACCAACCTGCAAATCTTCCAGAAAGTGGTCGCCTACGCGTCCCAACTCGGCCTCAAGGTCATCTTCGACCACCACACCGACGATGGCCATGGCGGCCAGCAGCCGAACGGGCTGTGGATCGATTCCGGTCCCGGAACCGATGGCACCGACGGCTCCGGCAACTCCGGAACTGTCGATGCCGCGAAATTCCAGCAGGACTGGGTGCAGCTCGCCAGCACCTTCAAGGGCAATTCCACCGTCATCGGCTACGACCTTGACAACGAGCCCACCTCGGTCGGCAACATCAACTGGGGCCAGGGCGGTCCGACCGACATCCAGGCCATGTATTCCACCGTCGGCAGCGCGGTCGAGGCGGCGGATCCGGGCGCTCTGATCATCGCCGAGGGGCCGCAGGAATATGGCGGCGCCCCCGCCGGCTCCGGGATGAACCCGAACGTCGTGGCGCCCGAGGGCGACCTCACCGGCGTCGCGACCGACCCGGTGCGGATCACCGTCAACGGCCAGGCGGTCACCAACAAGGTGGTCTATTCGGTGCATGAATACCCCTACGCGGTCTCCGGCTGGCAGCAGGATTCAGGATCGGCCGCGATTTCGCGGATGAACGCCGCCTGGGGCTATCTGGAGACGCAGAACATCGCCCCGGTATGGATCGGCGAAATGGGCGCCTCGCTCGACGGCAACAACGACGGCAATTCCGAGAGCGTGGCCGGCGAGCAGACCTGGGCCAACACCATCATCGGCTACGTCAACGGCCAGGACGGCGCGCAGGGTGGCCCCACGTTTTCGGGCAACCAGCAGGGCATCGGCACTGACTGGTGGGCACTCGGCGAAGACGCGGGCCAACCAGATGGCATCCAGTCCTATCTCGGCGCGCCGGGCAATTATCGGGCCGCCCAGCAGGCCGTCACCAATCAACTCGTGTTCGTGCCCAAGAGCGGCAGCAGCGGCACCGGGGGGAGCAGCGGCAGCAGCAAGCCGTCGGCCAACGACACCGTGGTCAAGGCCGGTTCCAGCTCAGCGATCGTCGATGCCTCCGGGAACCAATGGACCATCACCAGCGGCGGGCAGGTCGCGGTCAACGGTACCGCCGATACCACCACCGGCAACGTGATCGAACTCGCCTACGTCAACGGCGAGGTCTGGCAGGAGAGCGCGAGCGATCTGTGGTGGGGCAAGACCAGCCCGACCGCCGCCTGGTCGCCCGCCGCCGGCACTGCCACCAGCCCGCTGCCGGCGTCAGCGCCCAAGCCGTCGGCCAACGACACCGTGGTCAAGGCCGGCGCGGCCGGCACGATCATCGATGCCTCCGGCAACAAATGGACCATCACCAGCGGCGGCCAAGTGGCAGTGAACGGCACCGCCGATACCACCACCGCCAACGTGACCGAGCTGGCCTATGTCAACGGCGAGGTCTGGCAGGAGAACGGAAGCGATCTGTGGTGGGGCAAGACCAGCCCGACCGCCGCCTGGTCGCCCGCCGCCGGAACCGCTACCAGCCCGCTGCCGGCAAGCACCGGCAGCAAGGCGTCGGCCAACGACACCGTGGTCAAGGCCGGCGCGGCCGGCACGATCGTCGATGCCTCCGGCAACAAATGGACCATCACCAGCGCCGGCCAGGTCGCGGTCAACGGCACCGCCGATACCACCACCGCCAAGGTGATCGAACTGGCCTATGTCAACGGCGAGGTCTGGCAGGAGAACGCGAGCGATCTGTGGTGGGGCAAGACCAGCCCGACCGCCGCCTGGTCGCCGGCCGCCGGCACCTCCACCAGCCCGCTGCCCGCGCCCACGTCCACCGTCGCCGCCGCGGCCGCGGATACCGCCCTGCCGTTAAACAACGGCAGTGAGTTCAGTGGTTTGATCTTGCAGGACTTCACGGCCACCCTCGGGGCCGTGCTGCAGCAGGTCAGCAAGCCAGCAGGCAGCGTCCCTCCCGCTACCGCGAGCAGCAGCGCGGGGGCAGTTCAGGGTCTCGACCATCCGAGCCATCCGACCAGCATGATCGGCCCGTCCTCGCTCAACGGGGCGGGGGCGTAGCAAGCGCCTCGACCGAAGCCTAATCGCCTGTCCTCGTCACCCTCCTCCCGTCACGGGCGGAGGGTGGCGGCGGTTACGGCGGCAACCGCCTGGCGTCCCGCCACGGCCGCCCACGACATCGCCGGCTTTGTTGCCTGCGCCACCTGCAAACGGCAGGGACGGGGACAGGCTCCGATGCGTCGGCCGCGGTTGCGCCAGGTCTGCGTGCGCGGGACAATCTCGCCTGCAGGAACGGGAGGAGCCAAGCAGTGGACTTCAAGGGCAAGGTCGCGCTGGTCACCGGCGGGGGGAATGGCATTGGGCGCGCGGCGTCACTCGCGTTCGCGCAATACGGCGCTAAGGTGGTGTTGGTGGACCGCGACGCCTCCGCCGGGGAGAGCACGGCGGCCATCATCCGCCAGCAGGGCGGGGAAGCGCTGTTCGTCGCCGCCGACGTGACCAGCTCGGCGGATGTGCAAGCCTACGTGCAGGCTGCGCTCGACACATTCGGCGCGATCGACTGCTTCCACAACAACGCCGGGATCGAGGGCAGCCTCACGCCAACGGCCGAATACGAGGAGGCGATGTTCGACACAGTGATGGCGGTCAACGTGAAGGGGGTGTTCCTCGGGTTGCGCCATGTGTTGCCGGTGATGCTGCGTCAACGCCGGGGCGCGGTGGTGAACACCGCCTCCGTGGCCGGCCTGGTCGCCACACCGGGGATGCCGGCCTACGTCGCCTCCAAACACGCGGTGATCGGCCTCACCAAGACTGCGGCCGGCGAGGTCGCGCGCTCCGGGGTGCGGGTGAACGCCGTCTGCCCCGGCCCGATCGACACCCGCATGATTCACGCATTGGAATCAATGCTGAACCCCGACGACCCAGCGAGCATCGGCACGCGGTATCAGGCGAACATCCCCATCGGACGCTACGGCACCGCGGAGGAAGTCGCCAACCTAGTGCTGTTTCTCTGCTCCGATCTTGCCTCCAACATCACCGGTGCCCAGTACGTCGTGGACGGCGGCCGCACGGCCACGGGGGGCGCGGCGAGCACCAGCCTCATCCGCTGAAGGGGATCGGATGAGCAAGCAGGACTGAAGCACGATGAGCGGGACGAACAAAGACAACACACGGGCCGAGGAGTTCAAGCGAGCGACCGCCGGCGTGCTGCGCGCGATCGCGGAGGTGCCCGACGTGCAGGTGAATTTCCAGCCCGGCCCCTCCGGCTTGGCCGGCAAGCGCGCGCGTCTGCCGCTGCCCACGCGCGCCCTGCCGCCCCCGGAAATGGCCAAGCTTCGCGGGGCGTCCGACGCGATCGCACTGCGCCTGCGCCACCACGACGACGCGCTGCACAACGCCCGTATGCCCTCCCGCCGCGAGGCGCGCGACGTGTATGACGCGCTGGAACAGGCCCGCGTGGAGGCAGTGGGCTCGCGTCATATGTCCGGGGTTGCGGCCAATCTCCGCGCTAAGCTGGTCGAGGAATGCGAGTCCGAGGGCTACGATCGGATGACGCGCAAGGATCAACTCCCGATCGCCGCGGCGCTCTCTCTGCTGGCGCGCGAGCAAATGTCCGGACAGCCGGCGCCAGAGCCGGCGCGCCGGGTGCTCGACCTCTGGCGCGACACGCTGGGCGAGCGGGCCGATGATGCACTCGCCGAGCTAGGTCGCACACAGCACAACCAGCGGGCATTCACGCGCGCGGCGCGCAAGCTGCTCGCGGCCCTCGATCTCGCCGAGGCGGAAGCTGACGCCGAACCCGAGGACCAGAGCGAAGAAGACGAGGAAGGCGGCGAGCAGTCCGGCCAGCAGGACAACTCCCAGGAAGGCGAGGGACAGTCGCAATCCGACTCGGAGAGTATGCTCGGCTCCCAACCCGAGGAGATGGAGGGCGAGGCCGCCGACGACGACGGCACGGATTCGGAGGACGAGGCGGCGGTCGCCGAGGGCGACGATCGCCCCGGCGGACCGCAGCCGCGTCGCGAGCGCCCCAACCCCGATCACGATGCCATCTATCGCGCCTACACAAGGCTGTATGACGAGGAGGTGAACGCCGAGGATTTGTGCGACCCGGACGAGCTGACCCGGTTGCGTCAACAGCTCGACCAGCAGCTACAGCATCTGCAAGGCGTGATCTCCAAGCTCGCCAATCGCCTGCAACGCCGCCTGCTGGCCCAGCAGACGCGCGCCTGGGAATTCGATCTCGACGAGGGTTTGCTCGATGCCGGGCGCCTGTCCCGGGTCGTGGTCAATCCTGTGCAGGCGCTGTCGTACAAGCGCGAGCTGGAGATGGAGTTCCGCGATACCACGGTGACGCTGCTGATCGACAACTCGGGTTCGATGCGCGGGCGGCCGATCACCGTGGCTGCGATGTGCGGCGACATTCTGGCCCGCACGCTCGAGCGTTGCGCGGTGAAGGTGGAGGTTGTGGGTTTCACGACCCGCGCCTGGAAGGGCGGCCAGAGCCGAGAGAAGTGGGTGCAGGACGGCAAGCCGCGCAATCCCGGTCGGCTCAACGACCTACGGCACATCATCTACAAGGCCGCCGACGCACCTTGGCGGCGCGCGCGCAAGAATCTCGGCCTGATGCTGCGCGAGGGCTTACTGAAGGAGAACATCGACGGCGAGGCACTGCTCTGGGCCTATCGGCGGTTGGTGGTCCGCCCCGAGCATCGGCGGATCTTGATGGTGATCAGCGACGGCGCGCCGGTAGACGATTCAACGCTGTCGGTGAACCCGGGCAACTACCTGGAAAAGCACTTGCGCGAAGTGATCCGCGAGATCGAGGGCCGCGAGCAGGTGGAGCTAATCGCCATCGGCATTGGCCACGATGTGACGCGTTATTATCGGCGCGCTGTGACGATCGTGGATGCGGAAGAGCTGGGCGGGACGATGATGAAGAAGTTGACCGAGCTATTCCAGGAAGACGCCGACGTGGCCTGGGCGCGGGCGGCCTCTGAGCGCGCGCCCTTGGTCGCATAGTTCCTATAGAGCAACGCGCGCCCAATGGGCGGCAGCATCCTAGTCCGTCGGCTCGCCAGGCGCAGGCGCGTTGAGGAATTGATAAGGGTTGGCGGTGTTTCCGGCGGGTCGCGGCGGCGGCGACTGCACACACACGCCGCCTTCATGCGCTGCTTCTCTGGCGCAACTCGCCGGGTTGTCATATTCGCACGATGTCGCCATGCCTGACGTCACCAGACAAGTCCGGCCGATACCGGGCGCGATGTTGAGCGCCTCCGGGTTCCCAGTGCACCAGCCCTTCATCCGCGCGGCCTGCTTCTGGCAGGAGCCGGCATCGAAAAAGAGGCATTGCGGCGGGAGGGCTTCGGTTTGCACACAAAACGGGGCGGCGAACGCCGGGGTTGCCGCGATCAAAGTTCCGAGCAGCAGCCCTATGGTGCTGAGGAAATTGTTCACGCGCGCCTCCTGGATGCCAACGGCTCGACCTTTGCTGATCCTACCGCTGCCGCTCAGCGAGCGCAACGACCGAGCTGAGGCTCGCATCGCTCGCAGGATCACGGGCAGTTGACTCCTGCGCCGGTAAACTGCAATTTAAGGATACAAAGACGCTTTCCGGGCCCGCATGGCTCGGAACGTCAAGGCTATGAGGAGAAAGCTGGTGTCGCGCACGGCCGATGACACCCCTGTCTCAGTTGAGATCGAGCGCCTGCGGCATGATGTCGCCAAGGTGCTTAGCGAAACTGGCCCAACGGAGACGCTGGAACCAGGCAGATGGACCGGTTCCGACGAGCGGGAACGTTATGAAGCCATGCTCGACCGGCGCGCGCGCTGGCAAGCCCTGGTTCTATTAGGGGCTTCCGCTCTGATTAGCCTCGTTTTCCTATATGCGCTTTGGATCGGACTGCAGGCGCTGCTGTGATTCGTCCCGGCCGGCGCGTTCTCATCTGAAGGCAGACCCGTTTTGAAGCGGCGTTTCCTGCTAACCGGCGGTGCCGGTTTCGTTGGTTCCCATGTTGTCTTCGCGCTCGCGGAACGTAACGACGAAGTTGTCGTCATCGACAATCTGAGCCAGGGCCATCGCGCCGCGCTCCCTGCTGATGTGCGGCTCATCGAAATGGACATCGCGGATGCCGGCATGCTGAACGAAGTGCTGGCAAACGGGCCGTGGGACGCTGTGCTGCATTTCGCGGCACTCTCGCTCGTCGGCGAGAGTATGCGCCACCCGTTCCGATACCTGCAGGAAAACGGCGGCAATGGCATCCGTCTGCTGGATGCCTGCGTACGCCACAAGGTCCCGCGCTTCGTGCTGTCTTCGACGGCGAACCTGTTCGGCACCCCGGATACGCTGCCGATCGCCGAAGACGCTCCGCTCGACCCTGGCTCGCCTTATGGCGAGAGCAAGTGGATGATCGAGCGCGCGCTGGTCTGGGCCGAGCGCGTCCACGGCCTGCGGAGTGCTTGCCTGCGCTATTTCAATGCGGCCGGTGCTGATCCTCAAGGCCGGATCGGGGAGGACCACCGGCCGGAGACCCACCTTGTCCCGCTCGCGATTGATGCAGCACTCGGGCTGCGCCCGGAATTGACGGTGTTCGGCGCCGACTACCCGACACCGGACGGTACCTGCGTCCGCGACTACGTTCATGTGTCCGATCTCGCGGAGGCACACCTGCTCGCGTTGGACGGGCTAGAGGCGCGGAGCGTCACCTACAATCTTGGCAACGGCCAGGGCTTTTCGGTGAGGGAGGTGATCGAAGCGGTGGCGCGCGTCGCTGGGCGCGCGGTGCCGCATGTCTTCGGGCCGCGTCGGCCCGGCGACCCGGCGGCGCTGGTCGCATCGGCGAAGCGGATGCGCCATGAGACTGGATGGACACCGCGATTTTCGGCGCTGGAGGCGATCGTGCGGACTGCTTACGCCTGGCGGGAGGCGCATCCACACGGCTATCCGGACTAGTCGCGCGTCCCGCATTTGCGTCCGTCGGCGGCGAGCAGCATTTTACCACCCAGGACCGCTCACGGGGGACATGCGATGGCGGAGTTCGACGTCGGCACTGGCGGGGCGAAGTGGCCGAATGAGGTTTACGACCTCTTGCGCGCCAACGGCATCACCCAATTCGCTTACGTACCGGATGCCGGGCACCGCGTCCTGATCGACCGCTCGCTCGCCGATCCCGAAGCGCAGGCGGTACCACTGACCACCGAGGAGGAAGGGGTCGCCATGCTGGCCGGCGCCGACCTGGGCGGGGAGCGGGGCGTCCTGCTGATGCAGTCCTCCGGCGTCGGCAACTGCGTCAACATGCTCTCGCTGATCGCCGGCTCACGCTTCCCGTTCCTTACGCTGGTCAGTATGCGCGGGGAGTTCGGTGAGGGAAACCCGTGGCAGTTCGCCATGGGTCAGGCGGTCGAGCCGGTGCTGCGGGCGATGGGCGTCATCTGTCTGCGCGCCGAACGCCCCGAGGAGGTGGTCCCCACGGTCGCCGCGGCCGTGACGATGGTGTTCCAGTCGGGCTTCGCGGTCGCCGTCCTGCTGACACAAAAGCTTATCGGGGCGAAGAGGTTCTAAGGAGCCGCACGATGGCGAAGCTGAACCGCATCCAAATGTCGGCCCTGCCCGCGCCGGTGCTTGACCGGCGGCAGGCGGTGCCGGCGCTGATCGAGCGCCCGCAGGATTTCCTGATCGTGACCGGACTGGCGGGCGCGGCCCAAGAGCTTACCGCCATCACCGAGGACGCCCCGAACGTGTTCGCCCTCGCCGGTGCGATGGGCGCGGCGCCAATGATCGGCCTCGGGCTTGCGCTGGCCCAGCCGCGTCGGCGGGTGTTGGTGGTGACCGGCGACGGCGAACTGCTGATGAATCTGGGAGCGCTCGCGACGATCGCGCTCAAATGTCCGCCGAACCTCGCCCTGATCTGCGTGGACAATGGCCATTACGGCGAGACCGGGAACCAAGAGAGCCATACCGGCCTGGGCGTGCAGCTCGACCGGATCGCCGCCGGCGCGGGCATCCCGGTGGTGCACACCATCAACGCCGAAGCCGACATGAGCGAAGGCCGGCGACTGTTACATGAGGGCGGGGCGCTCGTCTTCATCCTGCTGCGGGTGAAAGAAGGCCCGGCGCTGAAGCTGAAGCGCAACCTGCACCCACATGTTGGGCGCGATCGATTTCGCCAGGCGCTGCTCGGGAAATGAGACCGCGCCTCCCTCCCGCGAGGGAGGGGGCGTTGCTCGCATTCCAATTGGGTCGGGAATCCCGTCTCTTGCTAAAGGGTCAATTCAGGACACCCGCAGATTGGTCGCGGCGGCCTTACCGCGCTCCATGACAACCTCGTACCAGACCGTCTGGCCGTCGTTCAGCCCCTTGAGGCCCGCAGCCTGCACTGCGGTGATATGAACGAATACGTCCTTACCGCCGTCCTGCGGCACGATGAAGCCATAACCTTTCGTGGCGTTGAACCATTTCACGGTTCCAGTAGCCATGCGTAGCAGCTCCTTGATTGCGCCATCCAGGGGCGCGCTTTCCGGAATTGATGAGGGTTGTGCCGCTTTGGCGCCGGGTCAGGCCAGCCGCAGATTGGTCGCGGCCTGCTTGCCGCGCTCCATGACCACTTCGTAGCTGACCCGCTGGCCTTCGTTTAGGCCGCGCAGCCCGGCGGATTGGACCGCCGTGATGTGAACGAACACGTCCTTGCCGCCATCCTGAGGCACTATGAAACCGAAGCCCT
Source organism: uncultured Pseudomonadota bacterium (assembly GCA_963849305.1). GTDB lineage: Bacteria > Pseudomonadota > Alphaproteobacteria > Acetobacterales > Acetobacteraceae > CAWKGV01. The sequence continues at coordinate 499,433 of CAWKGV010000002.1, forward strand.
TCGTGGCGTTAAACCACTTAACCGTACCAACAGCCATATCTCAGTCACTCTCTCCTTGGGTGCCGCGCGGGATCGCGCGACGACGACAACCGGGCCTTTGGACGTCTTGAGAGCACCCGAGCAGGCGGGAGGCACAGCAAGCCAAGCCAAATGCGATTGCGTTGCCAGTTGGCACAGAACCCCCCCCTGCTGTCAATGCGATGCGGCGCCGGTGCAGCGGCGGCATCACGCGTTCATGTGCGTTCCTCGCTGCCCGTCGGACGACGAGCGGGCGGGTCGCCAGACCCGCCCGCTGCCGACAGTCTACTTTCGCGCGGAGGACGGGCCGTCGTCGCCCGTCGCTCGCGATCAGAAGTCCATGTCGCCCATGCCGCCGCCGCCGCCCGGGGGCATCGCCGGGGCCTTCTTCTCCGGGCGCTCCGCCACCATCGCCTCGGTGGTGACAAGCAGGCCCGCCACCGAAGCCGCGTCCTGCAACGCCGTGCGCACGACCTTGGTCGGGTCGATGATGCCGGCCTTCACCAAGTCCTTGAACTCGCCGTTCTGTGCGTCGAAGCCCCAGTTGTAGTCCTGGTTCTCGAGCACCTTGCCGGAGATCACCGCACCGTCCTCCCCGGCGTTCTCGGCGATCTGGCGCATCGGCGTCTGGATGGCTTTGCGCACTATCTCGATTCCGAAACGCTGGTCGTCGTTGGAAGCCGTGAGCTTTTGCAGGATCGTCGTTGCGCGGGCCAAGGCGACGCCGCCGCCCGGCACGATGCCCTCCTCGACCGCAGCGCGGGTGGCGTGCAGCGCATCGTCCACGCGATCCTTACGCTCCTTCACCTCGACCTCGCTGCCGCCGCCGACGCGGATCACCGCGACGCCGCCGGCGAGCTTGGCCAGCCGCTCCTGCAACTTCTCCCGGTCGTAGTCCGAGGTCGTTTCCTCGATCTGCGCCCGGATCTGGTTGCAGCGCCCCTTGATGTCGTCAGACTTGCCTGCGCCCTCGACGATCGTGGTGTTCTCTTTCTCGATGAGCACCTTCTTCGCCTTGCCCAGCATGTTCAGCGTGACGTTCTCGAGCTTGATGCCGAGATCCTCGCTAATCACCTGGCCGCCTGTCAGGATCGCGATATCCTCCAGCATCGCCTTGCGGCGATCACCGAAGCCGGGCGCCTTTACCGCGGCGACCTTCAGCCCGCCGCGCAGCTTGTTCACTACGAGCGTGGCAAGCGCCTCGCCCTCCACGTCCTCGGCGACGATCAGCAGCGGGCGGCCCGACTGCACCACGGCTTCGAGCAGCGGCAGCATCGGCTGCAGTCCCGAGAGCTTCTTCTCGTGGATCAGAACGTACGGCTGATCGAGGTCAGCCACCATCTTCTCCGCGTTGGTGATGAAATAAGGCGAGACATAGCCGCGGTCGAACTGCATCCCCTCGACCACGTCCAACTCAGTCTCGATGCCCTTCGCCTCCTCGACGGTGATGACCCCCTCGTTGCCCACCTTCTGCATGGCCTCGGAGATCATCTGGCCCACTTCGATATCGCCGTTGGCCGCGACCGAACCGACCTGCGCCGTCTCGCTCGGTGTGGTGATCTTTCGCGAGTGTTGCTTGATTTCTTCGACCACGGCATTCACGGCCTTGTCGATACCGCGCTTTAGGTCCATCGGATTCATACCGGCGGCTACCGCTTTCGCGCCCTCACGCACGATGGCCTGGGCCAGCACGGTGGCCGTGGTGGTGCCGTCCCCCGCGAGGTCACTGGTCTTGCTGGCGACCTCGCGCACCATTTGCGCGCCCATGTTCTCGAACTTATCGGATAGCTCGATCTCTTTGGCGACGGTCACGCCGTCCTTGGTGATCCGGGGCGCGCCGAAGCTCTTGTCGAGCACCACGTTGCGCCCCTTTGGGCCCAGCGTGACCTTCACCGCATCGGCTAGGATATCCACGCCGCGCAACATGCGCTGACGGGCATCACTGCCGAACCTTACGTCCTTTGCAGCCATGTGTGCTTACTTCCTCGTGTCAAATTGATCGTTCCGGCAAATCTCGGCTCGCCTGTCCTCAAGCGGCCTTCTTCTGGGCCACGCCGCCTTCGACGATGCCCATGATGTCGGTTTCCTTCATGATCAGCAGCTCCTCGCTGTCGATCTTCACCTCGGTTCCCGACCACTTACCAAACAGGATGCGGTCGCCCGCCTTCACGTCGAGCGGCACGATCTGGCCCTGCTCATTGCGCGCGCCGGGTCCGACCGCGATGACTTCGCCCTCCATAGGCTTTTCTTTGGCGGTGTCGGGGATGATGATGCCGCCCGCGGTCTTTTCCTCGGCATCGAGCCGCCGGACCACGACCCGGTCATGCAGGGGTCGAAACTTCATTCGGGATCGCTCCTGGGTGCTGTCACTGTGTCGCTACCCGCGCCTCAGCCCCAATGGGCGCCTTGCCGCGGTGTTAGCACTCCCCTCTCGGGAGTGCCAGCCATCTAGGCCCATACTGATCCGGAGTCAAGTCGCCGGCAGCCGAGCCCCGGCCTGAGTGCCAATTGCCTGAAATACAATCATTTTCGCTTGCGGCTTAGACCCCAGACTGTGTCATGCTGTTGCAAGCGCTCACGCGGAAACGCGCCGCCGGGACCGGCATAGCGGGGTGGGGGTCGAGACGAGCGACGTTGAGAGGTTGTGCCATGAGCTTAGGGTTGCAACTGAAGAATTATCGGCTGACGACGGCCGAGATCCTTTATCGGCTACCCGACCATCCGGAGTTGTTGCAGACCTTCATTTGGCAGGATCTCGACATAGCTCCGGAGTACCCGGTGCTGCGCAAGTTCCTGGCATTCTGGCGTCGTGAGCTGGACGGCCCCCTTCATTCCGTGCGCGTCGCCTCCGCGGGGCTGGTAAAACCCGGTACCTTCCGGCACTCCCGCGTGAACCTGCACCTGCACTGAGCAGGGTTCCGACGCGGTAGGGGCTGTTAATCGGCCGCGACCGCGCTACAATCAATTGATGCCGTTCGATGTTCGCGACTTCCCGGCCAATCCGGCGGACGCACGCGCGGCCAGTTACCGCAACCGGATATTGGTCGCGGTGTGGCTGTTTTCGGTTTCCGCCATGATCCTCGTGGTGATCGTGCTCGGCGGCGTCACGCGTCTGACCGGCTCGGGACTGTCGATCATGGAATGGGCGCCGGTCGCCGGCGCGCTCCCGCCGCTGACCCAGACCGATTGGCAAAAACTGTTCGCACTTTACCGCCAAATCCCGCAGTACGAACTGCTGCATCAGGGGTTCGGCCTAGAAGGGTTCAAGCACATATTTTGGTTGGAGTGGGTGCATCGGCTGTGGGGTCGACTGATCGGCCTGGTGTTCTTTGTCCCCCTGGTCTGGTTTTGGGCATCCGGGCGGATCGACCGTCGGCTGTGCAGCCGCCTGGTGTTGATCCTCGGCCTCGGCGGGCTGCAAGGCGCGGTCGGCTGGTTCATGGTCGCCTCCGGGTTTTTCCCAGATGCGACCGCTGTTGCGCCCGTCCGCCTGGTGGTCCATCTGGGTTTGGCTTTGGTGCTCTATGGCACAATCCTATGGACCGGGCTGTCCGTTCTCTACCCGATTGCCGAGCCCGCACGGGTCAGCCGATGGCTGCGCGGCGCTGTGATGCTGTGCGCCGCCTCGCTTGCCCTCACTATCCTGGCGGGCGGGTTCGTCGCCGGCACCCATGCCGGGCTCGAGTACAACACCTTCCCCTTGATGGAGGGGCGGTTGGTGCCGACGAACTACGCTCGCTTGCACCCGTTCTTGCGCAATCTCATCCAGAACATCCCGGCGGTGCAGTTCGATCACCGGCTTCTCGCGACCGCCACCGCGATAACGGCCGCCATTGCAGGGGCCGCGGCCTTCAGTTCGGCAGCGCCGCGCGGTATCCGCATAGTGGTCCTTGGGCTAGCCGGGCTGGTGACGCTGCAATACGGGCTTGGCGTCGCAACCCTGTTGCTCGTCGTCCCCATACCGCTCGCGGCGATGCACCAGACTACAGCCGTCCTGGCGCTGACAGCGGCGTTGGTGACGCTCTATCGCGTACAGCCGGGAACGGTGGCCTCGCCTGCGCAGTCGGCTGCCGTCCCCCGGCGCACCGCTGAGCGCGGCGCGGAGCCGCTATGAATATGGCCTGATGGCGACGTCTCGACGATGACGGTCGCGAGGAGTCGTTTGGCGCGCGCCGAAGCTGAAGCCGGCCGGCGCGCGCGGATGTTGGAATCCCTGTTGGCATGTATTCCTCACGGCGTCTGCATCTATGGCCCGGACCGGCGCGTGGCCTTGACCAACCGGGCTTACGCGGAGGTCATGCGTGGCGTGCCGCTCGCCATCGGCGATCACCTGGAGGACGTGATCCGGCGCCTCGCCGAGGCAGGGGAGTACGGCCCCGGCCAGCCAGCCGAGGTGTTCGCCCAGCAAATGGCGTTCGACATCACGCGGCCCCAGAGACGGAGGCGACGGCGGCCGAACGGCATGGTTATCGACGAGCGCACGGCGCCGCTGCCGGATGGCGGACATTTCATTGTCGCGAGCGACGTCACTCCGCTCACCAACGCCGAGGATGAACTTACCCGCCGGGCTGCCGAAATGGAAATGATGCTGGCCAGCATCCGTCACGGCATCATGCTTTGGGGCGCCGACCGGCGATTGGTAGCGAGCAACCGCGTTGCCTACAGCCTGCTAGGCGTTCCCTCCAGTATGCTGGCGAAGGGGCGCGGTTTCGATGAGATCGTGGATGACGTCGCGGCAATGGGCGATCCGACCACCGCTTCGGCGCGCGCGGCGGCTGCCGAGGCAATCAAGGCTCATTGCTGGCACACGCCGTTCCTGCAACGGTTCACATCGTTTGCGAACCGGTTCGTGGAAGCGAGGGGCGATCCCAAGCCGGAGGGTGGCTTGGTTGTGACGCTTTCGGATATGACCGAAGCGCGAGCCGCCGAGTTCGAGCTACGCCGCGCCAAGGAGGCCGCCGAGGCGGCGAGTCAGGCCAAGTCGCGCTTCCTGGCCGCGATGAGCCACGAGTTGCGCACCCCACTCAACGCGGTGATCGGCTTCTCCGAAGCGCTCCAGCGTGACTCGGGCCAGCCGACGGCGACGCGGGTTGCCGAGTTCGCGCAGGCGATCAACGAGGCCGGGCGCGACCTGCTCAAACTTGTCAATGTCATCCTGGACGTGGCCAGCCTCGAGGCTGGGCGGTTCGACCTTGGCTCGGACCTGATCGACCTCTCACCGCTGGTCCGGAAATGTCTCCGGCAAGCAGACTCGGTCGCGCAGGCGGGGCATATCACGCTGATCGCGGATCTGCCCGAGACGCTTCCCTCGATTCGAGGGGACAAGCGGCGGCTTGCTCAGGTTGTCGACCAGCTCCTCTCGAACGCACTGAAATTCACCGCGCCGGGGGGCACGGTCACGCTGTCGGCGTTCGTCGATCCTGAGCGGCGAACTGGTCATGCGTGTTGCCGATACCGGAATTGGCATCCCGGAGCACGAGCTGGAGCGGGTGTTCGAACCATTCACCCAGTTGGACGGCACTCTTGCCCGCCGTGGTCCGGGCGCCGGGCTCGGCCTATATGTCGTCCGAGCCCTGATCGCGGGCCATGATGGGCGACTGGCGCTGAGGAGCCGCAAGGGCGAAGGGACCGTGGCGGAGATCCGGCTGCCGGCTCACCGGCTTGTGGGTGCCGATCGATTTTTGGAGAGGTAGGAAAGTATGAGCGCGCTGGCCATCACCGACGGGTTGTTCTTCGAGCGCGCCGATGCCGCACTCGAACGCGCGGCGGCCGAACGAATTCTCGGCGACGCCCTCGCGCGCAGCGACGATGGCGAACTGTTCCTCGAGTATCGCGAAAGCGAGCAGATCAGCCTCGACGACGGGCGGATCCGCAGCGCGGGCTTCGACACGTCGCTCGGCTTCGGTTTGCGTGCGGTGGCGGGCGAGGCGACGGGCTACGCCCATGCGGGCGAGCTGTCGGAAGCGGCCTTGCGCCGTGCGGCCGAGAGCGTCGCGCCGGTCGCGGCGGGACATTCCGGGGTATCGGCCGAGCCGCCGCGCTCCACGAACGCCAGACTCTATTCGGACGCGAACCCGCTGGCCTCGGTCGACTTCCCCGCTCGCACCGCGCTGTTGGGGGAACTCGATGCCTACGCGCGCGGCAAGGATGCCCGAGTAAAACAGGTCATGGCATCGCTCGGTGGAGAGTGGCAGGCGGTGCAGATCATCCGAGCGGACGGAACCCGCGTGGCCGATCTGCGGCCGCTGGTGCGGCTCAATGTCTCCGTGGTGGTTGAGCAGAACGGTCGGCGGGAAACCGGCAGCTACGGCACCGGTGGTCGCCACGGCTACGCCGCGGTGACGGCACCGGAGATCTGGCGGACAGCGGTGGATGAGGCGCTTCGCCAGGCGCTGGTGAACCTCGAGAGTCGCCCGGCGCCGGCAGGCGAAATGGAGGTGGTACTCGGGCCCGGTTGGCCGGGCATCCTGTTGCATGAGGCGATCGGTCACGGGCTGGAAGGAGATTTCAACCGCAAGAAGACGTCGGCCTTCGCCGGCCTGTTTGGGCAGCGGATCGCCACCCAAGGGGTGACGGTGGTCGATGACGGCACTATCCCGGACCGGCGCGGCAGCCTGACCGTGGACGACGAGGGCACGCCCACCAGCCGCACGGTGCTGATCGAGGACGGCGTGCTGGTCGGTTTTTTGCAGGATCGACTGAATGCGCGATTGATGGCCATGCACGCCACCGGCAACGGTCGGCGTCAATCCTACGCCCATGCGCCGATGCCGCGGATGACCAACACGGTGATGCTGGGCGGCGAACATTCTCCCGAGGAGATGATCCGCTCGGTCAAGCAGGGACTTTACGCGGTCAATTTCGGCGGCGGTCAAGTGGACATCACGTCCGGCAAGTTCGTGTTCTCGGCTAGCGAGGCGTATCTGATTGAGGATGGACGGGCCACGGCCCCGGTCAAGGGCGCCACATTGATCGGCAACGGCCCGGATGCGCTGACCAAGGTCGCGATGGTCGGCAACGACATGGCGTTGGACCCCGGTATCGGCACCTGCGGCAAGAACGGGCAAGGCGTGCCGGTGGGCGTAGGTCAGCCAACTCTAAAGCTGGCCGGCCTGACCGTGGGCGGCACCTCCGCCTGATCTGCTTGGGCCCCTAGCGCCGGAACGTTCCGCTGGTAGAAGCGGGGGTCACTCCCGCTACTCCCAGCGGTTCCATTCATAGAACCTTGAACACAAGAGAGGTCGCCAGACGGTTCGGGAGCCGTACGTGCCCCGAATTCGGAGTCGTGTCGATTTTACGCGGATATGACGTCAAACCCACGGTAAAAATTCCTCAACATGGAATAGCAGAGCCTATCTACTGAGCCGATAGAAACTGCGCTGCCGTCATCGACGGCAGAACTTGAATAACAGGAGAGGTCCAAAAATGTCCCTGTGCCGCCGTGATCCGTTCGCTCCTCTGTCCGCCATCGCCGATGCAGGCAAGGTTCGCCTCGGAGGGTATGCGCCGAGCCTCGCGCCAGTTGCGGCGGATGCTGGTAAGGTTCGTCTCGTCGGCGACTACGGACCGACACTGCCCCCCGCGATTGCGGATGCCGGCAAGGTGCGCCTCGGCGGCTATGCGCCAACACTGCCGCCTGCTGTTGCGGACACCCGGAAACTCCGTCTAGACAGCTAGACGGATTAAGCCCGCCGGCTGTCAACCTCCGTTTGCTGACAACCGCGAATACCAGGAGAGAGGCCGGGCAGTGCGCTGCACGGTCTTGTCAGCCCGATTAGTCGCCTTTACCGGATGCGCCGCGTGAACAGCCCCACGGTTCAGAGCAGTGCCCCGACCAGCCAGCCGGCGGCACGCAGGCCACTGATTTCATTCCATCGCTTCATCCCAACCGCGCGGTATCCGATGCGGGCCGATCGCTCCGCCGCGGGTTCGCTGCCGACGCGCGCTTTTCGGTACTGCGAGCCCGCGACCTCCGCCTCCGCGTTCGGCTGGTACGTCTTTCCGCCCATCAGCTTTAATGTGCAATGGGACGGCAACGACATGATCTGGACGTGGGAAGGCGCGGGTCAATGGTATCCGCTCAGGAGCGCCCAATTCCCGGGCTTTCGCGCACAGTTCGACGCCGTGGCGCCGGACGAAATACGTGAGTTCTCGCCCCCGTTCTTGGGCGCTTTGCAGGAGCCGGGGCTGTTGCAAATGTGGACCGGGCTCGTGCTGCGGACCGCCCCTGGCTGGAGCGCGCTGGTGCGGGCGCCGGCCAACCTGCCCCGGAGCGGCGCCTACGAACTTTACGAAGGGATCGTCGAGACAGATCGGTGGTTCGGCCCCCTGATCACCAACATGCGCCTCACCAAGACCGACGTTCCGATCGATTTTCGAGCCGATTTTCCGCTTTTGCAGGTACAGCCTCTACCGAGACACGTTTACGAAGACGCGACACTAAACGACTATGAGCTGGTGCCCGATCTCGGCGCGCTGCGCCCGGAAGACTGGGATGATTACTATGATACGGTCGTTCGCCCAAATGTACAAGTGAACCGCCCGCGCGGCCAATACGCCGCGGCTGCCCGGAAGCGGCGCGCCAGGGAGGAACAGGGCGAGAATCAAGGCGAATAGATTGACCCCGGGAAAGCCGGGCTAGCGTATTGTTCGGCGTCGGTCTATTGATGCCTCATGTGCTCCCGTTCGCGTGTGCTCCGGCTCGCAGCCGGCCTGGCCTGTTCAGTCATGCTTGCGGCTTCTCTGGCCCATGCTGGGGAGACCTGTCCGTCTGAGCCGCTAATGGAGCCTCTGAGCTTGCCTCACCTCCGGGGTGCTCTCGTACAGCGAAAGCAGGCGATATTGGTGGCGCTCGGCTCTTCCTCAACCGAGGGGGTGAAGGCGTCCAGCCCGGGCCGAACCTATCCCGCTGAGTTGCAGCAGGCGCTGGAAACGGCCTTTCCCAGCCGGCACTGGGCGGTGATCAATCGAGGGATGGGCGGCCAGGATGCTCCGCGTGAGCTGGAACGGATCGATGCGGACGTGATCGCCGTCCGACCACAACTTGTGATTTGGCAAGTCGGCGCCAATGCCACGTTGCGCCATGCCGATCTCGACGTGTTCCGCCGACTGGTGGCCGAGGGCGTGCAACGTATGAAATCGGCCGGGATCGACGTCGTATTGATGGACAACCAACGCTCGCCGCGCCTTCTTGCGAGCGCGGATGACGAGGCGGTCGGGCGGGCACTGGCCGAGATCGCCCACGACGCCGGGGCGAGCTTGTTCTCCCGCGATCTGCTCATGGCTGACTGGCAGGCGGAGGGCGCCGATTTGGCGGAGTTCATCGCCGCCGACGGGCTGCACCAAAACGACCAGGGCTATCATTGCGTGGCCATGTCTCTGGCTCGTGAGATCGTGGCGGCGATAAAGCTCCCCGCCCTCTCCGCGAGTCGCTGATACGCCCTACTGTCGTGAGCCGAGGTGACAGCTCAGCTTGCGCGTTGTAGCTGATCCGCTCCAAATCGTCGGTGGTCTTTGCCCGGAGCCCCGATGCCGCGAACCGTCCGCACCCAGACGCTCGAAATCGCCTACGAGGAGAGCGGCCCGGCCGACGGCCAACCCGTGATCCTGCTGCACGGCTTTCCCGACGACGTGCGCGCCTGGGATGGCGTGGCGCCGCCGCTCGCCGGCGCGGGCTGGCGTGTGCTGGTGCCCTGGCTGCGCGGTTACGGTCCGACCCGCTTTCTCGATCGCGTCACGCCGCGCTCGGGCCAGCAGGCGGCTCTCGGGGCCGACTTGCGCGATTTCATGGACGCGCTGGGGCTGCGGCAAGCCCTGCTCGCCGGTTACGATTGGGGAGGGAGAGCCGCCTGTATTGTCGCCGCCCTCTGGCCCGATCGGGTGCTCGGCCTGGTCTCGATCACCGGGTACAACATTCAGGACATCGCGGCTGCAAGGCGCCCCGCTGCCGCCACACAGGAGCATCGCTACTGGTATCAGTGGTATTTCCAGACCGAGCGCGGTCGCGCCGGTCTGGCCGAAAATCGGCGGGACATTTGCCGCCTGCTCTGGCGCCTTTGGTCGCCGAATTGGCGCTTCGACGACGCCACGTTCGAGGCGACTGCTGGCAGCTTCGACAACCCCGATTTCGTCGCCGTGTCGATCCAGTCCTATCGCCATCGCTATGGCAACGCGCCGGGCGACCCGGTGCTGGAGCCGATCGAGCGCTGCCTGGCGGGGCAGCCAGCGATCAATGTACCCACCATCAACCTGCACGGGGCCTGCGACGGGGTGACCCCGCCGGAGAGTTCCGAGCGCCACGCCCGGTTCTTCACTGGCTCGTACGAACGCCGCGTCATCCCGGTCGCCGGCCATTTCTTGCCGCGCGAAGCACCCGATGTGGTCGTGCAGGCCCTTCAGGCCCTCGCCGGGGAGACCTCAATCCGGTAATGAAACTGATCAGCGCCACCCCCACCCCCTACGCGCAACGCATCGCGCTCGCCGAGAAGGACATCCCGTTCGACCTGGTGACCGAAGTGCCGTGGAACAGCGATACCTCCCTGCCGCGGCACAATCCTTTAGAGAAGCTTCCGGTTCTGGTCCTCGATGACGGGAACACCGTGTACGAGTTGAGCTTCATCCTGGAATGGCTGGAGCGGAAGCATCCAGTGCCGGCGCTGCTGCCGCGCGACGATGACGGCATACTCGCCGCCAAGCGTTGTCTCGTCCTTGGCGACGGTGTGTGCGACGCCTTCCTGCTGGTCTTCTTCGAGCGCCGCCGCCCCGCCGAGCACCAAAGCAGTCCCTGGATCGCGCGGCAGATGCGCAAGATCGACGGCGGCCTCGCGGAAATGGCCCGCCTGGTCGCGGGACAAGAGTATGTCGTGGCCGACCGGTTCACCCTGGGCGATATCGGTTTCGGCGCCGTGCTCGGTTATTTCGACGTGCGCTTCCCGGAGCTGAACTGGCGCGGCCGGCACCCGAACCTGGCGCGCTACTTCGACCGGCTCTCCGAGCGCCCCTCGTTCCAGGCGACGGTCCCCTATCCGCAGGTGATCAGCGACGCCGTTGTGTGATCGGCCTTTCTCGCCGCGCGCTCACCGTTGCTGGCAGCGTCGTTCACGCCGGGCTCCGGCTTGAATTTGGCTACCCTAGTTGGGGTCGAACCGGGCGTTCTGCTCGTTCTCTTCAGCCTGCTCCTTAAGGAGCGGAATGACCTCTGTTTCGTACACGAAACGCTGTTTCGGGCTGAGCGAACTGTACCCTTGGTGCACGACCTGCATGGCTATCCCGTAAGGCGCTGACTTTTCGTCAAGACCGAGTTCTTGGATGCAGTCGTATAGATCCTGGTCATAGTCGTTGACGCTCATGCTCGTCCTCCGGTCCGCAGGGCGCTACATGCTTACCGCCAAGCAGGAGCAGAGTCGAAGCCGAAAAGAATCAAGAGGCGAGAGGTCGGCCCGGCCGGATCAGGCATTGCCGCGGTAGCCATAGGCCTCGCGGGGTTCGCGGGCTGATATAGCCGGACCTGAAGCCGTCCATCCGCCCGGCACCTTGCCTCCGAGCGGCATTCAGTGTGGCATGGGGTGCGAGCGGGAAAAAACGCGCTCGGGGCGGAGGCGGAATGAGCGGCCAGGGCGACATCGACCGGCTAGCGATCAACACCATGCGGACGCTGGCGATCGACGCGGTGCAGAAGGCGAAGTCGGGCCATCCCGGCACCCCCCTGGATGCCGCCCCGACCGCCTACGCGCTCTGGCAGCGTTTCCTGCGTTACGATCCCGGCGAACCCGGCTGGGTGAACCGCGACCGGTTCGTGCTCTCCTGCGGCCATGCGTCGATGCTGCTCTACAGCCTGATCCATTTGGCCGGCATCAAGGCGGCCAATCCGTCCTACGAACAACTTGGCCGCGACGCCGTCACGCTGGAGGACATCAAAACGTTTCGCCAAGGTGGAAGCCGTTGCCCGGGGCATCCTGAGCACGGCTGGACGTCTGGGGTGGAGACGACGACAGGCCCGCTCGGCCAGGGCGCCGCCACCAGCGTCGGGATGGCAGTGGCCGGTCGGTGGCTGGCTGCGACCTACAACCGGCCCGGCTTCGACATCTTCAATTTTAACGTCTATGCCCTGTGCGGCGACGGCGACATGATGGAGGGGGTCGCCAGCGAGGCGGCCTCGATTGCCGGCCATCTGCGATTGTCCAACCTTTGCTGGATCTATGACAGCAACCGGGTGACGATCGAGGGCCACACCGATATCGCCTTTTCCGAGGATGTCGCCGCGCGCTTCCTGGCCTATGGCTGGAATGTCACCGGCGTCAGCGACCCGAACGACCTTAGTCAACTGGATCGCGCCTACCGGGAGTTCGGCGCCACACGTGACCGTCCGACGCTGATCGTGGTGCAGAGCCATATCGGCTACGGCTCGCCGCACAAGCATGATTCGCCGGAAGCGCACGGCGAGCCGCTCGGGGAGGAAGAGGTCCGGCTAACCAAGCAGTTCTTCGGCTTTGACCCGGACCGCCGTTTCGTGGTGCCCGAAGGCGTGCGTGCTCATTTCGCCGCCACGATGGGCGCTCGGGGCGCCGAGCTGCGGCAGAAATGGGAAGCCGGTTTCGCGCACTACCGCGCGGAATTCCCCGATTTGGCCGAGCAAGTCGCGTGTATTGGCAGACGGGAGTTGCCAGCGGGCTGGGACAAAGCGCTGCCCAGCTTCCAGGCGAGCGAGGCTGGCGTGTCCACGCGCGATGCGTCGGGCAAGGTGCTGAACGCTATCGCCGGGCGCGTTCCGTGGATGGTGGGTGGCGCCGCGGACTTGGCGCCCAGCACCAAGACACGGCTCACGTTTGATCGTGCCGGCGACTTCCAGCCGCCCGGCGGATCGGGTGACTACAGCGGGCGCAACATCCATTTCGGTGTGCGCGAGCACGCGATGGTCGCGATGGTCAACGGCATGGCGCTGACCGGGCTGCGCGCGTTCGGCTCAGGCTTCCTGATCTTCACCGATTATGCGCGCGGCGCGATCCGTCTGGCATCCCTGATGGACCTGCCGGTGATCCATATCTGGACGCACAATTCGATCGGCGTCGGCGAGGACGGGCCGACGCACCAGCCGATCGAGCAGATCGCCTCGCTGCGCGCCATCCCTGGCATGGTCGTGCTGCGTCCGGCCGACGCCAACGAGATGGTGGAGGCGTACCGGACGGTGATGCAGTTCCAGCGCCGGCCGGCCGCGCTGATCTGCTCGCGCCAGCCGCTGCCGACGCTGGACCGTTCCCGTTTCGCCGCCGCGAGTGGCGTGGTCAGGGGCGCGTACGTGCTGGCCGACGCACCCGGCGGCAAGCCAGATGTGATCCTGATCGGCACCGGCAGCGAAGTCGCGCTGTGCATCGCCGCGCGCGACCTGCTGGCCGCCGAGCAGGTCGCCGTGCGGGTAGTCAGTATGCCGTCGTGGGAACTATTCGAGGAACAGGACCGGGCATATCAGGAAAGCGTTCTCCCGCCGGCCGTGACGGTGCGCGTTACCGTGGAGGAAGCCGCGGCGATCGGATGGGACCGCTATGCGGGGCGACGCGGGGTTGTGCTCGGGATGCACACCTTCGGCATGTCCGCGCCGATCAAAGTAGTGACGAACCATTTCGGCTTCACGCCGGAGCGCGTGGTCGACGCGGCCAAGCAGGCGATGGGAGAAGCGTGATGCAACTGGGCATGGTCGGCCTCGGCCGAATGGGCGCCAACATGGTCGTGCGGCTGATTAAGGGCGGCCACGATCTGCACGTCTTCGATGCCAACGCCAAAGCCGTCCGGAACATGACCGATAATGGCGCGATCGGCAGCACAGATCTTCAGGAGTTTGTCCGCGGCCTGTCCAAGCCGCGCGCGCTCTGGCTGATGGTGCCGGCGGGCGTGGTGGATGCGGTGCTGGGCTCGATGACGCCATTGCTGGAGCCGGGCGACATCGTGGTCGACGGCGGCAATTCCTATTACCACGACGACGTTCGCCGGGCCGGCGAGCTGAAATCCAAGGGCCTGCATTATGTCGATGTCGGCGTCAGCGGCGGCGTCTGGGGGCTGGAACGCGGATACTGCCTGATGATCGGCGGCGAGCCCGATATCGTGCGCCGGCTCGACCCGGTCTTCCGCACGTTGGCTCCTGGTACCGCGGCGGCGCCGCGATCGCCGGGCGCATCCGGCGAACCCAGCCAGGCGGAGCACGGCTATCTCCATTGCGGCCCCAACGGCGCCGGGCATTTCGTGAAGATGGTCCATAACGGGATCGAATACGGGTTGATGGCCGCCTACGCGGAAGGGATGAACATCCTCAAGCACGCCGATGCGGGCGCCCGCCAGCGCGACGCGGATGCCGAGACCACGCCGCTGCGCCATCCGGAGCTGTACCGCTATGAGATCGACGTTGCCCAGGTGGCGGAGGTCTGGCGTCGCGGCAGCGTCGTCGGCTCGTGGCTGCTCGATCTGACTGCGAGCGCGCTGCGCAAGAGCCCCGATCTGGCCAATTTCCAAGGCCGTGTTTCGGATTCCGGGGAAGGTCGTTGGACGCTGCAAGCGGCGATCGACGAGGGCGTGCCGGCGCCGGTGATCAGCGCGGCGCTCTACTCGCGCTTCAGCTCGCGCGGCGAGGCGGAGTACGCGGACAAGCTGCTGTCCGCCTTGCGCTTCGAGTTCGGCGGCCATGTCGAGAAGCCGGTGGAGTGAGTGCGATGAAGACGACGACAAAGCCCACCGCGCGGCTGCACGAGATCGGCCAGAGCCTTTGGCTCGACGATCTCAGCCGTGAGCTTCTGGATAGCGGCAGCCTGCAACGGCATATCGAAGAGCTGTCGGTCACCGGCCTCACATCAAACCCCACCATCTTTGACCACGCCGTCACCCACAGCGCCAAATACGACGACGAAATCCGCCAGCTCGTCGGTCGCGGCTTCACGCGCGAGGCGCTGTTCTTCGAACTGGCGTTGGAGGATCTGGCGCGCGCCGCCGATCTGTTCCTGCCAACCCACCGCGCCACCGCGACCGTGGATGGCTGGGTGTCGCTGGAGGTCTCGCCGTTGCTGGCGTACGACAGCGCCGCCAGTGCCGCGGAAGCCAAGCGGCTATACCGGAAGGCGAACCGGCCGAACCTGTTCGTGAAAATTCCGGGAACTAGCGAGGGCCTGCCCGCGATCGAGGAGGCGATCTTCTCGGGCGTGCCGGTCAATGTCACGCTGCTGTTCTCGCCCGAGCACTATCTGGCCGCGGCGAACGCATACATGACGGGTCTGGAGCGCCGGATCGCGGAGGGCCTTTCGCCCGACGTCCGCTCCGTCGCCTCGGTATTCATCTCCCGCTGGGATCGCGCGGTGATCGATAAGGTGCCGGAGGCGCTACGCGATAAGCTCGGCATCGCCATCGGGCAGAAGGCCTACGCCGCGTATCGGGGGCTGCTGGAATCCGATCGCTGGCAGCGCCTGGAAAACCGTGGCGCGCGCCCGCAGCGGCTGCTATTCGCCAGCACGAGCATGAAAGACCCGAAGGCGCCGGACACGCTCTACGTCTCCGCGTTCGCCGCGCCGAACACGGTCAACACGATGCCCGAACCGACCCTGCGCGCCTTCGCCGAGCACGGCGAGGTCGGCGCGCTCCTGCCGCGCGATGGCGGCGACTGCGAGCAGGTTCTGGCGGCTCATGGCGTGGCCGGGATCGACGTCGGCGCGCTGGGTGCGCGCTTGCAGTCGGACGGCGCCAAGTCGTTCGTCGAATCCTGGCAGGATTTGCTGGGTGCGATCGAGGCCAAGAGCCGGGCGCTGACATAGGAGGAGGATCGGGCATGGCCGGCACGCGACCCACCGACGCCGCCGCTTGGCGTGCCTTGGCGCAACATCATGCGCGCATCAAGGATGTGCATCTGCGCCAGATGTTCGCCGACGATCCCGGCCGCGCCAGCCGGCTGGCTGTTGAGGGGGCCGGACTGTTCCTCGACTACTCGAAGAACCGCGTCACCGATGAGACCGTGCGATTGCTGGTCCAGCTCGCCCGCGAGCGCGGTGTGGAGGAACGC
Source organism: uncultured Pseudomonadota bacterium (assembly GCA_963849305.1). GTDB lineage: Bacteria > Pseudomonadota > Alphaproteobacteria > Acetobacterales > Acetobacteraceae > CAWKGV01. The sequence goes on from CAWKGV010000002.1 coordinate 515,481, forward strand.
CGTGATGCGATGTTCCGGGGCGAGATGATCAACGTCACGGAGCAGCGCGCCGTGCTGCACGTTGCCCTGCGCGCGCCGCGCGGGGCGCGCATCGAGGTCGATGGGCGCAACGTGGTCCCCGAGGTCCATGCGGTGCTGGACCGCATGGCCGCGTTCGCCACCGGGCTGCGCGACGGCGCATGGAAGGGCCACACCGGCAAGCGCATCCGCAACGTGGTGAATATCGGCATCGGCGGGTCGTATCTCGGCCCGGAGATGGCTTATCTCGCGTTGCGCCCGTTCAGCGACCGTTCGATCACCTTACGCTTCGTCTCCAACGTGGATGGCGCCAATTTCAGCGAGGCGACGCAGGATCTCGACCCGGCGGAGACGCTGTTCATCATCTCGTCCAAGACCTTCACCACGCTGGAGACGATGACCAACGCCGCGACCGCGCGCCGATGGGTGGTGGACGCGCTCGGATCGGATGCCGCGGTCGCGCGGCATTTCGTCGCGGTCTCCACCAATACCGAGGGGGTGAGCACGTTCGGCATCGACCCCGCCAACATGTTCGTCTTTTGGGACTGGGTCGGCGGCCGCTATTCGATGGACTCCGCCATCGGCCTCTCGACCATGATCGCCATCGGCCCGGAGCGATTCGCCGACCTGCTCGCGGGCTTCCATGCGATGGACGAGCATTTCCGCACCGCGCCGCTGGAGCGGAACCTGCCCGCGCTGCTGGGGCTGCTCACGGTCTGGTACAACGACTTCTTCGGTGCCGAGACGCTGGCGGTCCTGCCCTATTCGGCGCACCTCGCCCGCTTCCCCGCTTATCTCCAGCAGCTCCAGATGGAGAGCAACGGCAAGCATGTGGACCTGGATGGCAACACGGTCGAGTGGCAAACCGGCCCGATCATCTGGGGCGAGCCTGGCACCGACGGCCAGCACTCGTTCTATCAGCTCATCCATCAGGGCACCAAGCTGATCCCCTGCGATCTCATCGGCTTCTTGGCACCGCTGAGCCCGTTCACCGGCCAACACGACCTGCTGATGGCCAACCTGTTCGCCCAGGCCGAGGCGTTTGCGTTCGGCAAGACGGCGGCGGAACTGTCGACCGAGGGCTCGCCGGCGTTCCAGACGCCGTTTCGGGTGACCGAGGGCAACCGGCCGAGCAACATGATCCTCGCCGAACGGCTGGACCCGAAGACCTTGGGCAGCCTGGTTGCGCTCTATGAGCACAGTGTGTTCACCCAGGGCGCCGTCTGGGCGATCAACTCCTTCGACCAGTGGGGCGTGGAACTAGGCAAAGTGCTGGCCAACCGCATCATCCCCGAACTGCGCGGAACCGATGCGCCGAAGCTCGACCATGACGGGTCCACCAATGCGTTGATAAAACGGTATCGGGCCTATAAGGATCAAGCCTCGCCGGGATAGGCCGGCCGACGGGTGCGGCTCCGGGTCGCGCGGGCAGGGAGGTGTGGATGCTGATCGCGGGCGATATCGGCGGCACCAAGACGCTGCTGGCGCTGTTCACGCCGGAGGCGGGCGCCCGCACGCCGCTGGTCGAGGCGGAGTTTCACAGCGCCGACTTTTCCGGGCTGGACCAGGTGGTCCGCGCCTTTCTGGCGCAAATCGGCCAGCCGGTCGTCGCCGCCTGCTTCGACGTGGCCGGGCCGGTGCTCGCGGGCCGCGCCCACCTGACGAATCTGCCCTGGGTCATCGAGGAGCAGGCGCTGCGGCGCGAGCTTGGCCTCGCGCGCGTGATCCTGCTCAACGATCTGAAGGCGACCGCGTACGCGGTGCCGCATCTGCTGGCCGAGGATCTGCGCGTCATCAATCCTGGCCAGCCCGAGCCGCACGGGCCGGTGGCGGTGATCGCGCCCGGGACCGGGCTCGGCGAGGCGTTCCTTATCTGGGGCGGCAGCGAGGTACATCGCCTGCTCGTCGGAGGGAGGCCACGCCAACTTCGCCCCGTCCGATGCTATACAGGCGGAATTGTTGCAGTATCTAGGCCAGCGGTTCGGGCATGTGGGCTGCGAGCGGGTCTGCTCGGGCAGCGGCCTGCCGAATATTTACGATTTCCTGCGCGGGCGGGGGGAGTTGCGCGACTCGCCGGCATTCGCGGCGCTTCTTGCCGCCGCCGCGGACCGCACGCCGTTGATCGTGCAAGCGGCGCAGGACAATTCCGCGGGCAACCCGCTCTGCGCGGCGACGCTGGATGTTTTCGTCTCGGCCCTCGGCGCCGAGGCCGGAAACCTGGCGCTGAAGGTGCTGGCAACCGGCGGCGTGCTGCTGGCCGGCGGTATTCCGCCGCGAATCCTGCCGCGGCTAGAGGATGGCCGGTTCATGCGTGCTTTCGTCGATAAGGGCCGGTTCGCCGATCTGTTGGGGGCCATTCCGGTGAATGTCGCGGTCAGCCGCGCCGCCCTGCTGGGCGCGGCGCAATACGGACTCGACCACCTCCACACGGGCTAGGCCGCCCCGCCCTCACCGAGCTCCCGGTGGGTCTTTCTTGGGGGGCGAGCAATCTACATGAGACCGAGCAATCTCTCTCGGCGAAGAAGACGACATCGCCCTCTCGCTTTGGGAGATGGCGGGGTGAGGGCAACCAACGTCATGTGCGCCGAAAGCCACGTTCCACACACCCACGTGATGATCGATCACGAATCCGCGAGGTTTTTACTTTCCGACTCTCGGTGACCGTGATATCTTCGTCTTCGCAACTGAGGAGACCACGTAATGAACCGGATAAAGATCAATAACGAGATCGCTCTCCATCTTCCCGCCGAGGCGGCCGACACCGGCCGCATCAAGATCGGCGGGGCTTGCCGCCTGCCCCCCAGCGTTTCCGGCAAGCTCCCCGTGATCTCCGCCGAGGTGGCCGACACCAGCCGCATCAAGATCGGCGGGGCCTGCCGCCTACCCGCCAGCGTTTCCGGCAAGCTCCCCGTGATCTCCGCCGAGGTGGCCGACACCGGCCGCATCAAGATGGGCGGGGCCTGCCGCCTACCCGCCAGCGTTTCCGGCAAGCTCCCCGTGATCTCCGCCGAGGTGGCCGATACCGGCCGCATCAAGATGGGCGGGGCCTGCCGCCTACCCGCCAGCGTTTCCGGCAAGCTCCCCGTGATCTCCGCCGAGGTGGCCGACGCCGGCCGCATCAAGACGGGCGCGGTTATAGGGTTTTCTGCCGCTCGTATTTGACGACCCGATCAACACAGGGTTCACGGCTCACAGTTCATGTGAGCCGTGCTTGTCTTAGAATATTGCCCAAGTGCGACCGTTCCAAACGAAGAGACCTCGTGGCATGAAGCAGCATAAAACTTCGATCGCTCGCTTTTATCGCCTGATCGAGCAGTCTCGCCCGCCAGAGCGGGCAGATTGCTCCGCCGCAGGGACATTGCCTACCCGCGCTTATCGCTATTGTGACGCCGTCACCACTGCTAGTGGCTTTGGGTGGTGGGTCTTTTCGCCCATGGACATCCAGCTCGTCTGGGACGGCAACGACATTTTTTGGTTTTACGAAGGATCGACGGACTGGCTGGCTTTGTCGCCATCCGCTCAGTTCCCGTATCAATCCGCTCGCTTCGACGAAGTGGCACCCGATTTCCTGAAAGGTTGCTCGCCGCCCTTCCTGACGGCGCTCCCCGAACCGGGGGCGCTGCAAATCTGGACCGGATTGATGGTTCGCACGGCGCCGGACTGGAGCCTGCTTGTCCGTGCTCCGGCTAACCTACCTGGCCCCGGCGGCTACACACTGTATGAAGGGCTCGTCGAGGCCGATCGCTGGTTTGGCCCCTTGTTCACAAATCTCCGATTGACCCGCAGCCACGCTCCTGTGCGGCTCCAGGCGAACTTCCCGCTCGTGCAAGTGCAGCCGATCCCCCGACACGCCTACACCGAAAATACGCTGGAGGCCGCGTCGTTCGTTCCCGGGATGGCCGATATTGGGGAACAGGAGTGGATGGATTTCTACACCACCATAGTCGAACCGAATGAGCGGCCGGATCGCCCGTTCGGTGCGTACGCCGTAAGCGCCCGCAAGCGCCGCAAAGGCGCTTGCCCATTCGCGAAAGAGGGCGTCGAAGCGGGTTCTTAGTCGCCTTCCGGAAGACCTGCCAGGCGCAAGCCGTCCGCGTATCGCTGCAGGTCTTCGGGGCGCCTAAAGGCTGCTCGTGCAATTGCCTGGCCAACGGTGAAATCAGGTTCCAGTCCGAGCAACTTATCCCGCACTGCCTTCGCTTCCTCCGAGCGGCCAAGGTGACCGACCGTTGCGAGATAACTCTTATAGGCAGAGGAGAATGCCGGATTCATTTCGATCGAGCGGCGCCCGATCTCTGCTGCTGCGTCATACTCACCCCTGAACATCAGCGGCATCATCAGCGAATGGTCAAAAAAGAAGCCATGCGGGTCGTAAGGTGACAGATGCCTCGCGTGGTGGATGCGACGGATCGCCTCCTCGTGCCGACCCAGGTACATGTGCGCCAGACCGGAGAAGCACCACGCCAGGGCAAGGTTCGGGTTGATCGAGATCGCGCGCTCGTGCAAGCCGATAGCCTGGTCCGCCTGCTTGTGCAGGAAAGCGCGGATATGGCCTGCGACGGCCAAGCAACGGGCATCGGCGGGATCGAGCGCCACCGCGCGTGCCGCGAGATGGCTCGCGGTTCGGATCGAAGACGCCGGATGCTCCGCCCAGCCTTGGCCGACCAGGAACAGGTGCCAGTGCGCGAGCCAAGCGTGCGCCGGCGCATTGTCCGGGTCCAAGCGCAACGCCTCTTCGAGCAGGCCGCCGGCATCGCGAAAGCCCTGTTCGTGCAGCCGATAAATCGCCGGTATCGCGCGCAGCATCAGCTCGTAGGAACTCGGATCGATCGGCCGACGCTCCTCGGCGCGCTCCCCCTGGCGCAGCAGCACTTCGGGGCCGACCTGGGCGACGGTTTCGGCGGCGATCTGCTCTTGCAGCGTGAGCAGATCATTCAGGTTGCGGTTGAACGGCTGCGCCCAGATCACCTCGCCCGAGTCGCTCATATCGAGTAGGCGGGCGATGATCCGCACCCGCCCGCGATCGCATTGGAAGGTGCCATCCAGCAGGAAATCGAGATCGAGCTTGCGCCAGCGCGGGCTCTCGCCCAGCGGCTCGTCGGCGACCGCCGCCAGCGACGCGCTGGCCACGCAGGAGATCCAGCGGAACCGCGACAGCGCCGTGGTGATCTCCTCAGCCAATCCCAGCGACAGGTCATAAGCCAGATGCGGATCGATCGCGCGGAACGGCATCACACCGAGCCGGATCGTGTTCGCTCGCGGCCGCCCGCCCGCGATGCGGCCCAGGCCGCGATCGGGCGCACGGCTGGGTGCGGCGGAAGTAATTGGCCGAGGCCGGTCGCGAACCTCCGCCAGCAACGCCTCGGTCTCCGCCGGTACGAGCGAGTTGCGCAACATCGCCCCAAGCACGCGCAGCAGGTCATCCGGCTGATACGGCTTGGCGACGACCTCGAACTCCGATTCGGCGCCGTGCGCCTCCAGCACCGTGCTGGCATAGCCGGACGTGAGCAGCACCAGCAGATCCTGTCGCGTCGCGCGTGCGCTGCGTGCCAGTTCAACGCCGCTCACGCCACCCGGAAGGACCACATCCGTGAACAGGAGATGGAGCGGCTCGTCGCGGGCCAGGTACTCCCGCGCGTGAGCGGCATCGGCGGCGGCAAGCACACGATAGCCGCCGCCCTCCAGCATCGCGCACACCGTCTCCCGAAGATCGGGCTCGTCCTCGACCACGAGGATCGAGCGTCCGAGTCCGCTTTCGGGCGTGGCGTCGGAAGTGTCGATGGCAATGCAGTCAGCCGTCACGACGCGAGGCAGGAATAGCGAGACCGTCGTGCCACGACCGACCTTGCTCTTGATGTCCACCCATCCGCCGGACTGGCCCACGAAGCCATGCACTTGCGCGAGGCCGAGGCCGCTTCCCTTGCCGACCTCCTTGGTCGTGAAGAACGGGTCGAACACCTTCTCCAGCAGCTCCGCCGGGATGCCGCAGCCGGTGTCGGTCACATCGATCCGAACGTAGCTGCCCGGGGCTCCGCCTGAGCGATGTGCTTGGCGCGTGTCAACCGTCTCGTTTTCGCAGCGGATCGTGATCCGCCCGCCGCCCACCGGCATCGCGTCGCGCGCGTTAAGAACCAAATTGAGGACGGCTGATTCCAGTTGCGACGGATCCACATGGCAATGCCAGAGATCGCCGGTGCTCACCAGATCGACCTGGATCGTCTCTCCGGCCGCGCGCAGCAGCAGCTCGAGCATCCCGCGCAGCAGGCCGTCCACCAAGAGATCCTCGGGCTGAAGCATCTGCCGGCGCGAGAACGCCAGCAACTGTCCCGCCAGCCTTCCGCCGCGCTCTGCGGCGCGTTCAATCAACTCTGCACGCCGGATCGACTGACTGTCGCCGCGCAACTCCGCCTTCATTCGCAAGGCGGTCGCATTGCCGAGCACGATCGTTAGTAGGTTATTGAAATCATGCGCAACGCCGCCGGTCAGGCGCCCGACCGCATCCATTTTCTGCGCGCGCAGCAATTGCGCCTGGGTCTCGCGCACCTCGCGGGTGCGCGCTTCAACTTTTGCCTCAAGGTCTTCGTTCAGGCGCCGAAGCTGCGCCTCGGTGGCCAACGATCGCCTCTCGGCCGGCAGCGCCTCATTAGGCCCGGATGCCGTTGTCGGAACGAGCGGACGCAAGAGCCGACGAACGGCGGCGAGCAGGACCAAAGGGTCGCGGCTCCGCCACAATGAGCCCCGCACCCGCTCGAAGCTCATATGCGAGGCATTGGGGAGCGACGAGTGGTTCTTCTTTGGAATGCCGGCGCTATTCGGCAACAATGGTATCTCGCCCCGAGAATGAGTGTCGGGTGGTCTCACTAGGTAACCTCTGCTCGACTAGTGAAGCGCATTTAGGCGCTAGGCGGCATTCGGCGCAATCGTGATTTCAACCTTGACGACAAGCAAAATGTTTGGCGATTTCTGTTTCGTTGTAGCGGATTTGTATTGATAAATTGACGTTGGATTGACGATCGCTTTAGCCGCATCCGCCTGCCGGCTCGATGGGCGAGAATAAACCGCCGGCGGAACGGGAGCAAAGTCGTCACATCGGAGCGAGGCGGATAATGCGGGCGCAGTGCGTCCGAGTAGGCCCGCGGAAGGCGGCGCGATCCGCTGGGGGGCAGCGGCTCAAGGAAGGGGCGCAAGCTGCTGTCTTCAGCCCACTCCGTCACCGTGTTCGCGCCTCGCAGCGGATGCAGGTAAATCGTTCTAAAATGTCGAGCGCCGCAGCGTGCGGGCGCAGCAGATGCCAATATTGCGCCGGTTCCAGGATGTGCCCTCTCACCGGCGCCCGGCATCGATCCGGTCGAAATATCGCTTGATGGACCAGAAACCGAAGATTACCGCCACCGCGAACAGCGCTAAGCCGAGCCCGTAGGCCCCGCCACCGGCATCGGCCAGGAAAAGCCCGCCGATGGCCACCAGGATCGCCGCCACGAACGGGCCCCAATCAGAAACGTCCATCACCTGCCTCCGAGATCGAACGAGCGAGATTCCGCTGCCTATATGTCGGCCGACAGGGGCGGTGCAACGCGACGGGCGGCGGCGCGGCCGGCATCGAACAAGCGACTGAGCGGCGCCGGCCGGATATTGAACTTCGACGACAGCGGCAGGTCGCGCAGCACGGTATCCGCCTCGAACGTCCTGACGAATACCGAGCGTGGCAGGCCGGCCAGCTCGGCCTGCAAAATGTTGTGCGACGCGATCTCATTAAGGCGGTTGATGATCTCGGCCGGGGTGCTCGGCACGCCTTGCCAATGCATCGGCTGGGCGCGGACAAGCATCAGCTCGGCTGGCGGCTCGGGGCTTAGCAACGGACCGAGCGGCGGGTTGCCGGCGCAGCCGCCGTCCCAATAGGCCCGGCCGCCGATCTCGATCGACGGGAACATCAGCGGCACACAGGAAGAGGCGAGCAGCACCTCGACATCAATGGTGGCGTTGTCGAACAGCACGGCGGTGCCGGTCTCCACGTCGGTCGCGGCCACCGTGAGCCGCGGCGCGGCTGGGTCTGCCAGCAGCCGGCAGTCTAGGAGGTCGGCGAGCAGCGGCCGAAGCGGGTTGTGGCCGAACGGGTTGATCTGCGCCGGGCTGAACATTTGCAGCATGGTTTCGAACCCACGCCAGGCGAACGCCCCAAGCAGGTCGGGTCCGCCCAACCAACCGTCGAGCGCCCCGACCGACATCGCGCGTGCCCGTGCGATGCGGTCCCAAAGGCGCCGCAGCTCGGCGCGGGCGCCGGCCGGCCCGCCGCGCACCAGACCCTGGACCAGCATCGCTCCGCAGATCGCCCCGGATGAGACACCCGAGACCGCGCCGACTGTCAGCCCGTCTTCCAACAATCGGTCGAGGACACCCCAGGTGAACGCGCCATGCGCGCCGCCGCCTTGAAGCGCGAGCGCGACCCCGCCGCCAGAGCGGCGCGCCCAGCCGCCTCGTTCCTCGTCCGGTCCGGTCATGTCCCGAAGCTAGGGAGCCGGCGCGTCAGGGCAACCGCATGAGGGCTCGGACCAACGTTTTCGTGCGCGGGGCGAACAGGCTCGCCAGATAATAGCTGCTCGCCGCGCGCGTCCCCGCCTCGGCTCGCGTCGGGTAGGGTACGATCAGGCCCGCGAGTGCGCGCAGCGGCACCCGACGCCGGATGGCCAGCGTCCATTGGCCGATCATCTCGCCCGCGTGCGGGGCAAGTATGCCCGCGCCGATCACGCGGCCGGACTCCACCACCAATTTCACCAACCCCGCCCGGTCGCCCTCGGCGGCAGCACGGTCATTCTCGGTCAGCGGCCACCGCAGCACCGAGACGGCCCGGCCGGTATTCCGCGCCTCCGCCTCCGTCATGCCGACCTGCGCCAATTCGGGGGCGGTGTAGGTCACGCGCGGCAAGGCGCGATAGTCGATCGCAGCCGGCAGACGGAACAGCGCCCGCCGGATCACGATGCCGGCATGATAGGTGCCGACATGAGTGAAGGCGCGCGGGCCGATCCCGTACGGGTCGGCGATGTCGCCCACGGCGAACACCCACCGGTTGGACAGGCTCCGCAGCCCGCGGTCGGTGGCGATTCCGGCGCGGCTCGCGCGCACTCCCCCGGTCTCCAACGCCAGATCCTCGATGTTCGGTTGGCGTCCCGTGGCGACCAGCAAATGACTGCCCGCGATCCAACGGCCGTCGCGCAGCCGAAGCGCGGGTCCGGGCGTGATTTCCGCCACCTCCGCGCTCTCCATGATCGTGACCCCGCGCACGACCAGGGCCGTGCGCAATCCGGTCACAAGCTCGGGGTCTTCGGCCGCCGCGATGCGGTCCGCCTCGACCACCGTTACCCGGCAGCCCAGGGCGGCGTGCGCGTCCGCCATCTCCAGCCCGACCGGGCCACCGCCGAGGATCACGAGATGCTCGGGCCTCTCGGCCAGATCGAACACACTCTCATTGGTGAGGAACTGCACACGGTCGATGCCAGATATCGGCGGAACAGCCGGGCGGCTGCCGGCGGCGACGACGATCCGCCGCGCCCGCAGCCGCTCGTCACCCACCGTCAGGGTGTTCGCGGCGGCGAACCGCGCCTCGGCAGCGATCACGGTTGCGCCGAGCGCGCGATAGCGGGCGGCGGAGTCGTTCGGCGCGATCTCGGCGATCGCGCGCCGAACATGCGCCCGCACCCCCGCCCAATCGATCGCCGGCTCCGGCAAGCCGACCCCGAGGCGTCCTGCCCTCCGTGCCGCCGACGCCTGATGGGCGGCGGCGAGCAGAGCTTTGCTCGGCACGCAACCGGCATTTAGGCAATCTCCGCCCATCTTCCCGCGTTCGATCAGCGCGACGCGAACCCCCAGCCGGGCCGCCGCCGCGGTGACCGACAACCCGGCCGCGCCGGCGCCGATCACCGCCAGGTCGAACTCAGGCATCGGAGCGGTTGCGCCGGCGCAGCACGACCGGCAATAACGCGAGCGCCGCCAATGCGAGCAGTGGGGCCAGCACGCGGGCGGAGAAAACCAGGCCCAGGTCGGGGGCTTGCCCGGCCGCCAGGATTTGGCCCACGCCGGAGCCGATCCAGGCGAACACGAAGGTCACGGGAATGATGCCGATCAGGGTCGCGGCAGCGTAAGGCAACAGGCGCATTCCGCACAGCGCCGCAGCCAGGTTCACCAGCCAGAAGGGTAAGGCTGGGACCAGGCGGATCGCCAGGAGATAGCTGAAGCCGTCCCTATGCAATCTCCTGCGGATACGGTCCATCACCGTGCCCGCTCGACGCGCGACGGCTTTGGCGAATGCGGTTCGTGCGACCAGGAACAGGGCGATGGCGCCGACGGTGGCGCCGAGAACGGCGAGCGTGCCGCCCAGGAACGTCCCGAACAGCAGGCCGCCGGCCACCGTGACGATTGCGGCCTCCGGAATCGAGAACGCCACGATGATGGCATACACCACGGCATAGACGAGCGGTGCCAGAAAGGGGTGCGCCGCGACTTCGGCCGACAGCGCCGCCTGATGGCGCGCCAGCGTGGCCCAGCTTAGCGCGTGCGGCAGTCCGAATCGCGAGGCCGCGAGTGCGAGCCCGCCCACCACAAGCAGCAGCAGGACTGGTTTGGTCAGGCGCACCGGCGCAGGCTCACAAGGCGGCGATCATGCGGGCGTTCGTCCTATCTACGCTGACTGGCGGGCCGCCGCCCGCCGCCGCTCCTTCGTCCAGACGAGCGACATCTGCGATCATCCTTTTGATTGGGCTTCAACCGCATATCCGCAACCCCGCCCTGGCCGGAACCCGCTGTTAGGTCATGTGATTGACCGGCCGTGTGTCGATCCTTATAAGGCGGCGCTAGCTGACGGGCCCCCGTGTGATCGCGGCGCGGGCGTGGCCGTGCCCGTGTCGGCGGGCCGCTTGGAATCCATCGGAGAGAGCCGCCGTGAAGCGTACCTATCAACCCTCGAAGCTGGTCCGCAAGCGCCGGCACGGTTTTCGCGCCCGCATGGCCACGGTTGGCGGCCGCAAGGTGTTGTCCAACCGCCGTGCCAAAGGCCGCAAGCGATTGTCGGCCTGACCCCGCTGACTTTGTCGATTGCCTGCTCAATGGCGTCCCTGCCGCAGCGCCTGAAGCGACGGGGGGAGTTCATTCACGTCGCCGCCAAGGGCCGCAGGGTTCCCAGCCCCGGCCTGGTGCTCCAGGTGCTCGCCCGTGGCGATGCCGGCCCCGCGCGGATCGGTTTCACGGTAACGAAGAAGGTTGGCAACGCCGTGGTCCGCAACCGCGTGCGCCGGCGGCTAAGGGAGGCCGCCCGCCTGGTGCTTGCCGACCAACAGCTAGCCGGCGTCGATTTAGTGCTGATCGGGCGGGGGGGAACGCGCGTGCGCGGCTTCGCCGATCTCCAGGACGACCTGCGCCGCGTGCTCGCCAAGGCGAGACGGCCGTGAGCCCGGCAGCCTGGGTTGGGGTGGGCGCGGTGCGCGCTTATCAATGGACGCTGCGCCCGATGATCGGCGCCAATTGCCGGTTCGAGCCGAGTTGCAGCGAGTATGCGATCGGGGCGCTCAGGACGCATGGCGCGCTCCGCGGAGCGGGCCTCGCGGGCTGGCGCATCCTGCGCTGCAATCCATGGAACGAGGGCGGGTACGATCCGGTGCCCGGTTGCGATTGCCACGCCCCGGGCGGTTCCCGGGGCGGCGAAACGGGGCTTTGATGGACCAGAGGCGTCTCTTCTCCGCGATCCTGATTTCGATCGCAATCCTCCTAGGCTACCAACTGATAGCGCACCGCTATTTGCCGCAGCCGCCTCCAACGGCGCCGGCGCCGCACCATGCCCAGCCAGCTCCGCTCGGACAATACGCGACCCCGGCGGAGGGCGGACCGGGTGCAGGCGTGCCGGCTACCCCGGTGGCGGTGCCGAAGGCCGTGCCGCGGCTGAAGATCGACGCCCCGGCCGTGCGCGGCTCAATGAGCCTGCTCGGCGCGCGGATCGACGACATCGTGCTCAACGACTACCGCCAGACCGACGCGCGCAATTCGCCGGACGTGCAGTTGCTGCAACCGCTGTCAGGCCAGCACCCTTACTTCGCGCAGTACGGCTGGTCGGCGCCGGCGGACGAAGCCGTCAAGTTGCCCGGCGACGACACCGTCTGGACCGCCTCGGCCCCCGTATTGACCGCCCAGAACCCGGTGACGCTGTCATGGGACAACGGCGAGGGTCTCGTCTTCAAGATCGCCGTCGCGATCGACGACCATTACATGTTCAGCATCCGCCAGGAGGTGACGAATAAAACCGGCAAACCGGTCAAGCTTTACCCGTGGACGCGCATCCGTCGCGACTACACGCCGCAGACCTCCGGTTATTACATCCTGTTCGAGGGGCTGCTCGGAGTCACCGGCGGGACACTACAAGAACTCGGCTACGAAAAGACGCGAAACGCCGCCAAGGGCAAGGAGGGCGACATCGCCTATCAGGCGACCTCGACCGGTGGCTGGGCGGGAATCACCGACAAGTACTGGCTCACGGCGGCGGTGCCAGTGCAAACCGAGCCGGAGACAGTGCAGTTCCGCTACATTCCCGGAGGGGACGGCCATTATCAGGTTGATTACGTAACGTCTCAGCCTCAGACCATCGCACCTGGAGCAACTGTTTCAAAATCAGCGCATTTGTTCACAGGCGCGAAGGTCGTCAATTTGCTCGATAAGTACGAGTTTGAATACAATATTCCGCACTTTGATAAGGCGGTCGATTTCGGCTGGTTCTATTTCTTGACAAAGCCGATCTTCTATTGCCTCGATTACCTGAACGTCCTGCTCGGGAATTTCGGGCTGGCGATCATCGTGTTCACGGTGTTCGTCAAGGCGTTGTTCTTCCCGCTGGCCAACTACTCCTATCGCTCCATGAGCAAGATGCGGCTGCTGTCGCCAAAGGTCACGGCGCTGCGTGAGCGTCTCAAGGACGACCCGCAGAAGATGCAGCAGGAGATGATGGCGCTCTACAAGGCCGAGAAAGTTAACCCAGCTAGCGGCTGCCTGCCGATGGTGGTGCAGATCCCGGTGTTCTTCGCGCTCTACAAGGTGATCTTCGTCACCATCGAAATGCGCCAGGCGCCATTCTTCGGTTGGATACACGATCTTTCGCAGATAGATCCCACCAACATCTTCACGCTGTTCGGGCTGATCCCCTGGGATCCGACCGCTATCTCGCCGATCCTGCACCTTGGCGCCTGGCCGATCATCATGGGGTTGACGATGTTCTTCCAGCAGAAGCTGAACCCGGCCCCGCCCGATCCGGTGCAGGCGAAGCTGTTCCAGTTCATGCCAATCATCTTCACCTTCATGCTGGCCCGCTTCCCGGCGGGGTTGGTGATCTACTGGAGCTGGAACAACCTGCTGTCTATCGCCCAGCAATGGCTGATCATGCGCCGCACGCGCCTGACCCGGCCGGGGCTGGCCCGGACGTGAGCGGCCCGCCGGGCGGATCGGCCGCCTGGCTCGACCGTACGCCCGAGGCGAAGGCCGAACCGGCCGAGGTCCTGGAAGCCGGGCGCCGCCTGTTCGCCGCCGAATGCCGCTTCGTCCACGCGGCCCAGCGGCTCGACCAACTTCCGCCCCCGGCCTTGCCCGAGATCGCGTTCGCCGGCCGCTCCAATGTCGGTAAGTCGTCGCTGTTGAACGCGATCACCGGCCGGCGGGCGCTCGCCCGCATTTCCGCCGCACCCGGCCGCACCCGTCAGCTCAATTTCTTCGACCTGTCCGGTCGGCTCATGCTGGTGGACATGCCCGGCTACGGCTATGCGCGGGCGGCGAAGGCAGTGAAGGAGGACTGGCAGGGGCTGATGTTCGATTACCTGCGCGGCCGCCCGAACCTGCGCCGCGTTCTCTTGCTGCTGGACGCGCGGGTGGAGGTGAAAGAGTCGGACCGGGCGGTGATGGAACTGTTGGACCGCGCCGCGGTCGGGTTCCACCTCGTGCTGACCAAGGCCGATGCCGTCAAGCCGCAGCCGCTCGCGCGCAAGCAGCATGAGGCGGCGGCCCTTGCCCGCGCCCACACGGCGGCGCACCCGGAGGTGGTCACGACCAGCAGTGAGACTGGCGCCGGCGTGGCGGAGCTTCGGGCCGGACTTGCCGCCATTGGCACCACCTAAAACGTCTGCCAGCGTGAGAATGCGCCTACGAAAAGGCCCGTTTGGTTGCGCCGTTAGGGTCGGGGCGGCGGGTGCCTTTGCGGCTTCGGGCGCGAGCCTGCTGGCCGCTGAGCCGAACACCGGCCAGCAGAACCGTACCGTGAACGTGAATTACGTTTACTCATCGGCTCTCGGCTTCGGCGGCTACTCGCTGGCCGGCCTCACGGCGGCGGTCTTCCAGCTGCCTCTCGCGTACAGGCTTCCGGTCGGACCCGACAGCGGGTGGGCACTGAAGCTGAGCGCGCCAATCCAGCTCGGCCTCTACAGCTGCAAGGCAACCGACACGGACGGCAGCACGATCTCGTTGCACCAGCAATCGCTTGCCTTGGTGCCGGGCGCGGAGCTGCAAAATGCCGCTCGGCAGCCACATCGTCCTCAAGCCGTTCTTCAGCGGAGGCGTGGGACACGCGTTCGGGGCCACCAATGGCGCCAACGCATGGATATACGCGCTGGGGCTGCGCGCCGTGACCAGCTTTTACCGAGGCCCCTACACGCTGTCGTTGGGCAATGCCGTTCTCTACGCTGGCGACAGCACCATCGGTCATGGCTTCAGGCAATCCTATATCGCCATCAAGACAGGCTTCGAGCTTCGGCGCCCGCTCGACGTAACTATCAAGCATGTGCGGCCGGACCTGGGCATCTATCTCGCGGAGTACTATTACCCCAAGCCGCTGGTATTCTCCCGCTTCCTGCAACAGCCTTTGAAAGTGGAGAACCAGAGGGAGGTTGGCTTCTCGATTGGTTCTGCGATACCCCTGGAAGTGTCGTTCCTCCGGAACGCGCGCATCGGCCTCGGATACGTGTTCGGCGGTGGACTGAACGTCTATCACGTGAATTTCGGATTTCCGTTCTGAGGCGGGCGGCCCCGACAGGGTGTCAACTTGACCCTCTGCACCCCCCGCCCTACACGCCCGACACCTGGGACGGGAACGCCAAGGACGCAGCATGACAGCCACCCCGATTGACCGCGCGGCCGCCGCCGAGCAGGCGCGCATCCTGGCGCTCGCGCTGCCGTACCTTCGCCGGTATGCCGGAGCGACCATCGTGGTGAAATACGGCGGCCACGCCATGGGCGAGGAGGAACTTGCGGCCCAGTTCGGCGCCGACATCGCGGTGCTCAAGCAGGTCGGCATCAACCCGGTCGTAGTGCATGGCGGAGGCCCACAGATCAGCGCCATGCTGCAGCGGCTCGCCATCCAGTCCACCTTTGTCGACGGCCTGCGCGTGACCGACGCGGCGATGGTCGAGGTGGTGGAGATGGTACTCGCCGGCACCGTGAACAAACAAGTAGCCAGCCTCATCACCCGCGCCGGCGCCCTGGCGGTCGGCATTTGCGGCAAGGATGGCGGCCTGATCCGCGCACGCAAGCTGAGCCGGACCAAGCACGATCCGGACAGCCGCATCGAGCGCGCGCTCGATCTCGGGTTCGTGGGCGAGCCCGAGGCGGTGGACGTGCGCGTGATCCATGCCCTGACCGGCTCCGGCCTGATCCCGGTGATCGCCCCGGTCGGCATGGGCGCGGACGGGCAGACATACAACATTAACGCCGACACGGTGGCCGGCGTCATCGCCGGCGCGCTCGGCGCGACCAGGCTGCTCATGCTCACCGACGTGCCGGGCGTGCTCGATGAAAATAAGCGGCTGATCCACGAGTTAACGGTGGCGGAGGTCGAGCGGGGGATTGCCCGCGGGATGATCTCCGGCGGCATGATCCCCAAGGTGGAGAACTGCGCGGAGGCGGTGCGGCGCGGCGCCAAGGGGGCGGTGATCCTGGACGGCCGGGTGCCGCATGCCTGTCTGCTGGAACTGTTCACCGAAGCCGGCCCGGGCACGATCATTCGGCCGTAGCCGTCGCCGGATCGTTGCCCCCTCAGCCGCCTAGAAGCGCATCCACACCCGCCGCCAATCGGGCGATCAGCGCCGTGAGATCGAGCTGGACCGCCGGGAAGCGGGGCAGGGGCTCGATTCGCGCCTCATCCATATAAAGCCCCCGCGCGACTTCGATCTGGAGCGCGTGAACCCCTTCGCGCGGTCGGCCGTAGTGGCGGGTGATGTAACCGCCCGCGTACGGATCGTTGCGGCGCACCGTGTAGCCGAGCCCGCTCAAGGTCTGCTCGACCATACGCGTCACACGCGAGCAGCACGCTGTCCCGTGGGCGTCGCCCAGCACGAAATCCGCGCCAGCGCGCCCGCCGCCGTTTGCCGGCATGGAGTGGCAGTCGACCAGCAGGCAGTGCCCGAAGCTCGCCCGGGTACCGGCGATGAGCGCGGCCAGGGTGTCGTGAAATGGCTGCCAGTAGTCGCGAACTCGCTGCTCGGCCTCCACGAAGCGCAGCTTGCCGCGGTAGATCGCCTCGCCCGAGGCGACGACGCGGGCGATCGTGCCGAGCCCGGCGCCGACCCGGACGCTGGTGGTATTGACCCAGGCCGGCAGTTCTTCCTCGAACATCGTCGGGTCGAGTTCCCACGGCTCACGGTTCGGGTCGCAGTAGGCGCGCGGGAAGGTCGCGGTGAGCAGCGGGGCGCCGTAGGTTGGCGCCTCGGCGAACAGCCGATCGACGAAGCTGTCTTCGCTGCGGCGCAGGCTGAGCGGATCGAGCCGGGCGGATGCGACGAAATCGGGCGGGTAGAGCCGGCCGGAATGCGGCGAGGCGAACACGATCGGCGCGGTCTGCGGCACTGGCCGACGGACCAGGGCGGGCGCCGGGGACGCGAGAACCGTTGCGGGGACGGGCATATCCATCGCCCCCATTGAACAAGGCCGCCCGCGTGCTGTCACCACCCGTCACCGCCCCTGGGCTTGCGACGTTCCGCACAGCCGCGTTAGAAGCGCGGCGAGGGCGGGGCGCGTAGCTCAGCGGGAGAGCACTACCTTGACACGGTAGGGGCCACAGGTTCGATCCCTGTCGCGCCCACCAGAAGCGAGCCATGCTGCTGTAGCTCAGTGGTAGAGCACTCCCTTGGTAAGGGAGAGGTCGTCAGTTCAATCCTGACCAGCAGCACCATGCCTAGTGCATGATTTGTTAGGGAAATCAGGCGAGAGAAGAACGGAGAGACGCCCGACTGGTCCAAACGGGTTGTCCAAATGGTCTTCCGCATGGCTCGCCCGACCCGCCGCCAAGGCTCTCGCTTCCCCTACGCGCGCAAGGTGGTCCCCAAGGATTTGCGGGACATCCTCGGCCGTTCCGAGTTCAAGCGTCCGCTCCGGGGTGCGAGTGAGGCGGAGAACCGGCGGCTTCACGCTGCGGCACTGGCCGCCTGGGAGGCGGAAATTGAGGCGGCCCGCGCCAAGGCCCGGGGTGAGGTGTGTCGGCTGACAGCGCGGGAAGTCGAGGCAGTCTGCGGCGCCTGGTATCGCGCCGAACTGGTCCAGCACGAGCACGACATTGGCTGGGAAGAGGGCTGGGAGAACCACCGCGAGGCCTTGCTCGATCGGGTCGGGGACGGGCCGGACGATATATTTTCCCCCCGGCCCTGTGACCTGGCGGAGGCCGAGCAGGTGCTTCGCTCACAGGGGATCGCCGCTGATGCGGACTCGATCACCCGCACGGCCGAGCGGCTGTGGCCCGCCAAGCTGGACTTTGCCCGAACGATGATCCGCCGCTGCCGTGGCGACTGGGAGGACCCGACTTTGGCCCGCTTCCCGGCGCCTGTATCGGCCGAACCCGTGGCCCCGGAGCCGCTTACCTTTGCCACCCTCCTGGCCGCCTGGGCGAAAGAAAGCCAGCCCGCAGCGGGAACGCTCCGGCTCTACCTGCGCATTCCGATGATGTCGGCCGGTGATTCCAGCCTGAAGTCGGCCACCCATTCCGATTGAAGTCGGCCGGCTGTTCCGATCGATGTCGGCCGGGGTGGCGGTGCCCGTGGGCGGGTGTGATGTCTCCATCGCGATGGTGATCAGTCAAGCCATGATAGCGTGCTCCTGAGCTTTCTTTCTTCGCAGCGATTCGCCGCGCAACTGGATGCGGTGGGCGTTGTGGACGACCCGGTCGAGGATGGCGTCGGCCAGGGTCGGGTCGCCGATGAGGTTGTGCCAGCGATCCACTGGGATCTGGCTGGTGAGCAGCGTGGCGCCGCGGCCATAACGGTCCTCGACGATCTCGAGCAGGTCGCGGCGTTGTTCCGGGCCGAGCGGCTCGAGCCCCCAGTCGTCCAGGATCAGTAGCTTCACCCCGCCGAATGCCCGCATCAACCTGCCGTAACGACCGTCACCGCGCGCCAGCCCCAGGTCGGCGAACAGACGCGGGATGCGCTGGTAGAGCACGGAGTAGTTGTCGCGGCAGGCCTTGTGGCCGAGGGCACAGGCAAGCCACGATTTTCCGACTCCGGTCGGGCCTTCGATGATCAGGTTCTGCTTCGCCTCGATCCAGCCGCCCAGGGCAAGTTTCTGAAACAATGCCCGGTCCAGGCCACGTGCGGTGCGGTAGTCGACGTCCTCGACGGCGGCCTGGTGGCGCAGCCGGGCATAGCGCAGGCGCGCCTTGAGGCGGCGGTCCTGCCGATCGGCGAGCTCGCGGTCGAGCAGCAGCCCGAGCCACTCGGCGTGATCGAGCTCGACGCCGCGCGGGCTGGCGGTCAGCTCCTCAAAGGCGCGCGCCATGCCGGCGAAGCCGAGCTGGCGCAGTTGGTCGAGCGTGGGATGGGTTAGCAACGGGGCTCTCCTCAGTGGTAATAGCCGGAACCGCGGATGTTCGGGTGGACCAGCGGCAGCTCACCGGTTCGGACCGGCGCCTCGGGGGACTGACGGTCGAGCCCGTGCCGCAGGATCGACTGCACGCTGCCGTAGGAGCGCGCGCCGATCTCCAGGCCGCGCGTACAGGCCGCCTCCACCCGGTCGTGGCCGTAGGTGCGCACCAGACGCAGGATGCCGAGGCAGGCGCGGAAGCCCTGCTCCGGGTGCGGCCGGCTCTCCAGGATCAACGCCGCGAGTGTCGCCGTTGCCGCGCCGATCCCCGCGGCCTCCCGGCCGATGCGCTCAATGGTCCACTCGGCATGCCGCCGATGCGCCCGCGGCATGTGCTCCGGCAGTGTCGTGTGCCGGCCGCGCACGCCGCCACGCACGTGCACCGCGACGCGCTCCCCCTTGTGGAACAGCTCGATCGTGCGGGCAGTGACGCGGGCCTCGACCCGCTCGCGCAGCAATCGGTGCGGTACCGAGTAGTAATGCCCGTCGATGTCGACATGGTAGTCGAGTGCCACGCGCCGGATGCGCCACTCGGCGTAGACGAAGGGCTCCGCCGGCAACGGCGACAGCGCCGGCCGGTCCAGCTCCTTGAACAGCTGGCGGCGGCTGACGCCGAGCTTGCGCATCGGCCGGGCATTGAGATCGGCGACCAGTGTCGTAATTGCCGCGTTGAGCTCGGCCAGGGAGAAGAACCGCTGATTGCGCAGACGCGCCAGGATCCAGCGTTCCACCACCAGCACACCAGCTTCGACCTTGGCTTTGTCGCGCGGCCTGCGCACCCGCGTCGGCAAGATCGCGGTGCCGTAGTGCGCCGCCAGATCGCGGTAAGTTGGATTGATCCCGGGTTCATACCAGTTCGCCCGCAGCACGCCGGCGCGCAGGTTGTCGGGCACCATCTGGCGCGGCACGCCGCCGAGAAAGGCGAGGGCGCGGACGTGCGCACCAATCCAGTCCGGCAGGCCCTGGGTCCAAGTCGCCTCGGCGTAGGTGTAGTTGGACGCGCCCAGCACCGCGACAAACACCTGCGCCGCGCGCAGCTCGCCGGTGCTGCCGTCCACCACCTCCACCGTATGCCCGGCGTAGTCGACGAACAGCCGCTCGCCGGCGGGATGCGCCTGCCGCATGGTCGGCGACAGGCGGCTCTCCCACCCCCTGTAGAGCTCGCACCAGCGGCTGTAGCCGTAGCCGTCGGTATGGATGGCCCGGTATTCCTCCCAGAGCAGCAGCAGCGTCACCCCGGGGCGGCGCAGCTCATGATGGATCAGCGTCCAATCCGGCTCCGCCTTGTGCCGGCCGCCCGGCTTGGAGCCGCGGAGCGGCGCGAACAATATCGCCTCGAGCCCCGCGTCGGTCAGCGTCTCCGGCAACGGCCAGTTCAGCCCCGCCGCAGCGACGCGAGCGAGGCACAGTTGCACCGTGCTACGGGCGACACCGATCGCCACCGCGACCGCCCGGTCCGAGGCGCCGAACTCGTATTTCAGCCGCAGGATCTCACGCACGCGTCGCATCGACACTCTCTCGGCCGGCATCGGTCCCCCTCTCGCCCCTGACGAGAGGAAGACCGCTCACCTGCCCAGCGGTCGGGCAACGCCACCCCTCAGGGGGTGGCCGACATCAGATCGGAATGGCCGACATCACCTCGGAATCAGTGGCCGACATCAAATCGGAATGCCTGGCCGACTTGCTCCGGAATACGCACTCTACCGGATCGCCGCCGGCCACATCACCCGGCTCGCAGGAACGGACGACCTGCGGCAAATCACGGCCGCCACGGTGCGGGACTACAAGACCGCGCGCCTCGGGGCGGAGGGCAGGGAGGTGAAGACGGTCGCCGGGGAAATCCAGGCCGCCAACTCCCTCTGCAACTGGGCCGTGCGTAATGGGATGCTCACGAGCAACCCCTTCGCCAACATGGCGCCGAAATCCATGAAGCGGGCCGTGGGGGAGGAGAAGGCCTATACCGACGCTGAGGCCGCCCACCTCCTGCAAGCAGCCCGCAAGGAAGCCGGCTGGCGCCGCTGGCTTCCCTGGCTACTCTGTTTCAACTCCGCCCGCATCGGCGAGATTGCCGAACTGCGCCGCCGCGACGTGCGGCAGGAGGCCGGTGTCTGGATACTGGACATCGTGCCGACCGAGGCGCGTGCGGGCAAGAACCCGACCTTTCAGCGCATGGCGCCTCTGCATCCTGCCGTGCTAGCGGAAGGCTTCCTCGATTACATCGCTGGGCTGAAGGCGGACGGCCCGCTGTTCCCTGACCTTCTCCCCAACAAGCACGGCTCTCGCGCTGCGACGGCCGAGACGAACTTTCGGCGTTGGGTGCGCGGCCGGGCGGGGCTGAAGGACAGCCGCAAGCCTCCCTCGCACGGCTTCAGGCACCGCATGGAGGATGCGCTCCGCCGCGCGCGGGTCCCGGAAGAGGTCATGGATGCGCTCACGGGGCGGAACAACCCGCGCAATGCCGGCGCGGGTTACGGCAGGGGCTTCCGGCGGATGCCCGACGAGACCTTGAAGGAACTGAGCAAGGTCCCCGCGCTACTTCCCGCCGCCCTCCGCGACGAACCGCAAGCCGCCGCGTGAGGCGCGAAATCGGGTCCCTCGCGCCGGCCCGCAAACCCAGTTTTTTGGTAGGGCGTCGCACGTTGCATCGCGTATATGACCTCAAATCTGCAACGCCCCCGGGTTATCGCCACCAATCGGTCAGCCGAGGCACCGAGGTATAACTGAGAGTTATCCCTTCGGGTATCTCCATCAATCGGGTGCGGCAATTTGCAACGGACTCAGAACTCCGGCTCGGCCATCTCGGCGCCCTCCATGAAGGCGCCCCCATTCGGCCTTGGTGATTTCCCCCGGCCGATCGCTTTGCCCTTAGGCGGCACACCTTGCTGGGGTTCATGCCGAGCGCTGCGGCAATGTCGGTCTGGCCCGATAGCGACCCGACTGCGCGGTATCCAAGCGCCAGCGTCTCGCCAGCGCTGGCCGGCGCGTGAGTTCACCTCCACCTCTGGCCATCTTCGTCATTCTTCAGGGTGATCTCCATGTCCCGCGTGGCCCCGGGGACAGCTGGAGGAGAGGCACCAAGGTCGAAGAGCCGGGCGGGCGAGAGAAGAGGACAATGGCGGCTTCCAACGCCGCTCCTTACGTGTGCGTTCCGGCGGAGGTTACTACCCTACCGGTATGTCCTCTAGAAGTCGCCTGGCCCCTGGGCACTAGGACCGGCCGCTCGGACGGGCTTGCGTGTGTGTTTCTGCAGGGCCTCAGTGGGAGACGACGGCGACAGACACAGATAAGCACGCCTGCCGCTCTGCAAATGGGGCCACCAGTTGTGCGGCAGGCTTAAACGATGCAGCGCATTCCGGCCGTCCGGGACAGACGTCCAAACGATTGGGCTGCGACCCTAAAGAGACGAGAAACACGCCATGCCCGCTCATGTCCTTCGCCTTGAAGTCGCGGAGTTCGCGGATCTCGACCACTGGCGCTGGGTGCTGAAGGACAGCGGCGGCGCCTTCTTGGCCGATCATTCCGTAGCGCTAAACCACGCCAATTCGAACTATGCGGCCATGGTCGATCTGCCAGGCCACCTGCGACACTACGCGACACCCCTCAACCGCGATGCGGACGAGCGTCGACTGATCCAGACGGTCGGCGCCTGGATTGGCGAGCAGGTGCTCGGCCGCAGCATAGGAGACAAGCTGATTGAACGCGCGACTCCCTCCGTTGTGGTTCGCGTCGCGGTGCCGCCGCAGGGAGAGCGGCTGCTGGCGCTGCCACTCGAGATCGCGCGATTTGACGATAATCCCCTCTCTGTTGCCGGCGTCAGCTTCATCTTTGAGACTACCGGCAAGCGGCCCCTCCCGGCCAATCCGGTCGGCGATCGGCTCCGCATCCTCGCCCTCTTCAGCCTGCCTCCGACCGGCAGCCCGCTCAATCTCCGGCGCGAGCGGCAGATGTTGCGTAGCTTGGTCCGTCGCCTGACCGGGGCCTGCGGTTCCGCAATCGAGCTGCGCGTCCTGCAATACGGCGTGACGCGGTCCAGCTTGCGGGACGCTCTCGAGCAGGGCGAGAGCTGGGATGTAATCCACTTCTCCGGCCATGGGCAGCCGGGCTCTTTGGTGCTGGAAAAGCCCGATGGAAGTCCCGACCTGGTCCCCTCAACGGATCTCGCCAAACTGCTCCGTGAAGCTGGTAGCCGACTGAAGCTGGTGGTGCTTTCAGCCTGCCTGTCGGCGGCCGCGAGCATCGACCAGACGCTCGGCTGGCTCGGTTTCACGCCGGAAACAGTGGTGCATCGCGACACCGCCCCCGTGCCGCCAGCAGCGAAAGCGGGCAAGGCGGCGCCTATGGTGGCGCACGCCCTCACTGGTGCCCTCGACTGCGCGGTGCTGGCAATGCGCTACGCCGTTGAGGACGAGTTCGCGATGACCCTCGGGGAGGCGCTCTACGACCGTCTGTTTAGACAGGGGCAGACGCTGCCGCGTGCCACCCAGCTCGCACTGCGCAGCGCCGTTACCGATAAAGGCGGGCTCCCGATTGTCGGGGCACTCTCCGCGGCTGCGCCCGCGCTCTTCGGCCCACGGGCGGCCGACCTGACGCTGGTGCCGCCCCAGCGCCCTCCGGGCCTTAGTCTCGACGACACGCTCGCCTATCTTCCGCGGCAGCCGGAGCATTTTGTCGGGCGCGTCGCGGCAATGACGCGGGCGAGCGTGGCGCTCGCTGCCGAAAGCCCCCAGAGCGGAGTCCTGTTTCACGGTATGGCCGGGGCGGGAAAGACCGGCTGTGCGGTGGAGCTGGCCTACCATCATGCGGCGGCCGGTCGGTTCCGGGCTTTCGTCTGGTATGCCGCCCCCGAGCAGGGCAAAGACATCGTGCTGGCGCTGCGCGAGTTCGCGCTGGCGATGGAGCGGCAGCTCCCCGGCTTGAGAATGGTCCACGTCGTTGATCGCATGGACACGCTTCGGGCCTGGCTGCCGCGTCTGGTGGAGGTGCTGGAATACAATGCCCTCCTAATAGTGCTGGACAATGCAGAGAGCCTGCTGACCGAAGCCGGGCAGTGGAGGGATGAGCGCTGGGGTTTGTTGGTGGACGCGCTGCTGACCCCCGGCGGTCTGTCGCGCGCGCTGCTAACCAGCCGCACCCGCCCCGTCAGCCTTCCGGTCTCGACCCAAGTCATTGCCGTGCACGCACTGCCGCGGGACGAGGCGCTGCTGCTCGTGCGCGAGCTGCCGAACCTGCGGTGCCTGCTCGACGGCGGGATGCCGGGCCTGACCCAGGCGGCGGGACGTCAGCTGGTGCGCCGGGTGCTGCGTCTGGTGCAGGGCCACCCGAAGCTAATCCAACTGGCCGAGGCCCTGGCGAAGGAGCCGTCGCAGCTGACTGCGCAACTCGCCCGGTCAGACGCGGCGCAAAGCAAGGGAGCCGGCGAGCTCGACGCCTTCTTCCAGGAAGGGGAGACGCGTTTCGATCCTGAGGCCTTCCTGGCGAGCCTGCGCGGCTGGACCAGCGGAATCGCCGGCGCGCTGACCGAGGCGGCGCGGACGTTCTTCCATTTCCTCTGCGCCCTTGAGGAAGGCGATCGCGAGGGCTGGATGATCCAGGCGAACTGGGGCGGTGTGTGGCAGCGGCTTGGCTGTCCGGGGCCGGTGCCGGAGATTGCCGAACTGTTGACGTCGCTCGTGGCGACCGGACTGGTGGACAGGCAGACGACCGGGCCGCACGAGAACCAGTTCAAGCTGGTGATCCATCCGGGGGTGGCGGAGGCTGGCCGCGCCGAAGCCGGCGCCACAACCCTCCAGGCCGCCGTGGATCGCGAACTCGCCGCGATATGGCAACAATGTCAGGCGCTGGCTAGCGAAGAGCACGGCAGGAAACGAGCGGCAGGCTCAGCAATCGTGCGCGCCGGCCTCTCCGCTTTTCCCTATCTCGGCCGGTTGGCCGAATGGGGCAGTGCTTCGGCGATGCTGGAAAAGGCTGTAGCCCTGAACCAATCGCCTGACATGATCGCCGCTGTCCTGCCGCTGGTGCGGCGCATCGCCGATGAGACCACCGGAACCGCCCGGGAGGCGACGGATCAAGGCTTCTTGGCCAAGGTCCTGGGGTTTGCCGGCCGTCTTGGCGAGGCCGAGGCTCTCCTGCGCGAGCTGATCGCGCACTCGGCCGGGCGCGGGAAATTCGCGACGGCCTCAACGGCTTCTGGCGACCTTGTAAACCTGCTCTTGCACACTGCCCGGCCCAAGTCGGCCTTGCGGGTCGTGGAGCACAAGACGGACTACACCCGGCGTGCCGGTCATGGTCCTTGGACACAGCTGTTGGATGAGGTGATGCGTCTTCAGATCCTCAATGCTCTCGGAAAGCATGCGGAGGTGCTGGGCCGAGTGACGGAGCTCCGCGAGCAGATGCACGGAATGCCAGATCCGCCCGAACAGAACGAGTCGGTCGCGATCTGGAATGTGCGCGAGGTGACGTGGGATACCGGCCGCAATGCCGCGCAGCATCTTGGCGAAGGACGGCGGGCGATCAGCCTTAATGCCGAAGTTATTCGGAGCATGGAAAATCGCGGTGCCGGGTTGTTCGAACAGGCGCGCGCCCGGTTCAATGACTTCGCTCCGCTGCTGCGTTTGAGGCGATATGATGAGGCACGTGAGCTGCTCCGGTGTTGCCGGGCAGTATTTGAGCAGGAGAACGACGTAGCATCCCTAGGGGCGGTATTTTCGGCGCTCGCCACAGTGGAAGTTGAGCTGAGCCGTCACGATGCGGCGAAGCTTTTCGAGGAGACCGCACTTAGTTACAAGTATGTAAATGCAACGCCTGAGGCGATTGCCGTCAGCCATTCCAACCTGGGCACCTATCTTAGCCAGGTCGGCGCTGACTGGCGCGACGCCCTCGGCCACCAACTCGCGGCTGCGCTGATCCACGCTGCGACATGGTCGGGCACACTGGGGCAAACTACCGCGGCCCTAGCGGATGATCTTCGCCGAGCCGGCGAGCAAGCTCGATTGGCTCTTCCGCCCGACTTTGCCACCCTCTGCGCGATCGTGCAGAAGGTCGAAGGCGTTCGTTTCAAGGAGCTGATGGGGAGGGTGACACCCGCCAAATCGAGCTTGGATGAGCAGCTTCAGGCCGTCATTGGGAAGGCAGTCGAACAAGCGAGCGCCGATGGCGGAGCCTCTCCGAACTGACCGCGGCCTAACCGGATCAGCGGTGTCTCTTTGGCTGACAACACCGGGGCTTGTCTAAACGAGGACAAGTCCGGAGCAGCCTGTATTCGGCACCGCTCCCGCGGGCCATATCGCATTGGAGGCATCTTGCCGATTCCGACCTACGACATGCTGATGCTGCCGGTGCTGCGCCTTTGCGCCGAGAAGGTTTGGCACATGCGCGACCTGGTAGCCCGGGTCACCGACGACCTAGGGCTCACCCAGGAAGAACGTGACCAGCAGACACCAAGCGGGGGCGCCACGATCATCGCCAGCCGCGTCCACTGGGCCAAGACCTACCTGAAGCAGGCGGGCCTGTTGGAGCAGCCGAAACGTGGCGTAGTGCGGCTATCCCAACGCGGACAGGAGGTTCTGAACAGCAACCCTGCGAGGATCGATACCGCGCTGCTGCAGCGGTTTGACGAGTTCCGTTCCTTTCTCAGCAGAACGAAGTCCGACAACGGACCAACCTCAGCGCCAACTCCGGTCGCGGCGGCGATAGCCGAGCCGTCCAACACACCCGAGGAGCAGATTGCCGCAGCATCCAGAACCCTCGACAAATCACTGCGGGATGCGTTGCTAGCCCGAATACTCGAAGGATCTCCCGTTTTTTTCGAAAAGATGATCGTCGACCTTTTGCTGGCCATGGGCTACGGCGGTTCCAGAATTGACGCTGGCGAGCAGCTAGGTGGAACTGGAGATGGCGGCGTTGATGGTGTCATTCGCGAGGACCAGCTGGGCCTCGATCGCGTCTACCTCCAAGCCAAGCGCTATCAGCCAACCAACACGGTCGGGAGCGAGGCGGTGCACGCATTCATCGGCGCCCTGGTGGGCAAGGGCGCACATAAAGGCGTCCTCATCACAACCTCGACCTTTTCGAAGGCCGCGCGGAACGCCGCCAATCAGTCGGGATCGCTGCGCCTCGTGTTGATTGACGGCGATACCCTGACAACACTGATGGTTCGCTTCAATGTGGGCGTCCGGGTGGCGCGGACCGTCGACATAAAGCGGGTTGATCTCGACTATTTCGAGGATGCGGAGACCGAGTAACGGCGGGAAAAGATGCGGCCCGGCTTACTCCGGCGATGGCCGAGGCGGTCGGACGGGGTCCACCGCAGGGGTCGGGGCAGGACAAGGAGATTGGACATCTCGCCGTTGGCCCAGCGCAGCCGCCGCAGAAGACCAGACGCCCCCTAATGCGGCTGAGCGCTGGGCGTCTGGCGAGCCTGCGGGTGCGTCGGCTGGAGGACCAGGACAGTCGATTATGCGTCGCCTCCGCTTTAGGGTCCGCCGTTGGCTGGCGCTGGGCTGGCCGCCGGTTCGCTCAGGGTCGCCAAGGTGGTCCGGCGGGTCCCCCAGCGTGGTCCCGACGATGGAGCTCGGGGAAAAAGGCAGTTCGCGTATGACGTTGCGGACACAATCCGACCCTCTTTAGTGCTCCGCTCAATGCTGCCGTTGTAGCCACCACGCGACGCAGCCCACTCGCTCCCAGGTATCTTTGGCTGGCCTCCAGGCCACGATCGGACTCGCCCTGCAAACTCGGCAAGGCCTGCAGAACATCCCGCCGACAGCTCCTCATGCGCCATAAGGCGCCACAGCGGGCCGCCCAGGGCCACTGTGCCATGGCCCTACTTCGGGCCTGCCTCGAGCGCGGAGGCCGCTGTATCGGGGCCCAGAGTCACGCGCGGGCTACCGGGCGCCCCCTCCACCGTCCACCTAATCCGCACCTTGGCGAAGTACGAGAAAGCGGCGTCAAGGTCGCTGGCTGCGGCTCGCCAAGCTACCTTCGGAACGATCAGACCATCGTGCATCGGGAGGGCCAGCACACCGCGCCCCCGGATAGCGCCCATGGCGCCCGTCAGGGCCTCCGCCTCAATGGCCATGAGGCGATGCGTCAGGAGCCTTTCGGGCGTCCCTAGGTGGCACAGCCGGTCCAGCCCTGCCGCCCCTGCGACGGCTCGCGCTGGCTGATGTAGGAAGGGGTAGCGGTCGCAAATCAGCCGCCCAACTTCCTTGGCATTGTGGTTCGGCAGCTCGGGGCTGTTCTTGATCGCCTTGGGTGCCCAGCGCCGCACCGGTGTTCCCTTGCCGAGCGTGCCGGTGATCCACGTCTTGACGACCGAGCGGGGCACGCTGGGGACCTCATACGGGTCGCCTTCGGGCAACGGCAGACCCAGCAGGCCGTGCATGATTGACAGGTGCGACGCCTTCACGTCCACCTCCGCCACGGGCTCGCCATTTATCGTAATGCGGGCGAGCCGCTCCGACTTCAGGAATGACCTGGTAGACGCCCTCGCGACCGGCGGCTTGCCATCGACCGCCGAGCAGCGGCCCCTCAGTGAAGACCCGATACCAGCGCGGGGGCAGACAGCCGCGCACGTCATGTTCTGCCGCGAATGCGTTGGTCTCCCCGACGTCGCGTCCGATGCGCTCGGCTTGGTCACCGAGCCTCCCACGAGGAAGCGGCTGCTTGTCCTTCCGGCCCCGCTGCTTGATGGCGAAGACTCGCACGGGGTTCGGAACCGGCGGGGGCGCGGTGGGGATGATGTCAGCGAAGTCCGTTTGGACCGTCGCGGGGTTGACGCCGGAGCGTGCCGCTAGGGCAAGCAATGCCGGCGATGGCCAGTAGCGCGGTGCCCTGCCAAGAAAGACGTCCCCGTCTCCGAACGAGAACGCCCCGTAGCGGATCGCCTTGGCGGACCGCAGCAGGCCCAGCGCGATCAGACCGTCGGCCGCAGCGATGAACTGGCGGGCGCCCACTGGACTGCCGCTGAAGTCGGCGGTGGCACGACTGCGGCACACGGCCCCGGGTTCGTCTCGCCCCCAACGCCGCAGCAGACCCCCGATGATGGCCCCGACGGCGGCTTGTAGCTTCTCCTGGCCAGCTTTGCGCCGGCTGTTCTGACGCGCCTCACAGGCCGTCTCGTGGGCCATCACCCGGGCGGTAAGTTCCGAGACCAGCGAAGTGGCCCCCTGAGAGGCGGCGAGGGCGCTCAGCGGCAGCCATCGGGCGTTCCGGAGTTCGTCTGGCGGCAGGCTTGACGGTGGCTCCCGCCACTCCCTGGCCCCATCCTCAAAAACGTTTCGCGTTACCCTCCCGGGGACCCCAACGCCCTTAGGCGCTAAGGGAGCGATGGAGAGAGAAGTCCAAGGGGGAGAAGACGCAATGGGAGGCTGGAGGTCGTCCATAAAGAGGTCCTGAGGTGGGAGTAGGGGTGATCGGACCCGAGCCATCCCGGGATGTTCTCTTTCAACGATACGATCACCGGGCCGCGATATCTCCGGTTCGACCTCGAACCAATTTAACCCGCTCCACTGCAACGCCGCTACTGGAAAGGCCGTAGAAGCAGGGATTTAGTGTGCCGGGCCTGTCCAGATGCGAGGTGCTTCCGACTACCCAGTCGTCGCTCGGGCCTCTCCCCTTTGCGCCTCGACCGCCGCTTGGCCAGTCTCCCCCAGGATGCGGTAAACACTCGCCCGGCCGATTCCGAGGCGTCGCGCGATGTCCACCGGGCGGACCCCTTCAGCCTTCAGCCGTGTCACCTCCGTCGTCTGCCGACGGGCTGTTGGAGCACGGCCCTGGTATTTGCCGTCGGCTTTGGCCTTGGCGATCCCCTCGCGCTGGCGCTCTAGCATCAGCCGGCGCTCGAAGCTGGCCACCGCACCGAAGACATGGAAGATCAGCTCGCCCGTGGCGGACGACGTGTCCATGTCGGGATCGAGAACTTTCAGGCCCACGCCCTTGGCTCGGAGCCGGGCCGTGATCTGCATGAGGTTCTCCATGCTGCGGGCCAGGCGGTCCAGCCGCGTCACTATCAGCCGGTCACCCTCCCGGACGAACTCTAGGACGGCCTCAAGGCGCTCCCTGAGAGCCATCGACGACACCCGCTCGCAGAACACCTTCTCGCATCCCGCGGCCTTCAGGTCCCGTTCCTGAGCCGCCAGACCGGCTTCTTGTTCGACGGTCGACGTCCTCGCGTATCCCACTAGCATCGCTGCCCTCGTGTCTCACTGGCTCATTAGGATAGTGATACATTCCGCTCCAAAAAGCAATGTCAATTCGTATGGGACACGTTCCAGCGCTCGCTCGGTGACTTGCTAGGGCAGGGGAATGTGAGACAAGTCGGGCGGGTTCGGACTGTGCCGACCCGGCGGCAAGGGGATGGAGTCGCCTATAGCTCTGGCTTCGGCTTCCTCCCGAAGGAGCCTTAGGAGATGGACCTGACAGGCGAGGCCGGCAAACACGTGGCAGAGGGGCTCAATACGTTCCTTGTTGCGCATTTGGGGCCGGCTGGGGCGGCCCTCATTTGGACGCTGGTCTGGGTGATGGGGGCCGCGCTGGCTTTGATTTTCGCGCGCTACGTTGGTGTGCTCGGCGCCGGCGACGCGGCGGAGGGCAGCCTGGAGCGGCGGGCCTATGACAACCTGCGTTCCAGCTTACAGGAAGGCGGGGTGCCGACGCGCGTCTACGGCCAATTGCTGACCGCGTTCCTGAACAGGGTCGATCGGCTCTTCGGCGATGACGACAAGGCTGACCTAAGCCTCTTTCCCCACTTCTTCGGCATGCGCGGAGCTTACCCGCTCTGGACCGCCGCCGCCTTCGACCGTTGTCTGCTCTTGTCTCTCCTGTATCCGATCGTGAGTATTTTTGTGATCTGGGCGATTTCTGGCCACGTGGGCCCCGCCGAGGCATCCTTGAGGTTGGCGAGAGGCACGGTTTGGTGGCAGCGAGGTGTGTTGGTCGGTGGCCTCGCGACTTCCCTGTATTTTTGGTGGCAGGCTGGTAAAAGCTCGGGCTGGTGGAGCGTTCTCTGGTGCGTTGCTGCTGCGATTACTGGCGGTGTCGCTGGCGCTGGCGCTGGCGCTGGCGCTGAGGCTGGCGTTGTCGGTATCGGTGTCGGTGTCGCTGGCGCTAGCGCTGTCGCTGGCGCTGTCATTGT
Organism: uncultured Pseudomonadota bacterium; assembly: GCA_963849305.1. Taxonomy (GTDB): domain Bacteria; phylum Pseudomonadota; class Alphaproteobacteria; order Acetobacterales; family Acetobacteraceae; genus CAWKGV01. The sequence continues at coordinate 546,490 of CAWKGV010000002.1, forward strand.
CGCTGTCGCTGTCGCTTTCGCTGTCGGTGTCGCTGTCGCTGTCGCTGGCGCTGGCGCTGGCGCTGCCGGTCTCTTTGTCGCTGTCGATCTCCTTGTCATTGTCGCTGTCTCGATACTATCGGATCTCTCGGCAAGTCGGCGATGGCAGGGGGCATTGCTCGCCGCGTTTAGTTGTCTGATGGTTGTCATCGTCGGCTTCCTCGCTTTCGACCTGTCCTCCTCACCGGCATGGGACGCCGCCGGGCCAATGCTCCTGTTCTTCGGCCTACTCACGCTGCTTAACGCGCCCTTCGATTGGCTCTCGCTCGGCCTCACGAGGGCGTTGTTGCGCCGGGGCGTGGAGCTTGGGGGCTGGTGGCCATACGGATTGGCGGTGCTCGACGCGGCCCTCGCGCTCCTCATTCTGGTTATGCTTGCCGGGGCTATGGTGATCGGCGTGCAAACATTCGACTTCGCGGCCACACTTGGTGGCGGCCCACCTATCCTGCCGTTCAATCGGCTCCTGGACGATATCGCCCAAAGCCCTGGCGACCCCGTCCATTGGTGGATTTACGCGCTGCTGCTGACCACCCTGATCCCGAGCCTGGCCAACCTCCTGATCGGCGCGGTCTCGCTGACGCGCGGCGTGCCCGGCCTCTCAAGCGTGCTGCTGCGCTTTATCCCGGTCGGTGCCGCCGTGCCCACGTTCGAGCGCGCCTGGATCGCTGCCGTGCTGACGTCGCAGTGGGTAATCGGGGTAGCCCTCACGCTGGGCGCGCTGGGCGGGCTTGGGTTTCTGGTAGCATGGGTCGTTCCGGAGATCGGAACCTTGTTCCTGGAGTATGGCCGGGCAATCGCCAATCTCGATCTTCCACACCAGGCTTGGACGATTGTTCGAGGCTGAACTCTGGGCCAGCACGATGCCACGACACTGCTGCCGTTGTTGCGCTGGCTGCTGCTGCCCTCGTGCTGCCCGCGTCCGCCGCTCGGCACGTGCCCCGAGACAAACCAGATATCCCAAAACCCAGACCCGGCGGGGGTGTCTAGAAGGTCGATCCACCGAACCGCCATTTGGTTCGTTGTTGTTGTTCCGCCACGGGCCGGGCTTCGCTTGCGGAGTTGCCACTCCCAGCGCGACCCGGTGGACGGTCAGATTGTCGCCGCAGCAGAATGGAACCTACCGCGACCCCCTGGGGCTGTCCTTGGGCGCCTCCAGGAATGACCGGGTGGCTTTGTCGACAACCGGGCTGGCGGGGGGGCCCTCCGGGGGCGCTACGACGCCCTGGGGGTCCTTTGGGCGCCTCCAGGATAACCGGGGCGCCTGCCAAGAACCGGGTATCTGAGTTCCCATCCGGCACGCCCGGACCCCCGCAAGCATGTCGAGCGCGCGGCTCATGCTGAGCTCCGCCGAAGGCGGGCCAGTGCAGCGGATCGCCAGCGAAAGACCCTTCAACTTACCTTATTAGGCGGTGCGGACAGGCCAGGATGTGTTCGTGTTGCGGCTGCCTTTCTCCTATGCGTGACGCTGAGCTCGGCAGTGGGAGGCGGCGATGCCCTGGTGGATCGCGACGGTCGGGGCTTTCGTGGTCGCCATCGCGGCTGCAGCCTGGTGGTGGGTGCCGAAGTGGCAGGTGAACCGACTGCGCCTTAAAATCCGCGACCCGAAGGCCCGTGCCGATGTTGAGGACAATTTCCGAAAAACGATCGGCCAGCTTCTCGGCGGCGCGGCGGTCCTGATCGGCGCCAGCCTCGCCTACTACGGGACCCAGCGCACCCTACAGGCCTCCGACGAGCAGTCGCGGCAAAGCGTGCAGGCATCACGTGACCTGCTCATTAGCCAACAAGCTTCAAAAGGCTTTGAGGACTTGAGCAGCGGCAATCTCATGACGCGGCTCGGCGGCATCTATGCGCTGGAGGGCGTGATGAACGCCTCGGAGCAGTATCACCAGCCTGCGCTCGAGGCGCTGTGTGCGTTCGTGCGCGACGGCACCAAGACTTATACGGGCGGAGGTCCACCTGCCACTGACATCGAAGCTGCGCTGACGGTCATTGGAAGACGTGCGCCCGGAAGCGGGTTTGTCGATTTGGCGGACGCCCGCATTCCGAAGGCGATGCTGCGCGGTGCCGATCTGCGCCTTGCCCACCTGAACGGCACCGAGCTGACCAACGCGAACCTGACAAGAGTCCACCTGAAAGGTGCCCAGCTGCCCGATGCCAAGCTCACACACGCTTACCTCATCTTCGCCGACCTGATCGACGCCAATCTGACCGGTGCTAAAATGCAAGGCGCCATGCTAGATGAGGCCGATCTGACCGACGCCAATCTGGCCGGCGCCGACCTGCACGACGCCGATCTGAAGAATGCCAACCTGTCCGGCGCCGACTTGCAGGCCAATCTGACCGACGCCGACCTGCGAGGCGCCAATCTGCATGGCGCCATCCTGACTGGGTCCGCCGCCGTGGTCCCCGCATTCAATCGCCCCAAAGACTTCATCCCGACCTGGTCAGCCCTCATCCCCTTGCCCGGCAAGTCCGGGCTCATCGACATGATCGAAGTCCGGGACGCCGACCTGACCAACACCGACATGACCGAAACGAACGTCTTGCAAAGCCAGTTGGACCACGCATGCGGCACCGGGACGAAGCTGCCTCCAGGCCTAACGCTGAAGCCGTGCCTCCCGGCTCAGCACCCGTGGGGCGCAGCGTCGCACTAGAGCGGTCTTAGGGGACTGGAAACCTGGGCTTGCAAACGCCGCTTTCCGAGTGGACCAATTCGGTGATACTCAATAATGGCGATCCTAACAGCTTGATTTCCCTCTATTTCTGCTCAAACTGGGAGGGTCCAACCCCCTCCACCACGGGGGGCGGCGGCCTCGGTCCAATCCGGTGGTCCAAAATGCACCAGACGTTACATGCCCAGCCACTTGACAACCTGCTGACATTGCTTGAGAAATGAGCTCCCGCAATATGGGCGCCGGTCTTT
>CAWKGV010000003.1:0-207500 GCA_963849305.1 uncultured Pseudomonadota bacterium
CAAAATCCGGTATTCGATTGGGCATGATGAGGTCTTGTGCGCTGCTGCAGGGGCCCACACCACCACCCCAATATAATCGTCCTCTCCGGCTGGATCAGGGACCGAGCAGATCGGATGCCAAGCCCGTCTCTACGGCCTGGCGACTGCGATACAGAAAACGAGATCCGCTCCAATTTGACGGCCTGGGCGACTTATGTTCTCGAAAAATCGGAACTAACGCCCGCCAACCATCACCACCTGTTGCTGCAAAATCTTGATGCACTAAGTCGCGGCGAAACCGACCGCCTCATGGTCCTGATGCCGCCGGGGTCGGCCAAGTCCACCTATGTTTCCATCCTATTTCCCGCCTGGTGGTTCGTTCAGCATCCGAGAAGCTCGATTATAGCGGCCTCGCATACCGCCGCGCTGGCCCAGCATTTCGGGCGCCAGATCCGGGCCCTTGTTGCCGAGCACAGTGACCTTCTTGGTTACCGCCTCGCCGTAGATAATCGAGCTGCCGCGCGCTGGCAGACCTCGCGACAGGGCGAATACTTCGCCACCGGCGTCCGCGGTTCGATTACCGGACGCCGTGCTGATCTCGCCATCATCGATGATCCTATCAAGTCGCAGGCAGAGTCGTTGAGCCCGCTGCAGCGAGAGAGTCTATGGAATTGGTACCGTTTTGATCTTACCACTCGCCTCAAACCGAAGGGGCGAATAATCCTGGTCATGACAAGGTGGCACGACGAGGATTTAGCTGGCCGTCTGATAGCCCAAGATCGGGCGGAGTGGCAGGTCTTGCGTCTTCCCGCCCTAGCCGAAGCTGATGACCCGCTCGGCCGTACCGTGGGCGAAGCCTTATGGCCCGAATGGGAGGACGCAGCCGCCCTGTTGCGCAAACGCGCGACGATCGGCGAACGGGCCTGGTGGTCCCTGTTCCAGCAGTCGCCGCGCCCTCTTCAGGGCAGCCTCTTCAAGGTCCCGCGGATCGAGATCCTCGACGACTTGCCCGAGAATGCCAACGGTCGCGTCGTACGCGCCTGGGATTTCGCGGCGACCCCCCAGAATGGCAGCAACGATCCAGATTGGACCGTCGGATTGAAATTGCTGCGCGACCCGTCTGGCCGCTGGATCATCCTCGATCTTGTCCGCCTGCGAGGCTCTCCAAGGCAGGTTGAGCAGGCCATCGTCGAGACCGCTCAGAAGGACGGGCCATCGGTAACGGTTTGCCTACCTGAGGATCCTGGACAGGCTGGAAAGATCCAAGTCGCCTATTTCACCCGGATGCTGGCCGGTTATCCTGTTACTTCGTCCCGGGAAAGCGGGTCCAAGTTAGTCAGAGCTATGCCGCTCGCCTCGCAGGTAGAGGCTGGCAATGTTATGATCCTGCGCGCGGCCTGGAATCATGCCCTGCTGGAAGAACTGCGCGACTTTCCCTATGGACGTAAGGACGATCAAGTTGACGCCTTCGCGCGGGCCTTCGCCGTGCAGACCGAGAACGCTGCGCCCGCTCGCCGCATCACGGTGCCGCTTTTCAGCCGCTAGTGCCCCCCGTCAAACCAACGCAGGTCAGGATGTTCGAAACTATCTGCGAGCTTATCCCGCGCGACTCTGATTATCCGGCCCGGTCCCGAATATTGGACATTCTGAAGCGGGTCTTGAACGGTACGATCTATGACGTGCTGCCGTTCCAATTCCATGAAGAGCGCGGTGCGGGAGGAGAGTACATTCCGCTGCGTAACCGGCGTCCCAGCGTTCGCTACGCGCTCTGCCGCGTCGTGGTGGAGGACAGCATCTCGTTGTTGTTCAGCGAGGGGCACTTCCCGACCTTCGACTGCCCTGATCCAGCGGTGCGAGGCGTGCTTGCCAATATTGCGAAGGAGACCAGGCTTAACCAGGTGATGACCGACGCGGCCATTAGGGGGTCTGTAGGTTCGGCCGCCGTTCTCATGCGGGTTCTCAAGGGACGGATCTTTTTCAGCATCCTGGAGACAGCCTATCTGACTCCGGCTTGGGATCCGGAGGAACCAGACACACTCGTCAGCGTGGTCGAGAAATACAAAGTGCCCGCGGCGCTACTGATGGCTAATGGGTATGAAATTGCTGATCCGGCGGATGATTACTGGTTCGAACGACAGTGGGACACGTCCTCGGAAGTATGGTACGTTCCGACCCCTGTCAGTTCGCAGCAGCCACCGGAAATTGATCTAACGCGCACTGTGCGACACGATTTAGGTTTCGTGCCGATCGTTTGGATCCGCAATCTCCCCGGCCCATCGGCAACGGGTGACATTAACGACGGCGCATGCACCTTCCGACCGGCAATAGAGACCCAGATCGAGATCGACTATCAGTTAAGCCAGGCCGGACGTGGTCTGAAATACAGCAGTGATCCGACGCTGCTTATTAAGGAGCCGGCCAGCACGGACAGCGAGATTGTTAAGGGTGCCGGCAACGCGCTGGTGGTGAGCGAGAAAGGGGACGCCAAGCTTCTGGAAATTGGCGGCACCGCCTCGGCTGCGGTCATCGAATATGTCCGCATATTGCGCGAATTGGCGCTGGAGAGCGTGCATGGCAATCGGGCAAGCGCCGATAGGCTAACGGCAGCTCAGTCTGGTCGCGCGCTCGAACTCATGAACCAGGGGCTTATCTGGCTCGCCGACAATCTACGGGTCAGTTATGGCGAAGGTGCATTGCTCGAACTTAGCCGCATGGTACTCCGGGCGGCGGAGCTATACCCGCTTCGTGTCATGGGTCAACCAATACCTAAGCTTGATCCAAGCGCTCCAATTTCGCTGAAATGGCCCCGCTGGTATCCGCTCACAGCGGATGACCGGCAGAAAGACGCGCAAACCCTCGCCGTGCTTGCCGGCGCCGGCCAGATCAGCCGCGAAACCGCTGTTAAATCCATCGCAGATACATACGACATCGAGAACGTACCGGCCGAACTTACCCGCATTGCTGCGGACATGAAAGCCGAAAGGAATGCATGATGTCTGATTCTCAATCCTCATCCGCGACTGAGACATCGCCCGATGATCTCCTTGAACTTCGGGCTCGGGCCGAATCGCTGGAGCAGCAGCTAGCGGAGGTTCGACGAGAGTCGAAGTCACAACTCATGCGCGCTGAACTTAAGGCCGAAGCCATCCGCGCGGGCATGATCGACCTTGATGGCCTGAAACTTCTCGACATGACGGAAATTTCGCTCAACGCGCGCGGAGAGGTCGAGAAGGCAACCTCGATCATTGAAGACTTCAAGCGCGCCAAACCGTGGCTATTCAGTGGCATGTCATCCTCGAGCTACGCACGGCACCCGCCGGCGCACCCGCCGAAGCAGAAATCGGTTAAGGACATGACCGATGATGAATACCGGCTTGCCCGCGCTGCTCTGCTGAGGCGCCGTAGTTGACCAAAAATCATCAGGCTTGTGATCCGGGGGACCCTCGTGATGAGTGCTGCTCGACAAACTGACCATGCTGGCCGCCTTCTGCCTAGTGAGTTGTGGAATCCAATCGGGCGCGTGCAGGTAGCGGAGAACCCGGCATGAGTGTCGGAACCGTTCAGCCCTTCCATCCATCATACACGGTCTCGGTCTCGGTCAGCACTGTTGCGTCGAGTGTGACCATACCCGGGGGCGGCGGCTCGGTCCTGATTACAAACGGGGTGAGCGATTACGTCTTTGTCCGGCTGGGTGTCTCTGGTGTCGTTGCGGCATCGAACGACATGCCGATTCCCGCAGGTGCGCGCTTACTCCTGCACGCGCCCGATACAGTGAGTGCGATATCGGTGCTCGCGAATAGCGGCGCAGGCACGGTCTTTGTATCCCGCGGTACTGGCACCGCCTATTAAAGGCTCAAAATGAGAACTCACCGCAGCAAGTGTCGCCGCGACGTTGCTCGGCGTGGCGAGCGCATACGCACAATCTTATCTCCAACTTTATAGTCCCGGGATCAACGGTCTGCCGCTAAGTGGTGGCGCTCTGTCCGGCCCACTCACGATGGGCGCTAACCTGCTCACTGGCTCGAATGTCGCCCTTACCGGCGGAACGATAGATGGCATTAGCTTGGGCCAGACCACCAGCATTCCACATTTGAACCTTGGTGCTTCGCTTGGCTACGCCGGCGTGACACCTAGCAACTCAATGTATTCCATTTCATCGAGTGATAATCTGTTTGGTTCATCATCCTACACTTCCGGGGTTGGGCCCGTCCGGTTCGTCATCTCCGGGGACACTGTTAACTACAGCGGCAACAGCGAGGTCACAACCCTTTACGTGCAACATAACTACGGGGGACCGGGCACAAAGGGAGGCCGGTCGGCGGTCATCGCCGAACTGACGCAGAGTGCGCCCGACGATGTGAGCGTTCCGGCGCCTGGACCGCCACACATGGCGGTCGCGTCAACGATGCGGGTTAATGTCAGCGACAATGGTACTGCCAGCAACCCCTCGGGCACCTACGAACCGCTATACGGCCTCATGCAGACTAATCCCGCCGCAACCAACCTTGGCGGTGTTGGCGGACTTGAGATAGATCTCAATATTGTAAGCGGATCTAGTACCGCGAACAAACAAGGCATCGGGGTTTACAGCAGCTCATTGGACGCGGTCCAGGGCTCGCAGGTGGATACCGCTTATGGTGTTTTCGAAAACCCTGCAAGCGGGTTCGCGGGGTTCCGCGCTGGGCTGCAGTTTGGTGGCCCCGCCTACGCATTTCCCATCGATCCGACGAACGGCTATCTCATCACGGTCGTGCCCCAAGTCACGAATGGGGGTGTGCCGGCCTCTCCCTTCAAGTCAGTGTCTGCGGCGGGCGGGATTGACCTTCATATGCTGGAGACAAGTGTTGCTGCGTATTCCGCTCCAGGGTTTCGAGTTGATAAAACAGGTTCCGTAATCGTAGGCAACGGAAAACTGGGCGCCAATCCGGCTGGTGTTGTTCTCGATGTGCCGATGCAGAGTGTGACTAGCGCAACTGTGCATGGTGGCGCTAGCGGCGGCACATGCTTCACCGGGGACAAGCTTTATGGTCCAAATTGGGGAATTTACACGGTCGTGTCAGTCAATGGCGCCCATCAGGCCACTGCTGTCACGTCCGATTTTGCTGATGTCTCCTCAAGCCCCCCAGCCAATCCGATCACCATGTCGGGTACGAATTGTCAGAACGTGAGTGTCGATCTTACATGGAGTACCACCAACACGCTGACCCTCAATCCGTCTGGGGGCGATGTTACCATCGGATCTGGGGCCGCAGCTGCCATCGCCGCTACTACGGGCTTCGTCCGACTGCCATTCACCAATGGAACGCCCAGCGGCACTCCAGCCAACACCAGTGGGCCGGCCTGTCAATGGAACAGCATTACTCACACCCTGAACTGCTACGACGGAACCGGGTGGTATCATATCACCGCGTCGCCTGGAGCTGGCTGACCGGTCGCCCGTAACGCAGGTTACCTTTTTCCTCGGCACCAAAGAACGTGCCCGCTTCATGCGGACAGAACCGGTCATCGGTGCAAGGCTACATCGAACTGTGCCAGCCACAACTTCTGACCCGAAGGACTCCTGGATATGGGAATTCAAAACTTCCCCCCGGCCCTGCAGCCTGCCATCCAGCAGGGCTTTCTTGAGCGCGAGTTCGAGCAGGCTTTGCGTTCGCGCCTCGGTTACCGTGCCTGCGCCGATCGTGAGGAGATCGCCGTCGGCATCGGTGAGACGCTCACGAAGACCCGTGCTGGGCTCAAGCCCAGCGTAACTACACCGCTGGCACCTACCACCAACACCAACCTGGACAACGGGATTACTATCGCGAACTGGGGGGTTGAGCAATACACTATCTCAATTAACCACTATGCGGCATCCACCGATCTCAATATGGTCACAAGCCGAGTTGGCATTGCAAGCCAGTTTCTTCAGAACGCCTATATCAATGGCGAACAGGCGGCGCGCAGCTTGGATGAGCTTGCCCGGAACGCTCTTTTCAACGCCTACTTTGGTGGCAACACCCGCGTCCGCACAACACTTGCAAGTGCGGGCCCCTCAGTGGCGGTCGATGACATCCGCGGCTTCATGACGGCGTTCGTCAATGGGGTGCAGCAGCAGGTCAGCAGCGCGAACGTCCTCAACGTGATGATCAACGGCAACTCCTATGTACTTGTTGCCGCCGTTGCGGATGCGCCAAGCGTATCCCTTGCACCCAACGGGATATCCGGTGTGCTTACCTTCTCTACGAATGTGGCGGTATCGGACGGGACGACAGGCAACACGGTCACGGCGGCGAATGCATCGGTCATTATTCGTCCAAGTCAACGGGGCAACACGAGCGCGCTCTTAGCCGGCGACACTCTTACGATGAGTTGCCTTCTCGATGCGGTATCAAAGCTACGCATGAACGCCGTGCCTGAAATTGAGGGGGTCTATAACTGCTACCTCGACCCGGGCTCCGCTCGCCAGCTGTTCGCGGACCCGGATTTCAAGCAGCTCTTCCAAGGCGCCACGTCGGCCAACCAGGTGTTCCGGCAAGGGATGGTCAATGAACTGCTTGGCCTGCGCTTTGTGACCACCACCGAAGCCTTCGTTCAGGCACATCCGACGCTGGCGGGTTTGAACGTCCGGCGCCCGATCATTTGCGGTCAGGGCGCGCTGATCGAGGGCGACTTCGCCGGCATGGCGGCGGACGACGTAGCACCCAACGACTCGATCGTAAGCATCGTAGACGGCGTAGCGATGGTCACTCGGGAGCCTATTGACAGGCTGCAGCAGATCATTGCTCAATCTTGGTATTGGATTGGTGGTTTCTGCGCTCCATCGGATACCACCACCAACTCCACCATCTTTCCGACGGCCACCAATGCTGCCTTCAAGCGGGCCGTAATGATTGAGCACGTCGGCTGAAGAAGCGCGGCAAGGCGATCTATTAAGCGCCTTGCCTTCATTTTTGCTTCTACTGCTGGTCTGAAAAAATGGGATCTGCCGCCGATGTTCACCGACGCCGAGAAGACGGACATCCGTCGCTTCTGCGGCTACCCAGTTTACGGAGCAGGCGCCGCGGGGTTTGAGAACTGGAGATTCTACCAAGTTTACGGCCTGCTCGAGTTCCGCATCAATAATCTTGCTCCGGAAGAAGAGATCATCGTGCGGCGGTATTTGGCTCAACTATCGGGGCTGGAATTCGCGGTACCGAGAGCCGGAGATAGCCTGGACACTGACCAAGCCGCGGTCTGGACACGGAACCGCACCGAAGCCCGAGATAGGGCGGCACTATTCGACGACTGGCGCCGCCGGCTATGCGGGTTCTTCGGAATTCCCCCAGGTCCTGCGCTCCGCAACGATGGGCTTACGTTGGTGGTGTGAATGCGCCAGGAACGTGTAGATGATCGTATACGCTGGGGCATGAATGTGGCCGCTCGGGCGATTGGCGCGACAACCGATGCGTACCGTCCATCAGGTACTGCCGACCCGCTGGCGCCAGCAAACCGGTTCCTCCGCCTCCACGTGTTGTTTTCCGGCGCGCAGGGCAGGTTCTTGCGGCCTCAACCCTACGGCGATGCCCTTTGCCACGCCACCTTCGATGCGGCTTATACGCTTCCCGGCGACTATTTAGTGCAACCCACCGGTACCTGGTTCATCGCCTCTCAGGCCCCGCTCCTGCCGGTTCTCTGCGTGCGCACCAACCGCATGGTCTCCTTTGCCCGGGCCGCGGCACCGGCGAGCACCGGCGTGAACGGTTACGGCGGCGTCACGGCGACAACGATGACGACACTGCTCGCCAACTGGCCTGCGAGCGTGCTCGGCGCCTCCGGTGGCGGCCAACCGGAAGCCGCGCTGCCTAGTGACAGCAACGTGCCCTACTGGACCGTACTGCTGCCGTCCGTTCAGGGAATCGTGCTGCTTCCGGCAGATCTTATGACCGACGATCTCGGGCGCAATGCGATCGTCTCTGCGGCCGAACTGACCGATTTGGGCTGGCGGCTGACCGTCAAACAGGCGACCACGTAATGGCCGATCAGTCCGATATAGAGACAGCTCTGGTCGTGGCGGCTTCGGCGGCACTCTATCCGAACGGGACAAGCGCTGTCAGCGTACCGGGCCCCGATTGCCGGATATATCGTGGTTGGCCCAATGCTTCGTCCTTGGATAAGGATCTGCGCGCCGGAACGATTAACGTAACGATCTTCCCCGGCCAAGGCGCCGGCCGCGCCACGACACGCTACGTCCAGGAATGGTTTGGCGGTCCGGCGACACCAACGTTAACCGCGGCCGTTTCCGGCAACTCGGTCACATTAGAGGGCACAGCGGGCCTGGGTCAGGTTGCTGGCCTGCTGGTGGATGGCCGTGGGTACGCCTATCGCACTGTTGCGGGAGATACGCCCGCTTCTGTGGCCTCGAATCTCGCCACCTTGGCGCGGGCTGACGTGATCGCGCACCTCGTCGGTGCCAGTCTCACTATCCCTAGCGCCGCTACTCTTGTGGCGCGGGTGGTGGCTGATGCATCGGCGCAAAAGGAGGTACGCCGGCAATTGCAGAACTTTCGTATCACCTGCTGGTGCCCGACGCCCGCGGCCCGTGACGCAACGGCCGCGGCGATCGATTTGTCCCTGGCGGCGATGACCTTCATCGATCTATCGGATGGCTCGCAAGGCCGACTCGTCTATGCCGGATCGACGGTGTTCGACCAGTCCGAGGACGCGCTACTCTATCGCCGAGACCTACTCTACGAAGTTGAATACTCAACGATCATGTCCGCCACGCAGCCCGCCATGCTGTTCGGCGACTTGCAGCTCAACGCCGCGAGCTTCACCGCCTGAACGCCCGTCTTGCCGACAACATCCGAATCCCATCCGGAGGATCCATGAACATACACCTTGTGGTGGTGAGACCGTTCGCCGGCCTGGCCCGCGGCGATATTGTTGCTGAAACGACACGGATTGCCGAGATCCTGAAAAGCGAGCACGCCCGCAATGTCGTCCGCGTGGTCAACCCGAAGGAGGGCTGAACGCCATGCCGATCGTCCAGCAAGGAAGCATCAACACCACTGCGCTAGTGGTGCCCGATCTTTACGTCCAGATTGTCCCCCCGCAAAACCTCGTTCTCAATGGCGTGCCGACCAATGTGCTCGGAGTTGTTGGCACTGCCTCCTGGGGGCCGGTTGGCCAGCCGGTGATCATAGCTTCAATGGCTGACTATGCTCAGTGCTTTGGCCCGATTGTTGCGCGCAAATACGACATGGGTACCCAAGTCGCGACGGCTGTGCAGCAGGGAGCCCAGGATTTCCGGTGTGTGCGCGTGACCGATGGCACTGATACGGCTGCCCAGGTGACGGTTCCCGAGACGACTGCTACCTTCACGGCGCTTTACACGGGCTCACTGGGCAATCAGGTCGTGCTCACGCTTGGCCCCGGCGCGAAGCCTGGCTCTTGGCGCCTGACTGTTTCGCTGCCCGGCTTGCAGCCTGAACTCTACGACAATCTAACGGGTTTCGGCGCGGCGTTCTGGAGCGCGCTGGCAGTGGCGGTGAACCAGGGCCAAGGCCCGCAGCGTGGCCCCTCGCAGCTCGTGGTGGCCAATGCCGGCGGCGCGACAGTCGCACCTGCCGCCTTCTCGATCAGCCTTGGCTCAGGCACCGCCGGAGCAGACGGTGCGGCCGGCGTCGCCGCCGCCCAGCTCGTCGGTTTGGACATCCCGCCGCGCACCGGTGTGTACGCCCTGCGTGGTCAGGGCTGCGGGATCGCGCTCCTCGCGGATGCCGATGACTCCACGCAGTGGACGACCCAGGCCGGCTTCGGATTGCAGGAAGGGGTCTATATGATCCTGACCGGCCCTGCCGGTGATACGATTCAGAATGCGATAGTCACCAAGGGGCAAGCGGGGCTCGACAGCTACGCCGCCAAACTGATGTTCGGCGATTGGTTGTGGTGGTCCGACCAGGCGAATAGCACGGTCCGGCTTGTCTCGCCTCAGGGCTTCGCTGCCGGCCGGCTCGCCAATCTCTCACCCGAGCAGTCGAGCCTGAACAAGCCGCTGTATGGTGTCATCGGCAGCCAGACGTCCGGCAGTCCCGGTTCGGGCCAAACGACCTCCTATTCGTCTGCCGACCTTGCCAGTCTTCTCGGCGCGGGCCTCGACGTGATCTCCAACCCGCAGCCCGGCGGCAGTTATTGGGGCGTGCGTGGTGGCTATAACTCGTCATCCAACGCCGCCGTAAACGGCGATAACTACACCAGACTGACCAACTATATCGCTGCGACGCTCGCTGCGGGCATGGGCCAGTATGTCGGTCAGGTCATCAATTCAGATCTGTTCCGGCGCATTCGGGCCACCCTGCTAAGTTTCCTGCAGAACATGTTGAGCCAGGGACTGCTCGGCAGCACCGACGGCAGCCTTCCCTTCAGCGTCGTCTGCGATCCCTCGAACAATCCTTCGAGCCGCACTGGGCTGGGCTACGTACAGGCAGACGTTCAGGTGCAGTACCAGGGCATCAACGAAAAGTTCATCGTCAACCTTGAAGGCGGCCAGACGGTGCAGGTCTCGGTGCAGACGCTGCCGGGCGGACAGCCCGCGCTCGCCGGCCAGTCGGCGTAAGGAGGGACCATGTCCATCACCAACTTCTCGGTCGGCCGCGACACTCAACTGGTCGTCATTGGCCCAGCCGGCCGCATCGATCTGGTGCATGTCAGCAGCTTCGAGGCGCGACAGCTGACCCAGTCCGTCCGCGTGGACCGTCTCGATGGCGTCCCGATGGGCACCGAGTTACCCAAAGGCTGGGAGGGCAGCTTCGAGATCGAGCGCGGCAACTCTGCCGTGGATGACTTCATTGCCGCCACCGAACAGCAGTATTTCAGCGGCACCACCGCCACTCCCGGCACAATGTATCAGTACATATCGGAAACGGATGGTTCCACCTCGACTTATCAATATGATACCGTCACCTTCAAGCTGGTGAGCGCCGGCCAATGGAAGGGCGACAGCAGCGTCAAGCAGAAGCTGGAGTTCTTCGCCGTGCGTCGCAGGCGCATCTGATGACACCCTCCGCGACCATCATCGCCGCGGCCACGGCGGCCCCAACGGTCACCGACGCGGCGGGCCGGCGCATCACGCTGCATCGGCTCACGGCGCTCGACAAGTTGCGTCTTTTCAAGGCCGCCGGCCCGCTTCTCTCCCAGAACCAGCACTGGCTCGGCATGGCGGCGCTCGCCTGCTCGGTCAGTGCTATCGACAATGTCCCAGTGCCGCCGCCCGCGACCGAACAGCAGATCGAGGCGATGGTCGCTCGGCTGGGCGATCCAGGCATCGCCGCCATCGCCACCGCACTCAGCCCGGAGCCGGGGCCCACACCCGAGGTGGTAGCTGCGGCGGGAAACTGAGTCGGCACCCCGACCTGATCGACTGTCTGTACCTGGTCAGGCACGGGGTGCCGTTCGACGTCGCCTTCAGCCTCCCCGAAGACGAGCGCCTCGCCTTCATCGTTGCTCTCGGCACGCTGGAGGGACGGGAGTTCGATTGGCAGACCTTGCGCTGGAAGGATCACGCATGATCGCCATCACTGGTCTCGCGGAGGCAACCGAGCGACTCACCGGTCTCGACGTGTCCCAGGCCGGGCAGGGGGCTTTGGAGCAAGCCGCCCAGCAGCTTGAAGCCGCGGTGCGGGAAACCCTGTCCCACGTACCGGGCGAGGACCACGCGGCTCCCTGGCTCCGCACCGGCGCACTGCGCGCGTCGGTGGGCCATCGGGTCAGCGAGGAAGCGGCCGTGATCGGCTCGGACGATCCGGTCGCGGTCGATCAGGAGTTGGGCACCCGGACCATCCCGCCGCGTCCCTTCCTTGCATCCACGGCCGCCGCCAAGGCGGAGCAACTTGTCGAGGACTTCGCAGCCGCGCTCGCCCGCGCGCTCGGAGGTTGACGTGATCGACGCCTACACGATCGGCATCACGCTGGCGCTGAACGATGGGGTCTCGGCCGGCATCGCTGCCATTCGCCGCGACCTGGCAGCCCTCGATGGCGCCATAGCCAACAGCGCGGCCGGCCTGCTCGCCCTGCGTCGGCTTGCCGAGCAGGTCAGCATGCCTACGACCCCGGCGTTGCCGGTGGCGCCTCCCCGTGAGCACTCGGCCAAGCCAACTTCGGCTCTTGAGACGCCCCCAGCCCCGCCGGCGCCAGCAGTGCGGCTTAAGACGCCTCCAGCCCCGCCAGCGCCAGCAGTGCCGCAGCAAACGCGGGCGCCCTCTCCCGCCCGAGACGCGCCGTCACCGCCTGCAGTGCCCTCGGTGCCATCGCCGCAAGCCGTGCCAGGCCTCGCGACGCAAGACGCATTGCCATTTCAACCGCCACAGTCCGCCTTAGCCCCGCCTACGCCAGCTCCCCAGGCTGCACCGGCCCCCATTCCCACACCAACCACGACCACTGGAGACAGATTGCATCGCGGTGCCGCTCCGGTTTCCGCCGCTCCGCCCTCACCGGCGACACCGCGACAGCCACTAGCAACGCCAGCGCAGCCCAACACCCGCTCCGCTGACTCACCGGACTACGCGAATGTGGCAAAACAGATGGTTGCGTTGGGGCCGGCTCCGCGTTCGTCGAACGTACCGCCTACCCAGCAGGCAAGGCCCCAACCTGCTGATTTCGGTAGGTTAGCACGGAGCGCCCCCAGCGCAACGCAGCAGGATGACGCCGCTCTCGAGCGCCCTGTAGCTTCTGAACTGATCGAAATTCCGACAATCGCGGTCCCCATTCCCCGCTTGACTGTAACGCCGGCAGCTTCGCCGGTGCGCCACGCGACCGAGATACTCTCACCGGCATCGGCCGCTCCGATCGGATCGCCCGGCCGCACCCCAACGACGCCAACTGGGTCGGCCATCTCCGATCCGTTAACGGCATCTGCCATGCCGTCCGCCACTCAATCGCCGCCGCTCGGCAGGGGTATGGGGGTGATTTACCTTGAAGGACAGCGCCTGGGCCGCTGGTTCGCGGACGAAATGGCCGACCGCGCTGCTCGACCAACTGCCGGGTTTACCGGTCTTGACCCGCGGCTAAGCCCGACCTTCCCAGGTGCGGCGAGCGGCGGCTGACACATGGAGGATTTACGCCTTCCCTGCATCTTTTGGTTTCTCGGTGATCCACCTCCAGATCTGTCCATCTTCACTCAGCCAGTCGGCCTTCCGTTCTGGTTCTGGTCCGAGGAGCCGCTCGGAAGCTCGACCGGGCCGGCGGGGGGATCTGCCAACTCCTCCAGTGCGGCAAACCGCTCCCCCGAAGCCAACTTGACCTCGGCTCGGGGCCAGACCGAACTCGTTGTCAAGCGGCAGCAGCCTGACACGCGAGCTGCTCCAGGCTTTCGGGATACCGCCGGCGCAGGCTCAAGAGGAAGAAGAAGGTGGTCGTCGCGTTATCCCAGGCCGCCCTGACCTCACGCTGGAAGAAGAGGTCTTACTCGATCGGTTCAATGCGGCAATCCAGCAGCTCAGGCAAATCGAGCCCCAAAACGGAGAGCTGGTGTCCCTGACAGGCCCAGGCTACGTTCCGAACGAGGCCACTGTGCTTCGGGTCGAAGCCGAGCTTCGTGCTGCGAAGCAGCGGAGTGCGGTTCGAATCAGGACGGTCATTGACGAAACTCTTGCGGGCCATGGTGATATCGGGAGCAGCACACATCTATCGGAGGACGAGTGCCTGACCGCCGGCCTACAGTTTCTGGGACCAGGATTAGGGAAATAGGAGACGGCGTGTTCCGAAGTGCGGATGGACTAAGACAGTTCCGGATCGACCGAGGGTCACTTCAGGGTAGACACCGGCCCAAAAGACCTCACGTCCAATATGAAGTGGTCAATCCAAAAACAAACCTCCCCTATGTGACTAATCATGTGGTGCTAACCCCGTGATTGATTTCAGGATAGGAGAGGTTGGTTACATTGAAGAGGGCGACCATCATAGAGGTCAGTACGTTCTAATCCAGGGTGATCGAAATAGAACGGGAGGCTATCAAGTATTTTACTCCCCAAATCCCGATTTCTTAGGCGGCATCGAGGGGAAGGTCTTCGATCATTGGGTTGAGAGCGAGGAGATGCTGCCGAAATATGTAGAAGCCGGTCATTGGAAGGTGCGCTGGTTGGGGAAGCGCATCCTGATGGATCCTGGATCCAATTGGCCAGCAGGGGATTAATGGCAGTGATAGTCCTGTGAAAGTGCGTTGGCTGGGGAAGTGGATCTTGATGGACCCTGATTCCAACTGGCCGATAGACGAATAAGTTGCGCCTGCAGCAGCCCAACCTCGGCGTCGGGCGGCAGCGAGTAACAGTGGACGACAATGCCCTGGCGGCCCGTTACGGGTTTAAGTGGCCGCAAAGACGGATGCCGCCGGGCAAGCTCTGGCCGGTGTCGCGCCTGCTGGAAAACCTCGTTCAATCGCGGCCGGCTTTGGCATTCCTCCCTCGGAACACACCCACGATGCCCGACATCGCGCTACTTCTCGGCCCCGTTGTCTTCGAGGACTTCGAGGTTCCCGCCCATATCAATGTCGGCGGCGGCCAGCGCTTGGCTGTCCATAAACTGGTCGGCGGCGCCCGGGTCATCGACTCCCTAGGCCGCGACGATGCGGAGATCTGCTTCTCCGGCACCTTCTCCGGCTCGGACGCCACGATCCGCGCACGTACGCTGGACACTCTCCGAGCCGCGGGCCAGCCGCTGCCGCTAACCTGGGATGTCTTCTACTACACCGTGGTCATCAGCCGCTTCGAGGCCGATTACCGCAACGGCTGGTGGATCCCCTACCGCATTACCTGCACCGTCCTGCGCGACGAGGCGAGCGCCCTGATACAGACCGTAGTATCGCTCGCCACCAGCGCCCTGTCGGACATCGGCGCGGCTGTATCGCAAGCGTCCAGTGCGGGTCTGGATCTCAGCGGCGCGCAGACTGCGCTCGCCGCGCCCGATGCCACGCAACGCGGAACCGCCGCGTACACGACTGCCCAGGCGAGTCTGGGAGGCGCGCAGGCCTCGATTGGGCAGTCAATCAGCTCCGCCGAAGCCACCCTGAGCGGCGCAGGCCTCGGCACGGCCGGCTCGGCTGGCGCGGGGATTACCGGCCTAAGCTCATCCCTGAACGCCTCCCAGCAACTCGCCGCGCTGACGGCGGCCCAGGCCTATACCGGCCGCGCCGCCATCAATCTGGCCAATGCGAGCACGTGACCCATGAAGATCATCACCGTCGCCGGCGGTAACCTCTTCCGACTTGCCGCCGAGCAACTCGGTGATGCGACCCAGTGGATCCGCATCGCCCAGCTCAACAACATCGCGGACCCAATGCTGGCGGGGGTCGTCACGCTCCTGATTCCAGACGTGGATCCCAATGCCGGAGGCGGCATTGCTGCTCAGTGATGCGCAGCTCCCTTGGCGGAGCCCCGCGCTCAGGCTGCTTGCCAACGGGCAGCCACTGACCGGCGTCATTGAAGCCGAAGTACTCGCCAACAACCACTTCGCCGCCGACCGTTTCAGCGCCACCATCGCCCTCGGAGCCGACTCGATAGCCTCCGCCCCGTTCTGGGCCGCGACACAAACCATCCTGATCGAGGTTCAGTTCAGCCTCGACGGCGCTGGATACTCAAGTCTTATACAGGGTCTTGCCGACACGGTGATCATGGACCCGGTCGCCGGCATCCTGCGCCTGGCGGGGCGTGATCTCACTGCCGCACTGATAGAGACCCGCATCCAGGAAGCTTTCGCCAACCGCACGGCCAGCGAGATCGTCACGATTTTCGCCCAGCGCCACGGCCTCACGCCGGCGGTCACGGCCACCACGACCCCGGTCGGCCGCTACTACGAGAATGAGCACGACCGCATCACTCTCGATCAATTCAGCCGCGCGACGACGGAGTGGGATCTTCTGGTCTTCTTGGCCCGACAGGAAGCGTTTGACGTGTTCGTCCAGGGCACTACGCTGTACTTCCAACCGCCCGATCAGTCCGCAACCGATTGCTGGCTCGTACAGCCTACCGACTTGATCGACCTTCGCCTCCAGCGATCGCTGACCCTCGCGCGCGACATCGAGGTAGCGGTCAAGAGCTGGAACTCCCGCCAGAGCAGCGCCTTCACTCAGACCGCCCGCGCTTCCGGCCGAGCCGGCGCGGGCGGAACCTCCGGCTTAGGACGCGAGCCGCCGCAACGTTACGTCTTTGTCCGCCCCAACCTAACACCCGACCAGGCGCTCAAGATCGCTCAGCAGAAGCTCGCCGAACTGACGCAGCATGAGCGGGTCATAGAGGCGACCATGCCGGGCGAACTTGCGCTCACGCCGCGCAGCACAATCACGCTTAGCGGCACCGGCACCGAATTCGACCAACTCTACTACATCGACGTGATTGAGCGGTCGCTTCGCTTGGATGGCGGCTTTACCCAACGTATTCGCGCCAAGAACACGTCGCCTCGAACCCAGACAACCACGCCAGCCGATACCGTCGGCAGCGTTACGGGATCCTGAATGGAACGATTCCTCAACGCGCTTAAGGCGCATGCCGCGGCACTCGATCTAGGTCAGGCGCAGCCGCGCTTCGGCTTGGTCACATCCGTCGATCCGACCAGCGCGACCGCACGGGTGTCTTTGCAGCCTGAAGGCGTGCTGACTGGCTGGTTGCCCGTCCTGTCGCCCTGGATCGGTGCCGGCTGGGGCATGTCGTGCCCGCCCGCGCCGGGCGACCAAGTGCTTGTGCTTGCGCAAGAGGGGGACGCCGAGCACGGGCTGATCGCCGGTCGCGCCTTTTCACTATCCCAACTGCCACCTCCCGCGCCGCCAGGGGAGTTCTGGCTCGTCCACAGCACCGGAACATCCCTCAAATTGCAAAACGACGGAACCGTTCACATAAACGGCCCAGTGGCGATCACCGGCAACGTCCTGGTCACCGGCGACGTGCATGCGAGCGGCAACGTTTACGATGGCCACAACTCCCTGGCTGACTTGCGGGGCGAGTACAATGTCCACATGCACATCGACTCTCGCGGCGGTGTGACGACGATCCCCAACCAACAGGACTGACCGATGCCCGATTTGTGGCACCAGTGGGGTTCCGATCTAGCGATCGGGCCAACCGGGGATGTCGCTGTCAGCTCAGGTCCGGTCTTGGGCCAACAGCGCGTGCTGCGGCGACTGCTGACCAGCCCTGGCGATTATATCTGGCAACTCGACTATGGCGCAGGGCTCGCGCGCTTCATCGGTCAGCCCGCGAATACCCTGCAAATCCGTGCGCTCATTCGGAGCCAAATTTTCAAGGAGGCGGCCGTCGCACGTTCGCCAGAGCCGACTATTGACGTGCAGGTCTCGCCGGCCGGCGCCCCCGGCACTGTCTATGTGTATATTCGTTACGTCGACGCCCTTACCAGCCAAACCCAGATTCTCTCCTTCTCGGTGAGTGCATAGCTCATGCAGCTCTCGCTTCAGACCTTTACCAGTCTCGTGCAGAACATGGCAGCCGCCGTGCAATCCGGGGCATCGCAGCTCCTGGACCTCACCATAGGTTCCACGCTGCGCGCGGTACTGGAAGCGAACGCCTCAATCGCACTCTGGATGCAATGGCTGATATTGCAAGTTCTGCAAAGCACACGCGCCGCCACGAGCATCGGGCCTGATCTCGACACATGGATGGCAGACTTCAACCTGACCCGGCTGCCAGCGGTGGCCGCCACGGGGACCGTCACCTTCTCGCGCTACACTCCCACTTCTCCCGCACTCGTTCCGGCAGGCGCGCTGGTTCGAACGGCCGACGGAATGCAGACCTTTGCGGTTTCGATCGACACGACCAATTCCGCTTGGAACCCTGCGTCGAATGGGTATGTGCTCGCCGCGGGTTTGGCGTCGCTGACTGTGCCGGTAGCAGCACAGGTTCCGGGCAGTGCGGGCAATGTTCAGGGGGGTATGGTAACCCTGCTCGCCACAGCAATCCCCGGGATCGATGCCGTCGTCAACCCAGCGCCATTCGAGAATGGCGTCGATCCAGAGCCGGATGCCGCTTTCCGCGGACGCTTCCAGAACTACATGCAAAGTCGCTCGCGAGCGACGCCCCTTGCCGTTGGTTACGCTATCACCAGCATTCAGCAGGGTCTCAAATACACGATCCAGGAGAACATTAATACAGCGGGGAATTCTGCAATCGGCAACTTCGTTGTTACCGTGGATGATGGTTCCGGGTACCCCTCGAGTTCGCTGCTTTCCACGGTTCAGTCGGCGATCGAAGCGGTTCGCCCGGTGGGCTCAACCTTCGCAGTCCAGGCGCCCAGCGTCATCACGGCGGCAGTCAACCTGACCCTGACCGTGGCCGCGACGGCGTCAAAGCCGCCGATCGCGGCGGCTGTTGGCGCGGCGATCGCGAGCTACATCAACGATCTTCCGATTGGAGCGACACTGCCGCTCACCAAGATTGCACAGATAACTTACGACACCGACCCAAATGTGATCAATGTCAGTCAGCTGCAGATCGATGGCGGTAACGCAGATATCATCCCGCCCCCCTCAGGCGTGGTGAAAGCTGGAACGGTTTCGGTGAACTGATATGACCGGCGACCAGCAAGACATGCTGAGCCGGCTAAAAGCCGTGCTTCCAGCCGGATGGTTTTCGGATACGACGCCAATTCTAGATGGTTTACTAACCGGTTTGGCCTGGGCTTGGGCATGGAGCTACAACCTACTCCAATATGTGAAATCGCAGACTCGTATCGCCACCACGACCAACGTCTGGCTTGATATCATTGCCCAAGACTTCTTCGGAGCGCAACTTGTCCGCAAGGGCCAGAGCGATGCTGCATTTCGGAATCGCATCCAGCTCGAGCTGATGCGCCACCGTGCCACCCGCGGAGCCCTGATTGCGACGTTGCAGGATCTAACCGGCCGGACACCGGCCGTGTTCGAGCCAGCGCGCGCTACGGACACTGGCGGTTACGGCCGAATAGGGTCGCCCGCGACCGGCTTGGCCTACGGCTATATCGGCGGATGGGGCAGCCTTGCCCTGTCATTCCAATGTTTCGTCACCGCCTATCGCCCGGCAGGTGTCGGTATTTCTGAAGTGGCCGGTTGGGGCAGCCAAACAGGGGCCTACGGTGCCGGCGTCATCGAGTATGCAAGCCTCGCGATGGTGCAGGCCCAGGTGACTGACGCCGACATCTGTGCCGCGATCGCCGCCATAATGCCGGCGGCGACGATTGGCTGGACGCGCATAACAAACTAATCGTCTCGAGGTAACAATGGACAGGAACTTGGTGTATCCGGGCAGCATCCCGCTCGATACAGACCTGCTGACCATCAACCGGAACACAATGATCGGGTTGGGTTTTCTTGCCCAGGCTGTTCTCGGAACCGGCCCGGTGGTTGACGGCCTTGCGTGCTCGCCCACTGTGCCCGCCTCACTTACTGTTCAAGTCGGTTCTGGAAGCATCACCCAGATCGCCGTTGTCGACGCACTTGCCTTCGGCTCTCTCGCGGCGGATGGGACTGACCCGCTGGTGAAGATGGGGATCAATCTCACGCCGGTCTCCTTCACCCTTGTGGCCCCTACCGTTTCGGGACAAGCTGTCAACTATCTCATCGAGGCGGCTCTTCTCGAAACAGACACCAGCCCAGTTGTCCTGCCCTATTACAACGCCGCCAATCCGGCCCAGCCATTCAGCGGCCCCACCAACTCAGGGGTTGCGCAGAACACCCAACGCATCCAGCGCGTTCAGCTCCAGCTCAAGTCGGGGGCACCGGCCAATAGCGGTGCCCAGGTGACACCACCGGTCGACAACGGGTGGGTCGGCCTCTACGCGATCACGGTCAGTTACGGCCAAGCGGCAGTCACCTCCGCAAACATCAATACGCTCCCAAGTGCGCCGTTTCTGAACTGGAAACTGCCCGGCCTCGCTCCCGGTTTCGGCTCAGGTGTGGAATCCTTTACGAGTTCCGGCACGTTCACCGTCCCGCCCGGCGTTACCCAAATCGAGGTTGAACTTTGGGGCGGCGGCTCCGGTTCCTTCGCCTCCACCAGCAGCGTCGCAAGTGGCGGCGGCTCCGGAGGTGGCTACGCCCGCAAGCGCATTGTCGGCCTCAGCCCGGGCCAATCGTTCCCGGTGACAGTCGGTCTCGGCGGCTCGGCTGGCATCGTGGCCGGCGCTCTCCCCGGCGCCGGAGGTACCTCCAGCTTTGGAAGCTATGTCAGCGCAACCGGCGGGGCGCTGAACAGCACAGCGTCCACTTCTAGCCCACAGAACGGCGCGATCCCTGGGGGGGTTGGCAAGAACGGCGATGTCAATCTGACTGGATCATCTGGTCAGGCAGGCTTCCTGAGTGTTGGAGGGCTCGGTGGTGGCGCACCGATGGGGGGCATGCAGACCAGTGGCTCTGTCGGCAACCAGGGCGTGTTCCCCGGCGGCGGCGCGTCAGGCGCGGGAACCGGCGCAAACAGCTCGACGCCGTACAATGGTGGGCCCGGCGCCGCCGGACTCGTCGTGGTGAGGTGGTGATCATGCCCAAGGCCTGCGCCCTCATCCAGGATGGAGTCGCTACGGAGCCAGGACCAGCCTGGGCGGAGATCGTTTCCAGCGACGAGACCAGGAGCTCGCGATAATGCCAACACCTGCCTCGCACGTCTGGAAGCCAAGCACCGCCCGCACGGTGGTGCTCGATTCCTTTGTCCCTGTCCCGCGTGGCTCTACCGCGGTTGCGCCCCCGCCACTGAATTGGCCAACGAAAGATCCGGGCGACGTGCTCGACTATCAGTTCGATGTCTCCCCGGCGCTGGTCGGTAATGACGGCGATTCGCTCGCAACCCTAGATGTAACCATTTCGCCAGATAACCCAGGCGATCTCAGTCTAAACAGTGCCACGACGGACGGAGCAGTTGTGGTCCTTTGGCTGTCGGCTGGTCAGGCTGGCACCGTTTACACTGTTACCATCGTGGTCGGGACCACAAACGGCCGCACCTTGCAGAGAAGCATCTTACTGCCGGTGCTTTACCTGTCGCAACCGAGCGCACCGGCAACGGCCATTGAGACCAATGTCGGACTGATCATCACCGATCAGAATGGCAATCCGATCGTGACTAGCTGATTCCGGCGCTCCGGTTTCTGCGTGCCTTCTTGCAGCCGCACGAGAGCCGCCAACTCGAACGTGCGGACGCCACCCATCTTGGAGCAATGGCGACATGCCCACAATCGACCAGCTTGCCCCGGCGACCGCTGCATCCGACACTGATGAGTTGCTCGCGAGCCAAAGCGGGATCGCGCGCAAGGTCACCCGGGCACAGATGGTCGCCGGCCTACAGCCAGAATTGGCGCTGGCCAGCGGTACTTTGCTCGGCCGTTCCAGTTCGGGCTCGGGCGCTCCAGAGCAGCTCGCGGTGGGCGCGAACTTGGTCCTCGCCGGAGGGACTCTCACGGCCAGCGCGGCTCCTTATCAAGTTGCTCTCCTTGCTGCCGGTACGGTCCCGTCTGCCACTGACCTAGTTCCTCTTGGCCAGGACGGAACCAACACGGCTGTCCCCTACGCCCAGTTCATGGCGGGGCTGCCCGGCGTTGCGAACCTTAACGCTTCGGGGATGCTGGTAACTCCAACAGGAGCTGCCGTCGGCCAAAGCTTGGCTAATTTCGCTGCCGGCACGCTTGCGAAGTCGGGCGGCAGCATGACGGGGCCTCTCACGCTCGCGGGCAACCCAACAGTAGCCCTCCAAGCAGCTCCCAAACAGTACGTGGATAGTCAGACCGCCACCGCCCTCCCGCTGTCCGGCGGTACGCTGACCGGACCCCTGACGCTGACGAGCAACCCGGCATCATCATTGCAAGCCGCGACCAAGCAGTACGTTGACAGCGGCATAGCTACGGCGCTTCCCCTCGGAGGTGGGACGCTGACCGGCTCATTATTGGCGCCTAGTCTGACGGCGACAGGCAATGTCACGGTGGGTGGAAAGCTCTCGCCCGGGGCACTGGCGCTGACTCAAACCGGTACGCAGACTGGCACACTCGCCGCTCAAATCGTGCTCCAGAGGATCGGATCTGGGCCGTCCGATGCGCCAATCCTCAACAGCAATCTCACGGTCACCCATTCCGGAGGCGCCCCGCTAACCTATTCCAATGCCCAGTTCACCACGACCGTCAACGACGCGGTGAACAGCTCGGGTCTCCTCATTGATGGAACGACGAGCGACGTTCGCGCGCTTGTCTCGTCGCTGAATGTCAATGCCGTGACCGGTTCGGTGGCCTCGCCCACAGCTTCGCAGCACGTCGCTATCACCGCCAGCGCGACCAAGAGCGCGCCGGTTGGCGGTTATCCGTCCGGTCGCATTGGAGCCCAGGTATGGGGGCTCTCGCTTCCGGTGTCGGATACGACGAACCAGCCGAGTTCGATCAGCAACTCGACTGTCGGAGTCGCAATGAATCTTGCGGCCAACAACCTGGATCCGATTGGCCGACGGTTCGGTTATCAGGCCACGCTTGCTGAGGCGGTGCCGCTGTCCTCAGGCGGAGCTCCAACAGAATGGGCCTGTGGTCTGGCATTTTCTACTTCAGCCACGAGCTTTTATAAGCAACAGATCTTGGCGAGTGGCAACTATTCCATTGCCGTGCTTGACACTCGCAATGCAGTGGGCGGTGTGTCCAAGGTCACAACAAGCCTCAGCGCGCCCAGTACGACAATAGCGGTCGATCCGGTGCTTCCATTCACGTCCGCGGGGATCAGCGGTCAGCCCGTGTCAGCCGGCAACACCGCTCAGGTACAGGTAGGCGCGAATGTCTATACGCAAATTGGTGTGGCACTGGATGGCGGCGGAAAGACATCGGGCACGCTTACTTTTGCTGCACCCATAAGCGTGGCGGATGGGTCAGCGGGCAATCTGATTCAGGGCGCAAGTCGGGCAATCTGGTTGGGCACAGGCCAACAGATCGCCTTTGACTATGCGGGTGCGTCTAATATATATTACGACACTCGTATAACTTCTCTGCGCATGACAGCGCCGTTGCGCGTCGATGGGCAGCTGAATGCGGCCGCAGGGATCATCTGCGCGACAGCTACTATCAGCGGGGCGGCATCATTCGGGGCTGGAATCCAATGCGGTGGCACGGTGAATGCTACGGGTGGCTTTGTTGGATCTAATTTGACCCTTTCAGGCAATATCGCGGCGTCCGGAAACCTCTCCGTAGGGAGTTCCTCTGCACCTGGTTCGCTTACGGTCTCCGGGCAGACAACGTTCCAGGGCAATGTGTCCTCGAGCGGTACGCTCAGTGCAGCTGGCGGATTTACCGGGAGCAACGTCACTCTCACTGGCAACCTGGTTGCGTCCGGGTACTGCATCAGTAGCAGGGCCGCTTGTCGCGCACGGTGGGCTGACTGTCAGCAGCGGGACGGCGGTGCTTCCCTCCTACACTGTTGCCGCGCTCCCGACGGCATCGGCCGGAACGCTGGCCTATGCCACAAATGGGCGCAAGCCAGGAGAAGTTGCGGGGTCAGGGACCGGAGTTCTCGTGTGGGGTACTGGGTCCAAGCAGTGGCTCTCCGTTTTGAGCGGCTCCCCGATTCAGGCCTGACACATCGGTTCCATTTTGTGGATAACGACTGATGCCGACGATTAAGCAGCTCCCCACAGCGACATCTGTCAATCCGGCGGACGAGGTTCCAGTCAGCCAAGGTGGTGCCACTAACGCCGTGGCCATCGGCACGCTGCTTTCGGGCATGCAGCCGGCAATCATGGTCCCGACCGGCATGCTGCTCGGTCGAAACAGCCTCGGGCAAGGGGGACCGGAGCCGGTCGAGGTCGGAACGGGGGTCGCGCTAACCACTGGCACGCTCGTTGCCACAGGCGCGGATCATGCGGCTTATCCAGTCGAAACGGCCCTCAACCCCCTCGACCAGGTGGTCCTTAATAGCGGTGGTACGCCAAAACTGCTCCAACTCTCTCTCCTGCAAGGCCTGGTCGCAAGCGGAGACAGCGCTGCGAGTGGGAATCCGTACAGTATCACAGGCCTGCCAACCACAAACGTCATTACTGCTAGCGATTTAGTCGGAATTAGTCAGAGTGGGAATGATAAGGCAATCACTCTCGCAAACTTCTTAGAGGGCGAGACGATCGACCAAGGCTCGCCCGCCGGGGCGGCGAGGGATACGGACACAATTTGGGTCGGCCAGGGTGGTAGCACCATGCTGGTGCAGAGCTTCGCGGCTATTTGGAACTGGATAGCAAGTCACCTCCCAGGCTGGAAGCGGCCCGTTGTCGAGATAACATCGGCTACCCAACTCGATGCCTCGGTCCACAATGCCGCGCTTCTGGTTTGCACGCAACCTGTAACAATTACTCCTGCGTTCGAAACCCAGGGCAATGGTTTTTGGTGCACAATCATTAATATGAGTTCAGGCGTGGTCAGTTTGGGCGCTGGAATCGTGACGTCGGGCGGCCAGAGCATCCTATCGGTGAATCAAGCCGCCCATCTCTATGCCGTCTCCTCTTCCGCAGGGAACGTGGTTTACGCCGCAATCTCGGGCGGCGGGTCGAACCTGACCGCGCCTGGTCAGGTGACAGGCTTAGCGATCGGGACTGTCACGAGCAACAGCTTGGCGCTGTCCTGGACGGCGCCATCCTCGGGCGGGGCAGCAACCTCCTATACTATCAACTATCGCGTAACTGGCACGAGCCCATGGCTAAGCGCAAGCACTTCTGCGACGAGCTACACGGTGACGGGCCTGAACGCCTCGACTGGATACGATTTTGAGGTGTTCTCGGTGAACGCTGCTGGCTCCGCGACGCCGTCCGCAATCGTCACCGCCAGCACCAGCCCGGCCTCACCGAATGCGCCAAACACGCCGACGGGGGTGGCCATTGGCGCGGTCACCTCCAGCAGCATTGCCGTGTCCTGGACAGCGCCGGCCATCGACGTGACGCATGGCGCGGCAAGCACCTATACTGTGCAATGGCGCACGACCGGAAGTACAGCCTGGACGCAGCAGATCGGCGTGAGTGGGGCCAGCTTCACGCTTAACGATCTCAGCGCAGCTACACAATTTGACATTCAGGTCCAGGCAGTGAACAGCGCGGGCGGCAGCGCCTTCACGGCGACTACGAATGCGACGACCGGGCCGGCCTCCGGCAACTACCTGATGGGCAGTGGCTTCCAACCGCTAGGCTCGGGCACAAGCTTGGCGCACTCCACCACCGTGACCGCCAACGCCTCCGACATGAGTGCGAGCGCGGACGGCAGCTACACAGTCCCGGCGAACGTGTATTTCGGCTGGACTACTTCCGCGACGACCGGGCCGGCCTCGACGGCAGGTCTCACTGCGGCGGAAGGTCAGATCACCAACGGTGGACACAACTATTGGTATCACTTCGCCGTACCAACCCCAAGTACGCCGGGGACATACTATTTTTGGTCGGTCGAGATCAACCCTGGCGGCACGATCGTGGCAAGCGTGGTCCAAGGGAGCCAGGTGATAGCCGGCGGCACACCAGTCGCCTTCACCATCACCTGACATCATGTCCGTCGCGATGGTCTCGCCGGGGCGCGCGATGTTTCGCGCCTCTCGGCTCCCCGTGCTGTGGCGATTGCTACGCACGACCTCAGCCGGTGGTGGAGGAGGGGGCGGTATTGGCGTGTTGCCGAGCGCCATCCCTGGCCTTTCTGGTTGGTGGGACGCTAGCACGTTCGCTAACATGGCCGACAACGATGGCAAGCCTCTAGCGGGCTGGAACCTGCCCATCGCCAGTCTGACCGACCTCTCGGGTAACCAGCGGCCCGCGATGCAGTACGTGTTCGGCACCAATGCCAATGTTGCCATGGCAACGCCGCGCTTGTCTGGCACGCTCGGCGGTGTCGGCTTCGACCTGCATACCGGCCCCTACTACCCGACGCTCGATTACAACATGGGCTGGCAAGTACTGAATGTCCCCATGGGCGGTAGCACGGCCTGGACCCGGATGTTCGTGTGGTCCCGACCAAACTGGAAGCAATACCCCTACTCGCCGAACACGCTTCCCTCCGGGCTACTCCACAGCGGCGGCACCACGGTCCTCGCTGTGGACGATGCAGCGGGCAGCGGCCAGCTTACGCTGTTTCCGGGGAGCGCGTCGGCCACCATTCTGTCGGTGACTATTACACGGCGACACACCCACGTTGTGGTGCTGCGCAATACCCCGGGTGAGGGAGTCGACGTGTGGCTTGATGGCGCACTGACGGCAACCGGCATCGCCAATCCGATCGCTGGGACAGATGTCGTGGCGCTTACCTTGCTGCACGACATGAGCGGCTATTTCGGCGGAGCGCAGTGCTGGTTTCATGAATTCGCCGCTTGGGAACGTGCGCTCGGCAGCAGCGAGGTGCAGGAGCTCAACAGCTATGCCACCCGTTGGGCGCTTGGCACGCGGAAAGGCGTCAGTTTGCTGTTCAACGGCCAGTCAAACGCCGCCTATTATACGGGGGCGGACGGTGCCGGCCTCCTGCTCGCTCAAGGGATAGCCTGGTATCTCGGAGCGCTTGCCTACACGCAGGTGGCGGGGGTCCAGAATAGCGGTGCGGGCACTATCGTTCCCGGTATTGGCATCTACGATGAGCCCGGTCTCGGGCCGATAAGTTCAGTGCAATACCTCTCGACTTTCTTGGTCGATCCGCATGACGGTTCGGACCCATCTGGCTGGTCGCTCGGCGCGATGGGCAACAACGTCAACAGCTTCCTCGCCGAGCTATCGACCGCCGATGCCACGGATATTGGCGCACTGGTGCTGCTATGGAGCGAAACGGATAGCTACCGTTCATACTCTGGTGAGAAGGCGACCTTCGCCGCGGCAGCGCGGCGCTGGCTCGCGCTGCTGCGCGGTATGATCCCAGGTGCCACGGCCGCCAACATGCCAGCGATCTGGTGGAATGCGATCCCGTTCGGCAACACCGACGGCATCCAGATGCACCGTGAGGTGATCGCCTCGCTCGCCGCGGACGTCTCGCAGAATGTCGTGATCGGCAACCCTATGACGGCCGACAGCAACTCGCGCGGCGCCAGCTGGGATCCAACTACCGGCATCCAAACGGGCGGCGATAATCAGCACCGCGACGGGTCCGACAACCAGACCTCTGCTCGCCGCGCGGTTCCGGTGCTGGCACGCGCACTGCTCGCCCAGGGCCGGAACGATTCGCTGGCCGCGATCCCCACCCAGATGCCCGTGGTAGGCGGCCCAAGAATCATTCACGCTTATCGGCAGAGTAACACGACAATTGTCCTCACCGTGCAGCACGACGCTGGCAATGACCTGGTCGTGGCACTACAGGCACTGACCGGGGCTGGATTCCTGGTGATGGACGGTGGCTCCGTCGCGTCGCCCGGAACACTGGTGGCTGCAATCGCGTGCGTGCGAGTGGACGCGACGCATCTGCAGATCACGCTCGCGCAGTCGCTGACCAGCGCCTCCGCCCAATGCCTGCTATTCTACCCTTTCGGCTCTTACACGCCAACGGGGGCGCCAACTTATCGCGGTGATATGGGGCGCGGCAACGCAGTGACCGATAATTTCGCAATGGTGCCCAAGCCAGCCGGATGGGACATCGGAAGCGATCTCGGGTCCGCCTGGAACATCAATTTCCCGCTCGCCGCCACCACCACGCCGATTGCTCTGAGCGATAGCCCCAGCTGATCATCCCGGACACTCCCTCCCCGACCCACCTCCGATCTTAGCAGTTCGTCCTTTGCTCATGTCTTCATACCCGAGCTTTCGCAGATGTCGCCTGCTAATCTTGCATTCATGTTGATGCTGTCACCGGCACGATCCATCGATCAAAAATTGTGCTCACTGCCGGCGCGCCAATTGAGGCCGTCCCGACCATCGCTATCAATACCCGGGATGGTGTGGCTCGCCGTCTCCCCGGAGGGATGGCTTTGCAGGCTGCGGCCGATCTGCTGGCCGCCAAAATCCGGCCCACTACTTTTACTGGCGAGGTGCTGCGGTTCGGCCCCGAGGCGATCATGTGGTGTCGTTTGGACATGCACGACGCTTCGTGATGCTTGCCGGTTCGCTGCGGCCCCGGGGGGCTTGTCGTGATGATCGCAACCGCGAACCGGGAAGGCTTGCTTTGGCGCCTCTGGTGCGCCGTGCTCCTGGTGCTGGGTATAGCCGCCTGTGAAGGCTCGGGGTGGTGGATCTGGCATAGGAGTGCCTGTAACGCCCTCCGGACTGATCCGCAGGAGCGGTTGGGTGTCATGCGTGGCCCCGATGGGCTGTTGTTGAAGACCGTCCAGACCGATCAGGCCGTCAACGAAGTCCTGGCCCGGTTGCTCTCCGAGACCCCAGCGGCGGTTCAGGCGCGCGTGTCGATCGTGCATAACGGCACCGTCTCGCTTGCCGGTATGCACCTGCTGCATTTCTCGACCATTGCGGCCTTGGCCGCCCCTGGCAGCGAAGCCAGCCCGATGCTGCAGAACCAACCGCTATCGCAATGGAAGGATTTCCTCGGCGCCCTCATCGACAAGCCTCATTGCGTACTCAAGAGTGTTGGTGACCTCACTGATCGGGAATGGATCGAGCGAATGCGAGGCCGGGGCACGGAGACGCTGATTGCTTGCGGCATCTTTTCACCGCGCGGGCAGTTCCTGGGCTCCCTGTTTACTAACTTCGCGCGCCTGACAGATCTCCCAACCGATCGCCGGGCGATACTCGAGCGTCACCAGCGCGCGGCTGCGGCGATCGGCGCAGCGCTCTTGCTTTCACACGAATGAGACGGCGCCATGACCGATAGACACATCGAAGGTGGCGCACCCGCCGGGACGGACCCGAGGCTGCGGCTCTCCTGGGAGGTAAACGTCGGTGCGATGGTCCAGGCGCTCGCGGTCCTGGCGGGTCTCATCACATGGCTCGTCACCGGTCAGAACAAAACCGCGGAGACGCAACGGAACCTGGACCAAATGCAGCAGAGCGTCACGGCACAAATCACCGAACTGCGCACTGCCCTTACCGGCAGCCTGGCCGATGTCCGTCGACAGATCGAATCTCTGCCTGACCAGCGAGCACAACTCGAAGAAATGACTCGTCGGCTCGCCGAGGCCGCTCAAGCGCGGGCGGCGCTCGATGCTCGGCTCGGTGTTGTCGAGCGGACGGCCATCGAGCTGCGCAGCGACCTTAACAACATTATGCGGGCGAGCAGCGTTCCGCTTCCTGGGAGTCGTCGATGAAGCGGGGGTTAGCGCCTACGTTGTTCTTCACGACGCTTGCGTCGTGCGCGCCGACGCACGTCGTGATACGTGTGCCGGTAATGCTACCTGAGCCGCCTGCCCGGCTTTCCGAGTGTCCAGAGGGCGTAACCTCGCCGCCGCCGCCTCGGGCTCCGCGCACCATCGAGCAGGTCGCCGTCTGGGCTGCGCAGACCGAAATCGCCCGCGAGAAGACAGCGGGTGCGCTGGCCGAATGTGCGCGACGCCTCGATCGGCTCAACCAGTGGATCGACGATCACAGGATCCGACCGTGACGTACGTTTTCAGCTGCCCCTGAGTGGCTTTTACCAGGGCTCCAGGATGGAGCGTCGGACGTCGCTTCCGCAGCATCTTTTTAGCCGCTCCGCTTTCCCCCAAACCCGAACGGATCTGCATGCGCTCCGATCTACTCCATGTCGTTACCGCGATTGCCAACCCGATCCGGTGGCAGAGTCGCACCCGGCTCTTCTTTGATTTTGCGCGCCACATGCTCGACAGTGGTGTCTATCTCACCGTGGTCGAATGCGCCTATGGCGAGCGCCCGTTTGAGCTGGAGCCGGACTCCGGCCGATTGGCCGGGCTCGGGCTCGCGCGCGGGTGGACGCATGTCCCGGTGCGCGCGAAGACGCTTGTCTGGACGAAGGAAAATCTGCTCAGTCTCGGCATCGCCCGGCTGCCACATGACTGGCGCTATGTCGCTTGGATCGATGCGGACGTGTTCTTCCGCAAGTCCGATTGGGCGGCGGAGACTGTGCATGCCCTGCAGCAGTATGACATCGTGCAGCCGTGGTCTGATTGTTACGACCTAGGTCCGAACGACGATCATTTGGCCGCGCATCGCAGCTTCTGCCGGTTGGTTCACGACGGATGGCCCGTCGTGCAGGGACCAAATGCGATCGGCGGTTATCAGTTCGGCCATCCAGGTTATGCCTGGGCGGCGACGCGTAACGCGCTCGAATGGGTGGGCGGCCTGGTCGAGACAGCGGCCCTCGGCGCCGCGGATCATCACATGGCCTTGGCGCTGATCGGTCGTGTCGGTGACTCGATCCCGAGCAACATGACAGCGGGCTACAAAGCTCCGCTCTTTCAGTGGCAAGCACGCGCGATGCATCACATTGCAGCCAACATTGGCTACCTCCCGGGCACGATCGAGCATGCCTGGCACGGCGCGAAGGAGAGGCGCGCCTATGTCGATCGCTGGAAGATCTTGTCACGAAACGAATTTGATCCAGCGACAGACCTTAAGCGCAATGTCTGGGGCGTGCTCGAACTGTCCGGGAACAAGCCGCAGCTCCGCTACGAAATCGACCGCTACCTGAGAAGCCGAGACGAGGACAGCAACTCCCTCGGTTAATCTTGCATCAAACTGCCCCAACATGAATGGAGAACATGTGATGGACATCCGCTCTTGGTTGAGTCAGGCAACGACGGGCGGCGGCATTGCAGCGCTGCTCGGCACAGCTTCCGCGCTCGCCGCCGGTCAACTCTCACTGCATCAAGCCATCCCGGTGTTGGTCGCCGGGGTGGTTGGTCTGATCTGGCCGGAGAATAGCGGGTCGAAGGCGGCGGCCGAGACAGCCGCCACCAGCATCGAGACTCTGGTCACGGCGTACCGCTTCGGTCTTCAACACGGAGTCACCTCAGGCTCGACGCCGACGATTGCTTCGCCAGCCGGCCAGGCCGAATCCGCTCCTTTAAAATAAGTAGGCTCAGCGAAAATCACGAGAGCGGGGGACAACTCGCTCCTTGCGTGGATGGTTGGGCGCGTGCGGGTATGGCACTTCGTCGCCAGACGTGAAGGGGCCAAGTAGTTCCGAGATGTCGGACAGGGCCCTGCTGCGATTTTCAAGCCGCTCAGCGATAATATGAACGATGCCTTCTAAGCTTCGCTGCAACCGGCCTGTTACAAGCAGCAGGGAACTGCCGGCAATCGCATGTAGGAATCGGTTCAGCAGACTGAACCAAATGACAATGTTAATTATCCCTGTCTCGTCCTCGATGGTGCAGAACACGACGTTGCCATTACCCGGGCGCTGACGTACCAGCACCACGCCGGCCACACGCACCAGCGCGCCGTTGGCCCGGCAAGTCGCCTCGGCGCAGCTTAAGACCCCCTCACGAACAAAGGCCCGGCGCACGAACTGCAAGGGATGGCCTTTGAGCGATAGGCCAGCGGTCTGATAATCGGCGATCACATGCTCTCCGGACGGCATAATCGGCAGCGGTGCCAAGCCTACATTCACAAATTCGGCGACAAACAGCGGCAGATCGGGCGCATTAGCGAGTCCCCGTACCTGCCAGAGCGCCGCCTGCCGATCGAGCCCCATTCCCCGCAGCGCATCCGCTTCGGCCAGCATTAAAAGCGCGGCACGCGGCAGGCCCATCTGGATAAGATCGGCGAAGCCGCCAAACCCATTGAGGCGCGCCTTGACCAGACGCTCGGCCCAGTCCTTCCGGAAACCAGTGATCAAGCGAAAGCCAAGTCGCAGAATTGGACCTTTTTCTATCGCGCAGTTCCATTCGCTGTTTGTCACATCGATCACGCGTACATCTACCCCATGATCGTGCGCATCACGCACGATCTGTGCCGGAGCATAAAACCCCATAGGTTGCGCATTAAGTAGCGCGCAAGCAAATGCGGCGGGGTGATGGCATTTTAGCCAAGCCGAGATGTAAACCAGCAAAGCGAAGCTGGCAGCGTGGCTTTCGGGAAATCCGTAGGTTCCGAAGCCCTCGATCTGACGAAAGCAACGCTCAGCGAAGTCACGCGAATAGCCCCGAGCCACCATCCCGTCCACCATCTTGGCGGAGAATAGGTGGATGGTGCCGATATTGCGAAACGTGGCCATGGCCCGGCGAAGCCGGTTGGCCTCCTCAGGCGTGAAGAGCGCCGCATCGATGGCGATTCGCATCGCCTGTTCCTGGAAAAGCGGTACGCCGAGAGTCCTGCCCAGCACACGTTCTAGCTCGTCTGGCGGACCATGTTCTGGACCAGGGGAGGGTAAGTGAACCGGCTCCAGGCCCTGCCGCCGGCGTAGGTAGGGATGCACCATATCGCCCTGGATCGGGCCGGGTCGTACAATGGCTACCTCTATTACCAGGTCATAGAAAGTCCTGGGCTGCATGCGCGGCAGCATGTTCATCTGCGCACGTGACTCCACCTGGAACACGCCGATGGAATCCCCGCGCGAAAGCATCTTGTACACTGCGGGGTCTCCCTGCGGAACTTCCGCAAGATCTTTAATGCCAATCAGTGTAAAGGCCTTGCGGATGCAAGTGAGCATCCCGAGTGCCAGCACATCGATCTTCATGATACCAAGCGTGTCGATGTCATCCTTGTCCCACTCGATGAAGGTGCGATCCTTCATGGCAGCTTTGCCGATCGGTACGGTCTCGTCGAGCGGCCCTCGTGTTAGGTACAAAGCCACCCACATGCTGAGAAAGATGCCGGGGTAAGCCGACGAATTGACGCGCAAGCTCGACGGTACGGCCCAGCATTGGACTTTCCGGGTCGAGCCCGATCTCCTTCAAGCTCTCGTCCGGCCAAAGCTCATTGCCGGCGTTCCATGATTGCGCCGAAAGAGCCGCAGTGACGTCATCCGGGAGCCCCATGACCTTGCCTACCTCACGGATGGCGCGTTTCGGCCGGTAGTGGATGACGGTGGCGGCGATCCCGGCGCGGTGCCGGCCATAGCGCTGGTAAATATACTGGATAACTTCTTCCCGGCGCTTGTGCTCGAAATCCACATCGATGTCAGGTGGTTCGCGTCGCTCGGAGGAGACAAAACGCTCGAACAGCAAACTGATCTGCGCGGGATCGACGGCGGTTATGCCGAGGCAATAGCACACGGCGGAGTTCGCGGAAGAGCCGCGCCCTTGGCAAAGAATGCCACGGCTCCTGGCGTAATGCACGATGTCAAAGACTGTCAGGAAATAGCGCGCATAACCGAGCTGACGGATTATTTGCAGCTCCTTGCCCAGCGTCTCTCGTACCGCGTTCGGGATTCCGGCAGGATACCGCGCCGCCGCGCCCTCCAAAGTTAAATTAGCAAGATGCTCGTCCGGCGTTAGTCCGTGAGGAATGGGATCCTCCGGATATTCATAGGCCAGTTCGTCGAGCGAGAAGTCGCAGCGCGCGACGATTTCTTGGGTGCGGACGAGCGCGCCGGGGTGCTCCCGGAACAGGCGCAACATTTCCTCTGGTGATTTCAAGTAGCGTTCCGCGTTGGGCTGCAAGGTGAGGCCGGCCTCGTCGATCCGGCATCCGAGCCTGATGCAGGTCATCACGTCCTGTAGCGGGCGGCGATCCGGGATATGATAGAGCACGTCGTTGGTGGCCACCATTGGCAGTGGCAACTCAGCGAGCGTGCGCAGCCGGCGCGCATCATCGCCGCGATAGCGTCGACTTGCGGCAAGATAGGCACGGTCATTGAAATCCTTGGCGAGACGCTGAACTGCGACGCGAAACCTTGAGTTGATTCGATCCGGCGGTACCGCTAGCAGTATCTGGCCACTCCCATGCTCCAGCAGATCGGCGTAATGGAGTATGCAACGATTGGTCGTCTTCGCGGCATCGCTGCTATCGCCGTACTTGAGCCGGCTCTTTCCCACTGTTAGGAGGCGCGTGAGCCGGCCCCAGGCAGAGCGATCCTGAGGATAGCAAAGCAAGTCCGGCGTGCCGTCGGGAAAGCGAAGCCGCGCCCCCGGCAGCAGCCGGAGATGCACTTGCTTCGCGGCATGATGCACCCCCACAACTCCCGCCACCGTATTGAGATCGGCAATACCGATGGCGGTGAGCCCCAGCACGGCCGCGGTCGCTGTCAACTCCTCCCCGTTGGATGCGCCACGAAGGAAGGAAAAGGCGCTTGTCACCTGCAGCTCGGCATAAGTCATGCGAACAGGCCGTGAAGGTACCAGCGCGGGGTTCGCCCGTTGCAGTGCAGGCCGGTGCGAAAGAGCCAGAACTGGGCGCCCTCGGTGTCCTCCACGCGATAGTAGTCGCGGATCAGATCGGTTTCCGGTCGATATTTGGTCGGGTTGCGGCGCCACCATTCGGCGCTGATGCGCTCGGGGCCTGCCGCGGCGCGTACACGATGCAGGGCGCCGCGCCAGCGGAACACCAGTGGCGGATCATCCGGCACCGGCGCGGTGGTTTCGATCGGCTCCGGACGGTGTAGTAGGCGGATGGGGCGTGGAGCAGCGGGATCTGCTACCCAAGAAGGCGAGGCGGCAGTAGGCAGAGGTGGGAGGCGCTGCGTGGCGCGTTCCGGTACATGACTTGCGAAAGGTGCCACGCGCCAGACCCGCTCCGGCCCCAGCCGGTTGACGAGGCGATCCACTACGCCGCCCAGCCGACC
This sequence comes from uncultured Pseudomonadota bacterium, assembly GCA_963849305.1. Lineage (GTDB taxonomy): Bacteria > Pseudomonadota > Alphaproteobacteria > Acetobacterales > Acetobacteraceae > CAWKGV01. The sequence continues at coordinate 34,492 of CAWKGV010000003.1, forward strand.
AGCGATCTCGCCGCAACCGAAGTCTGCAAGCCGAACCTGCTGGGCCTGCATGTATCCCACTTTCTCGGCTTCTAACGTGATGACCTCGACGCCGAACCCTGGATCGACCGTTTCAAGCTTCTCAATTAAGAGTTTGGCAAGATAGGCCGGCTCGCGGATAAGCAGAGTAGTGGCGACGGAGATTCCTGGGGCGCTGCCGTCCACCCGGAAGAAACGAGCGGCAAAAAGGCGTCCACCCTTATCCTGTGCGATGAGGCGCGCACCCAAGCGTTGGGTGAGCCCGATAATAGCGCGAGCTAGGTCCTCAGGCGCGCCGATCGGCTCCGAGAACGCCAGACGCTCGAGCCAGGAGACCGGGGGCCGTGGCCAGGCAATCACGTCCTCCGCCGCCCCCAGTGTCTGATCCAGTCGCAGAACCGGCATCGGGCCGAAACGGGCGGTGAGTTCGGAGCGCGGAATGCGCAGCAACTCTTTCACCCGACGCAATCCGAGCCGGCGAAGCCCAGCAACAGTTCGGGGATCGAGCCGGAGAGCTTCTATTGGCAACTCATTCAAGGTGACGCGCTCCTGGCTTGGCGAGAGGACGACCGGAGCGCTGTCTGTCGTGGTATGCGCTAAAGCCCAGGCCGCCCCCGTGGTCTCGGCGACGGCAATTCGGTAGGATATGGCGCTGCGTTCCAACCGGATGGCAAGGTGGCGTGCAAGCCCGGCTTCTCCCGCAAAGAAATGTCCACATCCAGTGATATCGAGCCATAGCCCATCGGGCGGGGCTGGCGCGGCGAGGGGCGTGTAACGCTCGCACCAGGTGGCAAGTGCATCGAGCGCCGTAGCGTCGGCGCTGGAATTGGCCTCCACGGGAATTAGGGCGGGGCAAATCGCGCGTGCGTTCGTCAGCGTCTGACCGGGGCGCAGCCCTTGTGCTTCCCCCGCCGGGCCCACTGCCACCAAGCGGCGGACTCCCAGAACGCTTTCAACCGTCACTAGCGGTCTATTCGGCACGCTGGAGAGGCTGCGCGTCAGGCGCGTGATCGGCCAGTGCGGTAACCACGCGCAGAGGATGCGCCGCATCTTCTGATGCCTCCATGATCCATGTGCCGGGTCGGCCTCCGCGTGCCTGGGTTAGCGCTACATGCCAGCGCGGGGCCCCGGGCTCTCGGGCCTCGTGTGCTCTCTGGACCGGGGCGAGGTGCCAGCGGGTGACGGAGGCAGTGGCCTCTCGACCTTCCCCCTGTTGCCCACGTGGCCAGCGTCGTAGCACAAAGCCGGTAACTCCGCACCGAAGGCAGGCGAGTTGCAGACGACGCGAGGCGATGCGATCGAACACCCCCGCCTCTCCCACCACCGCCGCCACGCTCCCCTCTTGCAAAGCGATCTCCATGGCGCCCAGCGTGTCAGCATTCTTGTCAGGTCGGACCAGCACGAGCCGGGCAGGATCTAACCCGTACGACAGCAATCCGTGAGGATAGAGATCGGCGGAAGGAGTGATCCAGAAGATCGGCCGAGTGGGGGCAATACGCGCAAGCAAAATAGCCGCAAAGGCGGCAGGCAGCACCCCGGTCTGCGCCTGCAGGCCCGCCGCTGCGATTTCATGCAATTGCCCGAGCGGGAGGCCACCTCCTGGGAGGCAGGCATCCACGCGGGGGTCGCCAAACGGCAGCAGACTGCCGGGCAATCGAGGAGGACGCAGCTTATTCTTGAGCGCGGCTAGATGCGCCGGCAAAGCCGGCGCGCGGCTCGGTAAAGCGGTTCGTCCAAGCCCTCCCAAAGAGCAAGGGCCAAAGGACGAGTGGCCAAAAGAGGGGTGCGGGGTGTAAAATAGGTGGCACATAGGGTGTTCACTATTTGTTCTAACTGCTCTGAGTCAACCGTCTGATTGAGACATGTTATGCTGGACCAAACCGAGCACCAGCCGGGCGAAGAGGAGGGACGCAGCATGAGTCATGAGCCTCAATGCGAGCCACCGGCGCTCAGCTCAACGGATTGGCGCCATCACGGGGTCCGCGTGATCAAGGGTGCGCAGCTTGATCCCAATACGCCGCAAACGCCGGGTATGAACCGCGCTGCGGCGATCAACGCTGCGCGGGTTGGTGCCCAGAAGATTTGGGCCGGTACCGTCAGTATCTACCCCAACGCAAAGACAGGAGCGCACCATCACGGGGCGCTAGAAAGCGTGATCTACGTAGTCCGAGGCAGGGCGCGAATGCGCTGGGGCGAGAAACTTGAGTTCGTTGCAGAAGCTGAACCGGGTGATTTCATCTTCGTACCGCCCTATGTTCCTCACCAGGAGATCAACGCCAGTTCCGATGAGGCCTTGGAATGTGTGCTTGTGCGCAGTGACAATGAGGCGCTGGTGGTGAACCTCGAAATCGAGCCAGTCGAAAGGCCTGAGGAAGTCTATTGGATCGATCCGATACACAAGCATCCGTAACGCGCGCGCTCGCGTTCAGGTATACGTCGCGCGTAGGCAGTGAACTAGCGGGTTGTGGGTCTCGGGGCGCATCAGATGCGGGAACAGGCGGCTGGGCCGGCCTATATGCCTGCGTCGATAATCCACCATGTCAAACCTCGGCGAAGGATTGATGTCCTGAAGCGTCCCGACCTGTAGGTAATGAGCAAATGCATCGCTATTCGGACCTAACTTCGAATCGCATTGTCGTACATACCAGATGACGTCAAACAGTGCGTTTGGGCTATGAGCGTGATCGCGCCGATGTGCCAGGAAGTGCGCCAGAGCGTTCTCGCTCGCGCTCAATCTATAAGTCTCGCGATACCAGGACGGATCGAAATACACGATAGGCCTGCGGCTTGCTGCCTCACCCTCAAGAATATAATGTACTAGCGGGTTGATTTTCAGGCGCGAAATTCGAAGGTTAGTTTGTAGGTACCAAGCCGTGTCAAAGTAAATATTTGGCTTGCGATGCTCTTGCCAGCCCCAGCGACAGAAATGCTCGATCGGATCGATCTCCGCCGCATGCACATCACTGGCGTTGATCAGATAGTAATTTGGGTCGAGGAGCCCAGATTTGGCGATGACCACAGCATCCTGGTCCATGGCACGCTCGCCGCGCGCAACCTCATCGAGGAAGGGAAGGAACGGGTCGCAGCCCGTCTCTGCTTCATGCAGATACGGTCGCAAGCGCGGGATTGCATAGAGCGCGGGGCTCGGGAGAGTACAGCCGCCGAAGCGGCGCGAGAGAAAGTCTCTGAGAGCAAGCTCGTTTTTCGGTATCTCGTAGGCGAAGCGGTACCAAACCGGGTCGAAATAGGGCATTGGCCGGCGACCCTCATATTCGCCATGTCGTATGTAGTGCAGCAGAGGGTTCATGCCCGCTTGTGCGACGTCGGGGTAGCGTGATATATACCAATGCCCATCGAAATATGGGTTTGGCCTGCGACCCTCGATCCATCCGTACTCACAATAATGCGCGAGAGGATCGATTCCGGCCGCGCGGACGTCAGGATGGGCGTCGGTGTAATACGCTGCGTCGAACACATCCGCAGCGGCAAGCTCCTCTAGAGCGGAGGTCATGTCCGTTTCAGGCATGTTCAGTCCGCCGCGATACCTTCACTGCGCGGAAGTTCAGCCGAGAGCGCCGCGGCGACCTCGGCAATCAGCGAATCCCATGCACCCGGCATCGCTTGGCGGAACAGTCGCACCGTCGGATACCAGGGGCTATCCACGCGGTCGAGAAGCCAACGCCAGTCAGGCGCCTTAGGCAGCATAATGAAGGTTGGTTTGCCGAGCGCGCCCGAGAGGTGCCCAACCGCAGTGTCCACCGTGATCACCATGTCGAGGTTGGTGATAAGTGCGGCGGTTTCATCAAAGTCGCCAAGTTGACCTGAGATGTCGGCAAGACCGGGAAAGAGCCTAAGCCACTCGGTGTCGATCTGCGGCATCGGCTTCTGGAGTGAAACGAAACGCGCTGGTACGGCGGCGGCGATCGGGGCGAGCTGGGTTAACCGAATCGAGCGACGGCGATCGTTTGGATGGGTTGGGCGTCCGCTCCAGGCGATGCCGATGCGGGGCAATCCAGGCGGGTGCTGTGCTTGCAGCCAGGCTGACCACTTCGCTACCAATGCTGGATCTGGGGTCAGGTACGGAACGGCCGTGGGAATCGTTTCTAACGTGGTTCGGAATATCAACGCCAAACTGGAGAGGCGACAATAGGCGGCGTGGGCAGGTATCTCGTTCCAGCGATGGAAGCTACGCGACACGCCTGGGATGCGAGCGAGTAGCCGGGTCATCTCGGTGCTACAGCCGAGCAGCACTTCCTCGCATCGCCCAGCCACCATTGGAATGTAGCGGGCGAACTGGATCGTGTCGCCGTAGCCCTGGTCGCCAATCAGCAGGATTTTGCCGCCGGCGATCCGCATTCCGTTCCAGGGCATAGAGGTAATTTTTGGCAGCAGTCCGCGGCCGGCCTCAGTCTGGTTCCTCCATTCGGTACTCGAGCCAGCCCGGGTCCATCTCGCCGCGGGCGAGGAGGTTCTGAGCTAGTGCCAGATGCGCATCAGCGTGCTGATCATTGATGCCCACCGCCCTCAGGAGGCACGCAACCGCCCGCTCCCGATCATCGAGATCGGTGAATACGAGGGAGAGGTTGACCAAGTTATCCGGCCCATCTGGGGCTAGTCGAATTGCGTCCTGCCCGGCTTGCAGGGCGAGTTCGAGCCGGTTGGTGATCCGGTAGAGGCTACAGAGGTTCGCGTGCCACGCGGCGACTGTCGGCTGGAGCCTGACGGCACGCTCGAGATTTTCGATCGCCCGTTCAACTTGGCCGGTTTGCGTATATACCATGCCGAGCAGCGCAATTGCGTCCGGATGATCGGGGGTGACAGCGAGCACGTCACTGCAAATCCCGCTGGCTTCTCCGAAGCGCTTGGCTTGGGCGGCGGTTTGCGCTCGGGCAAGCGCCTGGCCCGGTGTTTCCGGAGTTAGCTGCCGTTGTTCGATGGTGCTCACGGCTCGGGCGCGGGCTCCGGCCGGCCTGGCACGTCGAGAACCGAAATGCTCGGGCTCAACCAGCCCAGAATGCTCAACTGCAAGTCTTTGCCTCTTACTGCGTCAGAAGGTGAGGAGCCGGGCAATATCCTTGCCCCGTTCCGCTGGCGCGTCATAGTCGAGCGCCGGACCGGCCGGGACGATGCCTGTGGGGTTAATGCGCTTGTGACTCATGTAATAGTGCCGCTTGATGTGGAAAAAATTAACCGTGGGCGCAATTCCTTGCCATTGGTAAAAGTCGCGCGTATAGGCCCAGAGATTCCGGTAATCGATCAGTCGGCGGACGTTGCATTTGAAATGGCCAAAATAAACAGCGTCGAATCGTATCAGAGTCGTAAACAAACGAATATCGGTCTCCGTAAGCTGGTCCCCGCACAGGAAACGTGTGTGCGACAGCCGCTCCTCAAGCCAGTCGAGTGTCTCGAACAGCGGGGAAATAGCATCCTCGTAGGCCCGCTGGCTAGTCGCGAATCCCGCTTTATACACACCATTGTTGAGAGTGTCGTAGATGCGGTCGTTGAGCGCGTCGATTTCGGCCCGCAACGACCTCGGATAATAGTCGCCGGGCGTCGCGCCGATGGCGTCGAAGGCGCTGTTGAACATGCGAACGATGTCCGCGGATTCGTTGTTCACGATAGCTTGCGTGTGTCGATCCCAGAGCACGGGCACGTTGACGCGCCCGGAGTAAGTTTGGTCGGCGCGGGTATAGATCTCGTGCAGGTGGCGGCAGTTGAACAGCGGGTCCGGAATAACGCCTTCCCCGGGATCGAAACTCCAGCCTTGTTCCGCCATCAACCAGTGGGTCACCGAGATCGGGACGATCTCATCCAACCCCTTGAGTGAGCGCATAATCAACGTGCGATGAGCCCAAGGGCAGGCAAGCGATACATAGAGGTGATATCGCCCCCTGGCCGCCGCGAAGCCGTCGTGGCCCGTTGGACCGGGGCGGCCATCCGGGGTGATCCAGTTGCGGAACACCGTTTCCGGCCGGACAAAGCGGCCGTCGGCCTTCCCGGGTTCGGCCTGGTCCTGCCAGACACCGTCCACCAACAGCCCCATCACCGCTCCTGTAGCGTCTTATCCTGGTTCAGCCCTAGATTTCGACGAGACAACGCTCCGACCTACCTTTCGCCATGCCACATCAAAGTGTTGGCCCGTGCGGTGCGTCAAGCTCGATTGCGACCCGCTACTGGCTAGCCCAAACAATCCGGTGCATCCAGGAGACCTCCGAAAGATCGAAGCTGTGGTCCGGATGTGCGGGATTAAGGCTCTTCAGCTCTACCCGGCGCGCCGACCGGCGCGCCAACTGCTTAGCCATCACCTGGCCGTTAGTGACGCGGACCACCACGCGGTCACCGCGCCGGATGGGGGCAGTGGGGGAGACGACCACCATGTCGCCGTCGCGAAACACCGGCTCCATGGAATCGCCGCTGATTTCGAGCGCATACGCATTTGGGTCTGCCATGTCCGGCAGGCTGACCTCGTCCCATCCGCCGCCTACCGGGTAGCCTCCATCGTCGAAAAACCCATCGCTGCCAGCCTGCGCCAGACCGATCAGCGGTATGCGCCGGCCGGCGCTGCGGGGTAGCCCGGCGCTGGACAGAGCCCGGGCGCCAGTCACCAGAGCGGTGAAGGCTTCGAGGCTGGCCCCAGTCGCGCCGAGCACTTTGGCTACGCTCTCGGTGCTGGGCCAGCGTGCGCGCCCGTCCGGCATACGCCGTTTTGATGGGTTAAAGGTCGTCGGATCAAGCCCGGCCCGCTTAGCCAGGCCAGAGGCGGATAACCCATTCTCCGCAGCGAGCGTATCGAGCGCGCGCCAGATGTCGTCGTGCTTCATGCGTCAGACGCTGGATTGTTATGACCCGCGACTCGCGAGCGTTCGCCACTGTCCTAGGATTTCGGGCGGAAGGGAAGGGGCATGATAGGAAAGAAAATACCGGAACGCACTTGCAATGGTGTGCAACCTATGGTTCTATGTTCCTGTTTCGTTCAACCAGCACGTGCGCTTCAAGAAGCGCCGGGAAACAAAGAGGCCATTATGCCAAGCCTAGCATCCGTGCGCCGAATGTCAGCGTACCCGACGACCGCTACCACGGCGCGGGTGCGTGCCGAGCCGTTCCGCAGCCCCGAGGAAGCTTGGTTTTGGACCATGGCCGCGCTTGTCGCCCGGCGTGAAGGGGCGCGCTTTACCGCAAATCGCGGACAGGTGACGCGCCCCTGCGAGCCGGACGATGTCGTGAAGTGCCTCGACACGCTTTATCGCCGACGGAAGTTAGACTTGGTCCATGCCCGTATCCTGCGTATCTGGGGCGAGCGGCAGGCTGCCCCGAACCCCGCCTTTGCGGCCGAGCGGTGCGATTGGCGTCTCTGGCGCGAGGCGATTGGCGCCCTGGAATGGCCGCTCCGCGTCAAAGGGATCGTAGTCTAAGCAACTAGGAATATTTACCTTGACATTTCCTGCAATCAGCGGATAAAACAAAACCATCGCCGGGCGAGATATGTTCGGTGATCTCCTCCTCACGGAAAACGTCAACGGGACCGCTGCGCGGTGTGCAGTGGTCCCGTTGCTATTTAAAGGATGTCCTGGCCATGGCTTTCGCTATTCGCAACCTGTCGGTGCTCGCTTATGCCAACGGCTTTACTCTCTGGCATTACAAAGCCGCCCAGGACCAGCTCGAGGCCGTCGGGTCGCAAGGGTTCTTCGCTGGTGCCGCAGACATGCTGGCGATCGGCGATATCATGATGGTCTCGGCGGCGGACGGTGCCCGGGTCGTTACGGTAGGACCATCCGGCGCGAATGCGCCCGCCATGCTCCCGCTGACCTAGGGTTCTCAAGAAGAGGGAGTTTTCAGGATTTCAGTCGCATGTCGAACTCGACCGGCCTCAGTGATTCCGAACCTGCCGTCCGGACGTTTGTAGGCATAGCCCATCCCAGCCAAGCGCTTAAGGCATAGGCCATCCTTCAACCCCGCGGGGCGGCCAGGCGACCCGGCCAGTGCTAGCCGATGCAGAGCAGCTCGGCAGCATGTCTCAAGATAGGGCTCGTTCCACATCGCGCCTGACTGTCGCCTGCCGGGTGTTCACGCGCAACACGGCTTCCGCCCACTGCCCCAGGCAGGCATAAGCGTGTCCGAATGCCGTACGCGATCGCCTCCGCCCTACTGCCGCTATTGCGGCGGATGGACCCCGAACGGGCGCACGCCATGGCGCTCGGCGCTCTCAGGCTTAGGCTAGCAGGCCGCGAACGGGCGCGGGTTGAGCCGGCGCTCGCCATCGACGCATTCGGGCTGAACTTTCGCAATCCCATCGGTCTCGCGGCGGGGTTTGACAAGGATGCCGTGGCGCTGCCGGGGCTCATGCAGCTCGGCTTCGGCTTCATCGAGACTGGCACCGTCACCCCGCTGCCACAGACCGGCAACGCGACACCTCGTCTGTTCCGGTTATGCGACGACCGGGCGACGATAAATCGGATGGGCTTCAACAGCGCCGGGCTAGCAAGCTATCTCGCCAACTTGAAGCGGCATCGGCGCCATCGCGTGCCGGTAGGCGCCAACCTTGGTATCAATCGCTCGGGGGCAGATCCCGAGCGGGATTATCCCGCGTTGGTCGCGGCGGTGGCGCCCCATGTCGATTACGCGGTGATCAACATCTCCTCGCCGAATACGCCCGGGCTTCGTGATTTTCAGGGCGAGGCGAGGCTTCGCGCCATACTGTACGCGGTTCGCGAGGGGGTTCTGCGCCGCCCGCCGCTACTGGTCAAGATCGCGCCCGATCTGACCGAAGACGGCCTGGCCGCCATTGTTGAAACCTGCGTCGAGGCGGGTGTTCAAGGGCTGATCGTCTCCAATACCACCACCGCCCGGCCGCCCGGGCTACGTTCACCACGGGCCACAGAGGCGGGGGGGCTGTCTGGCGCGCCGCTGTTTCCTCTTTCCACAACAATGCTTGCCCGAACCTGCCTGCTCGCTCGAGGGCGTTTGACCTTGGTAGGTGTGGGCGGCGTGTTCTCCGGTCGGGATGCTTTGACCAAAATTCAGGCCGGCGCCTCGTTAGTGCAAATTTACACCGCCTTTGCCTTTACAGGCCCTGCGTTGGTCCCGCGGCTCCGGGCCGAACTCAAGGCCGCTATGAAGGCCGAAGGGTTTGTGTGCTTGCAGGATGCTGTTGGCACAGCGTCGGACCGACTGGCAAAAGGCCTTTGATGGAACATTTGCCCCGCTTCGCCCCGCTCGCCGAACGCTACGACGGATTATCTTGGATCTTTGGGGCGTGATCCACGACGGGGTGAATGCTTTCCCGGAGGCCATTGATTGCCTCCGCCCCGCCTCCACAACATCGGAAGCCGGCGCTGTTGCTCTCGAACGTCCGCCGGCCGAAGGCGCCAGTACGGGACATGATGCGCCGCTTGGGATCGCCAACGATCTCTATTTTGACCTGCTGACCAGCGACGAAGCGGTGCGACAATGCTTGATCGACCCGCCCCGACCTCCAAGGTGATCCGAGGCGGGGTGAGAGTGCTGCGCGCTGGGGTGCTGGCCGTGCGATATCGGGAACTCGGCGGAGACGTGCGCGCGCTGGGCGAACCGGATCCGGCGATCTACCGGCCGGTGTTGGAGCGACTGGGCATCTCGGCGGAGCGGACGCTGGCCGTCGGCGACTCGCTGCGAACCGACATCGCCGGGGCGGCCGCCATGAGCTGGACGCCTGCTGGGTGTCGGGCGGGCTGCACGCGGCCAACCTGATCAGCCGGATGCCGGCTGGACCCATGGCTGGCTGAGGCCGAAGCTCGCGAGGCTGGCCTTGCGCCGGTGGTTACAATCCCGCGTTTCGGGTGATGATGGAACGGGTGGGGTCGGGACCAAATCAGACTGCCAAAAGTGCTGCTGTGGAAACCAGGTGGGCCGACCGCTGCGTGCGGGGCGCTATCGAGCACCGGCTCTCGGGCCGGGTCATCCGGCACCGGGGCGGCGTGATCCGTTGGGGCGGCGGCCGCGGCGAACAGCGCGAGCAGGCGCCCAGCGGCGAACCGTCATAACAGCGTTGCTGGCCATTCAACCCGGCGAGCGCCGCGCGGATCCTCCGGAGGGTTCCCGATCGGCGGCCCTATCGCCCTCGGTCCTGTTGCGCGCCAAGCGTCCAGCGCCCACCGGACCGAGGGGAAGGCGATCAGGTCCCAGGGGATCTGGTCCCAGCCGAACAGGCTGACTTCCAAGCTTTCCGGACCCGCCCCGAACAGCGGCGCGCGGTCAGGGTCGGCGAAGCGGGCGCAAAAGATGATCTGAACTTGACCGATACGGCTGATGCTGAACACCCCAAGTATGCCGTCTAGGGAGATGACGGCCTGCGCCTCCTCCAAGGCTTCGCGCATGGCGCCCTCCTCGACGGTTTCCCCGTGCTCAAGATAGCCGGCCGGTAACGTCCAGAAGCCGAGCCTCGGCTCGATGGCTCGGCGACAGAGCAGAATCCGACCGTCCTCGGCGACCACGGCGCCGACAACAATTTTCGGATTATCATACGCGATGTGCCCACAATCCGGGCAGACCAGCCGCTCCCGATTATCGCCGTCCGGGACTCGGCGGATGAACTCAGGCATATGACCAGGGTGACGCGTTCGAGGCCGGCGATCAATCCCCGTTTGTCTGGACGACCCGGCGCAACTAGGGCCGAATGCGGCTGCTTCACATCAGGCGGTCGGTCCAGGTCCGCGGGGTTCGTTCGTTGCGGATCTCGATGTCCAGATGGTAGCGAAACTTGCGCGCGCCAACCGAGCGGATGTGGCTTACGATGTCGCGGAGCCCGTCGTCCAACAGCCGCGTTGTCCGGTAACCGAGCAGGTCGCGTGCCTTATCGCTGCTGCAAAACGCGCTGCGAACCTCTTGCGGGCGATCCTTGATGTGGATCGCCGGGCCGCTGAAGCCGGTGATGTCCTTGAGGCGGCCGAACAGCGTGTTGATCGAGACGAACTCCTCGTCCGGGCCGATATTGACCACCTGGCTTAAAGCCCTTTCGGAGAGGCCAAGGACCAGCAGACAGGACAGGCAATCTTCTACATGGCTGAAGCAGCGGGTTTGCTCGCCATCGCCGTAGATGAACGGCGAACGACCTTGCAGCATAAGGTTGGCCATGATGCTGGCGACGTTGCGGTACGGGTCGTCAAATTTCTGCCGCGCGCCGATGATGTTGTGTGGTACCGCGATCGCGTACTCCACGCTGTGGACCTGGGCGAGATTGGTCAGCGCCTTCTCGGCGGCGACCTTGGCGATACCATAGGGATCTTGCGGCTGTGGCTGGTAGCTCTCCAGGAACGGCACCTGGTTGGCGCCGTAGCGCGCCATCGAGCTGAGCAAGACAATACGTCGAGCGCCGCCTGCCATGGCAGCCGAAAACACCGAGACTGATCCCGTGACGATGTTGTCCATGACCATCGCGGGCGAAAACACCGAAAGCCCTTCATAGGCCGTGGCGGCACAGTGATACACGACTTCGCAGCAGCGGATCACTCGGGTCATAGCGTTGAAGTCGCGACAGTCGTATTGATAAAATTCGGCTTCCGCCGGCACGTTCACCAGCTCCCCGCCGATCAGCGAGTCGCAGCCGACTACCTCATGGCCGAGGGCCAGCAGCCGCTCAGCGAGATGGCTCCCGAGGAAGCCGGCTATTCCGGTGACGAACACGCGCATCCGTTGCTGCTCCGCTTCAACGGGTCAGGACGGCACGCAACGCCTGGCCGCCCTTGCTGAAAAGCTTGTCTATCGCGATGGAAGCGAAACCGAGCCGGCCGGCGAGTGCGCGTAGCTTGGCCTCGGTGTAGGCCGACCTGTGAAACTGGCCGGCCCCGTTCTGATTGCCGAAGAACATCGTTTGCAAGATACCCCAACGCTCGTCGAGCGCTCGGCCGCAGCCGGCGTAATGGTCGGGATGGCCGACCATATAGAATTCCCGCCACTTGTCGCGGGCGGCGAGGAAGGTGGCGCAGACCCACTCGAAATCGGGCATCTCCACGGTGAGCTGGCCGCCCAAGCGGAGCACGCGTGCCGTTTCCCGCCAAACCAGGGCCTCTTCGGCGAAGGAGAGATGTTCGAAGACGTGTTCTGCGAGGATCTCATCCACGGAACCGTCGGGATAAGGCAGGGCGGTCGCCTCGACATCCGTCGTGACGTCCGGGGCGCGAGCCACGCGGTCGATGTTGATCCATCCGGGCAGCGGCCGGTCGCCACAGCCGATGTTGAGGCGGAGCGAGGGGCGGGTGTTGCCATCCATGACGATCTAGCTCACGCGGTCAGAAAGGCGGCGAGTGCGGTTCTGCTGGTGGTCATGTCGCATTCGGGGAGAATGGCGGTGCAGGCCTGGAGAACCTCTGCCAACGCCCGCGCCATCCAATGCGCTGCAACCGGGGCGGCCGCTTGCAGTGTGGCGAGCAGGTCGGGCATCGCGGCCCGGAGGCATGTGGCCTCGCGCAGCATGAGCGGTAACCAGCGAGCCCGGAAAATCGGAGCGATTTCGGCCATCAGCGCCTGTCGCTCTGCAAGGAGCAGGGCGGTGGTCGCGAGCATTTCGAGATGCGCGAACGCTGTTGTGATGAGCGGCGTACGCCATCGCTGATCGCCCAGCACGTCATCCGGGCACAGACCCGCACGTGCCTGCTCGGTCGCCGCCCTGGCGAGGCGCAGCACGGGCTTGCCGCCGTCCCGGCGAAAGTAGAGCAACTCGGGCACGTGACGGATCTCACCGATCAGGGCAAGTTCCGCGAGCAACACATGATCCCACCCGGCGCGGTAGCGAATGGACGACAGCCTGTTCACGGCCTCCCGCCGATAGACGCCCCAGAAACTGGGTGAGGAGGTATAATGCTGCATCACATGCCGAGCCCGGCCCAACAGGTCGGTATCGATTGCGTGCAATCGGTGCTCCGGAGGATAAGCACCGCGCACCTCACCATTTCCGGTGAACACGAGTCCGCCGGCGTGGCACATCACGCAGGTTGGAAAGGCGAGTAGCACCGTCATGATGCGCTCAACGAAATCCGGCGCGATCAGGTCGTCACCGGATTTCGGCATCACATAGTCGGAGTCGCCGAACCAGAACGCTCGCTGGAAGTTTGCGATCGCGCCGGCATTATAACGGTTGCGCTTGAAGCGAATTGCCGGATTGCTCGCGGCATAGCCTGCGAGCACGTCCATAGTGCCGTCGGTCGAGCCATCGTCGATCACGGTCAGCGCGATGTTGGGCCAGGTTTGCGCCAGCACGCTCTCGATCGCCGGGCCGACGGTCTCGACGCTGTTGAACGCGAACAGATTGACATCAACGGTCGGCAGCGACGGCATTTTGTCCCGGTCCTGGCAACGACGGACATGATGGACGCAAGAGCTTGACCGCAGATTAACGCTGGGCGCACCAAACCCGCCAAGCGAGCCGCAACGAGTCGCCCAACTGGCGGCCGAAGCGTGGCGCGTCGCAGAGCGGGCCGGCCTTGACCTGCGCCCGCAGCCCCGCGCGGAGTGTCGCGAGCGATGCGATATCGCTCGCCTTCGTCACCGCGAGGTCGGCGTAGCCCGCTAGATCGGTGGCCACCCAGTCGGCGAGGCCGACATTGCTTAGATGGCTCATCGAATGTCGGGAGGCGAAGGTCTCGCCGGGGAGAGTGACCGTCGGCACGCCCATCCAGAGCGCCTCGCATGTGGTCAGGCCGCCGGAATAGGGGAAAGGGTCGAGCACGATATCAATGTCGTTGTATTCTGCCAGGAAGCGGCGGTGTGGTGACGAGCCGCGTAGTTCAAGCCGCTCCGACTCGATGCCGTGATACGCGAAGGCAGCGCGCACCCGATCGCTGGTTTCGGCGTGGGAGAATTGGTTGGTCTTTAGGACCATGCGCGCGTGCGGTGTGCGATGGATAATTCCCGCCCAGCTCTCGATGACGCGCCGCGTGATCTTGGCCAGGTTGTTGAAGCAGCCATATGTGACGTACCCATTTACCAATGCCGGCGGCGGCGCCACGTCGGGAGCATAGGACGGCGGGCTGTAACAGACATAACCGTCCGGCAAGCGCAGCATTCGCTCAGTGTAGAAGCGCTCTAGTTCCGGCGGTGTCTCCCAACGATCGGTGATGATCCAGTCCATCTCCGGCAGTCCGGAGGAGTGGTTCTGCATTCCCACCCACTTCACCTGCACCGGCGCCAGCCGGTGGGTGCAGGCGACCATGCGGCTGAGATCGCCATGGCCGCCGAGGTCGATCAGGATGTCGATGCCGAGCGCGCGTGCTTTGGCCGCCAAAGCACGATCGTCCAGCGCGTTGGTCTCGTGCCATTCCCGGGCAATGGCGCGGAAGCGACGCGCGATCGGGTCATCCGCCGTGTTCTGCGCGAGGCAGATGATGGCGAAGGCGGCTGGTTCCAGGTTCTCGAACCCGGCGATGGTCAACCAGCCGACCGGATGGGTCTTCAGCGTGCCCGAGAGCAGCCCGATGCGCAGTGGCCGTTCCGGATCGCAGGTGCTGGCGAATATCGGCGCCGGGTCACGGGGCAGGCGGTCCGAGCATTCGGTCAGTGCCGTCAGGAGGGCCGTCCCGTCCACGTGAGGATGATACGGGAGTGTGTTGGCGAGTGCGCGCCGAGGCCCCGGCAAATCCGGGGCTGTCATGATCGCCTGACGCGCCAGCTCCACGGCCTCTTCTTGCAGGCCGAGGCTCACGGTTGCGTTGGAAAGATTGCCGAGCACGTTGGCGTCTGGTCCGTACCGATCAAGCAACGTGCGCAGCTCGTCCCGCGCCTCGGCGTGCCGATAGAGGCGCATCAGTACGACGGCGCGGTCGTTGCGTAGTTGCCGGTCATCGGGATCGAGCTCGATGGCGCGGCGCAATGTGGCCTCCGCCTCGCGCAAGCGGTGCGAGCGGGCCAGCAGGCCACCCAGCAGTTTGGCAGGTCCGGCCGCCTGGGGGGCCAATGCGGTGGCGGCTTCCAGAACCTCGATCGCGTCGTGGCGGCGCCCAAGGCGCTCCAGGAGCAAGCCCCGCGCGGCAAGCAGGGTGGGGTTCAGCGGATCGTCTTCCGCCGCGATCTCCAGCCGTGCCAGCTCCGCGTCCCCAGAGCCCGCCGCGACCGCGGCCTCAACCCGATGCAGGGCGTAGCCCAGCTCCTCTGGTGCCAGGCGCTGGGCTTCGGCGTACGCAGAATCCGCCAAGGCGTGCTCGCCGTCCAGCGTCAGCGCCAGCCCGAGTGCATCCCAGGCTTCGGCGCGGGCCGGCGCCACGCCAAGGCAGCGCAGCAGCAGCGGCCGGGCGCCTGCCGCGTCACCGCGCTGGAGCATGAGGGCGGCGCTCGCAACCAGCGCCTCTTCCCGGTGCGGGTTGATCTCCAGCACTTCGGCATAGGCCCGCTCCGCATCGGCGAGCAGGCCGGTTGCGCGCAGGCTTTCGGCGATCCGCAGTCCAGGTTCGTCCCACTCTGGCAGCTGCGCGGCGACTTCCCGCATCATGGCGCGCGCGTGCCCCCAATTGCCCGCGCGGTTCTCGGCAATTGCCAGGTTCAAACGGGTGACGGGCGAGTCGTCGCCGCCGGCGCACGCCGCCCTTAGCGCAGCGAGTGCGTCGGCGTGGTTGCCGCTGGCGAGGACCGCCTCAAGCGTCATGACGGGTGCGCTCTAGCACCGCCAGGAGTCCGGCGACGGGTGCGCCAGCCTCTTCCCGCAGCATCTCCCGTTCGATCGCGCGGACGGCGAAGCCGGCCGCTTCCGCCGCGCTTCGCACATAGC
The DNA here is from genome assembly GCA_963849305.1 of uncultured Pseudomonadota bacterium. GTDB lineage: Bacteria > Pseudomonadota > Alphaproteobacteria > Acetobacterales > Acetobacteraceae > CAWKGV01. The sequence continues at coordinate 50,240 of CAWKGV010000003.1, forward strand.
CAAGCGAGTGCGCGTAGCGGGCCTGCCTACCGAGCAGCCATGCGCCGTTGCCGGGTGCCTGGCCCTGCCGTTCCGGTGGCAGCTCCTCGACCGTGAACACGAAGAGGCCGGCCGGTTGCAGCCGTGAATGCGCCGCCGTCAGCACCTCGTCGAGCGAGCCGAAATAACATAGCACATCGGCCGCCAGTATCAGTGCCCATCGCGTCGGGTCGGTGCTCAGCAAATCCATCAGATCGGCTTCGCTCATCCCCGCGTAAAGTCTCTTCGCCGCGGCCTCGGCCAGCATCTGCGGGGAGGCGTCCACACCAGTGATCGGGCCTATCGGTAAATCGGAAAGCACCACCGCGACCAGTCCGGTGCCGCAGCCGAGATCGAGAACTGGCCCGATCATCCGGCCCGAGCCGAGATCGAGATGACGCAGCAGCGCTGCGCGGATCAGGCCCGGGGCGCGGTAGCGAAGGGAGATGAGGTGGCTGTCGAACCGCCCGGCGTACCCGTCGAACACGGCCTTGAGGTATGTGGCCGGTGCACGCGGTGCTGCCGTCAGCACACCGGAGGCAGCGGCGAGATGGCGCACATATTCATCCTCCGGGGCCAGCTTAACGGCCTCGGTGTAAGCCTCGGCGGCTTCCTCATGCCGTCCCAGGCTACTTAGCGCGTGGCCCTTCAGGCCGAACAGGCAGGCGTCGGCCACGCCGGCTTGGCGCGCATCCTCCGCCAGCCGCACGGCATCCGCGAAATCCCGACGTTGCAAGGCGAGGAACACGGCCAGGTTACGCAGCTCGGCTCGCCCTGGGACAGCGGCGATACCGGCGGCGAGCGTTTCGGCGGCGGCTCGCGGATCGCCCATGGCCGTTTGCGCGGCGGCGAGGCTTTCGCGAAACAGCGGATCAGCGGGTCGTGCGGCTACGGCCTCGGTGAGACAGCTCACCGCGTCCGCAGGATGCCCGAGATCTAGCATCAGCGCACCGAGCACGGCCTTGCCCCACGGCTCGGTTGGATCGAGCACGACCGCTTCCGCCGCGTCTTGCGCAGCGCCGATCAGATCGCCCTTGCGGCGCCTAAGATCGGCCCGGCAGCGCCGAAGCCGGGCGTGTTCGGGCGCCGTCGCCACCGCCGCGTCTAATTCGTCGCAAGCGGCATCGAGCCGGCCGTCGCGCAATGCCAGCAGGGCGCTCAGCTCGGCAAGCTCGGCGGATGGCGGCGAGAGCCGGCGGAGCGCCGCGAGCAGCGGGCGCGCGGCGCCGAGCCGGCCGGCGTCGATCAACTCGGCGACGCGGCGGGCCAGGTGCTCAGGATTTGGGGTGGCGGGCAGGGTGTTCATGTCGGGACTCCTTTTGAGCCGACGAGCGGAATGGGGCGTCAGACCACCAGGCCTTGAGCCTGGACCGCGAGTGCGTCGAGGCTGGGGGTGGTGCTGCTCGTGGTGGTGCTGCCGGCGGCGGCGATGAGGTACCGCTGCACGAAACTTTCGACGAATTTCGGGTCGCTGAACTTGCTGATGTCCAACCGCGCGCTGATCGCCTGCTCCTGTGCGCTGAGCGGTTGGAAGGCGATCTGCTCCGGCACTCCGAGAGCGGTCGTGACCACGGTGCGCATGACCGGATCCCCGAGGATCTGATCGACCGAGGTGATGCTGGCGGCTTCCTGGCGGAACGTGAGCGCGTTTGACAAGCCGGGGGTCGTCGCATCGAGCGACTGGCGCCAGGTGACCTCGGCATAGGCATTGGTGATGGTGCTAATGACCTGCGGGTTCTGGATGACTGATAGGCCCTTGTTCGCGAAGTCATAAGTCTGCACGACTGGCTTCCAACGTGTGTCGCTTAGTGTGTTGGCGAGCGACGTGGCGTCGTTCACATTCGACATCAGGGTCTTCTGGGCGAGCGCGGTGTACGGGATCTGGTCGGCGAGCCCGTTCGCGGTCAGCAAGACCTGCATCACGGTCGGATTGCTCAGCAGTTGCTGCACGCTGGTTGCGTTCTGCACCGCCGTGGTGAACTGGCCGGTAGCGCGCTGAACCGTCGGCTCGGCGGCCGTGGTTTTGATGTCTTGGGTCTGGTTCTGCTCCGCCTGATCGAGTGCGGAGATCGGATTCTGGCCAAGCGAATTGGTCGCCTGAGTCCCAATGCCGTAAAGAGTATCAAGCAGGCTACCAGTCGTGCCGGTGCCGCTGTTGGCACCGAACAGCGATGGAAGATAGCTGAGCGTGGTGCCCACGGCCTTTCCCTCACGCCTCGCCGGCGAGTGCGGCGGTGATCTGCTCGTTGACGGCGATCATGAAGTCGAAGCCCGGCGCGTCGCGCTCAATCTCGCGCTGCACGGCCCGGCCGACCGAGACGATCGAGGCGCGCAGTTCGGCCGGCAGGGAGTTGGCCGGGTCGCGCATCAAGTCCGTCACCGTGCTCCAGAGCAGGCGGTTGTCGGCCAGCGCCTTGGCACGCTGCACAGAACCGGCGTCACGCGCAGCGCGTAGCGCCCCTGTCGCACGGCGGAAAACGTCAGCTTCCTGCTCACGCAGACTGCGGTGATTGGCGCTGGCCTGGTAGGCCCGTACGGCGGTCATGGTCTGCATGGCGCGGCGGATCTTTCCCGGGGGCTGGAGGGCGCTGCATCCTGGTCTGGGCAGGCCAGCACGGTGTCCTCGTGCCGGATAATTCGGCGAACGAGCTTGAGAGCCTGATAGCAGTCGTCGGCCTCAGCCGCGGCCAGCGCCTGATCAAGCATATCGCGCGCGAGCGCCGAGGTGGTCGCTCGCCGGAACGCGGCGACCAGTTCGCGCGCCGAATCGAGGCCGCGCGCGCGCTCGGGTTCGGCACCAATATAGGCGGACTGGAGCGCGAAATAGATCCTCCGCGCTGGGCTGTCGGCCTGATCCGGCGGCATGATCTGCTTACCGAACAGGAACCGGGCCTTCGCGGTCAGCTCGATCCGCGACTTGGTGCGGAAGCGGATCGGAGCGCCGTTGACGATCATGACCTCGCCCTGACGCAGCTCGAGAACCAGCGTGGACATTCGGTCTTCCTGATTCGCTTGCGCGGGCTCGCCCGCGGCCAAGCACGATACGGGACCGGGGCGAGCGTCTTGCCCGCCCCAGAGCCTAAGTTACTTGAACAGGCTAAGCAGGGCGGAGGGGGCCTGATTCGCCAGCGAGAGCGCCTGAGTGCCAAGCTGCTGGCGGATCTGCAGCGATTGCAATTGCGCCAATTCCTGGGCCAAATCGGCGTCAACCAGCGATCCGAGGCCGCTGTTAAGCGCGTTAATCTTATCGTTGTTGTAGCTGACCTGATTGTTCACATAGTCGGTCGCCGAGCCGTAGTAGTTCAGCTGATTGCCGACGTTGTTGAACTGATTAATGAACGTGCCGGTGGCGCTGATGAACCCGGCAACTGCTGTCGAGTTGCTAAGCTGCGTGCTGGTGAAGTTGATAGACCCATACAGGGCCGAGCCGCCGGTAGCGGTGATGCTGTAGGTAGCACCGAGTTCGTTCCGGGCTACCGAAACGTTCGCGAAGACGCCCGTGCTGCCTGTGATGTTACCGATCAGTGTCTTGCCGCTGTAGCCGGCATCCTGGATGTCGGTCTTCACGGCCGCAAGCTGCTGCTGATACTGGGCCACATACTGGCTGCGCTGGGTGCCCGATACGTCGCTGCCTGCCAGGTTGACCAGGATCTGGCGCATGTTAGACATCGTATTTGAGACGTCGTTCAGGGCGGAGGTCGTGGTACCCAACAGGCCCGACACATTGCCTAGCTGCTGGTTCGCGGTGGTCAGCGCCCCGACATCGGAGCGGACGCGCTGCGCCACCGCATAAGCAGCGCCGTCGTCGGTGGCATCGGCCACGCGGTAGCCGGTCGAGACCTGCTTCTGCACAGCGTTGAGCTGCGAGTTCGTGGTCTCCAGGGAGTTGAGCGCGATCATCGCGCCCGTGTTCGTGTTGATCGAATTGAGTGACATGGTATCTTGCCTCTTGCCCACAATGTTGCGGATAGCGCCGCTTTTTGCGGGCGTGGCGCCGATACTGCCGCGCGCCGGTTAACGGCGCGTGAAGCAGGCGGCAAAAATCAGGTCATTGGCAGAAGTTTTGCGAGCGAAAGCCCGCTCATACTCGCGATCACCTGGTAGGACGCCTGCAACTGCGTCTGCACCAGGGTAATGTTCGAGAGCGTGGATGCCATATCAGCGTCCTGCGCGAAGGAGACTTGCGTTGTCAGCGCCGTCTGGGTGTCGGCCATGTTGGTTTGCGTGGCGGTCAGCGCGGTCTGCTGGTCTCCCAGCACACCCACGTCCTCGGCCATGGCGGTGACAGCTCCTTGCAAACTCGTGGCGGTGTCCTGCACCAAGCCCTGAAAACCGGAATCGCTGAGCTGCGAGCTGGAAAGAGAGCCGATGGTCGCCAGCCCGCGGAGCAGGTCGCGCATATACGAGCCGGTGGTCGAGGTGCCGGTGGAGGCGACCGAGGCATTGGCACTCGCGAGCAAACCGATCGGCTGCGTCTGGCTCTGGCCGGTCTGCACGACGGGGATCTGCGTCTGAAGTGTCGCGGCGGGTTGCGACATGTACGCGGAGAAGGGCGAGGTTCCCGGCGCGTTGGAGCTGGCGATCGCGAGTGTGGCGGAGGCGGTGGCGGACGCTCCGGCGGTGCCGAGCGCGCCCACGGTGGTGGCGATCTGCGTGTAGAACCCCGACGAGAGAATGCTGTCCGGGTCGGGCACGGGCGGGTTGCCGCTATCGGCACCGCCGAAGACATAGCTGGAGCCGTCGGTTGTATCGAGCAGGCCGGCGACCTGTTGCAGCGCATCTCGCGCCGAGGCGGCGACGCTATCCACCTCGGAAGGATCGATGCCGTTCAGGTTGTTGAGCTGCGCGCGGAAGTTCGACGCGATCTGCTGGATTTGCGTCATCGCGGTCTGCGTGACCTGCATTGTCCCGGTCGCGGCGGAGATGTTGTTCTGCCAGGTTTGCAAATTGGCGATATCCGGGCTGAGATCGAGTGAAACCGAGGCCCCGGCACCCAGGCCCGCATACGTGTCGGCAATGAGCCCGGTACTCGCCTGATTGGTAAGCGTATCCAGTCGCTGCTGCACGGTGGCCGTGTCGCCGACGAGGGAGGCCAGAAGCCCGTAGTCGCTGGGGTTGGAGGGGCCAACGGCGCTGATCATGGTGTGGTTACCATGCTGAGGAGCTCTCCGAACATGCTTTGCACGGCGGCGATGATCTTGGCATTCGCGCCGTAGGCGTTCTGTAGTGCGATCATGTTTGACATCTCGGTGTCGAGGTTGACGCCGGTCTCGCTGGAAAGGTTGGTTTGCAGCGTGCTCTGCACGGCCTGCTCGGTGCTGAGCTGGTTCGTGGCGCTGGCGCCGTCCGTGGCCTGCGTGCCGACCAGGGTGGCCGCGAAATCCGACAAGGTGGCGGGGGCCGGATAGGGCGCATCCAGTGTGCCGTTGGGGCCCAGGTTCTGGGTGTTCGTCGAAGCGAGCGGCGCAGTGCCGAGAACATTGTCGAGAACGTTCGCGATCACGGTCGAGAAGCCGGCCAGCCCGCCATTGTTGAGCGAGGGCAGGCCGTCCCGTACGGCGGCTGGGTTCGCGAGCACCGCAGGGTTGACCTGGATGTTGCCGGCAAATCCGACATAGCCGGATTGGACCTGCGGGCCAGTGCTCGCCGGGATCGTGCCGGCCGCATTGGTGAATAGCGGCAGACCTTGCGCCGCGAAGCCGCTGGCGAGGTTTTGCGAGAATTCGTCGAGTTGCGCCTGGTATCCGGGCAGCGTGCTATCCCGCAGCGTGATGTTGGCGCCGATTTCCCCGCCTTGTAGCTGGCTCGTTACGTCCACGCCGCCGAGCGTGATCGGGGGCACGCCGCCGCCGGGATAGTACGAGCCAGGCTGGAGTGTCGCGTCGCTGGTGCTGAGCTGATCCGCTGGCCCACGGGTCGGCAACGGGGTGCCGGATGCGGTCGTGATCAGGATGTCACCGTTCGGCTGATCCAGAACCTTCACGGAGAGCAGTTGCGATATCGTTGCAACCTGCGCATCGCGCTGGTTCATGAGGTCTGCGGTGCTCTGTCCCGTCGCCTGCAACTTCATGATCTGATCCGAGAGTTGCCCGATCGTGCCGAGCGCGCCATTCAGCGTTTGGAGTTCCGCACTGATGTTGTCCTGGGCGTCCTGGCGCTGCACGGTGTAGGTATTGCTCAGCGTGTTGATGCCTTGCGCCAAAGTTGAGGCGGTGGCGGCGACCTGGCTTTGCTGCGTGGCGTTGTCTGGAGCGCTCAGCAGGGTCGAAAACTGGTCTTCAACATTGCCCAGCAGGCTGGCGAGATCCTGGCCCTGGCCGGGCGTGCCCTGCACGGCGTCGATCGCTTGCAACGAAGCCTGGGTCGTCTGTAGCCCGGCCACGGTCGCGTTTTGCTGGTAGAGGTCGCCTTGAAGCTGCTGGTCAACGCTGCGCTGCGCCGGCTCGGTGAGGACGCCCATGCCGACGCCCCCGGCGGTGAGGGATTCGGGGGCGCTGCTCTCGACCGCGTATGAGGGCGTGCTGGCGTTGGCAATGTTGTGCGAGACGAGCGCAAGCTGGGCGTTGATGTTCGCGAGCCCACTTCCGGCGATGCTGAGGGCGGCGTTCAGGCTCATGGTCTCAGGTCTTCATGTTGATGGTGACTTGCAGCAGGTCGTCGGCGGTGGTGATCAGCTTCGCATTGGCGCTATAGGCCTCCTGCGCGGTGATCAACTTGCTGAACTCGGTTGCGATATCGACGTTCGAACCCTCCACCGACCCGACGACGAGGCTCCCGGCGCCGCCGGAATTCGCGTTGTTCGCCACGGCGGCCCCGGAATCGGTGGTGGCGGTGAAGGCCTGCCCGTCCTGGCGCTGCAAGGCATCGGCGTTGGCGAAGGTCATGACCGGCGCCTGGGCGATCGTCTGCGTCTGGCCATTGTCGTAGTTGACCACCACGTCGCCGGTCTGGGTGATCGAGACGCCCGAGTAATTGCCAGCCGGCGCACCGTTCTGGCTCGTCGCGCTGACGCTGAATGAGCTGGTCGCATCCTGAGAGAGCCCGCCGACATTCATTGTGAAGGAAGTCGGCACCCAGGACGGCGCTCCGGCGGAGGGCGTGAGTGTCAGTGTTGGCGGAGAGCCGCCGGGCGAGGTCAGCGCGCCGGTGCTGGCGTTGAATTGCACCGGGGCGGACGCGGTGCCGATCTGGGTCGATCCATCATAGGCGGTGAGCGACCAGCTATTCGCCGCGGACTCGGTCCAGTTCAGGGTGAGCGTGTGCTGCGCGCCCGATGCATCATAGACCTGGGTCTGCGATGAGACCGTCGTGCCCACCGTGGCCGCGCCGGGCAGGTTGCCGGTTAGGGACAGTTGCGTGGTGGGGACCGGCACGGACTGCGACTGGGTCGAGACTTGTATGGGCACGAGCTTCGACTGATCCACTGCCCCGGTCTGCGGGTTGACCGCCCAGCCTTCGAGATATTCCCCGGCGCTGTTCACGAGATAGCCGTTCCCGTTCACCTGGAAATCGCCAGTGCGGGTGTAATCGGTCTGCGGGCTGAAGGTTGGCTGGTTGGTGTTTGCGGAAACGCCGTCAGTCTGGGTGACCGCGAAGAAGCCCTGGCCGGAAATGGCGAGCGCGAGCGGGTCGCTGCTCTGGCTGATCGTGCCCTGGACCTCGTTGGTGTAATCGGGTCGAGTATTCACCGCGCCCGGATCGTTGTTGGCGGCGGTGCTGCTGGTCACATAGTCAAGAAAGCTGGTGTCTGTTGCCTTGAACCCGACGGTCTGGCTGTTCGCGACGTTGTCGCTGATGTTGCTGAACGCGGCGGCCTGGGCGGTGAGACCGCTCTGTGACGTGTCCAGGGCACTGAAAAGCGACATCGGTATCTCCTGCCAACGCGCGGTCGTTACGCACGAAGCGTGCCAGCCGGAGCGGCCCGTTTCGGGGCAGTTGCAGGCGGAAGGGACCGCGTCCTGCTGGCGGTTGCCGACGCGCGGGCGCACCGGGCGGCAGGAAGCGCCCGGCATTTTCTGCCGCCTCGGGTTCGCGTTCCTGTCAGGGCATGACTGAGAACCGACGCTTGATGATGGCCTGCCGCTTGCACAGCCGGTCGCACGTAATTGGGAACGAGAACCGGCCTGTATGCTCGCCAGCGCAAGGATCGCGGATATCCCGGCCCGGACGCCCACGGCTGCTGCCGCGTCTGGCGTTGCAGGTAAATCAGCGTTCGCCGGCAGCCTGCTGGGCGCGCTCGCGGAAATCCGCCCCCTTGGAGCTATCGGGGCGAAGCCGCTAGTCCCGCAACTCGGGGCAGGACAGCGGGGGACAACGAAGCCGGCGGAGCCCGAGCCTGCAAAGGACATCGGAACCACCCCTGGCCAAACGTCGCCGGAGGCTCCGGCGCCACCACGGACCGGTGTGCCGGAGCTGCCGACCGACCTAATCGGGCCGGAAATTTCAGGTCTGCCAAACGATGCGCATGTTTCCCCCGCCCATTCCGGAGAGCCGAATCAACGGGAGGCGGCGAGGGCGGGCTCGACCGGTCCGGGCCACGAGATCTCGGCGGGTCCTGCGGCAGCGCCTCCGGCCCACGCCAACGCACCTGCCGGAGCGAGGCCGGGGCCCGACCTCGTCCAGCCGCAAATCGTGCCGGCGCCTTCGCAGCTTGACGGGCCCTTACTGGCCGGAGCGCCGCCCGGGAGCGCGCCGATGGGCGGCGAATTGGACGGCGCGAAGCAAGTCGGCCCGGCACTCCGTACGGAGATGCGCGGGCTGCGCTCGAGAGAGCCCGAGCCGACCCCACCCTTGCCGGCCGACTTCGGACTTCCCGAAGCCGCGCAGGGGCCGGTATCGGCACAGGACCAACCGCAATTCTCTGCGCCATCGGCAGAAGCATCCCCGCACCTAACCACGGAAGTTGTACCCGTCCCGGTGCTGCCGGATGCTTCGGCCCCGCAGCTTCCCGCGCAAGCGGCGGCCCCGCACGCGCCGGCGATGCCGGCCGCCCAGATCGCGCCGGTTTTGGTGTCGCTGCCCACCGGGCCGTCCCAGACTCAGCGGCTGACGGTCCGTTTGGACCCGCCCGAGCTTGGCCAGCTCGACATCCGGGTGGATCGCTCGGTCGCGGCGGCACCAAAGGTGGAGATCAGGGTAGAGCGTCCCGAAACCTTGGCGCTGCTGATCGGCGATCAACCCGCGTTGCATCGGGCACTCGACCAAGCCGGCGTCCCGGCCGAGGGCCGCCTCCTGCACCTGTCGCTGGGCGGACCTGGCGGGGAGGCGCAGAGGGACGGCACCGGTCGCAGCGCGGGGTCCGAGCATCACACGCCCTCCGGGCGGCAACGCGCTGCCCAGGCGGACGAAACCAAGCTGCCGTCCACCGTTCCCGTAACCGGGCGGTGGCTGCGCGCCGGCCTCGACATAACCGCATGACAAGTGAGGGATGACCCTATGAGCGTTTCCGGAGCCACCCAGTCCAACCCTGCGCTGGCGGCGGCCATAGCCGCGACACAGAGCGCCGCTTCGGCGTCGGCTTCGACGAGCAATTCCAGCGCCTCCGCGAGCGGCGCCGGCGCGTCCAGCTCGACCGCCCAGCAGACCGGGCAGACAGCGCTCAACGCGCTGTCGGGAAATTTCACGGACTTCCTTGGAATGCTGATGACCCAGCTTCAGAACCAGGATCCGACCAGCCCGATGGACAGCAACACGTTCACTCAGGAGCTGGTCTCGTTCTCCGGGGTGGAGCAGCAGATTAGCACCAACAACAGCCTCACGCAGCTCATCCAGCTCACGCAATCGGGGCAGACGATGCAGGCGTCGGCGATGGACGGTAAGCAGGTGACGGTGCAATCGAACCAGATTCCGCTACAGAATGGTTCGGGTTCGGTGCAGTTCACGGCACCAAGCGCGGAGCCGGTCGCCATCGCAATCGCGAACAGCTCGGGCCAGCAGATCCGGGACGTGACGCTGAACGCGACCGCCGGCCAGAACAACTGGACCTGGAACGGCACCGACAACAACGGGAACACGGTCCCCGATGGCGCCTATAACATCGCGGTGATCGGAACCAACGCGGACAACAGCACCACGGCGCTGCCGTTCACCGTGACCGGCACGGCGACGGGCGTTCAGAGCACGAGCAACAACGGGATGCAGCTCGAGCTTGGCGCGCTGCCGGTGAGCTTCGGCGACGTCCGCTCAGTGGGGAACTGAGAGGGCGGGCGTTCAGGCGGTGCGGTCTCCGGCCGCTCCCAGCGTCGCCTGCGCGGCGGCCAAGCGCGCGACCGGAACGCGGTACGGGCTGCAAGAGACGTAATCGAGCCGGACCTGCTCGCAGAAGGTGATGGATGACGGATCGCCTCCATGCTCGCCGCAGATACCGAGCTTCAGTCCTGGCTTGGCGTGGCGGCCCTTCTCGGCGGCGATCCGCACTAGGGTGCCGACGCCCGCGACGTCGATCGATACGAACGGGTCTTTCGCGAGAATGCCCTTCTCGATGTACTGCGCCAGGAACTTGCCCGCGTCGTCGCGGGAGAGCCCGAACGTGGTCTGGGTGAGATCATTGGTGCCGAAGCTGAAGAAATCAGCGGTATTGGCAATCGAATTGGCGATCAACGCCGCGCGGGGCAGCTCGATCATAGTGCCGACGCTGTACTCGATCTCGCGTCCGGCCTGCTCGAACACCTCCTGGGCAACCTTCTCGACCTGCGCACGCGTGATCTCGAGCTCCTTCTGCATGCCGACGAGAGGGATCATGATCTCGGGGACCGGTGCGGCTCCGGTTTCCTCGGCGACCGCCAGCGCGCCCTGGAAAATAGCGCGCACCTGCATTTCGTAGATCTCCGGATAGGAAATTCCGAGCCGGCAGCCGCGATGGCCAAGCATCGGGTTCGCCTCGGCAAGCTCGGCGGCGCGTCGGCGCATGGTCTCCACATCGGTGCCGAGCACCTCCGCGACCTCGCCAAGCTCCGCGTCGCCGTGCGGCAGGAACTCGTGCAGCGGGGGGTCGAGCAAGCGAATCGTGACCGGCAGGCCGGACATGATGCGGAACAGTTTGCGGAAATCCTCGCGCTGATGCGGCAGCAATCGTGCGAGCGCCGTTCGCCGGCCGGCCTCATCGCTGGCCATGATCATCTGACGCACGGCACCGATGCGCTCGGGGTCGAAGAACATGTGCTCGGTGCGGCACAAACCGATGCCCTCCGCGCCAAACTTGCGCGCGGTCTCGGCATCGAGCGGCGTTTCGGCGTTGGCGCGCACGCGAAGCCGACGCGCGGCGTCGGCCCAGTCCATCAAGGTGCCGAATTCGCCCGACATCGCGGGTTCGATCATGTTGACGCTGCCTAGAAACACTTCCCCGGTGCCGCCATCCAATGTCATCGTCTCCCCCGCTTGAACTGTTTGACCGCCGGCGGTGAGCGTCTGTGCACTGTAATCGACGGCAATGCCGCCCGCTCCGGCGACGCAGGGGCGGCCCATGCCTCGCGCCACCACGGCCGCGTGGCTGGTCATGCCGCCGCGCGTGGTTACGATGCCCGTGGCAGCGTGCATCCCATGGATGTCCTCCGGGCTGGTCTCGATGCGCACCAGGATCACCGACTCGCCCTTGGCCGCGCGCGATTCCGCCTCATCGGCGCTGAACACGACCGCGCCCGACGCGGCACCGGGGCTCGCGGGCAAGCCCTTCGCGAGCAAGCGGCGCGGCGCGCCGGGATCGAGCATGGGATGCAGGAGCTGGTCTAGCGCGGCGGGGTTCACGCGGCGCACCGCCTCCTGCTGGTCGATCAGGCCCTGGCGCGCCATCTCCACTGCCATGCGCAAGCTGGCCCCCGCGGTGCGCTTGCCGTTGCGGGTTTGCAGCAAATAGAGCTTGCTCCTCTGAACGGTGAATTCGATGTCCTGCATGTCGCGGTAGTGCTGCTCGAGACGCCGGCGGACATCGAACAGTTCCGCGTAGGCGCCGGGCATGGCCGTTTCCATCGGCGTCTCGCCCAGCTTGGTGCGGGCGCACGACAGCGGCTGCGGGGTGCGGATCCCGGCCACCACATCCTCGCCCTGCGCGTTCACCAAATACTCGCCGTAGAACGCGTCTTCGCCGGTCGAGGGGTCGCGGGTGAAGCAAACCCCGGTCGCGCAATCCTCGCCCATGTTGCCGAACACCATCGCCTGGACGTTAACGGCGGTTCCCCAGTCGGCGGGAATGTCGTGCAAGCGACGATAGGTGATAGCGCGCGGGTTCATCCAACTGCCGAACACGGCGCCGATCGCGCCCCAGAGCTGGTCCTTGGGCTCCTGCGGGAACGGTTTGCCGGTCTCCTGTTCGATCATATCCTTGTAGCCGGCGACCACTCGCTGCCAGTCCTGCGCGGTGAGCGCAGTGTCCTCGGTCACGCCGGTGTCAAGCTTTGCGTCCTCGATGACCTCCTCGAACCGGTGGTGATCGACGCCAAGCACGACGGAGCCGTACATTTGAATGAATCGTCGATAGCTGTCCCAGGCGAAGCGGGTGTCATCGGCGGCGCGGGCAAGACCATCAACGGTCGCATCGTTGAGGCCGAGGTTGAGGACCGTGTCCATCATGCCCGGCATCGAGACGCGCGCGCCGGAACGGACCGACACGAGCAGCGGCTGGCTCGGATCGCCGAAGCAACGGCCGACGGCCTTCTCGATGCGCGCCAAGGCTTCTCGTACCTGCGGCGCCAGGTCGGCCGGGTATTGGCGGCTGTTCTTATAAAATTCGGTGCAAACCTCGGTGGTGATGGTGAACCCCGGCGGAACCGGGAGGCCGATGCTTGCCATCTCGGCCAGGTTGGCGCCCTTTCCGCCGAGCAGGTCACGCATGTCCGCGCGGCCTTCGTTGTGACCGGCACCAAAGCTGTACACCCATTGGGGCATTGGCGACTCCGTTAGCCTTCGATCTTCGAGAAATCTGCGATGCGATCCATGGTCGCGCGGACTTGGTTGAGCAAACGCAGGCGATTGCGGCGCAATTCCGGTTCCGCCGTGTTGACGGTCACGCGATCGAAGAAGGCGTCCACACTGGGACGGAGCGTCGCCATTGGACCGATCGCCTCATTGTAAGCTTCGCGGTCGAGAGGATCATCGAGGGCTGAACGACCATCCCGGAGCGCCTGCGCGAGATCCTTTTCCTCCGGTTCCCGCAGCAGCGACGTCTCCACATCTCCGTCTTGAGGACCGTCCTTCCGCTCTTCTATCCGCAAGATCCTGGCCGCGCGGCGATAGGCGGTGAGCAAGTCGCTTCCGACATCCGTTCCGAGAAGCGCGGCAACCGTATTGGCGCGAGCTTCCAGTCTTGTGAAATCATCGTCCTGAGCAACGCCGAACGCCGCGGCGATCACGTCGTGCCGCCGGCCCTCCGAGCGCAACTGCACGCGCAAGCGTTCAACCAGAAAATCCAGAATATCCGAGGAGGGAGCGGGGTTGATCCCCCGTTCCCGGAGGCCGTCGCCAGCCACTTCGATGAGCTGCCTCAAGCCGAACCGCAACCCGTTCTCCCGAATGATCCGGATGACGCCAAGCCCCGCACGCCGCAGGGCAAATGGATCGCCGGAGCCTGTCGGCCTCTCGCCGATGGCGAAGAAGCCAGCGAGCTGGTCGAGCTTGTCAGCTAGCGCGACCACGATCGAGACGGGAGCGGACGGCACCGCATCGGAAGGGCCTTTGGGGGCATAGTGATCCCGAATGGCGTCGGCGACCTCGGTGGGTTCGCGGTCGTGCAACGCGTAATAGCGCCCCATCACCCCTTGCAACTCGGGGAATTCGCCGACCATGCCGGTAACAAGATCCGCTTTTGCGAGTTCTGCGGCGCGGTCGGCGGTCTTGAGGGCGGCTCCGACTTTCGGGGCGATCGTCCGCGCCAGGAGGCGCAGGCGTTTTACGCGCTCGCCTTGGCTGCCGAGCTTGGCATGGAAGGTAATCTGATCGAGCTGTGGTATTCGGGAGGCGAGCGGGGTCTTGCGATCGAGATCCCAGAAATGCCGGGCATCCTCGAACCGCGCCCGCAGCACGCGCTCGTTGCCGGTGATGATCGTGGCGCCGCCGTCGTCGGCTTCAATATTGGCGGCGAAGCCGAACCAGGGGGCGGTGTCCCCGTCCGCCGTGCGCAGCGCGAAGTAACGCAGGTTGACGCGCATCGAGACCTGCATGACTTCCGGGGGCAGTTCCATGAAGGTCTGATCGATCCGGCCGAGTAGCGGCACCGGCCACTCCACCAGGCCGGCCACTTCATCGAGCAGACCCGGATCGTCCACCACGGTTAGGTCTTTGGCGGCAGCCGCGGCTTCGATGCCATGGGCGATGCGGCGGCGGCGCTCAGCCGCGTCCACCAGCACGCGCCGTTCGGCGAGCTTTTCCCTCCAATCGGCGCAGGACGACACCGGGAAGGCCCCTGGAGCGTGGAAACGGTGTCCCTCGGTAAGATTGGAGGCCGCCAGCCCGTGCGCGTCATCCGTTCCTTCGCGCAGATCGAACGGGACGATAACGCCTTCGAGCAAGCAGACAATGCGCCGGAGCGGGCGTATCCAAGTGAAGGCGCTGGTGCCGCCCCAGCGCATGGATTTCGGCCAGGGGAATCGGCGAAGCAGCGGCGGCAGGGCCCTGGCGATCAACGCCGGAGCGGGCACCGCTTCAATGCTCTTGTCCAGAACCCAATACTCGCCCTCCGGCCGGAGCTGCTCGCGGGACGCCCTGTGTTTGCGCAGGAAACCCGCGAGCGCCTGCTCGGGCGAGGCAAGCCGAGGGCCGCGCTCGGTATTGCTGCTGGCCTCGACTTCCGAATTAACCGCCATCTTAACCGCGATACGGCGAGGGCCGTGGAAGACCGCGGTTGCTTGTGGCGCAAGCGGAAGCAGGGCGGCGGCCACCAGGCGCGCCAAGTCGGCGGCTCCTCCGGACTGCATTCGCGCCGGGATTTCTTCGCTGAACAGTTCGAGGAAGAATTCTGGCATGTTCAGGCTTTTAGCGCCGATTCGATGTCGGTCTGGGCGAAGTCATTTCCCTTGAAGAGAAGGGGCTCGCGGCGCTCCTTCGCAAGCGCGTGTGAGAAGCAGTCACCCAGGTTTAGTCGCGCAGGGTGAACACCGCGGCCGTAATCGGTATGTGCGCGACGTGCCCGCACGGCAATGGTCGCCGTTACTGGTGCGATCTCCAGGCGCAGAAACTCCGTCAATTCATCGAAACGCAGCGCCACAGCGGAGTTCCTGTTCCGGTCCACGACGATCGCCGCCTCAACCCAATTCGCTGCCGATATACTAAGCCTGTGGGCATCAAGCATTGCGCGCGCGAAGCTCTCCTCGTCCTCTTCCTTGAGTATGACGGCCAGAAGCGCGGAGCTATCCACAATCACCGTGGCAAGCCATCGTCGTCGTAGAGCCAGCTGTGATCGGATGACGGCAGCGGCTCCCCCATTTGCCGGCGTATGTCCGCCGTGATTTGGCGTAGTCGCGTCAGGCGCTCGTCCCCATCCCTGCTCCGCTTCTCCCGCTCCAGGCGCTCGCGTAACGCTGTGGTAACAGCCGTTGTGAGGGACTCGCCGGTCAGTTCAGACAGCTCCGAGGCGAGACGATACGCATCCTCGCCCTTGATGTTGAGTTGAGCGCCCATCATGATTGATCCTGGTAGAAAACACGCTCTGGATTGGTAGAACTAGGGTCGACCAGCGAGTTTGTCACGCCTCCCCTGCAACCCACGCTTCGCAGCATGATTTGGCCAGTGCCCGAACCCGGCCGATGTAGCTCGCGCGCTCGGTGACGCTGATGACGCCACGAGCGTCCAGCAGGTTGAACAGGTGACTGGCTTTGATGCATTGATCGTACGCGGGCAGGACCAGAGCGCGTGCGAGCAGGGCGGCGCATTCCTGTTCGGCATCGGCGAAGTGCCGGGTCAGCATCTCCGTGTCTGAGTACTCGAAATTGTGGGCGCTGTATTCACGCTCCGCTCGTAGGAACACGTCCCCGTAGGTCACGCCGGCGCCGTTGAAGTCGAGGGCGAAGACGTTGTCCACGTCCTGCACGTACATGGCGAGGCGCTCGATCCCGTAGGTCATCTCGAAGCTGGGTAGGTTTACGGGAATCCCCCCGACTTGCTGGAAATAGGTGAATTGCCCGACTTCCATGCCGTCGCACCAGACTTCCCAACCGAGGCCCCAAGCGCCCAAGGTCGGGCTCTCCCAATCGTCCTCGACGAAGCGGAAATCGTGGCGCAGTGGATCGAGCCCCATCTCCCGGTAGCTCGCAAGGAGCAATTCCTGGGCGTCGGCCGGGCTTGGCTTGATGATAACCTGGTATTGATAGTAGTGCTGAAGCCGGTTGGGGTTCTCGCCGTAGCGCCCGTCATTTGGCCGGCGGCTCGGCTGGACATAGGCGGCGCGCCACGGGCGAGGGCCCAGGGCGCGGAGGGTGGTGGCCGGGTGAAACGTGCCGGCGCCCATCTCCACGTCGTATGGCTGGAGGATAACGCATCCTTGGCGTGCCCAAAATTGGTGCAGAGACAGGATCAGCTCCTGGAAGCTCGGGGTACGGTTACGGTCCATGCGCGCAGCCTGACGTTGACGCGCCGCAACATAGGCGCCCGCCACGCGCGGGTGCAAGGCAAGCGGCGGGGCCGCTTCGCTCGAGTTGAAGCGGCCCTTCGGCGTCGCCAATTCTCGGCTCCGGAGGGACCGACGTGCGCGTAGACGGCCTAAGCGATGAGGCTATCCGGGACGTGCTGACGACAACGAGGCGCATCGCTGTGGTCGGCGCCTCGGCAAAGCCGTGGAGGCCCTCGCACGAAGTGCTTGGGTTCCTTCTTGCGCGGGGCTACGACGCCACCCCGGTCAATCCGAGGCTTGCCGGCCAGACGGTCAGGGGACGACGCGTCGCGGGGAGCCTTGACGAAGCGACGCCATTGGAAATGGTGGACGTGTTCCGCAATTGGGTTCATGCCGGGGCCGTTGTGGAGGCCGCCATTCGGCTCGCCGCACGGGTGGTATGGATGCAGCTCGGGGTCGTGGACGAGGCGGCGGCCGGGCGAGGACGCGCAGCAGGGCTCATCATGGTGATGGACCGCTGCCCGGTGATCGAATGGAGCCGGCTGGGGCTGGCCGGAGGGGGACGCTGATGACGAACGAGGAACGCGACATCATCGCCGCTTTCATCGCTCGGGTGAGCGGCGCGCAGGCGCCGCAGGCCCAGAGCACGTGGGGCGGAGCCTCGGTGCCCGCCACGCAGCAAGCGCCGGCGCTGCCCCCGGTCGATCCGGAGGCGGACGCGTTCATCACGGAGCAGTTCCAGAAGTATCCGGGCGCGCGTTACCGAATCACTCAGCTCGCCTTCGTCGAGGAGCACGCGCTGATCGAGGCACAAAACCGGATCAAGCGGCTCGAGTGGGAGTTGCAGCAGGCACAGCAGGCGGCGCAACAGCAGGCGGGGCAGCAGGGCCAGTCGCATGGCGGGTTCTTTAGCGGGCTGTTCGGTGGCGGTCGTTCGCAATCCGCGCCCCGGCCGGCATGGGGGCCGGGCGGCGCGCCACCCAACTACCAGTACCAGCAATCGGCGCCTCCACCATCGCCGCAATACCCCCCGGGCTACCAACCGGGGGTGTTCCAACGCTCGGGCTCAGGCTTTCTCGGCTCGGCGTTGACCACCGCCGCAGGGGTCGCGGGCGGAATGCTGGCCGCCGATGCCATCCGGGACATGTTCTCGCCACGCGAGTCCTTAGGCGGCTTGGGGGCGGGTGGAGGGGCAGGAGTGCTCGGCGGTCCGTGGGGTGGGGCCGATGCAGCAGCGCCGACCGACCCGGGCTATGTGGATCAGGGTAGCTGGAGCGTGCCCGATCCTAGTGCGGCTCCGCCCGACCAGGGCTCCACTGACCAGGGGAGCTGGGATCAGGGTGGTGCCGACCAGTCGGGTTGGACCGATCCCGCTAACGACCCGAACGCGGGCGGCTGGGATCAGGGCGGAGGCGGATGGGACCAGGGAGGCGGTGGCTCGGACGATGATTCGCTGATCTGAGGGCGGCAAGGAACTGGATGCTCTCATTCGGGCCGCCGACGACGCGCACCGTCCATTTGTGCATCGACATGCAGCGCGTGTTTGCGGAGGACACGCCTTGGCATACGCCGTGGATGCCGCGCGTATTGCCGATGGTCCGCCGAATTGCTGAGGCGCACCCAAGCGAAACCGTTTTCACTCGTTTCGTTCCCCCCCAGAGGCCAGATTCGGTAACCGGAAGCTGGCGGCGCTATTACGAGCGATGGCAAGACCTTACGCTTGAGCATGCGGACCCGGCGCTGTTTGACCTGATCGGCGATCTCGCGCGTCTGACGCCGCCCGCCTCGGTGGTGCCGAAATCCGTCTATTCCCCCTGGCTCGATCCGAGCTTCCGCCGCCAGATCGATATTCGCGCTCCGATCGCCCTGGTTATCACCGGCGCTGAGACGGACGTGTGTGTTCTTGCCGCCGTACTGGGCGCGGTCGATCGCGGGTTCCGGGTGGTATTGCCGACTGACGCGCTATGCAGCTCGTCGGATGCCACGCACGACGCGCTGATCACACTCTATCACCAACGCTATGCCGAGCAGATCGAGACGGCAACGACGGACGAAGTTCTCGCCGCGTGGTGCTGACCGACGCCCGTTAGCCGCTGATTTGGCTCACACGAGCCGCGATGATGGCCGGATGCGGCGGCGCGTCGGGCGCTGAGCCGGCGGCATGTGCCTCGGCCGCCTCCGGCAACCGCAGCGTCACCGTGGTTCCTCGATCCGCCTGGAAAACGACATCAAGCGTTCCACCCTGCGATTTCGCCAACCGTTCGGCAATACCGAATCGTGCATCTTGCATATCCCGACTCGGTCCAGCGCCGTCATCGACAACCGCGATCTGGATGAAGCCGCCGCGCTTTATGAGGGTCACCAGAACCCGTCCGCCGGAACTCTGCAAAATCGCGTTGCGGATGACATCGGAGACGATGTCCCTCAGGGCCAATCGATCCGCCTGCACGATTAATCCCGGCTCGGCCGCAAGCTCCAGATGGACCAACGCCCCTGCCGCGAGGCCATCGAGGCGGTCCAGAATCCCTCGGACCTCCGTGGCCAGGGCGAACTCGTTCCCGTCGTGCGGTCCCTCGCTGTCCGCGCATGATTGGGCGGGGGGAGCACTGGCGTGTTTGCGGCGGCCTTCAAGCTCACGCCGGCTCACTAGGCCACCGGCCATTAGCACCGCCGAGGCCGCCCCAGAGACGGCGATCAGGGACACCCACAACAGGCGAACCGGGGTAAGCACGCTTGCGAGCCAGGGCATACCGGCCTATACACCAAGAAGTTGTGACCATGCAAGAATTTTTACGTGATACCGCACAACTAAGCCATTAATGCCCAGAGATTAGATTTTTCTCATTAATGGCATGTAAATTGACACGCTTGGCCCGCAGGATGGACCGGATGACGTTCTATGCAAAGCCTGTGGACGGCAGCGGCGGGCGTAGCCCCGCGTCTGCCCGGCGGCACTGGACCGCGGGCGGCCCGTTTGAGCACCAGGCGTACGTCTCGGGATAGAGATCGCCCGGAAGCCCGTCCGGCGGCTTCCGCCTCGCTATAGCGGCCAGACAGCTCGAGGGCGAAAGCGGCGGCACCCGAGAAGATTGCGTAACCGGGCAGGTCGGCATGCCAGTGCCGCTCGACCGTCTGGATCGAGGCCAGCATCGCGTCGGGTCGGCCCAAGCAGAAATGAACGAAATGCGCGACTCGTAACGCGGGCATATCGCGCAGATGAGAGCGAGGAATTCTTCCCACACGGCAACGGCGCGTCCAAGCTGCCCGGCAGCCCGATGCGGTTAGCCGGTCTTAACACGGAACCGTTCCCGGCGGTGCGGGCGCAAAAACATTTGCGCCGAAAAGTCCGTTCAAGTAGAGGCTTCGGCGATCAATCCACCACTTTGGGGCCGCGCAGCGCGAGTCCGCTATGGGCCGTCTTTATCCCGCAACAGAGCAGAATCGAGGAGGCTTGCATTAAGCCCAGACCCGCAACTTGTCTCGGGCAAAATCGCGAGCGGCCTTGTAACAGAAGAAAAGCAGTGACATGACCCAGCCATCCCGCCCGGCGCATCTCGGGCCGCTCGAAGCCGAGAGCATCCATATTTTGCGGGAAGCCGCTGGACAGACGGCCCGGCCGGTGTTGCTGTACTCCATCGGCAAGGATTCCTCGGTCCTGCTGCATCTCGCGCGCAAGGCCTTTTTTCCCGCCCGGCCGCCGTTTCCGCTGCTGCACATCGACACCACCTGGAAGTTTCGTGATATGATCGCTTTCCGTCAGGCGACTGTCGCGCGCTACGGCTTTGATCTGCGGGTCCACACCAATCCCGAGGGCCTTCGGCACAACGTCAATCCCTTCGACTTCGACAGCGCCACCTACACGCAAATCATGAAGACGGACGCCCTGAAACAGGCCCTTACGGACGGCAAGTACGATTGTGCGATCGGGGGCGCGCGACGCGACGAGGAACGTTCGCGGGCAAAGGAGCGGATCTTCTCCGTACGTGGCCCCGGTCACACCTGGGATCCTAAGCGCCAGAGGCCGGAGTTCGGGCATCTCTATAACGGCAATCTCGCGCCTGGCGAGACGGTGCGCGTATTCCCGCTGTCCAATTGGACCGAACTTGATGTGTGGACGTACATCTTGCACGAGCGCATCGACGTCGTTCCGCTTTATTTCGCGGCCGCGCGACCGACAGTTGAGCGTGACGGCGCCCTGATCGTGGTGGACGATGAGCGGATGCGGTTCCGGCCGGGCGAGACCCCGGTTTCGCGCATGGTCCGCTTCCGCTCGCTCGGCTGTTATCCGCTTAGCGCAGCCGTTCTGTCGGAAGCCGATACGGTCGAGCGCATTCTGACCGAGATGCTCGGCACGCGGTTTTCAGAACGCGCGGGACGATTAATTGATCACGATCAGGACGCCTCGATGGAGAAGAAGAAGCGCGAGGGGTATTTCTGATGCCGGATTCGATCCTTCGCGTCCTCGCTTGCGGCAGCGTGGATGACGGCAAGTCCACGCTGATCGGGCGGCTCCTGTTCGAATGCGGCAGCATCCCCGACGACGTCATGGCGGCGCTGGAGCGTGACAGCTATCGCTTCGGCACGGTGGAAAACGGCGTCGATTACGCGCTGCTGGTCGATGGCCTCGCCGCCGAGCGCGAGCAGCGGGTCACGATCGATGTCGCTTATCGCTTTTTCGAGACCCCACGCCGACGCTTTATCCTGTCCGACGCGCCGGGACACCAGCAATACACCCGCAATATGGCGACCGGCGCTTCCAACGCGGACGTCGGAGTCTTGCTGGTAGACGCGCGCAAGGGGCTGCTCGCGCAGACGCGGCGGCACGCCGCGATCGCATCGCTGCTCGGCATCCGCAAGCTCGTGCTGGCGGTGAATAAGATGGACCTGGTCGGCTTTAACGAGACTGTGTTCGATGCGATCGCGGGGGCTTTCGAAAGCTTGCTGGATCGGCTCGGGCCACTCGATGTGACAGCGATCCCGGTCTGCGCACGCGACGGCGATAACGTCACCGCGCCGAGCGAGCGGATGCCCTGGTATGCCGGCCCGACCGTGCTCGGCGCGTTGGAACGGGCAGAGCTTCCGTCCGGCCGCAACGGCCAGCCGATGCGTTTGCCCGTGCAGTGGGTGAGCCGTCCGGACGACAGTTTCCGCGGCTATGCTGGGACGGTCGTGGGCGGGGATTTACGCCTGGGCAGCCGAGTCACCAACGCCGGATCGCGCACCGAGGCGCGGATCGCGCGCATCGTGACGATGGACGGCGACTTGCAGCAGGCGGCGGCCGGCCAGGTGGTGACGGTGGTGCTGGACCGGGAGATCGACGTCTCCCGTGGCGACGTGCTGGCAACGGCGCCGCTGCCGGATCTGGCCGAGCAGATCAGCGCCCGGATCGTCTGGATGGACGAGACGCCGCTGTTTCGTGGCCGCGCGTATCTGCTGATGCTCGGGACCCAGACCGTCGTTGCCACAATCACCGAGGTCGCTAGCCGGCTAGACGTGGAGACGCTGACCGAGGAGGGCGCGCGCGAGCTGCACCTGAACGAGATCGGGTTAGTGACGATCTCCTTGTCGCAGCCGCTCGCCTGCGAGCCATATGCCACGAGCCGCGAGCTGGGCGGCTTCATCCTGGTGGATCGGCTTACTCGCAATACCGTCGGCGCCGGGATGATCACGGAGATTCCGTCCGGCCGCAGCTCGATCTATTGGCATCACCTCGATGTGGACAAGCCGGCGCGTGCCGGGCTCAAGGGGCAGCGTGCCGCCGTGCTTTGGTTTACCGGCCTTTCGGGTGCGGGTAAGTCCACCATCGCCAACTTGGTCGAGAAGCGGCTGCACGCCCAGGGCCGGCACACGATGATCCTGGACGGCGACAACGTGCGCCACGGCCTGAACCGCGATCTTGGGTTCAGCGAGGCGGATCGGGTCGAGAACATCCGGCGCGTGGCCGAGGTGTCGCGGCTGTTCGTCGAAGCCGGGCTGATCGTGCTGATCTCGTTCATCTCGCCCTATCGCGCCGAACGCATGTTGGCGCGCGAGCGCGTGGAAGAAGACGAGTTCCTTGAGATTTTCGTCGATACGCCGGTTGATGAATGCCGTCGGCGCGACCCCAAAGGCTTGTACCGCCGCGCTGACGCTGGGCAAATCCGCAATTTCACCGGCGTCGATGCGCCATACGAGCAGCCGCTCGATCCGGAGATACGGCTGCGCACGCTGGAAGCCACCCCGGAGGCGCTGGCCGAGCAAGTCGTCGAGGAGCTTCGGCTGCGGGGCATTGTTGGCTGACACGCTGGCGCGGATCGCGGCGGAGGCTCGGGCCTGCCGCGCCTGCACAGATCTGCCGCTTGGGCCGCGTCCGGTGTTCCGGGTTTCGAGCACGGCGCGGCTCCTGATCGCGGGCCAGGCACCGGGGACCAAGGTGCACGCGACGGGCATTCCCTGGAACGATCCATCGGGCGACCGACTGCGCGCCTGGCTTGGGATGTCGCGCGAGGCGTTCTATGACGACCGGCTGATCGCGATCGTGCCTATGGGGTTCTGCTATCCGGGTCGATTGCCTAAGGGGGGCGACGCGCCGCCCAAACCTGCGTGCGCACTCCTCTGGCGCCCCCGGCTGCTCGCCACGATGCCGGCGATCCGGCTTACTCTGCTGGTTGGCAGCTATGCTCAAGCGGATGCGCTGGGGCCGGGCGCAACTGGCGAGCGTGTCCGCCGTTTTCGCGAATTTCTGCCACGCTTCTTCCCGCTGCCGCACCCGTCCTGGCACACCGTGAGTTGGGAACGGCGCTATCCTTGGTTCCAGGAGCAGGTGCTGCCGGCGCTGCGGGAAGAGGTGGCGGCGGTGCTGGCCTGACGCCGCGGACGCGGCGCAAAGTCAGCAAGCAAGCCAGCAACGGTTATGCCGAACGGCATTTGGCGCTATCGGCCTGCGCCCGCGAGGTCGAAGGCAAGTTCGAAGAACTCCTGGGCTAGCCGATGAAGAGGCCGCCGTCGGTAAAACGCCTTGATCGTCGCCACCGCGCCGCCTTCTTGCGTTGAGTTGGGACGGATGATCGAGACGGGCGGGAACGAAGCGCTGACGAACGGGCATGGCTCCAGCATGATCAAGTTGGTCTCGACAGCCTCCCCGCCAACGGTGGGGAGTTGACGTCAGAAAATACCAGAGCAGGATTAGTCGAGTCGGTCAGAGGGAGCCAGAGGAGTCGAGACCGCATTACCGCCTTGGCATGCCAGGTCTGAAGTGGGATGTTTCGACCGGGCCGATACTCAGCAGGACACGCAAAACTTCCGGGTTGCTCGCTTTTGGGCGAGCGGCGGGTACAGGCTGCTGCCTCCTTGCTCGATGAAGCAGAAGTGGAATACTGCCGTGTTGGCGATGGCCTGGATGTGACCGCCGGGCGGCAGGTCATTACCCTGTTCCTTGTTGTCGGTAAGCGCGGGGCTGCGTCCTGGAACGTGTGACATCTGATAAAGCCCTCCCAACCCATTATCAGGATTATGAGTTCGAATGAGGACCGATGCGAGGGAGCGGCGAGAGCTGCTCAGCCCTGAACGACGATCCGACCCCTCATATGCGGGTGAATCGAGCAGATGTAGTCGTAGGTGCCCGCCTGATCGAACGTGTGGACGAAGCTGTCGTTCGTGTCCAGCGCATGGGAGCGCAGGTTCAGCGCCGGGCAGTAGATGGCGTGCGGGATGTCGTCGCGATTAACCCAAGTTACCGTCGTCCCCAGCGCAACCGTGAGCGGCGTCGGCGCGAAGGTGAAATTATCTATCGAAACCATCGTGTCAGCTGCCAGAGCGGAGATGGCGGGAGCGGCGAGGACCGCGAGCACGGCGCCGCCGGAGAAGCGGCGCAGCAGGGTGCGCCGACCCTGAGGAGCCGGCCGATCATTTGCGAACATGGACGGTCCCTTTATGCCAGCGGGGTATCGACGATGGCGAGCGGCGCCTGTGTGGAGACGAGACTGACCCGGGCGGTGCCGAGATAGTGGCCGAGCTGGCCCGCCGGCACGGTCATCGGGCCGGGCCCCTTGGCGGTGCCGGGCGCGGGTTGCGGGAACGCGGTGGAGCGGGCGGTGTGGAAGGCCACGTGTCCCTCGACCTTCTGCATCACCTGATGGATGTGGCCGTTCAGCACCGTCACCGAGCCGAACCTTTTAAGATAGCTCAGGGCTTGTGCGCCGTCCTGAGTGCCCCAGCCCCAGTCGGAATACACCGTCCACAGCGGTACATGTGCCATCACCACGATCGGCGTGCTGGCGCTGAGGTGTTGCACGTCGTCCTCTAGCCATTCGAGCTGGTCGTGGCCGAGATTGCCGAGGCCCTTGCCTTGCAGGTTGACGACGTTGACCAGGCCGATGAAGTGGATGCCATTGGCATCGAAACTGTACCATCCGTCGCCCTTGGTGCCCTTGCCGTAGCGGTTGAGGTAGCTCTTTCCGTCGTCCTCCAGGATGTCGTGCTCGCCGGGCACTGTGTATGTCATCAACCGGGTGGCCCCCATGAGTTGCCCGCAGGTGTCGAACTGCCCCGGCCTAGAAAGATGGGTGATGTCGCCGGTGTGGATCATGAAGGCGGGCTTCATCGGCAGAGCTTCGATATGGCTCAGGGCCAATTGCAGAGTGGCGGTGGTATGCGGATTGGCGGGCTTGTCGAAGCCGAGATGGCTGTCACTGATCTGGACGAAGCTGAAGTCCGTGCTCGCGGCGTCGGCGCTGCCGACGAGACGTGAACGAGGCACGCCGCCCGCAACGGTCCAGACCATCGCGGTCCCGGCCCAGGTCATGCACTTCAACATGCCGCGGCGGTCAAGCTTGGTATCGTCTTTCATGACAGTTTCCTTGCGGTTATGCGGAGCCTCCGCTGTGAGGAAGACTGGAGTGGCGATACACTTATTCCCGGTGTGCCAACTTTTTCTGGGGTGAGATCGGTGATGGCGGAGGAAGCCGGCACTGAAGCCGGCTCCTCTGACATCAGTGGGCCCGGCCCGTCAGTTCGCGTCCGAGTTGGGTGGCACCCCGGCAATCATGCCCTTGTCAGGGATTTCGGGTCGGGCTTCGCTGTGACCGAACGGTCCCGCCGCGTCCGCCTGTTCCTGGCCGATGGTGGCATCGGGCTGGAAGAACCACGGCTGTTCGTTGGGCGCATTGGTGAACGCGCTGCCGCCCTCTTGGGCGAAGGCAGAGCCTGTGAGTAGGGGCAGTGCCGCCGCCGCGGCGATCACAATGGTCCTCATCGTCAATTCCCTGGGTTGCACGGCCGCCGGGTTTGGCGTCCGGCTGTACGAAAGACCCAGGCCGGCGGGGCGCTATTCCAGGTGAAAAAATCCGGCGATCGGGAATAGGATTGCCGGCGACGCAGTCTGACCCAGCGGAAGCTTCAGGCAGGAGCCAACCCTTGCGTGAGGACGATGGACGACGCCGCTTCGAGCTTCTTGCGCTCCCGCATCTCGACGCCGCCTTCAATCTGGCGCGCTGGCTTGCGGGGAACGCGGCGGATGCAGAGGACGTGGTGCAGGAAGCCTATCTGCGCGCGTTCCGGTATTTCGACACCTTCAACGGCGGGAATATGCGCGTCTGGCTACTGGCGATCGTGCGCAACAGCTTCGCGACTTGGGTGCGGGAGAATCGCTCCGGGCGGCTGGTGTTCGGATCCGATGCCCCGGTCGCCGAGGACAGCGAGGAGATGATGTGGGCGACGCCGCAGCGCGACCCGGAGACGCTGCTGCTGGCGCGCATCGACGCAGCGACACTAGACCGATTGATGGCGCAATTGTCCCCCGAGTATCGGGAGGTTCTGTTGCTGCGTGAGGTTGAGGATCTATCCTATCGCGAGATCGCTACGGTGGCGGGCGTGCCGGTCGGCACGGTGATGTCCCGCTTGGCGCGGGCGCGATTGGCGCTGCGCCGGCTGTGGCTGGCCGCGGAAACGGAGGGCGCGCATGGACTGTGAGCGCGCCACTTCATGGCTGCCGCCGCTGGTGGATGGGGCGCTAGGGCCCTGGCGCCACCGGCGGCTGCAAGCGCATACGCGAGGGTGTGAGCACTGCGCCGCGAGAGAGGAGGAATTGCGCGCCATGAGCACCGCCCTGCGCGAGCGGCTCACTTATCACCGAGCGCCGTCGGGACTGGCTGCCCGGATCAGCGCGAGCTTGCCGCGCGAAGCGCCTCATGCCCCAAACCCGGTCCAGTTCCGCCGGTCCTGGTTCACCTGGCCCGGCCTCGGCTGGGCTGGAAGCGGTTTGGCGGGGGCGCTGGCGGGCGTGGCGCTGACCCTGCTGATCCAGGGCGGCGGTGATCAGAGATCGTCGGTGTTGGAGGCGGTGATCGACAGCCATGTGCGCTCGATGCAGGCGGATCATCTCACGGATGTCATCACCAGCGATCGGCACACGGTCAAACCCTGGCTGTCGGCGCGTGTCGATGTCTCGCCGCCGGTGCGCGACCTAGCCGCGCAGGGGTTTCCGCTGGTCGGCGGGCGGCTCGATTATGTCGATGGGCATAGGGCGGCCGTGGTGGTGTACCGGCACGCCAAGCATGTCATCAACCTGTTCGCCTGGGCCTCGCCCGGTCAGCCGGACGCGCCGTTGCACGCTGAATCCCGGCAGGGGTTCAATGTGGTGACATGGCGGTCGGCGGGCGTGACCTATTATGCCGTCTCCGATGTCGAGGCGGACCAGTTGGTGGACTTCGCCAAGGATATTGCCGGTTAGGCCAGACGCTCCTCCGGCCCGATCAGGTGTAGCGGTGCCTCGCCAAGCAGCGCGCGGCGGCAATTGGCGAGCGCGCGGCGCAACCCGACATCGCGCGCGCCACTATCGCGCGAGCGGCCCTGGGCCGAGTTGTGCGGCGAGCCGATTACGTTCGGGAGTTGCAAGAACGGGTAGTCCACGCGGAACTGGCCGTGGCGTACCGGCTCGACCCACCAGGCGTCGATGCAGGCGGTGAACTGCGGATGCAGGACGAGGTGATCGTAGAGCGCGTGCTCGTCGACGATCTCGCCGCGCGCGAGATTGACCAGGATTGCGTCCTGCTTCATCCGTGCAAGCTCGGATGCACCGATCAGACCACGGGTGGCGTACGTGAGCGGCGTACTGATCACCAGCACGTCGGCGGCGGCGAGCAGGTCGGCCAGCCGTTCGGGCGTGCCGATCCAGTCAACCGGCTCGTCCGCCGCACCGCGCCGGTTGATCGCGTGGATGCGCATCCCGATGCCGCGCGCGAGCCGGGCCGTGACGCGCCCGATGCCGCCGAAGCCGAAAATGCCACAGACCCCGCCCGCGAGCATCCGGTTGGGCGTGAACTGGTTGAATTCGCCAGCCCCAAGTGCGGTGTGCTCGACCAGCAGGCGCTTGGCGGCTGCGAGCATCATCGCCAGCGCGTGCTCGGCCATCGGCTCTGCATAGGCGCCCCCGTTGCTGGCGACCGGTACCTCGGCCGGAAGCTCGGAGAGCGGGATGTAGTCCACGCCGGCGGTCATGAACTGGACGAGGCGCGCCCCGTACAGCAGCGCGGCTTCGCCGGAGCGCAAGTCCTTCGCGGTGTTCCAGGCTAGCAGCACCGGGCCGGCCGAAAGCACCTCGGCGCGTGCGGCCGGGTCGAGGTCGGCGAGATAGACGACGTGGCCCCCATCGCCGATCTCCTCGGCCACGATGGCGCGTCTGGTTGCGTCCAGGCCGAAAGCGATGACAAGCGGCGGGTTCTGCATCGCGCATCTCCTTGAGGCGGAAGCGGCATTGCGCCTAGTGTCCCGGCCTCTGAATTGAGAGGTACCGACTATGGACGACCACACTCCGGCGGGCGAGGAGCTGCTCGATCTCGACCGGCGGCGCCTTGTGCATCCGCTGCACCACCCGAACGAACATGCCGCCGCCCGCATCTTCGTGGAAGGCCGTGGCGAAATGCTGCGCGCGGCCGACGGGCTCGAATACATCGACGGGCTCTCGGGGCTGTGGAATGTCAATGCCGGCCATGGCCGGGCCGAGCTGGCCCAGGCCGCCGCCTCGCAGATGAGGAAGCTCGCCTTTGCCTCGGCCTATGCCGGAGGCTCCAACGAGCCAGCGATCCGGCTGGCTGACCGTATCGTGGGGCTTGCGTACGAGAACTCGTCGGCGGTTTATTTCACCACGGGGGGCGCGGAAGCGAACGAGAGCGCGTTCAAGACCGCGCGTTATTTCTGGAAGCGCATGGGCAAGCCGGGGAAGGTGAAGATCATCTCCCGGCAGTTCGGCTATCACGGCGTCACGATGGCGGCGATGAGCGCCACCAGTCTGCCCGGCTATCAGACCATGTTCGGCCCGTTGGTGCCGGAGTTTATTCAGGTGGCGCCCCCTTACCAGTATCGTTGGCCGGGCAATGGCGACGCCGGGATCGGTGCGGCGGAGGCGGTCGAGCAGGCGATCCTAGAGCACGGCGCGGACAGCGTGGCCGCGGTGATCGCCGAGCCGGTGATGGGGGCGGGCGGGGTTATCGTACCGCCGGCTTCATATTTCCCGCGTCTGCGCCGGGTCTGCGACCAGCACGACGTGCTGCTGATCGCCGATGAGGTGATTACCGGGTTCGGGCGCACGGGCCGGTGGTTCGCTCTGGGCCATTGGGGGGTGCAGCCCGATATTGTCTCATTCGCCAAGGGTGTGACCAGCGGATATGTCCCGCTGGGCGGCATCATCCTCTCCGAGCGGGTCCATCGCGCGCTGGAGGAAGCGCCAGTGGCGGAGCGGTACATGCACGCCGCGACCTATTCGGGTCATCCTACCTGCTGCGCGGTTGGGCTCGCCAATATCGAGGTGATCGAGCGCGAGGGCCTGGTGGAGCGCGCGGGGGTGATGGGGCGGCGGCTGCTGGAGGGGTTAGAGACGTTGCGGGGCTTGCCGGCAGTGGGCGAGGTGCGCGGGCTCGGGATGATGTGCGGGGTGGAACTGGTCGAAGATCAGGGGACACGCAAGCCGGCGATGGGGCCGGGAGGGCGCGTGGTGGCCGAGGCGGCCAAGCGCGGATTGCTCATCCGCCAGCGCGGCGGCACGCCTGGATATAACGGTGGGCCGCCGAGCGGGGATTCGCTCTGCATCGCGCCGCCGCTGATGACGCCGGAGGCGACGCTGGATCGGATCGTGCAGATCGTGGGGGAGGCGATTGCGGCGGCGGGGTAAGACAACGAGCTCGTAGAGCGACGGTTGCCGCTGAACAGTAGCGTGGGGCCGGCCCGTCCCCGGGCCCCTCCCGCAAGGGCCCGCAAGGGGAGGGGAGGAGAAGCAACTCGCTTCGGTCAGGCGAACTCGCTTTCCATTGCGCGTCGATAGCCGAACGCGTCGTCGCTCGCATCGACCTCCACATCGTCCCAGGTGACATTGCGGCCCGCAGGCACGTCGCGGACCAGTTTCACACGGTTGGCTAGGCCGATTGGCAGGCCCCCGATCTTCAGGCTCGTCTTCGCGGGCAGCAGCTTGCCCCAGACGCAGGCGCCGCCCTCGCCGTCCAGCACCTCGCCGGCACGCAGCGCACGCTTGGCGGTAGCGACGACATCGGCGCGGAAGCCCGTAGGCGCGCCGGTCGGCTCGCGGCGGAGTGCGGCGGAGAGGATGGAGACGTTCAGTTCGAGCCCAATCAAATGGAATGGCCGATACAGCGCGGACACACGCCCGGTCGCGTCGGTAGGCACGCCATATTCATCGAAACAGCGAGCGGTGTATTCGCTGGGTGCCTCGAACACGACGTACACGCCCCAGCGTAGGTCGTTGACGACCGGGCTGCCGTCCCGTTGCAGGCTGGAGACCACCTCTACCTGGCCCGCATGATAAAGCGCGCCCTCGTTGCCAGGGCGCAGCAGTTGCGCGAGTTCGTGCGTACCGCAGGGCGGAAAAGCGAGCCCGTCCGGCGGCGGCGTCAATCCCGTGGCGTTGGCGACCGCCGCCATCTCGATGCCTGATTTGGTGCCATCGAGGAAGGAGTTGAACATTTGCGGGTTCATCCCGCCGACCCGCGCCTGCTCTTCGGTCAGGCCGTAATAATTCCAGACGGTCGCGGGCGTGGAGGTGTGATACCCGGGTAGGTACTTCGTCCCCTTGCCGGCGGCGATCACGGCGAAGCCGCAGGCGCGCGCCCAATCCACTAGCTCGCAGATGAGCGCGGGCTGGTCGCCGTAAGCGAGCGAATACACCACGCCCGCCCGTTCGGCCTCGCGCGCCAGCTTGGGGCCCGCCAGCACATCGGCCTCCACGTTCACCATGACGATGTGCTTGCCCTCGGCAATGGCGCGGCGCGCGTGGGCAATGCCTGCCGGCGCGTGGCCGGTGGCTTCGACCACCACTTCGACGCCAGGGGCGGCGATCGCCGCCCGGGAGTCATCGGTGAAAATTGTGGCGGCGATGCGCTGCTCGGGCCAGCCGACGCGCCGGCACGCTTCGCGCGCGCGGTCGGGGGCGAGGTCGGCGATGACCGCGACCTCGATCCCCGGCGTACTCGGCACTTGAGCGAGGAACATCGAGCCGAACTTGCCGGCGCCAATCAGGGCCACGCTCACCGGCCGGTCGGCTTCGAGGCGCTTCGCAAGCAGGCGATGCAGGTTCATGGCGCGGGCCCTTCCGTTGCCGGGGGTTTCGTGGCCCATTGTTAGGCGGAGACGCACCCAGACAGAAGGAGGTGATTGGGATGGCAGGCGCTGTGGCAATCGGAGCGGGGCGCGTGAGCATCGTCTTCGAGGTCAACGGGCGCGCCGTGCACGTAACGGCGCTGGAAACGACGCCGCTGCTCGACGTGCTGCGCAACGAGCTGAATTTGAAGGGTACGCGCTACGGCTGCGGGCTGGAGCAGTGCGGGAGTTGCATGGTGCTGCTCGATGGCGAGCCGGTGTTCTCCTGCGGGCGCGAGGTCGGCACCGTATCCGGCCGGCGGGTCACGACCATTGAGGCATTGACCACGCACCCGTTGCACCGGGCGTTTCTCGATGAGCAGGCGGGGCAATGCGGCTACTGTCTGTCCGGCATCATCGTCAGCGCCAAGGCGCTGCTCGACCACCAGCCGAATCCCACCCGCGCCGACATTGTCGCCGCGTTGGACACGCATTTGTGCCGATGCGGCACCCATCAGCGCATCATCCGAGCGGTGGAGCGCGCCGCGATGCGCCTGCGGGGAGGAGCCGCCGCGTGAGCGAGATCGTGCTGCCGCAGTCGGTTGCGAATAACCCGAGGCTCGACCGGTGGCTCAGGTTCGACCCAGATCGCACGGTGCGGCTCGCGGTCGGCAAGGTGGAGATCGGCCAAGGCGTAATCACCGCGCTCACCCAGATCGCGGCCGAGGAGCTGGATGTCGCGGTTGATTGCATCCGTATCGTCGCGGGCGACACCGATAACGCGCCCGATGAGGGCTCGACCAGCAGCAGTTTGTCGATCGAGGTGTCGGGCGCCTCGGTGCGGCTCGTCTCCGCCGAGGTGCGCGCGCGCGTGCTCGACCGGCTGGCGCAGCGATTGAACTGCGGGCGCGAGGAGCTTTCGGTCGAGCGCGGCGCGTTCCTGCGCGCCGGCGCGCCCATCGGGCAGGATTACTGGAGCTTCGCGCCCGAGGTCGATCTGGCGCGGGACGCGACAGGGACGGCACCGCGCAAGCCTCACACGCGGTATAACGTGGTCGGCCGTGACGTGCCCCGGCTTGATCTGCCGGCGAAGATCTCGGGCGCGGCCTTTATCCACGACATGGTCCGCCCCGGAATGCTGCACGCGCGCATGGTGCGCCAGCCCGCTCGCGGTGCGCGACTTGCAGCACTCGATGAGGTGGCGATCCGGCGTGCCGCGAAGAGCAATTTTCAGATCGTGCGGTTCGGCGATTTCGTCGCGCTGCTGAGCGATGACGAGACCGTGGCGCAGCGCGCGGCCGTGGTGGCGCCGGCGCACGCGCGCTGGGAGCATGTGCGGCGGATCGCGCCGGGCGAGCAGGAGGCGGTCTCACTGGTCGGCCTGCCGTCCAACGATCGCGTCTTGGGCGCGCCGCTGCCTGCGCGGGATGGGAACGTGGTTCAGGCCACTTATTCGCGGCCCTACATCGCGCACGCTTCAATCGCGCCGTCCTGCGCGCTCGCGGAACTCCGTGACGGGCATCTCACGGTCTGGACGCACTCGCAGGCGGTTTATCCGCTACGCAACTCGCTTTCCACCGTGCTCGGCCGCGCGCCCGACACCATCTCCGTGCGTCATGCCCAGGGCGCCGGTTGTTACGGGCACAACGGCGCCGACGACGCGGCGCTGGATGCGGCGCTGATCGCCGAGCGCGTGCCGGGGCGCTGCATCCGCGTGCAGTGGCGGCGTGAGGAGGAGTTCGGCTTCGAGCCGGTCGGCACGGCACAGGTGGTGACCATCCGCGCCGCCCTCGATGCGCAGGGGCGGCCGGTGGACTGGACAGCGGAGATTTGGGCCGGCTCGCATGTGCAACGCCCGGCGATGGGCGGCAACATGCTGGCGCACGAAGCCCTGCCTACGCCTGCGCCGGAGCCGCGCCCGAGCGATCCGCCGGAGGCGAACGGCGGCGGTGGAACACGCAATGCCGTGCCGATGTACGACATCGCGGCGAAACGGATCATTCATCATCTGGTGGGCCGGACGCCGGTACGCACGTCGGCGCTACGCGGGCTTGGGGCGCTGCCGAACGTGTTCGCGCTGGAGTGCTTCATCGACGAGCTGGCCGCGCGCATCGGCTCAGACCCGGTGGCATATCGGCTGGCGATTCTCCCCAACCCGCGTGCCTGCCGCGTGATCGAAACGGTTGCCGAGCGCTCCGGGTGGTCGGGGCGCGGGCCGGCAGGGGTGGGCAGAGGCCTCGGGATCGGCTTCGCCCAATACAAGAACCGCTCAGCCTACGCGGCCGTGGTCGTAGAGGTCGAGGTGGATCGGGAGGTGCGGCTGAAGCGGGTTTGGTGCGTGGCGGATGCCGGCCTAGTCATCAGCCCCGATGGCGCGCGCAACCAGCTTGAAGGCGGCATCCTGCAAGCGGCCAGCTTCACGCTTAAGGAGCAGGTGAGCTTCGGCGAGGAAGGTATCAGCTCGCTCGACTGGAGCAGTTATCCGATCCTGCGCTTCAGCGAGGTACCCGAGATCATGACGGAGCTGATCGAGTTGCCGGGCGAGCCCTCGCTCGGCATGGGCGAATGCACGATCGGCCCGACGGCGGCGGCGATCGGCAACGCGGTGGCCCATGCCCTCGGGGCACGTATCCGGGACATGCCCTTCACGCGCGAGCGCATCGCGGCGGCGCTGGTGCGGGGCTGAGTAATCGGGCATCAGCCGCGCCGTGGGGTCTGACACCCATGATTGGGTGGACGCTACCAGATGGTCCGTGGCGGGCGACGACGATCGGCCTTCAGGTCTCGTTTAATGAGACCTGTGCGCGGGAGCGATAACCGTTGGTAAGAGGGAGGTTTTCCGCGGGGAGCGGCGTTGTCGGGTCGGCTTGTTCTCGATATAATACCAACCCGCTTGGGCTTTGGCTCTCTTGGGATTCCCAGCCGCGTCCGGCTCTGATTCGATGGCCGCCAGGGGCGATTCGCATGAGCGGGGCAAGGATGGGCGCGGCGGTGACGATCACGCGGATGGAGCACACGGCGGCTGAGCTTCGTGCGATGGCTGGCAAGTGTCGCGATGGAGCGCAGGTTCGCAGACTACTGGCCGTCGCGATGGTGCTAGAAGGCTGCGCGCGCACCGAGGCGACGGAGCAGAACGGCATGAACCGGCAAACGCCGCGCGACTGGGTTCATCGCTACAATAGCGCCGGGGTTGATGGGCTGAAGTCGCGGAGTAGCCCAGGCCCCACGCCGGCCCTGACCGCGGGACAAATGGCGGAGCTGAAGGCGCTGGTCATCAAGGGGCCTGATCTGGAGACCCACAAGGTGGTGCGATGGCGTTGTCTGGATCTACGAAGAGGTCGCACGCCGCTTCAACGTGACGGTGCATGAAAGCACCATCGGCAAGTGGCTGCGTCAACTCGATCTGACCCGACTGCGACCACGCCCATTCCACCCGAAGAAGGATGCCGCGGCCGAGGTGGCGTTTCCGCGGGTCGCGCGAAGCTCTGAACGAGAACCTGGTCGAGACCATTCTGCCGTTTCGCATCCTGGACTTCCGCCAGACCCCGGACCCGAAGCGCGGCGGCGATCGAGCCGAGGGTATCGACCCTCGGGGGTTCTGCGGGATGGAGTTCCTACTACTGCGTTCACATCGCGAGGGGGAGCACGACGAGGAAGAAGATGAAGCTGCCGGCACTGGCCGAATCGCGGTCGCCACGATCAGGAGCCGGGATTTGGGCAACATCGAGATTTCTGCCATTCGCCTCAAACGCAAGCTACCGGGTTGGCTCAGCGGTTCGAACAACCGAGTGTTTCATGCCGTCAACGGGGCAGGTCCAGTTCAAGCAGACCCGCGGCTATTTGTCGCAGACATGCGGCTTTCCGGCGCTGAAGGATCGGGTCGTCATTATCATCGATGCAAGCGACCTCACTTTTGAGGCACACAACGAAGTATGGAAGGGCGACCGTGAGCATGTTCGCGATACAATCGTCGGCGAGCGTTACAAGGATGCAGTCACTGCGGCGATCAAGGAATCGAAGGCCCTTGAGGAGCTGCAGAACGACATAGCTTTGGAACTAGAGCAGGCAGCGAAATCTCAGCGCGATTACTTGTTTCAGAAGTTAGTTGATGCGGACCGTAACCTGGCGATGCTCCTGACCAACCGCGATCCGGTGATTACTCTCCCCTCGGGAGGGGGTAGCGGGAGCGGCAGCAGCTCCGGGCAGGGTGAATTTGCCGGCAAGTTCAGTCCGACCTTCGTCAAATTCGAGGAAAGGGTGCGGGAAAACGGCTTTGCTCTACCTATAAGCCGCACCCGCCCCATCGTCGCCCGCACGGATGCCGAGAACGGCTATCTGCAACGCAGTGATAATAAGGGCCGGCTACTCATTGAGGAGATGATCTACGATCGCTTTGGCATTCGTGCGCAGCTTCACAATGGCCGCCTGACCATCTTCCTTAATCCGATCGAGGGTGCGCTCAAGGTCGGGGACACTATCGTGCTGAAACTCGGCTTACACGACGATGCTATGCCGCAACCCGTTTCCGATAGGGTGACTTTGCGTATGGTTGCGGAAGAAAGGGATCAAAAGAAGGGGGTAGAGACGACTGCTCAGCACAAGTCGGCCGCGAAAGGCGGCAAAGAGGGCGAAGGCCCCCCAGCCCCGATACACGGATTACCGCCGTACGTGCTGCTCACCAGAGACGGACATAAGGTGGGCGACACCGATACCCAACCCTGCCTGAAGGCTTTACAGAACTCGATGGCGGTCTCATCCAAGACCTCGGCGAGAGTGGCACCCTTTATAAAGATTAACTACGACAACGCGTATCATCTCACGTACCGCATGGGGGCACGAGGCGATATTGCGCGCGATGTCGTAACGGAGAAATACATCCTTGGTATGCGCATTCTGATGCTTGGCTACGAACATGCCTTGCGTTCTATCGCTGAGCGGAAGGGCGGACAGCTCAACGGCATGGCGGAGTTCCAGGATGAATTCCGCCGCATGGCCGCACGCGGCGCCGCTGCAACCGTGCTGGCGCTGGCCGAGAATCTGCCGAAGATCGTGGACAAGTCGTCGGTCACAGCGAGCCAGGATGTCGAATGAGCCATAACCACCGCAGCCGGGTTGGCCCGCTGGCGCCGGCACTTCCTGTTGGCTGCTGCCGTACCCCGATATCAATTCAGCCGCAAGCCGATGATGTGGCTCGGGTCGGGCGCGATCTCGCCGCGCTCCACGCGCTTGACGATATCGGTCAAGACGGCGTTGGCGGGGGTGGCGATGCCGACCTCCTCGCCCTTGCGCACCACCAGGCCATTGAGGAACTCGATCTCGGTGCGCCGGCCCTTGACCATGTCCTGGCCCATCGACGGCCGGTGCTCGCCGCCGCCCGGCTTGCGCGTCTCGGCCAGACGGTGCTGGTCGAACGCGCGCGCGGCCTCGGGGTCGCCCTCGCCGGCCCGGGCGATCACCTCGGGATCGAGATGATGGATCTCCTCCAACTGATAGCCGAGCGCCTCGCCGACGCGGATCGCCTCGGAGCCGAGCCGGGCCGAGAACCGCCGGATCATGTCGTTCGAGATCATTTCTCGGGAGACCATGCCGGTGCAGGCCGAAAGCCCGTTGCCCATGACGTTCGTCACCAGCTTCGACCAGCGTTCGCCCCAGAGATTGGTCGTGACCATCGCGCCGTCGGCGTAATCGACCAGGCGGCAGACCTCGCGCGCGCGCTCGGTGATGCGGCCATGCACCTCGCCCGCGCGAAAGACGGTATGGCCCTTGCCGCGGCTCTTGCCGGCCGCGCGGCGCACATGGCCCGGCTCGCACAGATCGACGGTGATCGAGCTGGCGATGCAGCCCACCGTCCGGCCCCATCCGACAATCCCGGCGATCGTTTCCTCGTTCATGCAGTTCTGCAACGAGACGATGAAACCGTTCGGTCCCAGGTACTGCGCGATCATCTTCGCCGCCCAGCCGGTGTCGTAGGACTTCATGCAGACGAATGCGATATCGACCGGCTGCTCCTTGCTGAGCTGCTGCACGTCGGTCAGGTGCAGCGCGCGCACCGGCACGGTGAACTCCTCGCCGGTCAGATGCGAGATGCGCAGGCCCTTGGCGCGCATGGTCTCGACATGGGCGGGCCACGGATCGACGAAGATCACGTCCTCGCCGGCCTGCACCATATGCGCCCCGGCATAACCGCCGACCGCGCCGGCCCCCACGATGGCGATCCTGGAACCCATGCGCGTCCTCCCCTCAGCTGCACGATCAAAGCGACCGCGGAGCCGTTCGGTCAAGCGCCGGTGCCGGCCAACTCCATGACCTGAACGGCGAGCCACTCGTCCTAGCCTTCCGGCACAGCCGGTTATCTGCCGTCACCAGAGCGCGGCCGGTTGCCTCGGTGCCCGGTTCCTCACGCGAGCCATCCGGCCCACTCTCGCTTCAGGAGCTGTGGCGGTAAGGACTCGCGCGACCAATGTGAGTTTCCGCTATACCGAGTACTATGCGGTGGCACTGGTCGGCCCTGATGATCGTGCAGGGGCGGGTGCAGCGACGGCGGGGCAGCGCGGGCGCGGTTCGACTGCAACATGCCTGAGCGGAGCGATAGGGGTGTCGATGATCAAGCAGCCGAGCCGTTACCACGATCTCGCTGATCCGCAGGCGCGGCCGCGCTACAGCGGGATCGCCACCTTCTTCCGCGCGCCGCACACCGAGACCTTGGCGGAAGCCGATATCGGCGTGATCGGCGTGCCGTTCGATGGCGGCGTGACCAACCGCACCGGCACCCGCCACGGCCCGCGCGCGGTGCGCGAGCAATCGACCCTGCTCCGGCGCATCAACGCCGCCACCGGCATCGCGCCGTTCGACGCCGCGCGGGTGCGCGACCTCGGCGATTGCTGGATTGAGCAGCCGTACGCGCTGCAAGACGCGATCGAGGAAATCGCGGCGTTCTATCGCGCGGTGCTCGATGCCGGCGTGGTGCCACTGTCGGTCGGCGGCGACCACGCGATCAGCCTGCCGATCCTGCGCGCGGTAGCCGCGAGTCGGCCGGTGGGGATGGTCCATATCGACGCGCATTGCGACACCGGCGACGACTATCTCGGCTCGCGCTACCATCACGGCGCGCCGTTCCGCCGCGCGGTGGAGGAAGGGCTGCTCGATCCCAAGCGGGTGGTCCAAATCGGCATCCGCGGCACCAGCAATGATCCCAACATGTGGGGCTACTCGCGCAAGTCCGGGATGCTCGTGATCGGCATGGACGAATTCCACGATCGGGGCTGGCGCTTCGCCGCCGAGGAGGCGCGGCGGGCCGCGGGCGAGGGGCAGGTCTATCTCTCCTTCGACATTGACAGCCTCGACCCGTCCGAGGCGCCGGGCACCGGCACGCCCGAGGCGGGCGGCATCCGCGCGATCGAGGCGCTGCGGTTGCTGCGCGGCTTGCGCGGGATCGATTTCGTGGGCGGCGACCTGGTCGAAATCTCCCCGCCGTTCGACCCGGGCAGCCTCACCGCCTTCAACGGCGCCTCGATCCTGTTCGAGATCCTGTGCTTGCTGGCCGAAGCCCGCCAGCTTCGGGGTTGACGCGATTGGTCGCGGGGGTGCGTCACTCCGGATAAGCGATCCGGTAATTCTCCGCCATCACCTCGTCGAGCCGCCTTCCCGCCTCGAATCCGGCCATGCCGCCGGCATCCCGATCGGCCGCAGGATGCTGGCGCGGGCATTCCGTGGGCGCCTCCAGCACGGTCTTCACCGGAACCAGCGCGGTCCAGACGGGGACGGCGTAGTCCGCCTCCTCGTCGTGGACATCCATGTTGCGGATCTTACCGGACGCCTGCTCGATCTCCATGCCCAGCAGGGTCGTGGCCTTGATCTCCTGCGCCGTGGGCGCGCGCAGCACCTTGGAGCGGCCGGGAAAGAAGCGATCGACGAACGCATCCATCGCCCGCAACTTGCGCTCGGTTTCTTCGATCATGTGGGCGCGGCCGAACGCCATGACCGAGCGGTAGTTGATCGAGTGGTTGAACCCGCAACGCGCGAGCACGATGGCGTCCATATGCGTGACCGTGAGGCAGACCGGGATGCCCGTCGCCTCGGCACGGATCATGCGCGAGGCCGAGGAGCCGTGCCAGTAAAGGTGGTCGCCCTCGCGCCAGAACGCGGTCGGCGTGCAATAGGGCTGGCCGTCGATCACGTAGGCGATGTGGCAAACCATCGCCGCGTCCAGGATCGGGTAGATCGAGGCTTTGTCGTAGCGCCCGCGGTCGGGCCGGCGGCGGACGCGGTTGCGGTTGGTCTTGGCGAAGGCTTCGACGTGCTGGTCCATTTGGGCTCGATCCGATCGCGAACTTCCCTATGAACCAATGATTCGATGCGGAGTCAAAGAGTGGTGCCGGTAATACCGACGGCCCTTAGTTTTGACCTCTCCTCGTCATGGTCGGCAGAGGCCGACCATCCATGACTTCCTCGCCGGCACCGAAGCAAAGTCATGGATTCTCGGCCTTCGCCGAGAACGACGGCAGCCAAGACAGGAGGCATCAATAACACCGAGGGTCTACGGGTACCACCTGGAACCCCGGCGCTCGCAGGAGCATTGTCGTGGCTGAGGCATGGAGGAAAACCCGATGGACGAGCCGATCCACGAGACCGAAGCGGCCGGGGTGCGCATCGACATCGTCTCCGACGCGATCTGCCCTTGGTGCTACATCGGCAAGCGCCAGCTTGAGCGCGCGCTGGAGCGGCTTGCCGTCGAGGAATTGCGGTTCTTGGTGCGCTGGAACCCGTTCCAGCTCAACCCCGACATGCCGAAGGACGGCGTCGAGCGCGCCACGTACCGGGCGGCCAAGTTCGGCGGCGCCGAACGCGCCCGCGAACTCGATGCGGGCGCGGCCGAGGCGGCACGCTCGGTGGGCCTCGACTTCCGGCTGGATCTGATCCGGCGCACGCCGAACACGCTCGACGCGCACCGGCTGATCTGGTTCGCCGGCCAGCGCCGCGCCCAGGACGCCGCGATGGAGGCGGTCTTCGCCGCCTATTTCACGCGGGGCCGCGACATCGGCGATGCGGCCGTGCTCGCCGATTGCGCGGAAGCGGCCGGCCTGGATCGCGCCGAGGTTGCCGCCTTCCTTGCCGGCGAGACCGCCGCCGCCGAGCTGCGGGCCGCCGACCGCGCCGCGCGCCAGGCCGGGCTGGACGGCGTTCCGGCGTTCTTCCTGGACGGCTACGCCCTGTTCTCCGGCGCGCTGCCGGCCGATCGGATGGCCGACGCGCTGCGCCAGGGGCACCGCGTCCTCAACGACCGGGCCGCCGCTTAAGGCGGTGCTTCCTCAGCTACTCAGGGTCCGCAACTCGCCGAGCGCCACGCCAAGGACCTTGCGACCGAGCAGCCTCGCGATGGTCGGTATTGCCAAGGCCAGCACGGCCGATGCGATCGCGTCGGTGATTCGCGCTGGCTCGACTGCCGCGAAGTGCAGCGCGGCGGTAGCCGAGGCAGCGAGGGAGAAGCTCACGGCCCACCAGGAGACCCGGAATGTGCAGCAGTCCCTGGATTAGCCAATGATAATGAGCCGGAAAGAGCGTCGTGTCATCGAAGCCCAGTTGGAGGCAGCGGCGAAGGCTTGCTCCGATCAGGGTGCCCAGTTGACCGAGCTTCGCCGGTCTGTTCTGAGCCTGATCCTGGAGGCTGAGAGTCCCCTGACAGCGTACCAACTCCTGGACCGCCTCAAGGCAATGCGCAAGGGCGCGGTGCCGCCGACAATTTATCGCGCGCTCGATTTCCTGATCGAGCAACGGTTGATCCATAAGGTCGAGCGCCTGAACGCGTTCATTCCTTGCACCCAAGCCGACCATCACCATCAGGCGGTGCAGTTCCTGATCTGCCGTAGATGCGGCACCGTGGCCGAGATCGAGGACCGCGCCGTCTCCAAGGCGCTCGAGCACGCCGCCGAACGCGAGGGATTCCACCCCGGCAGTGCGACGGTAGAGGTGGATGGCACGTGCGCCGCCTGCTCGCACCCGTCCTGAAGGCCGAGTCAGCGTCCCCCGGGCAGGATCGCGGAGCCGGGCCGGTCCTCGATCTCCTGGCGCAGCGGTACTGCTCGTCGTCCCCAGCCCGGCCGAGGAGGGAGGGTCAGCAGATAAACTGCGGCGCTGAGCGCGGTGATCCAGAAGCTGGTTGGCCAATCGGTGTAGAAGGCGAGCGTGATGCCCGACCATGCTTCGGCCAGGGCCAGCGTCGCCGAGAGCAGGACGCCTGTGCCGACCCGGCTGGTTAGCCGCTGCGCCACTGCCGCAGGGCCGACCATCAGCGTGAAGACCAGCAGCACGCCGACGATTTGCGCGCACTCGGCGGTCGCGAGCGCCACGATCGCCAGGAACAGAACGGCGTAAAGCCGGAGCGACACGCCCTTCGCCTCGGCCAGCTCTGGTTGCAAACTGGCGAATAGCAACGGGCGAGAGATGATGGCGAGCCCCGCGAGGCTTACCAGGCCGAGCGCCACCAGGGTCCAGACGGTGCCGATATCGACGCCCAGCACGTTACCGAACAGCAGGGCGGTG
This sequence comes from uncultured Pseudomonadota bacterium, assembly GCA_963849305.1. Lineage (GTDB taxonomy): Bacteria > Pseudomonadota > Alphaproteobacteria > Acetobacterales > Acetobacteraceae > CAWKGV01. The sequence continues at coordinate 91,893 of CAWKGV010000003.1, forward strand.
GCCTGGGTCGCGAACGCGGTGAAGAAATGCAGGAACAGCAGGCCGAAGCCGAGCGACAGCGCCAGCACCATCCCGATCGCCACATCCCGTTGCGCCAGCCGCTCTCCCAGGGCGCCCATGCCGATACCGGCCGCGACGGTCGCCAGCACCATTCCGCCTAGCGGCGTCATTCCGATCAGGACCGCCCCCGTCGCGCCGGTGAAGCCGACATGGGCCAAGGCGTGACCCGCAAAGGTCTGCCCGCGCAGCACCAGGAAGTAGCCGACCATGCCGGAGACGATCGCGACCACGGTTGCCGCCGCGAAGGCGTTGCGCATGAAATCATAGTCAAGCATGGCTTCGATATGTCTCCGTTCGCGCGCGGCCATGCGAGCCCGTGTCATCGTGCCGATGCTCGTCGCGTTCCATGTCTTGGCTGCCCGACATTACGAAGATCCGGCCTTTGAGGCGCACTACGTCGATTTCCGATCCGTAAAGCCGCGACAGGACTGGGCCGGTGATCACCTCATCGACCGTGCCGATCGCCGCTTGTGCGCGACCCAGATAGAGCACTCGGTCGAGCGCGCTCAGCATTGGGTTCAGTTCGTGGGCGCTGAACAGGACCGCGATCCCAAGCTCGGTCTGGAGCGATTTCGCGAGCGCGACCACGCCGCGCTGGTGATGCGGGTCAAGGCTGATCAGCGGCTCGTCGAGCAGCAAAAGCCGGGGCCGGCCGATCAGTGCCTGCGCGAGCAGCAAACGCTGCCGCTCCCCGCCGGAGGTCTCGGCAAGCGGGCGGGAGGCCAATGCGCGGGCGCCGACCAGATCGAGCGCGCGATCGACCTCGGCCCGGCCTTTCTTGCCCGGCAAGGGGAGACCCAGGCGGTGGCCGTCCAGCACGCCGGCCACGAAATCCCAGCCGCTTAGGCGCATTCCCGCCGGCGTGCCGCGGACCTGCGGCATATAGCCGACGGCGGGATTGCCCCGCATCGCCGGCCGGCCCAGGACACGGATTGTGCCGCGGCTCGGCGGCACCAATCCGAGGATGGCGCGCATCAGCGTCGTCTTGCCGGCGCCATTCGGTCCTAGCACGCCCACGAACTCGCGCGCGGCGATGTCAAGGGTGACGCCGGCGAGGATCACGCGACCGCCCAGCGCCAAGCGAACGTTACGGAACTCGATGGCGTTCACGGGGCTACTTCGGCAGTGCCCGATCGATCGCGTCGAGCTCGCTCGTCATCCATGCCTGGTAGGTCGTTCTGGGCGGCTCGGTCTCGGTCGCACCCACCACCGGGACATGGGATTGCTTGGCGATGCTCTCCATTCGCTCGGCGGTCGGATCAGCGGCCTGGCTGTTGTAGATGAGCAGCTTGACCTGGTGGGTCTTGAGGTCGTTCTCGAAGGCCGCGATGTCCGACGCGCTCGGTTCGGTGTTGTTCATGACCGAGAGCTGAAAACCTTCGTTTCTGCTATGCATTCCGAGCGCGTCGAACATGTAGCCGAAAATCGGCTCGGTCGCGGTCGCATCCGTGCCGGCCAGACGATCGCGCAACGCGGCGATCTTCGCCTGGACCGGCTGGATGGAGTCCTGGAATTGCTTCAGGCGCGCCCGAAAGCCGGCCGCGCCGCCGGGGTCGGCGGCGGCGAGCGCGTCGGTCAAGACGGCCGCGTACGCCAGCATCGTTTGCGTGTCGTACCAGACATGGGGGTTGTCGCCGATTTTTCTGGCGGCGAGCGGCGCGACGATGATGGTCCTGCGATCGTTGGAACGCGCCGCGCCCAACAGCTTCTCCATCCAGGGATCGTAGTCGATGCCGCTGTAGACGACGATCCGGGCGGCCGAGATGTCCCGCGCGACGGAGGGGCTGGCCTCGAACAAGTGCGGATCCTGATCGGGGTTGCTGAGGATACTTGTCACCTTCACGTCGGGGCCGCCGATCTGCCGGGCGACATCGCCGTAGAAGTTCTCGGCGGCGACGATGGTGATTGGTGCAGCCGCCCGCCCCAGCGTCGGCGTAGCCAGCAGGGCCACGAACACGGCCCAGGCGGGACGTTGCTTCATTCTGATCTCCCGGACGGCGCGACGGGTGCGTGACCGGCGGGATGCTATAACGTAGCGCCAGGCCTGGTCCAGTCTGTCGAGCAGGGGCGCGGCGGCTTAAGACGACTCTGCGCGACCCCTCCCCCTGGTCCCCTCCCGCAAAGCGAGGGCAGCAGAAGCCGCGGGCCTTGCGCGCGGCCGGCCCGCAGGATAGTCGCTCCCACAGCAAGCGGAGCGAACGCGAATGGCCTCTCAGCACCCGGAAACCCTGGCCCTACACGCCGGCTGGCGGCGCGACGAGGCGACCACGTCCGTCGCCGTGCCGATCTATCAGACCACATCCTTTCAGTTCGATAGCGCCGAGCACGCGGCCAACCTGTTCGGGCTCAAGCAGCTCGGCAACATCTACACTCGGATCATGAACCCCACCAATGATGCGTTCGAGAAGCGCATCGCGGCGGTGGAAGGCGGGGTGGCGGCGCTGGCGCTGGCCTCCGGTCAGGCCGCCTCGGCCTATTCCGTGCAGAACCTGGCGCGGGCGGGCGACAACATCGTGAGTTCCACCGACCTTTATGGCGGCACCTGGAACCAGTTCGCCAACTCGCTCAAGGACCAGGGGATCGAGACCCGGTTCGTCGATCCGGCGGACCCGGAGGCGTTCGCGCGCGCCACCGACGATCGCACCCGCGCCTATTACGCCGAGACCCTGCCGAACCCGAAGCTGATCCCGTTCCCGATCGCCGAGGTCGCCGCCATCGGGCGCGGGTTCGGCATCCCGCTGATCATGGACAACACCGCCGCGCCGCTGCTGGTGCGCCCGTTCGACCACGGTGCCGCGGTGGTGATGTATTCCGCGACCAAGTATATCGGCGGCCACGGCACCTCGATCGGCGGCGTGGTGATCGACGGCGGCAACTTCGACTGGGCCGCCCACGAGCAACGCCAGCCGACGCTCAACACCCCTGACCCGAGCTATCACGGCGCGGTCTGGAGCGAGGCCGCCAAGCCACTCGGGCCGATCGCCTACATCCTGAAGATGCGCGTCACGCTGCTGCGCGACCTGGGCGCGGCGCTGAGCCCGTTCAATGCGTTCCTGTTCCTGCAAGGGATCGAAACCCTGCCGCTGCGGATGCGCGAGCACAGCCGCAACACGCGCGCGGTTGCCGATTTCCTCGCCACGCGGCGCGACGTGACGCGGGTGATCCATCCCGCGCACCACGAAGGGATCGGCGCCGAGCGCACGGCCAAGTACCTGCCGCACGGCCAGGGCGGTCTGTGCGGCTTCGAGCTGGCCGGCGGCGCCGCGGCGGGTGCGAAGTTCATCGACGCGCTCAAGATGTTCTATCACGTAGCGAATATCGGCGATGCGCGCAGCCTGGCGATCCACCCGGCGAGCACCACGCACTCCCAGCTCTCGGAAGACGAGCAGCGCGCCACCGGCGTCACGCCCGGCTACGTGCGGCTGTCGGTCGGCCTCGAGCACATAGACGACATCATCGCCGATCTAACCCAGGCCCTCGATGCCGCGCGGGGCTAGGCAACGGGCTTATTTGACTAGGCTAGAGCAACCCCTGCATGACTGTCCTTGCCGTTTCGGCCCCCACCCAACCCTCTCCCGGGGGGAGCGGGCTTGATCCTCTCCCTCTCCCTTGGGAGAGGGAGAGTGAGGGTCTCGCGCCGCACCCAGTCAGGATAAACCCGCTCCAGATCTAGATGCGCCTCCATTACCTGGAATTCTTCGACACTCGTCCGATCATTTCTTCCGCCCGTGAAAGTAATAGTTTCAGTAAGGGCAATTTGTTGGCTTTATGGTAACCCAACACCAAGTCGATTGAGGGTGCCTCGCCGGCAAGCGGCCGGCTGATGACCGACCAGGCGAGGAAATTACGGGCATAGCTGGGCAACAGCGCTATCCCACGAGCTGACGCGACAAGCGATATCGCCATGGAGAGATACTCAACCCGGTGCGCTGGATTCAGGTCGATGCCCGATCGTCTGATGTAGCCCTCGATCAGGGAGCGCAGGACCGGGGCCTGGTCGGCCATGCCGATGAACGGCTCGCCCACTAGATCGAGCGGGCTGATCGCTTCACGCGATGCAAGACGATGATCGCTTGGCAGAACGACGACCAGTGGTTCCGTGATCAGGACCCGGTAGACCAGATCAGGGTATCGTGCCTCAGGCCTCATAAAGGCCGCGTCGAGTTTGCCAGTGGCAAGGCCGTCGGCAAGCTGTGGCGAATGCTGACTGGAAATGGTGACCTCGATCTTCGACAGTTCCTCACGAAGAACGTGCATCGCCGCTGGCAGCCACTCCGGCTCGCACCCGCTCAGAAACCCCAACGCCAGCGTCCTCCGCTCCGGGTACGCAGCACGTCGGGCGGCGGACGCAGCAGCCTCCACCTGCGCCAGCGCGAGCCGCGCATGGTCGAGAAAAACGCGGCCGGCGGCGGTTAGCTCGATGCCCCTAGCACTCCGGGTCATGAGCTCGGCGCCGACTTCCATCTCAAGGTCATGCATCTGACGGCTTAGCGAGGGCTGCGCCGTGTGCAGCCTGCGCTCGGCTGCGACCGTGAGGCTCCCCTCCTCGGCGACGGCAATGAAGTAGCGAAGGTGCCGCAGCTCCATGCTCCCAGCCCATGCTTCGTGGATATGGCCCTTAGCCTACAAAGTCTTTTCCGGCGGCACCACGGGCACTTAGGTGTTCGCCAGCGCCGGCGTTCCGGGACGGTTTGAAGACCCGGAGACGCGCGGCCCCAGAGTTTTGCTCGGCCTGATCCGCGGGCCGGGCGGGCACATAACGGAGGTTGGAGCCATGCCCGCACAGACCGCCACAGAGCCGAACAGGATGAAGCTCCCGAGCCTGGAGCATCCGATCACCATCGAGCGCAATCCGCATCGGATCGTGGTGTCCATAGCGGGACGGACGGTTGCGGACACGCGCGATGCCTTGACCTTGCGGGAGGCAGCGTATCCCGCCGTCCCGTATATTCCGCGCCCGGACGTCGATACGTCGCTCCTGGAGCGGACGGACCACGCCACCTACTGCCCCTACAAGGGAGACTGCACGTATTTCAGTATTCCAGTCGGCGGCGTGCGCTCGCTGAACGCCGTGTGGACCTATGAGACTCCTTTCGCGGCCGTTTCGGCCATCAAGTACCATCTCGCCTTTTACCCCGACCGCGTCGACGCAATCGACGAGCGACCGGGAAACTGAACGCCCTTTCTTTCAGCCGCCGCTGAACGCCCGAGCGCGTCACTTCCCTGCTGAACAGGCGGGGCAGGCCGGGGTCGCGAGGTCCCGGTAACCGATCAACCGCCACAGAAGGAATGCTTTTCATGCCCAATCTGACCGGAAAGACCGCTCTCGTCACTGGTGCCTCGCGCGGCATCGGCCGTGCGAGCGCACTCGCACTTGCTCGCGGCGGCGCGCGGGTCCTCATCCACTACGGGCGCGGCGCCAAGCAGGCGGAGAGCGTTGTCGCCGAAATCCGGAACGCAGGCGGCCGCGCCGACGCTGTCGCGGCCAATCTCGCCGTCGCCGATGCTCCCCACGCCCTCGCCGAGCAGGCCCGCGGTATCATCGGTCACCGCCTGGATATCCTCGTCGCCAACGCCGGCATCTCCAAAGCCGCGGCGATCGAAGACATCACGGTCGAGGACTTCGACAACCTTTTCGCGGTGAATGTCCGCGCACCCTACTTTCTGGTTCAGCAGCTGCTTCCCATTCTGGGCAGTGGCAGCAGCGTCGTCCTTCTCTCGTCACTGGCCGCGCACGCCTCGGTCGGAAACCTCTCGGTGTACGCAGCGACGAAGGGTGCGATCGACACGCTGGTAAAGCATTTCGCCTTCGCGCTCGGCGAGCGCGGCATCCGCGTCAACGCCGTGGCACCAGGCGTGGTCGCGACCGACATGTCGAACTTCGCCAAGACGGATGCAGGCCGCGACTTCGCGTTGGGGATGCAGTCGCTCAAGCGCGTCGCTCAGCCCGATGACATCGCTGGCGTCGTGGCTTTCCTCGCCTCCGACGATGCGCGTTGGATCACCGGCGATACCATCCGGGTCGACGGCGGCTCAAAGCTCTAGTACACCGATTCTGAGGAACCGACCTTTCCGCCGGCTACGGCGCATTCTGTAGGTCTCGCGGCGCAACTGGTTTGGGTGTCGGATCATGGCCGCGCCGCGGCGAGAGGTCGAGCTGACGATCACGCCGGATGAAGTCGTGCCATTGCAGATGATCGCGCGCTCGCGGAAGGAAGCGGCGAGCCGGGTGGATCGAGCGCGGATGCTGCTCGCCTGCCGCGACACCCGCCATCTTTCGACGCAATCGGACGCGTGCTGGAAGTGACGCATCAGACCGTCGAGCGATGTCTCGGTCGGGCGCTCCGGCTGGGTGTGCTGGCGGCACTCGACGACAGTCCACGCGCCGGCCGAAAGCCGGTGATCACCTCGGAGGCGAAGACCTCGGTGGTTGACCTGGCCTGCCGCAAGACCACGGAGCTGGGCTATCCGCATGAGCTGTGGCGGCTGCTGGCGCGGCACGTTCGCACGAACGGCGCGGCGGGCGGGCACGCCTGCCTGGCGAAGCTGGTGCAAGGCACGGTCTGCAAGCTCCTGGCCGCCCAGACGGCCCAGAGACACTGGGCCGGCCGATACAAGGCGATGCTTGAGGACATCGTGATGGGCGATGAGGTCGAAGCTCACGCCAATACGTTCCAGGGACACGTCAAGATCAGCCATTGCCTGGTTCAACAGCGGCTCTGGGAGAGTCCCTTCTGATCGTGAACTGATCCGGTCGACGTCTGGAGGGGTGAAGCGATGCGGCGCGCCCTGGTGCTCGACGTGGTCGGGCTGACGCCACGGCTGATGGAGTCGCACGCGCCGAACCTTCGCGCGCTGGCCCGCCAGGGCGCCGCGCGCCCGCTGGCGCCCGCGCTGCTCGCGCCCGATAACGGCGACCGAGGTGCTTACTTTGGTGCCACCGGCGAGGGAGTCATGGATGGTCGGCCTCCGCCGACCATGACGACGAGAGGTGCGCGGATTGAAACCCGGCCGAGACGCAGCGCGACCCTCACCCAATTCTCCCGCGACACGAGAGCAGCTCCTGGGCTGGCGGGCGAACTCCTACTCATGCGAGCCCGCCTTGACCAACGGGCACCTCGATTCCGAAAGCGGCTGGAACGCCTGGTCGGGCGGGATTGTCGCGGATAGTTTGTAGAGATCCCACGGCCCCTTCGATTCAGCAGGGGTCTTGACCTGGAACAGATACATGTCGTGGACCATCAGCCCGTCGGGGCGGATGTGACCGTCATGGGCGAAGAAGTCGTGGATCGGCATTTCGCGCATCTTGCGCATCACCGGCGCGGCGTCCGTGGTGCCGGCCGCCTGCACGGCCTGAAGATAATGCACCGTGGCGGAATAGACGCCGGCTTGCGACATGTTGGGCATCTTGTGCAGCCGGTCGAAGAAGCGCTTCGAGAATTGCCGCGAGCCGTCGTTGAGGTCCCAGTAGAACGCCGAGGTGAGGATCATGCCCTGGGTCGCCTGCGGGCCGAGGCTGTGAACATCGTTGATATAGACCAGCAGCCCGGTGAGCCGCTGGCCGGTCTGATTGAGGCCGAACTCCGCCGCCTGCTTGACGGCGTTGACCAAGTCGTTGCCGGCGACCGCGAAGCCAATCACCTGGGCTTTCGATTGCTGCGCCTGGAGCAGATAGGCCGAGTAGTCCGAGGCGGCGATCGGCGCCAGCGCATCGCCCAGCACCTTGCCGCCTGCCGCCTTGACGACCGCCGCCGTGTCCGCCTCGAGCTGATGGCCGAATGTGTAGTCGGCGGTGAGGAAGAACCAGGACTTGCCGCCCTGCTCGACCACGGTCTTGCCGGTGGTATGCGCCAGCGCGTACGTGTTGTAGGCGTAATGGACGGCGGTGGGGATGCACGCCTCGTTGGTGATGCTGGTGGCCCCAGGCCCGCTCAGCATCACGATCTTGTTGTCCCTCTTCGCGACGTTCATGACCGCGAGCGCCGGGCTGGAAGCGGCGACGTCCATCAGCGCGGTCACGTGATCGACGTCGAACCATTTATTGGCGATCGAGGCGGCGATATCAGGCTTGTTCTGATGATCGGCGGCCAGCACCTGGATCGGCCGGCCGAGCACCTTGCCCCCGAAATCCTTCACCGCCATGCGCGCCGCCGTCTCGCTGCCGGCGCCGGTGACATCGGCGTAGACGCTCGACATATCGAGGATCAGGCCGAGCTTGATCGGCTGAGCGGCGGGCGTGGCGGATTGCTGGGCCAGGGCTATGGTCGAACAGGCGAGCAGCCAGGATGCCGCGAGGCTGGCCACGAGCGCTTTCATCCGTTCCTCCCGTTCCGTGCGTTCGACTCCTCCGCCCGGCCCCCTTCCGGGGCAGAAGCCGCGAGCCTTTGGCGCAGGTCGTCCAGGTAGCGTTCGGCTTCACCCGACGGCTCCTCGAAGCGCCGGCGCTCCATTTCGATGCCGTCCGGCCTGAGCAGCGCGACCTCGACCATGATCCTCAGGCGATCGTCCTGGCGCCGGGCGACAAGCGTGCGCCGATGCACTTTAAGCGGTCCCCGCGTGCCCTCGACCTCCCAAGCACAATCTTCCGCGATGCACTGGCGCGGCTCTCCCTGCGGCAGCCAAACCAGATCTTCCGCGAGGATCTCCTCGGCGCGCTCCCGCGAGACCGGCCGCACCGTCATTTTGCTGAGGTCGGCAGCCAGGCCATGCGGATCCTCGGACGTGATCACGCTAGCCGGCCGGCAGGTCGCTGTTGAGGATGTCGGCGGCGGCCTTCCACGCATCGCCGACGCGCTTCCAGACCACGACGTATTTGCCGCGATCCTCGACGCGGCCGGTGTCGCGATCGAAGGCCAGGGCGTAGGTGCCGATCTCGTAGGCCATGTCGCCGCTGGCGGAGGCCTCGATCATGGTCGGGCCGAAGGTAAGCGAGACGTTGCGGAGCGAGAGCAGATGGCCCCACAACTCGGCGACGGCTTGGCGGCCTTCGGCGATCGGGGCGTTCGGCACGAGGAAGCGGCCGTCGGGAGTGTAGAACTGGGCGATAGCCGCTTTGTCCTTGCGGCGGACGGCGTCGAGCCAGGCAGGGATGAGCTCGCGGATTTGGCGGTCGGCGGCGGTGGCGCTCATGCTTCGACTCTCCCGGTTCTTGGTGATCGCTTTGGCCGGCCAGCATGGGCTTTAAGCTGACCGGCGGGCAACGTCATTTAGCATGGCGTTACGAAAAGAGCGCGCCAGGACCGCTCGATGCCGCATTCTCTTGCCGGCTCGCTGTCCGCCCGCGATCCTGCCAACGGAAACAAGGACGTAATCCATGAACGTCGAGACCGCCGAGGCCGCCGCGCCCGGGCTGCGCGAGATACGTCGCCGGATCGGCCGGACGATGTTCGGCCGGCCGGGCAGCATCCGCCGGCCATTCGGGTTCCTGATCCTGATCGGCGTGGCCGCGAGCTTCAGCTCCGGCTCGTTCCTGACCCTGCGCAACATCGAGGCGGTATTGACCAGCACCAGCTTCCTCGTGGTGGCGACGGTCGGCGAGGCATTCGTGGTGATGGTCGGCATGATCGATCTCGGGGTGGAGAGCGTGCTCGCCGCCTCCGGCATGTTCGTGGCGTGGCTCTACGTGCTGCACGGGCTCGGTGGCGCGCCGGCCTTGCTCGTCACCCTGGCGGCGGGAACCGGCACTGGATGTCTAGTTGGCCTGCTCGTGGCGCGGGGGCGAATCCCATCGTTCATCGTCACCCTGGGCACCTATTGGGGGTTTCGCGGCATCGCCCTGCTGTTCAACGGCGGCAACTACATCAGCCCCAACTCGGCCACGCCGCCGCGGGAGTTCGCCTTCGCCTGGATCGCCGGCAACTTTCACGACGTGCCGGTCCTGATCCTGATCGCGCTGGCGGCGGTGCTGCTCGGCCAGGGAGTGGTCTCGTTGACGCCGGCGGGATCGTGGATCAAGGCGACAGGATCGAACGAGGATGCGGCGCGCGCGGTTGGGCTGCACACGGACATGGTGAAGCTCGGCGTGCTCGGCGCCTCCGGTCTCGCCGCGGCCGTCGCCGGGATCATGATCACCACTTGGCAGGACTCGGTCTATCCGCTGACCGGGCAGGGCTACTCGCTGGAGGCGATCGCCGCCGTGATCTTGGGCGGCGTTCCGTTTACCGGTGGGCGCGGCAGTATCGTTGGCGCGGCGCTGGGGGCCTTGGTGGTTGGGGTGATCAACGACGTGATCGTGCTGATCGGGCTGCCGGCGCTTTACGAATACATCTTCGTCGCCTGCATCCTCGTGCTCGCGGGCCTGCAGGCGCGAGCGGCGGTGGCGGCGAAATGAGCATCAGAACATGGCATGTACCAAGTCTGCGACGGTGATGGCCTCGTTGCGCAGCACGCGACGAATGGTGCCGTGATAAAACACCGCGATGCGGTCGCAGACGGCGAGTAGATCCTCGAGCCGATGACTAACCAGCAGAACCGACTTGCCTGCCTCGCGCAGCCGACGGATCAGGTTCAGCACGTCCTCGACCTTCTGCACCGAGATCGCGGCGGTGGGTTCATCCATGATGATGATCCGCCGGTCGAACAGCAGCGCGCGGCCGATCGCCACCGCCTGCTGCTCGCCGCCCGAAAGCTCGCCCAGGATGTCTCGCGGCGAGACCTTCAGGTTCAGCTCCTTCAACACCAGCGCGGCGCGGCGCAGCATCTGGCGGCGGTCGGCGAACACGCCGAACCGACGCGGTTCCTCGCCGAGGAACAGGTTCTCCCAAACCGACAGGTCGGGAGCCAGCTCCAGCTTCTGATAGACCATCTCGATCTTCAGCACGTTCCGCGCGATACGCGGGGAGCCGACCGAGACCGGCTGACCGCGGGAGAGGATTCGTCCGGAATCGGGCCGATGAAAGCCCGTCAGAAGCGACAGGAAGGTTGATTTGCCGGCACCGTTGTCGCCGATGATGCCCACCACTTCCCTCGGGAAGACGTCAAGGCTCACGCCATCGACGGCGCGCACCGGGCCAAAGGTCTTGACCAGGGCGCGGGCGGATAGGAGCGGCTGCCGCCCGGCCCCCTCCGCGCCCCGGTCCTCGTCGGTCATTTGCTGGCCGTCACCGGGAAGGCCTGGGATTTGCCGTAGGGCAGCGGGGGGATGGTTTCCGGCGTGCCCCAGGCGGCGATCTGCCCGACATTCTGCCGATTGACCAGGGTCATCGGGATGATGACGTCGCCGTGCGGGAATGACTGCGGCGGCTTGATGTTCTCGATCAGCACGTTCCGCATCGCTTCCACCGCCCAATAGGCCTCGACGAAGGGCGAGTGGGTCACCGTGTCGAGCTGGGTGCCGGCCTTCACCGCATCCAAGCTCTCCGGCTGGGCGTCGGCGCCGGCGACCAGGGTTTGCCGACCCGGCGTGACGCCATGACCCTTCAGCGCGTTGATCGCGCCCAGCGCCATGGCATCGTTGGCGCAGTCGATCAGTTGGATGTCCGTCATCTTGGCGAGTTCGGCGCCGATCATGGTCTGCGCGGTCGCCGTCTCGAAATTGGCCGATTGGTTCAGCACCATCTGCACCGAGCCGTCCTTCACCAGCGGGTCGAGCACATCCATCGTGCCCTTCAGCCTGCCGATGCTGACCGAAGCGCCGAGCGTCCCCTGTAGGACGACGACATGCCAAGGCTTCTTCACGTTGTCCTTGCGCAGAGTATCGACCGCGTACTGGGTCTCCTTACGCCCCAGCGTCTCGTCGTCATCGCCGATGAAGGCGACACGCGCGCCAGGCGAAGAGACGTCGCGATCGACGGTGACGATGGGGATTCCCTGTTGCATGGCCTGACGCGCGGCGCCAGTGACCAATTCCTGAACGGTATTGAGGATGATCCCCTTGGCCCCGGCGGCTGTCGCCTCCTTAATGTCGGTGATCTCCTGCGAAGCCGAGTTGTTCGCGTTGACGATGCGGATCGACAGGTCGGGGTAGTGCGCCACCGCCTGCTTCACCGCATCCGCCATGGGGGCGAAATACGGGTAGGCGTAACCGGTGAAGATGAAATAAACCAGACTGGGTGTGGTTGGCGCGGCCCGCACCGGGGCGACCGCCGCTCCGGAAGCGGCGAGAACCAGGCCGGCGGCGGTGAGCTTGTTCATTGGGTGTCTCCTCCTGCGGGGCGCGAGAAGCGTAGGGAGGGCACCCCGTGCCGGCAAGGCACGCCGGCTTGTCTTGGTCTGCCTTGATGGCTTATCCCTCAATGCCGCCCCGTGCATCCGGATCATTCCATGCGGCTCGCATCCAAAACCTACGCGGTCAACGATATCTGGGCGGCCCAGGAACTCTATCACAGCAATGGCTGGACCGACGGCTTGCCGATCGTCCCGCCCACACCCGAGGCCGTTCAGGCCTGCCTCGAATGGGCGATGACGCCGCCTGAGCAGCTGCTCGGGGTCGAAGCCGTGCGCGGCATGCCGATCACGGCGGAGAAGCTCGCCATCAACGCCGTCATGGCAGGCTGCCTGCCCATGCACTTCCCGTGGTCCTCACCGCCTTCACGGCGATGCTGCGGGATGAATTCCTGCTGCACGGCGCCACCGCCTCGACGGGTGGTTGCGCCATCTTCGTGGTGCTGAACGGCCCGATTCGCCGGGAACTCGGCGCCGACGGCAGGTTCAACGCGCTCGGCAACAGCGATCGCGCCACCGCGGTGATCGGCCGGGCCTTACGCCTCGCCCTGATCAACATCCTGGAGGTGCGCCCCGGCGGCATCGACCGTTCCACGCTCGGCCACCCCGGCAAGTTCAGCTACTGCGTCGCCGAGGACGAGGAGGACACGACCTGGCTGCCGCTCTCGGTGCAGCACGGGCTGCCGCCGGAAGTTTCCGCCGTCACGGTCATGGCGGCCGGCGCGCCGCGCCAGATCATGAACGAATGGACGACAAAGCCGGAGGAGATCCTGGAGACCTTCGCCGCGGAGATGCGCGCCAACCAACGGCATTATTCCCTTTACGGTGGCAACTACGCTCTCATCATTCCCAAGCAGTTGCGCGAACATCTGCAATCGGCCGGCTGGAGCAAGACCGACATCGCCGCCTTCATCCACCAGCGGGCGAGAGTCCGGCGCGGCGAATGGGCCGAGGTCGGAAAGGGCGCGGTCGTGCGCGACCGGGGCGACAGCGTCTACCCGGCGCTGGAGTCACCCGATCAGCTTCTGGTCGTCGCCGCCGGCGGCCCGGCCGGCGGCTTCGGCGCGGTGATCCCGCCCTGGCTCGGGCGCAAGAGCCGCGCCGTCACCCTGCCCATCGGCGCTTGTGTTGACTGCGAACCGCCCGAGCGGTGACACTGACTGCCTCCTCCCTCGGCAGAGGCACAGCATGACTCTCCTGGTCCTCGATCCCACCAACGAAACGGCACCGCTCCTCGGCGAGCCGGCACCGCGGCCCACCGCGCTCGCCGGCAAAACCGTCGGCTTCATCTCCAATGGAAAAGAAGGCACCAAGGGCTTCTTCGCGCATCTCGACCGGATGCTGCGCGATGAATTCGGCGTCGGCGACGTCATCACGCGGGTCAAGTCCAACTACAGCGCGCCGGCCGACGCGCGCATCCTGGACGAGGCGACGGGATGGGATGCCGTCATTACCGGACTCGGCGACTGAGGCAGTTGCTCGTCGTGCAGTTTGCATGACGCAGTTGCCGCCGAACGTCTCGGCGTTCCCGCGATGGCCGTGATGACCACGCGCTTCACCAGCGCGGCCGAATTGATGGCCCGCGTGCTCGGTTTTCCGGGCTATTCCTTCGCGGTCATCCCGCACCCGATCAGCAGCGCAACCGACGACGGCCTGCGCGACAGGGCCGCCGCCACGATTGCCCAGGCTCGCCGTCTGCTGCTTCGGCCATAGTTGTGCCGGCCGCTGCATATCGCGGCCCTCAACGGCCCAGATAGGCGTCCACCACCCGCCGGTCCGTCGCAAGCTCGGCCGCCGGCCCGGACAGCACGATCCGCCCGTGGTCGATGACATAGGCGCGATCGGCGGCCGATAGGCCGAGCGTCATGCTCTGCTCGGCCAGCAGCACACTGACGCCCCGGCGGCGCAGCGTCGGCAACGTCGCGAACACCGACAGCACGATCTTCGGCGCCAGCCCGGTCGAGGGCTCGTCCAGCAGCAGCACGCGCGGGTCCGTCATCAGCGCGCGCGCGATCGCCAGCATCTGCTGCTCACCGCCGGAGAGAGTTCCGGCCCGCTGATGCCGACGCTCGTGCAGCACCGGGAACATCTCGAACATCTGTGCCCGGAGCGCGGCACGCCGCTCGGGCGCGCATCGCCGCCCACCGAGTTCGAGGTGATCGAGGACGGACAAAAGCGGGAACAGCTCCCGCCCGCTGGGTACATGGCCGATGCCGGCGCGGGTGACGGTATGCGCCGGCTGTCCCGCGATCGTTTGGCCGAACAGGCGGATATCCCCGCCGCGCGGCGCGAGCAGCCCGGCAATGGCACGGAACAGCGTGGTCTTCCCGGCGCCGTTGGCACCGAGCACCACGACCACCTCGTTCGCGGCGACCTCCAGCGAGACGCCGTGCAGAATGGTCAGCGGACCGATCCCCGCGACCACATCCCGCAACGACAGGGCCGGGCCTGACCCGCTCATCATTGCGGCTCGCCCAGATAGGCACGCACCACGACCGGATCCTGCAACACACGGGTCGGCACGTCGTCGGCGATCTTGCGCCCGAAATCGAGCACCACCATCCGGTCCGACAGGTCGGCGATGGCGGCGATCACGTGTTCGACGCAGGCCACGGCGGCCACGCCGTAGTCCTTCAGCCGGCGGATCACGGCGCGCACGTCTTCCTGCTCGTCGCGGGTCATTCCCGCCATCACCTCGTCCAGCAGCACCAGCTCGGGATTGAGCGCCAGAACGCGCGCGAACTCCAATAGCCGCTGATGGCCGGGCGACAGCCGCGCGACCCGATCGAGCCACATCGGCGCGAACCCGACGGTGCGGATGACCCAGGCGGCGTGGTCCACCGCGCGTTGCCGCTGCCGGCCGTGCCGCGCGGCGAGCACCACGTTCTCCCACACGGTCATCTCGGCCATCACACGCGGGATCTGGAAGCTGCGCGCCATGCCGAGTTGCGCGCGCCGGTACGGCGGAAGTCTGGCGACCGAGCCGCCCATGAACAGGATATCGCCCGATGAGGGTGCGACGAAGCCGGTGATGGTGTTGAACAGCGTGGTCTTGCCCGCCCCGTTGGCGCCGATGATGCTGACCGTCTCGCCGGAACCGATGAAGAAGGAAACGTCGTTCAGCGCCACCAATCCGCCGAAACGCACGGTCAGGTCGCGCACCTCCAGTACCGGCACGCCCTCGACGGCCTCCTTGCCCGGTTGCGGCGGTGCCCCGTCGGGCAGGGCGGCCGGCGCCAGCACGATGGGCCGGCGCAGCAGGCCCCACCGGTTGGCCAGCGAGACCAGCCCGCCGGGGAAGGCGAGGACGGTGAGGATCACCACCAGCCCGAACAGCGCCAGCTCCAGGTTCGGGAAATAGACGAGGAATTCTTCGCCCACGATCATCAGCACCAGTGTGCCGAGGAACGGACCCCATACCGTGCCGATGCCGCCGAACAACACGAAGACCACGGTTTGCAGGTCGATCGTCGGGTCGAACATGCTGGGCGGGTCGATGTAGCTGCGATTCCACGCCACCAGCCCGCCGGCCAGCGCCGGCAGCGTCGCACTGAGAATGAAGGCCGCCACCTTCACGCGCGTCGCCGGCACGCCGAGCGCGGTCGCCGCCTCTTCGTCCTCGCGCACGCTCATCGCGTCCAAGCCGAAGCCGGCGCGCGCGACCCAGGCGGTGAGGCAAGCGCCGGCCAGCGCCACGACGCCGGCAAAGACATAGACGCCGAGCGGCGTCAGCGTGGCCGGCAGCGTCATGCCGCTGCCGCCGCCCGCATAGCTCCAATCGGAGAACAACACGGCGAGGATGCGCGCGAGGCCGAACATCCCGAGCGCGAACAGGATGCCGCGCAGACGCAGCATGATCGGCCCGAGCACACCAGCCGCCAGTGCCGCCACGACGCCGCCGATGCAAATGGCGAAATACCAGGGGATCGGCGTGTGCTGCACCAGCACGCCGGTCGCGTAGGCGCCGATCCCGTAGAACGAGACCTGCCCGAAGGACAAATAGCCGGTGAAGCCGCTGATCAGGTTCCAACCGTAAGCCAGCGCGGTGAAGGTGAGGACGTCGGTGGCGAACTGGACCGTGTAGCGAGAGCCGACGGCCGGGATCGCCGCGAAGACGCCGGCCAGAACCAGTGCCACCGCCCCGCCCCGCAGCGCACGGGAGAACGGCGCCGCCGGGATCACCGGGGCCGACGCGACGGGCCGCTGCTCGTCCTGGCGCACCGCCGGCTCAGCCACGCAGCGAACCCCGCCGGAAACGCTGCGGCCGCAAAGCCATGAACGCGATCAGCAGCACGTAGGGCAGCACGTTCTCGGCATCGCCGCCGAGGAAGAACCCGGCGATCGACTGCGCCACGCCGAGCAGCACCGCGGCGATCGCCACGCCGACATAGTTGCCGAGGCCGCCCAGCGCGATGATGACGAAGGCAAGGATGGTGATGTTGTCGGCGGACTCGGCGGCCATCGGAATGACCAGCACCAGCAGCACGCCGGCGGCGGATGCCAGCCCGACGCCGAGCGCGAACGCCACCAGGCGCATCCGCCGGACATCGATCCCGCAGCTCGCCGCGCCGATGCTGCTCTGGGACGCAGCGAGCAGTGCCTTGCCCAATGGAGTCCGGTTGAGCCCGAGATGCAGAAGCGCGGCCAGCGCGGCCCCGAACGCGCCGGAGACGAACAGCGCCTTGCCGATCGTGATGCCGCCGATCATCCAGGTGGACTGAAGATAGGGCAGGGAGACGTAATCCGAGCCGAACAACTGCAACGCCAGTTCGACCAGCACGTAGTCGAGGCCGAACGTCACCATCAGGCTCAGCAGCTCGGCGCGCCGGCCGTACTTCGCCAGGGGTTCCAGAAGCAGCGGCTGCAGCGCGGCGCCGACCCCGAACATGACCAGGAACACGACCGGCAGCACGATCAGCGGGCTCGACGCGCTATGGGCGCTGAACCATACGGTGAACAGCCCGGCCAGCACGATGAAGCTGCCGTGGGCGAGGTTGACCACGCCCATGACGCCGAAGATCAGGTTCAGGCTCTGCGCGATCAGTACGTAGGTGCCCCCGAGCAGGACGCCATCGACCAGAAGTTGTACCGCCAACATGACCTATGCCGCGCGATCGCAAGCGGCGCCGCGGCGGGTCACTGTCCGGGATATGGAACCAGCAGCTTGGCCTGCGCCAGATCGGGCGGGGTGATCAGCTTGATCACCCCATCCTGGACCTGCACCAAATTCTGGGAGAACCCTTCCGCCAGGCCATAAGCGTTCACCTTGAAGATCCCCTGGATCGTCGGCACCTGGTTGTGCAGCAGCCATTCGCGGATCTTCTCCTGGTCCAGCGACTTGGTCGCCGCGACCGCGGCGCCGAGCACCTCGACCGCGGTGAACCCGGCCGCGGCGTGATAGTCGGGGTCCGCATGGTATTTCGCCTTGTAGGCGGCGAGGAACTCCGGGTTGCCCGGCGTCTTGTAGTTGTCCCACCAGCCGGTGTTGGAGATGATGCCGTTCGCGAGCTTGCCGACCGCCTTGGTGAACGCCGCCTCGACCGGGCCGATGGTTTCGGCGAGGAAGCGCGGCGCGAACCCCTGGTCGTGCAATGCCTGGGTCAAACCGACCGCGTCCGGGTAGTAGCTGCACGCCATCACCACATCCGGGCGCGCGTTCTTGATCGCCAGCCCGATGGCGGCGAAGTCCGGCTGCGGCAGCGAGTAGGTGGTCTGGTACACCACCTTCATGCCGAGCTTCCGCGCCTGCTCGATGCGGGCCTTGTAGCAGGCGAGCGAATAGGCGGATTTCAGCGCGAGCACGGCCACCGTGCTGGCGCCTTGCGGCTTGGCGATCGGCAGCAGCTCGTCGAGGTATTGCAGCGAGGAGGCGATGCCCTGGAAGTTCCACTTGTTGCCGTGCACGAAGATGTCGGGCAGCGAGGCGCCGGCCTCGATCGTGGCATATCCGTACTTGTTGATCAGCGGCGCGACCGCCTGCGTGATGCCGCTGGAATACGGGCCGAGCAACAGGTCAGCGCGGTCGTCGGTGATTAGCCGCGTGTAGAGCCGGACCGCGGTGCCGGGATCGCTTTTGTCGTCGTACAGTTTCAGCGTGAGCTTGCGCCCGAGCCAGCCGCCATGCGCGTTCGCTTGGTCGATCCCCAGTTCGATGCCGCGGGTCTGGTAGTCGGCGTCCTCCGCGAGAGGGCCGGTCTCGCGACGTGGTGGCGCCGATCACGATCGGAGCGGCGGCGCGCGCCGCGCCGCCGGCAAGCAGGCCGAGAAATGGGCAAAAGGAACGCGGCGCATAGCGCGGCACGGAAGCCGGATCTCGCTCTCTGCATGGCTCTCTCCCTTCGGTGCGGCTCGGCTGGTTCTCCGATCGGTTCTGTTTTGTCTCGAACCGAATCCAGACTGGCTTCGTTGATTATGTCAAGCGCCCGTCACTCCGTGGGAGGTACGTCTGTGCGGGCGCGGAAAAAGGCACGGGCGGCGGAGCCGAACGCGTCCAGCCGGCGGACGTCGAAGCGCGGGCAGAGTTCGGCTATTTCGGATCGGCGGGTTTCAATCAGCGGCAGCATGAGGCGGTGAGCATCGCATCCGGGGGCGCGGAGTGCCAAGCCTGCTCGATCCGGTTCCGGATGATCCAAGCGCGGTATTGTCGTCGGGACACTCGCAGGGGACTCGGCGTGAGCAACGGCGATCTGAGCTGGATTACGAATTTCATCTGGGGCATCGCGGATGACGTGCTTCGCGATCTGTATGTGCGGGGCAAGTACCGGGACGTCATCCTGCCCATGACGGTGCTGCGCCGGCTCGATTCGGTGCTGGAGCCGACCAAGAAGGCGGTTCTGGAGATGAAGGCCACCTTGGACGCGGCCGGCATCACCAATCAGGACCCGGCGCTCCGGCAAGCCGCCCGTCAGGCATTCTATAATTCATCGAAATTCACCATGCGTGATCTCCGGGCGCGGACGAACCGACAGCAGCTCAGGGCCGATTTCGAAGCCTATCTGGACGGCTTCTCGCCCAACGTGCAGGAGATCCTGGACAGCTTCGAGTTCCGGAACCAGATCCCTCGCTTGTCCAAGGCGGATGCACTCGGTGCCCTGATCGAGAAATTCCTCGATCCCTCCATCAATCTTAGCCCAGATCCGGTGCTGAACGGTGATCGCTCGGTCAAGTTGCCGGGGCTCGACAATCACGGCATGGGCACCGCGTTTGAGGAGCTGGTTCGCCGTTTCAACGAGGAGAACAACGAGGAAGCGGGCGAGCACTGGACGCCGCGCGATGCGGTGCGGCTGATGGCGCGGCTGGTGTTCGAGCCGGTCGCGGATGCGATCGAGGATGGCACCTACATGCTGTACGACGGTGCTTGCGGTACCGGCGGCATGTTGACGGTGGGCGAGGAGATATTGCGCCAGCTCGCCGCCGAACGCGGCAAGCAGGTTTCCACGCACCTGTTCGGCCAGGACATCAACGCCGAGACCTACGCCATCGCCAAGGCCGACTTCCTGCTGAAAGGCGAGGGCGAGGAGGCGGACAATCTGGTGGGCGGCCCCGAGCATTCGACCTTGGCGAACGACGCCTTCCCGGCGCGCGAGTTCGATTTCATGCTGTCCAACCCGCCATACGGCAAAAGCTGGAAGAACGACCAGGAGCGGATGGGCGGCAAGGGCGGGATCAATGACCCGCGCTTCGTCATCACCCACGCGGGCGACCCCGAATACGGCCTGATTACGCGGTCGAGCGACGGCCAGATGCTGTTCCTCGCCAACCTGCTGTCGAAGATGAAGCACAGCACGAAGCTCGGCAGCCGCGTCGCCGAGGTGCACAACGGATCGTCGCTGTTTACCGGCGATGCGGGTCAGGGCGAGAGCAATATCCGCCGCTGGATCATCGAGAACGACTGGCTGGAGGCGATCGTCGCCTTGCCGCTGAACATGTTCTACAACACCGGCATCGCAACGTACGTGTGGGTGCTGAGCAACCGCAAGCCGGCGCATCGGCGGGGCAAGGTGCAGCTCATCAACGCGACGGCGTGGTTCCGGCCGCTGCGCAGGAACCTGGGCAAGAAGAACTGCGAACTGTCGGCCGAGGACATCGACCGGATCGTGTGCACCTTCCTGGCCTTCGAGGAGACCGAGCAGTCGAGGATCTGCGACAACGCCGCGTTCGGATACTGGAAGGTGACGGTCGAGCGGCCGTTGCGCGCCAAGGGCATTGATGGAGAGCGGGCGTATAGCCCCAAGGAGGTCAAGGCGCTCAAGGATGCGGGGCAGGTGGCCGAGGACGGCGAGCCGGTAATTCGCCGCATTCACAAGGGGACCAAGGTGGCGCCCGATCCGCTGCGCGGGCTGTTCCAGGCTATGATCGCGGGGCATCGCTGGGTGGTGGAGTACGAGCCGGATGGCGAGTTGCGCGACGCCGAACAGGTGCCACTGACCGAGCCGGGCGGCGTGGAGGCGTTCATCCGCCGCGAGGTGCTGCCGCACGCCCCGGATGCCTGGATCGACGAGAGCAAGACGCAGATCGGTTACGAGATCAGCTTCACGCGATACTTCTACAAGCCGAAGGCGCTGCGCTCGCTGGAGGAGATTCGCGCCGACATCCTGGCGGTGGAGCGCGAGACCGAGGGATTGCTCGCGCAGATCATCGGAGCGGGCGCGTGATCGCGGGACCGCGGCCGTATCCGGAGATGAAGGACTCTGGGGTGGCGTGGCTCGGCGCGGTGCCCGCGCATTGGGAGATTAAGCCGAAATCGAGCCCTGTTTTCCGAGGTCAAAGAGAGCAACGCGCCGGATGAGGCTCTTTTATCCGTCACAATCGCTCAAGGCGTGATCAAGCAATCGGAGCTTTTGGCCGAAACCTCAAAAAAAGACGGCTCCAATCTGGACAGGAGCAAATACAAACTCGTTCGAGCGGGCGATATCGCCTACAACAAGATGAGGGCTTGGCAGGGTGCGGTGGGCGTTTCGGATTTTCAAGGAATCGTCAGTCCTGCTTACGTGGTTGTTCGCCCGCGGCCCGGCTACGACCCACGATATTTCCATCATCTGCTGCGGACTCCGGGCTTCGCTAAAGAAGCCGAGCGATGGTCCTACGGTATAACCTCAGACCAATGGAGTTTGCGCCCCGAGCATTTTAAAATGATCCATTGCCCGGCTCCTTCCCCGCAAGAGCAAGTGGCTGTCAGTTGCTTCCTCGACCACGCTGACCGGCGCATCCGGCGGTATATCGGGGCCAAGCAGCGGCTGATCCGGCTGTTGGAGGAGCAGAAGCAGGCCATCATTCACCGCGCAGTCACGCGCGGGCTCAACCCGAACGTGCGGCTGAAACCCTCCGGTGTTCAGTGGCTTGGAGACGTGCCGGAGCACTGGGAGGTTCGCCGCCTCAAGACGTTGGTAAGTGCCGTCGAGCAAGGCATAAGCCCTCAAGCCGAGAACTTCCTGGCGGATGCAGAATCTTGGGGAGTATTAAAGTCGGGCTGTTGCAACCGGGGCATTTTCCGGGATTCCGAGCACAAGCGTCTTCCAGATGGCTTCGCCTTCGACCCATCTCTCAGGGTGAGCGTCGGGGATGTTCTGGTCTCTCGCGCGAGCGGATCACCGCGGCTCGTTGGATCCGTCGCTCGCGTGATTTCATGCAGGTACAAGCTGATCCTATCCGACAAAACGTTCCGGCCTGTTTTCAACGGTTCTGTCGATCCAGACTTCATGGTCATCGCTATGAACAACCCGTACTATCGATGGCAAGTGGAGCAGGCTATTAGCGGCGCAGAGGGATTGGCCAACAATCTGCCATTAGTAAGCCTCAAAGAGTTTCTATTTGCGTTGCCGCCGTTTAGTGAGTTGCAGGAGATTGTTTCACGTGTTCATGCGATGACTACCGAGCTTGAGCGCGCTCTTTCGTTGGCAGCCACGGACCTCGACCTTATTCGCGAGTACCGCACTCGCCTCATCGCCGATGTCGTGACCGGCAAGCTCGACGTGCGCGCGGTGGCACTGCCGGATGACATGGAGGCGGCGGACGAGGCGGCCGAGTTGGACGAGGCGGAAATGTCGCTCACGGGTGGGCTCGGACCCCGAAGGGCGGCGGGATTTGTCGAGCCCGCCGAACCCCTCATGGCACCCGCACAACTACCGTGCTCGGCGACCGGAAACCAGTATGACCGGGGAATACGACCGGTTGACGTGCACCAGCTCGCCGCGTTTTTGGCGGCAACGCAGCCGGAGGCGGCGAAAGCCGCCGCGCTCGGCGAGGACGGGCCGACCCGGCGCAATTCCTGGCGCGCCTGCAAGGCGAGGTCAGCCGCTTCGGCGTCATCCACGTCCTGCGCCACGGCATCAAGCACGGACCGCAATCGTTCGACCTGTTCTACGGCGCGCCCTCGCCCGGCAACGCCAAGGCGGCGCGGCTGAACGCGCTCAATCGGTTCAGCGTCACCCGCCAGCTCCGGTAATCGCGCGACGAGCGCGCGCTGGCGCTCGATCTCGCTCTCTTCATCAACGGTCTGCCGGTAATCACCTTCGAGCTGAAGAACAGCCTTACCAAGCAGACCGTCGAGGACGGGATCGAGCAGTACCAGCGCGACCGCGATCCGCGCGAACGCCTGTTCGAGTTCGGCCGCTGCGTGGCGCATTTCGCGGTGGACGATGCGAGGTGCGGTTCTGCACGCATCTCAAGGGCGAGGATTCCTGGTTCCTGCCCTTCAACCAGGGCTGGAACGACGGCGCGGGCAATCCGCCGAACCCGAACGGCCTCAAGACGGAGTATCTGTGGAAGGCGATCCTGACGCCCGCGAGCCTCACCGACATCCTCGAGAACTACGCCCAGATCGTCGAGCGCAAGGACAAGAAGACGGGCAAGATGAAGCGCGAGCAGGTCTTCCCGCGCTACCATCAGCTTGATGTCGTGCGCCGACTGCTCGCCGATGCTAGCGCGAAAGGCGCCGGCCGGCGATACCTGATCCAGCACTCGGCGGGCAGCGGCAAATCGAACTCCATCGCATGGCTCGGCCACCGGCTCGTCGGCTTGCGGCACGGCGAAGAAGGACCTTATTCGACTCGGTGATCGTGGTGACCGATCGGCGCATTCTGGACCAGCAGATCCGCGACACCATCAAGGACTTCGCCCAGGTCGGCGCGGTGGTCGGCCATGCCGAGCACTCGGGCGACCTCGCCGCTTCATCGCCGGTGGCAAGAAGATCATCATCACGACCGTCCAGAAATTCCCGTTCATTCTGGACGATATCGGCAGCGCGCACCGGGACCGTCGCTTCGCCATCATCATCGACGAGGCGCACAGCAGCCAAGGCGGCAAGACCGCCACGGCGATGAGCCAGGCCCTGACCGGCAGAGGCGACGCCGATGAAGAGGAGACGGTCGAGGATCGTCATCAACCGGCTGATGGAAGCCGCAAGCTGCTGCCGAACGCCAGCTATTTCGCCTTCACCGCCACGCCGAAGAACAAGACGCTGGAGATATTCGGCGAGCCGGTGCCGGAGGGCGACCGGATCGAGCACCGTCCGTTCCATAGCTACACGATGAAGCAGGCGATCCAGGAAGGCTTCATCCTGGACGTGCTGAAGAGCTACACGCCGATCAGCAGCTACTATCGTCTGGTGAAGACGGTCGAGATCGACCCCGAGTTCGATACCAAGCGGGCGAACAAGAAGCTCCGCCGCTATGTCGAGAGCCACGACCACGCGATCCGGCTGAAGGCCGAGATCATGGTCGATCACTTCCACGATCACGTCTCGGCGCTCGGGAAGATTGGCGGGCAGGCAAGGGCGATGGTGGTGACTGGTGGCATTGCGCGCGCCATCCAGTACTACCATGCGATCCGCGACTACCTCCAGGCACGCAAGAGTCCGTATCGAGCCATCGTCGCCTTCTCCGGCGAGCACGAATGGGCCGGCGCCAACGTGACCGAGGCAACGCTGAACGGGTTCCCGTCGGGCGATATCGCGGACCAGATCGAAACGGACCCATACCGCTTCCTGGTCTGCGCCGACAAGTTCCAGACCGGTTACGACCAGCCGTTGCTGCATACGATGTACGTGGACAAGCAGCTCGCGGGTGTGAAGGCGGTGCAGACACTCTCGCGGCTCAATCGCGCGCATCCCAAGAAGCATGACGTGTTCGTGCTCGATTTCATGAACGACACCGAGACGATCAGGGCTGCGTTCGAGCCGTATTACCGGACCACCATCCTCAGCGACGAGACCGACCCGGACAAGCTGCACGATTTGAAGGCCACGCTCGATGCGCACTGCGTGTACGGCCGTCAGCAGGTCGAGGAGCTGGTGGCGCTGTTTCTGGGTGGGGCGAAGCGCGAGAAGCTGGATCCGATCCTCGATAGTTGCGCGGCGACCTATTCAGCAGAACTGGATGAGGACGGGCAGGTGGCGTTCAAGGGCAACGCCAAGGCGTTCGTGCGCACCTATGAGTTCCTGGCTGCCGTTCTCCCGTACTCGAATGCCGACTGGGAGCGTCTGTCGATCTTTCTGAACCTGCTGATCCCCAAGTTGCCCGCACCCAAGGAGGAGGACCTGTCGAAGGGCGTTTTGGAAGCGATCGACATGGACAGCTACCGCGTCGAGAAGCGAGCCGTGCTGGCACTCCAGCTCGCCGACGCGGATGCGGAGATCGGCCCGGTGCCGGCGAGCGGCGGCGGGTCCGTATCAGAACCCGAGCTTGATCGGCTATCCAACATCCTGAGCAGCTTCAATGCAACGTACGGCGTTGCGGACTGGAACGGTAACGACCGGGTGACCCGGATGCTGTTTGTCGATGTGCGCCAGCAGGTCGAGGCCGACATTCCATATCAGAACGCGATGGCGAACTCAGGTCGGGAAGCGGCGCGGCTTGAGCACGATCTCGCATTGCGGCGCGCCATGATCGGCGTCATGAAGGACGACGCGGCGTTGTTCAAGAAGTATAGCGACGATCCGGAATTTCGTCGCTGGGTGGGCGACGCGATGTTCGGATTGACCTATCAACCTAGCTCCAACAGGCCGCGTCCGGCGCCTCCATAACCTACCGCCAGGATTACAAACGCTAACACTTCCCTACCGCCGCGTGTACACGCCAGCCCCACGGGCACCGTGCGGTGTACACCGGAAACCGCGCCGAACCGGCTAACCGCACGCCCGGTGTACACCACCAACCCCCTCCGCCGCCCCCTCAC
Organism: uncultured Pseudomonadota bacterium; assembly: GCA_963849305.1. Classification (GTDB taxonomy): domain Bacteria; phylum Pseudomonadota; class Alphaproteobacteria; order Acetobacterales; family Acetobacteraceae; genus CAWKGV01. The sequence continues at coordinate 117,288 of CAWKGV010000003.1, forward strand.
CCCAACGCCCCAACCGCCCCGAGCGCGGCGGCGGCGGCCAGCACCAGCAGCGGATTGAGCCGGGAGAGCAAGAACACCGCGGTGGCGACCGCGATCAGCGCGGCCATCCGCCAGCCATGCGCGGTGGTCTCGACCAGCGTCGCCGCGCCGGTCATCACCAGCCCGGCGGTCACCGGCATGATCCCGGCCTGCACCCAGACCCGCCACGGCTTGCCGCGCATCCGGTCCCACAACCCGGCGCAGACATAGGTGAGGGCGGAGGATGGCGCGCAGAGGGCCCCGGTCGCGACCAGCGCGCCGGGCAGGCCGGCCACCTGCCAGCCGATCAGGGTCGAGACCAGCATGTTCGGCCCCGGCGCGGCCTGGGCGAGCGCGTAGAGCGAGGCGAACTCGCGCGCGCTCATCCAGGGATGGACCTGCACCACCTGGCGCTGCATCTCCGGCAGCACCGAGGCGCCGCCGCCGAACGCCAGCAGCGAGAGCTGGGCGAAGGTGCCGGCGAGCGCCCCGAGCGCGCTCATGCGCGCGGCCGCAACCGCCGGCGCGGCGCGCTCAGCCGGGCAAGCGAGATCGAGACCGGCGCCATCACCAGGATCACGAACGGCAATTTGTAGCGCAGGACTGCGATGGCGGCGAAGGTGAGCAGGGCAATGAAGATGCCGAGCGGGCGCGCCCGCAAGGGAGCCGCGATCTTGAGCGCGGTCGCGAGCACCAGGGCGGCGGCGGCGGCGGCGAGCCCGGCGAAGGCGTGCTGCACCGCCGGGATTTGGCTGTATCGCGCGTAGATCGCGCCAAGTCCGATGACGATCGCCATCGGGGCTGCCATCAGCCCGCCGAACGTGGCGAACGCGCCCGCCAGGCCGTGGAACCGGGCGCCCAGCGCCACCGAGAGATTGATCACGTTCGGCCCCGGCAGGAATTGGCACAGCCCGAGCAGGTCGGTGAATTCGGCCGGCGAGAGCCACCGCCGCCGCTCGACCACCATGGCCCGCGCCCAGGGCAGCGCGCCACCGAAGGCCGAGACGCCCACCGAGAGGAAGCCGAGGAACAAGGCGGGCAGCGATGGCACGGGCGCGGGATCGGACATGGCGGCGGGATAACCGCTCCGCGCGCGGCGGACAAATGGCCCGCTTCCGTCGCCCGGCTTTTGGGGCTATGACACGTAGGGACGGACCCGTAGCTCAGCTGGATAGAGCGTCGCCCTCCGAAGGCGAAGGTCGCACGTTCGAGTCGTGTCGGGTCCGCCAATGTTTCAAGTGGTTTGCGGATGGCCAGCCAATCGTAAAAAAATCGCTGGGTTTCCTCCGCCGCTTGCTGTCCACCCAATGCAACAGAGCCCGTCATTGCAGGTGCTCTGCAATCCTCAATAGTAGTGCCAGCGGCCATGTCTATAGTTGCGGTGTTTGTAATATCGCCCCTGATAGCGATACGGGTAATAGCGGCCATGATAGTAATAGATGTCTTGTATCGCGCCATCAGCCAAGGCCAGCGTTCTTTGCGGCGCAGCCGGCATCACAGGAGCGGCTGCCGCTCCGCGCGGGACAGGAACGATCAGCAGACTACCCACGCCCATGACCAACATCAGGCTCAAGCGCACGCGCGTCCTCCCATCAATGAACTGGTGGTCGCCTCGAAGCTTGCTCGGCCGCGGACAGTGAGGCAAGCGATTTTGGTTGTCTCGGAGGGCAAAGAGAGAGCGTAACCGAAGACCTGCTCCTAGGCCCGTTTGGCGAATGATGTTCGCGATCCGGTAACCAGCGGCTATCGGGTAAGCGTAAGGGTCCGGGCACGGCGTGGTCGAGGAGACGCCATGACCGAGGCCGAGGCCGAGCGCGCCCTGGCCAACCCCGGGCGGCAAGTTGGAAGTCCCGGCCCGATCGCGGGGAAGACCTGATGGTCGACCGCATCCCGAACGCCGCACGCCTCAAGTGTGAGAGCGGTACACGTACCCCTCAGACTGTAAGGTGCTTTACTCGGCCGCCGCCCGGTACCGTTGCGCATATCGCAGCAACGCATCATCCGCCACCGGCTCGATCGGCGTGAAGTCGCGATGCGCGATCCACTCCGGGCGTGTGGGCGTGCGGATGTGGTTCGAGACCGCGTTCAGCGTCAGATACACGATCTTACGCGGATAAGGCGTGATGTTGCCCGCCGACCCATGCACCAGGTTGCCGTGGAACATCAGCACCCCACCCGGCTTGCCCGTGGGCGTGACGATGCCGCCCTCATCCACCAGGCGCTTCACCGTCTCATTGTCCAGCGTCCACAGCGGATAAGACGTGGTGGCGAGATCGTGCTCGGCGGCCAACGTACCGTGCCTGTGGCTGCGCGGCACCAGCATCAGCGGCCCGTTGATCGGCATCACCTCATCGAGGAACACCGAAATGTTCATCGCGCGTGGCTCCGGCATCCCGTCGTCGCGCTGCCACGTTCCATAGTCCTGGTGCCACTGCCACACCGCGCCATCGAACGCCGATTTCGCGTTGATCTTGAACTGGTGCATGTACAGCCGATCGCCGAACACCTGCTCCACCGGCTCGATCAGGCGCGGATGCGCGCCCAGGATGCGGAACGCCTCGTTGTAGGTGTGCGCGGCGAAGGCGGTACGCGGAGAGCCGCTCGTCTCGCGCCAGATCTCCTTGCGGTCGGTGCGGAAGATCGCCTGCGCCTCGGTGCGCAGCACCGCGACTTCCTCGGGCGAGAACGCTTCCGGCAGGAAGAACCAGCCCTCGGTATCGAACTGCCGCATCTGCTGATCGGTGAGCTTCATTCCGGTCACTCCTATTCAGCCGTGTAACCCCCATCAACGACGAGTTCGGCGCCGGTGACATACGATGCCTCGTCGGAGGCAAGGAACAGCACCGCATTCGCCACTTCGTCCACCTCCCCGGCGCGCCCAAGGGCGACGTGTTCCAGCATCTTGGCGCGGAACGCGGGGTCCGCGGTCGCGCCGGACGTGCGCATCGGCGGCATCAGGCCGGGATGGACGCTGTTGACGCGGATCTTATCGCGCCCGAACTGCACCGCGGCGGCCTTGGTCATCAATCGCACCGCGCCCTTGGACGCGTTGTAGCTCATGTGGACGCGGTCCTGGCCGACGATGCCGGAGATCGAGGACAAGTTCACGATCGACCCGCCGCCGCGCGCGCGCATCGCCGGGATCGCGACTTTCATGCCGTAGAACACGCCGGTGGCGTTCACCTCCATCACCCGGTGCCAGGCGGGGGTCTCCAGCAAGTCCTGGACGGCGCTGCCGCTAATGCCCGCGTTGTTGACCAGGATATCGAGCCCACCGAAGCGCACCACCGTCTCCCCGACCGCTTCGTGCCAGCTTGCCTCGTCGGTGACGTCGAGACGCATGAACACCGCCTCGCCGCCGTTGCCGCGGATGGCCTCCGCGACCTGCCGCCCGAGGTCGTCGAGGAGGTCGGCCACCGCGACCTTGGCGCCTTGGCGCGCGAAGATCCGCGCGGTGGCTGCCCCCATGCCGGAGGCCGCGCCGCTGATGATCGCCACCTTGCCGGCCAACCGCATGTCCACCCTCCGCTTTTTCTGCCGCGCTGATGCCGACGGCCCGGGCCGGTTTTCCCCCGGCGGGCTGCCGGCTCGCCCGGCGGACCTTAATCTAAGGCCGTCTTGCGACTCCGAGAAGCTGGCCAGAGTCCGTGTCCGCCCGAAGGTTCAACCTCAAGCCGGGCCAGGGCCTTCGCTTCAGTCAGAGTGGTCGAGTGGCTCGACCCATTTCATCAGATCCCCGGCGGCGGCGGTAGCTAGTACCGGCGGAGCGCATGCGGGTGCGCCGCGTCCGACGCTTCGATCCGGCCCGCCAGGCGCGCATTCTCGTCGAGAACATGGAGCGGCTTTGGGTGGCGCGCTTCGGCCACGAACCGTTCCAGCACCTGGACATCGTTGGACGCGACCGAAATCGTCTCAAATTGCCGGACCAGCAGATCGTGATAGAACGAGCAGAACGCCGGTCGTTCAGCTTCAGCCCCCTTTCGACCGGCATGGTCAATGCGTCGGTAGTCCATGCTCGGCGAACACCTTGGAAAGTCCGGTCAGCGCCAAGGATTGGAGGCTGACGCCTTCGGCTACGGCGAGCTGATGAGCCGCGCCCACTCCGCTCGTGGAACCCTGACCGTCAGGGCAACTTCCCCCCCGCCCGCTTCCGTCCGGCTTTCGTGCTGCCGAATAAGCTAGTCCGGGTAGGGCAAGGGAACTCCATCTCGTTTGAGTCTAGGCCGCTTACTCGCGTCGTCTTAGCGGAAAATTCCGACCTTAACGAGACGGAGTTTGCGTCTCGCGCCCGCGTCTCGTTGAGGTATACCCTAGCCACACAGTCGTGCAACTCAGCTAGATCTCCGTTCTCCCGCCTCGGCCCTGATCTCAACGACAGTCGGCACCGGCAAGTCCCTTACGCGTGCGCTTGTCAGTGCCGGGTCGCCGATCGGGCACCGAAAGAGCTCCAGAAAGAACCGGTATGAAGTCCAGCTGCATTCTTCATGCAGCACGCGGCTGTTAGTTCCGGCAATCCTTGACGCGGAAGCGCACCGCATGGAGCCGCGGGCATAGTCGAACACGAACGAAGCCGCCGTCACCTTCAGCATCTTGCCGCATTGAACGAGGAGCTCGCGATGCTCCGCGGGCGCCATCGGGATACCAGGCTCGACCCGCTTCGCTTGAACGAGAACCCCTTTCGAATAGATCAGCTCCGGCGTCCGGAAACTAACATGGATCACGATGTCAGCGCCGATGGCCCTTTCTTCCGCAGCTACCCCTTTGCGATGCCGTAGGATCGAGGTTGACCAGGTTAGGCCACCTATCTGGCCTTCCAGCTCGGCGTCCAAGTTGCCGACCAGCACGCCCGTCAGATCATCCTCATCTGTCGCGAGGCTTAGACTGTATTTCTTCATCGCCCGGTTCACCCCACGGTCGGCTCGTCTGGCCGCTTCGCGTATCGCCTCCTCGAAATCCAACGCCACTTATCCGCCTATTTCTCAAACGCCGCGCAACGCCAGGTCGCGGCCTCGTTCTGATTAGTGTATGACTAACCGACCGACCGACTTAGCGGTGTTCGGGTTGTAGAGCTAGCCGGTGATCGTTCCGTTTTGGATTCGTTCTATAGCTTGGTCGATGACGAAAAGCGGTACCAAAAACCATTCCCGAGGGACAACCGGTCCGCCAAAGCGACCCTCGCCGCCGTCCAACCTCGCCGCCGCCATTTGGCTCAATTGACGACAGGCCCTAATTCGGAGCGGAATCTTTCCAGGGTTTTAGCGCCTTCATTACGCTCGCTACAAGCGCGTCCTTCACGACACGAATGTTGGTTGAGTTTTCGTCTTCGCTGACGCCGTTGGTCTGAACGAGCCCTTCCCACACGCCATCAACAAAGCGCCCGCTCCAAGGCTTTCCCGGTCCATTTGGCGGCACCGAGTACTTTTGTTCGTGCCGAAAGAATCGTTGGGGAAGTTGGGGAATTTCGAAGCGTATGTCGTCTGAAATAGAAATGTGCTCTTGCATCCTGAGCGTCACTTTGAAGACGCCGTAATGAAACTCCTCCAGCTGAGTCGTCTCGCAACTCACGAGCCCCATGGCTTGATTAAGCGAACGCGCCACATCGCGCACAGCGTCGTGCAATTCGTCAGGCACGATGAACCAAGTGGGGTTCCCGTGCGACTGCGGGTTTCCGGGACTTCCGCTATCATCGTCACCGTTCCATCGCATGGCGAGGGCCGGACTGTCATCCCACGTGCCCTCAGCCGCCGACCATCCTCCTTGTCCCGTGTTGCACAACACTTTGCGAAGTTCCCAGCGGCCCTTGGGCGCGACCACTGTCTCCGGCTTCCGATAACCCATTCTCACCCTCCGTAGCTGGGTAGCTCCGTAGCTAAAAATGGAGGAGCGATCTCGTCAGTCAAGGCTTTTGTCAGCCGCCTTCTGTTCGACCCGCCGGAGGCGTGGTCGAGAGTCGGGATGCCTTCTGTCCCGACGCCCTTCGGCGAGCACGGCGCGCAGGGTGGTCAAGGATGCCGAAGGCACCGCGAAGCGGCGGGAGCGAAGTAATCGTTCTTGACGGTCATAGAACGCACTGTAACAACCGGAAAACAATGGAATTCTAGTTTAGCGGTTTTACGGGGTAGTCCGCCGAACGCGACTCCGGCGATCCGCCGAACCAAGGGGGCGATGCAGCGTGGATTAACTCCTCTATCCCGTAGTCGGGATTCGGCGGAGGACAGACCGGCCCAGCGGGATAGCCCACTGGCGATGGCCGCGCCGGTCTGCTTAGGAGCCGAACTCGCGGCCCAGCGACGCGCCCAGCCCGATAATCACGATCGAAAGCGCCCCCTGAGCGATCGTCTTGAACTCCGGCAGCCGGCCGGAATGGAACCAGATCCGCTCGTTCATCTTGCCGCCACTACCGCCAGGGCTGTGCTTGAGCAGCCAGACACAGCGCTCGTCACCACCCCCGCGCCAAACACCACGATGACCCGCCGGAGAACCAGCGCATGTTGCACGCCATCCAGGAAGGTGCCGGCACGGTACGAGTAACTGAGATGCTGGACGGCCCGCAGCAGCTTCATCAGCAGGCCCGCGCCGAAGCCCGCGCCAATTCCGGTCAGGATCACCAGCATCCAGAACCGCGGGGAAAATCCGATGAGGTGATTGCCCGCCGCGATGTTCGGCTGGATTGGGCGTGTGCTTTGGCCGGTTCCGGGCAGCGTCGAACCTGTCACCATACCCGCTAGGGCGGCCAAATCCTCTCGAAGAAGCGCGCGATCTCCGCCGCCGCCCGGTCGGGATCCTCGCGGTGCGGGAAGTGGCCGACGCCGGGGAAGGACGCGAAGTCAAGCTCGGCGAATGTCTCGCCCAGCGTGTCGCCCCAGGCCGAGGGCAGTACCGCGCTGTCGCCCCACCGCACGCAGGCGGGGGCCGCGATCTTGGCCAGCGCCGGCCGCTCGCCGCGCATGATGGCTTGCCGGGCGGCGTTCTGGCGGATGTACCAGTTGAACCCGCCCTGCAAATTGCCGGGCCGCATGAAGTTGTCCACCCAGGCTTCCAGCGCGCCGTTTACCCATTCGGTGCGCACCGACCAGTGGCGCAGGAAGTGCTCAAAATAGGTCCGGCAGGTCTCGCGCGAGGCGCCGACCAGCTTCGCCGCCCAAGGCTGCTGGTGAAACGTCTGGTACCAGATTTCCTTGATGTGCGCGGGCTCGATCCAGCGCCGGCCGATGCCGGGATGCGGGCAATCGAAGCAGAACACGCCGGCGACGCGCTCCGGCGCGCGGCGCGCGATGAACTGCAGCACATAGGCCCCGACATCGTGCCCGACGATTCCGAACCGGGGCAGCCCGAGCGCCTCCATAACCGCGAGCATGTCCGCCGCATGGATCTCCGAGCCGGCTTGGTCTGTCGGCCGGTCCCCGTCCGGCTTGTCGGTCTCGCCGAAGCCCCGAAGGTCGGGAGCGACCAGCAGGAAGCGATCGGCGAGGCGCTGCATCACCGGTTCCCAGGTCAGCCAGAACTCCGGCCAGCCGTGCAGCAACAGGAGCGGCCGACCGGCGCCGGCGCGGGCGACGTGAAAAGTCAGGCCGTTGGCGGTGATGCGGTCATGGTCCATCCCGATACGCTAACCCCGCTCGCCCATCATGGCGAGCGGGCTCGGCCGGGGCGCGTGCGTCGAGGTTGCAGCGAGGAACCGCGGTGCTTACCTGGGCGCCTTGCCTGGCACGTCGCGAGGGCGATGGCGGGAGGAGGGGCATGAATTTTTCTCTCACGCTGCTCGATCTGGCCGGGACGGTCGCCCTGCTGCTCTGGGGCGTCCGGATGGTCCAGACCGGGGTGCAGCGGGCGTTCGGCCCGAAGCTGCGGCTGATGCTTGGCAGGGCGCTCGGCAATAGGTTCAAGGCGTTCCTGGCCGGGCTGGGGGCCACGGCCGTGTTGCAGAGCAGCACCGCGACCGGGCTGATGGTGACCGGTTTCGCGGCCGGCGGCCTGGTCGATCTCGGGCCGGCGCTCGCGGTCATGCTGGGCGCCAATGTCGGCACGACGCTGATCGTGCAGGTGCTCTCGTTTGATGTCGCCGCCGTCGCTCCGGCCTTGATCCTGCTCGGCGTGCTGATGTTCCGGCGGGGGCAGGAGACGCGGACGCGCGATCTCGGCCGGGTCGCCGTCGGGCTTGGTCTGATGCTGATGGCGTTGGTGCAACTTCTCGCGCTGGTCACACCGGTTGAGTCCGCGCACGGGTTGCGGCCGATCATGGCCGCGCTGGCAACCCAGCCGTTGGTCGCGCTGCTGTTGGCGGCGGCGCTGACCTGGGCGGCGCATTCCTCGGTGGCCGTGGTGCTGCTGGTGATGTCCTTGGCCGCGAAGGGCATCGTTCCGCCCGAGGCGGCTTTCGCCCTGGTGCTCGGGGCGAACCTGGGCACGGCGGTCAATCCCTGCCTGGAAGGAGCGTCCGGCACCGACCCGGCGGCGCGGCGGCTGCCGCTCGGCAATCTGGTGAACCGGGTGGTGGGCTGTGGCGTGGCGCTGGTGCTATTGCCGGAAGTGGTCCGCTGGAGCGCGGCGCTTGAGGCCGATCCCGCGCGGGCCGTGGCCGACTTCCATACCGCGTTCAACCTGGTCGTGGCGGCGGCGTCGTTGCCGCTGCTCTCGCCTTACGCGGCGCTGCTGCGGCGTTGGCTGCCCTCGCGGATCGAGCCGTCCGACCCATCGCGGCCGATCTATCTCGATCCCGCCGCCCGCGAGACGCCGGTGGTCGCGATCGGCGGGGCGGCGCGCGAGGCACTGCGGATGGCCGACGTGCTGGAGGCAATGCTAACGGGACTGCGCGACGCGTTCGAGAAGGGCGACCGTAAGCGGATCGCAGAAACGCGGCGGATGGACGACATCCTCGACCGGCTGAACGCCGCTATCAAGGGATACCTGACCTCGCTCGACCCCGAGGCCATGGCCGAGGCGGACCACCGCCGCACCGCCGAGGTGCTCGCGTTCGCGACCAACATGGAACACGCGGGCGACGTGATCGAGCGCAACCTGCTGGGCCACGCGGCCAAGCGGCTGAAGCGCGGTCTGTCTTTCTCCAAGCAGGGGCAGGAGGAGCTTGGCCGGATGATGGACCGGCTGGTGGCCAATTTACGGGGCGCCGCCGCCGTCCTGATGACCGACGATCCCCGAGCCGCGCGGTTGCTGGTCTCGGAAAAGGAGGCGTTCCGCGATCTGGAGGCGGGAGCGACCCAAGCGCATTTCGCGCGGCTGCGGGAGGGGCGGCTGGAGACGGCAGAGACCAGCGCGCTGCATCTGGACATGATCCGCGACCTTAAGAGTGTGAACGCTCACCTGGTCGCGGGGGCTGCGTATCCAGTGCTGAAGAGCCAGGGCGATTTGCTGCCCTCGCGGCTGCGGTCCTAGAGTTGCCAACGTCATCGCCGGGCTTTACCTGCTCTAGCTAAGACTTAACCTGACAGGCATTGTTGGTTTTCGGAAGCGGAGCCGGTGGGCGGGCGCGGTTCTCACCCCATGGCTGGGACCGCGCCCGCCCACCGGCGGAACGGAGACCAGGAGATGACCACGGAGCAGAAGATCATTCGGGCCAGGATCGGGCTGCTGGAGCTGGCGCGGCAGCTCGGCAACGTGTCGCAGGCCTGCAAGATGATGGGCTACAGCCGGGACAGCTTCTACCGGTTCAAGGAGCTCTACGACAAAGGCGGCGAGATCGCCCTTCAGGAGATCAGCCGCCGCAAGCCGGTGCTGAAGAACCGCGTTCCGGTGGAGATCGAACAGGCGGTCGTCGCCCTCGCCGTCGTGCAGCCGCCCTGGGGTCAGGTGCGCGTGGCTGACGCGCTGAGGCGCCAGGGCCTGTCGGTCTCGCCCGCCGGCGTGCGCTGTGTCTGGCAACGCCACGACCTGGAGACCACCGGCAAGCGGCTGAAGGCGCTGGAAGCCAAGATGGTACAGGAGGGCTTGGTGCTGACCGAGGCCCGGGTGCAGGCGCTGGAACGCGCCAAGACGGAGAAGGAGGCGCACGGCGAGTTCGAGAGCGAGTGCCCCGGCTACTGCGGGGCGCAGGACACCTTCTATGTCGGCACCCTCAAAGGCGTCGGGCGCATCTACCAGCGGACCTACATCGACACCTACGCCAAGGTGGCGTTCGCCAAACTCTACGACCGCAAGACCCCGATCACCGCCGCCGACCTGCTCAACGATCGTGTGGTGCCGTTCTACGACGAGCACGACATCCGGCTCAGCGGGTGCTGACCGACCGCGGCACCGAGTACTGCGGCAGTCCCGAGCGCCACGAGTATGAGCTGTATCTGGCGGTGGAGGACATCGATCACAGCCGGACCAAGACCAAGAGCCCGCAGACCACGGATGAGGTTGACCAGTCGTTTTTGCGTGATCTGGTGCTATTCTTTCGCTGCCCATGGGTGACCGCGTGGCAAAGAGCCGGGTGCGAGGGGAAGGCCCGGCCGCGCAGCCTCACCGTCGCTCCTCCTTTGCGGCGCCCGTGGGCATCTTCGGACCTCGCCGGGTCCAGCCCTCGATCTGCCGGCGGTAGGCGATCTCGGCCTGCTCGGCCCTGCGCCTTTCCTCATGGCGTGTTCGGGCCAGGTTGTAGGCGTAGGCTGTCCCGCGCTGGCCGCGGCGCGCCGGCTGCCCGGAGCGCAGCTCCAGGTCCCGCAGCTTCCTGGCGTGCAGCGCCGGGCGCACCCAGGCGTAGTCCTCACCGCGCCGGAGCAGGTGCCAGACAATGACCGCGAGCTTGCGGGCGACCGCGAGCTTGCGGGCGACCGCGACGGCGGCGATGTGGTTGCCCCGGCGCCGGGCAACCCGCTCATAGAAGGCCCGCAGTGGTCCGGGCCCGCGCACGGCCTGCCAGGCCGCCTCGACCAGCATGGTACGCGCGTGTGTCCTGCCTTGCTTGGTGATCCGGCCATGCCGGGGTCTGCCCTCGCCCGACTGGTGCACGGTCGGATTGAGGCCGAGATAGGCGACCAGCCTTTCGGGGTTGTCAAAGCGCGTGACTGGGCCGATCGCGGCCAGCAAGCCGACCGCCACCACCATGTCGACGCCCGGGATCGTCATCAGCCGCTTTGCGTCCGGGTTGCCCAATGCGTCGCGCGCGAGCTCCCGTTCCACGATGCGGAGATCCTCGCTGAGACGGTCGTGCTCGCGCAGATGCCGCGCCACCGCGTCCTGCTCGTCTATTGGCAGTGTCTGCGCCAGCAACCAGGCTCGACCCTTGGGGCCAAGCAGGTCGGTATGCGGGCATGGCGGCACGAGGTGCGCGTGCAGGATGGATTGGATGATTGTCTTCAGCCGCGCGCGCTGGCGCACGATCTGATTGCGTCGGGTCACCTGCCGACGCAGCGCAAGTGTCTGCTCGTCTGGCACCCAGACCTCCGGAAGGAAGTTGCTGGCATAAAGCCGCGCCAGCACGGTCGCATCGATCACGTCGGTCTTGATGCGGGCCTCGGCGATCAGGCGGACCTGACGTGGATTGGCGATCACCACGCGACCCACATGCGGGGCCAGCACCGCGCTGACCGCCGCGGCATTGCCGGTTGCTTCGATCACGACATGGTCGTCATGCGTCAGAGTGCGCGCGAACGCCTCCAGATGCTCACGTGTCATTCCGATACGGCCCAGCCGGACAGCTTTGCCCTCATCACCGCTTCAGCGAACACGCGGTGGATATCCAAACCCACAACTCTTATCGGCCTGCCAGCTCCTCTCGTTGTTGCACTCGAAGGGAGCCGGCGGGCAACACGGCAACTACGGATCCGCGCTCGCAGCGCATCCAGGCAAGCCGCAGGGGCGGCCAGATAACGGCTCGGGCTCGCAGCCCATGGTTCGAGGGTCGGCCTGCCCGCACTCACGTGCTCCCAGCGCCCCGTGTCCCGGATGGTCGCACCATAAAGCCGACCCCCGGCGGGTCAGCAGGACATCAAGGCGCCGGGGCCATCATGCCGGTTAACGGCATCTGCGAGCGCTTCCACCGCACCGTGCTGGACGAGTTTTACCGCGTGGCGTTCCGAAAGAAAATCTACCGAGGCATCGACGAGCTACACGCCGATCTCGACGCCTGGCTTGTCGAATACAACGAACGCCGGCCCCACCAAGGCCGCTGGTGCTATGGCAAAACTCCGATGCAGACTTTTGTTGACACTCTGCCTCTCGCCAAGGAGAAACTCATGGCAGCCTGATCACGGCGGACACTCGCAACGGCTCGCACAGCCAACGCCGTCTGTCAGATCAAGTCGCGGCTAATACACTTCATGAGCTCGTCCATTTGTCTGGCCGCCGATCCGCGGAAACCATCAAGGCCTGCGGCCGTGTCGCCGTACTCCGAGGCCGGATACACGACCGCAAGCGCCGAGTTCATCCTCATCGTTCGAAAGCTCTTGCAATGAGGGGGCGGTTCTATAATCGCGCTTTCTGCGTCAATGGTTTCTTTGTTCTACCCTTGTTGCCTGGCCGGGGTCACGGTTCTCTCCGCGGTCGGCGTGTGCCGCCGCAACATCTGGTCCGAAGCACAGGCGCTGCAATGTCCACAACGGGCTCACGCGGAAGCCGCGCGGCCCAACGGCCTCCCTCGCAGCTAGGCCTGTACCCCTCGCCCGGTGGGCAACTCGTCCTCGCGCCGGCTTCTGACGCGAGTGGATCTCGTCAGGGTTTCTCAGCCGCGCGCTGGCTGTTCCGACCAGCGGAAGGCCTCGCCCGAGCGCCAGATGCTGTGCAGGATCACGGATAGCTTCCTGGCCAGCGCCACCCGGGCTTTACCAATGCCGGATCGCTTTGCGATCGCCTGTGCCCAGTCTTTCAGGCTCGAGGCGCGCTTGACCCGCGTCAGGATCACGACCGCCGCCTACATCAGGGCGCGGGCCAGCGTGTCGCCACACCGCGAGATCCTGCCGCTACGGTCGACCTCACCCGACTGATACTGTCGCGGCGTCAGCCCCCATGTGCGCGCCGACAGATCGCGAGCGCGCAAACCGCGCCGGGTTTTCAACGGTGCTGACATAGGCCAGCACGGACACGACCCCGATGCCGGGCACACTCATCAACCGGCGACAGGTCGGGTCCTTCTTTGCTAACGCCTGCACCTCTTTGTCGAAGGCGGCAATCTGCTCGCGCAACTGCCGCCAGGCTATCAGCATGGGCCGGGCGATCGGCGCCAGGTCGTCTCGGTCGGCGAGCAGCGCCTCGACGCGTCGGTCGAAAGGCAGGCCGCGCATCGCTCCAGGCAGCAGGCCGAACGTCTTGAGCAAGCCCGGATATGGTTTGACAGACGGGTTGTCATGCCGACGAGCTGCGCCCGGACGCCCAGCAAGGAACGCGTCCGATGAGCGTCGAGCGACTTCACGTGCACAGACCGATACCATCCGGTGCGCATGATCTGCGCCAGCCCCTCGGCGTCGTTCTGGTCGGTCTTGTTCATCTGCATCTTGAGCGCAGCACTCGCGTGCCTGGCGTCGAGACAGGTGATGTCGAGGCCTTGCGCGCGCAGTTCATGCACGAGCCATGGCGTCATCGGGCCAGTCTCGATCCCGATCCTCGCATCGTCTCCCGCATGCCCCCTGACCACCCGCGCAATCTGCCCAGGGTCGGTTGCGCATTGGCCACGCCAAACTCGGCGGCCGGTGTCGTCAACAACGCAGATCGAAGTCAGCTTCCGTGAAACGTCCAATCCAACAAATCGGGCCATCGAGCCGCGTCCCATGTGCGAGCCGCCGAGCGACAAAGCCCGGATCGCAGCATTATGAGAGCTTCAAGCTCCGGCCGCGATTACCCGATGTCCATACACGTCGTTCTGTTCCAGCAGCACGGCCCCGATCAGCCGGACGATGGCCGCCTCGTTGGGGAAGATGCCGACCACGTCGGCGTATTCGGAGCAAGTCGGCCAGGCATTCCGATTTGATGTCGGCCACTGATTCCGAGGTGATGTCGGCCATTCCGATCTGATGTCGGCCACCCCCTGAGGGGTGGCGTTGCCCGACCGCTGGGCAGGTGAGCGGTCTTCCTCTCGTCAGGGGCGAGAGGGGGACCGATGCCGGCCGAGAGAGTGTCGATGCGACGCGTGCGTGAGATCCTGCGGCTGAAATACGAGTTCGGCGCCTCGGACCGGGCGGTCGCGGTGGCGATCGGTGTCGCCCGTAGCACGGTGCAACTGTGCCTCGCTCGCGTCGCTGCGGCGGGGCTGAACTGGCCGTTGCCGGAGACGCTGACCGACGCGGGGCTCGAGGCGATATTGTTCGCGCCGCTCGCGGCTCCAAGCGGGCGGCCGGCACAAGGCGGAGCCGGATTGGACGCTGATCCATCATGAGCTGCGCTGCCTCGGGGTGACGCTGCTGCTGCTCTGGGAGGAATACCGGGCCATCCATACCGACGGCTACGGCTACAGCCGCTGGTGCGAGCTCTACAGGGGGTGGGAGAGCCGCCTGTCGCCGACCATGCGGCAGGCGCATCCGCCGGCGAGCGGCTGTTCGTCGACTACGCCGGGCATACGGTGGAGGTGGTGGACGGCAGCACCGGCGAGCTGCGCGCGGCGCAGGTGTTTGTCGCGGTGCTGGGCGCGTCCAACTACACCTACGCCGAGGCGACTTGGACCCAGGGCCTGCCGGACTGGATTGGTGCGCACGTCCGCGCCTCGCTTTCTCGGCGGCGTGCCGCGCAGATGGTGCCGACAACCTGCGCGCCGGCGTGCTGCGGGCGAACTGGTTGAACCCGGGATCAATCCAACTTACCGCGATCTGGCGGCGCACTACGGCACCGCGATCTTGCCGACGCGGGTGCGCAGGCCGCGCGACAAAGCCAAGGTCGAAGCTGGTGTGCTGGTGGTGGAACGCTGGATCCTGGCGCGTCTGCGCAATCAGCGGTTCTTCTCCCTGGCCGAGCTCAACGCGGCAATTACGACACTGGTCGCCGATCTCAATGCCGGCCGATGCGCAAGCTCGGCGTCAGCCGCGCCAGCTGTTCAAGGAGCTGGACCGGCCGGCGCTGTCGCCGTTGCCGGCGGAGCCCTTCGTCTACGCCGAGTGGCGCATCCGGCGCGTGGCACTCGACTACCATGTCGACATCGACGGGCATTACTACTCGGTACCGCACCGATTGCTGCGCGAGCGGGTCGAGGCCCGCGTCACTGCCGCACGATCGAGCTGTTCCACAAGGGGGAGCGCGTCGCGGTGCACGTGCGTGGCGGCGTGCGCGGCCGGCACACGACACTGCCGGAGCACATGCCGCGGGCGCATCGGCGGCATGCCGAGTGGACCATTGAGCGCATCGGCCGGGAGGCCGCGGGGATCGGCGCGGCAACGGCGACACTCGCGGCGTTGATCCTGGAGAGCCGGCCGCACCCGGAGCAGGGCTTCCGCGCCTGCCTCGGCATCCTGCGTCTGGTGCGCACCTACGGCCACGACCGGGTGGAGGCGGCCTGTACGCGCAGCCTGGAGATCGGCGCGCGCTCCTACGGCAGCGTGCAGTCGATCCTGCGGCACGGGCTCGACCGTCAGTCCCCCGAGGCGCCGGTCCGAACCGGTGAGCTGCCGCTGGTCCACCCGAACATCCGCGGTTCCGGCTATTACCACTGAGGAGAGCCCCGTTGCTAACCCATCCCACGCTCGACCAACTGCGCCAGCTCGGCTTCGCCGGCATGGCGCGCGCCTTTGAGGAGCTGACCGCCAGCCCGCGCGGCGTCGAGCTCGATCACGCCGAGTGGCTCGGGCTGCTGCTCGACCGCGAGCTCGCCGATCGGCAGGACCGCCGCCTCAAGGCGCGCCTGCGCTATGCCCGGCTGCGCCACCAGGCCGCCGTCGAGGACGTCGACTACCGCACCGCACGTGGCCTGGACCGGGCATTGTTTCAGAAACTTGCCCTGGGCGGCTGGATCGAGGCGAAGCAGAACCTGATCATCGAAGGCCCGACCGGAGTCGGAAAATCGTGGCTTGCCTGTGCCCTCGGCCACAAGGCCTGCCGCGACAACTACTCCGTGCTCTACCAGCGCATCCCGCGTCTGTTCGCCGACCTGGGGCTGGCGCGCGGTGACGGTCGTTACGGCAGGTTGATGCGGGCATTCGGCGGGGTGAAGCTACTGATCCTGGACGACTGGGGGCTGAGGTGCGGCGCTTGACTTCGCTGTTGATGCGTTCGAGCGGGTTTGTGGAGTGGATCTTGGCCCGATGCTCCTTGGGAAAGGTCATGTGCGCCAGCACGTCGGGTTCGGCACTGTCCATGAGGGTAGCGAGCCTTGGCGCGCGAGGGCGGAGCTGGTCGGCGACCCGGCGCCATTGCGCGCGTGCCGCGTCCGGATCGGCTTCGGCGAACGCGGTGCCGATCCAGGCCGAGACAATGCGCCGCTGTCCCTTGCCCGCATGTGCCAACGCATTGCGCATGAAATGCACCCGGCAGCGCTGCCAGGAGGCCCGCAGCACTCGCTCTGTGGCAGACTTGAGGCCTTCGTGCGCGTCGGAGGTGACCAGTTTCACGCCGCGTAGACCGCGCCCGGCCAAAGATCGCAGGAAGTCGGTTCAGAACGTCTCGGCCTCACTGGCTGCGCGTTCCGGTCGATTGTGATCACCGATTCCGTTTGATCGTGATCACTCGATCCGGTGGATCGTGATCATGCAATCGGCAGATCATGATCATCGGTTCCGGTGATCATGATCACGCCGGTGACGGCGGCGCCTGGCCGCTTCCGCTGACAGTCTGCAACCGTCGGTAGTGTCGATCCTTTGCCGAGGAGCAAGAGGTCGAGATGCCTGGCGAGAGAGTGTCGGTGCGGAAGATACGCGAGGTTCTGCGGCTGCGATTGGGCCACCAGCTGCCGCAGCGTGCGATTGGCCAGAGCCTGCGGCTGAGCCAGGGTGCGGTCAGCGAGTACCCTGAAGCGGGCCCGGCGAGCTGGCCTGGGGTGGCCGCTGCCGGACGATCTGGACGACACGCGGCTCGAGGCGTTGCTGTTTCCGCCGCCGCCCGAGATGCCGGTGGCCCAACGCCCGGTTCCGGACTGGTCGGCTGTCCACCGCGAGATGCGTCGGCCGAACATGATGGTGGCGCTGCTCTGGGAGGAGTACCGTGCCGGGGCCGCCGACGGGTTCGGCTATTCCTGGTTCTGCGATCTGTATCGCGCGTGGGTGGGTCGGCTGAAGCCGACGCTGCGCCAGGTGCACCCCGTGGGCGAGAGGCTGTTCGTCGACTTCGCCGGTCACACCATGGAGGTGGTGGACGGGGCAACCGGAGAGCTCCGACGCGCGGAGATCTTCGTCGCCGTTCTCGGCGCCTCCAGCTTCATCTACGCCGAGGCGACCTGGAGCCAGACATTGCCGGACTGGATCGCCGCCCACGTCAATGCGCTGGCGGCGATCGGTGGTGTGCCGCACCAGATCGTCAGCGACAATCTCAAATCGGGAATCACCAAGGCCTGTTTCTATGAGCCGACGGTGAACCGCACCTACGCCCACATGGCGACGCATTACGGCACGGCGATCATTCCCGCTCGCCCGTACAAGCCGCGCGACAAAGCGAAAGTTGAGGTTGGCGTCCAGGTGGTGCAGCGCTGGATCCTGGCGCGGCTGCGCAATCGGCGGTTCTTCCCCCTCGCCGAACTGAACGGCGCCATCCGCGAGCTGGTTGCCGACATCAACGACCGTCCGTTGCGCGGCTGGGATACGACACGTCGGGCGTTGTTCGAGCAGTTCGACCGTCCCGCCCTGTTGCCGCTGCCGCCGGCTGCCTATGAATACGCCGACTGGACGCGCTGCCGGGTCAACCTCGACGATCACGTCGAGATCGCCAAGCATTTTTACTCGGTGCCGTTCCAGTTGCCCTGCGCCAGGAAGTCGAAGCGCGGATCACGGCGAAGACCGTGGAAATCTTCCACCGCGGCAAGCTGGTGGCCGCGCATCTACGCGGCCTGCGGGCGCATCGGCCGACCACGGTGGCGGATCACATGCCGAGTTCGCACCGGCGATTGGACGCATGAGCGGATCCTGCGCGAGGCCGCCGCGATCGGCGACGACACCGCGGCATTGGTCGAAGTGATCCTGCGCTCGCGGCCACACCCCGAGCAGGGGTTCCGGTCCTGCATCGGCATTCTCAGACTCAGCAAGCGCTGCGGCGCCGAGCGTGTCGACGCCGCCTGCGCGCGGGCACTGGTCCTGGGTACCCGCTCCTACGGCTCGGTGTCGGCGATCCTCAAGAATGCTCAGGAGAAGAAGGCGGCTCCTGGCGATCCACCCGGCCTACTGCACGAGAACATCCGTGGTCCCGACTATTATCATTGAGAGGAGAACCCATGCTGATCCACCCCATGGTCGAGCGCCTACGCGGCCTCGGCCTCATCGCCATGGCCGACGCGTTCACCGAGATGCAGCGCAACTCGGCTGCCGATGATCTGTCGCGCGAGGACTGGCTAGATCTGCTGGTCGACCGCGAGGCCACCGCGCGGGAGTACAAGCTGGGTCGCAGGCTCACCCACGCCAGATTGCGCCAGAACGCCGTGATCGAGGACGCCGACCTGCGCACGCCGCGCGGACTCGACCGGGGTCTGTTCCAGAAGCTCGCCACCTGCGGCTGGATCCGGGAGAACCAGCATTTGCTGATCGGCGGCCCAACGGGTGTGGGCAAATCCTGGCTGGCCTGCGCGCTCGGGCACAAGGCGTGTCGGGATGGCTTCTCGGTGCTCTATCGGCGAGCGCCCCGTTTGTTCGCCGATCTTGCCACAGCGCGTGGCGAAGGGCGGCTGACGCGGCTAATGATGATGCTGGAGCGCACCCGCCTGCTCATCATCGATGGCTGGGGTCCCGAGCCGCTGAACGCCGAGCAGCGGCGGGATCTGCTGGAGATCATCGATGATCGCGACCATAAGGGCTCGCTGCTGATGACGAGCCAGATCCCCGTTGGTCGCTGGCATGAAATTGTCGGCGATCCCACGCTAGGCGACGCGATTCTGGATCGCGTCATTCATCGCGCCCATCGCATCGAACTCAAGGGGGGAAAGCCTGCGAGAGCTCAACGCGATCGCGACCACCGAAAGCTTGACGAACACCAAGGAGAAGCGAGATCCGTTCAACCGTCAATGGCAGCGACCAGGCGCCACACAAAGCCGTCCGCCGTGCACTCCTCGGGCACGGTGAACAGCATGGTTTTGGTCACCGTGACAGGTGATCACGATCGGCCGGATTGGCTGATCACGATCAACGGAATCCGCACATTGGCGCCGACCGCCATGCCCAGGACTCCGCGCCGGCCATCGGGTGTTGACGCCAACCGCGATGGTGACGGCGACCGAGACGATCCGCCCGGCCTGCCGCACTTTGACGTAGGTGGCATCGAGCCGCAGATAGGGCCAGTCGCCCTCGATCGGACGGGTGAGGAACGCCTGCACGCGCTGGTCGATCTCGGCGCACAGCCGCGATACCTGGCTCTTGCTGACGCCGCTGCATCCCATCGCTTGCACCAGCGCATCGACCGAGCCCGTCGAGATACCGTGGACATAGGCCTCCTGGATGACTGCCGTCAGCGCCTTCTCGGCGGTACGCCGCGGTTCCAGGAAAGCCGGGAAGTAGCTGCCGCGGCGCAGCTTGGGGGATGCGCAGCTCGACCGTGCCGGCGCGGGTTCCCCAGTCTCGGTCGCGGTAGCCGTTGCGGTGATTGATCCGGCCCTCGCGGGCTCGCCGTGGCCAGCGACGCACAGTGCATAGGTCTCCAACTCCATAAGGCGCTGCGCGGCGAAGCCGATCATCTCGCGCAGCAAGGTCGTGTCGGAAGCCTTCTCCAGCAGCGCGCGAAGCGCGATCTTGTCGTCGGTCATCGTGGTTGTCCTCGGGTCAGAGTTGCGTGTCGCAACCCAACCCTACCCAAGATCACGGCGGTGGCCGCCGCCGTGGGTAAGTCGCCCGCCTACGCCTGACTCTCGGCGGTCGCTCCGGCGGGCGACTTACCCACAGCTCCTACACCACTGATGGGGACACGACCCGAACGTGTTGTCGTGCAAGACAACGCCCAAGCGATCATCGGGAATTTGCAGGCGGGAGCTGCCGGAGGGGGTCTTGTGAATGAGGTTGGGGGCAAGACCCTACGAAAGACATTTGCGGCGCCCGGATGCGCGCCGGGAACTCCGTGCCGGAAGCATCCGATGGCCAATGGCCGTTGTCGGCTTCACGGCGGGTGCAGCACTGGCCCGCGCACACCAGAGGGGCTGGAGCTGCTTCGAGCAGCTCGAACCAAGCATGGGAGCTACGGCGCCGAGGCGAAGCTCCTGCGAGAGCTGATCCGAGTATTGCAGACGAAGACGAAGGAACTGGTGAGCTGAGGCAATCCCTCTTCGAGGTGCCTCTCTGGTTCGAGTCGTGACGAAAGCTTCCTTCGGAGTGCGCTCTGGCGTGGCCGATGCAGTTGCCGGAATCCTCGCGTGCCCGGTGGGCAAATCCAAGCCGGCGTTCGGGCTGATAGCGATGCATCATAATTCTGTGCGTAGCTTTGTGGGCAGGGCGCATCCGTCAAGCCAAGCGTGCGCAGGTGGCGAAGCCCAGGTCGAGCAGCACCATGGGCCGGGACCTCCTGACAGGATGGATAGCCGCCACACTCTCCCTGAGCCGCAACCCGGGCAGCAGGTGATGAGACCGTAGCCATCGCATGGAGGCTCGACACTTTGCGCCAACACGGCCGGCCGGCTTACCGCCTCCGTCGCTCGGGCTGCGTCCCGCCGAACACGGCCACGGCAAGGCGCGGAACCAAGATCGGCTCCGGATGCTTTTGCCGCTCCCACCCGGTAGGGCCGGCCGCCATAGGCCTCGATCCAGAATGCGCGGCCGGCTTGGTTATAAGTGGTCATACCAGCGAACCAGCCGGCCAATTCATCGCGGACGAAAAGCAGGCCCTTGGGTGCAGCGCCGGCGAGTAGCGCGGCCACCTTCTCGATTGTGATGTCGTTCTGCCGGAGCCGCGGCGCCTGCGGCTCGGACGGGGCCCTGTCGCTCGGCGGCAAGGGCGGCGCGACACCCTGATTCTGGGCCTTCCTGACATCCTTCTCCCATGCTTCTCGGCTCGCCTTCTCCCGCTCCGTCGCGGCTTCCCACTCGCGCAGCTTCTCAGGGAAGTCGGCCATCATGCGCTCCTCCAACTCAGGCAGCACGTCGCGCAGAAGGCAATCCGCACCCGGGGATTTGCCAGTGCCTGATTCGCCGATAGCGGCGCACCACAGATGCGGCGGCTCGACCCACCCTGGGACGCCCTGTGCCCAACGGGCGTTGCCGATCAGCGCCGAGGCCGTGGCAAGCAGCGGCGCCGCGACGAAGTCGGGTGGGCAGGCCGCGGCGTCCGCCGTGGTCTCGATGAACTGGCGCCACCCGGGACCGAACACGTCCAACGGCAACGGCGGCGGCCGCCGGCGATGCAAGCGCAGCACGCCCATATCGAGCTCGATCAGCTCCGGCGGCTCAGTGTTATGAATGGTGAAACCGGCGCCGTCAGCCACGTGCCGCCTCCCCGAGAAGGTCGGCGAAGTCCGACCCGTTGCGATCTGGCATGGCGATACGCACGCACCGTCCCTCCGCGAGCCAGCGGCCGGCCGCAGTTTGCGCTGCCCTGCGCCCGGCCGGATCGGAATCAGACGCGACCACAGTTGCGCGCACCTCCCGCGGCAGCACCAGGGCTTGGGCGAGGTTGCCGGTCGAGATGGCGGCCCACGCTGGCAAGCCAAGCAATCGGCCGGCGCTGGCACTGCTCTCTATGCCCTCGCCGATCACCAACTCGTCGGCAAGCGGGTCAAGCCGAATGGCGCAGCTCCATACGGGGCCCAGCGACGCCTTTGCCGGTTTGATGCTCGCCTTGCCCGAGCCGTCGCGCACGAGATACGTGCGATGAATGGCGAGCGGCGTTCCGGTGACATCCGTGACCAGCGCGACCATGGTGGGCAGTGATCCGCCTTCCGGATGACGGCAGTCGCCGCGGAACCTGAGGGCGGATGAAGTGGCGAGACTGGCCAAGCCGCGCCCCGTCAGGTAGCGCTCGGCGAGCGTGCCTAATGCGGGCTCAGAACCGCGCCAAAGGGCGAGAGCGCGTGCTTTCCTATGTTCGCGCACGTTTGATTCGTCCGTGCCGCCGGATCGCTCGGGCGCCTGCCAGGATCCGCCCATGATGCGGTTCAGGAGGTCACGAACTTGGTTGCGATCGCACCCGTTTGCGTAATAGAACGTTAGTTTCCCTAACCGAGAATGTCTCGCCCGGATAGTCGCATGCCGGGCAGCGCCCCCGCCATGAGCGCGGGTGCTTGGTCAGACGGAGCCGGTCGGCAAGATCGCGTGCGCTCAACATCGCTCGGCACCCATCTCGCGGGGCGCCCCCAGCCAGTACGCTAGGTGTAAGCGACACATCGCTGCCATGCTCCCGTCAACCGGGCGGGGATCGTCCGCCGCATCGCATATTTCGGACAAGAAGATCTGGCCGGGCAGTCGGGCTCATTGACCCGCACTCGAGGTCTCAGCCAGCATCAGGAAATGCACTGGGAATTCTTGCCGCGCTGGTCACTGTCATCCTCAACCAGCACGCGGCAACCTCCCGGCGGTCCACCAGATAACCGCTGCCCTTGGAACCTTGACCGAAGTCCCGCGCGTGTGGACGACCGGCGGGTGTCCGTCATAGGCAATTCTTTGCGGAGCGCGTATGATGCAGTCTGACTCTGTAAACAGGACTTGCTCGACATCTGTCATCCACTCCCCAGTGCGTTGTACGTGCCAGTGCGGCTCAAGCCGGATATTTCGCACCAGGTTGGAAGGGCTGCGAACTTAGGGGTTGCTTCCATAGGGACGGCTCCGTGCGGTGGTGAACGCATTGGGAGATGCATCACCCACTAACGCAATGGTAGGATCAAAAACTGCCTTTTGTTTTCTACCCCTCGTCAAGTTCTTCAGATCACCCGGCTTCAGGGGTGGCAGGTCGGGCGCCAGTAGATTTGCACATTCGCACGCGAAGCGGCCGAAGGGGCCGGCTTCACCGAGTTGCGTGCGTCAAGTTCTGCAAAGTGAGTGGCGATGACTGCTGTGATGTTTCTCGGTTCGGCTGAACAGCGTTTCTCCGTCCCGGCCTGAGACCCGTGCGGCGGCGCGCGCAGCGGCGGTCAAGGATGGCCCCGAACTTGATCCGGGCCACCGCCGGAGGCGGCGCGCAGCGTCCTTGACGGCCGCGAGCACGGCGCGAGCCTCGGCCAAGTCGGGACCACGGCCGTCATGCCGCCTGCCGCAGCATCTGCTTCTTGTGCTCCTTCAGGTGCTCCATGTTCAGGTAGCGGATCGCCTCCAGCCAGTTCTCGTGGGCCTCCACCGCCAACGCGCGGACGAGCCGCAGACAGCTCGCCGCATTCGGAAAGATCCGCACGACATGCGTTCGGCGTTTGATCTCCTGGTTGAGTTGCTCCAGCATGTTGGTTGACTTCATGTGTTTGTGATGCGCCAGCGGCAGCCGGTAGTAGGTCAGCGTCTCTTCGATATTGTCCTCCACCCAGCCGCACAGCTTCGGGTACTTGCCTTGCCACTTGCCGAGCCAGGCGGCGAGGTCGCGGCGCACTTCCACCAGTTCGCGACGGTCATAGAACCAGCGCAGTTCCATCAGGCAGTCGTCGTCGACCTTGCGCGGCACGTAGTCCAGGGCGTTGCGCAGGAAATGCACGTAACAGCGCTGCCAGACCGCCTCGGACAGCACTTCCCGGATCGCCGCCTTGAGACCGGGATGGTCGTCGGAGACCACGAACTCGACACCGAACAGGCCGCGCTGCTTCAACCCCAGCAGGAAGTCGCGCCAGCTCGAGCGGCTTTCGCGGTTGGCCAGCTCGATCGCCAGCACCTGACGGCGGCCCTCGCCGTCCACCGCCACCGCGATCAGCACCGCCTGGCTGGCGATCACCCCGCCGTCGCGAACCCGCTCATAGCGGGCATCCAGGATCAGATACGGGTAGGGCTCGCTTAGCCGCCGCTCGGAGAACGCCGTCAGCGCCGCATCCAGCGACTTGTTCACCGTGCTGATCGCCGAGGCCGAGAAACCATGACCGCACAAGGCCTCGGTCACAGCCTTCACTTTGCGTGTCGAGACGCCCTGCACATACATCTCGGCCAAGGTTCCGACCAACGCCTTCTCGGAGCGCTGGTAGCGTTCAAACAGTTCCGTCGAGAATCGGCCCGCCCGATCCTGCGGCACCCGCAACTCCAGCGTGCCAACCCGGGTGATCAGCGCGCGCGGGTAATAGCCACTGCGATAGGCCAGCCGCGTCTCCGTCCGCTCGCCCTTCTCCGCCCCGATCGCCTCCGTCATTTCCGCTTCCAGCGCCGCCTCGAGCGCAGCCCGCACAGTGGCGCGGAGGAAATCCGCATCCCGCTCCAGCAGCCCTTTGATGTCGATGACCTCGCCCTGACCTTGCCCCTTGGTCATGGTGTGCTCCCTCTCCACAGGGTCGGTGACGTCACACATCACCCGCATACCGTGGCCACCCAGACCTCAGACGCTTTGCAGAACCCTCCGCACAATACCCTTCACCGCCCCCGGCGGCACGCCAAATGCCGCGCAGCGTGAACGACACTGCGCCACCACTCATCCTCCGCTTTGCTTTCGAGGCGCAATGGCAATCCGGTTCTGGCCAGAATGTGGTCTCTACATGACTGGCCGACAGCCACTTGAGGTGGCGGGTGTACTCCCGGCCTTTTTCCAAACTACCCGGCCATCGATAGTGATGCAGGCGCCAGCACTCGGCATTTAGCGCAGCTCCGGCGCGAATTGTTGCGGGCTATCGGCCCGGCGTCGATCGCTCCATCGGGACGAGGTTCGTCGCCGGAACCAGGCCCAAGCTGCCGAACGCGGCGCGAATGGTGTCCGCGACGTAGCCGGGCGACAGGTGCGCATAGTGCCGCTCCGTGACCTTCACGCTCGAGTGGCCGAGCTGTGCTGCGATGACCTGCATGGGCACGCCCCTCGTTGCTAGGCGGCTGGCGTGCGTGTGGCGGAGAACATGCAACGAGACCGCAGGCGCTATGTTCGCGGCCTCGCAGGCATCCCGCAGCGGCCGGAACTGGTGAGATTTGCCCCAGGCCGCCCCGTCCGATCGAGGGAACAGGATGTCGGTCGGCTTCCTGCGCGCCATCGCCTGTCTGAAGAACCGGGCGGCTTCGTCGGTCAGCACGACCGTGCGCGCGAATCCGCCCTTGCTCGCCCGGACCGTCAGCACGTCCGCATCGAGGTCCACGTCGGTCGGCCGCAGGCGGGCGAGTTCCTGATAGCGGCAGCCGGTGAACAGCGCCGCCGCGACCAGCTCGCGCAGACCGGGCGGGCAGGCGTTCACGAGCCGGGAGGCCTCGTTGGCCGTGAGATATCGGACACGGGCGGCCTGCACCTTCTGGAACGCCCGAATGCGGCGCCACGCATCATCCTTTGAAGCTTTGCCTTCCCGCCAGGCGAGGTTCAACGCGGCCTTGAGCAGCGTCATAACGCCGTTGGCGGTGGCACGGCGGGCCCGATGGGCGTCGGCATCGTCGGGCGGCAGTTCCCGCACGCGGCGCTGCGGCGCGGTAGCCGCGGTGCGCCGCCGAGCCGGCGCGGTGGCCAGCCTGCGATGCCAAGCGCGGATCATCGCTGGCGTGAGATCGCCGATCTTCCGCTCGCCAAGCTGCGGCAGCACGTGCGCCGCGAATGTCGTCTCGACGCAACGGCGCGCCTTGCCGCCGCGGGCCGTGTAGTCGTTGATGTAATGGCGCACCGCGTCGGCGACCGTCCATGGCGTGACGTCCTCGTCGTTCCCAGCCGCTTTCTTCTGTCCGGCCGCCCATCTACGCGCCTCGCGTTGCGCCTCGTCGAACGTCAGGCCCCGACGTTGGTCCGCCGGCTGGCCGTCGTCGGCAGACCGAGGTGCTTGGTTTCATAAGAGCCGACGCCGAGGTAGCGCCGCGCGATCCAGGAACCGCCCTTTGTCGGGTTTCTCGATCTCATCCGAGAACCAGGCGGGCACGGGCGAGTTCCCCAGTGGTGGGTTCGGATTGTCAAAGCGATCCGGAAAACAACAGGAGATGCTCTATGCCTTCATCCGGGACTCTGAAAGAAATCTATATCGACGAGTTGAGGGATCTGTGGTCGGCGAACGACCAGATGCAGCGAATTATGCACGGCATGAGCCAGAAGGCGTCTGACCGGAAGCTGAAGGAGTTGCTGGAACAGTCGGTGACAGGGATCGCGAAACACACCGAGACGCTCAGGTCCGTGCTCGAAAGTCGGGGCGGCCAGGTCGGGAAGGAACATTGCACGGGGATGGAAGGTCTGGTCGCCGAGGCCAAGAAGCACGCGATCGACGCGGAGATGGAGGGTCAGCTGCGCGACCTCGTCATCATTGCTCAATATCAGCGCATGTCGCATTACGGTCTCGCCGGGTTCGGCACCGCCGCCGCCTATGCGGACGCTTTGGGCGAAAAGGATGACGCGGCGAAGCTGCGGGCGATCCTCAAGGACATCTACAAGGCCGACGAATATACGAGCCAGCTCGCGGAACGGGCGGAAAAAGCGGCGGCAAGGGCAACCTGAACGTCCAGGACCGGACCAGCGGCGCTCACGCGCGCCGCCCAACCGGCATGCCCGTCACCCACCGCCCAGTACGGCGTTTCCATGGATCGACTCGTATCACGCTGGTTCGACGATCTTGTAGGTCCAGGTATGGACGACGGGATCTCGATGGAGGTCGTCGAGGTAGGCGAGGATGCGTGCCTTGAGTTCGGCCCTGGACGCGACGCGGATGTGGCGGAGCATGGACCTGGCCATCCTGGAGAAGAAGCCCTCGACGAGGTTGAGCCAGGAACCGTGCTTGGGCGTGAACACGAAGCAGAACCGTCCTTCGGGCTGGGCCGAGAGCCAGGCCTTGTTTCCTTCGAGATGTGGCCGAGTGGTTGTCGAGGATCAGCTTGATGGCGGTCTGCGCGGGGTAGGCGGCGTCGAGCTGCTCGAGGAAGCCGATGAACTCGCGCGAGCGGTGGCGGTCCTGCACGCGGGCGTGAACCCGGCCGGTGAGCAGGTCGATCCCGGCCAGCAGGCTGAGCGTGCCGTGGCGCTTGTATTCGTGGGTCGCGCGCGAAGGCCTCATGCACGTCAGGCCGTGGCGGCAGGTCGGGTGCGGTGTTGCCGATCGCCTGGATGCCGGGCTTCTCGTCATAGGAGATGATGGCGACGTCCGGTACCTGCGCCGTCGCTCTCCTTCAGGAGGCGACTTCGCGATAGACGCAGAGCACCTCAGCCATCTTCGTCTCGAACGCGTCATCGCGCCGTTCAAGATAGTAGCGGACCTTGTGCGGCTTGGCATCGTGGGCGGCGAGGAGCTTGCAGACCGTGCCCTGGACGACACCGGCCAGGGACGGATGCCCGGCCGACGCGGCATGCTCGCGGACATGGCGGGCCAGCAGCCGCGTTGCCGGGACGCGGACTGTCGTCGAGGGCCGCCATCACCCCAAGCCGCACCGCACGTTGCAGGCAGCGCTGCACGGTGTGATGGGTCACCCCGATCCTCGCGCCCACCGCAGTCGTCGAGGGGTCGGCGCGGTAGGCCAGCAGGATGCGCGCACGCTCGACCCGGCTTGCCGGTTCGGTCCGCGACCGCGACAGCGCCTCCAAACGCGCCAGATCGTCAGGGGTGACCGCCAACTCAATCACGCATCGAGGTGCTGACATGGAATCCGACCGTCACAATGACCAACAGACCCCCTACAATCTCATCCGTGACCATGGGAATCCGTCGCATTCGGCCGGTTGTATGGAATCGCTCCACTAGGTGTGGTCCCCGATTGTGCGTCCCACGTCAGAAGCAACCAGCTAGCGACGCGCGACCCTTGGGCGGCGGACTGGCGGTGTAGGGCCGCCAGCCGCGTTACCCTTTGTAGGGGCGAGCGGCTGGGGCTATGATCCGAAACAGGTCTCTGCCAGAGCGACGAAGAAGCAGCTCAAAACGGGCGAATATCATGAGCGATTCAGCCTTTCCACCGAACTCGACAAACAGCTTCTACGCCTTTCCACCGAACTCAACAGCAACGTTCACACAGACCAGCCACGACCTGTTTGTCCTTACCGGCAAAGACCTCTTGACTATCGGCGGGGAGGATGACGGCAGCCGCTTTCTCCTGCTGGGACAGGGCAATTCGGTGGACATTGCTGCTACGTCGGGCTCCACCATCTACGATCTTGGCCACGGCTCATTCGTCGATTTCTACGACGCCATCCTCGGCAACTCCAACATCTACGGCTTTCAATTCGATTCGACCGGGGAGATCGCAGTCGGCACCAGAGGCCCGTCGCCATCCTACCTCACGAACGGCACCACCGGGGGCACACCGCTGCCATCCGATGGCCACGGCGGGTCGATCTTCAGCGGTGGCCTTACTTCGGGATCAATCGACTTCCGTGGCGACCCGCATGTGGCGGTGAGCAGCGTCAGCCCGCCGAGCGCGTAAACCCACATCCGTTCAATGGCGGGGAGCCGCGGCTGGGGCTACTCTGCGGCCGATTTCGCCGGCGCCGGACAGGCGCCAGCCTCGCACAGTGGCACGAGCCGAAAAAGTTTCACAACGCCTTTAATTCTCATTCCTGGTCCTCCTCCCCCGGCGCCGCCTCATCCGCTTCCGACCCCGGCACACGGTACTGCTCGGTCAGCCAGCGGCCGAGGTCGATATCGGCGCAGCGCGGGCTGCAGAACGGCCGCACGGACAGATCGGCCGGCCGGCCACAGATCGGGCAGCGCGCGGTGGGCTCAGCCATGTTCGTTCTCCATCACCCAGGCATCGGCGGGCAGCGCGGGATC
Organism: uncultured Pseudomonadota bacterium; assembly: GCA_963849305.1. Lineage (GTDB taxonomy): Bacteria > Pseudomonadota > Alphaproteobacteria > Acetobacterales > Acetobacteraceae > CAWKGV01. The sequence continues at coordinate 146,098 of CAWKGV010000003.1, forward strand.
GGACCGCAGCATCAAGGTACGCCCGGTGCGCCGTTCAAGCTCGCCCAGCGCGACCGGGTCGGCCAGCAGGGCGGACACCACGGCCGGCGCGGCGCGCAACCAGCGGCGCCCGGCCGGATCGGCCGCCGCCTCCGCCGCCAACCGGCGCAGCGCCGCCAGCCCGGCGGCGTGAGGGCCGGCCAGCAGCTCGTGCAGGGGCGGATGCACACGCGGGCGGAGGATCTCCGCCAGCCCCAGCGCCGTGAAGCCCAACAGGCGCGGCCCAAGCGGGTCGGCGGCCAGCGCCGACGCCAGCGCCGGTCCGAGCCCGGCCCGCTTGCGCACCGACAGCCCCGCCAGATCGACCAGAATGGCACCCGAAAGATCGCGCAGGCGGATCTGGCGCGCGATCTCGGGCAGCGCCGCCCGGTTCAACCCCATCTGCGCCGCCGCTTTCCCACGCCGCTCGGCCGTCGCGCCCCCGGCATCGAGGTCGATCGCCACCAATGCGGGCGTCGGATGCACCGAGAGCCGCCCGCCCGCGGGCAGCGCGACCACCGGCTGGCCCAACGCCTCGATTTCCCCCTCCAGCGCATCGTCGAACCCAACCCCGCGCACGACCGACGCCTCTGGATAAAGGTGCCGCAGGCGCTGAACCGCGTCCGGCCCCGGGCGCAGCAAGGCCGGCCGACCCTCGGCCGCCGCCGCCCCGATGACGGCCTGCTCCTCGTCGGTCAGCCGGGCCGACAGACGCGGCCCTTTCCCGCCCTGAGCCGCGCGCGTCACTCGCACCGGCACCGCCGCCCCCTGGCCCAGCCCCGCTGCCCCCTCGCTATCCGGCAAGAACCCCTCGGCCCCCTCCAGCTCGACGAACGCGCCGGCCATCGCCGGCACCCGCGCGATCACACGGCCCCGGTGCAGGTCGCCCACGCCGTCCGGAGCGCCTGGGCGCCAGATCGCGTAGTCGACCAGCCGCCCGTCCCGCAGCACCGCCACCCGTACCTCGCCCGGGCTCAGCGCGACCCGGATGCACGCGCTCACGCCATCCAGCCCAGTCCGCGCAAGAGCTGCGCCGTCTCGAACAGCGGCAGCCCGACCACGTTGGAATAGCTCCCGGACAGGAACCGGATGAACGACGCGGCCTGGCCCTGGATCGCGTAGCCGCCGGCCTTGCCCTCCCATTCCCGGCTCGCGACATAGGCTTCGCGCTGCGCCGGCGTCAGGCGCGCGAAACCGACGATGCTGGTCACCAGCCGCTCGGCCCGCCGCCCGTCCGGCGCCGCCAGCACCACCGCGCTCAGCACGCGATGCCGACGCCCCGACAGCAGCGCCAGGGCGGCGTGCGCCTGCTCCGGCGTCGCCGCTTTGGGCAGGATGCGCCGCCCGGCCGCCACCACCGTATCGGCGGCGAGCACGTAGCAGCCCGGCGCCGACAATGCGGCCGCCTTCGCGCGCGCCAGCCGTTGCGCGTGGTCGCGCGGCAGCTCGCCCTTCACTGGCGTTTCGTCGATATCAGGAGAGAAGACCCGGTCGGGGATCACCCCGATCTGGGCCAGCAGCGCGAGCCGACGCGGGCTCGCGGAGGCAAGGACCAGCGGCGCCCGGCCCGCCTGGCCAGGCTGGCTTGAATCGGCCCTTATTTGAATCGAAACGTGATCCGCCCCTTGGAGAGATCGTAAGGCGTCATCTCGACATTCACCCGGTCCCCGGCCAACACGCGGATGCGGTTCTTGCGCATCTTGCCGCTGGTATGGGCCAAGATCGTGTGCTCGTTGTCGAGACGCACCCGGAACATGGCATTCGGCAGAAGCTCAGTCACCGTGCCGCTGAATTCGATCATGTCTTCTTTCGACATCAACCCTCTTCTAATGGTTTGATTTCCGCTCGGAACATGAGGTCCGGGCGCTCGCCGGTCAAGCGCGACCTCATGGCCGCGATGTCTGCCCAAGCCTGAGCGCGATACTACGCGCGTGCGCGCCCAATCCCTCGGCCTCGGCCAGCGCCACCGCGGCCGGCCCGACCTCGCCGAGCGCGGCCCGATCGGCCGCGACCCAGGTGGTACGCTTGAGGAAGTCGAACACCGAAAGCCCGGAGGCGAAGCGCGCGGTCCGCCCGGTGGGCAGCACATGGTTCGGCCCGGCCACGTAGTCGCCGACCGCCTCGGGACAGAAGGCGCCGAGGAATACCGCGCCGGCATGACGGATGCGCGCGAACACCGGCTCCGGGTCGCGCAGCATCAATTGCAAGTGCTCGGGCGCCAGCCGGTCCACCAACGAAGCCGCCTCGTCCCAGTCCCGGACCAGCACCACGGCCCCGTGCGCCGCCCAGCTCGCCCCGGCGATCGCGGCCCGGGGCAAGGTCCGCAGCTCCGCCTCGACGACGGCGGCGGCCGCATCGGCGAAGCCGGCGTCATCGGCGATCAGGATCGCCTGCGCCGCCTCGTCGTGCTCGGCCTGCGCCAGCAGGTCCACCGCGACCAGGCGGGGATCGTTCGCGCGATCGGCCAGAATCACCACCTCGGACGGCCCGGCGATCGAATCGATGCCGACCCGTCCGAACACTTGCCGCTTGGCCTCGGCCACATAGGCGTTGCCCGGCCCGACGATCCGATCCACTGCCGCGATCGTGGCGGTGCCGTAAGCGAGCGCCGCCACCGCCTGCGCCCCGCCGACCCGGTAGATCTCCGCCACCCCGGCCCGACGCGCGGCGGCCAAGCACCAGCGGGTTCAGCCGGCCCTCGGGGCTCGGGACGCACATCGCGATCCGCCCGACCCCGGCCACGCGCGCCGGGATGGCGTTCATCAGCACCGAGGACGGATAGGCCGCCTTGCCGCCCGGCACGTAAATCCCGACCGCATCGAGCGCGCCCCAGCGCATCCCGAGCGTCAGCCCGGCCGCGTCGGTCATGCGCAGGTCGGCGGGGAGCTGGGCGCGATGAAACGCCTCGATCCGCCGAGCCGCGAGGTCGAGCGCCGCCGCCAGATCCGGGGCGATGCCGGCCGAGGCGGCGTCGATCTCGGCCCCGGTGATCCGCAGCCGATCGGCCGTGAGCGCCAGGCGGTCGAAGCGTTCGGTATGCTCGATCAGCGCCGCGTCGCCACGCTCGCGGATATCGGCGATGATCGCCGCTACGGCGGCATCGACCCGTTCGGCGGCCTCGCGCGGGGCGGCCAGCAGGGCGGCGAAGTCTGGCTCGAAACCGGGATCGGCGGTCGAGAGGCGCCTCATGCGCGCGCGGCGACGCCGGCGGCAGCCTCGCCGGCGGCAGCCTGGCCGAGTGCCGCGCGGAACCGCGCGATCCAGGCGCCGATCGCCTCCGGCCGGGTCTTGAGCGCGGTGCGGTTGACGATCAGCAGGCTGGTCACCGGCGCGATCACCTCGGTTTCGACCAGCCCGTTGGCCTTCAAGGTCGAGCCGGTCTGCACCAGATCGACGATCAGCCGCGACAAGCCGAGCCCGGGCGCCAGCTCCATCGCCCCGCTCAGATCCACCACCTCGGCATGGACACCCCGACTGGCGAAGTGCCGGCGGGCGATGTTGGGATACTTGGTCGCCACCCGCACCCGCGACCAGCGCGTGGGATCGTCGGTGCCGGCGGTCTCGCGCGGCTCGGCGACCGAGACCCGGCAGCGGCCGATGCCAAGGTCGAGCGGGGCGTAGATCTCGGGATAGTCGAACTCCATCAGCACGTCGGCGCCGCAGATGCCGAGCGCGGCGGCGCCGAAGGCGACGAAGGTGGCGACGTCGAACGGCCGCACCCGCACCACGTCGAGCTGGGGAAAATTGGTCGGGAAGCGCAGCCGCCGGCTGTTCTCGTCGGCGTAGTCGGGCGCCGGCTCCACCCCGGCCCGGGCCAGCAGCGCGCCGCACTCGGCCAGGATGCGCCCCTTGGGCAAGGCGAGGACCAACTGGCCGCTGTCCTCGGGCTCCAGGGCGGCGGGGGAGAACGGGGCGGTCATCCTGGCTCCGGCATGGCTGGGCGGCTCTACACCAGTTGCCGGGTGCCCGGAAGCCTGGGGCCGACGGGCTTGCATTTGGAACGATGTCGGATCAGAACGTAAAGCGAACATATGGGAGTGCCCTGTGTCTGACCTACTCGACGAGCCGATTGGCGACCCTGATGGCCGCGCCGAGCCCGCCGCTCCCGCCGGCCAGCGCCCGCGCCGGCCCGTCATGCCACCGGATCCTGGCGGCCTCGGCCGGCCAGGGGCGTCGGGAAAGCTCAGCGGCGACTTGAGGCAACGGCCGAACCCGCTGGCGCGACGCCGGCGCATTCGCCAAGCGGCGGCTCGGCTGTTCGCCGAGCATGGCGCGTCGGCGATCGGCCTCGAGCGGGTCGCGGAAGCCGCCGAGCTAGACCGGAAGGTTCCCCAACGCCTGTTCGGTGGCCGCCACATCCTATTGGCCGAGCTGTTGAGCGAGCACTTGGAGGCGCTAAACGCCGCCATTTGCGCTGCCCACGACGCCCATGCCGCGCACGCGCCCGAGGCGAGGCTGGAGGCGCTGGTCCGCGCCTATCTCGACGCCGTGGCCGCCGCGCCCAACGAGCACCGAACTTTTCTGTTCTGCGCCCATCTGGTGATGGCGCAACGGCGCGAGGCGGTGCTGCTGCGCCATTCCCTGATCCTGGAGACCGTGGCGGCCGAGCTTGGCCTCGCGGTTCCCGCCCTGGCCGACCGGCCGGAGGCGGCCGAGCCGCTGCTGGCCACGGTCCGGGCGCTGCTGGACGACCGATCCTGCTGGCCCAGCCCGCCCGAGCCCGAGGCCAGGCGCCGGCACGCGCGCCGAATCGCCGGAATGCTGCTGGCGGCGGCGCGCGCCGAGGCGGCGGGCGACTGGCCGGCGCTCGGGACCGCGCGGCCGCCGCTGGCGAGGCCGGGGCGGCTGCAGGTCGATTGCCGCCAGGCGCGGGCGCGGCTGCGCGAGTTGCTGGACGCGGCGATCGCCGGGGCGGAGGTGGTCATCACCCGCCAGGGCCGTCCGGCGGCGCGGGTCGTGGGGTGCGGGGATGGGGGGTGAGGTGTGACACCGAGGCTCCGGAGGGCCTCGGCGGCGGGGCTGGCGCGTGTACACCGCCGGGCTGGCAGATGGCGTCTGTGTACACGGCTGCTAAACGGGTCGTTAACCTTTGCGATGCGGCGAGGGAGAGGGAGGTTGGGGTGCGTTGTACGATACACGGGCGCAAGACGCATGTGCGAGGATGGCGAGCTGTGGTCATCGCCCCAGAAACGGTTTTATGGTAGGTTTGGCTACCTCGTAATGTCAGCTGTGTAATGCGCCCATAATCGAACCAAAACGCATTGGATATAACAATACACATGAAAGCCGATATTTCCACGATCACTATGGCATCAAAAAAGGGGCTTCCTGAATTTAGGACAGACTGCGTCCAGACTACAATGTCAAGCATCCATAGGCTCATTCTATCATTAAATACTCGATGTGACTGCTTAAGCAGCAAAATCATGCTCGCATCGATTGTAACTGTGACTATCAGGAGGAAAGCACCTGCAATGTAATTAAATGGTCTAGGAACTGCTTTCTCGTGGCCGCGCGCATATAGACGCAAGGCAGAAATATATGATGCATTAACGTTCTTTTTTGTTACGGTATCATAAAATGCCGGAGCTGCCAGGATGAAACTGAGAAGATCAAGCACATTGGTTATCACCTCGATTTTGAGCAATTTCAATTTCCTCGCCGTATAGGCCGACCATCTAGCTCTAGGCACAGGGCGAACGGACAAGGCTGTTTATGGAACAAGCCGGTGCCGCTTGGGCTGCTGGCGGCGGCGTCGACCGCAAGGGCGGCGTTGCGGGCGGTTAGCTCGGCATAGGCTTTGCCGTTGGCCTGCGCCTTGCTGCTTTTCCTCCATCAGCCGGTCGGCAGCTTCCTTGACCGGCCAGCCCCCATATGATCGCGGTCATGCACCCCACAAAATCGGCCCGCGACACGTCGAGCCCGGTTTCTCGCTATTGAGCGGTGCGCCGTTATGGTAAGTCCGTCTACCTCGTAAGCGGCTCTTGGAGAACGTCGGTCAGGCAATGCCCCACACGTCTCGATTTGTCCTGCCCGAAGACAGGACTAAATACTCCGGATTTGTAACTCATCATCTTCGCCAGTTTGCGGTCTTGCCGAATACAGGCCCGCTCTACCACTACACCTCTGGTCAGACATTCATCCGTATCATTGAAGGCGGAGAATTTTGGTCTACGCAGATAAGCTGCCTGAACGATCAAAAGGAATTTGTATTAGCAATGGATGCGCTCCTTAAGCGGACGCAGCTCAAAATAACGGAAAACTCTGACCCTCCCGTAGATCGTTTGCTGCGAGCCGTTGAACGGGGCTTGCAGGATTCCCGGATAGAGAACGCGGGAATCTTTGTCTCATGCCTTACGGATCGCCCTGATGACCTGAGCCAATGGCGCGCATACGCGAGCGGGGAAGGTGGATATGCATTGGCGTTTGACCCAAGAAGACTGGCATTGGAGGGACTACGGCAAGGCGCTTTCCTAATTAAGGTAGAGTATAAAGAGGACAGACAGGCAGTCATTTTAGATGATATATTGAAGTGGACTATAGAATTTTTTACGGAGGGCATCGTCAACCGGCGGGCTCCATCCGAGGAAGAATGGATAGCCGACTTTCTGCCCGTATGGGCTGAGCAGGTGACCGCATTCGCCGCGTTCCTCAAGCACCAATCTTTTAGTCGGAAAGCGAGTGGCGCTTTGTATATTTTTTGAAAGATACCGATATCCCCCAAATGACGTTCCTGCAGAAAAATTCGAGTGATGACCCGCCACGTTCCCCTGCGTCTGTCAGTCGGCCCGAATGGCAAGCCGCGCTTACCTCTGAGCGGGGTTACGGTCGGCCCCTGTAGGCATAAGGAGGTGTCGAAAATATCAGTCGGCGACCTTCTGAAGAAACACGGATACGACCCGGATTCGGAGGTGCCGATCAGCCTGACGGATATTCCTTACCGCACAGTCTAGGGGCCCAAAGCACTGTCCTCCTGCAAGATAGTGCGACACATTGAAGTTCGCGACCAACTGATGCGTCACGCTCTGGGTTGATGGCGTTCCTTCGAAGGGATCACCGGCATCCGGATTGCTGCCGGCCTCGTCGCCGTTTGTGAGATACTGTGGAAAGGAGTGGCAGCCACTGCAGTCGCCGACTGCATTAACCAGGTAGCTGCCACGCCCCACTGTCGCTGGATCTTTCCCCGCAAGGTTCAGTTTATCCTTGGGCACGGGCGAGATTTCGAAGCCTTGCTGGACCTGCGACGAGGAAATTGTCGCGTTGTCGTCCTGAGCGTACGAGGTGCGGCCGCAAAACGAGTACATCACCGACGCCAGGACGGCAAAGCTCGGTGCCGTGGGGGCGCCGCTGTCCGGGCCGGGGCGGCTGAAGGTTGATTGCCGCCAGGCCCGGGCGCGCCTGCGCGAGCGACGCGTGTACACCATCCGGCCGGCGGATCGCTGCCGCGTACACGGGGCGAAAACTACTCGTTAACCTGTGCCCTTACTCGGCGGGAAGGGGTTGCTGCGGGCCTGATCCCCGAGCGGTCCTCCGTCATTTCCGCGCAGCAAGCGGGAATCCAGGGCAGACAGGTCCAAGCTTGGTGCGTGCGACTAAATTCGGTTTCGTATTCGATACCGACTAATCAGCAAGTGGAGCAGCAACCGCAGACGCAACTCCCTTGAAACGAATGCGCCGGCTAAAGTGGTGCTAGCCACACAAAGGCGCGAGAAGCTTGGCCGCATTGACCGCCTGACGTTAGCTTACACTTGCATGGCTGCCTTTGAGCTTCGTGATCGGCGAGACCGGCTGTTCGGCCGGGAAGAGGACGTCCCTGTCCCTCTCCGGACGTGCGGAGTTCCAAGGGCTCACCGCCCTCGTTGCTCAGCCCCAGATGGGCAAGAGCTGGGCGCTTCAGGAAACAGCGCGGCGGCTAAGCGAGAAGTGTTCGTTCTTTATGGGAAACGAAAAGCGCTCCTTTCTTGTTGGATTTGCCGGATCCTTTGGCGAAACCTCCGACCTGCTGCTGCGCGCAATCACCGATCTGTATCAGCGCTGGCTCGAGGATACCGGGTATTGGCAGCAGGCACGGATGGTTTGGGACCAGCAGAAAAAGGACTGGCTTCCCGGTTTCGCGAAACTTTTCGCCAAGGTCGCGAAAGACGCGGTGCCGGTGAAGCCCTTGGGCACGGCCGTCAAGGAATTCATCGACGGCTTGCTGGTGATGAACGAAACGCTCGTCACCGGCGGGTTGAGGCTTCCGACCCTGCAGGACCGAGCAGGCACGCGACCTGGTGAAGCAGGTCGCAGATATCAGTGACTGCCACATCGCCCTGTTCTTCGATGCTTGGGAGAAGTCGCCCGACCCGAAGAAGGAGGCAAACATCCTCGATGCGTTCCTCCGCCATCGGGACGACTGGCCGTCGTGTCACATGTTCCTGGCCTTGCGTCCGGATGATCCGGCATTGGCGCACATGGAGAGCCTGTCGGCAGCCTATCCCGGAAGCGCCAAAATTCACCGCCTAGGAGACCTGCGGCTGGAGAAGCCGGCCGAGCTAAATCGAGTGGTTGCATTCCTGCACCAACGCGTGCCGGCGACAGCGCGGATGGACCACGAAGAGGTTCTCGACCTGATCGGTGGCAGCCCCAGTGTGATCGACCGCTGGACCAGCAGGGACCTGCCCCATCCGGTGGAAACGAAGGACGAGGCCCGCCGGATTGCCGACAACGCGCACAGGTACCGTTTTCCGGAACTGGAATCGCTAGCCAAGAGCCTCAAGGGCGAGCAGCGCAAAATGGCGATCCGCGTGGCGCTGCTGCCCTCGATCGCCGATCGGAGCACTTGGTCCGCGCTCAGGGAAATCGCCATCGAAGGTTTGCCGGAAGAGACAGTCGATGACCTTAAGTTGGCCAAGGTCCTGGACTCCGCCGATCCGCCGAGCTTCGGTCATGCAAAGCGATGGGAGGCCGCGATCGCGCATCTCACTGAACATAGCCGGGTGACGCTACGAGCGGAGGGCAAGGCGCTCATCCTGCGATTAGCCCAGTCGATTACCGGCTTCGATCCGCGTTTCATCCCTGCGGGTTCGGCTTTGCGCGGCCTCGCGGGCCACGCGCAAAGCCTGGAATGCGACATGGCCTCGGTCATGCTTTGCCAATCCGCTATCACGCTATTCGGAGAACCTCCGCCTCGGGTGGAGTCCTTCCTGCGCGGAGCGCGACAGGCCCGCGCTTTGAACCTTCCGGGACTCGCGCCGCTCTTGGCCATGGGCCTGTTCAACACGCTGAACCATGCCAAGGCGGAGGACGACCTCGCCCGGCGCGATGCGCTGCTCGACGAGCTGCGCGCGCTCGCCGGCGCCTATCCCGATGACCCCGCCGTGCGCGAGCGGTTGGCCATGGGCCTGTTCAACACGCTGAACCATGCCAAGGCGGAGGACGACCTCGCCCGGCGCGATGCGCTGCTCGACGAGCTGCGCGCGCTCGCCGGCGCCTATCCCGCTGACCCCGCCGTGCGCAAGCAGTTGGCCATGGGCCTGTTCAACACGCTGAACCATGCCAAGGCGGAGGACGACCTCGCCCGGCGCGATGCGCTGCTCGACGAGCTGCGCGCGCTCGCCGGCGCCTATCCCGCTGACGCCGCCGTGCGCAAGCAGTTGGCCATGGGCCTGTTCAACACGCTGAAGCATGCCAAGGCGGAGGACGACCTCGCCCGGCGCGATGCGCTGCTCGACGAGCTGCGCGCGCTCGCCGGCGCCTATCCCGATGACGCCGCCGTCCGCGAGCCGTTGGCCAAGGGCCTGTTCAACACGCTGAACCATGCCAAGGCGGAGGACGACCTCGCCCGGCGCGACGCGCTGCTCGACGAGCTGCGCGCGCTCGCCGCGCCTATCCCGATGACGCCGCGGTGCGCGAGCAGCTGGCCAAGGGCCTGTTCAACACGCTGAACCATGCCAAGGCGGAGGACGACCTCGCCCGGCGCGATGCGCTGCTCGACGAGCTGCGCGCGCTCGCCGGCGCCTATCCCGATGACGCCGCCGTCCGCGAGCTGTTGGCCATGGGCCTGTTCGCCACGCTGAACGATGCCAAGGCGGAGGACGACCTCGCCCGGCGCGATGCGCTGCTCGACGAGCTGCGCGCGCTCGCCGGCGCCTATCCCGATGACGCCGCCGTGCGCGAGCAGTTGGCCAGGGCCTGTTCAACACGCTGAACCATGCCAAGGCGGAGGACGACCTCGCCCGGCGCGATGCGCTGCTCGACGAGCTGCGCGCGCTCGCCGGCGCCTATCCCGATGACCCCGCCGTGCGCAAGCGGTTGGCCAGGGCCTGTTCAACACGCTGAACCATGCCAAGGCGGAGGACGACCTCGCCCGGCGCGATGCGCTGCTCGACGAGCTGCGCGCGCTCGCCGGCGCCTATCCCGATGACGCCGCCGTGCGCGAGCAGTTGGCCATGGGCCTGTTCAACACGCTGAACCATGCCAAGGCGGAGGACGACCTCGCCCGGCGCGATGCGCTGCTCGACGAGCTGCGCGCCCTCGCCGCGCCTATCCCGATGACGCCGCCGTCCGCGAGCCGTTGGCCATGGGCCTGGTCAACACGCTGAAGATGCCAAGGCGGAGGACGACCTCGCCCGGCGCGATGCGCTGCTCGACGAGCTGCGCGCGCTCGCCGCCGCCTATCCCGATGACGCCGCCGTCCGCGAGCCGCTGGCCATGGGCCTGGTCAACACGCTGAACGACGCCAAGGCGGAGGACGACCTCGCCCGGCGCGATGCGCTGCTCGACGAGCTGCGCGCGCTCGCCGCGCGCCTATCCCGATGACGCCGCCGTCCGCGAGCTGTTGGCCATGGGCCTGTTCGCCACGCTGGTCGATGCCAAGGCGGAGGACGACCTCGCCCGGCGCGATGCGCTGCTCGATGAGCTGCGCGCCCTCGCCGCCGCCTATCCCGATGACCCCGCCGTGCGCGAGATCATCGCGCTGCTTGACCGGGCTTAATATGGACAGCTCTTACCGGATGCTGCGGGGGAGCGCGCCGGTGCTTCCTGCTCAAGTCGATATCACTGTTCGGCGGAGCCTCATTCCTGGTGACTGAGCCAAACAGAGGGGCGTGCAGGCGGCCGCGCTCGCGGGCCGCGATGACCTAGTCGCGGTTCGCGGTGTTGTCGTTTCCGAATTATCGCCTTGGTCCAGATGTTAAGGTCATCCGCTCCGGTCCATTCCCGTGAAGGCGGGAAACCAAGGGGGACGGCGCGCGCGACCGGCATGACGACCGCGGATCGCGACAACGCGACCCGTCGAAACGGTTCAGACGCCCTCGTATTCCGCGGAGATCTCCTTGTTGGTGTAATCCGACAGCAGCGCCGTCGCCACGATGCCGATGACGGCGCAACCGAGGATATAGAGCGCGATCGGCAAGCTCGAATGGTAGCTCGCGAACAGCGCCGTCGCGATGAACGGCGATGGGCCGCCGGCGATGATCGAGGCGAGTTGGTAGCCGAGCGAAGCGCCGCTGTAGCGCAGCCGGGGGGAGAATGACTCCGCGATCAGCGCCGCCTCCGGGCCGTACATCGTCATGACCGGAAGCAAGGACAGCGCGACGGCGATGAAGATCAATGTCGGCGACCTGGTATCGAGCAGCGCGAAGTAGATAAATCCGAAGATCCCCATGAACACGCAACCGATGATGTACATCCGCTTGCGGCCGACATGGTCCGACAGACGTCCGGCGACCGTGACCCACAGAAATCCGAGGACGTTCTGGACGATGACGCCGATCAACAGAAAATCGCGCGACATGCCGAGCACGTTCGTGCCATAGGTAAAGATGAAGGCGCCGACGATATAGCCCGGCGCCTGCTCCGGCATCCGCAGCAACGCGGTCAGCAGGACCTGTTTCGGTTGGCGTCTGAATACTTCGAACACCGGCACGCGTTCGACGCGATCTTCCGCGAGCACTTTCTGGAACACCGGGGTTTCAAAGATCCCAAGCCGTATCCAGAGTCCGATCGCGACCATGATGATGCTGAGGAAGAACGGAATCCGCCAGCCCCAGACCAGGAATTGGTCGCCGGACAGCCAACTGAAGAACAGCACCGCCGTGTTCGCCAGGAACAGGCCGGCCGGCGCACCGAATTGCGGCCAGGACGCTATCAGACCCCGATCCTTGTTGGTTCGCGACCATTCCATCGCCAGCAGCACCGATCCGCCCCATTCGCCGCCGACCCCAATCCCTTGGATCAGGCGAATGAACGTCAGCAGAACCGCTCCCCAGATGCCGATGCGGTCATAGGTCGGAACCAGACCCACGGCGAAGGTGGCGATGCCCGTCACCAGCAATGTCGCGATCAAGGTTGCCTTGCGACCGATCCGATCGCCGAAATGGCCGAAAATCGCCGCCCCAATCGGCCGCCCGACGAACCCGATGAAAAACACGCCGAACGCCTGGAGCACGCCGATCACGGGACTGGAACCGGGGAAGAACAGCTTCCCGAAAACCAGTCCCGTCACCCCCTACCGCCAACGGATAGTAACCTTGACCTTGATGGTCACAATTACCATGATCGGTAGAAGGAGCCATCCATGTGCGATCATGAATGATCTCCCAAGCGGCGGCGCGGGGCTATTCTCCGCCGCCGCTGCCGTCTTAAGCGGCGGTGACACTATTGCGCCACCGTTTTGGCGGGTTTGACCAAATCGTCCCCCCGGGGGGAGCCAGAATAGAAACCCTTCCCGCAAGGGGAGTGGGTTGGCGGAGGGGGCGCGCATGACGGGGAGGGGTCGCGCATGACCGACGACCTGCCCAACAACCCCGCCCTGCTCCCGGCCGGCCTGCGCGACCTGCTGCCGCCCGAGGCCGAGACCGAGGCGGCGGCGGTCGAGGCGCTGATGGAGGTGTTCGCCCAGCACGGCTACGAGCGGGTCAAACCGCCGCTACTGGAATTCGAGGACAGCCTGTTCGCGGGCTCCGGCGCCGCCGTGGCCGAGCAGACCTTCCGGCTGATGGACCCGGAATCGCAGCGCATGATGGGGTTGCGCGCCGATACCACGCCCCAAGTCGCGCGCATTGCCACCACTCGGCTCGCCCGCGCGCCGCGCCCGCTGCGCCTCGCCTACGCCGGGCAGTGCCTGCGGGTGCGCGGCAGCCAGCTCGCGCCCGACCGGCAGATCGCCCAGGCGGGGGTCGAGCTGATCGGCAGTGACGCGCCAGCCGCCGATGCCGAGATCGTGCTGGTCGGCGCCGAGGCGCTGGCGGCGGCCGGGCTCACCCGGATGAGCTTCGACCTGACCTTGCCCACGCTGGTTCCGGCACTGCTCGATGACGCGGGCATTGCCGGGCCGTCCCGAACGGCGCTGGCCCGCGCGCTCGACCGCAAGGACGCGGCGGCGGTGGCACGCCACGGCGGCGCGCTGGCCCCGACGCTCATTGATCTGCTACTGGCCGCCGGCCGCGCCGACGGAGCGCTTGCCGCGTTGGAAACGGCGCGCCTACCTGAGCCGGCGCGCGACCTTGCCGACCGGCTGGCCGACACGGTCGCCGCCATCCGTGCCCGCGCCCCATTGCTGCGGCTGACCATCGACCCGGTTGAGTTCCGCGGCTTCCGCTACGAAACCGGCGTGTCGCTGACGGTGTTCGCGCCTGGCCGGCACGAGGAGCTGGGACGCGGCGGGCGGTATTTGTGCGGCGAGTCGGAGCCGGCGACCGGGCTGACGCTCTATCCCGACGCCGTGCTGCGCGCCGCCCCCGGGCGCAAGCCGCGCCCGCGCCTCTATGTTCCGCTCGGCGCCGACGCGGCCGAGGCGGTCCAGTTCCGCCGGTTGGGCTATGCCACCATCGCCGCGCTGGACGGGGCGGGCGATGCCGAGGCCGAGGCGCGGCGCCTCGGCTGCACGCATGTCCTTCGGGTGGGCGAGGCGGTTGCCCTGGCCATCGACGGCTGAGGGCTTGGAGGCTGAGCGATGGCGAACGTCACCGTGATCGGCGCCCAATGGGGCGACGAGGGCAAGGGCAAGGTGGTGGACTGGCTCGCCAGTCGCGCCGAGATCGTGGTGCGGTTCCAGGGCGGCCACAACGCCGGCCATACGCTGGTCGTGGGCAACGAGACCTATAAACTGTCGCTGCTGCCTTCGGGCCTGGTGCGCGGCAAACTCGGGATCATCGGCAATGGCGTGGTGGTCGATCCGGACGCGCTGCTGGCCGAGATCGAGCGGGTGCGCGGGCAGGGGCTGGACGTTTCGCCCGACAATCTGCGGATCGCCGAGAACGCGGCGCTGATCCTGCCGCTGCACGGCGCGATCGACCGGGCCCGCGAGGCGGCGCGCGGCGAGCGCAAGATCGGCACCACGGGCCGAGGCATCGGCCCGGCCTACGAGGACAAGGTGGCGCGGCGGGCGATCCGGGTGGCCGACCTGGCCGAGCCCGCGACCGTTGAAGCAAAGCTCGACGAGCTGCTGCTGCACCACAACACGCTGCTCGCCGGGCTCGGAGCGCCGATCTTCTGCAAGCAGGAGCTGCTGGAGCGCTTGCTCGCGGTGGCGCCCCGTATCCTGCCGTTCGCCGAGCCGGTGTGGGAGCGGCTGGACGAGGCGCGGCGCGCGGGCACCCGCATCCTGTTCGAAGGCGCCCAGGCGGTGATGCTGGACGTGGACCACGGCACCTATCCGTTCGTGACCAGCAGCAACACCGTGGCGGCAACGGCGGCAGCGGGCTCGGGGCTCGGGCCAGCGGCGGTGGGTTTCGTGCTCGGGATCGCCAAGGCGTACTCCACGCGGGTCGGCGCCGGGCCGTTCCCGACCGAGCTGGCCGACGCGACCGGCGAGCGGCTGGGCGAGCGGGGGCGGGAGTTCGGCACGGTGACGGGACGGCGGCGGCGCTGCGGCTGGTTCGACGCGGCGTTGGTGCGCCAGGCGGTGAAGGTGGGCGGCATCCAGGGGGTCGCCCTGACCAAGCTCGACGTGCTGGACGGGCTGGCGGAACTCAAGATTTGCACCGGCTACCGGATCGGGGCGGAGCTTGTGCGCCGGCTGCCGGCGGCGCCGGGTGCGCAGGCCGCGGCCGAGCCGGATTACGAGGTGATGGAAGGCTGGTCGGGATCGACGCGCGGCGCCCGCTCCTGGGCGGACCTGCCGGGGCAGGCGGTGAAATACGTGCGCCGGATCGAGGAGCTGGTGGAGGCGCCGGTGACCTTGCTCTCGACCAGCCCGGAGCGCGACGACATGATTTTGGTGCGCGATCCGTTCGAGGCTTAGGCGCTCACCGGCCCTCCGCACGCTCAGCGTCGTTGCGCCAGAGTATGGACGGGACGTTGGCCAGGCGCGGGTGCGGCTTGCGCCAGAAGGAGTCGGCGACGAAGCGCTCGAACAGGTCGGGCGGCAGCACGGTTTGGCGTGGGCGCCATTCCACCCGGCTGTGGACGTCGTGCAGCCCGGGGGTGCCGAGGGCGGCGTCGAAAGCCTCCGCCGTATAAGCGACATGCTCGAAATCGTGGTCGAACAGCGGCTCGCCCAGCGCTGTGTAGAGCTGCGGCATGACCACGGCAGGCGCGCGGGCGAGCGCCTCGTAGTCGAGCAGGATCAGCCGCTCCCAATGCGGTCCGAAACAGGCCTCCCGCAGCGCGTTCAGCGCGTAGCCAACCATGCCGTCCGGCGCCGCCACCCGCGAGACCCGGGTATAGACCGTGCCGCCCACCTCGTAGCCGAACAGGCCCGACGGCTCGAACGGATTACGGATCGCCTGGCGCTCGATGCTGTCGATGATCCAGGGCACGTCGCGCACGCAGCAGATCACGCGCGAGCGGGGAAACAATTCGACCAGCGCCGGCAGCCGCGCGCACCACAGGCGATTGGTGTCGAAGACAACCGTCGCCGTGGCGATTGCGTGGTAATAGCCGGCGAACACGCCGCGCAGCAGCGCGCGTCGCTGCCCCGCATCGAGAAACACCGAGGCCTCGTTGCGCCGGCTTATGGCCCCTTCCAGGGCCATGTAGAGCGAGCCCACGGGGCTGGTCATGGCCGCGTGGAAGGCGGGGTTCTGCCGCAGGATCGCGGCCAGCAACGTCGAGCCGGAGCGTGGCAGGCCCGAGATGAAGTGGAGCGTGTTCTCCATTGGTTGCCCCGCCCTGGGCGCGCGCCTCTCGCCTGGAAGCTGCGCTGACACGATCGAGCGACAAGCGCAACCCTTGCCGAGCAAAGTAACGTGCTGTTCTCGCTCTTCAGGTCCAGCCGTTTTTCCTCGTCATTGCCGGACTTGATCCGGCAATCCAGCGGACCTGCCCGCCCGCAATGACCTTCCGCTGGATGCCCGGGTCAAGCCCACTACTGTCCGGTTTGCGCGGGCTCCGGCCTCCGCCGACACTTTCCACGTCATGCTCGCGCTTGTCGCGAGCATCCACGCCTTTACGTGCCTCCCGAAAGGCGTGGATGGCCGTGACAAGCACGGCCATGGCAGGGGATTGGATGCAACTGTCGGGCAGGCCGAACCCAAAAGCGGGCAAACCGGACAGCAGTGGGTCAAGCCCCGGCATGACGAAAGAAAAAGGCAACATCAGACGAGAATAGATGGCGCAATTGGTCCATAGCAGCCTCTGACGTTCCCGCGGCTATGTATCCATGCTCCCGCCACGCGAATTACCTCCTGCCACTCATCAATGCGCATCGAATGAGTTCCGTGATGGACGCGGCGCCGAGCTTAGCCATCGCGCGCGCCCGGTGTATTTCTACCGTGCGATAGCTAATCTTCAACGTCTGGCCGATGGCCTTGTTCGATCCACCCTCAAGTGCCCGGGCCAGGACCTCCTGCTCACGCGGCGTGAGCATCGTCTCTCTGTCTCGGGCAGACGCTTCAGAAGTTCGAGGCCGGTATAGCTGCCCACGATGCTCCCTATGGAGCGTCCCGCGATCTCACTCAGTCTGAGCTGCACGGCCGCGGCGATGATGCGGCGCGCGGTCACCACCGGCCTGGCCGTCTCGCGTGCGACGAGTCGCGCCATCTCCTCGGTATTGCCAACAGAGTGCATCACAATCAGATCCGCCGCCGACACGCCAGCCGCGGCCTCGGAAAGCTTTTCGCTCGCGGCCGCGGAAAGCTTTTCGCTTTAGCCTCTCCGGAAGCTGGCGTGCGCAATACGTAATTGGGTGGCGTGTCGCTCCCGTGCGGGGAAAGCCTGGTCGCTTGTGCCGCACCTTGAGGGGTCGCCGCACAATTCGTTCCCAACTGCAAGCTTGAGACTTGGCGCACAGTCGCTGAGACGGGCGCGAGATCGAGCGCGCAACGCGATGGTCGTAACGAGTGTTCGGAAACTGATGCCTCAGCGAGATATGTCGGTACCGCGATGCGTGCACCCCCAGCTCGATCGCGGTGAGGCGGTGCTGAGGCGGTCGGCTGACCGCCTCAGACGGGCCGTGCGGCCGCCGACCGGCGCCGCGTCTCGGACGGGCTCTCGCCGAAGCGGCGTGCGTAGGCGGCGCCGAAGCGGCCGGCATGGGTGAAGCCGTAGCGCCGCGCGACCGACGCGACCGTGCCCTCATCGTGCGCCAGCGCCGTCCGCGCCAACTCCAGCCGCACACGCTCGAGCGCGGTGTGGGGCGATGCGTCACGAAACCGGCGGAAGGCGCGCTGTAGCGCCCGCACGCTGCAGCCCGCCACGGCGGCGGCATCCTCCATGAGCACGGCCTGTTCGGCGTGGTCGCGGAACCAGGTCTCGGCGCGACGCACGCAAGCCGGCGCCGCGCCGTCGCATTGCCGCGCGAGGCGCTCGGTATAGTTGTGCGGCAAGCCGCGCAACGCCGTGTGCACGAACAGGTCGGTGAAGGCAGAGAGGGCCTGGGCATTCGCGGCGAGCCCGCCGGGCTGCGACAGCTCGGCGGCCAGGTGCAGAACGAGGCGGCGCAGCCCGGCGCCGCTGCCGCTCGCCCAATCGAGCGCGGGTGCGAAGACGAGCGGCGCCCGGAGCGGCTCGCCGAGGCACGCCTGAAGCGCGGACTCGAACCTGGCTGCCGCGATGAAGAAGTTCGTGCGTGCGGCGCCGTCCGTAGTCAGTGCCCGCATGCCAGCCCGACCACCTTGGATGATCCCCCGGCCCGGTCCGGCCTCGACCGTCCCTCCCGTATCGGGGCTGGATACGGCCATTCGACCTGAGCGGATCAGGGTGAAGCAATAAGCCGGCATGCCGGGGTCGACGATACCAATCTCTCTTCCGAACCGCTCGGCCACGGTGACGAGCAGCAGATCCCCGGCTTGGCGGCCAAGTGTCGGGCGAGCAGTTTTCCCGCGCTGGAGCGACAGAGGGAGGGGTCGCGCAACGTGTAAGTATGCACGTTGTGGCGCCCGGGCAGGCGCCGGGACAGGCGCGACTGCTCGTCCATCTCGGCCGGGTCTTTGACCTCCACGACCGTTAAGCCGGTGAGCGGCGGCGGCGACGGCGGGATGGTCAGCTCCAGCCTCCCCCGATACTGCCCCGCGGCTCCGGTTGCGCCGGCCAAGGCAGAAGCCGCCATTATAGGACAGATCGCGACAGCCTTGGACAGATTGCGACGCAAAATTGACCGGATTGCACGCCGCCGTTGCGCTCGCGCGAGCGCGCGTCTCATGCTTCCGGACAGGGAACCCGTGGCCCGCGAGAAGCACCGCCCGGACAGTTTCGGCAGCAATCCGCGGGAAGGGGCCGGAACAGGATTTTCCGGGCATGGCGGATTCTGACCGTCGGGCGACGGGCTCCCACACCTCCGGGGAGCACGCCATGTCTGGCTCGACCACCTTCAGCAACACCGGCAGCATCGCCTACACGGTGCCTGCCACCGGCATTTACGACATCGTCGCCGACGGGGCGCAGGGGGGCGCCGGCAGTGCCACAACTTCTGCCAGCCCCGGCAGCGGCGGCCTCGGTGCGCAAATTGGCGGCGACTTCATGCTGACTAAGGGCGAGATCCTGTCCATCTCCGTCGGCGGCCAGGGCGAGAATGGCCTTGCCGGTGCCAGTGGCGCTTTCGGTGGCGGTGGCGGTGGCGGTAGCTTTGTGCTCGGGCCGAGCGGCACGCCGCTCGTCATCGCAGGCGGCGGCGGGGGAGGTGGAGGTGCGGAGGGGCTGGCCAACGCCTTCTCCGGCACCGGCGGTTTCGCCTCGGGCAGCGGCAGCGGCGGCGACGGCGTCGGTCCTACCCCCGGGACCGGGGGCACCGGCGGGGCTGGTGGTAGCGGCGCCGGTCAGGAGGGGCGGCGGCGGCGGCGGCGGCGGTCTGAACAGCGCCGGAGGAGGGAATAGCGGATTGGGCGGCTCCGCCGGCGGCGGCGGCGGGGGTGCCGACGTCGGCGGCGGCGGGGGCGGCGGCTATAGCGGCGGCGGTGGCGGCGGCTTTGACATTTACTCCGGCGATGGGGGCGGCGGCGGAGGCGGAGGTTCCTTCGACGGCAGCTCGCTAACGAACGCAGACCTCGTCCAGCTTGCCGACAAGAATGCCGGCAACGGATCGGTTACGATCACGCCGCCGGTCGTGAATAACCCGAACTCGCAGCCCATCACCATTGCCGAGGGGCAGACAACGGCGAACCTCTATTCGACATTGGTGAACGACGTAGAGGCAACCAACCCGGGCGTCCAGGTTTAAATCACCAGTATCGGCCTGTCGAACACGATGGGTTTTGCCTACCTGGACACGACCGACGGTCTGCTCACCTACACGGCTGACGGTTTCCAGCCCAGTGCGAAGCAACCGCAGGACAGCTTTACCTACACCGCCAGCGACGGCGCCACCGGCACGGTGAACCTGACCGTCACCGGCCCGAACGTACCCACTCAGGTTGGAACCAGCGGCAATGATACGTTAACTGCTAGCGGTTCCGGCCAGCGGCTAATTGGCGGCAATGGCGACGACACGCTCACCGGCCACGGATCGGGTCAATTGCTGTTCGGCGGCAACGGCAATGATACGATCACCGCCGACGGCGCCCAGAGCACGATCTGGGGCGGCACGGGGACGAATACGATCACGCTGAACGGCGCTCAAGAGACGGTGGTGCTGCAGCAGGGCGGCACTGACAATATCAGCGGCTTCAATCTGCATAATGATGTGCTTGACCTGACGCAGGTGCTGAAGGAGTCGAACACGAGCTTCAGCCCCAGCGACTTCCAGGTCACCGACAGCGGCAACAACGCCACGCTGTCCTATGTCGGCAGCCCGTCCTTCACGGGTGGCGGTGCGCTCGCCACGCTGGTCGGGGTGGGGCCGAACGTCACGCTCAGCACCCTGATCAACGATCACGCATTGACGACATGAGCTGACGCGGCGCGCCAGGCGGTCGTCGGGTACTGCACCGACTCATCGGCCCCTGGCCCTCCGTCGCGCCCTCGGTGTCGGCGTGCCAGAGTATGGACGGGAGCTGGGCCAGGCGCGGCTGCGGCTTGCGCCAGAAGGAGTCATCGACGAAGCGCTCGAACAGGTCGGGCGGCAGCACGGTGGGGCGCGGGCGCCACTCCACCCGGCCCTGGACTTCGTGCAGCCCCGGCGTGCCGAGGGCGTCGTCGAAGGCCCTCGCCTCGTAGGCGACATGCTCGAAGTCGTGGTCGAACACGGGCTCGCCCAGCGTCTTGTAGAGCTGCGTTACCATAGCCGGCGAACACGCCGCGCAGCAGCGCGCGTCGCTGCCCCGCATCGAGGAACACCGAGGCTTCGTTGCGCCGGCTCATGGCCCCTTCCAGGGCCATGTAGAGCGAGCCCACGGGGCTGGTCATGGCCGCGTGGAAGGCGGGGTTCTGCCGCAGGATCGCGGCCAGCAACGTCGAGCCGGAGCGTGGCAGGCCCGAGATGAAGTGGACCGTGTTCTTCATCGGTTGCTCCGCCCCGCGCGCCCGCCTCCCGCCCGCCGGTTGGCACGATGGCGCGGCAAGCGCAACCCCGGCCGGGCCAGGTTGAGCAGGCCGGGAACAGGCACACGCGGCAAGGGGCAGACGAAACGCCCGTCTCCTGCCGACAAGCCTCGACATCAGGTGACATGCGGGCGTTGGTTGTGCTGAGCGCGCACCCCCAACTCGATCGCGGTGAGGCGGTGCTGAGGCGGTCGGCCCCCTCAGACGGGCCGTGCGGCCGCCGATCGGCGCCGCGTCTCAGAGGGGCTCTCGCCGAAGCGGCGTGCATAGGCGGCGCCGAAGCGGCCGGCATGGGTGAAGCCGTAGCGCCGCGCGACCGACGCGACCGTGCCCTCATCGTGCGCCAGCGCCATCCGCGCCAACTCCAGCCGCACACTCTCAAGCGCGGCGTGCGGCGCCGTGTCACGGAACCGGCGGAAGGCGCGCTGCAGGGCCCGCACGCTGCAGCCCGCCGCGGCGGCGGCATCCTCCATCAGCACCGCCTGCTCCGCATGGTCGCGGAAATACGCCTCGGCGCGACGGACGCAAGCCGGCGCCGCGCCGTCGCGCTGCCGCGCGAGGCGCTCGGCGTAGTTGTGCGCAATGCCGCGCAGCGCCGAATGCACGAACAGGTCGGTGAAGGCGGCGAGTGCCGGGCCGTTCGCGGCGAGCCCGCCGGGTTGGCGCAGCTCCTCGGCGAGATGGAGCACGAGACGGCGCAGCCCGGCGCCGGCACCGCTCGTCAAATCGAGCCCGGGCGCGAAGACGAGCGGAGCGCGAGGCCGCTCGCCGAGGCACGCCTCAAGGGCGGACTCGAACCGCGCTGTCGCGATCCAGAAATTCGTCCGCGCCGTACCATCCGCGGTCAGCAACCGCGTGCCAGGCCGCCCACCTTGAATGACACCCTGCCCTGGTCCCGCCTCGGTCGTCCCCCTCGCGTCCGGGGTGGACAGCATCACCCGGCCCCCGTAAATCAAGGCGAAGCAGTAGGCGGACAGGCCGGGCTCGACGAACCCGATCTCGACCCCGAACCGCTCGGCCACGTGACCGAGCAGCAGAGGACGGCCCCAGTGCCGGGCGAGCAGTCGGCCCGCGCCGAAGCGGCGCAGCGCCGGGTCACGCAGGGTGTAGGTATGGACGTAATGCGGCCCCGGCAGGCGCCGAGACATGCGCGACTGCTCGTCCATCTCGGCCGGGTCGCGGACGTCCACGACGACAACGCCGCTCGGCGGCGGCGACGGCGGGATGGTCAGCTCCAGCCTCCCCCGATACTGCCCCGCGGTTCCGGTTGCGGCGGCCAAGGCAGACGCCGCCATTATAGGACAGATCGCGACAGCCTTGGACAGATTGCGACGCAAAATTGACTGGATTGCACGCCGCCGTTGCGCTCGCGCGAGCGCGCGTCTCATGCTTCCGGACAGGGAACCCGTGGCTCGCGAGAAGCACCGCCCGGACAGTTTCGGCAGCAATCCGCGGGAAGGGGCCGGAAGAGGATTTTCCGGGCATGGCGGATTCTGACCGTCGGGCGACGGGCTCCCACACCACTCCGGGGAGAAACGTCATGTCCGGCTCAACTACCTTCAGCAACACCGGCAGCATCGTCACCTACACGGTCCCGGCCACCGGCATTTACGATATCGTCGCCTACGGCGCCCAGGGCGGTCCAGACACCGCCAGCAGCACCGGGCCTGTTCCGGGCGGCCAAGGGGCCGAAATCGGCGGCGACGTCATGCTCACCGCGGGCCAGAAGCTTACCGTCGCCGTGGGCGGCGAGGAGGAACCACCGGCTTCGGCGGCGGCGGGGGTGGCGGCGGCAGCTTCGTGGTCCTGCAGGGCGGCACGCCCGCGCCCCTGGTGATCGCCGCCGGCGGCGGCGGTGGCGATCTCGGCTATACGAGCGCCCCCGGACAGGCCGGGACAGCGGGAGGCGCGGGCGCGAACGGAGGCGCTGGCGGGACCGGCGGGAGCGGAGGCAAGGCCGGCGGGACGTACGGCGCCGGGGGCGGCGGCGGTTTCTCCGACAACGGGGGCAACGCCTCCGGCGGCGGCAGCGGCGGCGCCTCTTTCGCGAACGGCCTGGGCGGCGGCGGCGGCAATAACGGCAATGGAGGCAATGGAGGCTTCGGGGGCGGCGGCGGTGGCAGCAGCAACGGCGGTGGCGGTGGCGGAGGTTACTCCGGCGGCGGTGGCGGTGGTGCGCCCGGCCAGGGCGGGAATGGCGGCGGCGGCGGCTCCCTCGACGGCGGCACTCCGGGCAACGCGGATTTCGTGCAGGTTGCCGGCGAGAACAGCGGCAATGGCTCGGTGGTGATCACCAACCTCACCCCCCCGCCGACCCTGACCAAGCCGGTACTGACCTATAGCGTGGCCGAGGGCCAGACGCTTCAGGGCCTCTACGGCCAACTGCTCGCCAACGCGAGCGACGCGAACCCCGCCGACCAGGCGAGCCTCACGATCAGCAGCATCGGCGACACGGGCACGATGGGGTTCCTCTATTTCGACCCCACCGACAAGCTGCTGACCTACACCGCCAACGGCTACAACGCGAAGGCTCCCACCGACAGCTTCACCTACACCGTCTCCGACCCGCAGGGGGCCACGGTGACGGGCACGGTGGACCTCACCGTCACCGGGCCGAGCCCCAGCCTGCTCGGCACGCCGGGCAACGACACGCTGACGGCGAACGGCGCCGGCCAGCTCGTGTTCGCCGGGGCCGGCAACGACATGATCACCGTGAACGGCGCCAAGAGCACGGTCTATGGCGGGACCGGGACGAACACGATCACGCTCCACGGCGCGCAGGAGACGGTCGTGGCGCAGCAGGGCGGCACCGACCAGATCAGCGGCTTCAACCTGCACAACGACGTGCTCGACCTGACGCAGGTGCTGGCGGAGGCGCAGAAGAGCTTCAGCGCCAGCGACTTCCAGGTCACCGACAATGGCAACAACGCCACGTTGTCCTACATCGGCAGCCCGTCCTTCACGGGTGGCAGTGCGCTCGCCACGCTGGTCGGAGTAGGGCCGAACGTCACGCTACAGACGCTGATCAACGACGGCGCGCTCAAGGTCAGCTGACGGCGGGGCGGCTCCGGGGCGGCGGTCCGGCTGGCCTCCGCCGGTCCGGAGCGCGACGACACCGATCCTGATGCGCCGCCCGTTTGAGGACAGCGCGTGGTAAGAACGGCAGCACCACGTCCAGCGCCTGCTGGCCCCAGCGCGGCGCCTGCACATCGGTCAGCTCGCCCCGGCCGCCGGCGGCTGGCTATGTATCCATGCTCCCGCCATGCGAATTACCTCCTGCCACTCATCAATGCGCGTCGAACTCGTGGATGGCAGTGACAAGCGCGGCCATGACGATGCAACTACGGCTGGTGGCCGACTACCTGCCCGTCCGCCTCCGCCATCCGTGATTGTCCGCCGCCGCTTTGTCCGGTACGGGGCAAGCGACGAGCATGGAGGACGCGAATGCAGCTCGACGGACAAGCGGCGATCGTCACTGGCGGCGGCTCGGGGCTGGGGCAGGCAACGGCAGAGGCGCTGGCCAAGGCGGGCGCGCGGGTGGCCGTAATCGACCGCAACCGCGACGCGGCGGAGGCCGTGGCGAGCCGGATCGGCGGCCTCGCCGCGGTTTGCGACGTGGCGGACGCGGCTTCGGCCGAACTGGCGGTGGCCAACGCGCGCGTGGCGCACGGCCCGGCGCGGCTCTTGGTGAACTGCGCCGGCATCGGCACCGCCGGGCGCATTGTCGGGCGCGACGGACCGATGCCGCTCGCCGCCTTCGAGCAGGTGATCCGGGTCAACCTGATCGGCACGTTCAACATGCTGCGCCTCGCCGCCGCCGGAATGAGCGGGCTCGACCCGCTGGAGGACGACGAGCGCGGGCTGGTGGTGAACACCGCCTCGATCGCCGCCTATGACGGCCAGGTCGGCCAGGCGGCCTATGCCGCCTCCAAGGCGGGCGTGGTCGGCCTCACGCTGCCGGCGGCGCGCGAGTTGGCGCGGGCGGGCATCCGGGTCGTGACGATCGCGCCCGGGCTGATCGAGACGCCGATGTTGAACGGTCTTCCGGACGACATCCGCCAGGCGCTCGCCGCCTCGGTGCCGTTTCCCGCCCGGCTCGGCCGGCCCGCCGAGTTCGCCGCGTTGGTGCTGCACATCGCGGCCAACCGGTTCCTCAATGGCGAGACGATCCGGCTGGACGGCGCGTTGCGGATGGCGCCGCGTTGAAGACGGGCCGGGCTGCGTGGCTGCTTGACGCTTTGCAGTCGCTGGCCCGCAAGACGCGTGGCGTCGCTGTGCGATTGGCGCGACCGCTAAAGCTCGTGCCTCATTCCGCGATTCACATTGGCGATCTCGTTTCGCGCGCGCGCGACAGCTATCTGCTGATCCCGTCGGTCATGCTGATCGGCTCGATTGGCCTCGCCTTCTTGATGGTGGAGGTGGATCGCATCGCTGGTTGGAAGCCCTCCAAGTTTCATCCGTGGATCGGGTCGCTCGCCGGCAGCGCCTCGGAGACCGTGTTGTCCACGATCGCCGGTGGCATGGCGACCATTGCCGGGGTCGTGTTCTCGATCGCGATTGTCGCGCTGCAGCTCGCGTCATCGCAGTTCGGCCCGCACGTGTTGCGTAGCTACCTGCGCGATCGCGGCTATCAGACCGCGCTTGGTTTCTTCACGGGCGCCTTCGTCTATTCGATCCTCGTCACGGGCTTCGTGCGCGCCGAGGGGCTGGTGCCCTATGCCGCCACATTGGCAGCCTTGGTGATAGCGGTCGGAGCTATGACCATGCTAATTTATTTTATCAACCACATGGCAAACTCCATTCGTATTGAAACCGTTCTGCACGCATTGGCTCGGCAGGCGGAGGAGTCGGCGCGTGACGTGTTTCCGGATGCGCTCGGCACCGGTAAGACCGTTGTGCGCGAGTTGGTGCCGTCGGTGCCTCCGGGTTTCGACCGAGACCGCCGGTGTGTCACGCTGAGGGCAGCAGGGTATATCCGCCGAATCGACGACCTGGGGTTGATGCGAATCGCGGTTGAACGCGACCTCGTGTTGCGGCTCGATTGCCGCCCCGGCGATTTCGTCTTGAGCGGGAGCGAGGTGATGGCCGCCGCGCCGGCTGAGCGCGCAGACGATGAGACCGTCCGCCGGCTTCGGCAGACCTTCGTTCTGGGCCGGCGGCGAACCCCGGAGCAGGATATCGGCTACGCCCTTCAGCAACTAGCCGAAGTTGCGGTGCGCGCGCTGTCTCCGGGGATCAACGCGCCGTTCACCACGATCCCCGCGATCGATTGGATTTGCCTGCGGCTTTGCGAAATCGCAGGCCGCCAGTTTCCCGCGCTGCTCCGTCGGGACGACCATGGCAAACCTCGCGTGCTCGTGCAGCGCCCCCTGACATTGGCCGAGCTGGCGCGCAATTCGCTCGGGCCGATCGCCAGCAACGGCAGCAGCCATGCGCCCGTTATTTCTCGCCTGATCGCGGCCGCATTCCATGTCGCGCGCCACGCCAAGGGAGAACAGGACCGGAAGGAACTGGAAGCCCTCGCCGCCGCCTTCGCGTGCGAGGCGCGGGCCGCGCTCGCAACCGAACGCGAGCGCGATGCGGTGGAACAGGCTTACGCCACCGAGCGAGATCGCCGGAGCGGCCCCGAAATCATGATTCCCTGAGCGCGCCGGCGGGAAACGCCCGCTCACCCCCGGCCGATGAACGGCATCTTGGTCGCCATGACCGTGATGAACTGCACATTGGTATCGAGCGGCAGGTTGGCCATGAACAAGATGGATCGCGCCACATGATCCACGTCCATGGTCGGCTCCACTATCGTCTCGCCGTTCGCCTGCGGCACCCCGCGCTGCATCCGCTGGGTCATCGGCGTCGCCGCGTTGCCGATGTCGATCTGCCCGCAGGCGATATCGAAGTTGCGCCCGTCCAGCGCGATCGACTTGGTCAGCCCGGTAATCGCGTGCTTGGTGGTGGTATAGGCGGCCGAGCCCGGCCGCGGCGCGTGCGCCGAGATCGAGCCGTTGTTGATGATCCGCCCGCCACGTGGCGTCTGGTCGCGCATCATGCGAAACGCCGCGTTGGCGCAGAGGAACATGCCGTTCAGGTTGACCGCGACCACCGAGGTCCACTGCTCCCAGGTGAAGTCGCCGAAATTGGTGCTGGGAACGTTGCCGCCGGCATTATTGAACAGCACGTCGAGCCGGCCGAAGTTCTCGCCTACCTTCGCGAACAACGCTGCGACCAAGTCCGGCTCGCGCACGTCGGTCGGCACCGGCAATGCCCGACCCGATTTCGCCATCCCCGCGGTCTCCTCCAGCGCCTCCCGACGCCGACCGGCCAGTGCCACCGCGTAACCGTCGTTCAGAAGCGCCAGTGCCGAGGCACGGCCGATGCCGCTGCCCGCACCCGTGATCACCGCGACGCGTACCGCCATATCGGTTCCTCCCCTGGCTTGCCGGAAATGGCATTCTGGACCTCGTACGCGGCCGGGCCAAGCAGGAGCGCGAGAGATGGCACGCTACCCGGCCGAACTGGAGGAGCACTGGGATGCCGCCGGTGAGCACCTCACGATCCGCCCGGTACGTCCGGAGGATGCGCCGGAGCACGATGCGTTCTTTCACCGCCTGTCGCCGGAGGACGTACGCCTCCGCTTCTTCGCCGCCGTGCGAGACCTCACGCCCGCGCAGCTCGCCCGTTTCACCAGGCTCGACTACGAGCGGAACATGGCGTTCATCGCCGTGCGCGAGACCACCGGCCAAACCGTCGGCGTTGCCCGGCTGGCGCGGGAGGACGACGGCGGCGTCGCCGAGTTCGCCGTGGTGGTGCAACCCGATGTAAAGGGCAAGGGGCTGGGCACGCACCTGATGCAGCGCCTGCTCGAATGGGCACCGGCACATGGCGTTCGCGAGGTCAGGGGCGAGATCCTGGCCGAGAACACCAACATGCTGGTCTTTGCCCGCAACCTGGGCTTCACCTTGCGGCACCTCCGCGCGGACCCGGAGGTGATTGAAGCCGTGCTGGTGCTGACGCCTGGACGGCCAGTATGAGCAATCAACGGGCAGTGCGCCTTTGCCATCCGTGATGGAGGCTAATGTGACCCGCTCGCTCGCGGTGCCGGCGGCTTGGAGCGCGGACGGGGCGGCGGCACCCAGGGGCGGGCGCCGCGCACCATCCGGTCGGTCACGATCCGGGCGCCGCCAGGCTCGAGCCAGATCGCCGCCGCGCCTTGGCGCAGCACGGTGATGCGGTCCACCAGCGCCGCCTCGGGGCAGCGGCGCCAGGCGTTGATGAGCGAGACCACCACCGCCGCGCTGCCGCAGTCCGGCGGCGGTGTCCGGCGCAGCAGCAGCGCCGCGACCGCATCGGGATGCGGGCGGAGCAGGCAGGAATCCGGCGTACAGGAGCCCACCTGGTCCCCGCCGACCGACCCGTCGGCGGGCAGGCGCTCGGAGTCCGCGGCGGCCCAGTATTGCTGCCACTCCGCGCGCGTGAAGTTCGACGCGCCGGTGACGCGCTCGATCCACATCCCGGCTTGCGTTCGAAGCCCGATCATCCGCCCATCTGCCGCCACCAACAGGTCGGGCGGACGCACCAGCCAAGACGAAGCAAGCCCAAGCGCCAGCACCGCGATGCCGGCGAGGCGGATCCACGAGCGCCAAATGCCGAGCCAGGCGATGCCGAGCGAGGTCAGTACGAGCCCCCAGGCGGGCATGTGCGGTACCGCCACGACCGAGGCGGGCCAAGCCGCGACGGCTCGCGCCACCAGCAGGATCGCCTGCACGCCCCAGCCCATCGGCACCAGTGCGAGGCGTTCGAGCCCGAACGGCATCAGCGCCAGCCCGATCACCCCGGCCGGCATCACCCAGAGCGCGGTCAGCGGCACCGCGACCATATTCGCGACCACGAAGTAAATCTGCACCCGCCCGAAATGGTACGCGCCGAACGGCGCCGAGGCGCCACCGGCCAGCAGACTGGTGAGCGCCAGGCCCAAGATCCACAGCGCGATCCGGCGCCATCGCGATCCGTCGCCACGCAGCGCTCGGCGAACCGGCTGCAATGCCTCGTAGCCGGAGATCAGGGCCAGCACGGCGGAAAAGCTCATCTGGAACGACACGCCCGCCACCTGCTCGGGCTCGACGAGCATCATCGCCACCGCCGCGACCGCGAGACCGCGCAGCGATACCCCGCGCCGGCCGATCATCACCCCGAGCGTGACCAGGGAGGCCATTGCGAAGCTACGCAAAATCGGCACATGCATCCCGGTCAGCACCATGTACGCGCCGCCCGCCAACAGAGCGGCGGCAGCCGCGATCTGCTTGGTCGGCCAGTGCAGCGCCGCATGTTCCCAGGCGGCGAGCACGATCCGGGTGACCCCGAAGGCCAGGCCCATGATGATGCCGATATGTAGCCCCGCCACTGCTAGCAGATGGGCGAGGCCGGAGGCACGGAACGCCTCGCGGTCGGACTCCGGGATAGTCGAGGGACTCCCCGTGAACAGCGTGGCCGCGACCGCGCCTTTCGCGCCCGGCAGTTGCGCCTCGAAGCGGCGGGCGATGGTCTCGCGCAGGCCCTGCAACCATCCGCCCAGCCCGCTCGGCGGATGGTGCGCCAGCACCTCCGTCGGTCCGATCGCGAAGCCGTAGCCGGCGAGGCCGGCGAAGAACGCGTCGCGCTGGAGATCCCATCCGCCCGGATAGGCCGGCGGCGAGGGCGCGCGGAGCAGCGCCCGGACACTCACCTCATCGCCGGCACCGATCTCGGCACGGTCGTTGGCCCGGAGCCGGACGCGGACGCGCCGGCGCAGAGGCTGCCTGTCATCCAGTCTGGCCCGCGCGATGGTGATCCGCCGGCCTTCCGGCAGCACCTCCACCCCGGCGACGGTTCCGCTCAGCACCACCGCATGAAACGGCAGCGGCTCCAGCGGCGGCGCCCGCGCGGTCGCGAACTGGGCCAGGGCGAACCCCAGCGCCCCGACCGCCAGCGGCAGCAGCAACGCGCGGGTCCATGTCTTGGTCTTGCCGAGCCACGCGCCGAGCCCCGCCGGGACGGCGATCGCAACGCCGGCCCAGGCCGGCGGCTCGGCGCGAAGGGCGAAGTAGAGCAGCACGCCGGCGCCCATGAACACGGGCAGCCAAAGCACGAACCGCCCCTGTTCGGCGGCGATCATGGCCTCGATCCGGGCCGCCAGGCCGCGCGATCCGACCCGGGCCAGGCGGGTTCGGACCAGATGAGCGGCGGCGAGCGCGAGCGGCACGGGCAACCTCCCGCCGCTTCATGCGCCCGCCATCCTCTACATCCGGTGAATGCCCGTGCTAGAGCGTGGCTCCCAGATCGTGCCGACCCTCACCCTCCGGGACGGAGGAGGGCCGACCGTCTCCCCCTCTCCCGCTTGCGGGAGAGGCCGGGGTGAGGGCTGCGCGGCACGGGCCTGAATGAAAGCATCCCATGACTGTCCGCACCCGCTTCGCCCCCAGCCCCACCGGCCCGCTGCACATCGGGGGCGCCCGTACCGCGCTATTCAACTACCTGTTCAGCCGCCACCACGGCGGAGCGTTCCTGCTGCGGATCGAGGACACCGACCGCGAGCGCAGCACCGAGGAATTCACCCGCCAGATCATCGAGAGCCTCGATTGGCTCGGCCTAGAGCGCGATGGCGCGCCGGTGTTCCAGTCCAACCGCGCCGCCCGCCATGCCGAGGTGGCGCATCAGCTCCTCGCCGCCGGCAATGCCTATCGCTGTTACTGCACGCCGGACGAGCTGCGCGAGATGCGCGAGCGAGCGGTCGCCGAGGGCCGTCCGCCGCGCTACGACTGGCGTTGGCGCGACCGCGACCCGGGCGAGGCGCCACCCGGCGTGGCCTCCGCGATCCGCATCAAGGCCCCGCGCGAGGGAGAGACCGTGGTCGATGATCTGGTGCAAGGCAGGGTGCGGGTGGCCAATACCGAGCTGGACGACATGATCATCCTACGCAGCGACGGCACGCCCACTTATCTGCACGCGGTGGTGGTGGACGACCACGATATGGGCATCACCCACGTCATCCGCGGCGACGACCACCTGACCAACACCTTTCGCCAGGTGCAGATCTATCGCGGGATGGATTGGGAGACGCCGCGCTTCGCGCATCTGCCGCTGATCCACGGCGCCGATGGCGCCAAGCTCTCCAAGCGCCACGGTGCGGTCTCGACCTTGGAATTCCGCGAGCAGGGCTATTTGCCCGAGGCGCTGTGCAATTACCTCCTCCGCCTCGGCTGGGGTCATGGAGATATGGAGGTGCTGGACCGGGAGGAGGCGATCCGTCTGTTCGATATCGACGGCGTGGGCCGCGCGCCGAGCCGGATGGACTACGCCAAGCTCACCCACCTTGACGGGATCTATCTCCGCGAGGCCGACGACGAGCGGCTGACCCGCGACGTGCTGGCCCGGCTCGCGCACCGGCCCGACCTATCGCTAGGGGCCATCGCGGCGGGGCGGGTGCGCGCGCTGATGCCGGGGTTGAAGGAGCGCGCGAAGACGCTGGTGGAGCTGGCCGACTCAGCGGCCTTCCTGGCCCGCGCCGTGCCCCTGCCGTTCGAGCCCAAAGCCCAAGCGCTGCTGACGCCGGAAGCGCGGCTGATGCTGGGCGATCTCGCGCCCGCGCTGGCCGCGACCGACTTCACCGCTCCGGCCCTCGATGCGGCGTTGCGGCACTTCGCCGAGGCGGCCGGGCGCAAGCTCGGTCAAGTGGCGCAGCCGCTGCGCGCGGCGTTGACCGGCAGCACGGTCAGCCCCGGGATCGACGCGACCCTTGCGGCACTCGGCCGCGATGAGGCGATGGCGCGCATCAGCGCCGTCGCCGGCTGAGGCGGAGCGGGTCGTGCGTACCGTCTATATTTGGCTGCATCCAGCGCTGTGGCTCACCTTCTCGGGCTACTGGCTGGTCGCGGCGCGACACACGCTGGCAACCGAGCGACGGGAGTCGATCCTGTCGCGGCTGTCGCACATCGCCCCGCTCGTGCTCGGGGTTTGGCTCTTCGCGTCAGGCGGCTTTCCCGGAAGTTGGCTCAATCGCCATTTTGTGGCTTGGACTCCGACGCAGTTCTGGATCGGCAGTGTGCTGGTGGCGGCCGGGCTCACCTTCGCCGTGCTGGCCCGGCGCCATCTCGGCTTGTATTGGAGCGGCACGGTGACGCTGAAGCACGGCCACGAGCTGATCCGCACCGGCCCTTATGCCTGGACGCGCCACCCGATCTACACCGGCCTGCTGCTGGCCTTCGCCGGCTCGGCCCTGGCGCTCGGCGAATGGCGGGGCGTGGTCGCGGTGGCGCTCATTGCGGCGGCGTTCGTCCGCAAGCTCCGGATCGAGGAGCGGTTCCTGAAGGGGCAGTTCCCGTGCGCTTATCCGCAGTATCGCGCTGAGGTGCCGGCCTTGGTTCCCCGTCCGCGGTTCCTTGGAGGCCGATCGTCAGGGCGGGTTTGAGCGACCCGGAGGAGCAGCCTCTCCGAGCAGGCGGCGGGCGATGGCGATGACCCGGTGGGCCTCGCTCCAGAGCGCGTACTCATCCAGCCGGTCGAGGGGTGCCCAAGTTACATCGGAAACATCGGTCGCGGCGAGCGGCTCGCCCGACTCCCAACGCGCGGCGAAGTCGATGATCGTGTAATGGAACTGCACCCGCCCCCCCTGGTCGCGCCGGATGTTGTCCACTTGGGCGGCGAGGTGCAGCGGCCCGACGATCACGCCGGTTTCCTCCGCAAGCTCTCGCCGTGCTGCGGCCTGGGCGGTCTCGCCAAGCTCTTGCGCCCCGCCGGGCAGGCTCCAGGCGCCGAAGCTTGGCGGTTTGCCGCGGCGGACCAGCAGCACGCTGTGGTCCTTCAGCACCACAATCCCGATCCCCACGATCGGCCGTGGCGGGTACTCCCGGTCGTTTACCGGCAGAGCAGCTACGGCGACTTCGATTGGCGCCTCTTGACCGGCAGTCACGCTGTGCGCCTCCTTGCGCGATACGGTGCGGCGCCGTGATCGCAGGGAAACCGCCGCACTGACAAGTGGGCGCGTCGCGCAGGAGGGTCATATGCGCCGGTTGATCTCGTCCGGCTCGCCATTCGAGGCCGATGTCGGGTACTCCCGTGCCGTGATTGAGGACGACTGGGTGTTCGTGTCCGGCACGACCGGCTTCGATTACGCCGCCATGACCATCTCCTCCGACGTGCGCGCGCAAGCCGAGCAGGCGCTGACCAACATCGCGGCGGCCTTGGCGGAGGCCGGTTGCTCGTTCGCCGATGTCGTTCGGGTGCGCTACATTTTGCCCGACGCGGCTGATTTCGAGCCCTGCTGGCCGGTACTGCGGCAGTATTTCGGCGAGGCGCGGCCGGCGGCGACGATGATCGCGGCGGGCCTGGCCGATCCGCGCATGAAGATCGAGATCGAGGTCACTGCGCGCCGCACATCGTCAGGGCGCCACGCTTGCCCCGCGCAGCCCGCGCAGTGAGCGGGTCGGGGTGATTCGGAAGCCCCGCACATCGGACCGCTCGGCGCTGAACAGCGTGCCGTACGCGAGATGAATTACCGGGCCGTGGCAAGCGAGGATGCGCTGCGCCTCGTCATAGAGCGGCTTGCGCTTGGCGGGGTCGGAGACGGCGCGCGCGTCGATCAGGAGCTGGTCGAGCTTCGGGTTGCTGAACTTGTACACGTTGGCGGCGCCCCCGGTTTGGAACGTGGGGCCGAAATAGTCGTCCGGGTCCGGGCCGCCGCCGTTGATCGCGGCGAAGGCTTGGAAATCGCCGGCGCGCCGGTCCTGGACGAAGCGGCCCTCGTCCTGAACGTTCAACGTGATCTCGAACCCAGCCTCTCTTGCCTGGGCTTGAACGACCCCTGCCAGGTCCATCATCTG
The DNA here is from genome assembly GCA_963849305.1 of uncultured Pseudomonadota bacterium. Lineage (GTDB taxonomy): Bacteria > Pseudomonadota > Alphaproteobacteria > Acetobacterales > Acetobacteraceae > CAWKGV01. The sequence continues at coordinate 179,805 of CAWKGV010000003.1, forward strand.
CTGAATGCCGCTGAGCACGTTGAGCGTCACCTTCACCGGCAGCCTGAGGCCGGCGTCTCGCAGCAACGCCTTGGCCCGCTCGGGGTCGTGGCGATAGCAGGGGAAGTCCGACGTCGGCAGCGCCCAGTCCTTGAGCGCGGGCGAGAGCGGCCCCGCCGGGGCAGCCTTGCCGGAATAGGCGGCCCTCACGATCTGGCCTCGGTCGATGGCGTAGTCGAGCGCCTCGCGCACCTCTGGCTGATCGAATGGCGGCATCGCCGCGTTGAGGCCGATCAGGCTGTATGCGAGGTCCGGCGTGGCGAGCACGCGCACGCCCGGCGCCTCCTGAAGCTGCTCGGCCGTTGCGGGACCAATGCCGGGCAGAACCTGATACGTGCCCCCGGTAAGTCCTATCTGGCGCGTCGCCGCCTCGGGCACGATATTGAAGCGCAGCGACAGCAGCTTGGGCAGACCAACCTGCCAATACGCCTCGTTTCGGTCGAGCGCGATGATCCTGTTGGACGCCCATTCCTTGAACCTGAACGGCCCGGTGCCGTCCGGCTGCTTGGCGAGGTCGAGCCGGCCCTGTCTCGCGGCCTCCGGCACGATCGCCAGCGTGGCGAGCCGGGAGAGGAACGGCGCCGAGGAGGCGATCAAGGTGAAGCGCACGCCGGCCGCGCCGTCGGGCTCGACCTTCGCGATCATGGCGAAGCGTGCCGCCAGGGGCGAGCCGATGTTCGGATCGCACACCCGCGCAACCGAGGCGACCACGTCCGCCGGCCTGACCGGCCCGCCATCATGGAACCGCGCGTCCGTGCGCAGCCGAAAGACGTAGGTGAGGCCGTCGGCGCTGACCGACCAGGACTGCGCCAGAGCGGGGACCACGTGCAGGTCGGCGTCGATCGCGGTCAGGCCCTCGTAGATCGTGCTATCCACAAGTTGGCTCGAGCCTGCCGTGGCGGTATGCGGGTCCAGTGCACCCGGGAACTGGTCGATCGCGATCTGCAAGACTTGGGCGCCAGCCGGTCGGGTTAGTGCCGTCGATGTCACGGCCAGCGCAAGGGCGAGCGCGCCGCCGATCAGCCTGCTGGCCATCCGCCTCCTCCCCGGTTGTGTTGGAGGCATCGATATGGCGAAGCCCGATGCGGGGCAAGCCGCGTCCTGTTCGCTTCGATCGCGTTTGCGGTGACGCGACGGCGTAGGCTAGACGCGACCGAATGCCCCATCCCATGCGCCGGAGCCGCCCGATGTCCCCGTCCCTGCCAAATGCCCCGGCTGCCGTCATTCCCGTGCTACGGGCCTAGCGGCGATGGACCGCATCCGTATTCGCGGCGGCCGGCCGCTTGAGGGCGAGATCGTCATCGGCGGCGCGAAGAACGCGGCGCTGCCGTTGATGGTGGCCGGGCTGCTTACCGAGGAGCGGCTGATCCTGGAGAACGTGCCGCAGCTCGCCGACATTCACACCATGGCGGCACTGCTCACGCAGCACGGGATCGCGGTGGAGCCGGTGCGCGGCGATGGCCGCACGCTTTCGCTCGGGGGCGCCATCGCTAGCACCGAGGCGCCCTACGATATCGTTCGCAAAATGCGCGCCTCGGTCCTGGTGCTGGGGCCGCTGCTGGCGCGCGTGGGCGAGGCGCGGGTCTCGCTCCCGGGCGGCTGCGCGATCGGCACCAGGCCGGTCGATTTGCACCTCAAGGCCCTGGAGCAGATGGGGGCCGAGATTCGACTTGATGGCGGGTACATCGACGCGAAGGTGCGTGGGCGGCTGCGCGGGGCTTCGATCGTGTTCCCGTTCGTCTCGGTGGGTGCCACCGAGAACTTGCTGATGGCGGCGGCCCTGGCCGACGGCCGGACCGTGCTCGCCAACGCCGCGCGCGAGCCCGAGATCGGCGACCTGGCATCCTGTCTCGTGGCGATGGGCGCGCGGATCGAGGGGATCGGCAGCGACAAGCTGGTGATCGAGGGAGTAGCGCGGCTGGCGGGCGCGCGGCACGCCATCATTCCCGACCGGATCGAAACCGGCACTTATGCGTGCGCGGCTGCGATCACCGGCGGCCAGGTCCGGCTGATTGGCGGGCAGTTAGTCGCATCTGGGCGCCGTCGTGCGGACGTTGCGCGAGGCCGGGGTGGAGATCGCGCAGGAGCCGGGCGCGCTGCTGGTGCGCCGGCTCAACGGCCTGCACGGCAGCGACGCGATGACCGAGCCCTATCCCGGCTTTCCGACCGACATGCAGGCGCAATTCATGGCGCTGATGGCGGTGGCCGAGGGGGCGGCGATGGTGACGGAGACGATCTTCGAGAACCGGTTCATGCATGTGCCCGAGCTGAACCGCATGGGCGCGCGGATCAACGTGCATGGCGCCTCGGCGATCGTGCGCGGCGTGCCCGCGCTTTCGGGCGCGCCGGTAATGGCGACCGATCTGCGCGCCTCGGTCTCACTCGTGTTGGCGGGCTTGGCGGCGGCGGGTGAGACGGTGGTGAACCGCGTCTATCACCTCGATCGGGGATATGAGGCGGTGGAACAGAAGCTCGCCGGGTGCGGGGCGGATATCGAGCGGCTGGCGGGGTAGGGCGTTCGGATTGATCCGGCTGGTCGCGTGGATGACCGCTTTCGGCCCTAGAATGCCCGCATTCTCTGACTCACAGCAAGCAGCCCCCAGCTTGGGCGCGCTATCCTAATCGCCCTCGGCCGGAAACCGTCCTTGGCCGGCCATTCTATGGCGTGTGATCCCTTATTAACAAAGGATGTGCTGGGCGGGTGAGTACCGGCTAACTCGGCGCACGGTCATCTGAGCAGCAGAGCCGAAGCTTTGGAGCGGAGCGAGTGTTCGAGTGCGCGTGCTGATCGTTCACTGCCATCCGCGCGCGGACAGCTTCGGCGCCGCCTTGCGCGACGCCGCCGCCGGAGCGCTGGTCGCGGCCGGCCATGCGGTCGAGATCCGCGACCTCTACGCCGAGGGGTTTGCGCCGGCGCTGAACGCGGAGGAGCGCGGGCGCTACTACAACGAAGACGCGAACCTGCTGGGGATTGAGGACCACGTCGCGTCCCTCCGCCGGGCCGAGGCCCTGCTGCTCGTCTACCCTGCGTGGTGGTTCGGGATGCCGGCGATGCTGAAGGGATGGCTGGATCGCGTTTGGGTGCCGGGCGTCGCCTTCCGCCTTGGCGCACGTGGGCTCGTCCCGCTGCTGACGAACGTCCGGCGGATCGGTGTCGTGGTGACCTACGGCGCGACGCGGCGCGTGCTCTGGTTCATCGGCTGGCCAGACCGGCGCATGGTCGCGGGTGGTGTGCGCAGCCTATGCGCCCGGCACTGTCGGTTGGACTGGATCGCGCTCACGGGCATGGACGTGCGCACCGCCTTGGAGCGCGAGCGATTTCTCGCGAAGGTGCGTGCGCGCCTCGCCCGCTGGCGCTGATTCCAATGGCCGCGCATTCTGGTGCGGAGACGCCAGTGTATCGACTGTGCCCCGCCGGCTTGGCTTTTGCTTTCTGCGACTTTTGGCTATTTTGCCGCCGGCCGCGCCAGTCCGCGAGCGGGATGCAAAGGTGCCATGCATGATGATGAAGCCGAAGCTCCTCGGTGTGACCATGCTGATCGTCGGCACGATGTTTCTCCGCCCGACGTCGGCCGGCGCGCAGCTCGTGCATTTACAGGACAGCTCGTCCGCGCTGATCCGAAAGCTGCTGCCGACCGTCGTCAACGTCACCGCGCTCGTCGCGATGAGGCAGCCGCCCAGCGCGACCACGAACGCCTCAGGCGGTGCTAACGTCGCCACGTTTGCCGAGACGAAGCAGCTGGGCTCCGGCTTCATCATCAGCCCGGAGGGCCTGATCGTCACCAACTACCACGTCGTCGAGGGCGCCTATAAAATCATCGTCACCTTATCGGACGGAACGCCGCTCGTCGCCAAGCTGAGCCAAGCCTCTCCGATCATCGACATCGCGCTGCTCAAGGTCGAGGCCGGCCGTCCGCTGGCCGCGGCGCGCTGGGGCGACAGCAGCGCGCTTCAGGTGGGCGATCCGGTACTGGCCGTCGGCGACCCGCTCGGGGTCGGCATGACGGTCACGCGCGGCATCGTCAGCGCGCTCAACCGCAACCTCACGGAAAGCCCATTCGACGACTTCATTCAGACCGATGCCCCGATCAATCACGGCAACTCGGGCGGCCCGCTGTTCGACATGAATGGGACCGTCATCGGCATCAACAGCGCCATTATTTCGCCGACCACCGGCTCCGCCGGGCTCGGCTTCGCGATCTCGTCGGAGGTCGCCGAGGTCGTCGTCAAGCGTCTGGAAGAGTACGGCTGGGTCCGGCCGGGTTATCTTGGCGTCACGGTCGAGGAGGTGACGCCGGAAATGGCCGATGCGTTGTGGATCAAGCCGCCGCATGGGCTACCCCAGGGGGGACCACGGGGGTCGATCGTCTCCTACGTGGAACCGGCCAGCCCTGCGGCCGCCGCGGGCGTGCAAGTGGGCGACATCATCCTAGCGCTCGACGGTCGGGCGCCCAGCGACACACGCGCCCTGCTCCGCGACATCGCCGTGACGGCGCCCGGAAGGAAAACAACACTCACGGTCGAGCGCGAGGGTAAGCGTCTCGACCTCACAGCGACGATCACGGAATTGCCGCGGCAGCTATACAACCTCTCCGAAGCCATCACGTCGGTGGTGGACCCCATCCACATTCCCGCAGATCTCGGGATCAGAGTGGCGCCGCTCTCGGAGACCTTAAAGACCAAACATGGGCTGGCGAACGGATCGGGCGCCGTAGTCTCGGCCGTGGCCGCCGGCACGGATGCGTCCGCCCGCGGCATCGCCACCGGCGACGTGATCTTGCGAGTCCAGGACCGCGCGGTGGTGTCGGAGGCCGATATCCAGGCGGCGCTCGAAGAAGCCCGCAAACAGGGGCATGACTACGCGATGTTCCTGGTGCTGTCGAAGGTTCCAGTTCACCCCGGACCTGGGGCCGGACCGAAGTGGGTTGCCTTGCAAATCCGGCAGTGATCGGCCCGGACGCGCTCGTCAAACGATTTCCGGCGCGGTTTATGTTTTCAGCCTGGCACGCCCGATCCATGAGGCCGCTCGCCGAACAGCGCAACGTCTCCAGATCGCCCTCGCCTGGCTGCCGGCACCAGAAAGTGGTCAGCAGCGTCATCATCGGCGCCCAGCGTCTCGACCAGCTCGACGACAACATCGCCGCTGCCGACATCGAGCTAACTGAGCAGGAACTCGACGCGCTCGACCGAGTCAGCGCGCTACCCAAGGAATATCCAGGTTGGATGTTCGAGACCCAGGCCTCCCGCGCGAAGCAGCTCGCATTGGCGAGCCGCAAAACCGCGCGCTAAGCGGGAAGCAAGCAAGGCGTTAGGCGCTGCTTCGGTACTTTGGTAAGGGGCCGGCAGGCGGCGGAGCAGAAGCTCGCCGGTGCGGGGCGGATATCGACCGGCTGGCGGGGTACGGCGTCTGAAATCGATCTGGGCGCCCGCTGTTAAATGACGCGTTAGCCCCATTGCAGTAGTTCCCAGACCACGGGCACCATGGTGACGGGATGCACTCCCCTATTTGAGGGTGGGCGAGGCGGCTATAAGGGAGTCAGTAACCATGGCGTTTATGGAGGAAGTCTTTCGCCTGTCGGGAATGCCAACTTACACATTCGTTGAGCCGATGCGCTACCAAGAGATTAAGATTTCAATTCGGACCCTGGTAGGTGCATTGTAATAGAGGGCCCGTCGGGGATCGGCAAAACCACGACCGTAACAAAGATCCTGGATGACCTCGCCAGAGACGGTGTTACAAGGAGCGCAGTCACAACGTTAAGTGCGCGTCGATCGACCGATCTCGAGTACATCGAAGCACTTCCGACAATGGAAGACATCGGTACAGTAATCGTCGATGATTTTCATAGGCTGGATGAACGAATAAAGGCTAGTCTTTCTGACCGAATGAAAGTTTTGGCTGACACGGAGACGGAAAACTCAAAGCTTATTTTAATTGGGATCAATAAGGCTGGGCAGCAGCTTATCAAATTCGCTCATGACCTCGGGTTGCGGATCGACGTCTTTCGTCTCGAAACGAACCCAAACGAGAAAGTACGCGAAATTGTTGCGTTAGGTGAGAAAACTCTGAACGTCAGTATCGACGACAAGGACACCATTGCTGTCCGAGCTCAGGGCAGCTTCCAGATCGCTCAGCTTTTATCGCACCGTGTTTGCGCCATGGCTCGAGTCAGCGAGACTCAAACGCATAGGAAGCGAATCGACCTGCCTCTTGACGTGGTAGTTGAGGAGGTGATGGTGGACCTAGGGCGTCTGTACAAGGAGACGTCCTTAGCCTTCGCACGCGGCTCGAAGCTTAGGCGAGAGGGACGAGCCCCCTATCTGCATATTCTGCGTTGGTTGGCAAATAGTGAGGAATGGTCTCTCGACTTGCGGGAAGCGTTAAAAGCAAATCCAGAACATCGGGGCAGCATCGGCCAAGTGCTCGATAAGGGCTTTCTAGGCGCTCTCCTGTCCGATCCTGACAAGCGGCATCTATTCGAGCCATACTTGCATTTCGAACCTTCCACAAGCATTTTAAGCGTAAGCGTTTGGTGTGACCCGTCTGGCGGCGTGCGGCGCGGTCAGAGATGTTGCTGCTTCGGGAGCCTCCTTCTGGAGTGTTCCAGAAGGAGGCTGAATGACCGAGGCGGAGATCGTCACGCGCCGGCGGAAGTGGACGGGGGAAGAGAAGGCGGCTCTGCTCGCTGAGGTGGAGGCGGAAGGTGGCCGCGTTGCGATGGTCGCGCGGCGTCATGGGCTATCGGAGAGCCTGCTCTACAACTGGCGATCGGTGGCGAAGGCGGCCATGCCGCCGCACAGGGCGGAGCCGATGGAGTTCAGGCCGATTGGCGTGATCGGTCGGACAAATGAAGCGCCGCCGGCACTGCTGGTGGCACCTGAGCCGCGGTTGCCGACAGGCGAGCAGCGGGAAGAACGCACCAGCAAGATCGAGATCGCGCTTCCCAATGGCGTGCGGGTGAAGGTCGGTGCATCCGTCAGTGAGAAGGCTCTGTCGCGGGTATTACGTGCCGTGAAGGGCGCGGTGTGATCAGCCTCGCACCTGGCACCAAGGTATTCCTCGCCTGCCGTCCGGTTGATCTGCGCAACGGGTTCGATGGCCTGGCAGCCAAGGCACAGCAGATCATCGGCGCCGACCCGTTCAGTGGTCACCTGTTCCTGTACCGCGGCAAGCGCGGTGACTATTTGAAGGCGCTGTACCTGGGACGGCAGCGGTCTGTGCCTGTTCGCCAAGCGGTTGGAGAAGGGCCGCTTCGTATGGCCGCCGATTGTTGATGGCGCGATGACGCTGACGCCGGCGCAATTGGCGCTGCTGATCGAGGCGATGGACTGGCGCAGAACGGTAGCATCGCCGTTGCCGGCGCGGCCAGTGCTGGTCTGACAAGGCAGCAATTCATTGTTGATGATGGTCGGCAAATCGCCGCACCTGCCAAGGCTATCTTATGTCGCTCGCCATGGCTGACCTGCCCGCCGATCCCGAGGCGTTGCGCGCGTTTGCGCTGGCCTGTCAGGCCGAGCTGAAGGCGGCCGAACTTTCGGTTCAGCTGCGAACACTGGAGATCGAGAAGCTGAAGTTCCAGATCGCCAAACTGCGACGCATGCAGTTTGGCCGTTCGTCGGAACGGATCACCCGGCAGATCGAGCAGCTCGCCCTGCAGCTTGAAGAGCTGGAGACCAGCGAGGCCGAGGATATCGTCAAGGCGGCGGCGGAACATCGGCCGCCGCCGCTGCGCCAGCGTGCGACGCCGAAGCGCAAGCCGTTGCCCGAGCACCTGCTGCGGCAGGAGATCGTTCATCAACCTGCGGCTGATGGCGCCTGCGTCTGCCCGGACTGCGGTGGTGGCATGGCGAAGCTCGGCGAGGACGTGACCGAGGTGCTGGACTATGTGCCTGGCCGCTTCCAGGTGATCCGGCATATCCGGCCCAAATACGCCTGCAAGGCGTGCGATGCGATCACCCAGGCACCTGCGCCCGCGATGCCGACACCGCGTGGTCGTGCCACACCGGCGATGCTCGCGCATCTGCTGGTGTCGAAATACTGCGATCACCTGCCGCTCTACCGGCAGAGCGACATCTATGCTCGCGACGGGGTCGATCTCGACCGATCCACGCTGTGCGACTGGGTCGGTCAGGCGGCATGGCTGCTGGCGCCGATTGTCGAGGGGATCAGACGACACGTGTTCGCTGCGGAGAAGATCCACGGCGATGACACCACCGTGCCAGTGCTGTCGCCAGGTCTCGGCCGAACCAAGACCGGGCGGCTCTGGGTGTATGTGCGCGACGATCGACCATTCTGCGGCACGGCGCCGCCGGCGGCCGCCTACTTCTACAGTCCCGATCGTGGTGGCGCGCATCCGGCAGGGCATTTGGCAGAGTTCACCGGCTTCCTTCAGGCCGATGGCTACGCTGGCTTCGAGGCACTCTACGATCAGCGCGCCACCGATCGGAGCCTTCGCACGAACCAGGCGATCACCGAGGTCGCCTGCTGGGCGCATTGCCGGCGCAAGTTCTTCGATGTCTGGAACGGCAAGAAGTCTCCGGTCGCCAAGCAGGCGATCGAGCGCATTGCCACCTTCTACGCCATCGAGGCCAAAGCGCGCTTCGCGCCGACCGATGAGCGGCTGATGCACCGGGCCGATGCCGCGCCGCTGCTCGCCGCGTTCTTCAATTGGGCAGGCAAGGTCGTCACCAGGCTATCGGCCAAGTCAGAGCTGGCCGAGGCATTCCGCTATACGCTGAAGCGGCAGGAGGCATTGTCGCGCTTCCTCACCGACGCAAGGCTCGAGATCGACAACAACATCGCCGAGAACGCCATGCGCGGAATCGCGCTCGGACGGAAGAATTACCTGTTCGCCGGATCAGATGCCGGTGGCGAGCGCGCCGCCGCCATCTACTCCATCCTGCAGACCGTCAAGCTCAATGAGATCAACCCGGAAGCGTATCTGCGCAACACCCTCGACCAGATCGCCAATGGGCACCCGATCAGCCAGATCAACGAACTAATGCCGTGGACGCCCTCAACACCGCCCTGATCCAACGGTCGTCACCAAACGCTTACTTTTAAGCGTTGAGGATCCGAAGTTCGTCTTCTATCTAAAGAACCTGATTTGGAGAGAATTTACGAGACAGGTGGGTTTCCCGGCCCACATCTTAAGGGTCGTTATGATTTCGCACTATCGTTCGCAGGGGCTGACCGAGACGTCGCTAAGCGGATGGCCGAGATCCTTTCGGAGCGCGAGGTCGCCGTGTTCTATGATGAGAGTGAGCAGCACCGTATTATCGCCCAGAACGTTGAGGAGTATCTCGGGCCGATTTATCGGCGCGATGCTGATTACGTGGTAGCTCTACTTAGTCCTGCATACCCCACTCGGATCTGGACCAAATTCGAGAGCGACAATTTCCGCGAGCAATTCGGCAAGAATGCGGTCATCCCAATTCGGTATACGTCGGTGCAGTCCGGATTCTTCTCAGATGAAAGCAAATATGGTGGTTTATCGTTCGATCCGGCCGGTGACGAAGTGCGGCAACTTCAGGAGATAGCAGAAATTTTGTGTCGGCGACTTGTGTCGGATCGGCAGGAAGATGACGCTCGCGTTACCAAGGGGTTTGAAGCCGAAGAGGCTATCTTAACTGCGTTTGACGCATTTGACGGTAATACGGTTGTTGAAAGCCGGCTTAAGGAAGGCGAAGCATGAAGGTCCAGCTTGCCATCCGAAGCGGTCCTCGCCACCCGAAGCGGCCATCGAGGCACTGTCACTATACGAGGCGACAGCACACGGGTATTTGAGCCCTAGCAAAAGTCACGCGCCCGCCTCACCCTCTTATCCCCAGGCGAGGGGGTTCCGATGGCCAAAACGACTGTTACACGGCGAGGGATTCTCGGCGGCACCGTCAGCGGTCTCGCGCTGCTTCCGGTCGCCGGGCGGGCCGACGAGGCGGCGCCCCAACCGCCGCCGTCCGGCGCGCCAACACCGAAGCCCGAGGCGCAAGACCCGCACCAGGACATCGTCCTGCTGGTCAACGGAAGGCGCCTCGCGCTGACCGTGGAGCCGCGCGCCTCGCTGCTCGACACCCTGCGCGAGCAAGCGGGGCTGATGGGCACCAAGAAAGGCTGCGACCGCGGCGCCTGCGGCGCCTGCACGGTGCATATCGATGGCCGCCGCGTGGTCTCCTGCCTGACCCTCGCGGTGCGCTGCCAGGGCAAGGCGGTCACGACCATCGAGGGCCTCGCGGCCAATGGCGAGCTGCATCCGGTGCAGGCGGCGTTCCTGGACCATGACGGATTCCAGTGCGGCTACTGCACGCCCGGACAGATCATGTCGGCCGCCGCGCTGATCGAGGAGGGCCATGCCGGTTCGGCGCCCGAGATCCGCGAATGGATGAGCGGCAACATCTGTCGCTGCGGCGCCTATCCCAACATCGTCGCGGCGGTTCAGGACGCGGCGCGGCAGATCACCCAGGAGGGCTGAGCCATGCAGGCGTTTTCCCTGTCGCAGCCCGCGAGCATCGACGCCGCGACCGAGGCAGCGCGCAACGGCGGCACGAAATACATCGCCGGCGGCACCGACCTGCTGCAATTGATGAAGGACGATGTCGAGACGCCGACCCGGCTAATCGATCTGGAGGCACTGCCCCTGTCCGGCATCCGGGTCGGACCCGAAGGTTTGCGGCTGGAAGCGATGGCGCGGATGAGCGATGTCGCCGCGCATCCGGCGGTGCGCGAGGGTTGGCCGGTGGTGAGCGAGGCGCTGCTTGCCTCTGCTTCGCCGCAGGTGCGCAACATGGGCACGATGGGCGGCAACCTGTTGCAGCGGACGCGCTGCGGCTACTTCCGCGACACAGGTTTCTCCTGCAACAAGCGGGAACCGGGCTCCGGCTGCCCGGCGATCCGGGGCGAGAACCGGCTGCTCGCCATCCTGGGCGGGAGCGAGCATTGCATCGCCTCGCACCCGTCCGATCTCGCGGTGGCGCTGGTGGCATTGGATACGCGGCTCGACTTGCGCGGCCCGGACGGAGCGCGCCGGCAAGTAGCGCTCGCGGAATTCCATCGCCTTCCCGGCGATACGCCGCAAACCGAGACGATCCTGGCGCCGGGCGAGATGATCGAGGCACTGACGGTGCCGGCGAGCCCGGCCGCGCGCCGCTCGCACTACCTCAAGGTCCGCGACCGGGCGAGCTTCGAGTTCGCGCTCGTTTCGGCGGCGGTCGGGCTGGAGGTGGAGAACGGGATCGTGCGCGATGCGCGCGTGGCCGCGGGCGGCGTCGGGACCAAGCCGTGGCGGCTGGCGAAAGTGGAGCAGGCGTTGCGCGGCCGGCCGCTATCCGAGGACGGGCTGCGCGACGCGGCGGCGAAGGCCGGGCAGGGCGCGCGCCCGGCAAGTCAGAACGGCTTCAAGCTGATCCTGCTGCGCCGCACGGTATTTCGTGCCCTGCAAACCGCGGCAGCGTAACGGAGGAACGTGATGGGCATTCTCGGGGCTCCGATCGACCGGGTGGACGGCCGCCAGAAGGTGACGGGCGCGGCGCGCTACGCCGCCGAGTTCGCGGTGCCCGGCCTCGTTCATGCGGTGCTGGTGCAGAGCACGGTGGGCGCTGGCGCGGTATCGGGTTTCGATCTCGCCGAGGCGCAAGAGATGCCCGGCGTGCTGGCGATCATCACACCCCGGGACGCGCCGCACCTGCCAATAAAGAAAGGCACCCAGCAGACCGTGCACGCGCCGCTGTTGCAGGACATGACCGTGTACTACAACGGCCAGCACATCGCGGTGGTAGTGGCGGACACGCTCGACCGGGCGCTCGCCGCCGCTGCCAAGGTGCGCGCGCGCTACCAGGTCGGCGAGCCGGCGACACAGATGGAGGCGATGCTCGACCAGGCCTATCCGCCGAAGCATTTCCGCAATGGCACCCGGCCGCCGGATTCCCGGCGCGGCGATCCCGACGCGGCCTTCGCGAACGGGGCAGCGAAGCTCGACGCCACCTATGTCACGCCGATCGAGCATCACAACCCGATGGAGCCGCACGCCACCATCGCGCGCTGGGAGGACGGTCAGCGTCTCACGGTCTGGACAGCGACCCAGGGCATCTCCGGCGCGCAGCAGTCGCTGGCCGCGCTGTTCGGCATCGACCCAAAGAATATGCGCGTGATCTGCCCGTTCGTGGGCGGCGGGTTCGGCTGCAAGGGCAACACGTGGCCACCCGCGACCCTGGCCGCGATGGCCGCGAAAGTGGTCGGCCGACCGGTGAAGCTGGTACTGACCCGGCGGCAGATGTACACCTCGAACGGCTATCGCCCGGAGACCATCCAGAAGCTGCGCTTCGCGGCGAACGCAGACGGGCGACTGGTGTCGATGCGCCACGACGGCTACTCGCAGATGTCGATGCCGGCATTGGGCGAGTACAGCGAGCCGGTGGGGCTGGCGACCGAGATGCTGTATGCCTGCCCGAACGTGGCGGTCTCGCACCGGATCGTGCCCATGAACGCCAGCTTGCCCACCTATATGCGCGCGCCCGGCGAGGCGCCGGGCAATTTCGCGCTGGAATCGGCGATGGACGAGCTGGCGGAGAGCCTGCGCATCGATCCCATCGAGTTCCGCTTGCGCAACTACGCCGAGCGCGATCCGCATGAAAACAAACCGTTCGCCAGCAAGGCGCTGCGCGCGTGCTACGCGATGGGCGCGCAGGCATTCGGCTGGTCGCGCCGCAATCCCGAGCCGGGCGCGATGCGCGATGGCCGCTGGCTGGTCGGCATGGGGATGGCGACCAGCACCTACCCCACGCACCGGATGCCGGCCGCCGCGAACGTACGGATCGGCGCGGACGGGACGGTTCGGGTCCGCGTCGGCACGCAGGATCTCGGCACTGGCACCTACACGGTGATGTCGCAGGTCGCCGCGGACACTCTGGGTGTGCCGGTGCGCTCAGTGCGGTTCGAGTTGGGCGACAGCGCGTACCCGCACGCGCCCGTTTCCGGTGGCTCGATGACGGTCGCGAGCGTCGGCCCGGCGGTCCAGGCGGTTTGCCAGGCGGCGCGGCGCAAGCTGTTCGAGATGGCGCTGGCCGACAACCGGCTCGGCTGGAAGGACGTGCCGATCGAGGCGATGCGCCTCTCGGGCGGCGCGGTGCACTCGCCCGCCGGCCGCGTGACCTCCGCCGAGCTGATGGCACGGCGCGGGCTCGACACGGTCGAGGCAACCGTCAACGTGAAGTCGGGACCGGAAGAGCAGGAATATTCGATGCACGCGTTCGGGGCGCAATTCGCGGAGGTGCGGGTGGATCCCGAATTGGGCGAGGTGCGCGTCAGCCGCTACGTGGGCGCGTTCGATTGCGGGCGGGTGTTGAACGCGAAGACCGCGCGCAGCCAGCTCCTCGGCGGCATCACCTACGGCATCGGCATGGCGCTGCTGGAACAAACGCACGTGGATAGCGACACGGGCCGGATCGTCAACGCCAACATCGCCGAATATTTGGTGCCGGTGAACGCCGATGTTCCCGCGATCGAGGTCATCATGGTGCCGAACGACGAGCGCGTATCGAACCCGCTCGGTGCCAAGGGCATTGGCGAGCTGCCGATGGTGGGAGTGGCCGCCGCGGTGGCTAATGCCGTGCATCACGCGACGGGCCGGCGCGTGCGCAAGCTGCCGATCCGGATCGAGGATTTGCTGGCGTAGTTGCCGCTTGTCGCGAGAATCTAAGGGCTGCGCCCGTTGTTATTGTCATGGTCGCGCTTGTCGCGACCATCCACGCCTTCCGGCAGCCAAGCAAGTCGTAGATGTTCGCGACAAGCGCGAGTATGACGTAGGATTGGCGTGGTCTCACGTTCAATCCAATCCCCGTTACGCCCGCAAATCCTCGATCCGGATCGCAGCCTGCCTGTCTCGACCTCCATGATAGGCCGCGTGCATGTCGTGGGGGCGGGCCTGGCTGGCCTGTCCGCCGCGCTAGCGCTCGCCGGGGCAGGCGTGCCCGTCATGATCAACGAAGCCGGGCCGGCGGCCGGAGGACGGTGCCGGTCCTATTTCGATCGCGAGCTGGGGCTGGCGATCGACAACGGCAACCACCTATTGCTGACCGGCAACCGCGCCGCCTTCGCGTACCTCGACGCGATCGGTGCCGCCGGACAGCTCGGCGGCCCGGCCGAACCGCTGATTCCGTTCCTCGACTTGCGGAGCGGGGCGCGCTGGCTGGTGCATCCTAATGCCGGCCGGTTGCCGTGGTGGGTGTTGGCGCGCGGCCGTCGCGTGCCCGGCACCAATGCAAGCGACTACCTGCGCCTGCTCGCGCTGTGCGGCATCGACGACGATCGGACAGTCGCCGAGGCGGTGCCGCGGGGTCCGCTCTACTCAAAACTGATCGAACCGCTCGCCATCGCGGCGCTGAACACACGGCCCGAGGTGGGGCTCGCGCGGCTCCTGGGCGCCGTGATCCGTGAGACGCTGATGCGGGGCGGCGCGGCGTCTATTCCGCGCTTCCCGCGCGCGGGGCTGTCCGGCGCGCTGGTCGAGCCCGCGCTTGCCCGGCTGCGCGAGAGCGGAGCGGAGCTCCGGTTCAGCCGGCGCATCGGCGGGCTGGCGATCGAGGGCGAGCGGGTCATCGGCCTCCAGGCGCCCGACGGAGCGGTGACGGTCAGGCCGGGCGAGGCGGTGGTGCTGGCGGTGCCGCCCTGGGTGGCCGGCGCGCTGCTGCCCGGATTGCGGACGCCGGATGCGTTCGAGGCGATCTTGAACATTCACTTCCGCGCCGTGGCCGATCCCGGTCCCGCCGGCTTGGTCGGCCTCCTCGGCGGCACGGCGGAATGGGTGTTCGTCAAGCAGGACCACGTCTCGGTGACGATTAGCGCGGCCAACCGGATGGTGGACCAGCCGGCCGAGGCGATCGCCGCCGCCGTCTGGCCGGATGTGCGCGCGGCCCTGGGTCTCGCAGATCCGATGCCGGCGTGGCGCGTGGTGAAGGAGCGGCGCGCCACCTTCGCCGCGACCGCCGCGCAGGACCGGCTGCGCCCCGGCGCGCGCACGCCGATCACGAACCTTGTACTGGCCGGGGATTGGACCGCCACCGGGTTGCCGGCCACGATCGAAGGTGCCATCAGGTCCGGCCGCCACGCGGCCGAGCTTCTTCTAACCCCCTGATCATCCGCGATGCAGAGCCAAACTCTGACCCCCGACGAGAGGCTGGTTGACGAGCGGCTGGCCGATGAGGCGCTGACCGGCGCGGTTGCGCGCGCCGCCGATGCGCTCGCGCGCCGCCAGCACGCCGATGGGCACTGGTTGTTCGAGCTGGAAGCCGACGCCACCATCCCCTCGGAATACGTGCTGCTGGAGCACCACCTCGATCGCATCGATCCCGAGCTGGAGGCGAAGATCGGCGTCTATCTGCGCGCTGAGCAGGGCGCGCATGGCGGTTGGCCACTATTTCACGACGGGGCGATGGATCTGTCCGCCAGCGTGAAGGCGTATCTCGCGCTGCGCTGCATCGGGGATGCGCCGGACGCGCCGCACATGGCGCGCGCCCGCGCCGCGATCCTGGCCACCGGCGGCGCGGAGCGCAGCAACGTGCTGACCCGCGTGCAGCTCGCGTTGTGGGGCGAGGTGCCCTGGAGCGCGGCGCCGATGATGCCGCCCGAGATCATGCACCTGCCGCTGTGGTTTCCGTTCCATTTGAGCAAGGTGTCGTACTGGTCGCGCACGGTGATCGTGCCGCTGTTGGTGCTGATCGCGCTCAAGCCGCTGGCGCGCAACCCGCGCGCGGTGCATGTCCCCGAGCTGTTTCGTCGCCCACCCAAGCGGATCCGCGACTGGATACGCGGCCCTTATCGCTCCGGCTGGGGACGCTTCTTCAAGGGTGTCGATACGCTGCTGCGGATCGCCGATCCGCTGTTCCCGTCACGCTCGCGCCGGCGGGCGGTCGAGAAGGCGCTTGCGTTCGTGACCGAGCACCTGAACGGCGAGGACGGGCTGGGCTCGATCTACCCGGCGATGGCGAACAGCGTGATGATGTTCGACGCGCTTGGCTACGACCTGAACGAGCCGCCCGCGGCCTTGGCGTGGCAATCAGTGTGCAAGGTGCTGGCGGTGGGGCCGGATCGCGCTTATTGCCAGCCCTGCCTGTCGCCGGTCTGGGACACGGGGTTGGCGGGGCACGCCATGGCGGAGGTCGGTGCCCCACCCCTCCCCTTGGGGGTGGGGGTTGGGGGAGGGGTCGAACCAGCACTCGCCGCCGCCTGCGATTGGCTGCGCGGCCGGCAGATCCGCGACGTGGTGGGCGACTGGGCGGTGCGGCGGCCGGACTTGCCGCCAGGTGGCTGGGCGTTTCAGTTTACGAATGATTACTACCCGGACGTAGACGATACCGCCGTGGTGGGGATGCTGCTGCATCGCCACGGCGATCCCGCGAACATCGAGGCGATCGCGCGCGCGCGCGCCTGGATCGTGGGGATGCAGTCGCGCGGCGGTGGGCGGTGGGACGGCGGTTGGGGCGCGTTCGAGCCGGAGAACACGCATCTGTATCTCAATCACATCCCGTTCGCCGATCATGGCGCCCTGCTCGACCCGCCGACCGCCGACGTGACCGGGCGCTGCGTCTCGTTCCTGGCGCAGATCGGAATGCCGGCCGACGACCCGGTGATGCGGCGCGCCATCGCCTTCCTGCGGCGCTGCCAGGAGCAGGACGGGAGTTGGTTCGGCCGCTGGGGCGTGAACTACATCTACGGCACTTGGTCGGTGCTGGCCGCGCTGAACGCGGCCGGTCTGCAGCACGACGATCCGGCGATCCGCCGCGCCGTGGCCTGGGTGCTCTCGGTGCAGCGCCCGGACGGCGGCTGGGGCGAGGATGCGGAGACTTACAATGCCGCGCTGCCCGGTCGCTACAAGGAGAGCACCGCGAGCCAAACCGCCTGGGCGCTGCTCGGGCTGATGGCGGCCGGCGAGGCGGACCATCCGGCGGTCGCGCGCGGCGTCGCGTATCTGACGGCGACCCAGCCCGCCGACGGCGAGTGGACCGAGCCGGCCCATACGGCGGTGGGTTTCCCGCGCGTGTTCTACCTGCGCTATCACGGCTACCGGCTCTATTTCCCGCTGCTGGCGCTGGCGCGCTATCGCAATCTGCGGCGCGGCAACGAGCGGCGTGTCGCGTTCGGATTCTGAGCGGATCGGCATCGTTGTCGGCATCGCGGCCGAGGCCCGGATCGCGCGCCGGCTCGGTTGGCCGGTGGCGATCGGCGGCGGCACCCCCGAGGGCGCGCGGCTTGCGGCGCTGCGGCTCGCGGATCGCGGGGCGGGCGCGCTGGTGAGCTTCGGGCTGGTCGGCGGGCTTGATCCTTCGTTGCGTCCTGGCGATCTGGTGGTCGCGGAGGCGGTCCTTGTGGGCGGGACGCGGATGGCGGTCGACCCGGCGCTGGCGCGACGGCTGGGCGGCGCGACCGGGCATGTGGTGCTGGCGGGGGAGCAGGTGATCGCGGATTGCGCGACCAAGCGCCGCCTCTGGCAGGAGACCGGCTGCGCGGCGGTCGATCTCGAGAGCGGGGCGGTGGCGGGCGCAGCGGCAGCGCGCGGGCTCCGCTTCGCGGTGCTGCGGGCCGTCTGCGATCCGGCCGAGCGGAGCTTGCCTCCGGCCGCGTTACTGGCCTTATCCGGTGATGGGCGGATCAGGCCAGCGTTGGTGCTGCTGTCCTTGGCGCGGCAGCCGGGGCAGGTGTCGGCGCTGCTGGCATTGGCGCGCGACGCAGCGGCGGCACGGCGCGTCTTGGCCGGTCGGGCCACCGCCGTTCGGGGCGCAGTGGTTCAGGCGGCAGCGTGGCGCCGACCGGCGACATAGCGGACGCCTTCGGGGCCGATGTGCTCCTCATGGGGCCGGCCGGCTGGCATGATGAAGCTCTCGCCCGGCCGGTAGGTGTGGCTTGTGCCGTCGCAAACGATGGTCATGGCGCCTTCGAGGATCAGCAGCTTGGCGTCGAACCCGTGCGCGTGCTCCTGATGGACCTCGTTCGGCGGTAGCTCGGCGAGCCGAGGCTCATAGCCTTCGCGCTTCAGCTCGGCCTCGAATTCGATTTGGTCCATGGCCTGCTCCGCCTTTTCCCTGCTGGGCTTGAGGTGGCCGCCGGGGCTTTCCGAGCGTCACGCACCGCCGATGGCGCGGGTGATCTTGCCCGAGCCGCCGCAGGTCTTGCACGCGGCGCCCTGGACTTTCCCGCTGCCGTGGCACTCGGGGCAGACGTCCTCGCCGGTTCCCGGCGTGCCAGGCGCGGCCTCGTCGCCGGGGTTCAATTTGGGGCTGCTCTGCTCCGGCATCTTACGCCTCCTCGCTAGGTATGCTCGTGGGGAACGCGGGACGGCGGGGAGGAGTTCGTACTCCCTCCTATGCAGGAACTGCCGCGTCGGCATGGGCGGGGCGGAGCGTCGCCCAGAAACCCGGCTCCAGTAAGCCCACGGGCGGGCATCGAAATACTTGGGGGCGCATGACCGAGTGCTTCCTAAACTCGGTTAGCCCCGCGACGCGCTGTCCATGCGCTAGTGCCATCCGCTTCAGGAACGGACTACCAGTTTGCCCAATGTTGACAGGTTGAGAGCCCGACCTGCCGCTTCTGTGACCCCGATCATACTCCCAGCCCCCCGCCGCCGGCTAAAAGCCCCAATGGAGCCACGCTGCACAGGCAGGGAGTGCCACCAATGACGACGACTGAGAGAATAAGAGGTCAGTTCCTGGCGTGCAGGGCGAGGCTTCGTCGCCGGGGTTCATCTTGGGGGTGCTCTGGTCAGGCATGGCGGACTCCATCGTTGTGGGTCTCTGCAAGGAACGCCGGCAGAAGGGGCCCGTTCGGGATGTTTTTGACTTTGACCCACTGCTCATGGTCAGAGCACGAACCGCCTAGCTCTCGGCGTCATGGGCGTTCCCAGACCGCTCAAAACGTCACCTTCACGCCACCGTAGGCCGCAACCGGCGCGCCAATGTTGTAGCTCCGCGTATCGGTAGCGCCCGGCGCCTGGATCAGTGGAACCGAGGTCGTGGGGGAGAATGTGCCGTATGAATAATACTTCTCGTCAAACGCATTCTGCACCAGCGCGAAGACCAGGATTTTTGGGGTTACCAGATAGCTGGTGTTCAGATTAACAGGAAATATCCTGGCAGCCGCTTCGTCAGGTTCGCCTCATCGCCGAACAGGTATTGACCGCTCGCGGCGATTACGGTCGCTCCCACCGTCCACTTGTCTGTTACTCTGTACTGCACCCCGAGTTTGAGCTGGTGCGCTGGAATGCCCGGTAGCTGATCGCGAGGCTGGACGCAGATGTTGCTGGCCGCATCGGCGGCCGGGTTGTTCGGGCTCGAAAGAAGAAGCTGCTTGGAACGTCGCATTTGTATATGAGTAATACGACGCAGGCAAGCCATCGTGGCGTAGTCAGACGAGCTCCGATATCGACGCTCTGCCTGCGAGTGTCGACGACATTTAGAAAGAAGCCTGTACCAAAGAACAACGCTCTGCGCGAAGATGATATCGTCGCTCAGGTTGGTACGGAACGCGCTGACATACCAGTACAACTGGCGTTGTCGTAGGGTGCGAACTGCCCGCGCACGCCGAACTAGAGCGAGTGCGCCACGGGCTGCTAAAGGTTAGGGATCGCCAGTGAAAAAATAGGCAAGACTGCACGGCGCCGAAGGGATAGGAACAGGTGAACTACGACGGCGTCGGCGATAGGTTCGAGATATGAATAACAGCCATACAACGCTGACACTGGGAAGCAGCTTGTAGGTCAGGCCGACGACTGGGTTGAAATGGGTATAGAAGTGGTTGCCGGTCAGCGAAGATACCAGTCATATCATTGATGTCTATATGCGCGTCGTTGAAGCGCCCTGACACGGTAGCGGACAGATGCCGACGTCACGTCCAGCGTATCGGTGAAGTAAGCGCCGTAATAGGCATCGATGAAACAGCGCGCACCGGAGCGATCGAGCTGACAGCCAGGTCGATGACGATTACGGCGGAATGACATTACGGCTCAACGGAGTAGAAGCCCGTGACAGAGGTGTAGGCGGTGAAAGTTGTGTCGGCACGTCGAAGCTGATCGCAGCAACCAACTGGTTAGAATGGCCAAACACTGGGCTTGTGTTGGTCACCTGGAAGGACGTGCCGTAGCTGTTGGTGTTGGTGGTCTGCTTCGCGAGAGATCCATAAACGCCGCTTACCCCAAGAAAGCCGAAATAGGCGTGCCGCTGAGGGTGGTGGCAACGACGAAGGGCGATTAGCAGAGGAAGGAGCTGTCGTCGCCGCACGCGATAGATCGGAGAGCTGTTGCCGTTCAGAGACGAGCTGGCGAAGGTAATCGTAGTAGGCGACAGACTGCAACGATGTCGTATCGGTGATATCGAAGTTGCCATAGAGGTACATGCGGACATAATTGTTGTCGACCACATTCGGGCCGGTGAACTGCGCCTCGGGTCCACCTCCAGCAGCTGCACTGGGACGTGCCGGGTCCGTAGAGGCTGGTCTGGGCGGCATCGATGTACAGATGCACCTCGGCGCGGTCGCTGCGCCAACCAACATCGCCGTAGAATAGCTAGAGGCCAGACTGCTGAAAATCGCGCCAGCGGTACTCGTGCAGACCGGAACCAGCAACGTAAGCTGCGTGTAGCCGCTCTGCTGGCCGTATAGAAACTAGCCGGCAATCTGACCGAACGAGCCGCCGAAGACATCGAGTACGCCGCCGTGATAGGTGAAGCCGTTCTAGAGTAGCACCGACAATGATCCGCCGAGGGCATAGAGGCCAAAGACCGGGTAGGCGCCCTACAGGTTAATCTGGTCGATCGCAAGGTAAGGGATCAGATCCAGTACACCGTATCGCCGAACGGGTTGTTGAAGAGAGCTCCGTTTACATATACGGCGATCCACGGCGCGGAACCTGCAAGGGTGAGGCAAGGAAGCTGTGATAGAACACGTTTAGCTGGAACGGATTGCCGGCCGCATTGACCAGGTGGACCCCTGCGCTTGGATCCTGCAGCGTTTGCAGTAAGTTCGGCGGTCCTGTCAGCGACAAGTCTAGGCTGGTGAGAACTAGATTTTGCGCGGGAACCTTGGAGCGGTCTACGCCGGACCCCAGCTGGGGCGGCGCCAATGACATAGACCAGCGGCAGAACGGACAAGACTGGCGCTGACGGGGCCGAAGCGGCTGGTGCGGCCTGATAGCGGCCGAAGAGGCTAGCGGAGAACGAGTACCGAAGGTCTGCGCCAGTGCGAGAGGAGGCAACAGCAACGACGCAACGACAAGAGCAGCACGACCTCGCAACGTAATCTCTACCAACGCAGCCTGCCGCCATGATCGACGCTACGCAACACGACGACGGAGAGCGGGATACGGAGAGCAACCAGACAGCTCTGTGCTACGGCTGGGCGAGCTAGGAACGCGACGGCCAGAGAGCCCTCATGCTCCATACCTACAAAGCGGCCGCCGATCGTCTATTGCAGAAGTGCAGCGATTTTTGCAAAAAGTGCAGCGCGTGTGGGTTGCGCTATTACGTTCGGTCGGAACGTGGGCTAGCCAGCAGCGCCTGCGATGGATCGGTGCGCCCGACGCGGCCGGGCGGATGATAGACTGTCTGGACCTGGCTGAGGCAAGCGCAAAACGGGGAGAGGGGGGATACCGCCGATCTATCGATGGCCCATGCGTGGGGCTGGCCGAGATCTCTGCGTGGCCAATTGATGCTGATCCCCACGGCCATCCTATTTGCCGGCCTTCTTGTTACCGTCGGGACGATTTTCTGGATGCGCGGGTCGGATTGCCGCGGAGATCAGTCAGCATGCAGTTGGGCATGACCTCGTCAGGACAGCGCTACGCACGTTGCCGATGCCAGCAGCCCGCCTCGCTTTCGAGCAGCTGACACACGACCTACCGCAGTGCGCCACGTGCATTCGAAGTGTTCCTTCGGACAGAACCTTGTTCAGCGGGGTCCACCGCGGATCGGACAGCGCCTGGCTCTCGGCTTGGCTAACGCGGCCTCTGGCGCTGCCGCCTGAAGAGGAAGTTTCCCGTGATCGTGAAGGGCACACCGTCGGTGAAATCCGATTGCGGTCGAACTCCGCAGATGAGATCGCCGAAGTTGTGGGCGAAGTCGAGCTCTTCTCTGCTGCACTCCTACTGCTGTCTGTTCTCATCGTTGGCGCGCTGGTTGGGCAGCCGACGTTCGCTCTCCTTGGTACGTATTCTTGCCGACGGGTTCGACCGTCTGGAACGCGAAGACTACCGGCCGATTGCCCCGATCCGGTTCTAGAGCTCCGTCGGGTCGGCCAACAGTTGATCACCTGGTGCATATCTTCGCCAGGTAACGGCGGACAACCATCTTCTGATCGACAGCTACTCTCGATGCAGGAGCAGGAGCGCAAGGACTTGGCGGCAGAACTCCACGATGAATTTGGCCCAGCGTTGTTTGGTATTAGGGCTGAAGCCGTTGCATACTGAAATTGGTGCATTTGATGGGCCACCGGAGGCACAGGTTTACGCCACGCACGAGCATTACGGAACTGACCGACGGGTCAGAAGCTTAACTATCGCATATTGGATCGACTGCGGCCTTGATTTTGAGCAGATCGGCCTAGCCGAAGCCTGCGGCATTTGGTCGCGTCGTGGCAGGTCCGCTATGCCCATATGAGTTGGTCGCTAAAGATGCCGCGGAGCTTTGATGAGCCTGCCGAGGCACTGAGCCTCACCTGTACCGGGTTGTGCAGGAGGCTGTCACCAACGCGGTCGGCACGCGCAGGCAGCGGCAATCGAAATCCGTTTAGAGCAGCGAACGGCCGGCGGCCTGCCGGCGGCAAATATGGCGCAAGGCCTTTCACTTTCAATCAAGGATGACGGGAGAGGGTTGCCAGAAGACCTCGCTTCGGGTTCGGATTGCTAGGAATGACAGAGCGCGTTCGCCAGCTTGGCGGAACGCTGAAAATCACGAATGGACGTCCGACGGGTGTCGTCGTCCAGGCCGTAATTCCGGAGCAAAAGCAAGCGACCACATGGAGCCGGCACGTGCGGGTTTTGCTGATTGAGGACCATCCGATCGTAAGAGCAGGCTGTCGCCGATTGCTGCAAGGGATTGCTGGGATAGAAGTGCGAGAGTCAGCCACGGCAGCGGACGGGTTGCGCATGACTCGCGAGTTCTCGCCGGATGTCGTCATTCTTGACCTGAAGCTGCCGGACGGCAATGGTCTCGGCTTGCTGGAACCCCTAATGTCCAATGACCCTGCCCCGAAAATCATCGTGTTCAGCAGTACGAGGATGTCGTCTTCGCCGCGCGGGCGCTTGGTGCAGGGGCTAGGGGTTACATCACCAAGAATGACGATCCTAATGGATTGCTACAAGCAATTGAAAAAGTTATTGAAGGTGGAGTGTTTCTGACCGCCTCGACGGCGGAGAAGTTGGCGTTGATGACGACGACCATCATGGCAACGATCCGCTGTCGAACCTGTCAACAAGGGAACTCGAGGTATTGGAGCTGCTGGGTAGAGGCCGAACGCTAGCCAAATCGCGGATCGGCTCAGATCAGCTATCGGACATCCGCCAGCATCACGGCGCAGATCAAGAGCAATTAAATATCATGAGCACTGCGGCCCTGATCAAATGGGCGGTGGAAAGGCCCTAAGGGTATTGCGAGGAACGTGAGCATCAGGCTGGTCGCCGGGGTCGATCGCAGGTTCGACTGGATCGCTAGCCGGCTACCGCGTGCGGAAGGCCTGTGACCCTCTTCATACTTCTACGTGCGCTCGCCAGCTAAAACCACCAAGCAGCAGGGGAGTGCCACCAATGACCGACGCCATGAGCGCCTACGCGGTCGAGGAACGGATCGTTCAGGGCGATACCCGCTGGGTGGCGATCCGCGCGCGCGGAGCCGAGTGGTCGTGGCTGACGGCCGATGAGGCCGCCTCCATCGGCCGGCATTGGGTCGAGCAGTTCGGCGAGCACCGGCCGGCGGCACCGGCCAACACCATCGCCGCCACGAGATCGTAAACTCCTCCCGCCACTCCTCCGATTGAGCCGCAAGGTCGTCTCCAATAGCCTCCGGCCACATCACCGGAGGACCACCCGACATGGCGCTCACCCGCATGGTGCTCCAGATCGGCATGGGCACCGACATCCGCGGCGCCGATTACACCAAGGCCGCCGTCCGCGCCCTGCGGGACGCGCTTTGGCACAACGCGCTCAGCGTCGCCGATGCGGTCGGGCTGCCGGTCGACGCGATGCAGGTCGAGATCACGATCGGCGTCCCCAACCCCGACCAGGTTGACCGCGAAGCCGTCCGCGCCACGCTGCCGCATGGCTCGGGCACAGTGCGCGTGGTGCCGGGCGGGCTGGAGATCCCGAACGATGCCGGCACCGATTCCACCGTTATCGCCAACGCCGCGGCGGTTGTCTGGCTCGACATCGGCCAGGGGAACAGTGCGCCATGACCGCCAAGCGCGTCACCCTGGAACTTGGCAGCGGCAACGACCTGCATGGCGGCGACTACACCAAGGCCGCGATCCGCGCGGTCGAGGATGCCATCCATCACAGCTCGCTCAGCCTGATCCGGACCCTCGGGCTCGACGCGCGCGCGATGCAGGTCGAAGTCACGATTGGCGTGCAGCGGCCCGAGCAGGTAGATCGAGCCGCGGTGCGGGCCGCGCTGCCGCATGGGACGGTCACGGTCAACGTGGTCGCGGGCGGGCTTGACGTGCCAGACGAAAGCTCAGGTGATGTCGCGGTGATCGCCAGCGCCGCGGTCGCGGTCCGGCTCGATCTGCCGCAGGCCAAGACGCCGCCCTAGACGATCGGGGGACACGATCCGATGGCTGCAAAGACCTACAGGTTTTCAACCCAGGACATCGCCTATCTGCGCCACGGCGATACCGCGCTCACGCTTCGGCTGTTCAAGCCGGCCGGCGACGGCCCGTTTCCCGCCGTGATCGACGTACACGGAGGCGCCTGGACCAGCGGCGATCTCACCGATTGCCAGGCGCGCGACGAGGTGCTCGCGGCATCCGGCCTGGTGGTCGCGGCGCTCGAATTCCGGCACGCGGGCGACGGCTATCCGACCTCGCTCGCGGACATCAATTACGGCATCCGCTGGGTGAAGGCGCACGCCGACGAGTTGCGCGCCCGCCCCGACCTGGTCGGCATCACCGGCAATTCGAGTGGCGGGCACCTAGCGATGCTCGCCGCGATGCGGCCGAACGACCCCCGGTACGCCGCGATCGCGCTGCAAGTCGGCTCGCCCGCGGTGGATGCGACCGTGCGCTGCGTGGCGATGCTGTGGCCGGTGATCAATCCCCTGTCGCGTTATCGCCACGCGCGCAGGCTGCGCGACAGCGCCAACCCGCCGGCCTGGACCGCGGACATTCCGGAGCGCCACGACCTTTATTGGCGTACCGAGGCGAACATGGCGGAGGGCAATCCCCTGCTCGCACTGGAGCGTGGCGAACCGGTGCTGACCCCGCCGGCGCTCTGGCTACAGGGCCGGCCGGACCAGGTGCATGACTATCGCGACCCGGATTCTGGTTACGATGGCAACGAACCGGAACGGTTCGTCGCCAACTACCGCAAGGCCGGAGGCGAGATCGAGCTGCAGTACGTCGAGCAGGAGAAGCGGTCGTCGGGGGTGGCTCTGGACGTGCTGGTTGGATTTTTTCGACGGCATCTCTATCAGCCTGCGTGACCGGTGAGGGCCGCGCGGCACTGGCCCAACCGCGCCGGAACGCCACCACCCCGCGCCCCGGGATGCGCCTAGACGTTTGGCTCATGGCCCGGTGCGCTTCTATAAGGGGCGCCGCTCACCCAAGCCGCGAGCCCGCAATGGACCTGGATGCCTTCGATTTCACCGAAGCCCGCAACCGCATGGTGGACAGCCAGATCCGGCCGAACAAGGTCACCGACCCACGCATTCTCGCCGCCATGCGCGAGCTGCCGCGCGAGCGGTTTTTGCCGCCCAAGCTGCGGCCCCGCGCCTATATCGATGAGGATGTGCCGCTCGGCGGCGGGCGGGTGCTGATGGAGCCGATGGTGATCGCCCGGCTGGTCCAGCTTGTCGCGCCGAGCGCGGGTGAGCGTGGGCTGGTAGTCGGCGCGGGCGTCGGCTATGGCGCCGCCCTGCTCGCCGCCTGCGGCGTGCGGGTGACGGCGCTTGAGGAGGAGCTGGCGCTAGCGGCGATCGCCGAGCGGACCTTGGCCGATCTCGCGCCTTCGGTCAGCGTCGTGTCCGGCCCGCTTGCGGCCGGCTGGCCAGCACACGCGCCCTATAACCTCATTCTGATCGAGGGCGCGGTCCACGTCATTCCGAAGGCCCTCGGGGAACAGCTCTACGCCGACGCCGGCCGATTAGTGGCGGCACGCTGCGCGAACGGTGCCATGGCCCAGGCCGTGCTGGCCGAGCCGACCCCGGCGGGGCTCCGGGCGCAGCCGATGTTCGATTGCGCCACGTCGCCGCTGCCGTCCCTGCTACCAAAGCCGAGCTTCACCTTCTAGCCCGAATAGCCGCGCCGCCGCCTACATCATCCGCAACAAGCGAGCCAGCAGGCCAGACTCCGGCCGTTGCTCGATCACTGCTCGGATGGCGGCCGCCGTGCCCGCGATATCCGGCGCGGGGTCGTCCATCCCCGAGACCAGCAGGCGCGCCGCGCCGCCAGCATCGAACACATAGACGGCCGTGCTATGGGTGACCTCGTAGGGGTGCCCCGGAGAGGCGGGTTCGACCGAATAGGCCACCCGGTAGCGACGCGCGAGCGCGGTCAGTTCGTCCGGCGTGCCGCGAAGGCCCAGAACCAGGGGCGAGAACTGGGCGGTGTAGCGTCGCAGCAGTTCGAGGCTGTCGCGGTCTGGATCGACCGTCACGAACAGGATGCGGGCCTGCTCGGCGAGCGGGCCGAGCCGATCGAGCACCGCCACCAGATTGCCCAGCGTGGTCGGGCAGATATCGGGGCAGAACATGTAGCCGAAATAGAGCATGACCGTGCGGCCCTGGAAATCGGCCGCCGTGACCCGACGGCCATCGGTCGCCTCGGCCATGGAGAAAGCGAGCGGCGGCACACTGCCACCGATGTCGCGCGCTGCCCCTCGCGCCGCTTCACCCAGGCCCAGAAGCCAGGCCGTGGCCAGACTGCCCGCCGCTAACGGGGCCAGCCGGCGACGCTCAATCCCGCCGTCTCGTCGTGCCATGTCCGGGGCCATCTTGCCCTCTAGCCAGGACGGCGGGAAGCGGCGGCACGCTCGCGCGCTGGTCACTTGCACCGGCGCGGCCGGGCGCGGATGGTCGCCGGCGTCGGGCAGCGCATCGTTCGAGGAGCCGCCGGCCTTTGGTTCTCTCCCGTGTGCGGGTTGCTGGTCTGGATCGCGCCGAGGCAGTGGCCTCCCTGGCGATCTGCTCCCTGGCGGGGCTGCTCGCCTGGCTGTGCGCGGATCACCCGGCGATCCTGCCGCCCTGGGCGCCGTGGGAATTCTCCTGGGTTGAGTTCCTCGCGACCGGGTTCAGCCTGTGGTGGTACGGGCGCGGCCTGCTGCGGACTCCCGCTGCGCTGCGGCCGCCCGCCCTACGAAACGGCCTGTTCCTCGCCGGCGTGGCCTTGATCTACGCCGTGTTGCAGACCCGGTTCCTCTACATGGCCGAGCACATGTTCTTCCTGAACCGGGTGCAGCATCTGGTCATGCACCATCTCGG